>CAIWCD010000053.1 GCA_903911145.1 uncultured delta proteobacterium | reverse complement strand
TGGAAGCGATCATCGCAAACCGCGGCGGAGCGATCATCCTGAGCGCGGGGTGACACGCGGCGCGGCGGCGGAAAAGTAGCCTCGCGTAGCCAGCGCGCCGAGGCTCGAGAGCGCTGGCGGATGAGACGGGCGACCCGGCTGGAACCGGGCCGCCACGCGGGGCGGAGTACCCGCTCGTCTCGGTAGAGACGATGGCGCAGGTTTTGGCGCTTGTCGAGAGTTCGTCCGCCCGCGGAGGCGGGTGCAGCTTCGAGCCCGGCTATGCAAGCGGTGCGGCGCGGAGTTCTGGCTGTGCCGACGATGCGATCGGGGCCACGGCTATTGCACGGGGAATTGCCGTCGTATGGCACGACGCGAGCAGTTGCGCCGCGCTGGGCGACGGCTCCAATCGAGTGAGGAGGGGCGACTCGATCACCGCGACCGTCAGCGTGTTTATCGAGCACGTCTGCGAGAGCGCGTGACGCATCAAGGTTCCGGGCAAGCCGCGCCGCCGATACAGACGCCACGTGCTGCGAGCGAGGTATTCAAGCCTCCGCCTCCGCAGCGCGTGGAGGTCGTGTTTCATGTCGTCCCTCTGGTTGTCGATCGAGCCGCTGCCTTCAATGACGCGGTTGTTGCTCTCGGAAGCGAACGGCGGCGAAGCACTCAAGGCACGATTACCGCCGATACCAGCGCAGCCGCGCGCATTGGCGATGCTATTGGAGGCGCTCGTCGCCTGGTATGGCGAGCCGCTCTTCGCTGTGCTCGATGCGGACGCCGAGGACGTCCAGCGCAATCCGCAGCGCTGGGCATTGATTCTCGGTGATCTCGCCAGCCCGCAGATCGACGTCGAGTGGGTCTCGCCCTTATCCGTGCCTGCCGTCGATCAGCGATTACTCGGCGGTATGGGCGATTATCGCCGCGCGCGCCGTCTCATCACGCTCGCAGCCGCGGGCCAGCGATGATCACGCCCGAGATGCGCGCCGAGATGCGGCGTCTGGTGCTCGTCGAATTGCTGCCGATCGAGACTGTCGCACGGCGATTCCGGGTGCACCATTCGACCGTCCGCCGCTCGCTCGCCGACGATGCGCAAAGCGACGCCGCGCCATTGTCGAGCGCGCTCGATCCGTTTAAGGCTTATCTCGTCCGCCGCGTCACCGAGTTGCCCGAACTGACCGCGCTGCGCCTCTTCGAGGAGATTAAAGCGCGCGGATATCCGCGAGGGCTCGCGCAGGTGCGCCGATATATCGCCCAGGTCCGCAGCCCTCGCTCACGCAAAGCCTATCTACGAATCGAGGTCGAGCCGGGCGAGCAGGCGCAAGTCGACTGGGGGCTCTTCGGTCAATTCCGCGTCGGCACCACGCAGCGCCCGCTCTCTGCCTTCTCGATGGTCTTGAGTTGGTCGCGCGCGCTCTATATCGATTTCTCTCTCGACATGCGCATGGAGACTTTCCTCGCCATGCACCGCCGCGCCCTCGATTACTTCGGCGGCGTCCCGAAACAGATCCTCTATGACAACCTGAAATCGGTCGTGCTTCATCACGTCGGCTCGACAGTCCAATTCAATCCGCGATTTCTCCGCTTCGCCGGGCATTACCTCTTCGAGCCGGTCGCTGCGCCCGTGCGTTACCCCGAGGCCAAGGGTCGCGTCGAGGCGAGTATTAAATATCTACGCAGCTCATTCTTCTATGGCCGCTCCTTCTCCTCGATCGACGACGTGCGCGCGCAGGCCGCGGCTTGGCTCGAAGCCACCGCCAATTCCAGACTGCACGCCACCACCCGCCAGCGCCCAGCAGAGCTCCTCCTCGTCGAGCGTCCGCGGCTGCGTCAATTGCCTGAACGCCAGTTCGATTCCGATTGGGCCGATATTTCCATCGTATCCAAAGAAGCGCGCATCAAGCTCGATACCAACTCCTATTCCGTACCTCCAGAGTACGTCGGCAAGACGGTGCAGTTGCGCGCCAGCGAGCAGCGCGTCCGCGTGCTCTGCGACGGAGTCGAAATCGCCAATCACGCCCGCTGCTGGGATCGCCGCCGCGCCATCGAAGATCCCGCGCACCTCGCCAAGCTCATCGAGCGAAAGCCCGGCGCTGGCGGCATTAAAAAGCGCGACCGCATCGCGGCACTTGCGCCCGCCTGCAAACTCTATTTGCAGGAGATCTCGCGCCGCCGCATCGACCTCGAAGGCGAGGTTAAAAAACTCCTTCGACTCATCGCGCTCTATGGCGAGACCGAGGTCGCCGACGCGATAGGACAGGCATTACTCCAGCACACCTTCGGCGCTCGATATATCCGCGCCCTCTGCGACCAGGCCCGCTTCGCCCGCGGCCTCAAAGAGCCCGCCGATCCAATCGTCACCGGCAATCCCGCCGCCGACGCTCTCGATGTTACCCCGCATGATCTGGAGACCTACGATGCCCTCTTCCGAAAACCGTGATCTTACCGCGACGCTCTCCCTCGCCGAGGTCCTGCGCGCCCTCGAGTTGAACCACGCCGCCGAGCTGCTCGACGCGGCCGCGCAGAAGGCCATTACCCGCAACGACACGCCGATTTCATTGCTCGACCACCTGATGCGCGAACAACTCCGCGCTCATATGGAATCCCGCGCACGCCGGGCATTAAAGCGCTCGGCGATTTTTCCGCTGACGACCCTCGACGCCTATGACTTCGATTATCCCAAATCGATTGACCGCGATGTCGTCGAGCGCGCCGCCACTCTGCAATTCATCGCCGATTAGACCAACTGCGTTTTCGTCGGCCCGTCTGGCGTCGGCAAGACCCACCTCGCCAACTCCATTGGCCAACTCGCCTGTCTCCGCGGTCACCGCGTCCGTTTCGTCACGGCCGCCGACCTCGTCAACGACCTCGTCTCCGCGCAATCCCGCAATACTCTTCATCGCCGATTGCTCGCCTGGTCTACGCCAGATCTTCTATTAATCGACGAGCTCGGCTATCTGGCCTTCGACGCCCGCGGCGCCGATCTGCTCTATCAGGTCTTTAATCGCCGATATCAGCGTGCCTCGACCATCGTGACGACCAACCTCGCGTTCAAGGATTGGGGCAAGCTCTTCCACAACAGCGCCGCCGCCTCCGCGATCGCAGACCGCCTCGTCCACAAGGGATTGCTCATCCGCATCTCCGGCAAGTCCCGCCGTTCAGACCAGGAAGTCGAGTAACGCCCCGCCACGCTGCTCGCCTCAGCTCACGTTCGTGTCGCGGATCCCCGCGCCGCGGACGCCTGCCTGACGGCTCCAGCGATCGCGCTCGCCGCGATCGTTCCGCCGCGGTTCTTGGTGATCGCTTCCA
>CAIWCD010000052.1 GCA_903911145.1 uncultured delta proteobacterium | reverse complement strand
TTGAGCAGACCTCCCGGCCCAAAGATCGCCGCTTGCGTCTTGGCCCCGTCGAGCAGCTCGTCCAATAACTCGTCTCGGATTTTTCTCTTCGCCACCGTGCTCTCCTCTCACATCTGAGAGCACAAAAGAATGTACAGGCTCCCATGATGTAGTCGACCCCCTTCTTTCCAGACTTGTCGGCAACTCCCGTGTCGATTCCGTGGGCCCGCAGAAACCTCAGGCTACCTGCAAACCGCTTGGGAAAGTCGGCGGCACCTATCTCCTGGCATCCCGCGCAGAAGATGGTCCTTCCGTTCCCATTGTGTTTATTCAGGTCCGCTCCCTTCGCGAGCAGCGCATTCGCGATCTCCAGATTGGATTCCAGAACTGCATGAAACAGGGCAGACCGACCTTCCTGGTCCCGCAGCGTAATGTCTGCATGTCTGGAGATCAGCGTTTCAGCCGCTTTCAACTGGTTGTTCCTGGCCGCCCATATCAAGGCAGTATGCCCATTGGTATCTGCCTCGTTGATATCGCAATGCCTGGCGGCGACTATCCGTTCCACCAATACGTCGATGCCGCTCATTATGTCGCCGGGCGCGCCCGCGGTGCATCGGTGCTTCAATCCAACCCCGTGCAGGTCGCAGGTGACGAGTCCGGTTTCATTACACGCGCGCCACACCCGCTGTATCCGGTAACTCGAGTGGGGCGCTGGGCCCCTCGGCGATCGCATTTATCCGCTGATTGCAATCAAGGCCAACTCCGATCTCCGGGACCTCGATCCAATGGGTTCGAAGAGTGGACGAAACGGCCATGATCGGTCACAAGACGCGGGTTCAATCGCTCACCACCCTTTCAGAAATGGATTTCACGTGCGTTCAACGAAGCTCAATTCCGTTCTCGTCGCTCTCTTTGTCTCGTGTGCTCTCGCCTGCGGAGGCTCCTCTCCTGGCGGTAACGGAGGTGGGAGCGGCGGTGGCAGCGGCGGCGGGACGGCAGGTGGTTCGGGCGGCGGGAGCGGCGGTGGCTCGAGCGGGACTGCGGCGTCGTTCTGCACGTCCTACCAGCAAGCCCTCGCGACCATTTCCAGCCAATGCCTCGGCGGCTCCGTCGTCAACTGGGAGACCAACTTCTTCAACGGTGCATCGTGCTCGGAGATCCAGGCCGCCGTGGACGCTGGCCGCGTGACGTTCAACTCAAGCCAGGCCTCGGCCTGCGTCTCTGCAGTCCAGAATGTGAGCTGCGCGACGTTCAGCCTCTCCTCGTCCACTCCCTCCGCGTGTGAGTCGACCTTCTCGGGCACCGTGGCAACCGGCGACGCCTGCTTCTCGGACTTCGATTGCGCTGGCAGCGCCATGTATTGCGACGTCCCGGCAGCGAGCGGCTGCACGGGAACTTGCGCTCATCAAATCGCGATCGGCCAGGCCTGCCAGCAGGCAGGATGTGTGGCGGGTTCTGGATGTCTGAACTCGGTCTGCACCGCCGAACCCGCGCAGCCGCCGCGGGTTGGACTGGGCCAGACGTGCGGATATATCCAGGCGCAGTCGCAGACGGTCGAATGCAACTCCGGCCTGACGTGCGACGCGATGACCCAGCAGTGCGCCACGATCGTCCACCAGAGCGGCTCCTGCACGCCGGGCCACAACCTCTGCGAGTTCTTCACCTACTGCGACTCGTCGTCGAACACCTGCCAGCCGTGGCCGTCCACCATCGGCGCCACCTGTGGAGAGGTCAACGGCCAGCTTGAGTACATCGGCTGCAATGGCGGCAACTGCCACGTGACGACAGGCACCGCGGGCACGTGCGTCGCCAACACCGCTGCGATCTGCAATCAGGAATAGCGCTGCGCTCGATCGATGCCCCGAGCGATTCTCGAGCGATCGAGAATCGCCAGGGGCCTTTCCATATGCTGCCGGGACTAATGCCCGAGCGCCTGGATCTCCCGCACGACTCGCGCACGCTCTGCTGCGTCGTCGGTAAGGCGCAGATACTTCCGATACCAGTCGATCGAGATTGGCTTGTTTCCTTGCGCGCGCGCGTGCTCGGCCTGCGCCTCGGCCTCGGCGCCTGAGAGCATCCGCGTGGCCCTCTCTCGATCTGCAGCGGCGACTGCTGGTTTCGAAAGCAGTCCGTCGAGCGTCTGCTTCGCCGCCTGTGGCTCCCGACGTGCCAGCTGCTTCTGCGCAAGCGCGAACTGCGCTTCTGTCGAGGGCTCCGGTGCGAGTGGGTGCTCGGCTCCCGGGAGCGCTGCGGATTTTTTATGTGGTGCATGAACAGTCGCTGTGGGCGACGCAGCCGAAGGATTCGTCGATGGCGCTGTGGACTCTGGAGTCGCGGACAACGCGGCCGGCGGGGTCTGCTCGGCCTGCGCGCCCTCGTCTGGTTCGGCGCGAGCGATCGGCGCCACGATCTTCTTCTTGCGTGGCGTGTGCGGACTCTCTGGCCAGAACGCAATCGCGACTGCGACGATGGAGAGAAGCGTTGCCGCGCCAATCACAACGGCAACGACGACCTGCGCGGACGTGAGCCTCCGCGGCAAGGTCGCGATGCGCTTGGTTGCAGCCCATCTCTGCCGCGGGCGTGCGGGAATCCGAGGGCGCGGCAACTGCGCGGCGATGGCCTCCGCGGAAACTTGCGGCGGCGGCGCAACCTCTGGCTCGAGCGGAGCCGACACCGTCACGGGCAGCGGATCCTCGATCTCGTCGTCGTGCTGATCCGGAGTCGGATGATCCGCGAGCGGCGCGACACGGCGCAACTCTGTCGCGAACAGGCGACCGTCGTTGAAGCGGGCCGCCGGGTCCTTGTCGAGCACGCGCTGCAGCAGCCCCTCGAGATCCTCGTGGACGCGGCGACCGACATCGCGCAGGCGCAGGGGCCTCTGCACGCGGTGTGCGTCGAGGAGTTCATCGGTGCTGTGGCCGGTGACCGGCAATCGCCCGGAGAGAAGTTGATAGAGCAGCACGCCGATGCTGTAGAGATCGGCGCGCTCGTCGGCATCGACTCCTGCCGCGACCTCCGGGGCGAGATACGCGACCGTCGAGATCGGCAGCATCAGCGTCTCGCGCAGACCGGCGTGCGAGAGGAGGTGCCCGGTGGTCGCGTCGAGCAGCACCGCCTGCTCCGCGCCGCTCTCCTCTTTGGCGAGCCCCACGTTGGAGGGCTTCAGATCGAAATGCCCGAGGCCGTTCTCATGGAGCGCATGGATGGCCTCGCCAAGCTGCGCGCACAGCTCGAGCGCGCGCTTCGCCGGGATGCGTCCGAGGCCTCGCAGCTCATCGGCCAGCGTTGTCTCCCCGCCGCTTTCATAGACGAGAAAGAGGGCGCCGCCGACGTGCACTCCCGCATCGAGCAGACGCGCGAGCCCGCGATGTGTCGGGCCCTCATCACCGCAGAGCCGCTTGGCTTCATCGAGAAATCGCTGCACCGTCTCTGCGTCGGGAGCGTAGGCGCGCAGCAGCTTGAGAATGACGCCGCTGCCATCCGGACCCTCTGCGAGCCAGCTCGTCGCGTAGCGGCCCGCGCCGAGTTCGTGCTGCAGCGTGTAGTCCGCGACCTTGCGCGTGATGAGTGGGCGCGACTCCGTCGTCACGAGCGCGGCGCAATCGGCGCAGCGCAGCTCGTCGGGATCCGCCGACTCAAATTCCGAGCCGCAGCTCGCGCACGCGATCATCGTCACTCATCTATTCCGTCGCGCGCACGCGAGCAATCAGGGCGCTGCAGCGACGCGGTCGGTTCGCGCAGGAGATGCCGCTGCTTGCCCCTTCGCGTGCGAGCCGCGCGCGCGCTTGGCCTGCGGCTTCACGCGCAGCACTGGTTCACCAATCTGTGCAAGCGGCGCTGCCGGTGGCTGCACGACCCGGACCCGCGCGCCCTCGGCGAGTGATCGATCGCCGAGCATCAACTCAAGCGCCTCAAGCCGCTGCTCGAGCGCCGCCACGGTGCCTTCGAGTCGCTGCATCTTTTCGTCGCGATCGCGATCCTGCTGGAGGTGCAGATCGAGATCCGTGAGGGCCTTGAGTGCGTCGCCGGGCATCGCCGACTGCAGTCCCCAGAGCGCCTGCGACTGCAGCATCTGGCGGGCTTCGACGAGTGAGACCCGCTGATCGATCGAACGGGCAGGGGCGCTGGCGGCTGCGGCGGCGAGGATGAGCGCAGTGAACATGAAGTGGCCCCCAGCGAGAGGCCGGCGTTGTGTCACGCGCTCGATCTGCTCGCATCGGTCGGGTGGGGGAAGGCGGATTCGTGGGCTCAAAAAGTTGACGGAACTGAGATCCGGACGAGCATCGCGTCCATGTCGCAACTCACTGTCTCGTCCGCGCTGCTGTTTCTCTCCCTCGCAACCGCTGCATCCGCCGCGCCGAAATCGGTCGCGCCTGCGGTCTCCGGCGGAACGTATGCGTTGATTCCGAATCCGCTCCCGACCAGGCAGGGAGCGGTCGAGCGCATCGGACTGCAGGCGGGCGAACGCGTCGGGCTCTATCCTTTCGCGCTCCCGGACGGACAGCGCGCATTCGCCGATCAGCTCACTGCTCAGTTGCGCGATGGTGCGGCGGGGCTGCCCAATCTGCAGTCGCTCAAGGCGCTCGCGCACGGCGCGTGCCTGACCGACGAGAGCACATGCCTGGCCGCGGCGGCGCGAAACGACGCGCTCACGGAGATGGTCGCGGGCCGCGTCCTCGCGACTCCGAAGGGCTTCGCGTTTGAACTGCATCTCTTCGCGGCGGACGACGGGCGGGAGCTGTCGGTGCAGCGTGGAACAATCGAGGGCGGACCGCTCGATCTGGCGGGCGGTCTCGAGCACGGACTCTGCAAACTCCTTGGCGGCGCGCCGTGCGAGGGGAGCTTGCTGGTCGCCGGCGCCGGCGTCGTCGGCACCCACCTCGTCGTCGATGGACGAGATCTCGGAACAGTGCCGCTCTCTGCGCCTGTCTCGCTGCCGGTCGGCCGCCACCTGGTCCGCGCCGGAAATGATGAGCGGCGTATCCGGATCGCCTATGGCCGCGAGACCCGGATCGTCTGCGCCGCGAAGACGGGAGAGGTTGCACTCCTCGATGGAGACGGCGCGCCCTCCGCGTTGAGCGGCGAGGCCCCGGCAGACGCGGTCGCTGCAGTTCCGGCCTCGACAGCAGAAACGTCGGTGCGTACGCGCGCGGCCCGCCTCGTGCTGGCCGCGGGCGGTGCACTCCTGATGACGGCTGGTGGTGTCGAACTCTATGCGCGCGTGCAGGGCGCCGTGCTCGACAACCGATACCAGCGTGGCCAGCTCACCTCGGCCGACGCGGCCAGTTACGGCCGCGTTCACTCCGCTGGCGTCGCCGCCCTCATTGTCGGCGCGACCGGCCTGGGCGCGCTCGCTGTCGGCGGCACGCTGTTTCTTCTCTCGCCGGACGGCGCATCAATTCAAGGGAAGTTCTAATGATAATCAAAGTTGCATATAACGATAAGCAGATATCTATGTTGGGTATGGCGCGCCTGCTTCTGGTCTCTGTCTGTGCCGCGCTGTTCGCGGCCTGCATCCCTCATCCGGGCGGGCAGTGCAGCACCGACAACGACTGCGGCTATGGCCTCGCCTGCACGGGCGGGCTTTGCGAGACGCGCGCGCCGCGCACCTGTTCGGATCCTTGTGCGAGCGGGCTGCACTGCGACGACGGCACCTGCGCGCTTGATGCGCCTCCGTCTGTCTCGTGGGTCTCTCCCTCTGACGGCCAGGGCGTAGCGACTGGCGCTGTCTCACTCGCGCTGTCGATCTCGACGCCAGCTCCTGCCGTGACGGCAGCGGTGCGATTGACGCCGCTCAATGGCGTCGGCGTGTCGACGGTGCTCGTGCCGGTGGTTCTCGCGGCCGATGGTCTCTACCGCGGTCTCTTTGACGCTGGCGCTCTTGAGGAGCGCGACTGGAAACTCGAACCGGTCATCCTCGCTGCGGGCCAGAGCTACAGCGGCGGCGCGCGCCGCATCCGGATTGATCGGACCGGCCCGCACATCGAGCTCTCCCTGCCAACGCCGCGCGGAGCGAACTTCCTCCGGACGGAGACCATCGAGATCCGCGCGCGCATCATCGATGACGGAGTCGGGATCGACGCGGCGACCCCGGTCGTCGTCGCGCCGGGAATGCTCGCGATCTCCGGCACGCGTCTCTCCGCGCAGGAGTGGAGCTTCCGTGTGCCTCTGGCTGCCCCGGACTTCCTCGCCGGCACAGGTCCGCTCGCGCTCGGCGTGCGGGCGCGCGATCTTCTCGGCAACGAAGCGACGATGAATGGCGCGGTCCCGGTGACGCGCGCGCTCTGGAGCCGCTCAGTCGGCGGGGGGCTGCCCATCCGCAGCTCTCCCGTGATCGACGCGCACCACCTCTTCATCGGCACCGACGCAGGCAACATCCTCTCGCTCGATCGAGCGACCGCAGCACCGCTCTGGTCCCGCACGCTCGCCGGCCCTGTGAGCGCCTCACCCGCACGAGGCGCCCATGCGCTGTATGCCGCGAGCGAAGGAGGCGAGGTGCGCGCGATCGATCCCGACACCGGCGCGCTTCTCTGGAGTTGCGCCGATCTTCCGACCGGCCTGAGCTTCCGCTCCTCTCCGGCGATCGCTTCGATCGCTGGAATCGGCTCGAGCGGCGTCTCGATGGAAGCGATCGCGCTCGTCAACACCGGCACCTTCATGCTCGGCAGCGACGCGGTCGCGGGTGGCCTCTTTCTCCTCGAGGGAACGACCGGATTCGTTCGCGCGAACGGCATGCGCTCCTGCACCCTCTTCGCTCCTGTCTCGGGTGGCCGAACGAGCCCCGCCATCGATCTCGACGGGACGATCTACGTCGGTGGCGATGACTCCAAGGCCCACGCGCTCGGAGTTTCGAGCGACGCGCAGGGCCGCTTCGCCTTTATCGAGAAATGGAGCGTCGCGACGGGCGCACAGATCAGCGCCTCGCCCGCGCTGGGTGCGGACGGCATCGCCTTCGCTGACGAGAGCGGCCGACTGCTGATGCTCGCCGCCAATGGTGCGCCGCGCGCGACTCCCGCGCCCCTCGCCGACAAGGTGCTCTCCTCTCCTGTCTTCGCCTTCGGCACACTTCTCGCGCTCGACGACGTCGGCTCGCTCGCTCCCACCGCGAACAGCAGCGCTGCTGCGGCTCCTCCGGCCTACGCGCCCATCAGCATCGCGGGTGCGGCCAACGTCGAGTCGACTCCTGCGGTCGGCGCGGATGGCACGGTCTACCTGGCGGCCGAACGCACGCTCTATGCGTTCGCTCCCGCCGGCGGGCTGCTCTGGTCGCTGCCTCTCCCCGGCGCGGCGACCGCCTCAAGCCCGACCATTGGCTGCGATGGCACGCTCTATCTTGGCGACGCCGCGGGATTCGTCAGCTCGATCGCCACCGACAGCCGTGGCCTTGCTCCAGGCTGGTCGCGCTTTGGCCACGACGCACGCGGCACCGGCAATGCTTCGATGGGAGCCTGCGAGTAGTTCCGGCCAGCGCTCGGCGCGCGAACGTGTTGCGGCGCTTTGACTCTTCGCTCCTCGTGATAGCGTCCGCGCCTTTCTGAATGAGTCCTCATTCATTTTTCGCGAACGCAGGAGCTGCGCATGAGCACCGGGACGCCGATCTTTCCTCCCTTTACGCCTGAGCACGATCTCTTCCGCGCCTCGCTGCGCGCCTATGTCGAGCGCGAGCTTGCGCCTCACGCGGCCGATTGGGACGCGGCGGGAATCTTTCCGCGTGAAGTCTTCACGGGAATGGCCGCGCTCGGTGCGCTCGGCGTCGGCTATCCCGAGTCGGTGGGCGGCGGTGGCGACTACTGGCACGTCGTTGTGCTCGCAGAGGAACTGGTGAAGAGCCGCAACGCCGGCGTCAACATGGCGATGCTGGTGCAGGCGCAGATGGCGACGCCGATCATCAACGAGATCGGCACCGACGAGCAGAAGAAGCTGTTCCTTGCGCCGGCCCTCGCGGGCGAGAAGATCGCGGCGCTCGGCGTCTCCGAACCGGACGCGGGCAGCGACGTCGCCAACCTCAAGACCACCGCGCGCCGCGTCGGCGACGACTTCGTGATCAACGGCGCGAAGATGTGGATCACCAACGGCACGCGCGCCGACTTCGTCACGCTCGCCGTGCGCACCGGCGAAGTCGGCTACGGCGGAATCTCGCTGCTGACGTTCCCCACCGACGTGAAGGGGTTTTCGATTGGCAAGAAGCTGTCGAAGATCGGCAATCTCTCGAGCGACACCGCGCTGCTCTTCTTCGAGGATTGCAAGGTTCCCGCGCGCTATCTGCTCGGCGAGGAGAACGCGGGCTTCTATCACATCATGACCAACTTCCAGGGCGAGCGGCTCTGCGCTGCGGTGGGCGCGGTTGCGGGGATGCAGCAGATGGTCGACGACGCCATCCAGTACGGCAACGAGCGCACGGCGTTCGGCAAGCCGCTCATCAAGATGCAGGTCTGGAAGCACAAACTGGTCGAGCACCTCACTGCGATCGAAGCGGCGCGTTGGCTCGCCTATCGGGCGTGCGACCTCTTCGCGCGAGGAGAGCCGGCGACGAAGGAGATCAGCATGGCCAAGCTGTTCGCGGGCGACCTGATGCAGAAGGTCGTCTACGACTGCCAGCAGATCCACGGCGGCATGGGCTACGTCACCGAGAGCCACATCGCGCGGGCCTTCGTCGACGCGCGTCTGATCACCATCGGCGGCGGCGCGAGCGAGATCATGAAGGAGATCATCTCCAAGCTGGTTCCGGGTTTCTGACCGGCCGGTCATTTATGGCGAAATCGCGCGCGCTGCTCGCCGTTCTGGCGCTGCTTGGCCTGGGCGGGTGCAAGCCGAAGGAGCTCGCGCTCGAGAGAGTTGCGGGCGTTTCGATCGCCATGCCGTTGGGCCGCACGCGCTCGGCCTCCGCAGAGCCGACCGATGGGTTCGTCGAGCACGTCGAGCCTGGAAGATGGCGCGTGCGCCTCTCCTGGGATCCCGACCCACGCGCGGGCCCGCCGACCGATGAAGAGGCGCTCGAGGCCGCGGAGCTTGCCCACGCGACGATCATCCGAAGCGCCGCAAGCCTGCGCAGTCTGACTGCGGGAGATGCGGCAGACCGAAGCGATGAGACACTGGAGTGGTCTGTCGATGGACATCCGGCTGCACTCATCCGCGGAGCCGACGGAGAGGCGCTCATCTGGCGGTGCGAGAGGAGCGGCCGCATCTTCCGATTGCTGCGCGATGGAGCTGCAGAGCGCGAGCTTGCGTTCGCCACCGAGGCAGCGAGCGTCCATTGCCACGATGCGCATACGCGCGCAGCGAGCGCGCAGATCCCGAGCGTGAATGTCGCTTCTCTGGGCGACGGTTGGGTCCTCGCGCGGCGCACGTCTGCGAGCGCGGTCTACCTGCGCGGCGATGCGCTCGAGATCGTCTTTGCCGGACGCAAGGCGGCGCTCAGCGATGATCTCGTGGTCGCCGCGCATCTCGCGCCCGCCTGGATCGAAGCGGCCGGACTGCACGAGGTGCACGTCGCAGTTGGTGAGCACTCGAACGGACCGCAGGGCCATCCCGCGATCGTGCTGCGCGGCGAGGCCGTTCTCGACGGGCGGCTGGTGCGATGGAGCATGCTGTCGTGGCGCTGCCTTCAACACGCGCGCACCTACCAGGCGCTCGTGGTCGGCGAACCGCCTGCTCAGGGCGCTGCCGATGCTGCGAACTGGACAGGCCATGATGGTGCACTGCTCGCGGTGCGCTGCCACGGTTCAGGCGGGCAGTAGGACGCATCCATTCCTGCGTCGGATTGACGCGAGTCGTCGAATTGCGCTAATGGCGGCGTTTCCCGCGCGACGTTCAATTCCCCGTCGTGCACCGGAGAGCTTGTGCTTACCCTCGCCATCGCGCTCATCGCCGCCGCCGGCTCGTACGAGCAGTACCAACAGGACAGCGAGACGGTCTGCGTCGGCAATCCCGACCAGCCTGCGGGCGCCCCCGAGACGTGGAGCGCCGCCGGCCACACGTTCACCGTGACTGGTTCCCACGCCGAAGTGAAGGCGGACGCCGCGAGGAAGGGCCCGGCGCGCATCGGCGTCCTCGCTGCGATCAAGGATTTCGGACCCGAGACGCAGAACAACCTCGAGACGTTTATCGCGGCGTTCAAGAAGGCGGGCGTCAACGCGATTGTCGTCGACGGCGATTCGGCGTACGGCGTCGATGATCAGGACTCGACGATCGCGACGCTGTTCACCTGGCTCGGCGAGCAGGGCGTTCCCGTCTACGTCGTGATCGGGAACTCCGAGTCGGGCAGCGCCTTCAATCGCGGCGTGCTCGCTGCCTTCCGCAAGAACAAGAGCGTGATCAATCTCGACCTCGTCCGCCGCGTCGATGCTGACGGCTTTACGCTCGTCTCGATGCCCGGCTACTACGATCGCCGCTTCATCGCCGAGACGTCGGGCTGCCTCTACAAGGCGGATGACGTGGCAGAGATCGGCAAGCTCGCGCGCGGCGCGAAGAGCCCGGTCGTCCTCATCTCGCACGGCCCTCCGCGCCAGTCGGGCAAGGCCGCGCTCGATGTCTCCACCGAGGGAAAGAACGTCGGTGATCCGGACATGGCGGCAGCGATGAAGACCGCGAAGATCGAGTTCGGCATCTTCGGGCACATTCTCGAGTCTGGCGGCCGCGCCACCGATCTCGACGGCACGCACCCGGTCAAGCCGGGCACGTTCGTCTCCTCTCTGGTGGTCAATCCGGGGCCGGCGTTCTCCGATCCGTGGTCGCTCAACGGCGGACATATCAGCCACGGGATGGCCGCGATCCTGACGATCCAGGGAGGCAAGGGAGAGTGGCAACCGCTCGTCGCGGCGCCGATCGGCACCCCGAAGCCGATCAAGCCGCCCGCTCCCGCGAAGGACGGCGAGGAGACTCCGATCCCGCACACCGATCGCGTCGAGGGAAATGGCGCAGAGGTGCAGGTCAAGCCGTAGCCGCGCCTGCGTCGCTCGATGGTGCTCTTTTCTCTCGAGGTCAAACACCCGCGTGCGCTCGCTGCGTCGCGGGTGTTGCGCGTTTCGGCGCGCGAGCAACTCGCTGCAATGGGCCTTGCGTCGCGTGAACTCTCGCTGACGCTCGTCTCGGATCGGCGCATCCGCGTGCTCAATCGTTCGCATCGCGCGAAGGATGCGTCGACTGACGTGCTTTCGTTTCCGCAAGAGGAGCCGGGCGTCGCTGCTCGTGCGGTCGGGCCGATCGGCGACGTGGTGATCTCGCTGCACACCGCGATTCGCCAGGCCGAAGAGGGCGGCTGGACACTCGCCGTCGAGCTTCGCCGCCTACTCGCGCACGGGCTGCTGCACTGCCTCGGCCACGATCATCAAGATGCGCGCAGCGCGAAGCGGATGGACGCAGCGGAGCGCAAGCTTCTCGGTCGTGAGGGCATGGTCGGCGCGAGCAATGCCTCGCTCGCGCGCACGGACCGCGTCGCGCGCTGAACCACTGCTACGTGCGCAAAGCCGCTCCCGGCGCGGCTGAATGGGGATCTGCTGCGTCTGGAATCCGCGTGCGATCGCGTGAAACGAGGAGCCGCCACGAGTTCCCGTTCCGCGCGGTCAGATTGAAGAACACGTTGTTCTTCGACACCCAACCGAGCAGCTCTTCGCGCGACAGATAGTAGGCGATGCGCGGAACGAGGTGGTCGTAGACGATATGCTCCATATACTTGAACGGATATCTCCGCAGATATCGCAAGTAATCAGCGTAGGGGAAGCCGAGCTTCTCGAACCCGAGCTTATAGGACGCTGCGGCGCCATAGAGCACAAGCGCCAGCGACGTCGAGATTCCGCTGAGGATCGCGTGCGGCAGCCTGCTCGTCACCTTCTCGCGCAGCGGCGTGACGACGTGATGAATCCAGCCGTTGTTCTCCGCGCCATAGACCCAGACGGTCATCAGGCCGTCATCGGCAAGCTTGTCGACGAGCGCATCGAACGTGCGGGCGGGGTCGGGCGTGTGGTGCACGACGCCGAGGCAGTAGGTCAGTTCGATCTCCCGCTTGAGCGGCATATGCAGGATATCGGCGCGGACGATATGCACGTCGGGCAGGTCGCGCAGGTTCTTTGCGGCCGTGAAGGCAATCGCTGAATAGTCGAGACCGATCAGCACACGCGGCCCATAGGATGCTGCGACGCGAAGCCAGCGGCCCATTCCGCAGCCGGCTTCCAGCACGAGCTTCCCGCGGATCTGCTCCGGATCGAGAGGGAGAATCCAGTCGCGGAAGAGTTCGTCGTTGAGCGCCTGGTGCGCGTTGATGACCTTGTTGAACTCGTCCCAGTTTCGCGCGAATCCCGACGTGGTCTGCTGGACGTCGCTGCGGTCATCTCGCGGAACGAAGTCCGGCACGCCCCGATCGATCGGCCAGCTCTTCCTGCAGGCATCGCAGGTGAGCTTGCCTTCTTCAATCCACTCCTCCTCTGCGCGATCGATGGTCAGAGCCAGCACGCCGCTGCAGCCCGGGCACACGAGATGAGGGAGAAGGGTCTTTCGCATGGGGCGAGCCTTCTAGCAGGCCCGCTCGTTTGGCTCCACCGCGCAACGACCGACCTTCACTTTCTTGAGGCGGAGATCGCGGCGGGGTATGCGCTATGGAGCTTGCATGCGGCGCACCGCCGTAGGGGTGGCAGATCTTCCGATGCCTGACGACGACGACAGCGGCCCGACCGGGCCTGTGCAGCGAGATCCCTCTCTTGGGGGCCGCGTCGAGCGCGCGGAGAGCGCCAACGCGAAGGGGCCTCCGCGTCTCGCCATCCCGCTCGATCAACTGCCCGTGCGCAAGCCTCTCGTGGCCTCGCCGCTGCCTCTTGCGCAGAGTCAGAATACGATTCCTGAGCAGTCTGAAAACGCGACTGCCATGCTTCCTCCGCGGGCCAGACCTGCGGCCGCGCCGATCCGGACAGTGAGTCCGAGTTCGATCGCAGATCCGTTGCCGTTTACCGAGACGATCCCCGAGCAGCAGCTTGCGCCCGAGCAGGCGCCTGCTCCACGGCGTGCTGCCGAGGCGAAACCAGAGGAGCGGCCGCGTTCGAAGCGGGTGAGCCTCGATCTCGACATCTCGGTGGAGAACCAGCCGCCGGTGAAGCTGCGCGAGGCGCGTTCCGAACCGCAGGCCGCACTGCCGGAGAAGCGCGAGACGATGACGCCGGAGAGTCCCGGCCGGTATGAGCTCAAGCGAGAGTTCGGTCGCGGCGGGCAGTCGTCGGTCTGGCTTGCGCTCGATCGGCACATCGGTCGAGACGTCGCGTTCAAGCAACTCCTGCCGCAGCACAGCGACGCGCGCGCGGGGGCGAGCAAGCAGATCATCTCGTCGATGGGCGTGCGGTTCGTGCGCGAGGCGCGCATCACGGGGCAGCTCGAGCACCCGAGCATCGTGCCGGTCTACGAGGTTGGCAAACGCGCCGACGGCTCGTTCTATTACACGCAGAAGCTGGTGCGAGGCCGCACGCTCACGGACGCGCTGGCTGCGTGCACGACGCTGCGCGAGAGGCTGGGCCTGCTGGGGAACTTCATCGACCTCTGCCAGGCGATCGCGTATGCGCACAAGCGCGGTGTGATCCATCGCGACATCAAGCCGGACAACGTGATGGTCGGAGAGTTCGGCGAGACGGTGGTGCTCGACTGGGGACTCGCCAAGCAGCTCGATGCCGATGAGTCCGGCGGCGACGACGATGAGGATCTCGCGCGCACGCAGGAGGGAGACATCCTCGGCACGCCCGCGTACATGAGTCCCGAGCAGGCGACGGGCAAGAAGCGCACGGTTGACACACAGAGCGACGTCTGGGGCCTCGGCGCGGTGCTCTACGAGATCATCACGGGTCGGCCACCGTTCGTCGGGCGCAACCTGATGCAGATGCTCGTGGCGGTGACGAAGGATCCGATCCCCGAGCCGGCGACGCTGCAGCCGCGAGTGCCGCCGGAACTCGCGGCGATCGCGATGCGTGCACTCACGCGAGACAAGGCGCTGCGCTACCAGAGTGCGCGCGAGCTGATCGCCGACGTCGAAGCCTTTCGCTCGGGAGGCGAGGTCTCGGTCTTCCGCTATACGCCGTGGCTGCGGACGGCGCGTTGGCTGCGCAGAAACCGGGCGGTCGCGATCACTGCGGCCTGCGTGATCGTCGCGCTGGGCATCGGGTCGGTGCGCGTCTCGCTCGAGAACGCAGTTGCACGCCGCAATCTCGCGCAGGCGCTGCTCGAGAAATCGGCGACCGCATCGCGCGAACTTTCGTGGGGCCGCGCGGCGGTCTATGCGGCCGCTGCGCGCGTCGAGGATGATTCGGCCGAGGCGAGATGGCGCGCCGCCCATCGCGGCCCGATCGATCTCGAGCCGATCCAGCGCGTGAATCTTGCCGGCCCGATCGATCGACTCGCGCTTTCGCATGACGGGCAACTGCTGGCGTACGCGCTCACCGGAAACGGACTGCATCTCGTCGATGCGAACGGGCGCGAGCTCCACGCACTCGAGATCCCCGCCGAGTCCGTGAACCAGCTCGCCTTCTCGGCGGACAGCGGGATGCTCGCGGCCGCAGTGGGCAGCAGCATCTTCGTGTTCAACACGCAGAGCGGAGATGCGCTGGTTCGCCTCGATGGCGCCGGCCGCGTCGAGCAGCTCGCGTTCTCTCCCGATGGCACCGAGCTCGCCGTCGCGGCTGGCAGCGCCGTGAAGCTGTTTGAGGTGCAGAGCTGGCGACAGCTCGCGCAGCTCGAGGGACACCAGGGTGCGGTGCGCGGCGTCGCGTTTGCGCCCGACCAGAGCGGCCTTGCCTCGACTGGCGACGACGGCACCTTGCGCTTCTGGTCGCCGCTCCCGCAGCGCGCAGGCCAGCACGTCGAGATGAAGATGATCCGCGCCCAGGGCCACTCTCCGGTCTCGCGCCTCGCCTTCGCGCCGGTTGGCCACATGCTCGTGCCGGCCTCGACCGACGGCACCGTCCGCTTCTTCGACCTCGACGCGAACACGCAGCAGACGCGGCTCGCGACCGGGCAGGGCGCGCTCGTCGATCTCGCCGCAGCGGATCGCGGGCTCGTCGCTGCGCTCGGGCAGGACAGCTCGGTGATCCTCATCGATACGCTGTCGCAGACCGAGGTTGCGCGCCTCGAGGGAGACGACTCCGCGACGGCGATTGCGCTCTCCGCCGACGGGAATCGCCTCGCCTCGGGAAATCGCGATGGCAAACTTCGCCTCTGGCGCGTCGCACCGGGCGCGCGCGTTGGAAGCTTCGACGCGCCGGTTGGATTCGGCGCTGCGGTCTCCATCGCGCTCTCTCCGTCAGGCAAGCAGGTCGCGGCGGGCGACAGCGTCGGGCACATCCAGATCTGGGACTGCGCGACAGGCAAGAAGCTCTCCTCGATGGAGCTGCCGCTCGGTCCGGTAGGCACGCTCGCCTGGTCTCCGGACGGCAACCGTCTCGCCGCGGCAGGCGCCGACGAATTGGTGAGCCTGCTCGATATCCAGAGCGGCCAGCGCGCAGTGCTCGAGGGACACCAGGGGCTCGTGCGCGCGGTCGCGTTCAGCCGCGATGGAAAGACGCTGGCGTCGGTCGGGCAGGACGGCCTGATTCATCTCTGGGATGCGCAGAACCAGACGGCGCTCACGACGATCCAGGCCTCGAACGCGCCGCTCTTCGCCGTGACGTTCTCTCGCGATGGACTCCTGCTGGCGGCCGCGGGAGAGGACCGCGCGCTCCACCTCTTCGACGCGAAATCGCACAAGCCGCGCAAGAAGATCGAAGGCTCTCCTGACGTCGTGCTCGCGCTCGACTTCTCGCCGCACAGCTCGATCATCGCCGCCGCAGGCCGCGACCAGGCGATCCGTTCGTTCCGTGTCTCGAATGGCAAGCTGCGGTCTGTCTGGAATGGACACGGTGCGCGCATCCACACGATCGCATTTGCACCCGGCGGTGAAATTCTCGCCTCAGCCAGCGCCGACGGAACCATCCGCCTCTGGGATGTTCGTACAGGTCGCGAGGTGGTGCGGCTCGAACGATCTCCGGAGCCGCACGCGCTTGCCTTCAGCAGCGATGGCAAGCTGCTCGCATCGGCGGGAGAGCGGCCGGCGGTGCAGCTCGTCGAACTCGATGACGAGCACGCGCTGCTCTCTCCTGCTGCGGAACTCAAGAAGAAGCTCGCCCAGCAGAAGCTCCGCTTCAACGGCATTCAGCTGCTCGACGATGCGCCGGCGTTGCTCGGCCGCGCGTGGAAGAACTCGGCTGCGGAGGTGTCCGTCGATGTCGGCGACAGCGCGGACGTCAGCGAATAGCGCCTGCACGATCTGCCGGATCGTTGCTATGCCAATGATTGGCACTCAAATCATTTGAGTTCGACCGGGCGCCCTGTGCCGAGCCGGTCGAGCAGGGCGCGTGCACGCGCGGCCGCATCGTCTGTGGCGGGCAGCGAAGAACGCAGCGACGCGACCAGCGTCTCCTCTGGAGCGACGATGCGAGCGCAGAGTTGCAGGATCACAACTCCATCACGACGGACTTTTCGCCAGCCATGTTGAATCGGGGCGAGTGCCGGGAGCATTCCCGCCGTGGCCTGGACGACGTGTTCGATCACCTGCTGCGATTCATGGCTCTGCGCGCGACCCGATGCATCGCGCGTCGCCACGGACGTCGTGCTCGTCTCGAGGCTGCTGGTGATCCCCACGCGGATTGAGGAGAGCAGCTCGGCGCGCACGTTTGCATCGACGAGCGCGAGCGCAGCCTGAAGCCGTGAATCGCCGGGCACCTCGGCGAGCCCCCACGCGACAATCTCCCCTTTCGCGCGTTGGATCGTCGCGGCGGGAATTGCCGCAAAGGAGAGCTCGCCGCCAGTCGAGATCACCTCTTCGTGCAGCGCGGTCGCAGGCTCGGCGTGATGCTCCGGAGCGCTGCCAGAGCGGGTTTCCTGCGATCCGAATTCGGTTGGCGCGGGTGCGGCAGAGTGCGCGGCCGCTTCAGTCTGCACGCGCGTTGGCGTCGCGCAGCCGAGGAGAGCGCAGAGCGCGAGGGTGCAACTCGTGGTTCGTCTGGCTGTCACGGGAGTTCCATCACATCCCAGCGGATGCGTTTTGCGGAAGGTCCGCTGGCGGAGAGGAGAAGGTCGCCGATCGGCAGCGACGAGGCGAGCGCGAGAGCGGAGTTCGCGCGCAGTCGGGAGAGCTGCGGGAGTGCATCGGTTCGATAGCAGAGCGCGCATCCGGCCAGTGCGCTCGCATCGACCTGCGCGAGCTGCAGCGGATTCGCCGACGCGCTGTTCTTCATTCGTGAGGCCGACAGCTTCGTGCCGTCGGCGAGCGTCAGTTGCGCGCTCTCGCCCGCGCCCAGCGCGACCTGCACGTCGAGGCGGTCGTTGACGGATGCCGCCGTGACGACCGTCGGGTCGCTTGCTGGTGCCAGCGTCTGCACGCTCGGATCGAGCATCGGCAGGAGCTGATCCGCGACGAGCAGCAGCGGCAACTCATTGAGCGGGGCGGAGATCGAGACGGTCCGACCTCCCTCGAGCAGAGAGAGATCGCGCAGGTCGACATAGCGTCCGGGCGGCAGCCAGAGCGGCCTCGCGAGTTGGCCGCGCCGCACCACGGGCGCCGCGAGCAGCGCCCGCCCGAGGAAGAACTCGTCGTCGATCGAGATCGCCTCGGGCCGTTTCGGAAAGAGCAGGAATGGATGCAGCATGAGCGGCCGGCCGCTTTCGTGGGCCTCTTGCGCGAGCGACTGGAAGTAGGGCGCAAGCCGCGTATGCAGTAGCGCATATTTTCCATAGAGCTGCGTCGTCTCCGCGTCGCTCCAGATCGTCCACTTCTGCTTGGCCGGACCCGCGACGGAGAAGCAAGCGGTGTCGTTCATCATCAGCGGCGAGACCGCGCCCAGCTCGGTCCAGCGCAGATACATCTCCTTATCGTTGGGTGCATCCGTCAGGCATTTATATCCGCCGATATCAGAGCCCCAATAGGGCGCGCCGCTCATCGACGCATTCAACCCCGCGCGCAGTTGCGCTGGAATTCCCTGCGTCTCGTCGAACGTCGCTTCCGGATCGCCGCTCCAGACTCCCGGCGCAAAAGCCTGCGTGCCCGCCCAGCCTGAGCGCGCGAAGAAGAAGTAATCGCCCGGTTTGTCCTTCTCGAGCAGATCGTGCGCAGCCTTCGCCGAGAGCAGTGGAAATCGATTGTGGGTATCGATTCCCATACTCGAGTCATAGAAGCTCGCATCGTGCGCGACGTATTCGCCGAAGTCGTGCATCCAGCCGTCGTAGCCAAGATCGACCGCGCGCTGGAGGATCGATTGAAACCAGCTCACGCCCGCGGGATTGGTCAGGTCGATGGTCGCGAGCGTCTGCGGTTCGCCCGAGGAGAAGAAGACTTGAAGGGGCTTGCCGTCGCTGCCGAGAACGAAGAGATGGTTGCTCAATCCATAAGCGAGATCGCCGGCAGCGGTGCGCAGCGACGTCGATACATAGGGGGTTGCATAGGCCAATACCTTGAACCCCTTCGCGTGGAGTTGTGACGTCCACGCAGCGAGCGCCGCTTCGTGGCCGAGTTCGCTGCGCGCGGGCAGGAAATGGACGTTGTCATCGAGCGCGGTCGTGGGAATTCCGTGATCGCGCAGCGCCTGCCACTCCGGGACTCCGTCGATCTGATCGCCGAGTCCGATCTCTCGGCGCGGACCGAACGCCCAGGGCGCGGGAATCATCGGCCGGCCGACATCTCCGGTGAAATCGGCGATTGAATCGAGTGGATTGGAATGGACATAGAAGGCGACCTTCAATTCACGACTCTCGCTGGCGATCCGCCACGCGTCCGCACGCTCACTGCCGAGGTGGAATTCGCTGCGCGCCGTCGTCTGGATGGAAGCTGCGAATCCGCTCGAGGAGAGCAGAAACGGGACGGGGAAATACGTCATCGACGGACCATTCGGATACGGATTGGTCGGTGATGCGGGCGCCTGCTCGCCCGCTCCGAGGCCTGCCTCTTCGGCCCAGTTGTAGAGTGAGAATCCGCGCTGATCGACGCTTCCGTAGCGTTCGCCGAAGCCGAAGAAGTGCTCGTCAGGATCGAGACGGAAAGCGAGGCCGACCTTGTTGGAATCGCCTCCGAGGGCGCGCAGCGAAACAGAGAGTCGCGGGCCATCGAGGCGCAGATCGAGCTGCATGCTTGCGTCGCCGCTCCCGAGTTGAAGCGACGCCATTTCCGCGCCCAGCGCGAGCACGCGCGCGTCCGTCCCGTGCGACCAGGGCCCTTCGTGCGCCTGGAATCCGTCCCAGCCGATGAGGAACTGGCCGAGCCAGACGGCGGCATCGTTCGTCGCGCCTGGTGCGCCGTAAGGTGTCGCGTCGCTCCCCTCGAGCGTGGTGAGTACTTCTCTCCCGCTTGCGTCGTGGAGTTGAAGCGAGAAGGGCGAGACGGTGACGCGCACCCAGGCGGAGTCGCTCTGGATGACGAAAGGCCCTTGCCGACACGCGCTGCAGACAAGCAGCGAGGCGACGAGGAGAGCAGCGCGCGCGCGATGGAGAGAAGGCATTTGCGAGAGCATTACCCCGAGTCGCGAGGGAATGCTTCGCGCGCGTGGCCGTCTGTCGCTACTGCGCGAGCGCCGCGTCGATCGCCGCGTGCAGTTCAGCACTGTCGGGCGTGACCTTGCTCGGGAACGACGCGATCACCTGGCCGTTCTTGCCGACCAGATATTTATGGAAGTTCCACTTCGGTGCGGCCTCCTTCGTCGTGAGAAACGCGTAGATGGGCGAGGCTCCCTGGCCCTGCGTCTTCACCTTCTCGAACATGGGAAACTTCACCGCGTATTTGCGCTCGCAGAACTGCGCGATCTCGGCGCTCGTTCCCGGCTCCTGTCCGCCAAACTCGTTGGAAGGGAATCCGAGCACGACGAGTCCCTTCTCGCGATAGGCCTCATAGAGCGCCTCGAGGCCTTTGTATTGCGGAGTGAAGCCGCACTCGCTGGCCGTGTTCACGACGAGGATGACCTTGCCCTTGTAGGACGAGAGCGATTCGCTGGTGCCGTTGAGGCGATTTGCGGAGAGATCAAAGAAGGACATCGGGGTGGCTCCGGGATGGGCGGCGTCGGCGCGCACGGCGGCCGAGGCGAGGCAGAGGGTGGCAGCGCAGGCAAAGAGAGATTTCGTGCAGAGTGGACTCATGGCATCAGCAGGATGCCCGCCGCCGAAGAACGATGCGAAGGAGAGGGATGTCCGAGCAGACGCAGCGCAGATTGGTTCTGTTCGTCCTCTTCGTGGCGATGGGCCTGGTCGTCTGGCTCGTGGCGCGTAACGAGGCGGCGCCCATCGTGCCGGCGGAGGTTGACTGGTCGAACGCAGAGATGACGACGGAGGCGGCGACGCATGCCGCACCGCCGAGGCCGAAAGCCACGACGGCGGCGAACGCTGAAGCGGAGAAGCCCACAGCGAACGAAGACGGCGTGATCGAGGTGCAGGTCGTCGAGGCGGGCCTGCCGATCATTGGCGCGACGGTCGAACTCTTCTTGCGCGGCGAGCGGGATCCGAACACGGCCGAACAGATCTGGACGAAGGAGGGGAGCGGCGCGACCGCGCTGGGCGGGGCTTGGCGCATCCCGGCGCGCGCGGGCCAGTATCTCGTCTCTGCAACGACGTCGGGCGCAGCAGGCGCGTTCTCCGAGGTGCGCCATCCGCAGGGAGAGAAGCTCACTCTTGTGCGGCTGGAGCTCAAGCCGGGCGTGGTGTTGACAGGGCGGACACTGATGCACGGCACAGGTGAGCCCGTGCCGCTCGCGCAGATCGTCGGTACTCCCAGGATTGTTCTCGGTGCGTCCGGCGAAGTCGAGTGGCTGGTCGGACTTCAAGTTCGTGCGCAGAGCGATTCCCGCGGCCAGTTCAGCGTCTCTGGTCTCGTGCCTGGAGCCTGGAGGTTCGAAGCGAGCGCACCAGGGGCGGGTCACGCGACCGCGCGGCCCATGATGATCCCGAGCGCGACGCCGTTGGTGCTTGAGCTTCTCGGAGCGAGTTATCTCGAAGGCCACGTCGTCTCTTCTCTCGGCAAGCCGGTGGCCCGCGCGGAGGTGGCTGCCCGAGGCGCGGCGCGCAGCGAGCACGCATCGAGCAGCGAGGCGGGCGCGTTCTCGATCGAGGTTTCTCCCGGCCCGTGGACGCTCAGCGCGCGGCACGGAGTGGAGGCCGGAGTTGTGCCGCACAAGCTCGCGGTCGCGGAAGGCCAGACGCTGCACGGAATCGAGATCGTCCTCGGCCCAGCCGCGGCGATCGTCGGGAATGTCGTGCATCGAGGAGACAACGCGGGCATCTCGGGCGCGCGTGTTTCCGTCAGTCCTCACGACGAGGATGGCGACAGCGGGCGGGCGGTGAGTGGGCCTGTCGGCGAATACGCCGTCACGGGGCTTGCACCAGGCAGCTACGACGTCGTCGTCGAGGCCGACGGATTTCGCGGTGACCAGCAGCGCGGGATCTCGCTCGCGGCAGGGCAGCGGTTCGAGCTTCGCTTCGCGCTCTCCGGGACCGGCTCGGTTGAGGGCACGGTGCGCGACCGCCACGGCCATCCGCTCGAAGGCGCGATCGTGGAGAGTGAGCCGGTCGGCGAGTCGCCAGCTTCGAGCGCGCGCACGGGTGGCGACGGCACGTACCACCTGGGCCGCGTCCCGGTCGGCCACTCCGTGATCACGGCGCGCCGAAACGGTGCTGTGCGCGGGACAACGCAAGGTGTCTCGGTGCGAGAAGGCGAAACGGGCCACGCCGATTTTTCGCTCGCCGAGACCGGACGCCTGACAGGGCGGGTCACGCGTGCCGTTGGCGCACTGCCCGAGGGCGGGGTCGGCATCACCGTGACGCCGCAACCGGAGTGGAGTGTTTTCGATCCGCCAATGACAACCCAGCTCGCTGCGGATGGAAGCTACTCGTTCGAGTTGCCCGCGGGCACCTATGGCGTGGAGGCGCAGTCGCAGAATCCCCTGCTCGTCTCGTCGTCCGACACCATCTCGATTGAGGGCGGAGCGACGGTAACGCACGATCTCGTGCTCGCCGACCAGCAAACGCAGAGCACATTGCGCGTGCAGGTGCTCGAACCCGGTGGTGCACCTTCTCCCAAAGCGTCGGTGTCGATCATCGGCGGCAACGGAGGCCGGGGTGCATTCAGGGCGTACTGCGCCGCGGACGCGAACGGCCAGTGCAGTGTGAACCGCCCGACCGGAGATGCCACAGGGACGCTGAATATCGACGCGAGCAATGGCGCGCGCTCTGGCTCCATCTCGGTTCCAGCGTCGGCGGGCGAGGCGACGGTGCCGTTGCGCCCCGCTGCCAGCCTGCACGGGAAGCTCGTCGGCGATCCTGCCGCGACCGCTTTCACGCTCAATGTGATCCCGCTTGCCCCGGGCCTGTCGCCCACCGATCCGTCTGTCGCGATCGGCTCCGGGTCGGGTGGCCTGCAGTTTGTCGGCAACGAGTTTTCCATCGACGAGGTTCCCGTCGGCACGCTGCGTCTGCACGCCCAGACCAGCGATGGACGCGGCGGAGATGCGACTGCGACGACCAGTTCGGGCGAGACGAGCAATGTCCAGATCGTGCTCGCGTCGGCCACCAGCCTGATCGGGCGCGCCGTCGATGCGAAGGGCGCGCCGATCGCGGGCGCCCACATCGCACTCGATCGCGCAAGCCATACCTCCGCCGACGGCAGCGGCGCCTTTCGCTTTGACAGCATCGCGCCCGGGGCTCACCACTTGACCGGCAGCGCCGAACCGCAACTCAGCGCCAACCAGGACGTGCAGGTCGCGCAGGGCCAGCAACTCGATCTCGGCGACGTGATCTTCCTCGCGCCCACCGCTGCTCCGGGCACGATCGGGATCTCGATCCGCGGCGACTCTCGAGGCGTGTTCGTCGTCACGGTCATCGCTGGAGGGCCGGCCGAGCAGGCGGGATTGCTCGCGGGAGATCAGATCACGTCGATCGATGGCACGCCGACGAATGGAATCGCCGACGCGATGGCGCGCATCCGCGGCGCGCCCAACACCAGCGTCTCCCTCACAATCACGCGCGGCGGCCGCTCGGTCGTCGTGCAGATCACGCGCGCCTCCTGAGGCCAAGACGCACGATTCGCGGTCGCGGCGAATCGCACCGGGCCAGCCATTGACTGCGGTGCCCAGCGAGTGTAGGCCGATTTATGACGCAATTCGTCATTGATTGCGGCCGCGATCGGAAACCAACTCCCATGCCGCGCTCGAAGACTCCCGCCGAAGATGCTTTGCATTCAAATGATCTCTCTCGCGTGGAAGCGGCCGCGGCGATCGCGAAGAAGTACGCGATGCATCCGGGCCGTGGTGGGTGCGGAGTTGGTGCGCTTGCTGATCCACGCGGGCCTTCGCGCGAGTTGATCGATCTCGCGCTCGCCGGGCTTGTCTGCGTCGAGCATCGGGGCGGTGGCATCGACGATACGGGCGACGGCGCGGGCCTGCTGCTCGCGGTCCACCGGCCTTTTTTCGAAAAGTTCGTCGCGCACGGCAAGCGGCTTCCCGAGCGCGACTCGCTGGGTGTCGGCGCGTTCTTCTTTCCCTTCGCGGAGGGCCAGAACGCGCCGCCGATTCAAGCACGCATCGATGCGATTCTGCGCAGGCAAGGGCTCGCGCCGCTCGGTTGGCGTCGCGTCCCGATCGCGCCCGAGGCGCTCGGGGCGCAGGCGCGCGCGTCCCAGCGCGAACCGTGGCAGTTGTTGATCGGACAGGGAATGCTCCCCGAGACCGATCTGCCGCGCGCCTATTTCAAGGTGAAGGCCGAGATTGAGCGGCAGTTCCCCGCGCTCTATGTCGCGTCGTTGCAGCCGCGCACCGTCGTCTACAAGGCGCTCGCGACCGGCGCTCAGTTGCAGCGCTACTATCTCGATCTCCGCGATCCCGCTCTGGCTGCGGACCTGGTTACCTTTCATCGACGATATTCGACCAATACCTTGTCCAATTGGGCGCTCGCGCAGCCGTTCCGCGTGCTCGCGCACAACGGCGAAATCAACACCATCAAGGCCAATCGCAGCGCGCTCGAGAGTCTCGAGCGTGAGTTGTCTCTCTCCGGTCTGCTGATGCAGCTCGGGAGCGACTCGGCCGATCTCGATCGCGCGGTCGAGCTGTTTGCCTGCCACGGTGTCTCGCTCCCCGAGACGATTCTGCGCTTGATGCCGGCGGCCTGGCGCGAGCTGGCCGACGATGCGGGCGGCCAGGGGGCTCGGTTTGCGCGCGGCGTCCAGCGTGCGCTCGGAACGATCGCAGCGTGGGAAGGCCCGGCCGGCGTGGTCGCGAGCGATGGCGAGGTCGTCGTCGCCGCGCTCGATCGGATGGGACTGCGGCCCTTGCGCTGGCTGCGCTGTGCGAGCGGACTCTTCGCCGTCTGCAGCGAACTCGGTGCGCTTCCGATTCCGCTCGGCGAGATCGTCGAGACGGGCCAGCTCGATCCCGGCGAGATGATCGCGTTCGCTCCGCGCACGAATCTCCTCGAGCGGCCGGCGGAGCTGCGCCTACGCATCGCGCGCACAACGCGTCTGAACACGGACGAGCTTGCGGAGCGTGAACTGCGCTCGGTTCCTCCTGCGGAGATCCTCGCTCCCGCGCCTCTCCCTGAACGGCCGCTCGCGCTCTTCGGCTGGACCGCCGATCGCGTGAAGACGGTGCGCTTCATGGCGCAGGAGGGGAAAGAGCCGATTGTCGGAATGGGCTACGACCGGCCGCTGGCGATCCTGAGCAACAGTCGGCCGCCGCTCTTTCGCTACTTCAAGCAGACCGTCGCGGTGGTGACGAATCCTCCGATCGATCCGCTCCGCGAGGGAGGCGCGTTCGATCTGACCGTTCATCTCGGCGCGGTGCCATCGGCGCACGAGGATCTGCCCGTCTACGATCCGCATCCGCAGTTCCGTCTCGCCTCTCCCGTGCTGACCAGCGGCCAGCTCGCCGAGGTGCTGCAGAGCAGCGGGCTGCCTCACGCGGTGGTGCTCGATACGACGATCGCGGCGCCGGCTGACGAGAGGACGCTCTCCGCTGCGCTTTCGGAACTCGGACGGGCAGCGGTGCAGGCGGTCAAGAGCGGCGCGGGTACGGTCATCGCGCTCTCGGATCGTCGCGCGGCGCAGGGACTGCTCGAGGGAATCGCGCCGTGGCAGGGCGTGAATGGAAGTGCGTTGTCGGCCTCGGTCGCGGATGCAGATCGTTTGAGTGCCAATGATTGGAATGCAAACGATCTCGTGAATGCGGAGCGCCGGGTTCCGCTGCCGATGCTGCTCGCGGTCGCGGCCGTGCACAACGCGCTCACGGGCGAGGGACTTCGCCGCGCCTGCTCGATCGTTGCGGACTCGGGCGAAGTCGAGGAGGGCCATGATGTCTGCGTGCTGCTGGCGAACGGCGCGACCGCGGTCTGCCCGTGGCTGATGCTCAAGGTTGCGACGGCGACATCGACGCGCGATCCCGCACCGGATCCGAAAGGCGGTGCGGTCCCGACGTTGCTGCGCGCGATCGATGGAACGATCAAGCGCGTGATGTCGAAGATGGGAATCTGCACGGTCGATGGCTATCGAGGCGCGCGCCTCTTCGAGGCGATCGGACTTTCTCCCGCGCTGGTCGATTTCTATCTGCCGGGAATTCCGTCTCGCGTCGGCGGGATCGGACTCGCGGAGCTGGCCGCAGATCTCAACGCTCGCGCAGACGAGAATGTGATTCCGCGCGCCGCCGACTCTGGCGATCAGAACGTCTATCGCAAGGAGATCTGGCACGACCTGCAGCTCGCGGCGAAAGGCGAGGACCGCGAAGCCTACGGGCGGTTCATCCGCAAACTCGCGGAGACGCCGCCGATCTATCTGCGCGATCTGCTTCGTTTCCGTCTCGAGGATCGCGAGCTTCTCGGGCGCGACGAGATCGAGAGCGCGGAGGCGATCGTCGCGAGCACTCTGCGCGGCGCCGCAATGTCGCACGGCTCACTGCACCGCACGGCCCACCGCGCGATCGCGGCCGCGTTCAATGAGCTTGGCTCGATGAGCAACTGCGGCGAGGGCGGCGAGGACGTGCGCAGAAATCGCAGCGGTTCGCTTGCACACTGCCGGTCGCGCATCAGGCAGGTCGCGAGCGGCCGCTTTGGCGTCGACGCTGCGTATCTCGCGAGCGCTGACGAGATCGAGATCAAGATCGGCCAGGGCGCGAAGCCCGGCGAGGGTGGACATCTTCCCGCGGAGAAGGTCACCGCCGAGATCGCCGCGATCCGGCGCACGCGGCAAGGGGTCTCGCTGATCTCGCCGCCGCCGCATCACGACATCTATTCGATCGAGGATCTCGCGCAGTTGATCGCGAGCCTGCGGGCGGTGAATCCGCGCGCGCGCATTGGCGTGAAGTGTCCGGCAGTGAGCGACCTCGGAACCATCGCGGTCGGCGTGGCCAAGGCCGGAGCGGATGTGATTGCGATCAGCGGATTCGAAGGCGGCACGGGTGCTGCGAACGCAAGCTCCATCGAGCATGCTGGACTGCCGCTGGAACTCGGCCTCACTGATGCGCACCAGGCGCTCGTCATCAACGGCGTGCGCGGCGTGGTCAGGCTGCGCGCAGATGGCGGCATCAAGTCGGGCGCAGATGTTGCCAAGTTGCTCGCGCTCGGTGCCGACGAGGTCTCGCTCGGGACGGCGCTGATGATCGCCGAGCAATGCATCTACTGTCACGGCTGCAGCAAGGGGAACTGCCCCGCGGGGATCACGACGTCGGACGATCAGGTCGGGCGCCGGTTGATGCAGCCGAAGACGGCCGCGGTTCGTGCGCAGTTGGCCATCGTCGAGCCCGACGCCGATGCTGCCGAGGAAGAGCGCTTCGTCGACGCGCGCCGCAGCGTGAAGAACTACCTGCTCGCGCTCGCCGATGATCTGCGCGGACAGCTTGCGGCGCTTGGACTTCGCTCGCCGCACGAGCTCACGGGTCGCGTCGACCTCCTCGAGCAGATCGCTTCAGGAAACGATGCTCGCGCCGCGAGTGTCGATCTCTCCGCGTTGCTCGCTGACGTGCAGCCGTTCGCAGGACGGCCCGCACGCGTTGCGATCGGCTGTGCTCCTGGCTCGCTCGAACCGACGCTGCTCGCGCAGTTGGTGGCGCACGGGACGCTGAAGCACGAAGGGCCGATCACGACGGCCGAGCGATCGTTCGGCGCGCGGATCTCCGGGGCGATCGCGGACGGCGCGCTCGAAGTGCGCGGAGAGATCGCGCTCTGCTTCGATGGCTGCGCAGGGCAGGGCTTCGGTTTCGCTCTCGCGGCGCCGCTGCAGCTGAGGCTGAAGGGATACGCCAACGACACCGTCGGAGAAGTGATGAGCGGCGGTTCGATCTCGATCGTTCCTCCTGACAACGACGATGTCGGCCGCTCTCTGTGCGGAAACGCGGCCGCCTACGGTGCAACGGGCGGGGCGCTCCACATCGCGGGCCGCGCGGGGCAGCGCTTCGGCGTGCGCAACTCGGGCGCAACGCTCGTCTGTGAAGGGGCCGGCAAATATGCGTTCGAGTACATGACCGGTGGAGTCGGCGTCGTGCTCGGGCCGTGCAGCGCGCAAGTCGGTTCGGGCATGACGGGCGGCGAGCTGTTTCTTCTCGACGACGGCAAGCTCGCGGCGCAGCTCCACGCCGATGCGCAGCTCGCCCCGATGGAGAGCGAGGCGCGCGAGCGTCTGCGCGCGCTGCTTGCGGCTCATCGCGCGATGACGGGCTCTTCGATCGCGGCGCGGCTCCTCGTGGATCGGGAGTTGTTCGCGCGGATGCAGCGGGTGGTGCCGGCGAAGTAATCGCAGGTTGATGCTCGACGCGTCACGCCCTGGTGATCAGATCCCCCGCACGCGCCTTGAATACCGAGGCGAGGAACTCCTCTCGCGTCTCGCGGTAGAGGAAGCGAAAGCCCAGCGCGATGAATCGCTGCTCGACCGTTTCGCGCTCGCTCTCAAGAAATCCTGCCGCGAGCAAAAGGCCGCGCGGTGCGAGCTGCGCGATTCGCGTGGCGCTCTCGTGCAGTTCCTGCGCGGTGAGATTGGCGATCGCGAGATCTGTCGCGGTCGGATCGGTGTGCGCGGAGCCGCTCTGGAAGCGAACTTGCGCGTTGTTGAGTCGCGCATTCTCGTCGGCGAGCGCACGCGTGGTGTCACTCTCGTCGAGTCCGATGACGCTCTCTGCGCCGAGAGCGGCGGCCGCGATGCAGAGCAGGCCCGACCCGCACGAGAGCTCGACGACGCGTCGCGGACGGGGCGCATTGCTCGCGTAGAGACCGGCAAGAACAGAGAGGCATAGCGACGTGGCGGGATGCTGTCCGAAACCCCAGAGCTCGCGCTCGGTGCGGCCGCGCAGCACGAGTTCATCCGCGGTCGAAGAGCGCGTTGACCAAGGCGGCTCGGTGATCACGCGACGGATCGACATCGGTTGAAGCCTCCCACCGCGGCGAGAGTCAGGGCTGCGGCGCGCGCGCGGCGTCGGGCGTGAGCGGCGTCACGCCGGCCTTCGCGAGCAGCTCCATGTCGTGCTGGTACTCGGGATTGCCCGTGGTGAGCAGCTTGTCGCCGAAGAAGATCGAGTTCGCGCCCGCCATCATGCAGAGCAGCTGCGCCTCGTCGCTCATCTCCATGCGGCCCGCCGAGAGGCGCACCATCGAGAAGGGCATCATCAGGCGCGCGCACGCAATCACGCGCACCATCTCGATCGGATCGACGCGGCGCAGATTCTGGAGCGGCGTTCCCTCGACCGCGACCAGCGCGTTCACCGGCACCGACTCCGGATGCGGATCCTGCGCGGCCAGCGTGCAGAGCATCTCGCACCGGTGATCGATCGACTCGCCCATCCCGATGATTCCGCCACAGCAGACACTGATACCGGCCTCGCGGACCGCGCGCAGCGTGCTCAAGCGATCGTCATAGGTGCGGGTCGTGATGATGTTCGCGTAGTTGCTCTCGCTCGTATCGAGGTTGTGGTTGTACGCGGAGAGACCCGCGTCCTTCAGCTTCTTCGCCTGCTCGGCGTTGAGCATGCCGAGCGTCGCGCAGGCCTCGAGGCCGAGCTTGCGCACTCCGCTCACCATCTCGACGACAGAGTCAAACTGCGGCCCGTCTTTCACTTCGCGCCAGGCCGCGCCCATGCAGAAACGCGTCGCGCCCGCGTCCTTGGCCTGCTGCGCGCTCGCGAGCACCTCCTGCACCGGCATCAGCTTCTCGGCCTTCACGCCGGTGTCGTGGCGCGCCGACTGCGGGCAATAGGCGCAATCCTCCGAGCAGCCGCCCGTCTTGATCGAGAGCAGCGAGCAGAGCTGCACCTTGTTGTCACCGAAGGTTTTGCGATGCACCGTCTGCGCGCGATAGACGAGGTCGAGCAGCGGCAGGTCATGCAGTGCGCGTACTTCCTCTGGCGTCCAGTCGTGGCGGATTTTCATGGCCCGCCGAATTAGCACAACTTGGGCATCGTGCTGCGGCGTCAATGCGCGCATGCTGATTTTCCGCGCCGCTTTGCCGGTTGCACCCGCGACCCGCCTCGAACGATGATTCCCGACTTTTTCGCGGAGCTACCGTGCAACTTCGTTCTGCCACTCGTCGCGTCTGTCTGATTGCGCTCGCGCTGCTCGCTGCCTGTCACCACGCGCCCTCACAGAATCCGAAGGACTATGGCCAGGCCGGCACGCAGGCCGCGTTCGATCTCGAAGCTGACTTGACGATCGCGAACGACTGGTACCAGCAGCCGTGGCCCTCTGATCTGCGGCTCGACGGCAGTGGCCATCCTGATTACAGCGGCTTTCCCAATCCGAGACATCTGCCGATGGTCGAGAGCTTTCGCGGCATCGCGATGCAGACGCACGGCTTCTCGGTGATCCCGACCGCCTATTTCCTCTTTGATGCGCCGATCGTGCAGCACGCCCTCGAGGCCGTGCCCGCGAATGGAACGGAGCCGGTGTTTCTCGTCGACGTCGATGCGACCTCGCCCGAGAAGGGGAAGTTCTTCCCCATTCTTCTCGAGACTCCACCCGCTGAGATAAATGGATATGTCCCCGATAACCTCCTCGCCGTCGCGCCGCGTCCGGGAATCATCCTGACTGCCAGGCGGACCTATGCGTTCGTCATCATGCGCTCGCTCAAGGACGCGGCCGGCAATGCGCTGGGCGTTCCTTCCTATCTCGATATGCTGCGGCAGGGCGTTGCGCCCACGACGGCCAGGGGCGCGGCCGCGCTGGCTCTCTATGCGCCGCTGTTCTCGGTCCTGAATGCAGCTCATATCGACTCCGCGCAGGTCGCTGCGGCGACGGTATTCACCACGGGCGACGAGGTCGCAGATGACGCCGCTCTCTATGATCGGATGCTTGAAAAGTATTCGGTAACGATCGATCAGATTGGGCTCGATGCAGTCAACAGCGCGGGCAATGATCGCGTCTGCCGGCTGACTGCGAACGTGACCTATCCGCAGTTCCAGCAGGGCGCGCCGCCGTTTAATACCCAGGGTCTTTTCGTATTCGGTGCGGATGGACTTCCGATCCAGCAGCGCACCGAAGTTGCGCCGATGGTGATTCTCCTGCCGCGCCGACAGATGCCCGCTGCGGGATATCCGGTGATGCAATACTTCCATGGCTCCGGCGGATATGCGAACGAAGTGGTTGATACCGGGCCGACGCTGGTGGTGGGCGGCCAGCCGACGCCCAATCAAGGACCGGGTTGGGTTCACGCCGAGTCGAATATCGCTTCATTCGGCGGCGCACTCCCGGTGAATCCCGAGCGCCTCGTCGGGGCAGGCGAGACGGCTTATCTCAATCTGCAGAATCCAGCGGCGATGCGCGACACCTTCCGGCAGGGCGTGTTTGAGCAGCGCATGCTCCTCAGGGCGATGCTCGCGCTGAAGATCCCCCCGGCGATGGTGGCGAACTGCCCGACGACAGTGAATGGAAATACCGTCCCGATTCCGACGCTGCCCTCGAATGCAACGGCATTTGGTTTCGATGCTGGGCATATCATCGCCGAGGGGCAGTCGATGGGCGGTATGTATACGAACCTCTTCGCTGCAGTGGAGCCGAAGGTGAAGATCGCCGTCCCGACCGGCGCGGGCGGGTATTGGACCTATTTCATCTTGCAGACGCATCTTCTCGGCGACGTGGTTCCATTGCTCGCTGCGCTGCTCGCCACCGGGCAACCGCTGACGCAGATGCACCCGGTGATGCATCTGCTCCAGACCGGCTGGGAGCCGAACGATCCCTTTATTGCCATTCCCCGCGTTTCGCGGCGTCCGTTGCCTGGCCATCCGGCGAGGCCGATCTATGAGCCGGTTGGTAAGGACGACCAATACTTCCCCACGCAACTCTATGACGCGATTGCATTGGCCTATGGTCACGAGGAGGCGGGAGATATCCAATGGCCGTCGATGCAGGCCGCGCTCGCGCTGAGCGGCTTCGACGGAATCGTGCCGTTCCCGGTTGCACAGAACCTCAAATCGGCGAATGGGAGTTTATATACCGGCGTGGTTGAGCAATTCCTCGGCGATGGGATCGAAAAGCCGCACTCGATCTATCGACAGCTTCCCGCCGTGAAGTATCAATATCGCTGCTTCGTTGATACCTGGCTGAGGACTGGCGTTGCCACTGTCTCAGCGCCCGCCGCGCAAGAAGCCGCGTGTCCATAATCGCCGGCTCGAATCGGTCTTGATTGAAAGGTCATTGGAATGCTCGGAGTCCTTCTCGTCAACCTCGGCACACCGCAAGCCCCGCACGCCTCCGCGGTGCGCAGCTATCTGCGAGAGTTTCTCTACGACCCTGAAGTGATCGACGTGCACCCGGTGGCGCGCTGGTTTCTCCTCGAGGCGGTGATCCTGCCGTTTCGTCCGGCGAAGAGCGCCGAGGCCTATCAGAAGATCTGGACGGAGGCCGGCTCGCCGCTCTTGATTGAATCGCGCAGTCTCGAGGTGAAGCTGCGCGAGTCGCTCGGCAGTGAAGCGATCGTGGAGTTGGCGATGCGCTATGGCGAGCCGTCGATCCGCGCGTCGATTGCGCGACTGCTCGCGCAGGGTGCTTCACGCATCTTCATTGCGCCGCTCTATCCACAATACTCGGCAGCAGCGACGGGTTCGACGTTGAAGGCCTCGTTCGCGGCGCTCAATCACCTGCCGGTCGTGCCGTCGGTCTCCACGCTTCCGGCTTTCTATGACGACCCGGCTTTCCTCGATGCGTTCGCCGAGCGAGGGCGGAAGCTGATCGCAGACGAGCGGGCCGACCACGTGCTCTTCAGCTTTCACGGCCTGCCCGAGCGGCAGATTCGCAAGGCTGATTCGAGCGGCCGCCATTGCCTCGCATCCAGCGGTTGTTGCGACTCTATCGGGCCGGCCAATCGCGATTGCTATCGTGCTCAATCCTTCGCGACAGCGCGCGGGATCGCGCAGCGCCTGGGCCTTGCGGAGGACGGTTACACGATCTGTTTCCAGTCGCGGCTCGGGCGGACTCCCTGGATCGCGCCGCACACCGACGTGGTGATTCCGGAGCTGGCTGCAGCGGGCAAGAAGCGGCTCGCGGTCTTCTGCCCGGCCTTCGTGGCCGACTGCCTCGAGACGCTCGAGGAGATCTCGCTGCGCGCGCGCGATCAGTTCCTCGGTTGCGGTGGCGAATCGCTGACGCTGGTGCCATCGCTCAACGCCGACGATGCCTGGGTTTCCGCTCTCGCCGGGCTCGTGCGCAAGCACGCGGGCGCTACTGGCTACAGCCGTTCGGTGTAGCCATTCCGTAGTGAGGCGCATCGGCGTTTCCGCTCGAGCGGCTGTCTCTCCGGTGGTTCGGCCAGGCCGAGTTCGCGAGTCCGTGATCGTCGGTGACGAAGGCGAATACGTTGTTGCCGGCGCCGACGTAGAGGATTCCCTGGCAGTCGATCATCAGCCGCGTTGAGATCGAGCGGGTGCCGACGTAGCTCCAGCTCGGCAGTCCGGCGCGGAAGGCCAGCACCGAATACTGGGTCATCGGCAGATAGATATTCCCTTCCGAGCCGACGAGCGGCGCGAGCCCCGTTCCCGCAAGCGTGCTCACGAGCGGCGTGGGGCCCTGCGTCTCGATGTTGAGCGTGCGCAGCGCGTGCTCGCCGGTCGGGACGAAGAGGCCACCCGTCTCGTCGAGTGCAGGCGGCGCAGTGATGCCCTGGAATGAGCCGAGGAGATTGGTGGTCGTGAGCGCGGCGTTGAGCGAATAGATCGGTGTCGCGACGGTGCCGGTGTTGCTCGGCTTGGCGAACGCGACGATGACATCGCTGCCGTCCGTGATTGGCTCCCAGAACGAACCCGCGTCGGTCGCGATTGCGCCGGCGTCGACGAGGCCCCCATCGACGATGGAGTAGGCGGCAAAGATTCCATCGCTGCTGCCGAGGAACGCGCTGCCGCCGAACGCAAGCGGCGGCGAGGTCGAGGCGCTGCCACCGAGCGGAATCGTGTGCGTGGTCAGGCCTCCATCGATGGGGTCGGCGAAGACGGTGTAGAGCGCGCCCGCGGGAACGATCAGCTCTTCGATGGGCGTGGCGATTCCGAGTGCGTTCTGGAAGCTCGTCTCCACGACCGTCGGCGTTGTGACGAAGGCCGCGGTCCCGGACTGGTCGAGTTGCCAGCGCACGCCTCCATCCGCGTTGAGTGCGGTCAGATACCCACCGAACGACGACACATAGATGGGAGCGGTGGTCGCGTCACCCGCGCCGATCGCAGGCGCGTCGCTCGAGTTTCCCACGGTGTTGTTGCTCCCGTTGTCGTATCCACCCCAGCTCCAGAGTTGATTCCCGTTGTCGTTCGTGTCGAGCGCCCAGACGAGATTCGCATTCACCGAATTGTTGCTGGCCGCGCCTGTCACGATCAGCGCGCCGCTCGGGTGAAGCGCGAAGCCAGCGATCCCCGGCGAATAGGTGTTGTGCGTGTTCACCAGGCCGGTCAGCCCCGACTGCCAGAGAAAGCGGGTGACGTTCACGCTTGTGTTGGTGCTGCTGCCGTGGTGCGCAGGGCCGCCGTCGGGGAGCATCGCAGCATCCTCGACGCGCAGAGCAATCGACATCGTCCCCGTCGGGAAGCCGGGCTGGCCGATGTCCGCGAGCCGCATGTTGAACGCTCCACTTCGCGGGTCGTTGAGCTGCACTGCTTGCGCGAAGTCGAACGTCCCTGCGTCGCTCGAGGCCAACGCGATCGCCTGGCCCGTCGTCGTGCCTCCGTCGGTCTGCGCACCATTGACCTGCACGTTGAGCGTGAGCGTGCCGGCGCCTTGCTCGTTCACGGTGCCGCCGACGGTGAGCGGATCGTTGAAGATGAACGCGGTTCCGTCGTGCCCTGTTCCTTGCTGCTGCGTTGGATAGCCGACGACTCCTCCTCCCGGTGGCGCATCGCTCGAGCGGTAGATCTGCAGCCCGGTGATGCTCGGCGGCACGTCGTCGATGTTGCGCGAACCCGCTGCGCTGCGGCTGTTGCCGAGAAGATCCTGCGCGGTCACCACGAAGTTCAGGGCGCTCGCCTGGCCGGACTGCGCGAGCGTCGCGTCGAGGAAGAACACGTACGCGCTGCCGTTGTTCGCGGTGGGCGCGACCGGACTGGAATTGTTGCCATTGATAACCATCTTCGGTGCAGCGCCGCCATCCGCGACTCCGCTGCCGTCGCTGATCGCCACGTCGATCTCGAGCATCGCAGCCCCACCGGCAGGCAGGTTGCGCACATACCAGCCCGCATCGCTCGCACTGCTGATCGTGAGCTGCGGTGGAGTGTTGTCGAAGAGAGTGCTGCCGTTCGCGGCCGCACGGTGCAAGGCCCCGGCGCTTCCCGGCGCGCCGCCATCTGCGAAGAGATCATCAGCGCTGAGCGTGAACGCGAGCGCCTGGTTGTCGTAGTTCCCGATCGGCGCAGGCACGGTGAAGAGCCAGAAGCCCCCGTCGCTCGACGTGCCCGCGATCGGCGATTGGCCCTGGTACGAAAATCGCGCGCGCGCGACTCCAGTGGCGTCGCTGATCTGCGCGGAGAACGCGAGCGGGCCCGCGTCGGTGTCGTAGATGCCGCCGTCATGTCGGCTCGCCGTAAGCAGCTGCACATTCGAGATCTGCGGCGCGCTCGCGTCGACGAGGAGCGCTCCCGCCGCGGTGGCGCTGTTCCCTGCTGCGTCGGTGAGCGTTGCCGTGAGCGTCCATGCGCCTTCGAAGCCGAACGGGAATGTCTGCGCCGATAGATCGATCGTGGCGCTCCAGGTGCCGTTGGTGATGAGGCCAGCACCGACCGCGATGGTGGCGGTCGCGAGGGTGGTGCCAGCGTGCGAGAGCACGACCGCGCTCTGTCCACCGGTGATGCTGCCTCCAGGGTCGCTGATGGTTCCGGTGACGACGACCTGCTCTGCTTGCGAGTGCCAGCCGGGGTTTGCGTCGACCATTCCGCTCGGCGGGAGGCGATCGATCTGGAGCACCTCTTTGGCGTTCCCCACCAGCGTCGACGAGTTTCCCACCGCGTCCGTCGAGGAGACGGAGAAGGCGACTGTCGTGTTCGCGGATGGAGGGCCAAGCACGTCGTCGAGTGCGATGGCGAAGGACGCGATGCCAGCGTCGCTCACCGTTGCAGTCGTGGGCGCATGCGTGACGCCGATGAACGCGAGCGTCGCCTGCGCTCCCGGGGCGATCCCGGCGCCCGTGTCCTTGACCTGGATCTGGACCTGTGCGGTCGCGCCGCCGCTGTAGAACGACGTGCGGCCATCGCTGAGCGCAAGGAGTTCGGGCCCGGTGCGATCAATGGTGATTGCGACAGGCGGGCTCAGCGCATGGACGCCGCCATCGAGCGTGGCGACGGCGTAGAGAAACGCGGGTCCATCGCTTCCGCCGTCGAGCGCGCTCAAGTCGGCGATGCCCGACCAGTTGGACGGATCGCTCCCGGTCGGGTGGGCCGCGCCAGTTCCTTGCGCGACAACCGTGCTGTTCTGGTGCACCTCGAATTTCAACGCCGAGACTCCGCCTGGTGCGACGGCGTCGGCTGTTGCCTGAAGCTGCGCGCCCGCGAACGAGCCGGCCGCCGGGCTCGTGACGGTAATGACCGGCTCCGTCACCGTGATGCAGCCGCCGTCGACGGGATTGCAGGTCTGCGTTCCGGGCGTGCACGCGGGCGCGCAGATGACGCCGACGCAGACGCCATCCTGGCAGGTGCGGCCATCGGGACAGGCCGGGAAACACGCGCCAGCATTGATCACGCAGACCGCGGGCGATTGGCCAAAGTCGCAGGTCGAGCCGCTCTTGCAGTCTGCATTGGACGAGCAGGTGCCGAGGCTGAGCGGCGAGCATCCGGCGAGCGCAGCGCCGAAGAGCAGGGCGCAGAGAGCGAGGCAGAAGCGAAGCGAAGGCGTGCGCATGGGTGTCGTTTCGTCGAGGGTGCGCATTAGAAAGTCAAAGCGAACGTCAGGCCCGCAGCGGCTGCGATGCCGCCCGCGATGAAGAGAATATTTGCCGTCCTGGCCGCAGAGTTTCCGTTGTGGAGCGTGGAGAGTTCGCTGCTCGCCCAGGCTCCCGGATGGGAATCGTAGGCGCTCTGCGATTGGCTCAACAGGGAGTGGGCGTGGAGCCCTTCGATGAATCCCGCGGCGAGCACGACGACGCCCGCGCCCGCGACGCCGAAGCCGGCGACCTTGCCGACGAGCGCACGCCGATGTGCAGCCTGCGCGATGGTCGCGGCGCTTGGTGCAGGCGGGTGATCCAGTTCGGAGAGCGTCGCGAGTGCAGGAAGGCCATCCCCGTCGGGGCGCACGGTCAGCGCCACACCGGTCATCTTCTCGCGCAGCACGGGCACGAGCCGCGTCGGACCGGTGCGTCCGCCTTCTCGCGCAGAGAGCGGAGCGAGGCCCACGGGAAGCGCCAGCCGCATCGGAACCGTGTTCCCTTTCGGCAGCACGCGTCCGTCGTAGAGCAGATCGGCACGACCGACATCGATGAGCAGTTCGTTGGTGCAGCCGGCCGGCACGATCATCTTGCAGAGCAGACCCTCGGTTGCGGCCTTCAGCGAAATGCGCTCATCGGGCGACTCGATCTGCTTCTCCGAAACGCGACGGCGACCGAAGATCGAGAGCTCGCGCAGATGCATCGTGATCCCCGCGGCGCTCCGCTCGGCGACGGCGACGATCACCGTGTCGGCTCCTTCCTTGGCTCCCTTGGCGATGAAGCAGGGATCATCGTCCGCCGCGCAGGCCGCTTCCGGCGTCGCCCGCAGCACCATCGGGTATTGCGACATCGGGGCCTGGAACGCGATGCCTCGCATGCCCGACTCGATGTCCGCAGTCGTCGCTTCGTCGAGCAGCTGGCTGCGCACGAGCGTGACGCCGAAGTGCGTTGACAGCGTAAGCCCCGGAACGTCGGGAAGTCGCGTGGGAGGCGGCAGCGAACTCTGCGTCGGAGGTGCGGCGACCAGTCCTCCGGTTGCGTCGTCGACCTGTGCGTTCTCCTCCTTCTTCTTCACCTTCGGCTTCGGCGTCTTCTTCTTCACTGCCGGCAGGTCGGGCAGATCGGTGAGCGGCAGATCGTTCGCCGGATTCGCGCTGGCGCTCGTGTCGACGGCGCGCGCGGTCGGGGCCGCCACCACCGTGCAGAGCGCACAGAGGACGTTGGCCAACACGAGAGATGTTCGCTTCGCTCGGCGCGAGAGGACGTCGTGAGGCTGCATTGGGGGCTCCAGCAATTTCAAGCGGACCACGATGGCTCAGATTGCGAGCAGCTCAAAGCGAAGAGGAGGTCGAATGTGTCTCGATTGGCGCCGCATCGATCGCCTCGAACGAGCGCCCGGCTACGCGCGCGAAGCGGGCGAGCAGGGCGGCAGCGACCGCGAAGAGTCCGGCGGAGAGTCCCCACCAGATTCCCAGCACGCCGCGCTCGAGGAGAAATCCGCAAATCAACGCGATGGGGAGGCCGAGCGCGTAGTGGCCCGCGAGATTGGCGAGGAACGCAAAGCGGGTGTCACCAAGTCCGCGCAGCACACCCGCGCCGACCGCCTGGATTCCATCGGCGATCTGGAAGAGGGCCGCGACGGCGAGCAGCGGTACGGTCGCGGTCAAGACCTCCGGGCGATTCGAAAGCAGGCTCGCAACCTCTCTGGGGATGATCAGGAACGCCAGTCCAGAGAGCGACATCATCGCCGCGCCCGCGCCCAGCGCGCAGAATCCGCGTCGTCGGACTGCGTGGTGATCGCGCGCGCCGACCGACCAGCCGACGCGCACGGCCGCGGCGTTGCCGATGCCGAGCGCGAAACAGAACGTGAAACTCGCCAGCGACAGCGCGACCTGGTGCGCGGCGAGTTCGATCGCGCCGAGGCGACCGGCGAGCAGACCCGCGAGCGCGAAGATCCCCGTCTCGGCACCGAGCTGGAGCCCGACGGGAATTCCGACGCGCAGTGCGCTCTTCAGCAAAGTCACGTCTGGCGCGGCCCGCGGCGTCGATCCTTTGTACTCAACATTGTTTGCGCGCGCGTCCCAGGCGAGCACGGCGAACTGGACGGCGCTGCAGATGCTCGTCGCGATCCCGGCGCCTGATGCGCCCATCGCGGGGATGGGTCCCTTGCCAAAGACGAAGAGCACGTCGAGACCGAGGTTCGCGACGTTCGCGATCACCGTCGAGATGACGAGCGCACGCACGCGACCGATGCCTTGCAGATAGGCGCGCGTGCCGGTGAACAGCAGCATCGGCAGGAGGCCTGGCAGACGCCAGAGAATGAAGTTGCGCGCGTCGCGGGCGACCTCCGGCGCGACGCCGAAAGGCTGCAGCAAGAGCGGCGCGAGTGCGATCGGAATGGCGAGGATCACCGTCGTGCCGAGCGCAAGCCAGCCGCTCTGGTAGAGCAGCGCGCGCGCCCGATCGCGATTCTGTGCGCCCACGGCCTGCGCGATCAGCGGATCGAGTCCCATCATCACGCCGAGGCCGACCACGCCGAGCCCGAAGAAGATCCCGTTGCCGAGTCCGACTGCGCCGAGTGGACCCGCGCCGACACGACCGACGACCGCTGTGTCGATGAGGCCCATCAACGCCATGCCAGCCTGCGCAGCCGCGATCGGCAGGGCCAGCTTGAACAGCGCGCGAAGCTCCTCGCCCACTGTGTTCGCGGGCAGATCCTCCGCTGCGATCGGGATGGGGACGCTCATTCCGTGTGCTCTCTAGGCCGCAGCCAGAGCGGCCTCGCGGGCTTGTCGGCGCTGGCGCACCGCCCGCTCGAGGAGGAAGAAGAGCACCGGCACGACGACGGAGAGGGTCATCGAGATGTGCGCGATCGTTTGCATACCAATCAATTTACCCTTCTCTTCCACGAGTACGTGCGCTGCGAGAAACGCTCCGCTCGCAGCGGCGAAGTGCTGCACCGAGGATTGGATCGACATGAAGCCCGCGCGCTCCGGCCCGTCGGGAACGTGCGACGTGAGCGTCTGGTGGCTCACGTTGCGCAGGCCCATCGCGGTCATGAAGAGCATGAAGAGTGCGACGATCGGGATCGGCGGGGTCACCATCGCAAAGCCACACTGGATGGTCGCAATGAGGAGCAGCGAGCCCACCAGGCCCGTGCGCGCGGCGCCGATGCGATCGACGATCCTGCCGCCTGCCTGCGTTGCCACGAGCGAGAAGACGCCGCCTGCCATGTAGAGCAGGCCGAGTCGTGCGCGCGGGTAGCCGAGGTTTCCCTGCACATAGGCAGAGATGTTGGGGATGAGGATGAAGCCGGCCATCATGACGGTTGCGGTGGTCGACCAGGAGAGCAGCGCGATCGGCCGGCGGAAGAGCGCGAGGAACGCGAAGCGGTTGCGATTGCGCGCGGCCTCGACATGTCCAGCCAGAGAGGGGAGCAGCGCGATCGCGCCGACGACGACGAGCACGCCGATCGCTGCAACCCCGAAGAAGGGCATGCGCCAACCGCCGCGCCGGGCCGCTTCGAGTCCGGCGGGAACGCCGAGCACAGAGGCGAATGCGAATGCGCCCATGACGATCCCCATCGCTCTTCCGCGCCGCTCGGGCGGGATGCGATCTGCGACGATCGAGAGCGCGACCGAAGTTGCAGGGCCACCAAAGAGGCCGGCGAGGACGCGCGCGCACATCAGCGCGACCAGCGTCGCGGGTTGGCCGACCGCATGCGCGAGCAGTTGAATCGGGATGAGTCGCGCGAGTTCCGGCGCGCAACCGCCGAGCGCCGTCGCGATCACCAACCCGCTCATCGCCACGCCCAGCGCGTGCCGGCGGTCGAATCTGTCGAGGAAGAGCGAGCCCAGAAGCCCAGCGAGCGAGGCCGCCGCGGTGTACGCGCCGCCGACATAGCCGACGGTGGAGATCGGGATCTGCAGCGCCGCCGCGAAGTCCGGGCCGAGCGGCATCACCATCACGAAGTCGAGGATGTTGACGAACTGCACCGCCGCGACGAGCAGGATGAGCGTCAGTTCAGAGCGAGTGCGGGCCGGGGCCATGCGGCCTTCGTGTACACGAGTTTCCCTCGGAAGCGAGCGGCAACACGCGTTTGCTTGCACGCACAGCGCACGACCGCTAAAGCGACCGCCCATGAAGCGCTCACCGCTGCTGCCGATCTTTCTCATCGTCCTCGTCGACGTGCTCGGCCTGACGATCGTGCTTCCTCTGCTGCCGTTCTATGCAGAGCGATTCGGCGCGACGCCGATGCAGGCGGGTCTGCTCACCTCTGTCTACGCCGCCTGCCAACTCGTCTCCGGTCCGCTCCTGGGGCGGCTTTCCGACCGCACGGGCCGCAAGCCGCTGCTGCTCGTGTCGCAATTCGGCACGTTCCTCGGCTTCATCCTGCTCGCCCGCTCCAGCGCTCTCTGGATGGTCTTCCTCTCCCGCGTGATCGACGGCAGCACAGCAGGGAATCTCTCGCTCGCGCAGGCCTACATCGCAGACGTGACCGCACCGAAGGATCGCGCGAAGTCGTTTGCGCTCATCGGCATCGCATTCGGTCTGGGCTTTCTCGTCGGCCCGGCCGCATCTGGCCTGCTCGAGCACGCGTACGGCGGCGCGGCACCGGCGTATCTCGCCGCTGCGCTCTCCGCGACGAGCATCCTCTGCACGGCGACACTGCTCGCGCGCAATCCTCCGCGGCCTCCCGGTTTCGTCGAAGAGCCGGCGCTCCCCGGCGGCAAGCGCCTCGCGCTCCTCGATTGGGGGTCGTACGCGGGCTACTTCCGCCGCCCGCAACTCGCGCGCCTGCTCGCACAGTTCTTCTGCTTCGCGCTCGCCTTCGCCGCCTTCACCTCGGGATTCGCGCTCTACGCCGAGCGCCGCTTGACCTGGCACGACCGCGCCTTCAGCCCGCGCGAGGTCGGCTTCGTCTTCGCCTACGCGGGCCTGCTCGGCATCATTCTCCAAGGCGGCCTCATCGGTCGCCTCGTGAAGCGATTCGGCGAGCGCCCGCTGATCGTCTCCGGCTTCATCTCCGCGATGCTCGGGTACGGACTGCTCGCGACGCTCGGGTTTCTCACGACGACCAACGCGACTGCACTCGGTGTGCTCGCGGTCGCCGCGACGGTGCAGTCGTACGGTTCAGGCGTGCTGCGGCCGACGCTCACGTCGCTCATTACGCAGTCGGTGCGCCGAGATGAGCAGGGGACCATCCTCGGCCTCAACCAGTCTCTGATGTCGGTCGCGCAGATCGTTTCGCCCGCGATCGGCGGCGCGCTCATCTCGCAAGGGTTGCTCGGCGTCTGGGCCCTCTGGCCCGCGTCGCTGGCGCTCCTGGGGATTCTGCTGCGCAACGCGCGTCCGGGAAGCCCCGCGGCAGCTGCTCCAGCGGTCTGACGGCGTATTTGTGTCAGCGGATATCCGGTAACGCGGATATCCGGCGAGGGAGCCCCGCGACCGCGCCCACTGCGGTGCAGACGCGACTTCCGATCTCGCACGCGAACGTGAGCGCACTCGTCAACTGATCGTGCGGAAGCTCCTCGAGAGCAGGACACGCAGGCTGCGCGAGGCGGGACAAGAGACCCGCGACGAACCCATCGCCTGCTCCTGTGGTGTCGACGACCTCGACGCGCGGCGCGGCGATCCGGAACTGCTCGTCTCCCCGGCGCGCGAGAACTCCGCGCTCGGCCAGCGTCACGCACGCGAGCTTCACGCCCGCGCGAATGAGCCGCTCCGCCGCCTCTTCTGGATCGGCAGCGCCCGTGCAGGCCTCCGCCTCCTCCTCGGAGATCTTCACCAGATCGCAGAGCGGAAACGCCGCCTCGCAGAGCGCGCGAAACTCACCGAGGTCGGGCCACAGGCGCGGCCGCAGATTGGGGTCGCACGAAGTCCGGGTGCCGGCATTGCGCGCGTCTGTGAGCGCTTCGATCAGTGCCGCGCGCGCCTCGGGCTTGATATGGGCCGACGTTCCGGTGTGCAGCCAGCGCGCCTCAGCGATACCTGCGCGGTTGATATCGATGGATTGAATCAGCTTGTCCGCGCTCCCGGCACCGGTGGGCGTGAAGAAGCTGCGATTGCCCTGCGCGTCGAGCGCGATGAACCAGATGCCGGTCGGCGCATCAGGAGTAAATCGCAAACGCGCGTCGATGCCTTCACGAGAGAGCTGCTGCTCGAGCCAGCGGCCGAACTCATCGTCGCCGAGCACGCCGCAGAACGCGGTCGGCACGCCCAGCCGCGCGAGCCCCACCGCGACATTGGCCGGCGCACCTCCCGAATGCATCGAGAAGGAATCGCAGTCGCGCAGCCGCCCGCGCACCGAGGGCAGGAAATCAACGAGCGCCTCGCCGAACGAGACGACGCCGAGCGGCCGGGCGCGATTCACTTGATCGGCACCGCGTTCCAGATCTCAGTCGCATATTGATGAATCGCGCGATCGGAGCTGAATTTCCCCATCTTCGCGATGTTGAGGATCGCCGTGCGGTGCCACTTGTCCTGATCGCGGAACGCCTCGCTCGCGTTGCTCTGGCAATCCATATAGGCGCGGAAATCTGCGAGCAGCAGATAGCTGTCCTGTTCAAGCAGGCCGCGGACGAGCGCGCGAAACTCTTCCGGCGCCTGCGGTGCGAAGAAGCCCGATTGAATCAGATCGAGCACGGCGCGCAGTTCGTCGTCCTTCTCGTAATAGTCGCGCGGTCGATATCCATTCTTGAGCTTCTCGTTGACCTCCTGCGCAGTCAGACCGAAGAGGAAGAAATTCTCCGCGCCCACCTCCTCGCGGATCTCCACGTTGGCGCCGTCGAGCGTGCCAATCGTCAGCGCGCCGTTGAGTGAGAACTTCATATTGCCCGTTCCGGACGCTTCCTTTCCCGCGGTCGAAATCTGCTCTGAGAGATCGGATGCCGGGAAGAGGCGCTCGGCGAGCGAGACGCGATAGTTGGGCAGGAAGATGACGCGTAGATGTCCATTGATCTGCGGATCGTTGTTCACCACCGCGGCGACGGAGTTGATTAATTTGATAATCGACTTCGCAGTGAAATAGGCCGGCGCCGCCTTGCCGCCGAAGATGAACGAGCGCGGCACCATATCCAGCTTGGGATTCTTCTTGATGCGCAGATAGAGCGCGATGATGTGCAGCACGTTGAGCAGTTGCCGCTTGTATTCATGGACGCGCTTGATCTGCACGTCAAAGAGCGAATGGGGGTCGAGTTCGACCTGGTATTCGCTGGCAATCCATTTCGCGAGCGACTCTTTGTTGGCCTGCTTGATCTCGCGCACCTCGGCGCGGAAGCCCGCGTCGTCGGCGAAGGGAACCAGTTTCTCGAGTTGCGGAAGATCTCGAACCCAGCCATCGCCGATCCGGGCGGTAATGGCCGCCGCGAGGCGCGGATTGGAACCCAACAGCCAACGGCGCGGCGTCACGCCATTGGTCTTGTTATTAAATCGCTCCGGCCACATCTCATTGAAGTCGCGCATCAGATGTTCACGCAACAACTGGGTATGCAGCTCGGCGACGCCATTCACCGAATGGGATCCGACGACGGCCAGCGAGGCCATGCGCAGCTTCTTGTTCTCAGGCCGACCGTCCCCGTCATCAATCAGAGACATGCGTGCAATGCGCGCGTCGTCGCGCGGAAAACGGGTCATCACTTGGCGAAGATGTCGACGGTTGATCTCGTAGCAGATCGACAAATGTCGAGGGAGGATCTGGCCGAACATTCCCACCGGCCAGGTCTCGAGAGCCTCAGGCAGCAGGGTATGGTTGGTATATCCGAACGTCGCCTGCGTGATCTCCCAGGCCTTCTCCCAGGGCATCCCGTTCTCGTCGACGAAGATGCGCATCAGTTCGGCGATCGCCACGGACGGATGCGTATCGTTCAGCTGAATGGCGACCTTGTCCGCGAGATCGTCGAATGACGCGTGATTAATCCGGTGCCTGCGGAGAATGTCCTGCAGCGACGCGCAGACGAAGAAGTATTGCTGCTTGAGGCGCAACTCCTTCCCGAACATCTTCAGGTCGCTGGGATAGAGGACCTTCGAGATGGTCTCGCTCTTGTTCTTATCGAGGACGGCGCGCTCATAATCACCGTCATTGAACTGGGTCAGATCGAATTCGCTCGATGAGCGCGCACGCCAGAGGCGCAGCGTATTGACCGTCTCGGTGCCATATCCCGCGATCGGGGTGTCATAGGCCATCGCCATGACCTGCTCATTGGGCACCCAACGGACGCTGAAGTCTCCGTTCGGATCCTTGCGCTCCTCGACGCGCCCGCCGAATTGAACCGGGACCATATATTCCGGCCGCGGCAGCTCCCACGGGTTTCCGAATCGCAACCATTCGTCCGGCTTTTCAATCTGCGCGCCGTCGCGGATCTGCTGCTCGAACATTCCGAACTCATAACGAATGCCATAGCCATATCCGGGGATATCCAGCGTGGCCATTGAATCAAGGAAACAGGCGGCGAGGCGACCGAGGCCGCCATTGCCCAATCCTGCATCGGGCTCCTGCTCGGTGAGATCGTCGAGCGAGAGCCCGCCCATCTGCAGCGCCTCGCGCGCGGTGTCGATCATCTCGAGGTTGAGCAGGTTGTTATAGAGAGCGCGCCCCATGAGAAATTCAGCAGAGAGGTAATAGACGCGCTTGGCGTCACTTCGATAGTAGCGCTGCTGCGTCGCGCTCCAGCGCTCGACGAGGCGATCGCGCACGGCGAGCGCGAGAGACATGAATTTGTCGTGGCGGGTCGCGCCGTACTTGTCCTTTCCCTGGGAGTAGAGAAGGTGGTTCTGGACCGACGCGAGAAGCGTGGTCGCCTCGTTGGGGCTGATGACTCGGCGCATGGGGCGCGAGGTGAACAGATGCGGCGGGACTGCGCAAGCTTTTGCCTTCGCCTTCGTCGTCGGCGTCGTTCGTGCGATGTTGGCAATATGGATGACGCGATGTTCGACAAGCAGGCCGCCGATGAGCTCAAGCAGATCGATCGCGCGCTGGGCGCGGTCAGTGGAATCGAGGTCGATTCGACGGGTGATGTCATCACCATCGAGTTCGAGGACGGCGCGCGATACATCCTCAATTCGCATCGCGCCGCGAGGCAGATCTGGTTTGCTGCGGAGCTGGCGGCGGCGCATTACAGCCGCAATGACGCCGGCGCGTGGATCGATACCCGCGGCGGCGGCGAACTCTGGGCGCGCATTGCAGAGGTTCTCGGGAACAAGCTTGGCCGCGACGTGAAGCTGCGATGAGCCCCATTCGCCTGCGGCGCGCGGAGCGAGGCGACGTCCCAACCTTGCTGACGTTGATTCGCGCTCTCGCGAACTATGAGCGCGCTCCCGATGCCGTGATTGCGACGCACGCCGATCTGCTGCGCGATGGATTCGGGCCGGAGCCGCGATTCCGCGCGACGATCGCGGAGCTCAATGGAACCTCGGCCGGCTTCTCTCTCTGGTTCTATAACTATTCAACCTGGCTGGGCCGGCCGGGGATTTATCTCGAGGATCTATTTGTAATGCCTGAATTGCGAGGCCAGGGAATTGGTCGGGCCCTCCTCGCCGACCTCGCCCAGACCGCGCTCGCGGAAGGTTGCGGGCGGGTCGATTGGCAGGTGCTCGATTGGAACGAATCGGCGATCGCGTTCTATGAAAGCCTCGGCGCACGACGGACGCAGGGTTGGTTCAATATGCGCGTGCAGGGGGATGAATCGCTGCGCAGGATGGCTCAGAGAAGCGAGAGTTGATCGCCTGCGCGCGGCGGTCTGCGGAACGTGCTCTCCCTCTCGATCACGAACATCTCGCTGTTGGCCAGACCGAGGCGCTCGCAGCTCTTGTTGAAGAGTTGCCTCGTCATCTCCCAATGCACACCGCTGCCGCGCATCCGCTCTCCGAACGCGGCGCTGTTGAGCAGACCTTTTCGCGCCACGCGAATCTGATGCAGAATCCGCTCGGCCCGCAGCGGAAGATTGGCGCGCAGTCGCTCTTCAAAGACCTGCGCGACTGCACCAGGTAAGCGCAGGAAGACCGTTCCCGCCCACGCTGCGCCGGCGGCTGCCGCTGCTTCGAGTACGGAAACCATCTCCTCGTCGCCCAGTCCCGGAATGAGTGGAGCGACATTCACTCCGACGCGAATACCCGCCTGCGCCAGTCGAGCAATCGTCTCGATGCGTCGCTGCGGTGTCGCGACATAGGGTTCGAGCGCGTGCGCGCTCTCCCGCTTCCAGAGCGGAATCGATATCGTCACGCTGCAGGCCGCGTCCCGCTGCAGCGCCAATAGGAGGTCGATATCCCGTTCAATCAACGGCGACTTTGTAATGATGCTCACCGGGTTGCGATAGTCGGCGCAGACCTCGAGACATCCACGCGTCAGCCGCATATCCGCTTCAATGGGCTGGTAGCAATCGGTGACTCCGGAGAAGACGATCAGCTCGCCCTCCCACGAGGGCCGCTCGAAGGCCTCGCGCAGCAACTGCGCAGCGTGCGGCTTGAACGTCAGCTTTCTCTCGAAGTCGCTGCCCGCTCCATATCCGAGATATTCGTGCGTCGGCCGCGCATAGCAATAGGCGCAGCCGTGAAAACAGCCACGATAAGGGTTGATGCTGTAACTGAAGCCGATATCCGGGCTTTCGTTCTTGGAGATGATTTCGCGCGAGCGATCCTCGAGGAGCTCGAGATGCGCCGGCGGTGGTGGCAGTTCGTCATCCCAGTCGATCTCGACAGAGGAGAAGCGTTTTTTGGGGTTTCGCTGCTCCGGCGGGGGCACTGGCTCGGCCTCTATTGTGCGTCGAGTACTTCTTCGCAGCGTCCATCGGCGCCGGCGAGATAACTCCAGCCGCCCTTGAGCTTGACGATCGCCGCTTCTGCGCGCGGACAGATGGTCGTCTTGCCCGCTTTCGAATAGGTCACGCCGAAGGTGTAGGCCCACTTCGCGGTCCTGGGTGGCGCGGCCGTCGGTACCGCTCGCGTGTAATCAGGGAATCTCCCTGGAGTCAGTTTGACGATGCGCGCATCGCCGCCCTTGGTGGCTGCGAATCCGCTGCCGAGCAATGTGACGAGGTTCGCGTCCGGCGGTGGATCGTCGGGTGAGATGGGAAGATTGCGCAGGTGGCTCTTCGTGGCCTGGTCGAAGTACCAATCCCCTTCGATCTTCTTGAAGCGGATATGGGCCATATCTTCGCTGCGCTCACCATTCAATGCGCGCGTGCGCACGAGGAGCAGGAAGACCCGCGCGGGCTTGCCATCCACGAGCATCTGCTCCACCGGACCGTCGGGAACGATTCCCACGATGGTCTGCGAGTCCCACTCCTTCTCCCACCAGCGCTTGCAGGCCGCGATTGCCTCGCGCGCGCACGGTGGTGTGCCGCAGGCGTCGACAGGTCCCGGATCGATGACGACACTCCCGGTTAGCCGCAGCACGGCATCGCGCATTCCCGCCTGCAGCGAAGCCTCATTGAGCGCGAGAGAAACCCGCTTGCTCACCGAGGCCGCGGCGACGTCGATCAGCGCGAGCGTGAGCTGCAGTTGTCCGCCGAGCCGGCCGAGCGATCCGTTGACGAGATAGGCCGCGCCGAGTGCTCCGCCGAGATCGACCATGCAGCTCGCCTCGCCGCAGCCGAGCAGCTGGGCCTGCGCTTCATATCCGAGCATTGCCTTGACGTCGGCTTTGGTAATGACGTCGAACCGCGCCGTGTCGGAGAGCGACACGACGAACAGGTCGCCGGCGGCCTGGGCAACCTCGCGCGTGACCTCCGGGCCTGCCGCCAAATCGAGGAACGCGAGGCGCGGTCTGGCGTTTGCCGCGGGAAGCGGGCTGGTTTTGCCCGAGAGCGGTGGCGTCGCGTCGGGGACGCTTCCTGCTTCTGCCCCGAACGAGAAGATGGTTGCCCCCGCGCAGAGAACGGAAACGAAGCGGGCCTTCGATAATCCTGCGCGCTGCATGACCTGCTCCTTGTGTTTCATGGCTGCACTGGGGCTTGCGCCTTCTCGCGCGGAGGTCTTCCCTCGGCGGACGCGTACCAGGGCAGGGACTCTGCGTCGAATTGAAGCGAGCGATAGAGATATTCGGCCGCGCTGATCGCCGCTTGTGCGACTGCATCATCGACGGGTCGCTCGAGTGCGGTCGCAAGCGCTCCCGCATAACGGAGCGCGGTTCCGAAAATCAGCGCGACGGTGTCGGCGGCCTCGCGGAGTTCGCCCTCCTGGTTGACGTAGAGCATCGCGAAGCGGTGCTGAAGGTAGCGCGAGAAGATCGGCCGCAGCGATTGCTCGTGCGCGAAGTAGGCGCCATCGAGCGCGTCGCCCCAGTTCTCGAGCGCCGCGAGCAGTTGCTTCGGGTTCGCAAGCAGTGGCGCGAGGTCGATGGCAAACACGAGCCGCTCCATCTTGCGCAGCGACCAGAAGAGGAGTGGGGCGCCGTGTGCGCCGATGCAGGCGCCGAGATAGCGCTGAAACGCTTCGAGGTCTTCTGGTTCTTGCGGCGTGAATGACAGCGCACGCTCAATCGTGAGCGAGCGAAATCCGTTGAGCACCGCGGCAAGCGACTCCCACGTGGCCCGACCGCGATCACCGAGCGTCTGCACAGAAGCTTGCCGGAGGTGCAGCAGTTGTGCGCGAGAGAGCGCAATGCCGCCAAGATGCGCCCTGAGCGGCTCGCGTGCATTCGCAACCCGCTGCGCAAAGCCCGCGTCGTGCCAGCCCATCTCGTCCGGACTCGTCGCTTGCGCCGCGATCGAGGTCGGCGCGCTGGATGTGCCTGCGTCGATGCTGTGCATCGTGAGCGTGCTCTCGTTCTCAGCAAAGATCCGCACGACCTCGGGGCAGACCGGGTCCCAGTAGAGCTCGACGACGTCCGCCTGCTCGTCGCGAAAGCCGACCGCCGGGAAGTTCACGCAGATGTCGGGTAGAGCAGGAATGCCGTGCTGGGCGTGGACGCGGCAGCCGCCGTCTCCCTCGACGAAACGGCAGTGGCGATCCTCTCCGACGCCCGCGAGCTTGAGCGACTTGAGGATGAGATCCACCGACTCTTCCGGTGCCGCCTCGTCGACCACGAGCTTGAGCCCGGCGCCAAGTTCCGCCCGATCTGCCTCGGGGAGATATTCGTATAGGCGAATAAAGTCATCGAGCTTGAACGGGATGTCCCAGCCGCGGCAGCAGCAGCCCTTCTGGTTGCAGCGGTAGCGCAGCATCGGCTCGCTGAGCAGAACGCTGCTCGGTCGCGGCGGCGCAGCGAGAGGAAGTGGAACGCGGGAGGGTGCCATCCGGTCAGTGCGCCGACTTGTGCTTGGCGCCTTCGGTGTCGAGGTCGTCGAACGCCTTCCTGGCGAGCGCCTTCGTCAGTTCCGACCCGCTCAGCACGCGGCCCGGCGGCTCGCGCGAGGTGTAGCCGCGCTTGCCGCGCGCAGGCGCGACGGGAATCGTCGCGGAGATGGTGACCTGGTCTCCGGGCGTCGCCGGTTGTGGCAGCGATTGCAGCGACGGCTCACGCGGCGGTGTTCCCGGCGCGGGCACGGTCTCCTCTGCTGGTGGAGGTGGCTGCGCGCGCGCGATCGCGTCTGGCGCGGGCGGAACGCTCGTTGGTTGTGCATTGGAGAGGTCAGGGGCCGCCGCGATCTGCTCGTGCGAACTGGCGATCCACCGGCGGACGACGCTGCTCTGAATCGCGAAGTTCACGCCGGTGATCGCCAATCCATCGGGCGCGCGCCGTGCGATCGAGGTGTTGATGCCGATGAGATATCCGTTGCCGTCGAGCAGCGGCCCGCCCGAGTTGCCGCGGTTCACGCTCGTCTCCATCTGGTAGACGTCCTTGCCTTTGACGCCGTCGAAGTCGCTCCAGGTTCCGCCGATGCGTCCGGTGGTGAGCGACCATTTCGCGCCGCTCTCGGGATGGCCGATCGCTGCCGTGGCCTCTCCGACCGCGATGTTCGCATCGTCCGCGAGCGGCACGATCGTCAGCCCGCGCGGCGGCGCGACCATGCGCAGCAACGCCAGATCCATCTCGGCGCTATAGACGACCCACTGCGCGACGAACCCGCGCTTGAGATCCTCCTCGTTGTGGCCGGTGATCTTGTCGGGCTTGAGAAAGATGAAGAGCTTCTCGTATGGCTTCTGCGTCTCGTGATCGAGAATGACGTGCGCGTTGGTGACCACCAATCCGTCGTCGCGGATGATGGACCCCGAGCCGACGGAGCCGAGCTTCCCGGCCTCGCCATAGACGAGCACGACGCCAGGCGCGACGCGCGCGTAGAGCTTCTTGTAGTCGATGTCATCGGCGCGGGCAGCGCGCGGGAACGCGATTGCAGAGCACAGCGCGAGACAGAGGGCGACGGTTCGCATCAAAAGGCCTCCGGTGGCGAGAGGGCGGCGAATGTAACAGGAGTTCGCGCATACACGCCGCGCCTTGGGTAGATTGCTGGAATGTCGATCGACCCAGCCACGCTTGCGGAGCTCAATGCCCTCGACGATTCGGGCGGCCTCCTTTCCGAACTCGTCGACCTGTTCGCATCGGGGACACCCGATCGGATTGCGCGCCTTCGCGCCGCCGTGATGGTGGCCGATGCAGACGCGGTCGTGCGCGAGGCCCATGCGCTCAAGGGGAGCTGCGGCACACTGGGCGCGGTCGAGTTGCTCGCGCTCGCTACGCAGATGGAGTTGCGCGCCAAGGCGAGCGACCTCTCCTCGGCAACGGCGCAGCTCGAGTTGATCGAGACGGCGTTTGGGTCGGCATTGCTTGAACTCCAGGCGCTGGTGATGCGCGGGTGAGCGATGCTCCGGCTGCGCAAGGCCCCAGCGCGCATCGTCGTGGTGCGCTCTTCATCGTTGGCGCAGCGCTGCTCTGGTCGACAGGCGGCCTCTTCATCAAATGGACGCCGATGTCCGGCCTCGCCATTGCGGGAGCGCGCGCGGCGATCACGGTCCTCTTTTCGCTGCTGGTGCTGCGTCCGAGGCTCTCGCGTGCGCGCTGGAGCACCGCCTTCGCCTACGCCGCAATGATCCTCACGTTCGTCTGCGCGACGAAGCTCACGTCGGCGGCGAACGCGATCTTCCTTCAGTACACAGGCCCAGCCTACGTTCTCCTGCTTTCGCCGCTTCTGCTCGGAGAGCCGCGCCGCCGTCGCGACGTGCTGCCGATCGTGCTCTCGCTTGCCGGTCTGTCGCTCTTCTTCGTCGGACGGATCGAGCCTGGACACGCGCTTGGCAACGCATTGGGCGCGGCGAGCGGACTCTTCTTCGGTCTCTCGATGCTCCTCTTGCGTCGCGATGCCCGGGGGCAGTCGGGAGGCAGCGAAGGCGACGCCGTCGCGTCGACGACGCTGGGAAATCTTCTCGCCGCGGGCATCGCGCTGCCGTTCTCCCTCTCCGAGATCCACCAGACGTTCACGGCTTGCGCACCGGTGCCCCTCTTCGCGCTCGCAGGTCTGCTCTGGCTCGGCGTGGTCCAGATGGGCTGCGCCTATCTGCTCTTCGCGCGGGGACTTACGCAGGTCCCAGCCGCAGAGGCGAGCCTCTTGTCGATGCTGGAACCGCTGCTCAATCCGCTCTGGGTCTTGCTGGGAACGGGCGAGCGCCCGACTGCCTGGGCGCTGACGGGCGGGGCGATCGTGCTGGGCGCGGTCCTCCTGCGCTCGATCGGGAGTCCTCCCGCCGACGCGGCGAACGGATGCCGGACTGCACAAAATGAAATCTAGATTCACAATCTGAATCCAGATTCATTTTCGTGATGCAGCGACTCTAATCTGGAGATAGATTCAGAATATGAATCCAAATTCATCTTCGCGCGTGAAGGCGCAGCCACTGCGGACCCGGCTGCGCGAGGTGGCGACGACGCAGATCCTCCAGGCGGCCGAGCAGGTCTTCTCCGAGATGGGCCTGCATGACGCGAAGATGGAGGCGATCGCGGCGCGTGCCGGCGTAGCGGTGGGCACCCTCTACAACCACTTCAAGGATCGCCACGCGCTGCTCGCCGCGCTGGTGGACGCTCGCCGCAACGGTCTCATCGAGGTGCTCGATGCGTCGCTCGTGAGCCACAAGGCGGAGCCGTTCTCGGAGCAACTGCGTCACTTCATCGTCGTGTTTCTCTCCTTCTGCGAAGAGAAGAGCAGCCTCGCCGCGCTGATGGCCGAGGCGGAACCGTCGCCCGCGCTGCGCAAGCAGAAGGAGGCCGCAGGCGAACAGATCAGCCAGAAGGCGCACGACCTTCTCAAGCGCGGTTTCGCCGCGAAGGCGCTCTCGGTGGAGAGCATGCCGGTCCTCCACGTGCTCTTTCGCGGAATGCTTCGCGGAGCGGTGGAAGAGACGCGCGCGCGGCCGCAGAGTCGGCGCGCGCCCGAGGCGTGGGCTCGCGACATCTCTGCGCTACTGCTGCGCGGTGGACGGCACTGATCTCTGCCCGCCGGCAGTTCCCAAAGTCCAAAGTTCGAAGTGGTGCTGAACGCCGCTTCTCGAGGAGCAGCACATGGAGTCGGCAGCAAAGTCGGACGAGGGCAGCAAGAAGGTGGCGACGCTCGCCGAGGCCCGCAGTGGCGCGGCGCCGCTTGCTGTGAAGTCGCAGAAGAAGCCGCTGGTGATTGTTGCTGTTGCGCTGCTCGGGACCGCGCTGGTCGCGGCTCTGCTCGTGTTTCTCTCGCGCGGAAATGAGACGACCGACGACGCGCAGATTGAGGCCGATGTGGTCCCGCTTGCCCCCCGCGTGGCTGGACAGGTGCTGCATGTCTTCGCCCAGGACAACGCGCCGGTGCACAAGGGCGACAAGCTGATCGAGCTCGATCCGGCTGACTATGCGGCGCGCGTGAAGCAGGCGGAGGGAGAGCTCGCGACAGCGCGCGCGCAGGCGCAGGCAGCGGAGGCGCAGGCGCAGGTCGCGGTGGCGTCGGCGCGCGGTGGGCTCGGCGCTGCGCAAGCGCGCGTCTCGGGCTCGACGGCGGCCGCGGGGAATGCGGGCGCACAGGTAGATGCGGCCAAGGCCGGGCTTGCGCGTGCAGAGGCGGAGGCGCGTCGCGCGCAGCAGGATCTCTCGCGCATGCAGGAACTCAAGCTCGCGCAGGCTGTCTCGCAGGAGCGCGTGGACAACGCGCAGGCCACGAATGATTCTGCGCAGGCTTCGTTGCTCGGTGCGCGCGCCCAGCTCACAGCGGCGATCGATCAGGCAAAGGGTGCGGAGACGAAGATCGCCGAGGCCCGCGGGCAGCTGCGGCAGAGCGAACCGGTCAACGCGATGGTGGCCGTTGCGCGCGCCAATGCAGATCTTTCGCAGGCCCGCGTCACGACAGCGGAGGCGACGCTCGACCTCGCGCGTCTGCAGCTCTCGTACACGAAGATCGTCGCGACCGAGGACGGCGTGATGACACGCCTCTCTGCGCACGAGGGCCAGCTCGTCGGCGCGGGGCAGGCGATCGCGACGCTGGTGCCGCACGCGCTCTATCTCGTCGCGAACTTCAAGGAGACGCAGGTCGGCTCGATGCGCGCGGGCCAGGCGGTCGATGTCCGCATCGACAGCTTCTCGGGTGAGCATCTGCACGGTGTGATCGAGAGCATGGCGGGCGGCACCGGCGCTCGCTTTGCTCTCCTGCCTCCCGACAACGCGAGCGGGAACTTCGTCAAGGTCGTGCAGCGCGTGCCTGTTCGCATCACGCTCCGCGACCTCCCGCCGGGCGTGGCGTTGCGCGCGGGGATGTCGGCCGACGTCACCGTTCACACGCGATAGCAGGTCGCCCTTTGAGCAACGCGGCCGAAACGAAATCTTCGAGCGTGCTCGCGCCAGATCCCTCCTGGCGCAAATGGGCGATCCTCGTCGCGGCGTCGCTCGGTGCGCTGCTCGAGGTGATCGACACGAGCATCGTCAACGTCGCGCTCACCGACATGCAGGCCTCGCTGGGCGCGACTTTGAGCGAGGTCGGCTGGGTCGTCACCATCTACGCGATCGCGAACGTCATCATTCTTCCGCTCACGGCATGGCTGGGAGATCGGTTCGGGAAGAAGACCTATTTCATCTTCTCGATGGTCGCGTTCACCGCCGCATCGATGCTCTGCGGAGTGGCCACCAGCCTGCCCGTGCTGATCTTCGCGCGCCTCTTGCAGGGCCTCGGCGGCGGCGGTCTGCTCGCGAAGGCGCAAGCGATTCTCTTCGAGACGTTTCCTCCCGCGCAGCAACCGATGGCGCAGGCAGTGTTCGGGATCTGTGTCATCGCGGGTCCTGCGATCGGCCCGACGCTCGGCGGCTACATCGTGACTGCGCTCGACTGGCGCTGGATCTTCTTCATCAACCTCCCGGTCGGCATCGCGGCCACGATGATGGCAATCGCGTTCCTTCACGAGGACAAGGCGAAGACGGTCGGACAGCCCGTCGACTGGCTGGGAATTCTTCTCCTCGTCATCGCGGTTGGCGGCCTGCAGACGATGCTCGAGGAGGGCAACCAGGAGGACTGGTTTGCCTCCAGGCTGATTATTGGCTGCGCGCTCTGCGCCGCGCTGGGCCTGGGTTTCTTCGTCTGGCGACAACTCGTGATCGAATTTCCCTGCGTCGACCTGCGCGTGCTGCGGCATCGCTCGCTCGCGGCCGGCGGCGTGCTCTCGATGGTCGTCGGCATGGGGCTATACGGCGCGATGTTTGCCGTGCCGATCTTCGCGCAATCGATCCTCCATTTTACCGCCGAACAGACAGGCATGATGCTGCTTCCGGGCGCCCTCGCGTCGGCCTTCATGTTTCCCTTGCTCGGCCGCCTGAATGGTCGGATCGACGCGCGCGTCTTGATTGTGATCGGCTCGTTGATCCTCTGCGGCACCATGTTCTGGATGCGCGGAATCATGACGCCGCAGACGGGCGCGGACGATTTCTTCTGGCCGATGATCGTGCGCGGCGCGGCCTCCGTGTCGATCTATCTGCCGCTCACGCTCGCGACGCTCGGGCCCATCCCGCGGCAGGACATCTCGAAGGCGAGCGGCATCTACTCCCTCCTGCGGCAGATGGGCGGCAGTGTCGGCATCGCGGTGCTGACGATGCTGCTGACTGATCGCAACGCGTTCCATCGCGCGGTTCTCGTCGAGAAACTCGGGATGACGTCGGCACTCGCGCAAGGCCGACTCGCCGCGCTGACCGCGGGCATGGTCGCGAAGGGTGCAGATCTTGTCTCCGCGGGACAGCGCGCGCGCGCGCTGCTCGACGGCAGCGTATCGATCCAGGCCGTCGTGCTCTCGTTTGGCGACATCTTCTATCTCGTCGGCTTCACCATCATCGCGACGTTGCCGCTCGTGTTTCTGCTCGGCTCGGGACGTGGCGCGAAGCCTCCGGCGGACGCGCACTGACGGCGTTCATCCTCCGATGCGGATCATCGCGCGCGCACCCGTGTGCGATTGCGCTTCGAGCAGATCTGCTGCGGATGCGTGTCCGGCCTGCTTGCGTGACAGACCTTCTTCGATGATCGCGCAGAGGTCGGCTTCACTCGCGCCCGCGCGCAGAGGGCCGCGCAGATCGAGCTCACCCTCGTCGAGCAGGCACCAGCGCAGATGCCCGTCCGCCGTGAGACGCAGCCGCGAACAGGTCGCGCAGAACGGCTCGCTCATCGAGGAGATGATGCCGACGCGTCCGATCAGGAGTGCGTCTGAACTGCGCTCGCGCAGCGTGAAGATCTGCGCCGTGCCGTTGCCGTCTTGATCGAGGCCGAGCGGTTCGAGTTGGAATCGACGCGAGAGTTCGCTGCGAATCTGCGCGGCCGGAAAGAGCGCCGAGTCGCTCCAGTGATTTCCTTCGAACGGCATGTACTCGATGAAGCGCAGCTCGAGGCCGAGCTCTCCGGCAATGAGCGACGCCAGCAGACAGATCTCGTCGTCGTTCACTCCCCGCATCGCGACGACATTCACCTTCACGCGCAATCCGGGCGCGCGCGCGGCTGCCCGTACGGCGGAGAGCGTCTCGCGAAGTCCGGTCCTCCGCGTCAGCTTCTCGAACCGCGCCGCCGACAGCGTGTCGAGCGAGATGTTGACACCATCGAGGCCGGCAGCGAGCAGCGCGGGCAGCAACGGCTCGAGGAGAAGTCCGTTCGTCGTGAGCAGCAACTCGTCGAGAGCTGGCGCCTGCGCGCTCGGGGCAGATGTGTTGAGTGCCAACGATCTCTTCATCGCGCCAATTCGTGCCGCCAGCGTTTCAACTCCGCGCCGGACCAGCGGCTCTCCTCCTGTCAGGCGAATGCGCCGGATCCCCAGGCGGACGAACAGCGCGGCGATCCGCTCGATCTCGTCGAACGTCAGCAGTTCATCGCGCGTATGCAGCGCAACGCCTTCCTCGGGCATGCAGTATCGGCAGCGCAGGTTGCAGCGCTCGGTGAGGGAGATGCGCAGAGTGCGGTGGGCGCGGCCGAAGCGATCGAGAAGCCCCTCTGCGCGCGCCTCGCCGTGCGGGACAATGCCCAGCCGCGCCGCACTCGATGGGTCGAGTCGCCCGGGAGCGTGCGTCGGCGCGAGCGGGAGAGGGTGGCGCAGGCGGATCATCGGCGCGCACTTTAGCAGGGTGTTGAACTTCGCCTCGGTTGTCGGCTGGATCGCATTGGTCGAGCAGCTCGCGGCGCGGACGCGGAGTAGGATGACGCGTGGCAAACGCGCACGGAAAATATCTCGGACGGGTCTTGATGTTGCTGCTGCTGGCCTTCGCTGGCGCACTCTGGAGAGACGTTGGCGGCATCAACGAACAGATGGCGAACCTCATCCACTTTTCGCCTCCGCCCGCGCCGCCGAGTTCCCTGACCGAGAAGCTGGACGCGGCGACAACGGGCCCCGCGGTGCCGCAAGTCACGCAAGCCTGGTTCCTCAATGCGTCTGGCTACGAGGGCGCAGAGGCCGAGCGCAAGCGCAGTGGCGCGCGGATGGTCGTCTACTTTCACAGGCACGGCTGCGAACTCTGCCGGCGCGTCGAGCATGAACTGTTCGCATCGGCGGAGATGAAGCACCTGCTCCTGGGCGTGGTGAAGGTGCGTGTGGATATCGAGGCGGGGCCGCCTGAGATTCGATTGGCGCAGCAGCTTGGTGCGGGGGATACGCCGACGATGATCGCGATTGGAGCAGATGGAGTTGTACGCAAGGTGCCGCTGCAGGCCGCGGGCGCCCTGGTATCGGGCGCCCATTTGGCGCTGGAATGCAGTCGCTGATTCCAGCGACTACATATAGAGCCCGCCGTTGACGCGCATTACTTCGCCCGTAATGAACGCCGCGCGCGCACTCGCGAGAAATGCGATCGCCTCCGCAACCTCCTCCGCCGTCCCGACGCGTCCCAGCGCGGCCGCCGACACCATCGCGGTCTTCGCCGCCTCGGGAAGTTCCTTCGTCATATCCGTCTCGACAAAACCCGGACTGACTGCATTGACTCGAATCGAGCGACTGCCCAGTTCGCGCGCAAGACTCTTGGTTAATCCGATTAATCCCGCCTTCGCCATCGCATAAGCGCTCTGGCCGGCATTGCCCATCTCGCCGACGACGCTGGTGACGTTGACGATCGCGCCGCCCTTGCGCAGCATCGCGCGCGCCGCCGCCTTGCTGAGATGAAACGCGCTCGAGAGATTCGTTTGCAGCGTCTTCTCGAGGTCCGCCGGCTTGTAACGGAGGATTAACCCGTCGATTGAAATGCCGGCGTTGTTAATCAGGATATCAAGTCCGCCAAACGCAGCGAGCACGTCGTCTGTCGCCTTCGCGCAAGCGGCGGCGTCGGCGACGTCGAACTTGAAGAGCTGCACCAGCGGCGAACCGGCCACTTCGCAGAGCGCTTTCACCTCGAGCGCCGCCGCATCATTGGAGGCATAGGCGAGCGCGAGCTTGCATCGCTCTTGCGCCAGCTTAATCGCCGTCGCCCGTCCAATTCCCCGCGAGGCTCCCGTAACCAGAGCGACCTTGCCTTCGAATTCACGCGTCATGATCAGATTCCGAATCGATAACAGAGATTGCCCACCACGCTGGTGCGCGAACCGAGGAAGCCTCCCTCGCCGGTGAGTTGCCAGTGGCGATTGAGATCCGTCGAGCCGCCGACGAGCATGTTCCAGGCCTTCCGCGGGTTGATCGACATGCTGAACTGCGTGCGCGCATTCGGGTCCTTGGACGCGCTGCCCAGTTCGCCCAGAAGCGCACCGAGCGCGTTCTGCTGCGCTGTCGTCAAGGTTCCAATCCATTGCCCGAAGTCGCTGGGGATCTGCTGGAGGATTGCGCCCGTGCCGCCCGGTAGAACCGAATTGAATGCGAGCGAGCCATCCGTATGGCTCTCGAACTCTTCCATCGATGCGCCGAACCAGATCGTATAGGCGCGGCCAGCGTTCGTCTCCGAGACCCAGCGGTGTCCGATGCGCGGCGTGACGGTGAGTGTGCGCTGCGGGCTCGAGAGAATGTTCTGGTCTGCCCAGGTCAGGTTGGCGTCGAGGGTGACGAATCCATAAGGCTCGATTCCCCAGGCGACCGTGCCGCCGAACCCGATGGTCAGGCCGTGCGAGTCAACTTCGATCGACGTGTTGATGGGCCGCGTGAGCGAGACGGTCGTGTTCGACCAGGATTCACCCGCGATGCCGTAGACATTGAGAAAGGGAAAGAGCCAGACGTCGCCGCGCACGAGCATGTTGCTCACACGTGTGGTCAATCCGTTGAAGCCGACGAACGATGCGTCGACCAGCGGTTGGCCGCCGAGGCCGATCTTCATGCCGTGCACGCTGATGTCCTCGCGTTGGTATTGCCCGATCAGCATCACGCCGATCGGCAGCGGCAGGTTGGCGCCCGCCTTGACGGCCTCTCTGCCGAAGAAGGGAAGGCCGTAATTGAAATCGTCGAGGAGCGCCTTCGCTTCGCTGGGCGCAGGTGCGGGTGAATCGACGGCGACCGCGCTGGTGGCGGCCTGGGGCGCTGCGGGCAGTGATTCGACCGCTGCTGTTGCAGTGAGCGGCGTGGTGAGAATCGAGGCGCAGAGCAGGGCGAAGGAGCGGCAATGAGATGAAATGCGCAGAGGAGCTCCTGAGTTGGTGTACGGCCGCGCGCAACCTAGCAGGGCTCCTGCCTTCGCAATAGATTCCTGCGCGAGAGTTGCACTGCGCAGCGTCTTCGCGCTCGACAACGGGTTGCTGGCGAGCGATGGAAGCCGCGTGACGGCAACTCGAATCGGCATCATCGGAATGGGCGCGGTGGGAAGCGCAGTGGCTGCGCGCCTGCTCTCCACGCGCAACCCGGATGATCAGTTTGGTTTTGCTGCGGGCTCCAATGAAAGAGCGGCGCTCCTGCGCGCATCGGGCGTGACGCTGGGCGGAGCGGGGCTTGCCGTCGCGTGCAGCGCAGCGATCGCTGCCGATGAGATCGGAGCCGAACTGCCGAGGCTGGCCAACGGTGCGCTCTATGAACTGATCCTGCTCTGCACGCGCGCTCAAGAGACGGAGCCCGCACTCGCGGTGTCCCAGGCTCTGCTTGCGCGCGATGGTGCGATCGTCTGTTTGCAGAATGGACTCCCCGAGGAGAAGGTCGCGGCCCGCGTCGGCGCGGCGCGCACGCTTGGCGCGGTGATCGGCTGGTCCGCCACCAGCGTGGCTCGTGGCTCGGTCCGGCTTACAGGCCGCGGCTCGTTCCTGCTCGGGACAAGCGATTCCGCCGGCGAGCGCCAACTCGAGAACGCGCGCCAACTTCTCTCCCGCGCATTTCCAACACGGGTGACGCGCAATCTCGCCGGCGCACGATGGAGCAAGCTCGCGCTCAACTGCGCAATCTCGACACTCGGCGCTGTCTCCGGCCTCTCCTTCGGTGAACTCTGCCTGCGGGCCGACGCGCGCGGCCTCGTGCTCGCGTGCATCGCGGAAGTCGTGCAGGTCGCGCAGGCCAAGCGGGTCAAGCTCTCGCGCATCTCCGGCCTCGACCCGCGCTGGCTCGCCGATTCCGGCTCCTCCCGTGCGATGGCGCGAATTGCACGACCGTGGCGGCACGCTCTGCTGCGCCTCGTCTCGCGCCAGCGCCCGACGCAGCGCTCAGGGATGCTCGAGCGTCTTCTCGCCGGCCGCAGCTCAGGACAGATCGAAGATCTCAACGGCGCAGTCGTGGCGCAGGCGCGCGCGCTCAATCTCGCGGTCCCGCTCAATGAGCGGCTCCTGGCGCGGGTCCGCGCGATCGAACAGGGCGATGAGCGCATCGGCGTTCACGCCTTCGCCGAGTTGAGCTGAGCCGAACGATCGCTTTCCGCGCAGGCCGAATCCATCGGCATGCGCAAAGAAAAAGGCCCGCTCCGGTGTCGGAGTCGGGCCTTCGTTCTTCGTCAGAGTTCCACTCTACGCGCCGCACGAACTGGCGGCGCGAGGTGAATCGATGCGGACTAGTTCGCCTGGACCGAGAAGTTCGTCTGCACTTGAGACCAGCTGTTCTGATGGTCCTGAACCTGAAGACTCCACGTGTAGTCTCCATCGATCAGCGGAGCGTTGGCTTGCGAATCGGAGTTGTACGTGGCGCTCGTGGTCGAGCTGTCGATGTTGTTGAGTTGCCACATCGTGGCTCCGTTCAGGGCCTGGACGCGGAGTTGGTAGCTGTACGACGCCGGTGCCGGATTCGGTGCCGTCCAGGTGAACGTCGGCGTCAGCGTGGTGATCAGCTGACCATTCGAGGGGCGCTGATTCGTCACGTACGGAATCGGCGCCGGGCAGACGACGCTGATGGGCGTCGTGCCAGAGGCCGAGACAACGTTGAACCCGAAGGTCGCGCCCGCCGGGATGCCTCCCGTCAGCGGGATATCAGTCAGCCAACCGAATTCGCCTCCGCCGTTGTTCACGTTGAAGCCCATATCGGACCCGACGACATTCGGGCCAGAGACGAGTTCCACCGAGTACGGCACGATGTTGCCGCCGGTCACATAGGCAGCCAGGCTGGTGTATCCATTCTCAAGTCCGGCATCGGCCTGGTTGCTTGCGTATTGCGTGCTCCTCGAAGTGAACATGAGTGCGCTCGGGCCGCTGCCCGTGAGCGTTTCGTCGACTCCCGTCAGCGCAGCGTCCGAGACAGTGAACGACGGCGCGTTGTTGCCCTTATTGCCGCTGGTGTTGTTATCCGCAGCTGGGTCGATATATCCGACGTCATGCTGGTCGTAGATGAGGGCGAGTCCGTAGGTTCCAGGCGTGAGGCCCGTCAGCGTGTAGGGCTGCGGATTCGCCGTCTGCGGAATGCGCGCGAACGCAACCGGCTGCTGACCGTTGAGCAGCGCGGCGATGATGAGGTGTCCGGTTCCGGTGAAGTTCGCGTCGGTGACCGATCCCGAGACCGTCACGCCGCCCGTTGCCGGCCCGATGGTGACGGGGTCGCCATAGGACGTCTTCGGACTCTCGTTGCCGGACGCGATCTGGGTATAGGCGAAGCAGTACATCGTTCCGTCGGTCAGACCACCCATGAACGCGACGTTGGAAGCCCAGGCAGGAATGGTCAGCGTGACAGGAGACGGCTGGAGGTTGGCCGCCTGGCAATCGCTCGACGTCTGATACGCGTAGAACTTGTAATGGTCGACGAGCGGTGCCGGGCTGTTGTTGTTCTTGGTGCCCGGGAATGCGATCAGCGCAGTGTGTGATCCCGCACCGACGAACTGGAGGTTGGGCGGTGCCTTCGGCGTCGATACCGTCGGGTCAACGAGCGTGACATCGAATCCCGTCACGCTGGCGGCCTCAGGGAACGCCTGGAACGCCGTCCCATATGGATCGAGCGAGCCGACATAAGTCGGCGTGGAACCGGTGCTGTCCAGCCACGCCGACAGAAACAACTGGGCGTTGTTTCCTGATCCGCTCGCGGTCACGCCGTGAATGGTGAACGGTCCCGGGGCGCTGATGGTCGTGCCGCCGATCACGTTCGCGTTGCCGCCCCCGCCGAAGGACTCCTCAAGCACCAGGTAGACATGCCCGGTCTTGGAGCCCTCATAGGTAACCGTTCCCGACACCGTCATTGATACCTTGATCTCCGCGAGCGCACTCACGCTCGGGTCGGCGAGGCTGGTGGCGACGACGTGATAGATTCCATTCTGAGACGGCGCCGTGAGCAATCCCGTCTGATCAATGGGCGGGTTCTGACCTCCGAAGTTGCTCGGCTGCCACTCCGCGACCGACCAGATCACGTCGTGATTGCCCGTGCCCGTGACCGTTGCGGTGAACTGCTGCTGCTCGCCCGGGCCCATCGTCTTCGAGGTCGGGGAGAGGGTGATCGAAATCGGAACCGTGATGGTTGCGGTTGCAGACTTGCTCGGGTCGGCCGCGCTGGTGGCGACGAGGTGATACGTGCCGGCCGTTGCAGGCGCGGTATAGACGCCGCTCGTAAACGTGCCGCCACCATCCTCCGCTACCGTCCAGTTCACGGCGGAGTTGGTCGTGCCAGTCACGGTTGCAGTGAACGCTTGCGTGCCGTTCGGCGCCACCGTCGCGCTCGTCGGCGAAAGGAATACCGCCACCTGATTCACGATGACGACGGCCGTCGCCTTCTTGCTGGTATCCGCCGCGCTGGTGGCGACGACGTGATAGATGCCGGCTGTTGCAGGCGCGGTATAGACGCCGCCCGTCGGAGTAATCGTGCCGCCGCCATTCTCCACAGTCCACGTCGCAGCGGTATTGGTGCTGCCGGTAATCGTCGCAGTGAACGTCTGCTGCGCGCCCGTGATGAGCGTCGCCAGGCCCGGCGCGATGGAGACGCCGATCGCGCCGACAGTAACGACGGCGCTTCCCACCTTGGTTCCGTCGGCGACGCTGGTTGCGATGACGCGATACGTGCCGCTGTTTGAAGGGGCGGTATAGACGCCCGCCGTAGTGACCGTGCCGTCTCCGATCTCTTCGACAGACCAGGTCACGGCCGTGTTGGTCGCACCGGTCACGGTCGCCGTGAACGTCTGCGTCGCTCCAGTCAGGAGCGACACCGTCGCGGGCGAAACCGTCACTACAACCGGCGTCGTCACGGTAACGGTCGCCGTTGCCTTCTTGCTCGTGTCTGCCGCCGTGGTTGCAACGACGTGATAGGTGCCCGCGGTTGCCGGAGCCGTGTAGAGGCCATCCGCGACAGTGCCGCCGTCCGCCTCCGTCACGCTCCAGGTAATGCCCGCGTTGCTGGTCCCACCGACCGTCGTGCTGAATGCCTGCGTGGCACCAGTCGAAATCGTGGCCGTCACCGGGCTGAGCGCAATCGATACCGTGGGTGTCGCAGTCGAGCTGCAGGCCGCACTGGCCATTGCAGCGATGAGGAGCAGTCGTTTCATATTTGGTGTCTCCAAGCAGGTCGAGTGGGGACACGGTCCCCGGTCATTGGAGCGAGCGCGGCATATCAGATCGTTCGATCGCGATTGTCCAGTGCCAATCTGCGTGCGACAGCGGCGCAGGTATTTCGACTCTTGAGTCGCGCTAACGCTGCCCGTAGGGTGCCGCGCGACTCGCCCTGTGCCCTGCATGCGGAGGCAACGTGGAACAGCGTCACCAGGACGTTCTGATCATCGGCGCGGGCCTCTCGGGAATCAGTGCGGCCGTCCATCTGCAGAAGAGCTGCCCGTCGAAGAGCTATGCAATTCTCGAAGGGCGCGAGCGGCTCGGCGGCACCTGGGACCTCTTCCGTTATCCCGGTATCCGCTCCGACTCCGATATGTACACGCTGGGATATTCATTCCGTCCGTGGACCGGAGCGAAGGCGCTCGCGGATGGCCCATCGATCCTCAACTATCTGCGCGAGACCGCCGCGGCCTATGGCGTGGATCAGAAGATCCATTGCGGTGTTCGCGTTGTCTTCGCGCGGTGGTCGAGCAGTTCATCCCGATGGACGGTCGTCGTGCGCGAGAGCGCGACAGGCATTGAATCGGAATGGACCTGCGCCTTCCTCTTCGTCTGCGCGGGATATTACGACTACGAGGCCGGATATACGCCGCCACTGCCAGGGAAGGATCGCTTTCGCGGGCAAATCATTCACCCGCAGCATTGGCCTGAAGGTTTCGATTATACCGGCAAGCGCATCATCGTGATCGGCAGCGGAGCGACCGCGGTGACGCTCGTCCCGCAGCTTGCAAAGCGGGCCGCCCACGTGACGATGCTCCAGCGCTCGCCCACCTATATTCTTTCGCGCCCCGAGCAGGATGTTGTTGCCAATGGGGTGCGGGCGCTGCTCGGAGATGGTGCCGCGCACGCGATCGCGCGCTGGAAGAATGTCGGCCTGGGAATGGCGATGTATTCGTTCTGCCGTCGATATCCAGAGCGCGCGAAGAAGATCCTCGTCAAGCTCGTGCGCAAGCAGGTCGGCCCGAATATCGACGTCGATACTCATTTCAATCCGAACTATCAACCCTGGGACCAGCGGCTCTGTCTTGTTCCCGATGGAGATCTCTTCGCCGCGATCAATTCGGGACGCGCGTCGGTGGTGACCGATCAGTTCGATTCCTTCACCGAGACAGGCCTGCAGCTGCATTCAGGGGCGCGACTCGATGCCGATATCATCGTCACCGCGACGGGACTCAAATTGAAGTTCCTCGGCGGGATATCGCTTTCAATCGACGACAAGGTTGTCGAGCCTGCAAAGGCGATGGCCTACAAGGGGATGATGCTCAGCGATGTCCCCAATCTCGCGCTCGCGATTGGATATACCAACGCCTCGTGGACATTGAAGAGCGACCTCACCTCGGCATATGTCTGCCGATTGCTCCGATATATGGATATCAACGGATATGCGAGCTGCAGCCCGCACAACAATGATCCATCCGTGACCGCAGAACCGCTCCTCGATTTCACCTCGGGATACGTGCGCCGCGCCGCCAACGAGTTCCCGCACCAGGGCTCGGTCGCGCCGTGGAAGCTCTACCAGAACTACGTGGCCGATCTGTTGAAGCTGCGCCACGCGCGCATCGACGACGGCGTCATGACGTTCTCACGCCGCCCGCACGGATAACGCTCGCCGCTCGCGCAATACCGCATTGGAACGGCGCAACCCGTGTCGACGCAGATCGCGGGTACACAGGCAGCGGGGAGCGCGATCCATTTTTCCCGCGCACAGCCGCGCAGGTTCCCCTTGCGGGAACCGAGCAGCGAGCACGGAAAAAGGGATCGTGTCCCGCGGCCGAAAATACCCCCACCATCCTCGTTGACACCCCCCCTCACTCAGCTTAGTTTCCGCCGCCTTTCAGAGGGAGACCCATGGACAGCTACCTGACTCCGTACCTTCCAGTCCTGATCCTCCTCGTCATCGCGGGCGTGATGTGCACCGCGATCAGCCTGCTCGCGGGCAAGCTCGGACCGCGCCGGATCACCTCGGTGAAAGAGGGCGCGTTCGAGTGCGGAAACCCCTCGACCGGCGACGGCCACGCGCGCCACTCGGTGCGCTTCTATCTGGTCGCGCTGCTCTTCATCGTCTTCGATGTGGAGAGCGTCTTCGTCTATCCGTGGGGCGCGATGCTGCACGACTTTCAGGCGCAGCACCTCGGCTGGTTCGCGTTCGGCGAGATGATGTCGTTCATGGCCACGCTCGCGCTGGGCCTCGTCTACGTCTGGCGCAAGGGCGCGCTCAACTGGAGCGCGGACGTGAACAGCTAGCGAGCAGTTCCGTGAACGGCTGGGCTGCTGAACGCAGCTGCCCAGGATTTTCCGCACTGCCTTCTTTGTCTCTGGGAGTCCAGCTTGTCGAACAAACCGACCCGCCTTCCCGTGCTCAAGCCCGAGGGAAACGTCCCCGAGAGCGCGGGCGTGGCCGAAGAAAACGTGCTGCCCGTGCTGCTCTCGCGCCGCGAAGATGCCATCGGCTTCTTCGAGACGCTGATGAAGGGGCCGGTCTCGAACACGCTCGGCTGGGCGCGCAAGCACAGCCTCTTCCAGTATCCGTTCGTCACCGCCTGCTGCGGCATGGAGTACATGTCCGTCGCCGCTTCGCGCTACGACGTGGCCCGTTTCGGCGCCGAGTTCCCGCGCTTCTCTCCACGCCAGGCTGACCTCCTGATGATCGTCGGCACCATCAACATCAAGCAGTCGCCCATCCTCAAGATGGTCTACGACCAGATGGCCGAGCCGAAGTGGGTGATGGCGTTCGGCGTCTGCGCCTCGACGGGCGGCTTCTATGACAACTACGCGACCGTGCAGGGCGCCGACCGGATCATTCCCGTCGACGTCTATGTGCCGGGCTGCCCGCCGCGCCCCGAGCAGGTGCTCGACGGTCTGAAGATCCTCCAGGAGAAGATCCAGGCGCAGCGGCACAACGTCGCCACGCTCGAGCGTGAAGCGGTCCCGGCCTCGGCCGACAGCAAGCGCAAGAGCTTCCTCGGCAAGCTGCTCTCGAAGTAACAAGACAGGAAGGTTGCATCCGATGTCGCAAGCCCTGATCGATCTGCTCAAAGAGAAGCTGCCCGACGCGATCGTCTCCTCGCACTCCCACTGCGGCGACGAGGTCGTGGTGGTGAAGCGTGAGCAGATCGTCGACGTGATCAAGTTCCTGCGCGATGATCCCGCGGCCGAGATGAAACTGCTCTCGCAGATCGCCTGCATCGACATGCTGACGTTTGCCACTGAGCAGACGGGCGGCGGCTCGATCGGGTCTCTCGAAATGCCCGCGTACGCGAAGACGAACCAGGGGCCGTACGAGCCGCGATACCAGGTCGCATACAACCTCGCGTCGGTGACGAAGAAGCACCGCCTGCGCGTGCGCGTCGAGCTGCGTTCGGACGATTGCACGCTGCCCACGATTACGTCGCTCTATCCGACGGCCAACTGGTGGGAGCGCTACTGCTGGGACATGATGGGCATCGAGTTCACGGCGCATCCGAATCTCGAGCGGCTCCTTCTCTATCCCGAGTTCGTCGGGCACCCGCTGCGCAAGGACTATCCGATCCACCGCCGCCAGCCGCTCGTGCATGAGCATGACTTCCCCGATCTCGTCCGCGGCCCCGGCCCTGGCCCCGGCGGCGCGAATGTCCCGATGAGCCAGACGCACGTCGGCCGCAAGAACGTCGACCCCAACACCTACGAATGAGCGGGACCATGAGCGAGACACAGAGCCACAGCGCAGGCGTGGTGCCGGTCAATCCCGATCCGCTTGAGCTCGACGATGAGCTGCCGTCGGCATTCACGAAAGTGAAGCTGGGCCCGAGCCATCCGGCGACGCACGGGACGGTGCGCCTGAACATGACGCTCGACGGTGAGCGCATCGTCGAGTGCATTCCCGAGATCGGCTTTCTGCACCGCGGCTTCTCGAAGAGCAGCGAGAACGCGACCTGGCACCAGGTACTGCCGTACACAGATCGCCTCAACTACGTCTCGCCGATTCTCAACAACGTCGGTTACATCATGGGCGTTGAGAAGCTGATCGGCATCACCGATACCGAGCGCAGCAAGTATCTGCGCGTCGCCGCGGGCGAGATCAGCCGCATCTGCGATCACCTCACCTGCGTCTCCGCGATCGGTCTCGAACTCGGCGCGATGAGCGCGTTCCTCTACGGAGTCGAGGCGCGCGAGATCCTCTGGGATCGCGTCGCAGAGCTGACCGGCGCGCGCATGACGACGAGCTGGACGCGCATTGGCGGCGTCGCAACCGACGCACCGATCGGCTGGATCGAGCGCGTGAAGGAGACCATCCCGCGCGTGCTCGAGCTGACTGACGAGCTCGACAAGCTCTTCTCGAAGAACCGCATCTTCGTCGATCGCACGCGCAACGTCGGCGTCATCGGCGCGGACGAAGCGATCTCGTGGGGATTCACGGGACCCGCGCTGCGGGCGAGCGGCGTCGACTACGACATCCGCAAGGCGCATCCTTATCTCGTCTACGATCGCATGGAGTTCAGCGTTCCGCTTGGCTCGCGCGGCGACACGTTTGATCGCTACCTTTGCCGTCTCGAGGAGATCCGCCAGAGCGCGAAGATCGTGCTGCAGGCGCTCGAGCAGATGCCGCCCGGACCGATCATCATCGACGATTGGCGATATGCGCTGCCTCCGAAGAAGGATGTCTTCTCGTCCATCGAAGGCGTGATGGCGCACTTCAAGCTGATCATGGAAGGCATCCATGTCCCGGCGGGCGAGGTCTATTCGTTCACGGAAGGCTCGAATGGCGAGCTCGGCTTCCATCTCGTCTCGAACGGCGCGGGCAAGCCCTACGCAATCCAGGTGCGTGCGCCCGGATTCCCCATCGTCGGCGCGTTGCCGCGGCTGCTGCACGGCCACTCGCTCGGCGATCTGATTCCCATCTTCGATAGCATCAACATGATTGGTGGAGAGGTGGAGCAGTGACGACGCCGACGGTCCCGGTGAAGATGGTCAAGGTCGAGGTCGACGGCGTTGCTGTCGAGGTCGACGCGCGCGATAACCTGATTGAAGCGGCGCGCCGCGCGAATAAGCATATTCCCTATTTCTGCTATCACCCGCGCTTGTCGATTGCCGCCAAATGCCGGCTCTGTCTGGTCGAGACGGCCGATATGCCGGGCCGTCTCCAGGCGGGCTGCCAGGTGCGCGTGAAGGAGGGGATGAAGATCCTCACCAACACTCCCGCGGTGAAGGAGAACCAGCGCGGCGTGATGGAGTTTCACTTAATCAACCACCCGGTCGACTGCTCCATCTGCGACCAGGCTGGCGAGTGCAAGCTCCAAGACTATTACATGGACTATGATCACCAGCCTTCGCGGCAGCGGACGTACAAGCTGCAGAAGCCCAAGCGCGAAGAGTTCGGGCCGATGGTCGTCTATGACGCCGAGCGCTGCATCATGTGCACGCGCTGCGTGCGCTTCATGGATGAGGTCGCGCAGGAGCCGCAGCTCGCGGTGGTCAATCGCGGCGACCACTCGATGATCTCGACGTTCCCGGGGCAGCCGCTCGATAGCAACTATTCGGGCAATACGGTTGATGTCTGTCCGGTCGGCGCGTTGCTCAATACCGATTTCAAGTTCAAGTCGCGCGTCTGGTTCGTCAATAAGAGCCCCACGGTCTGCAATGGTTGCTCGAACGGCTGCAATACCTACGTAGAGAGCCGCGCGAACGTGCTCTATCGATTGCTCCCGCGTCGCAATGAAGAGGTGAATGAGGTCTGGATGTGCGACGAGGGTCGCCTGACCTATCACGCGACGAACGAGGCCCGCGTCGAGTGGGCGCGCAAGGGTCGCGCAGATGCGCGCGAAGAGATCGGGCCCGCGCTCGCGATCGACGAGGCAAAGCGACTGCTCGCGCCGTTTGCGGGCAAGCCGGGCGTGGCGATCTGGATCTCCGCGCAGTGCACGGTCGAGGAGGCGCAGGGCGCATTGACGCTCGGCGCGCAGCTCGGCGCGACGAAGTATCTGATTGGCGGCAAGGCAGCAGGGAAGGGTGACGAGTTCCTCGTTCGCGCCGACAAGAATCCCAATCGCCGCGGCGTCGAGTTGCTCGCGCAGGCTGCGGGCGTGAAGCTCGAGTCGGGTGACGCAGAGGGGGCGCTCAATGGCGTTTCGGCGCTCATCGCCGCGCGCACCGACGGTCTGGCGAATCATCTCTCGTCGCTCGAGCGGCTCGAGGTGATTGTCGCGCTTGCGCAGAATGAGGACGCGGTATCCCGCCTCGCGCAGGTGGTGCTGCCGATCAATTCGCTCTACGAGCAGGCCGGCACGTTGATTAATTATTATGGTCGCCTCCAGCGCAGCTGGCCCGCGACTCAGGCTCCGCGCGGCGACGCGCTTCCGGGCTGGTCGTGGACGGGCAAGCTCGGCGCTGCTCTCGGTGGACCGGCTGCAATCGAAACCGTGCAGGAGCTCTTCGCGCAGGCCGCCGCGAAAGTGCCCGCGCTTGCCGGCATCGAGTTTGAGAAGATCTCCGAGGAGGGCCAGGTTCTCCCGGGCCTGCTTCCGACCGAGTTCCCCAAGCGCGCGCCGCATCCCGCGCCAGTCGCTGCTGTTTAGAGAGAAAACATGGACGCCACGCTTACTCCTTCATCGCGGCTCGCCTCGAGCGACATTCCCACGGCGGTGCCCGTCAAGCGCACCGTCGGCAACTGGTTCGGCTGGCTCATCGGCGGCTGGGCAATGTTCTTCGCTTTCCTCTTCGGGCTCTCGGCGACGATGCTGGGCGTGGTCCGTCTTTTCGCCGGCTTCGACGAGAAGAAGAACAGCGTCGGCGGCACCTGGGAGGGAGTCGGGAACATCCTCATCCTCATGCTCGTGTTCGTGATGATCCTCGCGACGCTCCTGACGATGGCCGATCGCAAGTGGAGCGCGATGATGCAGGACCGCGTCGGCCCCAACCGGGCGCGCCTTCCGGGCATCGACAGCCCGCTCGCAGGTCTGCCGCACATCATCGCGGACGTCTTGAAAATGCTCTTCAAGGAGGATTTCATCTCCGACGGCGCCGCTCGCCAGAAACTGTTGTTTAATCTCGGACCGCTGCTCGCGTTCGGCCCCGCGTTCTGTCTCTTCGCTGTGATCCCGATGTCCCCGGAGGTCTTCTTCTTCGGCAAGCGGATCTCGCTGCAGGTGCTGCACGTCGACTGGGGCATCCTCTACGTCTTCGCGCTCGCCTCGATCGGCGTCTTCGGCACCGCGCTCGCGGGTTGGTCGAGCGACAACAAGTTCGCGCTGCTCGGCGGTCTGCGCGCCTCGGCGCAGATGATCAGCTACGAAGTCACGCTTGGCCTCACGCTGGTCGGTGCGTTCATCGCCTACGGTTCCGTGCGCCTCGACGTGATGAGCGAGTTGCAAGGCGCGACCGAAGCGGCCATCCGCATCGGAGGCAGCGATCCGACGCTCTTCTTCGGCTGGCTCCCCGCCTGGGGAATCTTCATGCAGCCGCTCGCCGCGATCTTCTTCCTCACCGCCGCAATGGCCGAGATCAAGCGCACGCCGTTCGATACGCCGGAAGGCGAGAGCGAGATCATCGGTTACTACCTGGAATACTCGGGCCTCAAGAGCGGCCTCTTCCTCATCGCGGAATATGTCGAGACCGTGGTTGTCGCGGGCATCGTCACCGCGATCTTCCTCGGCGGCTGGCACCTCCCGTGGATCGAGCCGGCCCTCTGCAGCGTGCTCGATGGCCTCTGGCACGGCAACGGCGCCGCGCTGCTCGCGATCTTCCAGGTCATGGGCTTCATCATCAAGGTGCTGCTCGTGATCTGGGTGATGTTCCTCGCGCGCTGGGCGCTGCCGCGCTTCCGCTACGACCAGGTCATGCACCTCGGCTGGAAGATGCTGCTGCCCGCGTCGCTCGCCAACGTCATCATTTCGGCCGCGGCCTATCTCGCTGGCGGGCGGGAGGCGATGGCGATGGTCGGCCTCGTCGAGATCGTCGCGTTCGTCGGGTACGTCGCGTTCTGGGGCAAGAAGCCCGCGGCCGACGCTCCCGATGCGCACGGACACGCTGCAGATCCCCACGCTGCACCGGCGTCTCATTAAGCAGCAGCTGATTAGAAACTGTTTTTAATCTCTGAAGCGACGTTGATTAAGGAGCACCCGATGGATCACGGACACGCAGAGTCACCGCGCGCGGCGCAAGACGAGCAGGAGCTGACGCTCGGCGAGAAGCTCTTCCTGCGCGAGACCATCAAGGGCATGGCGATCGTCGCGCGTCACTTCTGGAAGAATCTGTTCGGCTTCCGCGACAACACGACCGAGGTGCTCGATCGCAAGGGCACGGGCGTGAATCTGGTGACGACGATCAACTATCCCGAGGAGCAGAAGCCTTATCCGCCGGGATATCGCGGGATGCACCGGCTCGTTCCGCGCGTCGATGGTCGCCCGCGCTGCGTCGCTTGCTATATGTGCGCGACGGCGTGCCCCGCGCAGTGCATCTACATCGAGGCGGGCGAGTACGATGATCAGGCGATCGAGAAGTATCCGGTCCGCTTCGAAATCGACGAGCTGCGCTGCATCGTCTGCGGCTTCTGTGTCGAGGCCTGCCCGAAGGATGCGATTCGCATGGATACCGGCACGCATGCGCCGGCGGTGCTCTCGCGCCCGCTCGCCGTGTTCGACAAGGAGGCGCTGCTTGGCGGTGCGCCGGTCGAGCTGTCGAGCGATTCAATGACGTATCGCGCGCCGCTCAAGACGGTGGCGCCGATGGGGAGTAACGAAGGCGGCAAGAAGATGGGCGGACATTAAAATATGCCTCAACTGGAACTGACTCACCTCAAGGAGCTTTCCAGTTTTCGCCGCATCGCCATTGGTTCATGGCAGACGGCGTACGACCCGAACGTCTACGGATCGATGGAGATCCGGATGGACGCGGCCTTTGCCTATATCGAGGCGTTTCGCGCTCGCACGGGCAAGCGTCTCACGGTTACGCACCTGGTCGCCAAGGCGATTGCCGATGCGCTGGCGAAATGTCCCGAGGCCAATGCAATCCTGCGCTGGAATCGAATCTATCTGCGCAAGACGGTCGATATTTCGATTCTCGTCGTGCAGACGGACGAGGGCGCGGGCAAGGCCGATCTCGCGGCTTGCAAGATCAACGAGGCGGATAAGAAATCTCTTTATCAATTAACCCAGGAGATCGAGGTTCAGGTCACGCGGGTGCGTGAGCGCAAGGACGCGGCGATGGAGCAGGGGAAGAAGACGACCAATCTGATTCCACTCTTCATGATGAACACGTTCCTCAAGCTGCTCTCGTTCTTCATGTACACGCTCAATCTCGATCTGCGCTGGGCTGGCGTGCCGAAGGATCCGTTCGGCAGCGCGACGATCACCAATATCGGCTCGCTCGGCCTCGATACCGGATATGTGCCGCTTGTTCCCTATACGCGTGTGCCGCTCTTTCTCGCGCCGGGGATGGTGCGCGAAGTTCCCGTTGTCGAGGATGGCAAGATCATTCCCGGTAAGGTCATGCGGCTCTCGGCGACGTTCGATCACCGCTTCATTGACGGTTATCACGCGAGCGTGATCTCGAAGATGGTGCACGCTTATCTCGAGAAGCCGTTCGAGAACCTCGATCGAATCGACGCGCTCCCTGCTTCCACCTAAGCGAGATTGACGCTCGCTGGTGCGGGCGCGGATAGTGCGCATCTATGCTGCTTGCAATCGACGTCGGCAATACCAACACAGTGCTCGGGCTCTATGAGCTTCCTGCCGCGGGGCCGGGCGGCACGCTGCGCGATTCGTTTCGCGTGCAGACGGAGAAGGACCGCACCGGCGACGAGTATGGCCTTCAGTTGCGCGCGCTCTTCGAGTTTGCGGGCGTGAAGTTGTCCGATGTGCACGACGTGATCATCTCCAGCGTCGTGCCGCAGATGACGTTTCCGCTCGAGCAGATGTGCCGCCGCTTCTTCGACAAGAAGCCGCTCTTCGTTGGACCGGGAATGAAGACGGGCATGCCGGTGCTCTATGACAATCCGCGCGAAGTCGGCGCGGACCGGATCGTCAATGCCGTCGCCGCTTATGAACGCTGGCCACAAGGTCTAATCATCGTCGATTTCGGCACGGCGACGACGTTCGATGCCGTCAGTCCGAAGGGGGAGTATCTCGGCGGGGCGATCGCGCCGGGTATCGGCATTTCAATGGAGGCGCTTTTCCAGCGTGCGAGCAAACTGCCGCGCGTTGCCTTCGAGCGCCCGCAGTCCGTGGTCGGCAAGAGCACCGTGACGTCGATGCAAAGCGGAATCGTCTTCGGATATGTCGGGCTCGTCGATGGCATATGCGCACGCATGGCGAGTGAGCTCGGCTTCCCCGTGAAGATCGTCGCGACGGGCGGCCTCGCAACGTTGATCGCGAATGTCTCCGAGCAGATCGAAGAGGTGGATGATCAACTCACGCTCGAAGGCTTGCGGATCATCTACCAGCGCAACCGGAGTGCATAAGCGATGAGCGCGTCGATTCCGCCGCCTGCCTTGAGCGTGCCGCCGCCGCCGACGCCGGAACAGTCGCGCCTGATCGACGAGGGCCGCGATCTACTCGAGCAGTATCCGCACGCGGCGCACAAGTTGTTCGAGCAGGCTTATCGAATCAACCTGAATAACCTGCGCGCGATGAGCCATTACGGATTGACGCTGGTGCTCGTCGAGGGCGATCGACAGCGCGGGATCCGGTTCTGCGAAGAGGCGGTGCGGCGTGGGCCGCCGACGCGCGAACTGCTCGTGAATGTCGCGCGTGCGCTGGTGGAGACGCGCAATCGTGAGCAGGCCGTGCGTGCGCTCAACAAGGCGCTCGAACTCTCGCCCAATGATCCGACCGTGCGCGAGGCCTTCACTGCGCTCGGTTTGCGGCGCTCGCCGCCGATCTCGTGGTTGCCGCGCAACTTCTTCCTGAATCGTTGGATCGGTCGGCTGACCTGGAAGTATCGCAATACTGCGTCGCTGCGCGGGAAGTAGTGCGGGCAGTGGCCTTGCGCGATTAACGCTTGAAGAGCGCCTCGACGCCGGCGGCAACTCCGGCAACGTCTCTGGCCGCGACCTGGGTCAAGGCTGCATTCCGCTCTGCGTCCCTGGCGGCGTCGGCGACGCCAGCGATGTTGTCCACCACAGCACGCACTGCACCAGCGACCTCTCCCGCGTTGCGCGCGATATCGCGAACGGTCGCGGCCTGCTCCTCGATGGAAGCGGCGATCGAGGTGGCAAATCCGTCGATGAGATCGATCACCGTTCCGACTTCGCCAATCACGTTGACGCTCTTGCGCGTGCTCTCCTGGATTCCCTCGATCTGCGACGAGATCTCCTCCGTCGCGCGGGCCGTCTCTTTGGCAAGCTCTTTGACTTCATTGGCAACAACGGCAAAGCCCTTGCCGGCCTCTCCTGCGCGCGCGGCTTCAATCGTCGCATTCAATGCGAGGAGGTTGGTCTGCTGCGCAATCGTGCTGATTACCTTGGTGACCTTGCCGATCGCCATTGCCGCCGTGCTGAGCGTCTGCACCGTCGCGTTGGCGGAGGTCGCCAAGTCTTTCGCCTGCCGCGCCGTCTTGGCCGACTTCGCGGTATTGCCCGCGATCTCCCGCACGGTCGAACTCATCTCTTCTGATGCGCTCGCCACGGACAAGACGCTCTGGTTCATCTGCGTGGCCGCGCTCGCCACTTTGGTCGCCTGCGCCGCGGTCTGTGTCGCGCCGGCGGCAAGCTGGTTGGCGATGCTCGTCAACGACGTGGACGAATCATTCAGCGTTGCGAACGTGCGCGCTGCTTCGGCTTCGCGTTCGGTGATGATCTCCCAGGACAGCGCAGGTCCGGCATATTGATTGGCCGCGTCGAAGGTCGCGTAGACCTTGAGTTCGAGCGTCTCCGGTCCCAGCTTGATCTTCGCGCGGTGCGGAAGGTTGCGCGGATCGGAAAGCATCTTCCGCTGGTGCGCCGGATTCTTGTGAAAGATATCGATCGAGCTGCCGACAATCTGGGACGCCCTGATCGGCAGCAGATGTTCGAGCCGCTTGAGCGTCGTCACGGCGATCGGATTCGCATAGAGAATTGTCAGGTTCAAATCGCAAAGCATCGTCGGGTTCGGAGAGTTGTCGATCAGGCTCCGCACCCGCGTGACCTCGGCCTGCGCTTCCGCCGCACGCTTCTCTATTGCGACGCGCTCCGTGATGATTTCCCAGGATGCCGCCGAGCCAATCTGCGTGCCCGCGTAATCGTGGACGGCGAATGTCTTCAGTTCGAGCGTCTCCGGCCCGATCGTGATCCGCGCGGTGTGCGGCAGATTTCTCAGGTCGGAAAGCATCCTGCGTGAATGCGCCGGGTTCTTATGAAAGATATCAATTGAACTGCCGACGATCTGATTGGCCCTGACCGGAAGATATTGCTCGAGCCGCGTCAGAGTCTTGATGGCGATTGCATTCGCGTACTGAATCACCAACTCGCGGTCGCAGAGCATCATCGGGTTCGGCGAGCAATCGAGCAGCAATCGAAACTGGTCGGGCTTCGCTTCCGTCGTGATTGGAGCGGAGGCCGTCCTTGTCGTCTCTTCTCGTGCGCGCATGATCCCCCCTCAGGGATGATTCACTTGTCGACAACTCGTGGTCACTTACATGCCCACGCGTGGGTCCGCAAGAGCAATGAAAGGCGTCGCGCGCTCGCTGCACACAGCGCCTGCTCGAACCGGGAGCGATTCCCGCCTAGCATCGCGCCATGACCGATCTGCCTCCGACTCCTCCTCCCGACTCCGCGACTGAAACAGGTGCGCCAACCGCAAGCGCTGCGCTCTGCCCGCTTCCTCTTGAGGCGCTCTCGGCGAACTTCCGCAAGCACGTCGATCCCGCTGCGCCGCCTCCGCTGCGAATGATGGGCGCGAAGGCGCTCGTTCCGATGGGGCCGAAGGAGCTGACGACCGCTCTCTTCATACTGACGTTCGATGCCGACGCGGCGATTCGCGCGACGGCTGCGAAGAGCGCGGCTGGCCTGCCCGACAAGATCCTCTCTGTCGCGCTGCGGGACGAGACGCTCGAGGCGCCGGTCCTCGGCTACTTCGCGAGTGCGCTGACGCAGAAGCCCGAATACCTCGAGATGATTGTGCTCAACGGTTCGACCAGCGACGAGACGGTCGCGGTGATCGCGTCGGTCGCCGGAGAGAAGCTCCTCGACCTGGTTGCGCAGAACCAGTTGCGTATCCTTCGCGACTCTGCGATCGCACGCGCACTGGTCCAGAACCCGGCGACGCGGCCGAGCACGGTCGACAGCATTTGCGATTTCTGCGTGCGGTCCGGCCTGATCCTCGAAGACCTCGCTGCGTTCAAGGCCGCCCGTCGCCGCATTCACGGCGGTGGCGAGGGAGACGACGCCGCGGCCGCTGCTGTCGCCGCGAAGCTGCATGCGGACCAGAAAGCAGCAGAGGTTGCGCTCACGCAGTTGGGCGTGACCGGACCCGATTCACATGTCGACGATCCGCCGGACGAGGTGACGACCGACGCCGTTGTGCAGACGCGCAAGCTGAGCGTGCAGCAGCAGATCATGAAGCTGACGATCGCCAAGAAGATCGAGTGGGCCAACAAGAAGGGAAACAAGGAGGTGCGCACGATTCTTCTGCGCGATCCGAACAAGCTCGTGCAGCTCGCGGTGGTGCAGAGCCCTCGCATGACCGAGCCGGAGATGGTCAAGCTCAGCCTGAGCCGGACGCTTCCGTCTGAGGTGCTGATGTACATCTACAACAACCGCCAGCTGACGAAGAACTACTCGATCAAGGTGAATCTGGTGAACAACCCGAAGGTGCCAGTCGCGGTTGCGATGCGGTTCCTCTCGCTGCTGCGCGCGTCGGAACTCAAGGCTGTCGCGAAGAACAAGAACATCCCGAACGCGCTCGCGACGGCTGCGCGGAACATGGTCGAGAAGAAGCAGAGCTAGCCGTCACGCTGGGGCCGATGCAGGGCGATCGTCTCTACGCGCTCGGCTGATCGTCGGCCGCGCCGGCCTCGCTTGACGAAGGTGCTGCGGATTCGGCGAGCAGTTCGAGCGCCGACTGCAGCGCCTGGCGTGCCTTCTCTCGCGCTTGCGAATCCGACGTGACGCGCCGCTGGGCCTCTGCGGCGTTCTGCTCATGGCGCGCGGCCGCGCTGGTCGCATCCGCGAGCTGCTGTCGCAGTTCGTCCCGAGCAGTGAGTTGCGCCGCCAACTCCGTGCGCGACTTCTCCATCTCCTTCTGCGCCTGGGCGAGAAGTGAGCGTGCCGTCTCGAGCTTGGCAAGCGCAGCCGTCGATTCTGTGCGCGCGCTGTCACGTTCTGTGGCGACCTGCTGCCGCTCTGTGTTCGCGGCCGCGAGAGCACTCTCGGCGCTCTTCTGCGCCGCCTGCGCGCGTGCCAGGTCCTCCTTGACCGACTTCAATTGCGCGCTGCTCTCGTCTGCGGCGCTCGACTTCGCTGCGAGTTGCTGCTCGAGGCTCTTGCGTTGCTCGGACTGCTGCGCCGCTTCCGCGCTCGCCTCTGTGTGGCTCCTCTCAAGCGCTGCATGTGCGCTCTCCTGCTCGGCGATTTTCGCCTTCAGCGTCGCGACGCTCTTGAGCTCTTCTCTCGCCGCTGTGAGTTCACGCTCGAACTTCTTCGCGGCCGCCGCCAGCGCCTCCGCGCGCTGCTGCAGCGACTTCGCTGCCACCTCGCGCTTGACCGCATCATCCTGCAGCGTCTGCGCCTGGTGCTCGAGCGCCGACTGTTGATCGCGCAACTCGATCAGCTCGCGCTCCTTGGCGTTGAGCTCCTCCTTGAGTTGCACGTTCTCCTTGTCGGCCTTGCTGCGCGCCTCTTTCACCTTGCGCAGTTCCGCAGAGGGAGTCTGACCCTGGCGCGCGGCCTCCAGCTCCGCTTCCTTCTGGATCAGCTGGGCTTCGAGTTCGTGGACGCGCGCCTCGAGTGCGTGCGTGTCCGGGATGAGCAGCGCCTGCGTCTCGGGCGACGAGATCGAGAGCGCCGACTGCTCACCCGTTGGCGGGGCGAGCTCATCCTCGCCGAGTTCGACGATCTCCTCGCTCGCCTGCGACTCGTGCGGCGCAGCAGGCGGCGGCGCGCTCTTCACCGCCGGCGAGATCGCCTTGAATGCGGCGTCGAGCAGATCGAGATCGGTATGGAGCTTCTCGTCCTCGTGCAGGTCGACGACGGGCTCCTCTTCGAGGATCTCCTCGACGTCGACGTTGTCGTCCTCTCCGTCGTCGACGCTGCCATGCTCCGCTGTTCGGCCAGCTTCGACAACCTGAACGGGCTCATCCTCGTCGACGAGCGCGCCCAGTCCGAGCGGCTCATCCTCATGGTCACCGACCGGCGCCGGCGGAAGCTCGAGTTTGAGCAGCTTACCGATCAGCGTCATGAGCGCATCTGGCGCAAACGGCTTGATGAGGTACTCCTCCGCGCGCGTCTTGAGCTTCTTGTGCTTCTCGAACGAGTCGGCGGTCGCGTTGCTGGAGATGATGACCACCGGGATCTTCTTGAGCTGCTCGCTCTCCTTGAGACGCTTGCAGACCATGTATCCGTTGGTCGGCTGCGCCTCGACGCTCACGACGATGACGTCTGGCCGGTCGTTCTTCGCAAGCACCAGACCGCGCTCGGAATCATTGGCACTCAAACCAATCAGACCGCGCGCAGCCAGCGCCGTTTTCAAGGTGCGCACGAGCTGCTCGTCGGAGTCGATGAGAAGAATGCGCTTGGCCATGTAGGGAGAACGCTCCGCGACGCCTGGGGAGAGGGAGCAAAACTCTAGGAGCGCGCGCAGCAGAGTGTCAACGAAACAGCCTTCAGCGCTGCTCTGCGGCGCGCACAAGCGCCAGCACATCGCCCTCGTCGAGATCGGAGATCAGCGAGTAGACGATCTCATCGCGACGCCAGGTTGCGACGTTGTATCCATGCGCGCGGGAGACGAACACGTCGCGCCCCTCGACGCGCCGGGCAGGTCCGACCAGCTCGGGTTCAGGATCATCGACGACCAGCAACGACACGCGGCGACCGTGATCCTCGGCGACGGCGTACTGGATCATCGCGGCAGGGCGCGCGTGCAGCGTCGAGAGGCGCACGCCGAGGAGCGTCGGTTGCGGCGCATCAGCGTGCTGGGCGAAGCGGGGAAGGTGAACGCCGAAATGGAGATTCCCCTCGAGCCAGTGCTGCACCAGGCCGACATCGGACGCGGTGTAGTCGAGCGGAAGCGTGCGCGAGTGCAGCGCGATCCCATCGTCGATCACGGTGTGCAGGGCACTGCGGCGCAGGAGCTTGTCGACCACCGGGTGGGTCAGGCCACCGAACGCGAACCACGCAGCCATGCCGAGCGCGGCCGCGCTGAACGCCACCGCGCGCGGACTCAAGCCCTCGAACGACCATCGAGCGGGAGAGAGGCGCCAGCCCGAAATGCCGCTCGTCCGCGCTGGTGGCGCCTCGGCGGCGATTGCCGCGAGAATTTTCGAGCGAAGATGAGCCGGGGCCGTGACGGTGCTCGCGCTCCGCACTGCCTGCTTGAGCTGCTCCTGCCTCTTGAGCGTGACCGCACAGGTCGCGCACGACGCCAGGTGCGCAGAGAGGGAGCCCGCGTCATCGTGCGAGAGTTCGCCGTCGACGAACGGCCCCACCAGCGCCTGCGCCTCCGTGCAATCGACAGCCTCGAGCGACGCCGATTGTGTTTCAGCGGACATGGCGCTTGAGCTCCAGAACCTTTGCGTCTTCCTCGTGCGCGGCACTCGGCGCGGCGATGATTCCCTGCTCGACGGCGTAGGCGTGCAGCTGCTTCTGCAGCATCCTGCGTCCGCGGAACAGCCGGCTCATCACCGTTCCGACGGGGCAGTCGAGCACGTCGGCGATCTCCTTGTAGGAGAAGTCCTGCAGGTCCGCGAGCATCACCACCATGCGGAAGTCGATCGGAAGCTCGTCGATCGCCTTGAGCACGTTGTCCGAGAGCAGCTGATCCACGACGAGCTCTTCCGGCCCCGGCGCCTGCTGCGCGTGCGGCGAGGAGATCATCTGCGGATGCAGCCCCTCACTCGCGGCCGCGTCGACCACCTCGCGCTCCTTCACGCGCCGGCGGTACTTGTTGATGAACGTGTTGGTGAGGATCTTGAACAGCCAAGCGCGCACGTTGGTGCCGCGCTCGAACTTGTCGAAGAATCGGTAGGCACGCAGCATCGCGTCCTGGACGAGATCCTCCGCGTCGCGCTCGTTGCGCGTCAGGCGCAGAGCCGCCCCGTAGAGCCCGTCGAGATGGCCCAGCGTCAGCGCCTCGAACTCGCGCCGCAACCTGTCCGTCTGCCGAAATCCGAGCATTAGCTTCCCTCTGCCAGACAAAGAATGCCGCCGCCGACACGTGACAAACGGTCGACAGCGGCACCTTATTCCCAATCAAGCTGAAGACTCCCCCAAAGTCCAAAGCCCAGAGTCCAAAGCCCTACTTCGCGAGCGCCTTCTCGAGAGCCAGATACGGCAGGTTGCACGCCTCGGCAACGGCCGCGTAGGTGCAGTGACCGTTGACCGTATTCACGCCGAGCGCGAGCGCCGGGTCGCGCCGCACGGCCTCGGCGACGCCGAGGTCTGCGAGCTTGAGTCCATACCCGAGCGTCGCGTTGGTCAGCGCGAACGTGCTCGTCTGCGCGACCGCGCCCGGCATGTTCGCAACGCAGTAGTGGATGACGCCGTGGACGACGTAGGTCGGGTTGTCGTGCGTCGTCGGATGGCAGGTCTCGATGCAGCCGCCCTGATCGACCGCGACGTCGACGACGACCGAGCCCTCCTGCATCTGCGAGATCAGCTTCTCGGAGACGAGCTTGGGGGCCTTCGCGCCCGGAATCAGCACGCCGCCGATGACGAGGTCGGCGTCTTTCACGTGGCGCGCGACCTGCGCGGGGTCGCTGTAGATCGTGCTGATGAGCGAGCCGAAGATGTCGTCGAGGTAGGCGAGGCGGTTGATGTTCACGTCGAGGATGACGACTTCGGCGCCCATCCCGATCGCCATCTTTGCCGCGTTGGTGCCGACCACGCCGCCGCCGAGGATGACGATCTTCCCGCGCCGGACACCGGGCACGCCCGAGAGCAGAATGCCCTTGCCGCCGTGCTCCTTCTCGAGTTGCACAGCGCCGACCTGCACCGCCATGCGGCCTGCCACTTCGCTCATCGGCTTGAGGAGCGGAAGCGAGCGATCGGGCAACTCGACGGTCTCGTACGCGACCGAGGTGACCTTGCGATCGACGAGGACCTTGGCGAGCTCCGGCGCCGCTGCGAGGTGGAAGTAGGTGTAGACGGTCTGGCCCGCGCGCATCCGGGTGTACTCGGGCGCGATCGGCTCCTTGACCTTCATGATCATGTCGGCCTTCGCCCAGACGTCGTCGACTGAATCGACGATCTCCGCGCCCACCGCGGTGTAGAGCGCGTCGGCGATGCCCGAGCCGAGGCCCGCGCCCTTCTCGACGAGCACGCGGTGTCCGCGCATGACGAACGCGGCCGCACCTCCGGGAACGAGTCCGACGCGGTACTCGCGGGTCTTAATCTCCTTCGGGACGCCGATGATCATGGGTGCAACTCCAGAATTGAGGGTCTGTGAGAGGAGGAATCGAGGCGCGCGGGCACTACTAGGAGGGACTCCCGACGTCAATACGCGACGTGTTGAACTCTCGGCGGGCGCACTACACCCTTCGGGCCGCTTGCTGCCAGAGGCCGCGCGCTGGTAATGCGCGTCCCAATGGCACTGCACCTCCTCTTCGCCGACGAGCGCGGCCAGGTCTTCGAACATCCCGAGTTGCTCGCGTTGGTGGGCGATCCGCAAGCTGTCCCGGCCATGCTGGGCGCGGGTCTCCCGCGAGATGTCGCGCAGCCTCTGCCCGAGTTCGCCGGGCTGCAGGCGCTGCCTGGACGTGCTCCGATCGGCCTCGATCCGGTGACCGGACAGGCGGTCGTGCTGCGGGAGATGAAGCTTGGTCGGCGGACGATCCTCCCGCGCGCGGTCGCGGCGGTGCTGCCTCCGGGCTGGACGCGCGTGGCGCTTCCGGCATTCCAGCAGCGCGCGATCGCGCCGGTTCTCCCCCAGTGGGCCTACGCCGCGGCAGCATGGGATCCGCGCGCAGCCGCGCCAGTGGCCTTCGCGCTGCATACCGACAAGCGCTCGCACTGGAGTCCTGCCGATCACTCGACGACCGAACTCCCCGCGCTCGTCGCACAGATGCGAGCCGCGCATCCGGACAATCCGCTCTACGCGCAGATCTCAAAGTGCGCGCTCGACTACCGCTGCTTCACTGCGCAGAACACCTTCTACGTCCGCGACGAGGGCGCGATCCCGGCGTCGATTGGATGCAACGCGCGCTGCATCGGCTGCATCAGCGACCAGCCCGAAGAGGGCCCGCCGAGTTCGCACCAGCGCATGGACAAGGCTCCGCGCGCCGAGATGATGGCTGAACTGGGAATCGTCCATCTCTCGAACGCGCCAGGACGCACGATGATCTCGTTCGGCCAGGGCTGCGAGGGCGAACCGCTGACGCAGGCGAAGGCGATCGCGGCGTCGATTCGGCTGATGCGAGAGGCGACGTCGCGCGGCTCGATCAACCTGAACACGAACGGCTCGATGCCGGAGAAGCTCGGCTGGGTGATCGACGCCGGACTCGATGCGATCCGCGTCTCGCTCAACAGCGCGCACGCGCCGCTCTACGAGGCCTACTACAAGCCGATCGGATATTCGTTCGCCGACGTCGAGAGCTCGATCCGTCTCGCGAAGAAGCGTGGGCTGTATGTTGCGCTCAATCTGCTGACCTTCCCCGGCGTCGTCGACCAGGAGCGCGAAGTTGACGCACTCTGCGCTCTGGTCGGTTCGGCGAAGGTCGATCAGGTGCAGGTGCGCAGCCTCGCCATCGATCCTGCGCAGTACCTCGCGGTGGCGCAGAGCAAGAGCGCGGGTGGACGTGCACTGGGGATGGCTGAGATGTTCCGTCGTCTCAAGCGTGCGCGGCGTGGCCTTCGCATCGGCAACTTCGCGCGTGGTCTGAGCGAGCGCGCGCCCGCTCGCTGACGCGCGCGCGACTCGACTCGCTTGCGCGAGGGCCTGCGCTTCTGCGAAGAGTGCGCCCCTATGGCGACCGAGCCGACCGTCAAGCTCTCTCTGGTGAAAGATCTCGCGCGCCATCTGCGCGCGGGCCATCCGTGGGTCTATCGCCGCGCGCTTGAAAAGGCGCCGGCAGGACTGCCTGCGGGTGCGATCGTCGATGTCGTCGAGAAGGGCCGCTTCGTCGTGCGCGGCTACTACGATCCCCTCTCTCCCATCGCGGTGCGCGTGCTGACGCGCGATCCCGCTGAGGGGATCAACACGCTCTTCTTCCGCAAGCGCATCGCCAAGGCCGTCGCGCTTCGTCGCGCCTACTCGCCCTTTTCTGACCCGGCGGTCACCGACTGCGCGCGTCTGGTGCACGGAGAGGGCGATCTTCTCCCCGGCGTGATCATCGACCTCTACGGCAAGCACGCAGTGATCAAGCTCTACAGCGCGGGGCTTGCTCCGCATCGCCGCTCGATCATCGATGCGCTGCGCGGCGAAGTTGCGCTCGACGGTGTGTATGGACGCGACGAGGGCGGGGCCGGCGAGGACGTCGCGGCCGATGAAGACGAGGAGACGAATGAATCGTCCGGGCGTCCGGAAAAAGGGCAACTGCTCTGGGGAACCGAGCCGCCCGATCCGATCGTCGTGCGCGAGCATGGCGTCGCGATCGCCGTCGACGTTCGCACCGGACAGAAGACAGGACTCTTCATCGACCAGAGAGAAAATCGCCTCGCGCTGCGCCGCTACGCGAAGGGTCGACGCGCGATCAACTGCTTCTCGTACACCGGCGGATTCTCACTCGCAGCGGCTGCTGGTGGCGCGCGCGAAGTGACGTCGATCGATCGCGACGGATCTGCTCTTGCTCTCGCGCGCGACAGCTTTGCACTCAACAAATTTGCGACGCCGCACCAGACCGTCGAGAGCGACGTCCTCGATTTCCTCGGCGAGAAGAAGCGCGCGAACGAACGCTACGATCTGATCGTCCTCGACCCGCCTGCGTTCGCCAAGACGCAGAAGGCCGTTCCCGCGGCCCTCGATGGCTACGCCTCATTGCATCGGGCCGCTCTTGCTCTCCTGCCGCAGGGAGGAATCCTCGCCACCGCCAGTTGCTCTGCGCGTGTCTCCTCCGAGGAATTCACTGCCTGCGTGAAGGAGGCGGCTGGCAAGAGCGACATCCAGCTGCAGTTGCTCGAGGAGCGCCGCCAACCCGCCGATCATCCCTGGTTGCTCTCGTTTCCCGAGGGCCGCTACCTCAAGTTCTTCGTCTTTGTGCGGGCCTGATCGCGCGTCGCCGAGCCGTGAAGACGAATCGTTTGCACTCCAATGATTGGCACTCAAAGCATTCGGTGAGCCGATGTGCGGCGGGAGCGTTCCTCAGCCTGTTGGCCGCGCTCACCTCCTCGGCGCAGGCCGACAGCGACGCGGATTTCGTAGCGACCGCTCCGCTCGGCGTGCGCACGCAGGGTGTGTTGCGCGAACTCTTCCTCGATCCGGTCCTCCTCGACGCGCGCCCGCGGACGGGAATGGAAATCGATCTGCGTTGGAGCGCAGCCAACTCGTGGAGCATCCCGACGCAGATGGTGCGCAAAGGGCAGGGTGCCGAACTCTGGACCGACGAGCAGGCCGATTCCCTCACCGCTCGCGTTCGCCTCCCCTGGTCGGTGTTTTTCAAAGGTGGGCCGACAAACCTGCCGGGAAGCGCGAAGTCGCTCTCTGCGCGGGTTTCCACTGCGATCGAGTGGCGCGCGACCGAGCATTGGGGCGGGTGGAGCGACGGCGCGATCGCCGGCTTTCACAATCTGATCGGTGGATTCGGCTACGACCGGAATCTCTATCCGGCGAACCAGACTCGCCTTCAACTTCGTGACCAGAACGCAGTGACTGTGTTCGATCTCCACGCGCCCACGCTCGCACTTGGAGATCTCGTCGCGCGCACTGAGTTCGACCTGGTCGATGGCAGCCGCGGCGCACTCGCGCTGCGTTTCGACGTCAAGGCGCCAACCGGGACAGTGGCGCGCGCTGGCTCGTCTGGCGGTTGGGACGAATCGCTGGGCCTCGCTGGCACGCTCACTCTGGGGTCACGCTTTACGCTCCACGCGATGGCGACGATTGCGCAGTTCGGTCACTTCTCGCAGCCCATCGAGTTGCAGCCCAAGCGCTGGCATGCGACGGGCGATCTCTCGCTCGCGTTCAAGTTGGGCGCCGTCGAGTTGCTCCTTGAAGATCGCCTCGCAACGCCGCTGCTCGAGCCGGGCTGGACGCGCGTTGAGTTCGGCGGCTCGAATGGACTGATTTCGTCCGCGCTCAACGCCGCGTTCCGTCCGCACAACCAGGTCAGCCTCGGCGCGCGCTGGCGAGGCTTCACGTTCTGGCTCAGCGAGGACTACACGCCGGGCGCAAATCCGCGCAGCACGATCACCTGGGTCTACGTCAGCAACTCTCCCGATATCGTTGCCGGCCTCTCGTGGACGAAGGCGTTCTGACGATGGCGTCGACGAACGAGGTGCAGCCGCACGAGGAGCTCCGCGTGCTTCATCGGGACGCGTCGGTGATCGCAATCGACAAACCTGCCGGTCTGCTCTGCGTGCCGGGGCGTGGGCCGGATACCGCACCGGCGATCTCTGCGCTGGTGCGCTCGCTCGCGACCGACGCGCTCGCAGTGCATCGACTCGATCGCGACACCAGCGGCGTGCTGCTGTTTGCGCTCGGTCGCGACGCGCATCGTGCACTCAATCTGTCGTTCGAGAATCGCCGTGCGGAGAAGCGCTATCTCGCGCTGTGCAAAGGCGATCTGAAGGTGCGCACTCTTTGTGACCTGCCGCTGCTCGCAGCGCGCGCGGGAGGCATGCGGGTCGCTCGGGCCGATGAGTCGGGTGCGCTCGCATCGACCACGGAGTTCATCCCGGTCGAGAGATTCGGCTCGGTGACGCTGATCGAAGCGCGCCCGCGCACGGGGCGCACGCACCAGATCCGTGTCCACCTTGCGGCGATCGGACATCCGCTCCTGGTTGATCCGCGATACGCGCTCGTTGAACCACTTGCTGCGCGCGCACTCGATTCGCAGGCGCTCGACGCAGACGAGATCGTGCTCTCCCGGACACCGCTTCACGCCGCAGCGATCCGTTTGCCGCACCCGAGCGGACGCGGCTTCCTGCAGGTCGAGTCACCGACGCCAACTGACTTTTCGCGTTGTCTCGATTTGCTTCGCGCGGCCCGGCGTCGGGAGACATGAACTCCGCAGGCGTCGCGCGGCCGTTCTGGGCGCGGACTTGCGCGATCTAGTGCTTGCCGTGCACGAGCGTCTTGGTCCCCGCGTTGAACACGACGGTGAGCTTGTCGCTGCGCACTTCGCGGACGATGCCGATCCCGAACGTGGGATGGGAAAGCACCTCTCCGTCGCCGAAGAGCTCCTTCACCGAGTAGCGGCGTGCGCGAGAGATGTCTTTTCCGGCGAGCAGCGCCTCGAGGCTGGTGATCTCTGCCTTGCTCGCGCGCGTGGTCGCTGCCTTGGTCTTGACCTTCGCTGCGGCCGGCGAGGCAGGTGCGTGGAAGTTGTGCTCGCCCTGGCAGGTGTTGCAGCGCACGCGCGCGGGCTTGCTTCCGACCATCGCGAGGATGGTGTGTCCGAGGATCATCTTGCAGCGGGTGCAGGAGGCGTCGATGTCGCCGCCAACTCTGTGAGCGATGGTCATTGGCCGGGGAAGCTATGCGCTCGGGGGGAGCCTTGTCGATGCTTGTGCGCGTTCGTCACTCGGGAGAAAGATGCGGCCGCGCTCGCCAAGGAGCTTCGTGTCTTCCTCTTCAGTTGATCCGACTGCACGCGTTTCTCCCTCGATGCCGCCCGATCCGGCGCGCCGCGCATTCGATGTTCGGGTGCGTCCCACGGAAGCGCGCATCGATCGAACCGCGCTCGCGCACAATCTCGCGCAGGTTCGCCGCTGCGCTCCGCGCTCGCGGGTGCTCGCGGTGGTCAAGGCCGATGCCTACGGCCACGGAGCTGTGCTCTGTGCGCGCGAGTTCGTCGCCCACGGCGCAGATTGGCTTGGCGTCGCGCTCGTTGAAGAAGGCCTGCAGCTTCGACGTGCAGGTCTGACCGCGCCGATCCTCGTGCTCGGTGGCCAGTACACCGACTACGCGCTGCTCATCGCGAATCGGATCACGCCGATCATCTATCGCGCCGATCAGTTCGACGGATACGCCGCGGCCGCGCGCAGCGCAGGTCTGATCGCTGAGGCGCATCTCAAGATCGACACGGGAATGGGTCGCATTGGCGTGCAGCCCGGCGATCTGGGCGCGCTGCTTGATCACGCCCGTGGCCGACCGGAGGTTCGCTTCACCGGCCTCTGCTCCCACTTTGCCAACGCCGATTTGCGAGACCCCGCGGCGACCGTGCGCGCGCTCGAGTTGTTCGCCACAGCGCGCGCGCAGCTCGTCGATGCACGCCAGCCGCTCGGTCTCTGCCATCTCGCCAACAGCGCTGCCGTTCTCGATCTGCCCGCTTCGCATTTCGATCTCGTGCGCCCGGGACTGATGCTCTATGGCGCTGTGCCCGCACCGCGCTTCTCGGGGCTCGCCGATCTTCGCCCGGCGCTCTCGTGGGCGACGGGGATCAGCCATCTGAAGTCGGTCCCCGTCGGCACACCGATCTCGTACGGCCACAAGTGGGTCGCGCGCAGGCCGAGCGTGATCGCGACGCTGCCGGTCGGCTACGCAGATGGTTATCGAAGACAACTGACGAACATCGGCAACGTGCTGGTCGGCGGCCGCCGCTGCGCGATCGCCGGCACTGTCTGCATGGACATGATGATGGCCGACGTCACGGATGTTCCGGGCGTGCAGCTCGGTGACGAAGCGATCCTGCTCGGCGCGCAGGGCGGAGAGCATCTCGATGTCGGCGAACTGGCCGACCGCTGCGGCACCATCGCGTACGAGATCTTCTGCGACATCTCCGCTCGCGTCCCACGCGTCGCGCTCTAAGCAGCTTTTTTCGGAAAGCGCGAACCCCTGCTAGAAGGCTGGCTCGATGACCGAGCACGCAGCGAGCCCAGCAGCGATTGAACCGGCGGCCCCGGAAGCGAAGCCGCGCTGGCTGACCTGGATCGAGAAGCCCGTCGTCACCATCGGCGACCTCTTCATCTTCGTCGCGCAGTCTCTCGCGGCCATTCCCCGCCCGCCGTACCGCTTCTCGATCTTCCTTTCGCAGCTCGAGTTCATGGCGTACGGCTCGCTGTTCGTCGTCGGTCTGACCGGCCTATTCACCGGCATGGTCATGGCGATGCAGCTCACCTCTGCGTTCGGTCTCTTCAATGCGCAGAGCCTCGTCGGTGCAACGCTCGAGATCGCGCTCGCCCGCGAGTTGGCGCCGATCTTCACCTGCATCGTCGTCGTCGCCCGCGTCGGCTCCGCGATCGCGACGGAGCTCGGCACCATGCGCGTCACCGAGCAGATCGATGCGCTCGAAACGATGGCCGTCGATCCGCTCAATTATCTGGTCGTGCCGCGCGTGCTCGCGGCCGCCGTGGCCGCTCCGATCTTGACGATGCTCTTCAACGCCATCGCCATCGCCGGCGCGTACGGCATCGACGTCTATGTGCAGGACATATCTCCGGCTGCATTCCTCAATCGCATGCAGACGATGGTCTATCCGCACGACCTGCTCAATGGTCTCGGCAAATCGATGGTGATCGGTTTCTTCGTCACCTGCATCGCATGCTTCCGCGGCTACAAGGCCGAGGGCGGCGCGCGCGGAGTCGGCATCGCGACGACGGAAGCGGTGGTCAGCGGACTCATCGCCATCTTCGCGATCGACTACATCTACACGGCGATCTCGTTGAACACCGCGAGCGGCGGCGGAATGGGCGGGATGTGATCGAGCCATCGCGCAAAGGCGCTCGGGGCGCGGCCGCAGGCGATCGACCGAGCGCGATCGCAAGCGACCGACCGATGATCGACGTGCGCGATCTCTGGAAGTCGTTCAACGGTTTCGGCGTGCTCAAGGGCATCAATCTGCAGATGGCGCCCGGCACCACAACCGTGGTTCTCGGCGGCTCAGGTTCCGGCAAGACCGTGCTGATGAAGCACATCATGGGACTCTTCAAGCCGGACAAGGGTGAGGTCATCGTCGACGGAGAAAACGTCTCGGTGATGTCGCGCCAGGAGCTCGCGATCTTCCGGCAGCGCATGGGGATGGTCTTCCAGAACGCCGCGCTGTTCGACTCGATGACCGTGGGCGACAACGTCGCCTTCCCGCTGCGCGAGCACACGAAGATGAGCGAGGACGAGATCGGCGCGAAGGTGAAAGAGAAGCTCGCGGTGGTCGACCTCTTCGATGTCGAGCAGAAGTTTCCTGCAGAGCTGTCGGGCGGCATGCGCAAGCGCGTGGGGCTTGCGCGCGCGATCATCCGCGATCCGAAGATCGTTCTCTACGATGAGCCGACCACGGGCCTCGATCCGCTGACCACCGAGAGCGTCGATCAGATGATCATCGGTGCGCGCAAGAAGCTCGGCGTCACGTCGGTCGTGATCTCGCACGACATCGGCTCGGCGTTTCACATCGCCGATCACATCGCGATGCTCCACCACGGCGTCATTGTCGAGCAGGGCACTCCCGCGCAGCTTCGCAACTCGAAGGAGCCGCACACCCAGGAGTTCCTCGCCACCTGGTTTGCGCGCCAATGAGGCACGCACGCGCTGCTGCGATCTTGCCTGCACCGTCGTTCGCTGTTACCCAATCACGTTTCGCGCGGCTCAACCGCGTGCGCGTCCAGAGAGAAGCTGAGCCCAAGCCTTGAGCCAGATCTCCAACTCCTTCAAGGTCGGCGCAGTCGTGCTGCTGGCCATCGGCGCGTTTTTCGTCGGGCTGACGCTGATCGGCGGCAAGTCGTTCAGCCACGGTGGCAGTTACGTCGTGTCGGCCGTGTTCGACGACGCCACCGGCCTCGGCATCCGCACGCGGGTGCAGGTCGCGGGCATCGTCATCGGCACGGTCGAGAAGGTCGAACTCGACGAGGCCGCCGCGCGCGCGCGCATCTTCATCCGTATTGAGAAGAAGTTCGCGCTCCATCGCGATGCTGCGATCACCAAGCGCAGCGAGAGCATTCTGGGAGACTTCCTCCTCGACGTGAAGCCGGGCTCTCCGAATGAGCCGCTGCTCGTCGACGGCGACGAGATCAAGAACGTCATCCGCCAACCGGGAGTGAACGAGATCTTCACCTCGATGGGGCACATCGCCGACGACATCCAGGAGGTGACCCGCTCGCTGCGCAAAGTGCTCGGCAGCGACGAAGGGCAGCAGAACCTCAAGTCGATTGTCGAAGGACTCGCGGCGATCACCAAGCGGGTCGAGAGGATCGTCGACAGCAGCGGCGAGAAGCTCGACGACACCATCGAGAACTTCCGCGATTTCTCCGGCGACCTGCGCAACATGTCCTCGGGCCAGCAGCAGAACGTGGCTCAGATCCTCGCCAACACGCGCGACGCCACCGCCGAGGCCCGCGACATCCTCAAGAGCATCCAGGGGATGGTCGGTACGCCCGGGAAGGGCGAGGTCAACGACACGGTCAAGAGCATCAAGAGCAACCTGGAGAAGCTCGACAAGACGCTCGCGAACGTCGAGTCGGTGACCGACAAGATCAACCGCGGCGAAGGCACGATCGGGCATCTGATCAACGATGACACGCTCGCGAAGAATCTCGACAAGGCGACGACCAGCATCTCGAATCTTCTCGGGCGCGGCTCGCAGATGCAGATCGAAGTCTCGACGCGCACCGAGATCTTCGCCGGAGTCCTGACGCCGCAGTCGACACCGCAGGCGAGCAACGTCGCCTACAACCCGTGGGCAAAGAACTACTTCTCGCTGCGGCTGATCCCGCGACCCGACAAGTGGTACGGCTTCGAGATCGTCGATGATCCGCGCGGCGTGACCAAGCTCGTGCAGGTGCAGAACACCGTGCTCGGCGTCGCCAGCAACAATCCCTACTATCCGGCGAACCTGCAGCAGATCACGACGACGCGCGATCTCAAGTACAGCGTCTATCTCGCCAAGCGGTTCGGTTTCATCTCTGCGCGCTTCGGTATCATCGAGAGCTCCGGTGGCTTCGGTGTGAAGTTCCATCTCTTCAACGACGATCTCGTCATCTCGAGCGACGTCTTCGAGTTCGCCAATCCGCTCAAGGACCATCCGCGCATGAAGCTCTACGCGGACTATCGGTTCCTCGGACACCTGATGCTGACGGCGGGCGTGGACGACGTGTTCAACAAGCCGATCGAAGATCCGACGTCACCAAGCCGCATCATCAGCGGGAGGGACTATTTCATCGGCGGCGGCATCTTCTTCAACGAGGAGGACATCAAGTCGTTCCTCAGCGCGCTCCCGCTCGTCAGCAAGCTGTAGCGTCTACGGCTTCGCGCGGCGGCGCGGCCTCGGCGCAAGATCGATCCGATCGAGACGCAGGCTTCGCTCCTCTCCGCTGAGCACGTCCTCGCACTCGACGAGCGTGCGGCCTCGCTCCATCACCAGCCCGCGAATCCTCACGGTGCGCGCGCCAGTCGTTCCATCGGCGCGGGTGTAGCGCAGCCCGATCGGCTGCTGCTCGAACCAGGCCTCTTCGATCGCGCGCCGCACCTCCTTGCGCACTGGCAGTCCCGGGACTCCGACGAAGCGGAGCGAACGCAGATGCTGCGTAAGTTCCCTCTGCGCGCCAAGTGTGAGCGCGCCGCGGACCTTGTCCAGCGCGGACTGGAGCGTATCGACGAACGGGAGCAGTCGCTGCTCCGTCGCCCAGTTCCCCAGCGCGACGAGCACGGCTGCTTCGCGGGCGTTGAAGTTGACGGGAGGGAGGCTGTAGCCGCGGTCGAGCGCGACTCCTCCCCCTCTCCCCCGGTCGGCGATGATCGGCAGCGATGCATCGCGCAGCGCTGCCAGGTCGCGAAACAGCGTGCGTGGGCTGACGTGAAACCGCGCCGCCAGCTCCTCGGCGGTTACGCCCGTGCGTCGCGCGCGGAGGTGCTCCGCGATGGCGAAGAGTCTTGCCTGTCTGCGCATGTCGATAAAGATGACAGAAGACTGCCATCCCGGTCGAGAGGCGCAGACGCAGGCTCGATGCAGATATCAGTGCTTCTCTTGATGCAGACCGACCCGATTGCCTTCGGTGTCGAGCACGATGGCGAAGCTCCCCATCTCGCCGATGTCGACGATCCCGGAGACGCTCTTGCCGCCCGCGCTGGTGGCGCGTGCGAGCGCGGCCGCCACGTCCGGTGCGCCGAGGAAGATCAGGGAGCCCTCCGCCGATGGCCGGCGGTTCGGGCCGGCGACCAGTGATCCGGCGACGCCCCCTCCGGCCGCCGGGAAGACGGCGATCTTGTCGGGACCGAAATCCTCGCGCTTGAGTTTCAGGCCGAGCGTCTGTTCGTAGAAACGGGCGGCGCGGTCGAGGTCTGTCGCGGGGATCTCAAACCAGTTCAGGCTGTTCTTCGTTGCGTTCGTCACGGGAGCTCCGAGATCCGCAGCGCAAAGGCCGCGGTCGGGGTCGGTGCGGCTGGATTGCCGCGCCCGATGACGTGAACGTAACGAAGGCGAATGACAGCCTTCTGTCATATTTGAGGGCGTCTCTGCTCAGAACCGCATCAGCACCGAGCAGCCAAAGAGATCAAGGTCGGAGGTGTAGTTCCCGTTGCCGATGATGGTCGGCGCTGCGCCGGGGAGCGCGACGGTCTGCTTGACCGTGCTGTCGCGCACGTCGCGCTCGGGCTGGATGAAGTGCGCCCAGGCTGCGCTCAGTGTGAATCGACCGATGTCATAGCTGCCGCCGACGCTCAGTGAGCCCCGCGCCCAATTCGGAAGCGACAGGGTCTGCCGTTGCTCCGGCACTGCCGATGTCTCGTAGAGCGCGCCTGCACGCAGAGTGAGTCCCTTCACCGAGGGCGCCAACTCGCCGACGTGCAGCTCTCCGCCGAGGCGCACGCTGACCGCGTTCTGCAGTTGCTGGGGAAGTATCAACGTCGGCAGCGCGGTGTGGCTGTTGGTGCCGAGGTCGATCGAGATGTTGTGCGGCACGATGCGGATGTTGTCGAGCGTCGACCAGCCATCGACAGTGCTCGCGAGCTCGACCTCGAAGACGCGGCGAACGAGCCGCAAGCCGGCGCGGAAGTACCAGGGGAACGTGAACGAGAGCGTCGCATCGCTGCCGGAGAGCTTGGCGCCGATGCTCGTCAGCGTGGGCGGGATGTCGGCAGTGAGAGTTCCGGTGGCGTGAAAACGATACGGCAGCTGGTACGACGCGCCGAAGACGAGGCCCCAAGGCAGTCGTGCAGTCAGCCCGAACGCTCCGCTCAAGCGCATGAAGTCGTGCCCGGCGATCTGCAGCGCGGCATCAAACTCGCTGTACTCGCCAGCCGTGATCCCCGAGGAGATCGACTGGCGCGTTCCGAAAGAGGCGTTGACGAACTGCAGATTGGCACCGAGATCGAGCCACGAGATGGGCCGGGCCGCGACGCCGAGCGCGGCGACATAGATCTTCGAGGAGGAGAGGATGCTCGAGTAGCGCTGCGGAGCCGCCATTTCGATCTGCGCCGGAGTCAGGCCATTCTTCTGCAGCGCGGCCGGATCTGGATACTGGTAGCCAGTGGCACCATTGAACGGAAAGCCGCCGAGTGACGCGACGAAAGGAAACGGCATCGCGCGAATGGGAACGGCGAAGCCGCCGGTCGGCACGGTTGAGAGCGGCGTGATGTTCGCATTGTTGTTGACCGGGTCCCAGACGTGCGGATTGCTGCCGTCGGCCTGGAGACGCTGAAAGCCGACGCGATGCCACGCGAGCCGCAGGTCGATCTCGATGATCGGGCCGCTCAGGCCAGCGAGGCCTGCCGGGTTGTACCAGGGCGCAGTCATGTTCTGCGGCGAGGCGATCTGCGCGGAGCCTTCGCCCAACGCCTCAGTGCCGAGATCGGGGATGCCCTCTCCCGAGGCCCGCGCGCCGCCTGCCGCCATCGCCGCGGCGATGCATAGTGCGCGAACGAAGCGGCACGCCGACCTGCCGCGTGGTCGGTGAATTCGTCTTGAGGCGTCGATCATCAGAGTCTCTTATCCTGCACGGGAGAGGCGGCAAGCAGGATCTGCTCTGCCGTGTCGCGGAATGTGCGGCCGAGCACGTTGCAGAGCGTGCCGAGGAATCGGAAGCTCACCGTAAAGTTCAAGCGCAGCGCGGTCTCGAGCGCTCCGGCGTCGATCTCTGCGAGCACGCAATCATCGACAGCGATGACCGACGCGGAGCGGGGCTTGCGATCGACGAACGACATGAAGCCGAAGAGATCTCCATCGGCCAATTCAGCAAGCGTGCGCTCTCCTTCCACGTCGAGAACGCCGCGTTTGCGCACTTGCGCGCGTCCTGTTGCCACGACGAAGAAGCTCGCGCCGGCGTCTCCCTCTCGCACGATGGTCTCGCCTGCTCGAACGGTGCGCTGCGCGCCCAGCAGAGCAAGCCAGCCGGCCTCCTCGGCACTCAGATGTGCGGGGCGACCGAGCGGCCCGATGACCTCCTCCGCGTCGCCGGCCGCGCGCGCAGGCGGCGGAGGGCGCGACAGCCCGTGCGCATCCGCAGGCAGCGCAGCGAGGGCCGCACTGGCCGCGCGCAGTTTCTCGGAGATCGAGCGGCCATAGACGGACAGCATTCCCGCCGCGAGGGGGCGGTGCAGCCGCAGTTCCTGCTTGAGCGGATTCTTCGCCAGGGCCCAGGCGAACGTCTCCTCGAGCGCGACGTAGCGCAGGCCCGGCATCTGCGCGAAGCTCTCGAGTTCGCCAAAGAGGTCCCCGGCCTCGAGCGTCGCGAGCACGACCTCCGCGGCGTCGCGACCCGCGCGCAGTTCGACCTTGCCGCGGACAATGAGAAACAGCCACTCGGCAGGATGGTCGCTGTTCGCAACCTGCTCGCCCGCTGCGTAGTGATCGAGCTTGCTGAGCGCATCGAGGCGCCCGCGATCCTGCTCGTCGAGAGCGGCGAACCGCTCCGATGTTGAGTACGTGTGCATCGGAAATCCCCACCGCCCAGGCTGTCCAGCGTTGCGTTCTCGGGCGGGCGCGGACCTTAGCGGCAGTCGCCTCGCGCGCAAAGAAGACCTACGGCTCGTGGTAGATCGCGCGCCGTGCTCAAGGCCGTCATCTACGATCTCGATGGGACGCTGGTTGACTCACGCGCCGATCTTGCTCACGCCGTGAACGCGTCTCTCTCGTCACTGCACCTCGCGACACTTCCCGTTGCGCGGGTCGTCTCGTTCATCGGCGAAGGGGCCGAGTTGCTTGTCCGGCGATCGCTGGTGGCCGCTCTGGGCGCGGTCGGGCGGCCCGCCGATGAACAAATGCGGGCGCTGCCCGAGGCGCTTGTTCGCGACGCGATGAATGGTTGGCACTCAAACTATTCGGCAATGCTCCTCGACGAGACACGCGCATATCCGGGGATCGCCGAACTGCTCGCGCAGCCACCGGCGCTGCGTGCGGTGCTCACCAACAAGCCAATTCTCTATGCGCGGCGCATCGTCGAGGGACTTGGCTTTGGCTCTGCGTTTGCGATCGTTCGCGGGGGCGACGAGGGACCGAAGAAGCCGGATCCGCGCGGTCTGCTCGAACTCTGCGCCGCTCTGGGCGTGCGGCCAGACGACGCGCTGCTCGTCGGTGATACCCGTTTCGACGTCCTCGCAGGGGCGGCCGCGGGCGTGCGCGCCTGCGCCGTCTCCTGGGGCTTCGCTCCGCGCGCCGAGCTCGTCCAGTTGCGGCCGGCGTACCTCGTTGACAGTGCCAGCGAGTTGTCGGAGTTGCTCTCGCACCTGGCCTCTCCGGACGCTTGACAGCGGAGCGGCGTTGGGTCGCACCGATGCTCTCAATGACGCAGGGCAACGAAGACCCACTTGACTCCGCGAGCAGCTGGGGTCAAAGAGCGGGCGCACCGAATCTCGAAGCACCACTCTCGCGAGGAGAAACGTCGTGGCTGACTCCGCACACATCCAGGTAAACGGCGCAGAGATCGACCTCCCCATCATCGTCGGCTCGGAGGGCGAGCGGGGGCTCGACATCTCGAAGCTGCGGGAGAAGACCAAGATCGTCACGCTCGATCCGGCCTTCATGAACACCGCGTCGACAGAGAGCGCGATCACCTATCTGGACGGTGAGCTCGGCATCCTTCGCTACCGCGGAATTCCGATCGAGGAGCTGGGCGAGAAGTCCAACTTCATCGAGACCGCGTACCTGATCATCTACGGGCACCTCCCGACGCAGGCCGAGCTTGCGAAGTTCGAGCGGCTGCTGACGCGGCACTCGATGATCCACGAGGACATGAAGCGGTTCTTCGATGGCTACCCGATGACGGCACACCCGATGGCCATCCTGTCGTCGATGGTCACGTCGCTCTCGTCGTTCTATCCGCAGGCGCTCGACGCCAAGGCCGATGAGTTCCGCGACATCACGATCATCCGCTTGATGGCGAAGCTCGCGACCATCGCGGCCTTCTCCTACAAGAAGTCGATCGGCCACCCGTTCATCTACCCGCGCAACGATCTCGACTACTGCTCGAACTTCCTGCGCATGATGTTCGCGGTGCCAGCGGAGGAGTACCAGATCGATCCGACCGCGGTGCGCGCGCTCAATCTGCTCCTTATCCTCCACGCCGATCACGAGCAGAACTGCTCGACCTCGACGGTGCGCCTCGTTGGATCGGCGCAGACGAATCTCTTCGCGTCGATCAGTGCGGGCATCTGCGCGCTCTGGGGCCCGCTGCACGGCGGCGCGAACCAGGAGGTCGTCGAGATGCTGCAGGAGATCCGCGCTCGCGGACTGACCACGCAGCAGTTCATCGATCAGGTGAAGGACAAGAAGAGCGGCGCGAAGCTCATGGGCTTCGGCCACCGCGTCTACAAGAACTTCGATCCGCGCGCGAAGATCATCAAGAAGGCCTGCGACGATCTCCTCCTCAAGCTCGGCATCAAGGACCCGCTGCTCGATCTCGCCAAGGAGCTCGAGGAGACGGCGCTCAAGGATCCGTACTTCGTCGAGCGCAAGCTCTACCCGAACGTCGATTTCTACTCGGGCATCATCTACCGCGCGCTCGGCATCCCGACGCAGATGTTCACGGTGATGTTCGCGCTCGGCCGCCTGCCGGGCTGGATCGCGCACTGGAAGGAAATGATCGAGTCGCCCGCGACGAAGATCGGCCGTCCGCGCCAGATCTACACGGGCAAGACCGAGAATCACTACATCCCGATCGAGAAGCGCTAGTCGCTTTCTCGCTCGACGTCCGCGGTCGGCTCCGGCTACATGCCGGGCCGGCCGCGCGCGCTTCGGGAGCTTGATTGATGCGTCACCACTCGCCCAACTGTCTCAACTGCGGCGAGGCCACGCCCGGCGAATATTGCGGCGCGTGCGGCCAGCGCAACGTCGATCTGCGCGCCTCGTTCTGGGAACTGCTCGTCGACATCGTGAGCGAGGCGTTCGACCTCGACTCGCGCATGGGCCGCACGATCGTCCCGTTCCTCTTCAAGCCCGGCTTTCTCACCAACGAGCACAACGCCGGCCGCCGTGTCCGCTACAGCTCGCCAGTCCGGATCTACTTGCTCGCGAGCGCGCTCTTCTTCCTCGGGCTGTCGCTCAACGTTTCGCGCGCGAAGATCAAAGTTGTTCACGTTCAGCTCGGAGCCGCGGACGGTGGAAATCTCACGACCGCCGTGCAAGTGGCCTTCGCGGAATCCGAGCGCGATGCAGGTGCGGGAGACGCGGGTCGCCTCTCTGCGGACTCCGGAGTCGGTTCCCAGGTTGGCGATGCGCCGGACGCCAAGACAAGCGACGCTGGCCCGATCCCTCTCGATGGCGGCCCTGACGCGAACCTTGCGCCCACCGAATCCGATCACGCGAAGCAGCCCGCCGACGAGATCGGTTCCGCAGTTGGTTTGATCCGGCCAGGCGCTACCTCCTTCGCGCTCGTTTCCCACCCGGTCGAAGATGACTTCGACGGCGGCTCACCCGCCGCAGACGGCGGAAGCCCCGACGGTGGAACGGCCGTCACGCATTCACCGCCGCACTTCTCTCCTCTCGCGCGCGCCGTGGGGGTCGACCAGATCTACGAGCATCTCAACGCCAACATGGCGCGCCTCGATGCTGCGCGAGGAAGCGACTCTCACGAGAGCGACCAACTGCGCCGCAGGATGCTCGAGGCGATGGTCGAGAACACCCCGCGCTTGATGTTCCTGCTCGTGCCGTTGGTTGCACTGCTCTTCAAGCTGTTCTTCAGGAGGCGCCACGCTTGGTACACCGAGCACCTCACGCTGACGTTCCATCTGCACGCGTTTGCATTTCTTCTGCTCGCCGCGACCACGCTGCCGATTCCCGAGAGCATCGACGGGCCCCTAACGGCCACCGCGGGCCTGCTCTCCTGGCTCTACACGCTGCTCGCGCTCCGCCGCGTCTATTCGCAGAGCTGGGTCGCGACCATCTTCAAGTTCTTCACGCTGTCGTTCATCTATCTCGTGATGTTGCTGTTCGGTCTGCTGGCGGTCGTCCTTCTCGGCGTCATCCAGCTCTGAGTGACAGTGTGACGTCAGATGTAACAGTGTTCGCGATATCGCCCGACTGAACTTCTTGCGGGTAGAGTGCTCGCCATGGCCAAGCGCAGGCGAGATCGCGGCGGATCGCACGACGTCACCGACTGGTCCACCGAGCGCACCCTCGCGGACGCCGAGGCCGACGCTGCCGCGGCCGCCGAGGAAGAGCGGCTCGCAGCGGAATCGCGAATGGTTGGTGTTCAAAGCATTTCGCCAGCCGCGGAGCGCGCGCTTCCTACGCTTCCCTCAACTGGCTGGGGTGATGCGATCGGCGGCTCTGCCTCTCGCGCAGAGAGCAGCGCCACCTGCGCGTGCGGCTCGGAAGAATTTCTCCTCGAGGCTTATCTCGCCGTCGTGCGTGGAGTTCCGCAGCGCGAGCCCGTTGAACTCGAGTTGCTCACATGCCCGCAGTGCGGCCGCGAGTACGAAGCGATCTGGCTCGAGGATGGGCGCGTCGCGCGCGGCGAATATCGAGGACAGACGGACATCGAGGATTGAATCGGCGCGTCGGGATCGATCATCGATCCGTGCTCGCTCTCGAGTTCCCGCAAGGGGAACTCTTCGCTGCGCGCGGCATCGATGATCGACTCCCTCCGCGCCTTTGCGCTCTACAAGACTCAAGAGACCTTCGAGCGAATCGCCTGAGATCTCCACCTGAGGAGGTTCGGGCATTGGCTGCGTGGCGGAGCTTGTTGCAATGGGGGCCGCGGCTGCTCTTGTCTTGAACAGCGTCCGGGCATCACGTACGTGCCGGCGATCGCGATGGGCGTTGCCGCGCGACTCTCTCGAGCCACTCATTGGTTGTCAGGCCACACATGTGCGGCGGGAGTCGACACATCGAGGCCGCGCGCAGCCTCGCAGGCACCCCATGCGGGTGCCGAAAAGCGAGCACGGATCGATGTGTCGATCCAGCGCGCCGGATAGTTGCCAAGTACAACCTTTAGTGAGGCGAAGACGAGAGCGCCGCGACCACACCCGTCGTGATCGCCGGCACGTACGTGATGAGCAACACGCCCACCGCCATGATGACGAGGAACGGGAACGCCTTGCGATACAAGAGCGGCAGCGGCTTCTGGAAGCGGCTTGCGGAGAGGAAGAGGTTGAGGCCCATCGGAGGGAAGAGAAAGCCCAGCTCGAGATTCGCGAGGAAGACGACGCCGAGGTGGACCGGGTCGACGTGGAACGCCACTCCGAGCGGCGCGACGAGAGGGGCGAGCACGACGATGGCGGAGTAGATCTCGAGGACAGAGCCGAGCACGAGCAGGAGCACGTTGAGCGCGAGGAGGAACTGCCACTGCTCGTGGATGTGCAGCTGGACCCACGACAACAGCAGCGTCGGGATCTCCGCGTCGACGAGGAAGCTCGTCAGACCGAGTGCGACGCCGAGGAGAATCACGACGCTGCCGACGAGCGTCGCTGCGTGTCCGAGCACGCGCGGCATGTCGCGGATCGGATGCACATCGCGGAAGATAAGCAACTCGACGAGGATCGCGTAGGCCGCGCCCAGAGCGGCCGCCTCGACGATCGTGGCAAAGCCCGACGCGACGACGATGATGATCAGCGCGGGCAGGCCGAGGTCCCACTTCGCTTGCCAGAGTGCGGAGAAGGCCTCCTTCGCGTGGAACGGATGCCTGGGCGTCTTGTTGCGAATTCCCGCGACGACTCCGTAGACCGCGACCAGGACGATCATCAGCAGGCCGGGGACGAGGCCGCCGAGATAGAGGTGATCGATCGCGACGCCGGCGACGACGCCGTAGAGAATCACGGGCAGCGACGGAGGGAAGAGCAGGCCCAGCGAGCCGGATGCGGTGACGAGACCGAGCGAGAAACCTTCGGGATAGCCCTCGCGCACGAGTGCAGGAAGGATGAGTCCTCCGAGCGCGAGGATGGTGACGCCCGATGCGCCGGTGAAGGTCGTGAAGAGCGCGCAGACGACGACCGAGACGACGGCGAGGCCGCCCGGCATCCAGCCGAAGAGAGACTGCGCGGCGGCGACGAGGCGCTTGCTCGCGGCACCTTCGGCGAGCACGTAGCCCGCGATGGTCAAGAGCGGAATCGCCGGGAGCGTCGAGGAGGCGACGAGGCGATATGTCTCGACGGGCACGGACGCGATCGGCGTCCCGTTGAGGAAGAAAAGCATGCAGGCCGCGCCGGCCATGATGACGAAGACGGGCGCGCCGAGGAGGAAGCCGGCGACGAGCATCGCGCCGCCAAGCCAGCCGACAGCCGTCGTGTGCGCGCCGAAGAGAATCGAGCCGTCAGGAGGCACGAGCGCCATCGGATGGCCGAGCGCGGTCGCCAGCGCCGCCACGGTGTACGGAATCGCGGCAGCGACGAAGAGGAACGAGATGACACGCGCGATGCGGTTGGGAGACAAGCGAGCGAAGCGAACGGCCATCAGCGCGAAGCCGATCGGCATGATGAGTTCGAAGACGAATTCGGGAACGCCGCCTTCGAGGACGTCGGAGTGCTGGCGGTCGGCGATCACCATCACGGTCGACGCGTAGGCGAGCGCGGCGTTGACGAGTGCGGCGAGCGCGTGCGCGTAGCTGCGCGCGAAGGTCTGCGGCCGCCCGGCCGGCATCATCTCCACCGCTGAGAGCGCGAGGTGCTTGCCCTGCGCGGTCGCGAGCAGCGCGCCGAGGAAGCCGATCCAGAGCGTGAGGTGCTGCGTGTAGACAGCGGCGCCGGCGATGCTGTGCCCGCTGACCCGGCGCACGATGGCCGCGATCGTCGGAAGCGCGACCATCGCGAGGCCGATCAGCGAGACCGTCCAGACCTCGAAGCGGGTTCCGCCCTCACTGCCGAGCGGTGCGTGCGACCCCGTGGCGGCCGCGGCCGCGATTTCGTGCGGTTCGGGTGCGACGATCGGACGGTGGGCGTGCGGCTGCGCAGCGGTGGGCGACGCATTCGGGGCCTGCTCGGGCACGCTCATCTCCTCGAATCAACCGTTGGCTTGCAGCGCTTCATTGACCTGCGACGGTCTCGTCATTATCACTCTCCGCCATCGTGCGCCCCAATCCTTCGCTGACCCTGTCGCCCCGTGCAGTCGCTCCTGTCCGCAGCCTGCGCGCAGCTCTGCCGTTCACGCTTTTGGCCGCCGCGGCGCTTCAGCTTGGCTGCACGTCGTTCATTCTCGGCAAGGCCGCCGATGGCCTCTCGAGTGGCACGGGTGGCTCGTTTGCGCGCGATGACGATCCTGCTCTCGTACGGGACGCGATCCCCTTCGCGCTCAAGACGATGGAGTCGCTGGCGGATCAACTCCCCGAGCACGCCAACCTCCGCGTCTCGCTTGCGTCTGGCTTCACGCAATACGGATATGCCTTCGTCCAGGCCGATGCGGACGAACTCGACGTCAAGGAGGCGGCGCGCGCAGCAGAGCTGCACCACCGCGCCAAGCGGCTCTATATTCGCGCACGCGACTATGGGCTCGACGGTCTGCGCATCTCGCGGGGCATCACGCTGGAGGAGCTGCGCAAGAGTTCCGAATCGCGCGCGGCCGCGCTGGGCAAGGTCGAGAAGAGCGACGTGCCGCTGCTCTACTGGACGCTCGTGCCCTGGGCCGCCGCTGTGGCGGTCGACAAGCGCGACCTCGCGCTCGTCGGAGATCTGCCCATCGTTGCGGCGCTGCTCGACCGCGCGCTCGCGCTCGACAGCGAGTGGCAGCAGGGCGCGCTGCACGAGTTTTCGCTCGCCTTTGACGGCGCACGCCCCACGGGCACCACGCCAGCCGCGCAGAAGGCCCATTTTGATCTCGCGCTCGCGGCCTCGCACGCGCAGCGGCTCTCTCTCAAGGTCGCGTGGGCGGAGAACGTCCTCGTTGCCGCGCAAGACAAGACGGCGTTCGAGGCTCTGTTGCACGAGGTGCTCGAGTACGACACCGACGCGCCGGCCGTTCGCGATCAGCGGCTCGCCAACCTCATCGCGCAGCGCCGTGCCCGCTATCTGCTCGCGCACGAAGACGACCTGATCGCCTCGCGCCAGGCGCCGTCCGATGCGATGGCCGCGGCTGGAACCGGCGGAGTGTCCATCGTCGACGCCCGCTTCGCGTCCAACGCAATTCGATAACTGCATTTGCGAATTCGATAACGATTCGGTAACGCCTCGAACACGCTCGACTGAAAGGTCTCCCTGATGCGCCGCACACCGCTCGCTCTCGCTGCCGCCGCCGCACTTTCCCTCGTTGCCACGCCGGTCCGCGCGCAGCAGGACGTCGTCAAGATCAAGCTGGGCACGGTCGCGCCGCAGGGATCGACCTGGCACACGATCCTTCAGGAGATGGGCACGCGCTGGGCCGAGGCCTCGAACGGCAAGGTGCAGCTGAAGATCTACGCGGGCGGGACCCAGGGCGGAGAAGGCGAGATGATCCGCAAGATCGGGATCGGGCAGTTGCACGCTGCCGCGATCACGACCGTGGGAATGAAAGAGATCACGCCCGAGCCGCAGGCCGAGGACACGCCGGGTCTCATCGCCTCCTACGCCGAGTTCGACTACGTCCACTCCCGTATGCAGCCCGAGCTCGAGGCCGCCCTCGAGAAACATGGCTACGTCGCGATCAACTGGGCCGACGTCGGCTTCGTGAACATCTTCTCGACCGAGCCGTACCAGACACCGGCCGACTTCGCGAAGGGCAAGGTCTTCGCGTGGAACGGCGACCCGGCGAGCGAAGAGGCGTGGAAGGCGGCCGGATTCAACCCGGTCGTTCTCTCGTCGACCGACCTCATCACGTCGCTGCAGACGAAGATGATCAACATCGTCTCCGAGCCGCCGCTCTATGCGTACACGTCGGGCTTCTACGATCGCGCCCATTACATGCTGAACATCAAGTGGGGCCTGCTGACCGGTGCGACGGTGGTGAAGAAGGATGTCTGGGAGAAGATCCCGGCCGACGTCCGCGCGAAGCTGCTGGTGATCGCAGCGGAGCAGGGCGCGAAGGTCGACGCGGACGTGCGCAAGCAGAACGAAGAGTCTCTCGTGCAGATGAAGGCTAAGGGTTTGACCATCCTCGAGCCGAAGGATGAGGCGGCGTGGAACAACGCCTACGCGAAGATCCAGGAGGTCGTGCGCACGAAGGTGGTGCCGACCGCGACGTACGACAAGGTCAAGGCGCTGCGCGACGAGTATCGGGCCAAGCAGCACGCGAAGTAGTCGCAAGCGGATCAGCTGCGCAACTCCGCTCCTGGCGCGGCCGGGAGCGATTGCGCGCCGGCACCTGTGTCACCAGGTCGCCGAGTGATCCTCGGTCACGCCGGCGATCTCGTCGAGCGCGATGACCTCTCCTCTCGGCGTCCTGATGCGCCCGCGGAAGCTCCCGAACGGCTGCACGTAGGCGCTCGCCATCAGCGGCGTCCAGACCTTCTGCGCGCGCTGCCCCTCCGGGATGAACTCGAGGTCGACGGTTCCATCGTCGGAGCGGATGAGCCACGGCGTGCTGGAGTTGCTCACGTCGAATTGGAAGGTGATTGCGCCGGTCGCGTGCGCGACTCCGTCGAGCCAGACCGTGTTTTCGCTCGGCGCACTGCCGAGGAACCCGTCGCTGAAATTGAAGGCGACCTGGCGGCCGCTCACGGAGCCCATCCCGAACGCCCAGCGCCAATCCGTCTTGCGGCGCAGATACCCGTGCGTGAAGTCGAGCCCGGCATATCCGCGTTCGACCGCCATCGTCCGTCCGGCGTGGCGGATCGTTCCCTCAGCGACCAACCCGACGCGCTTCTGCGTGAAGTTGAATCGACCCGCGCCGAGGTCCGCGCACGCGCTCAATGATGCAGGCTCGGCGCGACCATCGAGACGCAGCGCGACCTCGGTGCCCTTGATGTCCGCGTGCACCGTCGCTCCGTCGCCGTTGCGCACGATCGTCGCTTGTACGTTCGGACCCCAGATGCGCGCGGAGAGGCTCGTGGGCTGCTCGCCGATCTTCACGAGACCGAGCCCGGGCAGCACGACGCTGGTGTCGGCCAGCAGCGTGCGGCTCTTGCGATCGAAGAGTCCAAGAAAGCAGGAGTGCACGATTCCTGCGTCGATAATGGCGATGCAGAGAAACAGTTCGGGCGTGCTGACGAGTGTGTAGACCCACTGTTTCTCGACGAGTAGGCGCGCGAATGCGCTTCTGGCGAACGGCGCAGCGAGCGCGCTGAGCGTTGCATCGGCAACCGGGCCGGACCAGAGACCGAAGCGCGGTGCGCCCTCGGCGACGAGCTTCACGGGAGCTGGCGGGAGTGCGATCAGGGGCATGCTCCGACAATACCGCGTCGCTTCAAACACGCACGGTTCTCGACGACCGCCATCACGCTGTGCGACGTTCCGCGTGCGCGCTCACCCGGCGCGCATTCCGCAGGGAGCTCCGTGGAACCCGCGACGATCACACCAGACGACGCCCAACGCAGCGCGCGGATCATGGCGCGCCTGCGCACGTTCAAGGAGCGCAACGAACCGCTCCTGATGATCCTCTTCTTCATCGGCGGATTCCTCTTCGACGCCATCATGCTCAGCCGCATCGATGAGCCGCCGATGCTCATCCAGCAGGGCGCATATCTACTCATCTGCGGCGCGCTGCTTGCCGCCACGCAGCACCTCGAACTCAAGAAGCGCGAGCCTCCCGCGTGGCTGCGCAAGCCGTGGCACTACGTCGAGCATCTGCTGCACTTCATGCTCGGCACGCTGCTCAACGCCTACAGCATCTTCTATTTCCAGAGCGCGTCCGGCTTCACCGCGGTCGGTTTCATCCTCACCATCTGCACCTTGCTCGCGCTCAACGAACTGCCGCGCTTCCAGCGGATGGGCCCGGTCGTTCTCTACGCGCTCTACAGCATCTGCCTCACGTCTTACTTCGCCTATCTCTTCCCGGTGCTCTTCGGCCACATCCGTCCGTGGATGTTCTATCTCGCGGTCGCGACCGCGATGATTCCGCTCGTGGCCCACGTACTGTTCCTGCTGCGGTGGAGCGGAAGTTACGGCCACGTCGCGCGCCACGCGGCGATCCCGGCGTTCGGCGTGCAGGTGGTCTTCGTTCTCCTCTACGCGCTGCGCGTCGCGCCCCCGGTGCCGCTCGCGATCAAGGAGATCGGCATCTATCACGACGTGCGCCACGAAGAAGGCGGCTGGCGTCTGTTCCACCAGGAGAAGAGCTGGAAGTTCTGGCAGAAGGGCGATCAGGATTTCCTCGAGCGCGCGGGCGATCGTGTCTTCTGCTTCGCGCGCATCTTCGCGCCACGACACTTCCGCGATGCGATCCAGATGGTCTGGTTCCGCCACGACGAGGACAAGGGCTGGGTTCAGATCTATCGCAAGCCACTCTCCGTCTCGGCGAGCAGCGAGGTCGGCTTCGCCACCGATGGGTTTCTCAGCCACCCCGCTCCCGGCAAGTGGCGCGTCGAGATCCAGAGCGCCGACGGACGCACGATGGGGCTGCTGCATTTCCGCGTGACCGAAGACACGAGCAGCGAACCGCGCGAACTGGAGGAGACACTCAGCCCGAGTGCGCGACCGGAGAAGAGGGCGCGGTAATCAACTTCGCTGCCGCTGCGTGTGGCAGAGTGACAAGAAGTGTCGCATTGTAACATCGCGCCCCCCCGCACAACCGGGCCGCAGTGGACGTCGCCGGAAAGAACGCCGATGCTCCGCGCCGCCAACCGGGGAGCCGCCATGAACGCCACGATGATGCAGATCCCGCTGACGATCGATTCGATCCTCCAGCGCGCCGAAGGCCTCTTCGCCAACGTCGAGATCGTCTCGCGGCGGCCTGACCGATCGCTGCACCGCACGACCTGGGGAGCCGTCGCGGCGCGCGCGCGCACGCTCGCGCAGGCGCTGGTTGGCCTCGGCGTCCAACCCGGCGACCGCGTCGCAACGCTGATGTGGAATCACGCCGCGCATCTCGAGGCCTATCTGGGCGTGCCGCTCGCTGGTGCAGTCATTCACACGCTCAATCTGCGCCTCCATCCCGACGACATCGCGCAGATCGCGAACGACGCGGGTGACAGCGTCCTCCTGGTCGACGAAGTGCTTCTTCCGCTCTTCGAGAAGGTGCGCGCGAACGCGTCGTTCAAGCACGTGATCGTCGTTGCGAGCCGCGACTCCGGAGTGCCCGGCCAGACCAGTGCCGACGGAGCGATTGCGTACGACGAGTTCATGGCAGCCGCTCCCAGCAAGGCTTTGCCGACGCTGCGCGAAGAGGATGCGCTCGGCATGTGCTACTCGAGCGGCACCACCGGCAAGCCGAAAGGGGTTGTCTATTCTCACCGCTCGACGGTGCTCCATTCACTCGTGAGCGCGCTTCCAGACTCGCTCAATCTCTCGCGCCGCGACTCGATGCTCGTCGTTGTGCCGATGTTCCACGTCAACGCGTGGGGACTGCCGTACACCGCGGCGCTCGTCGGCGCGCGTCTGATTCTCCCCGGGCCGCACCTCGACGCCGAGAGCCTGCTGGAGTTGATGTCGCGCGAGCAGGCGACGCTTGCTGCGGGCGTGCCGACCATCTGGATGGGCATCCGCGATCTGCTCGACGCGCAGCCGGGGCGCTTCCCGCTGCGTCCCGGCCTGCGCATGGTCGTCGGTGGCTCGTCTGCACCGGAGCAACTGATCCGTGATTTCGATCGGCAAGGGATGACGATCCTGCACGCGTGGGGAATGACCGAGACGTCGCCGGTTGGCCTCGTCTCCCGTCTTCCACCAGAGGCTGACTCGCTCTCTGCCGATGCGCAGTACGCGCTGCGGGCCAAGCAGGGCGTGCCTCCTCCGCTCGTTGAGGTGCGCATCCGCGGCGACGCGGGCGATGTTCCGGCAGACGGAAAGACGCCCGGCGAGCTGCTGATCCGCGGCCCGTGGGTGGCGGCGAGCTACTTCAATCGCGACGACTCCACGCGCTGGACCGACGATGGCTTCTTCCGCACCGGCGACATCGCGCACGTCGACGCACTCGGCTTTGTGCAGCTCACCGATCGCGTCGCAGACATGATCAAATCGGGCGGCGAGTGGATCTCGTCGGTCGAACTGGAGAACGCGATCATGGCGCATCCCGCGGTTCGCGAGGCCGCGGTGGTGGCCGCTGCGCACCCGAAGTGGAGCGAGCGGCCGATCGCGGCGGTCGTGCTCAAGCCGGGACAGAGCGCGACTGCCGAGCAGTTGCGCGAATTCATCGCGCCGCGCTTCGCGAAGTTCCAGTTGCCCGACGCGTTCGTCTTCGTCGACGCGATTCCGCGGACAAGCGCCGGGAAGTTCTTGAAGAGCGCGCTGCGAGAGCGGTTCAAGGATTGGAAGTGGGAGGCGTGATGGGCGGCCGGCTCCACCAGCTCACCGTTCGTGCTCGCTGCGCGGATCCGCCGAGGCGGATCCTCCGCGGCGCCGCGCGCTGCGGCGAGCTGACCCACGCCGGCCTTTCGGTCCCGCCGTGCCGCGGATCCGCGGGATGTATGCTGCGACGATGATCGAACGAAAGGGCCTCGGCGTCGCAGCGCTCGGCGCGTTGCTGGTCCTGACTGCCGGAGCGTGTGGCGCGAAGCATGTCGACGGCCAGTGTGCGGCGGCGCAGGATGTTGGCGATTGCCGAGACATCCTCGACGCTGGCGCTTCTGACGAGTGCCTGACCTGCGTGAGCGCCGCCTTGTGCGCGTGCACGAGCGTTCCACTCCCCGACAATTGCACGTTCGGAAACGTGCCCTGCAGCGGCGCGCTCCCGCGGAGTCAGGCCTGCCTGATTGGTGCGGTTGAGCTCACGAAGTGCTGGGCGAGCAACCCTGAGACAAATGATGCAAATTGCGATTCGAAGTACTTTGAACTCCACCCGGGAAGCATCGCTCCGGGCGGGCTCGCGATCAGCCTCTACGAGTGCGCTGCGTGTGGCACCTGCCGCGCTGAATGCGCCACGGGCCCAATCTTTCAGGCGCTCTGTCGTTGACCCGTTCGCGAACTCGAGCTGGACCTCCTGCAGGCAGCCCGCGAAGCAACTGCTCCGCGAGCGGCGGCCGATCAGGAGCGCTGTGGGCGAGAGTACAAAGGCCGGCGTAGGGCCATCTCTCCGCATGCGCGCGGAGCCGCGCAGGTCCCCTCTCGCAGGGGACCGAGCAGCGACCACGACCGGGGAGATGGTGGCGCCGGCCGCAAATCTCGCCGGCCGCCCGCGAAGAAGCTGACGGCGCTGGCTAGAAGTCTCGCTGGAGGCCTCTCGCCGTATCGGCTAGAAGGCCTCGCGCCCGGAGGCACACGTTGGGATTCGACGACAAGATCAAGACCGAGCTCGCCCGCATCGAGAAGGGCGGAGCGCCCAAGTACCACCAGAAGAATGCCGAGACCGGCAAGCTCTTCGCGCGCGAGCGCGTGCGGCTGCTCGTCGACGATGGCTCGTTCATCGAGGACGGCGCGCTTGCGAACGCGTCTGATCCCGAGCTGCCGGCAGACGGCGTCATCACCGGACTCGCGAAGGTCAACGGCCGCCTCATCGCGCTGATGGCCAACGACTCGACGATCAAAGCCGGCTCGTGGGGCCGCCGCACCGTCGAGAAGATCGTCCGCATCCAGGAGCAGGCGATCAAGCTGCGCTGCCCGATGGCCTATCTCGTCGACTCGGCCGGCGCGCGCATCACCGATCAGCTCGAGATGTTCCCGGGCAGGCGGGGCGCGGGCCGCATCTTCTTCAACCAGTGCCAGATGAGCGGACTGGTGCCGCAGCTCTGCCTGCTCTTCGGGCCGAGCGCAGCGGGCGGCGCGTACATCCCGGCCTTCTGCGACATCGTCGTGATGGTCGAGGGAAACGCCAGCATGTACCTCGGCTCGCCGCGTATGGCCGAGATGGTCATCGGCGAGAAGGTCACGCTCGAGGAGCTCGGCGGCGCGAAGATGCACTGCGCGGTGAGCGGCTGCGGCGACGTGCTCGTCAAGACGGAGGCCGAGGCGATCGAGGCGGGTAAGCGTTACTTAAGCTACCTGCCCGAATCGTTTAATAAGCCGTTGCCGATCGCGAAGGCGGTCGCGCCGGCCTCGAGCGGAAAGCGCATCGAGGAGATCATTCCGCCCGACCAGAATAAGTTCTTCGATATTTTTGCTTTAATTAAAGAACTGGTCGACGCGGACTCGATCTTCGAGATTAAAAAACTGTTCGCCCCCGAGATCGTCACCTGCTTTGCGCGACTCGACGGAAAGCCGATCGGCATTGTCGCAAGCCAGCCCAAGCACAAAGGCGGCGTGCTCTTCGTCGATTCGGCAGACAAGGCGGCGCGCTTCATTACCCTCTGCGACGCGTTTGGAATTCCGCTGCTCTATCTCGCCGACGTTCCGGGTTTCATGATCGGCACCAAGGTCGAGCGCGAGGGGATCATCCGAGCGGGCGCGAAGATGATCATGGCGATGTCGGAGGCAACGGTACCCAAGCTCTGCGTCGTCGTGCGCAAGGCCTACGGCGCGGGCCTCTATGCGTTCTGCGGACCGGCGTTCGAGCCCGACGCGACCATCGCGCTGCCGCAGGCGATGATCGCGGTGATGGGACCGGAGGCCGCGGTGAATGCGGTCTACTTCAACAAGATCCAGGAGAAGCCGGAGGCCGAGCGCGCGGCCTACGTTCAGCAGTTGCGCGAAGAGTACAAGGCGGACATCGATCTCTTCCGGCTCGCGAGCGAGCAGGTGATCGACGCGGTGGTTCCGGGCGAGCGTCTGCGCAGCGAGATCGTCGCGCGCTTCGCGGCAGCTGAGCAGCGCGAGCGGATGCCGACGCCAAAGCGCCGCAGCGTGACGCCGGTCTAGTTCATCTCGGTCAACCACTCCGCGGGGTCAGCGTGGGCGAGACAGTCAACGGTGCGCCAGAGGAGAAACTGACCTCGCCGCTGCCGTTTCTCATCGGAACGTTTCTGCTCGCGACCGCGATGATCGTTCGCTGGGGCGATGGTCCGGCGATCCTCTTCGCGACGGCACTGCTGCTCTTCGGCATCGGGACTTTTGCTCCGCTCTCGAAGGTTGCGCGATTTGGATCGCGCGCTCTCTCTCCGATCGCGATTGCGGGTCTCGCCGGACAACTCGGCTGGGCCATGAGTGAGATGCCGATGCTCGCGAAGCAGGCGCCTGTTCCGATGTTGACCGACGGGAGCTACGGTTGGGCCGCTTGCGGTGCCTGCGCCGTTGCGGCGATCGCTTTCGACGCGCGCCGCGCCCGCACCTGGCTCGTCGTTGCGGCCGTCCTCTCTGCGTTCATGTGCATCTCGATCGTTCGCTTCAATCCAGCGCCGTATCTCGATGTGCACCTCTTCCACCTGCAGGCGTTCGACGCGCTTCGCGCGGGCCAGTCTCCCTACGGTCGGACGATCCCGAACCTCTATCCGGGCGCGAATTTCTATGGCCTCGATGTGCTCACTCCGGATCAGTCGCGCGTCCTCATTGGCTATCCGTATCCGCCGTTGCAGTTGATGCTCTCCTTCGTCACCCATCTGCTCGCGGGCAACTATCGTTTCCTCCATGCGCTGGCGATCCCGCTCTCCGCGCTGCTCATGGTCTGGGCGCGTCCGGGTCGCGCCGCCACGGCCGCAGCAGCCTTGATGCTGCTGCTGCCGTGCGCATTTCATCTCCTCACTGGTGCGTGGACCGAACCAGTGCTTGCGCTCCTTTTCTCTCTGACGCTCTTCGCGTCGTTGCGTGCGCCGCGCCTGCTCCCGTATGCGCTGGGACTCTTCTTCGCCGACAAGCAGTACGCTTTGTTGCTGGCTCCGCTCGCGTTCTTCCTCCTGCCCAGGCCGCTCTCCGCGCGGGAGATCGTGCGGACCGCGCTCATCGCCGGAGCGGTCGGCCTCGCCGTCTCGCTCCCGCTGGCGCTCGGAAATCTGCAAGGCTTCATCGACGATGTGCTGCTCTTCCAGGTCCGCCAGCCATTTCGTCCGGACTCGATCAACCTGAGCGCGGCGATCTTCGCGCACACGGCGCAGATGCTCTCGAGTTCGGTCTCGTTCATCGCTCTGGCACTCGGACTCGGACTCTCTGTCTGGCGCGCACCGAGAACGCCGCTGGGATTCTGCGCCGCAGCTGCGCTCAGCCTCGGTCTCTTCTTCTTCTTCGCGAAGCAGGCGTTCGAGAACTACCTGATGTTCGTCTCCTGCTGTGCGCTCTGGGCGGCGGCGCTGTCGGGCAGCGGCGAGACAGAAGCAGCCCGTGGATCGGCGAGCGCGAACGTGAGCGCCGCTGCGGCTTCACCCATCGTCGTCGAGGTCGCGGCGTGAACGCGACCGGCGCCTCTGGCTCGGGCGTGAGCGTAGCCTCCGAGCTCGCACCGAGCGCCGCAGCGCCACTCGCGGCGCGCGACTTCCCTCGCCTCGTTCTGTTTGCAATCATCCTCGCGCTCGCGTCGCCGATTCGTCTCTGGGCCGCAGTGAGCGATCAGGGGATGTTCTGGCCTGACGAGATCTTCCAGTCGCTCGAACAGTCCCATCGTTTTGCTTTCGGCAAGGGAGTGATCCCCTGGGAGTTCACCGAGGGCGTGCGCTCCTGGCTCTTCCCCGGCTTCATCGGTCTCGTCTGGAAGTTGGCCTCGCTCCTCGGAATGCACGATGCGCTCTCCCTCATCGTGCTCGCCAAGTTGATGGTGGTCGCGGTGGGCCTCGCCGGGATCGCCGCGGGGATGAAGCTTGGCGAGAAGCTGGGCGGATCTGGTGGCCTCGTGCTGGCTGGCGCGCTCTGCGCCGCGTTCCCGGGCGTGATTGTCTACTCGGCGCGATGCATGACCGAAACCGTTAGCGGCCCGCTGATCGTCGCTGCGGCGATGCTTGCGATCGAACCGGATGCGAAGCGGGCCCGCCTCTCCGGCGCGCTCGTCGCGTTGGCCTGCTTGCTCCGTTACCAGTGCGGCGTGGTCGCTGCCGGGTTGCTCCTGGTTGTCCTGCTTCAGCGAAGCCGAACCGCCTCAGTTCAATTCATCATCGGCGCCTCAGCGGTGGGACTGCTTGGCGGCGCGCTCGACTGGATGACCTGGGGCGGTCCATTCCACTCGCTGGTGGCCTATCTCAAATTCAATCTGGTCGAAGGCCGCGCCTCTGAGTGGGGCACCTCCCCGGCGACCTACTATTTCGCGACGGCGTGGAGTTCGACGGGGCCGGCTGTGTTGCTCGTTCCTCTGGGATTGGCCGCGATCTGGTCGCGCGCGCGCGGACTTGTGCTGATCTGCATCGCCTATGTCGGCGTGCACGCGCTCATCCCACATAAGGAGTTTCGCTTCATCCTTCCGATCCTCCCTCTCGCGCTCGCGCTCGCTGGTGCAGGCCTGGCGCGCATCTTCTCGTTGCTCCGCCTGCCGCAGTGGTCGCCGGCGCTGCTGGCGTGTGCGATCTTTTTCGTCGGTGATCGCGCAGCGCTCGCCGAGAACTTCGGGCAGATGGGCCAACTCGACGGCAACGATAGCGTCTCTGTCTGGCACGCGAACGAGCCGATCAACCGGGCGCTCCTGGCCGCTGGCAAACGCGACGATCTCTGTGGCCTCGTTGTCACTGGATTCGCGCCCTGGCTCACGGGCGGCTACACCTATTTCCACCGCGACGTTCCGCTCTTCTACGACTTCCGCGTGCCGGAACTTGCCGCCTCGAACTACCTGATCGCGGCGGCCGGGATGCGGGTGCCCGACAGCTACGTCGAGGTCAGTCGCGCGGATGGAGTGGTCCTGCTGCGTCGAGAGGGCCGATGCGCGCCACCGCCCGACGGATGGACGCCCCACCTCTAGGCTCGTGCTGATCCTCATTGAGCGAATCGAGTTTCAGGTCACGGCTGGGGCGCTGCTCGATTCGCGCGAACTCGCGAAGGCGATCGTGATGGCGCAGAAACTCCAGCTCGTCACCCACGGCACATAGTTGTTGTGGAACGCGCTCCCGGCGAGCACAGCACAGGCGCTCGCGAGCGCGAAATGGGCGGGCAGCCGCGCGGAGTCGACGCGCACGAATGCCCAGAGCCGCGACTGTCCGCGTGCAGGCCGGAGGCCCAGAATGTTTGCGAGCGACAGGACCGCGAGCAGCGCGGTGAGGCAAAGCCGGATCGTGCTCGCGGCGGTCGGAACATAGGAAATCCAGCCCGTGTTGTCGGGCGCCATCAGTGATGGCCACGCGACGAGATTGAGCCAGAGTCCGTGTGCATCCCAGAGGAGAAATGGCCCGAAAAGCACCGCCAGTGTGGCGACGCACGCAAGCCCCGCACGCCGAATCGATGGCCACGGGCCGACGACGAGCAGCGGAAGAAAGAGTGCAGCCGGGAAGATCTTGCAGGCCAACGCGAGTGCTACGGCGACGCCGCTGAGCAGGCGCCGATCGCGCAGGTGCGCACCCAGCGCGAGCGCGCAGAAGGCGAGTCCCCAGGCATCGGAAGCGGAGTCGTAGAGATAGTTGTGCGCGACGTGCGGCTCGATCAGCACGAGCATGAGTGCGATCGGAATCGCTCCAGGAGCCAAGCGCAGCGCAGGCGAGCGAAGCATCCAGAGGAGCGCGGCGATCCAGCCGAAAAACGCAACGAGCTGCAGCGCGGGAATACAGGCCCGCCCGAACTGCACGAACGGAGTCACGAGCAGCACGGGGAGCGGACCGTACTTGTGTCCGAGCAGCGAATACTCCAACTCTGCGTCGGGCGTGCGCGGCGCGGACGGCGTTGGCAGGAGAAGTTCTCGCAGCTGGGGATCGGGCTGGAACGCATAACGTGCGAGCATTCCGCGGATCTGCTCCCGAGGAATTTGCGGAGTGAGGCCTGCGTCGACGCGCGAGCGAAAGCGGGTCGAGTACGCTTCGAGATCGACCAGCGCGCCGCGGCCGTACGGATCCTCGCCGCGCAGCAGGAGTTGCGATGACCGCAGGAGATTCTGCCCCTGATCGAGGCGGATCTCACCGGTGGACTGTACGTGCGTTACGCTTTCGAGTCCGACCCGCAAATCGAGGCCCAGCGCGGTCGCCATCGCGATCCATGCGATGGCGATCAACGCGCGCGAAGAGAAGAACCTCAGCGGACGAGACGGCCATCGCAGTACGAAGACGAGCAATGCGCAGAGCGCGATCAATGCAGAGCGCTCGCGACCGTACTCCCAGTCGTGCCGCTGCATCCAGAAGGCAACAGCGAGCAGGCCCGCCGCGGCCAACGCCATCACGAGCGCCCCGCCAATTTCGGCGATCCACCCGCTCGGCGTGGTCGGGAGAGTGGCTGCGTTCGCGCTCGAACGATCGGTTGGCATCAGGTTTTCCTCGAGGGAGCGGAACCGTATACCAAGGGGCCGCTGCGACCTTCGTTCAACTTCTTCGTTCAAGTTTCGCCGCACTCGCGCGCCTCGCGGTATAAGAGGCGCGGTCCTCCAATCGCGTGAGGGCCGCGGAGGCGGATTCCATGTCGGTGCCCGAGGGGCGAGAAGCACCTCAGAGCTTCGGCCGCTACACAGACCCGGTCCTGCTTGGACAGGGCGGGATGGGCGCGGTCTATCGCGCAACCGATCCGCAACTCGATCGCTTCGTCGCGGTCAAGGTGCTCACGCATCGCGAGCCCAAGTACGTGGAGCGGTTCCGCCGCGAAGCGCAGGTGCTCGCGAAGATCATGCACCCGAGCATCATCCAGATCTACGAGATCGTCGGTTCGGATGACGAGGCGGGCGATCCCTACATCGTGATGGAGTACTTCGACGGCAAGCCGCTCGACGCGGTGCTCAAGATGTCGCCGCTGCCGCAGGCATCGCTCATCTCGGTGATTCACTACACCGCCGAGGGTCTGAAGAAGGCCCACGCCAACAGCGTCATCCACCGCGACATCAAGCCGGCCAACTTGATGATGTCGGCGGCGGGAGAGGTGAAGATCCTCGACTTCGGCATCGCCAAGGCGCTTGACGCGAAGAAGGATCTGACGGGCCAGACCGTGCTCGGCACGCCGTATTACATGAGCCCCGAGCAGGCGATGGGGCAGACCATCGACGCGCGCACGGACATCTATTCGCTCGGCATCACCGCGTTCCATCTGCTCACGGGCAAGCGGCCGTTCGAGGCGAAGAGCAAGGTCGACGTGATGTTGATGCAGGTGAAGAATCCTCTTCCGGATCTTCGCCCGCTCGTTCCCAACGTCGACGAGCGCGTCATCCAATTGATCGAGAAGATGTGTTCCAAGCAGCCGGCTGCCCGCTTCCAGAGTTGCCAGGAGCTGATCGACGCGATCGATTCATTCCCGAAAAGCCTTGGCGGGCGTGCGCCCGATGAGGCGAGCGTCGGTGTCGCGCGTCCCGTTTCGATCAAGGCCACGGCGGCTCCGGTGCCGTCGGCCCAGACGGTTGAGGCGCGACTTCCCCGCTCGGATCCGGGCCGCCCGCGGCCGTCCGATGTGCGCCCGCCTTCCGCGACCAGTCCGACCGCTGGCGTCTCGGCGGCTCCTTTGCGGGCCCCGGTTCCAACCAGCAATCCCAATCGGCAGCAGCCCCGCTCGAATCCAGGCGCGGCGGTCCAAGCGCCGAGTCGGGTTCCGACACAGCCGCAGCGCTCAGACCCGCAGGCGGAGCCGCAGATCGTCGCGAAGCCATCGCGCGCGTGGGTGGGCATCCTCGTCGGTGCGCTCGGTGCGGCAGCGGTCGGCGGCGCCGTCCTCACCTATCTCTGGTCTTCGAAGAGTTCGAAGTCGACCTGGCGCGTGCCCAGCAAGGGCTGGGTCTATCCGGGTGCGCCTGCGCCGCAGCTCAAGCGTGTGCAGACGTCGGGCGGCTATGGAAACTGCGTCTTCTCTCTGCATGAGCTCGAGGCAGGACAGGAGGACGCCGCTGCTGTTCGCACTGGGTTCGCGTTCTCCGAAGAGATGAACGCGCGCTGCTATCTCGCGCACCAGGTCGGGCCGACCAAATCGGGCGAGGTCTACCAGGAGCTCTGGATCGACGGCGTTCGACGCAAGCAGGTCATCTACGATCCGCCGCTTGCGAACGATGCGGATCAGGTTGTCATCGATGTGAAGCAGGAGTACGGCGCGCTGCTCGCGGAGTTGGGCGGCGGCAAACACATCTTCGACCTGTGGCTCTATCGGCAGGGAGAGGATGCAGAAAACCCCGAGCCGCTCGCTGCCGGCGAGTTCCAGGTTCGCAAATAGATCGAGAAGGGCCGGAACGTGAACTTCGATATGACTGACAGCCAGCGCAAGCTGGTGGCGATGGTGCGCGATTTCTGCATCCGCGAAGTGAAGCCGTACGCGGGTGAGTGGGATCGCGAAGAGAAGTTTCCGCACGAGGTGGTCGCGCAGCTTGGCGAGCTCGGGCTCATGGGCATGACGGTGCCCGAGGAGCTCGGTGGCTCGGCGCTTGATGCGCAGTCGATGGCGATTGTCATCGAGGAGATCGCGCGCTGGGATGGTTCGCTCGCGCTCACGGTCGCTTCGCACAACGGCCTCGGCACCTCGCACATCCTGCGGTTCGGCAACGACGCGCAGCGCGCGAAGTACATCCCCGATATCGCCGCAGGAAAGACGCTCGCAGCGTGGGGCCTCACCGAGCCCGGCTCGGGTTCAGATGCGGCCGGCATGCGCACGTCGGCCGTGCGCAAGGGTGACGGATGGGTTCTCAACGGCGCCAAGATGTTCATCACGCAGGGCAGCGTCGGCGGGTCTTTCCTCGTTCTCGCGATGACCGATGCGTCGAAGAAGCAGAAGGGGGTGACCGCGTTCATCCTCGACAAGTCGATGAAGGGGTTTTCGCAGCGGCAGCTCCACGGCAAGCTCGGAATGCGGTCGTCCGACACGGCCGAACTCGTCTTCGAGGACGTGTTCGTGCCCGACGAGAATCGCGTCGGTGAGGTCGGCCAGGGCTTCATCGACACGCTCAAGATTCTCGACAAAGGCCGCATCACCATTGGCGCGCTCTCGATCGGTCTCGGCCGCGGTGCGCTTGAGGAGTCCGTCGCGTATGCGAAGGAGCGGCAGGCGTTCGGCAAGCCGATCGCGGAGTTCCAGTCGCTGCGCTTCATGATGGCCGACATGGCGACGGAGCTCGACGCGGCGCGCTTGATGGTGATGCGCGCAGCGGCGCTCTGCGACGCGGGCCAGCCCTATTCGCAGGCGGCCGCGATGGGCAAGCTCTTCGCGAGCGAAGCGGCGTGCCGGGCGGCGGCGAACGGCGTGCAGATCCACGGCGGCTATGGCTTCACGCGCGAGTTTCTCGTCGAGCGCATCTATCGCGACGTCAAGCTCTGCACGATCGGCGAGGGCACCAGCGAGATCCAGCGGGTCGTGATCGCGCGCGAGATGTTCAAGTCATGATCGTGTCACGCGCTGAGACGGCGCGTCCGCACTGGGCGCGGATCTGCGTGCGTGGCGTGCTGGTCTCTGCCGCGATGACTGCCTGCTATATGCCGCCGCGAAATCTCGCTGCGGTGCGTGCAGACAAGGCGGGCTGCGCATCGCTCGAGCAGTGGGCGCAGGAGAAGTCGAGCGGGTTGCCGATGCGTCCCGGCGAGTCGAGCGCTGACGATGATGGTCGCGAAGCGGCGAACTGCTGGCATCGTGAAGGGGACGACAAGCGCGCTCGTTCGTTGCTCATCACGGTGCTCGAGCACCAGGCCCGGGCGCATGTGCGGGCGCCGATCACCACCAAGACGGGCTCATTCGATGATGCGCTCTGCCGCTCGCTCGCTGCGGTTGCGCTCTCGGCGCGTTCCCACGGGGAGACGGATATCGCGACGCGCGCGCAGAGTGCGCTCTCTTCGATTCACGGCCGCACGCTCGATCTCGATCAGGGCGATCGCACCGTCTCGGGAAACGCCGGCAGCGCGTTGAGCATGGTCGATACGAACTGCTTCTTCTGCGCGCAGTCAGAGGTCTACGGCGGACAGGATCGCGAGCACATCGAACTGCTGGGACGCTACGCGGGGGTCCCGTTCGTCAAGCGCGACGATGGACGTGAGCAGTTCCTCATCGACACGAAGCTGCTCGCCGACGGCCAGCAATCTCCTGCGCAGCTCTTTACCGAAGCGATGCGGCGGCGCGGTCGCCGGATCGCCGAAGGCACGCCGGTGCTGCTCGCCACGCGCAAGGCAGAGGAGGGCGAAGAGTTGCAGAACGACGCGCCGCTCTTCCACCTCACGCTCCACGGGATCGCGGTTGGAGATGTGCAGAAGGAGGGCGGGGCGAACGGACTGCTCGTGCCGCTGCACAGCGATTCTGGTGACGCATCGATTCGCTTCTCGCCCAAGCTGCTCCAGCGCGCTGGTCGTGATCGTCGATTCGTCGCGCCTCCCGATGGGATCGAGGCGGTCGTTCGCTACGACGGCAAGGGGAACGAAGGCACCCCTGTCTATCGCGCGGTGATCATTCGCACCGAGGACGGCGTCGCGGAGGGGCCGTGAGCGGCGAACTCGCGGCGCGCGTTCTTGCGGGCGATGTGCGCGCCGCCGCACGACTGATGCGGCTGGTCGACGATGGGCAGCCATCGGCAGAGCCCGAGTTGCGCGCCATCTTTCCTCACACCGGTCGCGCGCAGATCGTCGGCATCACGGGAAATCCGGGCGCGGGCAAAAGCACGCTCGTCGATCGGCTGATCGCGCATCTGCGCAAGCTCGGCAAGACCGTCGGCGTGCTCGCGGTCGATCCGACCAGTCCGTTTACCGGAGGGGCGATCCTCGGCGATCGACTGCGCATGCAGGATCACGCGCTCGACGCCGGCGTCTTCATCCGCTCGATGGCGACGCGCGGACAGCTTGGCGGCCTGTCGCGCGCGACGGGCGACTGCGTGCGGGTGCTCGATGCGATGGGCAAGGACGTGATCCTCATCGAGACTGTCGGCGTCGGGCAGGACGAGGTCGAGGTCTGCCGGCTTGCTCACACCACGGTCGTCGTCGTTGTTCCAGGCCTCGGCGATGACATCCAGGCGATCAAGGCGGGCATTCTCGAAGTCGCCGACATCTTCGCGGTGAACAAGGCCGATCGCGAAGGGGCGGAGCGGACCGTGCGCGATCTGGTGCACATGCTCGAGCTCAACCACGCGATGCTCACGCCGAGCGACGTCGTGCCGTGGGAGATCCCGATCATCAAGACGGTCGCCGCGCGAGATGAAGGAACGGTCGAGTTGTGGGACGCGATTGCGCGCCACCACCAGATGCTCGCGTCTGGGCCTGGCCTGCTCGCGCGAGAGACGATGCGAGCGAAGGAGGAGTTGGTGCGGCTCCTTCGCGAGAGGCTCCTGCGCGTCGCGCTTCACCGTCTCGCGCAGCAGGGTGCGCAACTCGATCAACTCGCAGCGCGCATCGCGAGACGCGAGATCGATCCGTATGGCGTAGCGGATGCGGCCGCGCGCGAGTAGTCTCCCGCGCCATGTTTTCTTGCCGACCGAACCTCGCCCGCTTCGCACCTGTCACGCTCGCCACCGTCGCAGCTCTCGCTTCGGCCTGCGCGCCCGAGCGCGTCGACATGAACGTGCACGACATCTTCACGTCGGACGCGGCCCGCTACGCGCTGCAGATGAAGATGGCGCCTGAGTTGCTGAGCGCTGTCGGCGGATTCCTGCCCGCCGATGGTTGGCCTGCGAGCGCGCCGCGCCTGCTCCTTGATCTGCCGATCGTCGCCGAGAACAAGATCGATCTCGCGGGCGCCAACATCGACACCTCCGCGTACTCGGGGCTACGGCCACACTGGGCGCAAGTGATCGTGTCGAGTCCGGATGGCACGCAGCTGACGCCGACGCCGACGATGATCGAGCTGTTCGTCGGGCCATCGAGCGCGACGTCGATCACTGACCCGGGCGTCGCTCCGCTTGCGAGCGGCGCGTATCCGGAAACGATGACCAGCATGGCCGGCGGCTGCGATGCCGGTCCTCTTGGCGGTACTTGTGCGCCGACCGACGGAGGCTGGACCGCTTCGCCGCAGACGCTGATCTTCGGTGCCGACGCGCAACTCGCACTGCAGCAATTCATCTTCGCGAAGACGCCGTTTGCAATCTTCGTCGTGCTGCATCTGCCGATCGACTCGGCTGTCAATTCTGCGATGCCGCTCGGCGCCGCCGATCTGCTGTTCGACGTGCAGTTCGAGATGGCGCGGTGACCGAGTCCGCAGCACCTCCTCTCTCCGCTGATGCCGAGCGCGCGCTCTCGCTGACCAATCGCCTCGGGCTTCCTCCTGGAACTCTGCGCGAGGAGCTCGCGCTCGAGGCGCTGCGCCACAGCAGTTGGCTGCACGAGCAGCGCCATCCTGTCGATGGTCTGCACTCAAACGAACGGCTCGAGTTTCTCGGTGATTCAGTGCTCGGGCTGCTCATCTCGCAGCGCTGCTGCGATCGATTTCCGTCCTACGCGGAAGGCGCGCTGACGCGGCTGCGGGCCGCGCTGGTCAACGCCGAAGCGCTCGCGGGCGTGGCGCGAACGGTCGGTCTCGGTGAGCTGCTTCTCCTCGGCCGTGGAGAAGAGCGGGGCGGAGGTCGCGACAAGCAGAATCTCCTCGCCGATGCCGTCGAGGCATCGATCGCGGCGGTCTTTCTCTCGAGTGGCCTTGCGGCTGCGGGGCAGGCCGTTGATCGCCTCTTCGCGCCACTGTTCGATCAGGCGCTCGCGGGCGCGCTGGGGCGCGATCACAAGACGGAGTTGCAGGAGCGCGTGCAGAGCCGGTATCGCGTTGCGCCGACGTACCAGACCCTCGCTGCGCCTGGGCCGGAGCATGCGCGCACGTTCGAGGTGGAGGTCGGTTTTCGCGGAACGACGCTGGGCCGCGGGCAGGGCCGCAGCAAGAAGGACGCAGAGCAGGCGGCCGCGCGCGAGGCTCTCGCGAGGACCGATCTCGATGACGAGCTTTCTGCGGCCTCTACGCGTGCAGATGCTGTGGCGCCTCCGGGTTCTGTGCTGCTCCCGGCCGCACTGGGCGCGGGCGAGCGGTCGTTGGCTGCGGGCGTGGACGATGCGATCGCCGCGACTCGCGGTGTGCCCCGTGACGGGTCGGGCGAGAGTTGATGTCTCTCCACGCGCTGCGCCTCGTGCCCATCCTGGTGGTCTTCTTCCTCGTGCAACTCGGGCTGCACCGCGTTCTCTCGTCGATCTTCTTCGCGCGGCCGGATCAGGCGCGCGCCCGGCGACGTCTCGGTGGCGCCATGGGCGCTGCGACGCTCGCACTGCCCGTGCATTTTCTCGCCATCCGCGCTGGCGTCGAGTTTGTTGCACCGCTGCGTTGGTCGCTGGTTGAACCGCTTCTGGCATGGCTCCTCTTCGGGTTGCCGCTGCTGTTCTCCCTCGCTGGCGTGCGCGCTCTTGTGCGTCGCTGGCCAGACCGCCGAGCGCGCCCAGTCGAGGCCCTGCCGTCGCCGCGTCCCGATCTCCCCGCAGCAAGCGAGATCGCCTCGGCACCCGAGAGCGAGCCGGCCTTTCCCGCTGCGGCACCGGTCGATCCCCACGCGCTCTCTCCGGCTCGCCGGATCTTTCTCGCCCGCTCGGCGCAGGTGCTGCTCGGCGCCACCGCGTTCGCGATCGGTCGAGGCATTCGTGAAGCGGAACAGATCCCGCAGGTCACGCGAGTCGAGATCGCGCTTTCAGGTCTGGACCCGGACCTCGATGGTCTGACCATCCTGCAACTCTCGGATATCCACGCCGGCGCGCTGATCACCGAGGAGCGCATGCGGCAGTTCGCGAAAGCAGCCGCGCTGCACGAGGTCGATCTGATCGTCTTCACCGGCGATCTTCTCGACGCCAGCGGCCACGCGGCGCGGCCATATGCGCGCGCGTTCGAGTCGCTGCATGGCAAGCTCGGCACCTTCGCGGTGCTGGGAAATCACGACTACTACGCGGGTGAGCGGGCGGCGATTCGCGGCATCCGCGACGCGGGGCAGACGCTGCTGCGCAACACGGGCGCGCGCATTGTTCGTGGTCGCGGCTCGCTCTGGCTTGGTGGCGTCGATGACCCGCTCGTGCGCGACGCAGGCGGCGACGTCGATGCTGTCCGCGCGCTTGCTGGCGCTGCTCCAGAGGAGACGCGCATCGTTCTCGCGCATCGCCCGGGTTTGTTCGGCCTCTGCGCAGAGGCGGGCGCGCAACTCGTTCTGTCGGGCCACACGCACGGTGGACAGATCGCCTGGTCTCCTGCAGCCAGTCCGGCCCGGCTGCTCGGTCGGCACACGACGGGTCTCTATTCGGAGCGTGGCACGCAGCTCTATGTGCATCGAGGGATGGGCGTCGTCGGCGCGGCGCCCGTTCGATTGGGCGTCCCTCCAGAGCTTGCCTTGCTCACCCTGCGGCGGGTGTGAGAGAGACGGCTTCGTGCACGAGGCGGGAGGAGCAGCGGTGCCAAGAGCAAGAGCGGGCCAGCGGGATGATGCGGCAGCGGCGACACGCACGAAGAGCTCGGTGCGCGCCGCAGTGAATGGGAAATCGGCAAACAAGACCCAGAATGCGGATTTGCTCGCTCTGCTCGAGAAATGCGCTCGCGCTCGCGTTGTCGTGGTCGGCGATCTGGTTGCCGACGAGTACGTCCTCGGCGAAACGGAGCGGGTCAGTCGCGAAGCGCCGGTGCTGGTCGTTCGTTACGAGCGCAGCGAACTGCGCGCGGGGTGCGCGGCAAATGCAGTGATGAACCTCTGCGCGCTTGGAGCGCAGGTGCGCCCCGTTGGTCTTGTCGGCGACGATCCGATTGGTGCTCGTCTGCGCGCGATGCTCGCGGAGGCCGGCGCCGACGTCCGCGGCATCCTCGTCGCCGCAGGGGAATCAACGGCCAGCAAGACGCGCATCCTTGCGGGTGGCAAGAACACGCGTCGCCAGCAAATCGTCCGACTAGATCGCGATGGTCCGCGGCCTCCCGAGGGAGCGCTGCGCGATGCGCTGGTTCGTGCCTTGCGCACGGCCGCGCGCGGCGCCGATGCGCTGCTCGTCTCCGATTATGGGCTGGGCGTTCCGTCATCTCTACACGCCGAATTGTCGACGCTCGGTCGCTCGTTGCCGCTCTGTGCGGATGCTCGCTACAGCCTGCGGACCTACGGCGGTGCGGCGCTCCTCAAGCCGAACGAAGTCGAACTCGAGCAGGCCGTCGGGCGGCAGATCGGTGACGACCTTCGCGCGCTCGAATCGGCCGCGCGGGCGCTGCTTCGCGACGTGGATGCTGGCGTGTTGCTGGTGACGCGTGGCCGCAGCGGCATGGCCGTGGTTCGGCCCGATCTGCCGACCGTGCTGCTTCCCGCGCATGGCGCGCATGAAGCGGTCGATGTCACCGGCGCGGGCGACACCGTGATGGCGACGATGACGCTCGCGCTCGCCTGCAAGGCCGACCCGGTCGAGGCCGCGCGACTCGCCAACGTTGCGGGAGCGTTGGTCGTGAAGAAGCCCGGGACGGCGACCGTGAGCGCAGCTGAGCTCGCTGCGGAACTCGCGGTCGCGGAGGTTGCGCGCGGTGGAACGCTGGCGGCCATTTCGGGAAAGAAGCGCGCGTGATCGTCTCGCTCGCGGAGGCAGTCGCGCTGCGCGACGCGGCTCGTTCGAGCGGACTGCGCTGCGCGGTCGCGAACGGTGCGTTCGATCTGCTCCATGTCGGTCACGTCCGGTATCTCGAAGCCGCGAAGGCCTTGCTGGGCGCGGGCGGGCTGCTCGTGGTCGGTGTCAACAGCGACGCGAGCGTGCGCGCGAGCAAAGGCGAGGGCCGACCGATCGTTCCGGAGGCGGAGCGCGCCGAACTCGTCGCGGCGCTTCGCTGCGTCGACCTGGTGGTGATCTTCGAGGAGACAACCGCGTCGGCGCTGCTCGCGGCGTTGCGCCCGGAACTCCACGCGAAGGGAACGGACTATTCCGTCGAGAGCGTTCCCGAGCGCGCGCTCGTCGAATCGTTCGGTGGCCGCACCGTGATCTGCGGCGACCCGAAAGATCACTCGACGACAGCCACGGCGGCGTTGCTGCGCGCAGAGCGCTCGCGGTGACCACGAGTGCGTCGGGAGGTCCGCTCGAGCGCGAGGTTCGTCTCAGCGCGACGGTGATCGCGCAGGACGAGGAGTTGCGCATCGGCGACTGTCTCGCTTCGCTCGGTTTCTGCGACGAGGTGGTGGTGGTCGATGGCGGTTCCCGCGATCGCACGCGCGCGATCGCGCTGCAGACGGGCGCGCGCGTCGTGGGTCGGCCTTTTGATGATTTCGCGCAGCAGCACGCATTCGCGAACGCGAATACGCGCGGTCGCTGGATTCTCTCTCTCGATGCCGACGAGCGCGTCTCTCCGTCGCTCGCGCAGGAGATCCGCGCCGTGGTCGACCGCACCGATGACGCCGCGTCGCACGCCGCGTTCGAGTTGCCGTTCCAGAATCATTTTCGCGGCATCCCCCTGCGGCACGGTGGCCTCTGGCCGGATCGACATGTGCGCCTCTATCGGCGCGACCGTTGCCGCGCGGATCCATCGCGTGCCGTTCACGAGAAGTTGCTGGTTGACGGGACCGTTGGTCGACTCGTCGCTCCCGTGTTGCACTTCGGGTGGACCTCGCTCGCGCAGGCACTGCAGAAGAATGAGCGCTACGCCGATGCCGCCGCGCGCGCACTGCATGCACGTGGAACGCGCGGTTCGTGGTTGCGGATGATCGGCAAACCTATGTGGCGCTTCCTTCGCGGATCCCTGCTGCAGTTGGGATTTCTCGATGGACGCGCGGGTGCGCTGGTGGCCCTCGTGCGCGCCCATGAAGCCTTCGCTCGCGAGTCTCGCCTCTGGGAACTCACGCATTTCGCTGAGGCGGAGCGAGATCGCCTGCGATGAATTCACTCGCACCGCACTGGCCGCGCGCGCCTCTTCTGCTCTGCGCAAGTTCGTCACGCACCGGTCCGGTTGAAGGCTTGATCTCCCTCGGCGCGATCCTGCGGGCCGAGGGAATCGACGCGCGGTTCGCTGGGGATCGTGTTCGCGAAGGAGAGGATCTCGCCGGCCATCTCGAGCGAGCAGGGCTGCCGTGGGCGCCCGGTCTTGCGCTCTCCCGCAAAGTGCGCGCAGGTGATCTGCTCCACGATGTGCGCACTCTCACGTCGTGGGTCCGCAGCGGTGCGCCCGACCTGATCCACGCTGCCTTCGCGCACGACTATCTGCTCGCTCTCACTGCAACGCGGCGCGCGGGGCCTGCGCGGGAAAACCTTCGACTGGTGCGCGAAGCCCATCGGCGCGTCGATGTTGAACCGGGCCGCTTCGGACTGCGCACGCGCCTGCTCAAGATGGCCGACGGCGTGATTGTTCATGCAGAGAACTACCGTCGCGTGCTGCTCGAGCAGGGACTCGATCCGCGTCGTGTGGCGTCGATTCCGGGCAGCGTCGATGCGCAACTCTTCACACCGGGTCGCACCAACGCGGCGTTCGCGTTGCGGCGCTCGTGGGGAGTGCCAGACGGCGCGCCGCTCGTCGGGATCGTCGCGCGGATGAAGCGCGAGAGGCTTCACGTGAACCTCTTGGCCGCATTCTGGGCAGCACTCGCTTACGTGCCTGACGCCCACCTCGTCTTGATCGGTCGAGGCGAGGAGGAAGAGCGTCTGCGCGACTGGGCCGACAAGCGGATATGCGGAGAGCGGATCCATTTTGGCGGCTACCAGCGCGGCAGTGCGCTCGTCGAGGCCTATCGCGCGCTCGACGTCGGTGTCTGGCTTCGCGAGGGGAACGATGGCGCCTGCCGCGGAGTTCTCGAGGCGATGGCCTGCGGTCTGCCCATGATCGTGGGTGATCAGGGCGCGCCGCCGGAGTTGGTCGCGCCCGCAGGCGAACCGGCGTGCGGCCGCGTGGTTGATCCGCGTCTCCTCGATCCAGTTGAGACAACGCCAGGCACATTGAAGCCGGGTGGGCTCGCCCATGCGCTGGCTGAGCTCCTCGGGGTTGAATCGCTGCGAGCGGCCATGGGCGCGGCCTCGCGCAATCGCGCCGCGGGCTTCACGCCGCAGAAAGCCGCGTCAGCGACGCTCGGGTTCTGGCGTGAGTTGCGCGCCCTGCCTCCTGTCGAGCGCGCCGATGGACGAGGTTCCAGCGTGCTGTGATAGAAGCCCGGACCATGCCGATCGCACCGGAGTTGAAGGAGATCCTCGCCTGCCCCAAGTGCAAGGGCGAACTCGAGTTCCGCGAGCCGCAGAGCGAGATCATCTGTCGCGCCTGCAAGCTCGTCTTCCGCATCGACGACGACATTCCCGTGATGTTGCTCGACGAGGCCAAGCCGCTCTCCGCGTGAGCGCGGCCTTTCGCGGCGACGCGGTTGATCACTCGTTGCTGCAGGCACGTCTTGCGCGCGAGGTTCCGCGGCGCATCGCGATCGTGCAGACGGCCTTTCTTGGCGACACCGTCTTCACGTCGGCGCTCGTCGCCGGAGTCGCCGCGCGATTTCCTTCCGCAAAGATCACTCTGGTGGTGACGCCTCGCGGCCGTGACGTCGCGGCGGCGACGCCTCATGTCCACGACGTCCTCGTCTACGACAAGCGCAGCGCGGATCGCGGGCTCTCGGGATTTCTCCGCGCCGCTCGTGCACTGCGAGAGCGCCAATGCGATGTCGCGCTGCTGCCGCATCGCTCGCTGCGTTCGTCTCTGCTCGCCTGGCGCGCAGGGATCCGCGAACGCGTCGGGTTCTCCGATGCGCCCGGCCGTCTTCTCTACACCTCGACGGCGCGCGATCCCGGCGGACCGTTTCTCCTGCGCGAGGCGGCGCTGCTGGCCGCGCTCGGCGGGCAGTCGGCTGCGATGCAGCTCATTCCGACAGTTGAGTCGAGTCAGGCTGCGGAGCACCGACTCGAGTTGCTCGGCGTTGCATCGCCGATCGCCGCGGACGCAGGCCAGGCGCGGTCTCGCGGCGATGTGCGCCTTGTCGGACTCGCGCTCGGTTCAGAATGGGAGACGAAGATCTGGCCGACAGAGCAGTTCGCGGAACTCGCGAAGCGCCTTGCTGCGCGCGGTCTGACGCCGCTCCTCCTCGGCGGCCCGCGCGAGACGCAGATCGCAGAGCAGATCCTCCGGGCCTGTCCAGAGGCGCTTGACACAACCGGAAACCCGATCAGCGAAGCACTCGCGCTGCTCGCGACATGCGTGCTCTGCGTCGGTGGAGATACCGGTCTCTCCCACGCCGCCCGAGCGCTCTCGATCCCGACGCTGCTCCTCTTCGGCCCCACCGATCCGGCCCTGCATCAGATCGAAATCGGTTCGCGTGCCCTCTCTCTGAATCTTTCCTGCTCGCCTTGCGGAATGCATGGAGCAAGGCGCTGCCCGGTCCAGCATCACAGGTGCATGCGCGATCTCTCTGCGTCGCAAGTCGAGGCTGCCGCCGTCGAGTTGCTCTCGGCGCAGTCGGGGGATCGTGTCGAATGAACACGATCCTCTCGCCAGCCGCGCTGGACCCGCGCCTCGATCCTCCGCCGTCGTTCGCTGTTCGTGCGGTCGCGCGTCTCGCTTCCTGGTTGCTTCCCTTGCGCGGCGGCGTGCCCGAGGCTTCGGCGCTGCGTCGTATTCTGGTCGTGCGCTCCGATGATCGCGTCGGCAACGCGCTGCTGACCATTCCTCTCGTCCGCGCTCTTTCGCTGGCTCTGCCGAACGCGCAGATTGATCTGCTTCTTCCGTCCTCGCGCGCACAGGTTGCCAGCGGACTCGGTGGGTTCGGTCTGCTCGAGTTCGACAAGCGAGACGCATTTCGTCGTCCGCTGCGGCTCATCCGATTCCTGCTCGCGCTGCGTGCGCGCGATTACGAAGTGGCCATCGACGCTGCTCACTGGCACGCGTTCTCCCTGACCTCTGCGCTACTCGCCCGGGTGGCGTCCCACCGCTGCGTCGTGGGAAGTGCGCGCGGTGCCACTTGCCTCTACTCGACGGCTGTCGCGCTCCCTCTCCCCGGTACGCCGGAGGTCGCCGCGAAGGTCGCGCTTGCCAGGGGCGTCGGTCTCGCAGATCTCCCTCTGCCTCCTCTAGAAACTGCGCTTGCGAGGACGACAGACGACGCGAACGCGGCTCGCGCGGCTCGTGCGAGGCTCGGCGTCGAGGGACGATTTGCGGCCTTCAATCCGGGAGCGCGCAAGCCCGATCATCGCTGGGCGCCAGGCAAGTTCGCACGCCTCGCGAAGCGGCTGCGTGATGAGCACCAGTTGCCGTCGATCGTCTTCTGGGGGCCAGGCGAGGAAACTCTCGCTCGCGAGGTCTGCGCCCTGAGCGACGCAGCGGCGTTGCTTGCTCCCGCGACCGATCTCAATTCCCTCGCCGCGCACCTGCGTGCCTGCTCGCTCGCGGTGACCAACGACACCGGACCGATGCACCTCGCCGTTGCGTGCGGCGCGCCCGTCCTCGCGATCTTTCTCTCTGAAGATGGAGCTCGGTGGGGACACGCGGGGCCGATGTTCTGCGCCGTCGATGCGCGCTCACTCATGTCCGTCGATGGCAACGATGCGTCCGATCTCGAGGCGGCCACGGACGCGGCTTCTCGCCTTCTCGCCTTGACAACGCCCCATCCGCGGCGACAGCTTGCGCCCCCGATTCTCAAGTGAGGAGGCACGCGTGATTCGCTCGATGACCGGCTTCGGCCAGGGGCACGGCCAGGCAGGCGCCGAGGCGATCGGCGTCGAGGTCCGCTCCGTCAACGGAAAGTTCTGCGACGTCAAACCTCATCTTCCCCGCGAACTCGGCGCACTCGAAGCCGAGTTGATGAAGACGGTTCGGTCGCGCGTGCAGCGCGGCGTCATCGACATTCACGTCCGCCGCAGCGGGACCGATCAGCGCACGACGCAGCCGCGGCTCGATCTCTCGCTCGCCTCGGCATACGCGAGCGCGTTGCGCGAGTTGAAAATGCGCCTGATGCTCGATGGAGAGCCGACCGTGAGCGATATTTCTGCTCTCGACGGGGTGATCTCGCTCGTCGAGACACCGCCCGATCTCGGTGCAGCTGCGCAGGCGCTGCGCACGGCGTTGGATCAGGCCCTGACTGCGCACGACGAACTGCGCCGCCAGGAGGGCGAGGCACTTCGAAAGGATCTCGCGGCTCGGCTCGACTCTGTCGAGCGCAACGTCGCGGCGGTGCGGGAACTCGCTCCGCAATCCGTCGAGGCCCTGCGCGATCGGCTCGCGATTCGTGTCGCCGAGCTTTCTCGCGGGACGCAGATCGATCCGTTGCGGCTCGCGCAGGAGGTCGCATTCTTCGCCGACCGCACCGACGTTTCAGAGGAGCTCACACGCCTCGCGAGCCACCTGCAGCAGATGCGCGCGCTGCTCGTGCAGGACGCGCCGGCAGGCCGCAAGCTCGACTTTCTGTTGCAGGAGACGAATCGCGAAGTGAACACGATCGGCTCGAAGGCGCAGCACGTCGGCATCGCTGGCCACGTCGTCGAACTCAAGGCTGAGCTCGAACGAATCCGCGAGCAGGTGCAGAACATCGAGTAGTCCCGAGGGCACCATGTCTGCGACCCTGCTGATCCTGAGCGCACCTTCCGGCACTGGCAAGACGACGCTTGCTCGTCGACTTCTCGCAGCGCACCCGGGAGGAATCTTCTCGGTGAGCTTCACGACGCGCGCACCTCGCGGCGCCGAGCGCGACGGCGTCGATTACCACTTCGTCGACGAGGAAACCTTCCAGCGGATGGTCACCGCCGACGCGTTTCTCGAGCACGCCGAGGTCCACGGCCACAAGTACGGAACTCCGCGCTCTGTCGCATCGCAAGCCCGCGCCAACGGCGTCCTCGCCATCTTCGATATCGATGTGCAGGGTGGCGAATCGATCAAGGCCGCGCACCCCGAGTCGATCCGGGTGCTGATTCTTCCCCCGTCGCTGCAGGAACTCGAGCGCCGCTTGCGTTCGCGCAGCACCGACGATGAAGTCACAGTCCGCCGACGTCTCGAGGCCGCGCGGCAGGAACTGCAGCGGGCTCGCGCCTACGAGTACTGGGTAGTGAATGACGATCTCGAGCGAGCGACTGACGATCTTAACGCGATCATCCGCGCAGAGCGCTGCAAGGCCGGCGGGCGGGACCTCAGCCTCCTCGGTCTGTAACGAGAGCCCCGGTTCAAAATAGTTGTTGACGCGGGAAAAGTGTAGGCGTACACAGCGCCCCCCTCGCAGCAAAGGAGCGCGGCGGGGAGCAGTTGGAAGGACGAAAGATGAAGCGGTTGAAAAAAAGAAGTTGACGTGAAAAGGGCGGAGGAGTAGACACCGCCCCCCTCGCTGAACCGGGGGCTCCCGAGAGGAAGGGGAGAGCAGGGCCGAGGCAGACAATCGGCAGCAGGAACGTGGTCGGAAGTGAGTGGTGAGCAGGGTCGGGTCTTTGAAAACTGGGG
>CAIWCD010000051.1 GCA_903911145.1 uncultured delta proteobacterium | reverse complement strand
TCTAGGTGGCGTCGTCTCTGTTTCCGCGGCCAACCTGCAATCCGTCGCACTGAAATCCGACGGCACAGTATGGACATGGGGATCCAACTCCACGGGACAGCTTGGCAACAATTCCACCAACGACACGACCACGCCAGTACAAGTGCTCGGAGCTGCCGGCGCGGGAACGCTCAACGGCGTCGTCGCGATTGCCGCGGGATATCTGCACACGGTCGCACTGAAATCGGACGGCTCCGTGTGGGCCTGGGGTTGGAATGCCTACGGCCAACTCGGGAACAACTCGACCACCGATAGTCATACGCCGATTCAGGTGCTGGGCGCGGGTGGTGCAGGATTTCTGAGCAGCGTCGTCGCGATTGCCGTGGGCGACTTGCACACTGTCGCGCAGAGGGCTGACGGTACCGTCTGGACGTGGGGGTATGGCGGATACGGCCAACTCGGGAATAACTACAGTCAGAGCAATACGCCCGCACAGGTGCTGGGGGCGGGCGGCGCGGGCATGCTCACAGGCGTTGTGGCGATTGCCGCGGGCAAAGATGAATACACAGTCGCGCTAACAACAGACGGCACTGTCTGGGGTTGGGGAAATAGTACCTACGGTCAACTCGGGAGCAATTCCACTGGCAACCGATGGAGTCCGACCGAAGTACTGGGCCCCAACGGCACGGGGCTTCTAACCAGCATCGTCGCCATTTCAGCGGGAGTTGAGGAGACGGTTGCACTCAAATCAGACGGAACGGTCTGGGCGTGGGGCGAGAATCTGTCCGGCCAACTGGGGAACAACTCGACCACCAATAGCTCCACACCCGTCGAGAGCCTTATCTCCAACCCCGGTTGGCTCCTCGCGCCCGCGGGATTAACGGCCAGCCCGAGCAACACATCGGAGGCGATTGCCCTCTCGTGGAGTGCCTCCGTCGGCGCGAGTGCATACAACGTCTATGCATCGACCTTCGCCGACGTATCCCCCCTGACCGGCACGCTCCTCGGCTCCGTTTCCGGAACGAGTTTCAACCATACCAACCTCGCTGCGGGCACCCGGTATTACTATGTCGTCACGGCAGTGGGCGGAGCGACCGAGAGTACGGGCTCATATGCAGCAACGGCCCTTTCTCCCCTGGCGGCGCCGACCGTGTCGGTGCTGTCGGTTGGCGGCGGAAGCGTGACGGTGGGTTGGAGTTCCGTCTCGGGTGCCAGCTCGTACAATCTCTATTACGGCGCGTTATCGGGAGTGAACACGATGAATGGAACTCTGGTTTCCGGAGTTACGTCTCCCTATACCCTGACGGAATTGCCGAATGGACAGACGGTCTATCTAATCATTACGGCCGCGGATGCGACGAGCGAGACGCCCTCAGCACAGGTGATGGCGACGCCAAACACCGTGGTCGCCGTTGCGAGCGCGGAGCAGAGTTCTTATACGGTAACACTCCTGGCCGATGGAACGGTCTGGGCTTGGGGATTGAATCAATTCGGCGCCCTCGGAAACAACTCCACAAGTGACAGCGCCGTGCCCGCACAAGTGCGAGGCGTGGGGGGAGTCGGAGTTCTCAGCAACATCGTTTCCGTTGCGACGGGCGGTGACCACACGATTGCGCTGAAGTCGGACGGTACCGTTTATGACTGGGGCAACAACGCAGACGGCCAACTCGGGGTCAATTCCACCAACAACAGTGGCGCCCCGGTGCAGGTGCTCGGCGCGGGAGGCGCGGGAGTGCTCACTGGCATCGTCGCGATCGCCGCGGGGCAATATCATTCACTTGCGCTGAAGTCGGATGGGACCGTCTGGGCGTGGGGATATAATTCAAATGGCCAACTCGGGAACAATTCAACCGCCAATAGCACGACGCCGGTTCAGGTGCTGGGCGCAGGCGGCACGGGAGTACTCAGCGGCGTGGTCGCGATTGCCGCGGGGTTCTATCAAACGGTCGCATTGAAATCGGACGGCTCCGTCTGGACGTGGGGCGCCAATTTCTGGAGCCAACTCGGAAACAACTCAACCAATGACGCCCATACCCCCGTGCAGGTGCTTGGTCCTGACGGCGCTGGTGTCCTCGGCAGCATCATCGCGATAGCCGCGGGCGATAGTCATATGGTCGCACTGAAAGCGGACGGAACCGTCTGGGGTTGGGGCGGTAGCGGGAGCGGCCAACTCGCTCACACAACGAGTCAGAACAACACCTATCCAACGCCAGTGCAGATACCAGGTGCGGGCGGCGTTGGGGTGCTGAGCAACGTGGTGGCAATTGCAGCGGGCTTTGCAAGCACCACCGCACTGAAATCGGACGGCACGGTCTGGTCGTGGGGATTGGATCAAAGCGGCCAACTCGGGGACAATTCGGGCGCATATAGCAGCTCAGTTCCCGTGGAGGCACTGGGCACGGGTGGAGCAGGAGTTCTCGGCGGGGTCGTCGCAATCACCGCAGGCAGTGCTCACACGGTCGCAGTGAAGTCGGATGGGACAGTCTTCTCCTGGGGTAGCAACGGCGCCGGCCAACTCGGAAACAACTCGACCACGCAGAGCAGTACGCCCGTCGCAAGCCTCATTGCCAATCCAGACTGGCTTCTCGCGCCGCCAGCATTAACCGCGACAGCAAGCAACTCGTCGTTGGCGATCTCGCTTTCATGGACTGCCTCGTCCGGTGCAAGCAAATACAAGATCTACGGCTCGACCTTCGCCGATGTATCGCCCTTGAACGGCACGCTTCTCGGCACCGTCGCAGGGACGACGTTCAACCATACCGGCCTCTCGAACGGCATCCGTTATTACTATGTCGTTACGGCCGTCGGCGGCGAGACGGAGACCACGGGTTCCTTTACGGCCAGTGCCCTCGCGGCGATTCCTGCGCCGACGGTAACAGTCACGGGAGTCGGAGGCGGAAGCGCGACCCTGAGTTGGAATGCTGTATCAGGAGCCAGTTCCTACAGTCTGTATTATCGAACGACTTCGGGCGTGACTGCTGCGAATGGCACGAAGATATCCGGAGTATCGTCGCCCTACACCCTCACGGGATTGCGCAATGGGCAGACTGTCTATTGCATCGTGACGGCGGTGACGGGTGGCATTGAGTCGCCTTCGCCACAGGTACTGGCGACGCCCAATACCGTGATTTCGATTTCGAGCCAGGGCAACGCCTATCACACGGTGTCGCTCATGGCAGACGGCACTGTGTGGACATGGGGCTCTAACAGCAACGGCCAACTCGGGAACAACTCGACGGTGGACAGCACGACGCCAGTGCAGGTTCTGGGGAGCGGCAGCAGCGGAGTTCTCAGCGGCGTGATTGCGATTGCCGGTGGGCAGTCGCACACCGTGGCACTCAGGTCGGACGGCACGGTCTGGGACTGGGGATTCAATCAGTACGGCCAACTTGGGAACAACTCGGTTGCAGACAGCCACACGCCAGTCCAGGTGCTGGGCGCCGGCGGCGCCGGATTCCTGGGTGGCGTGATTGCCATATCGGCCGGATATCAACATACCCTTGCCTTGAAATCGGATGGCACGGTCTGGGCGTGGGGAGCCGACATCTACGGCCAACTCGGAAACAACTCCACAACTGCCTCGCTCTCACCGGTTCCGGTGCTGGGAGCGGGCGGCGCAGGTGTTCTGGGAAATGTGATCGCAATCTCGGCGGGGCTCTATACGGGTAACGCGCTCAAAGCGGACGGCACGGTCTGGGCGTGGGGATTCAATCAGCATGGCGGACTCGGAAACAACACGTCCAACGATAGTCACACGCCCGTCGAAGTATTGGGGCCGGGCGGATCTGGCATGCTGAGTGGCGTGGTTGGAATCACCTCAGGCTGGATGCACACGGCCGCACTGAAGGCAGACGGCACCGTCTGGACCTGGGGCTGGAACGCATATGGACAACTCGGGAACGGAACAGCCAACGACAGCCTGACACCTCTCCAGGTCAAAGGACCAGGCGGCTCCGGCTTCCTGAATGGAGTCATCGCGATTGCAGCCAGTGCATATGACACCGTTGCGCTGAAGGCAGATGGTTCGGTCTGGAATTGGGGGGCCAACGACTACGGCATGCTCGGGAACAACTCGACCACGCCAAGCAATACCCCCGTACAGGTCCTGGGAGCGGGAGGCGTGGGGACTCTCTCTGGTGCCGTCGCGATTGCGGCAGGCTCGGGTCAGACCATTGCTCTCGAAGCAGACGGCACCGTCTATGGTTGGGGCTACAACGCACAAGGGCAACTCGGGGACAATTCGACCGCCCCCAGCAGAACGCCTGTCGCCAGCCTCGCGTCCAATCCCTCCTGGTTCCTCGCGCCGACGGGCCTGACTGCGACTGCGAGTAACTCCTCGCTCGCGATATCTCTGACGTGGACGGCCTCGGCCGGAGCGACGGCATATAACGTCTATGAATCTCTATATCCGGATGTATCGCCGCTCAACGGCACGCTGCTGGGACAGGTCGCTGGAACAAGTTACAATCACCACACCAACATCTCCAACGGCACCCGTTATTACTATTTGGTCACGGCTGTCGGCGGCGCGACGGAGAGCACGGGCTCTTCTGTGGCAACAGCCGTTTCTCCTCTGGCGGTGCCAGTCGCGACGGTGGCATCAGTCGGCGGTGGCCGCGTGACTCTGAGTTGGAATTCCGTATCAGGAGCGAGTTCATACAATCTCTACTACAGCGGACTCTCAGGCGTCACCACGATGAACGGCACGCTGATCTCAGGCGTGACGTCTCCGTATACCGTCGTGGGATTGCCCAATGGGCAGACCGTCTATGTAATCGTTGCGGCGGTGGATGCGACGAGCGAGGTTCCATCGGCGCAGGTTGCGGCGCACCCGAATACGGTGCTCGCCAGCACGAGCGGTCACGAGGGCCACCACACTGCAATGCTCATGGCGGACGGGACCGTCTGGACGTCGGGATACAATATCAACGGACAACTCGGAAACAACTCAACTGCATCGAGCAATATACCAGTGCAGGTGCTCGGAGTTGGAGGTTCCGGTGTCCTGCGCGGAGTTGTCGCAATTGCCGCTGGATATCTGCACACGGTCGCGCTGAAGTCGGACGGAACCGTCTGGGCCTGGGGATTCAATGGCAACGGCGAACTCGGAAACAACTCAACCACCGAGAGCCATATACCAGTGCAGGTGCTGGGAGCCGGCGGCTCGGGGGTCCTGAGCGGAGTTGTCGCGATTTCCGCAGGCGTCAGCGACACGCTCGCGCTGAAAGCGGACGGGACCGTCTGGGCCTGGGGATACAATGGCAACGGCGAACTCGGAAACAACTCAACCACCGAGAGCCATATACCAGTGCAAGTGCTGGGAGCCGGAGGTTCTGGGGCGCTGAGCGGAGTTGTCGCGATTGCAACTGGTGTTCAGCACACGGTCGCGCTGAAGTCGGACGGGACCGTCTGGGAGTGGGGATTCAATGGCAACGGCGAACTCGGAAACAACTCGACCAGCGGTAGCCTCACGCCGGTGCAGGTCCTCGGAGCGGGGGGCACGGGAGTGCTTAGTGGAGTTGTCACGATTTCCGCAGGCGTCAGCGACACGCTCGCGCTGAAAGCGGACGGGACCGTCTGGGCCTGGGGACACAACGACGCAGGCCAACTCGGGAACAACTCGACTATCGATAGCCATATACCAGTGCCGGTGTTGGGAGCCGGAGGTTCGGGTGTCCTGAACGGAGTTGTTGCGATTGCCGCGGGCGATTGGTACGCGGTCGCGTTGAAGTCGGACGGGACCGAATGGGCGTGGGGATATAATGCCTACGGCCAACTCGGAATCAACTCGACCACCTGGAGCAACACCCCAATGCAGGTGCTGGGCGCCGGAGGTTCGGGTGTCCTGAGCGGAATTGTCGCGATTGCCGCGGACAACGGCGAGTCGGTCGCGCTGAAGTCGGACGGGACCGTCTGGGCGTGGGGATACAATGGCTTCGGCCAATTCGGGATCAACTCGGCGGGCATTGAGGCAAACACCCCGGTGGAGAGCCTCATCTCCTCCGCCTCATGGCTTCTCGCCCCCTCCGGGTTGACCGCCACCGCGAGCACGTCTGCGCTGTCGAACTCACTCTCCTGGACCGCCTCCGCGGGAGCGAGCACATACAATATCTACGGCTCGACATTCGCCGACGTATCGCCTTTGAATGGCACGCTGCTCGGCACCGTCTCCGGAACGACGTTCAATCATACCGGCCTCAACAGCGGGAGCCGTTATTACTATGTGGTCGCGGCAGTCGGCGGTGCGACCGAAACGACCGGCTCCTCTCCAGCCTCAGCGGTCGCGGCAATCGCTGCACCGACATTAACCCTGACGCAAACCGGAGGCGGAAGCGCAACGCTCAGCTGGAATTCAATCTCGGGAGCCAGCTCGTATAATCTCTATTACAGCACGACCTCCGGGGTCACGATTACGAATGGCACAAAGATATCCGGAGTCACCTCTCCATATACGCTGACGGGATTGCGCAACGGGCAGGCGGTGTACTGCATCGTGACGGCGTTGGCTGGAGCGAGCGAATCGGCTTCGGCGCAAGTGGCTGCGACGCCGAACATCGTCGTCGCCATCGCGTCTGGCGAAGAAGGCCGGTACACCGCGTCCCTCATGGCAGACGGCACTGTCTGGACCTGGGGAGATAATTCCTATGGCGAACTGGGGAATAACACGACGACGGATAATCACGTCCCGCTGCATGTGCTCGGAGCGGACGGTGTCGGGCTGCTCAGCGGTGTCTCCGCGATAGCTCCTGGCGGTGGCCATATGGTCGCACTGAAGTCAGACGGGACCGTGTGGACGTGGGGATATAACGGATACGGTCAATTGGGGAACAACTCGACCGCCGATATCCATATCCCGGTTCAGGTTCAGGGACCTGGTGGCGCGGGGATGCTGACTGGGGTGGTGGCAATCGCCTCGGGCTATCAGCACACGGCTGCACTGAAAGCAGATGGAACGGTATGGGAGTGGGGGCGAAACATTGAGGGCGAACTCGGCAACCATGCCAACACCAACAGTTCGACGCCCGTGCAGGTGCAGGGTCCTGGCGGCACGGGAGTTCTCGCTGGAGTGATTGCAATTTCCGCAGGCGAACAGCACACGGTCGCGCTCAAGGCAGACGGCACGGTCTGGTCGTGGGGAGCGAGCTGGTACGGACAACTCGGGAACAATTCAAAGACGGGAAGCAATACCCCCGTGCAGGTTCTCGGAATCGGAGCCAGCGGAGTTCTCAGCGGGGTTGTGGCCATTTCCGCTGGAATGCAGCAGACGGTCGCTCTGAAGGCGGATGGAACCGTCGTGGCATGGGGATGCAATCAGTTCGGCCAGCTTGGAAACAACTCAACGACGGAGAGCCATGTTCCGGTGCAGGTCCTCGGCGCAGGCGGCGCGGGACTCCTCAGCGGGGTGGTGGAGATCTCGTCTGGCTATCAGCATACGGTTGCGCTCAAGGCAGACGGCTCCGTCTGGGCCTGGGGATGGAACGGCCAGGGTCAACTGGGAACAAACTCGACCACCGACAGCCATACTCCCGTGCAGGTCCTCGGAGTTGGCGGGACGGGAGTTCTGGGGAACGTGATTGGAATCAGCGCCGGGTCAAATCACGTCGCGGCACTGGAAGCGGACGGCTCGGTCGTCGAGTGGGGGTATAACAGCAACGGGCAGTTGGGAAACAACTCCGCAAGCCAGAGCGGCGCGCCAGTCTCCAGCCTGATCTCCAGCCCGAGCTGGCTCTTCGCGCCGGCGGGCCTGACGGCAACTGCGAGCAACTCTTCACTCGCAATTGCGCTCAGCTGGACGGCCGCAGCCGGAGCGACTGCCTATAACGTCTATGAATCGACCAGCCCGAATGTATCGCCGCTCAATGGCACCCTGCTCGGGCAGATTTCAGGGACGACGTATACGCACAACAACAACATCTCCTATGGTACCCGTTATTATTATGTGGTCACGGCGGTTGGTGGCGCGACCGAGAGTGCACCCACATTTGTTGCGGATGCGTTCGTGAGCCTGGCTGCGCCTTCATTGAGTGCGTCAACGGGCGGCGGAACCGCTTCCGTCGGATGGGATCTCGTCCCGGGAGCGACCTCCTACAATCTCTATTTCAGCACCGTCTCGGGAGTCACGGTTGCAAACGGCACGCGCGTTTCCGGTGTGACCTCTACGTATACGTTGACGGGACTGACGAATGGTCAGCCGCTCTATCTGATCGTGACCGCGGCCGCGGGGGCAAGCGAGACGCCCTCCGCGCAGGTTGTACTTACGCCGAACACGGTGGTGGCTATCGCGGAAGGATCGGCCCCGTATAATACAATTTCGCTTATGGCGGACGGAACGGTCCAGGCCTGGGGCGACAATGAATATGGCCAGCTCGGAAACAATTCGCTGACTGCGAGCTATGAGGCCGTGCAGGTGCAGGGGCCGGGAGGCGCGGGAGTTCTCAGCGGTGTGGTCGCGATCGCCGCGGGACAACCTCATACGGTTGCGCTCAAATCGAATGGCACAGTCTGGACGTGGGGTGCGAATGCGCAGGGCGAGCTGGGAAATAATTCGACCGTCGCGAGCCTCACGCCGGTGCAGGTCGTGGGAGCGGGCGGCGCTGGATTCCTCAGCGGCATTTCGGAAATTTCCGCCGGGGCCGATCACGTCATTGCACTGAAGTCTGACGGGACCGTCTGGAACTGGGGATACAACTGGGGCGGCTCACTCGGAAACAACTCGACTACGCAGAGCAACGCGCCCGTGCAGGTGCTCGGCGCAGGAGGAGCGGGAACTCTGACTGGCGTTGTATCGGTTGCCGCAGGCTTCGATGACTCCGTCGCACTGAAGGGAGATGGCACCGTCTGGACCTGGGGATACAACAATTACGGCGAACTCGGGAACAACACGACAACCACGAGCAAGACTCCGGTGCAGGTTGTCGGAGCGGGAGGCTCGGGCGTTCTCGGAGGTATCGTTACGATATCGGCCGGCGCCTATCACACAGCTGCGCTGAAATCAGATGGCACTGTCTGGGCGTGGGGTTTCAACGGGAACGGACAATTGGGGAACAATACGACGACCAATCGTGCGTTCCCGGCTCAGGTGCTGGGCGCAGGCGGAACGGGAGTTCTTTCCGGAGTCGTCGCGATATCCGCGGGAGTCCACCATACCGTCGCGCTCAAGGCTGACGGGACCCTGTGGGCGTGGGGATATAACGCATTCGGCGAACTCGGAAACAATACGACCGGCAGCAGCAGTACCCCGGTTCAAGTGCTCGGCGCTGGAGGTTCCGGAACATTCGCGGGAGCCATCGCGGTCAGCGCGGCCAATGATCACACGGTCGCGCTGAAATCAGACGGAACGGTCTGGGCGTGGGGAGACAACGGATACGGCGAGTTGGGAAACGGGACGAATAGCAACAGCGCTGTCCCGGTCGCGAGTGTGATCCCCTCCACCTTCAGCGCCCCCCCATACGACCCCGGCTGGCTGCCTGCCCCGCTCGGCCTGACAGCCACGCCGAGCGCCACGCTCCCGACAATCTCGCTCAGTTGGACAGCCTCCTCCGGCGCGACTGCCTACAATATCTACCGTTCCACTTTCTCTGATGTCTCCCCACTGACCGGAACATTCCTGACTCAGGTTTCCGGAAACAGTTACAACAACACGGGACTCTCAGACGGCGTGCTCTACTACTATTCAGTGACGGCAGTCGGGGGCAATACAGAGAGTGCTGGGTCATTCGTCGCGGAGGCAGTCGCGAAATGACGATAGTTCCGCAGCGCTGCGCGACTCTCGATGTCTCTCGACGACGCACACGACTCGCCGGTGCGCGCGTCGGCGAGTTGCCGCTGCGACCAGCGCGGGCTAGAGAGCAGGTCGGTATTGGCCAGGCGCGCAGGAAACGTTGCTGCGGCCGGGTCTCGGAAGGCCCTCGAGGAGATATCCCGCCTCGATGCAATCGCGCCGCTCAGGGACTGCGGTCCTGAGAAGCGAACGTCAAAAACTCCTCCCCAAAAGTGGAGCATCCCCCCCTTCCGGGACCCGGCCGCACCTGTCTGGCGCGAGCCGGTCATGCGCTGGGTCGAGCCTTCGGCATTCATTGTCGGGTCTGTTTGCTCGGCCGATCTCTCGGCGGTAGAGTGCTGGGTCCTTTAATCGCGTACGGACTGCATGGATCGAACGCAGCGAAGTCAGTGCGCGACGACCAGCTTGTTGCGACCGGGTCCCGGAAGGCCCTCGAGGAAACTTCCCTCCTCGATGCAATCGCGCAACTCAGGGACCGCGGTCCTGGGATGCGAAAGACAGAAGATGAGATCGCCCAAGGGCAGTCCCATTCACCCTCCCCTTCCGGGACCCTGCCGCACATTTCCTGCGGCAGGAGATGGGTCACCACGGCGCAGCGCCGGGCAGAGCGCTCGTTTGCTCGCGCGATACTGCGGGCGTAGAAAGGCGGGTCATCTGATCGCGTCCCGGCGGCAATGACCAACGAAGCGAAGTCAGTGCGCGACAACAGGCTTGTTGCGACCGGGTCCTGGAAGGCCCTCGAGGAAGATTCCCTCCTCGATGCAATCGCGCAGCTCAGGGACCGCGGTCCTGGGATGCGAAAGACAGAAAGTGAGAGTGCCCTTGCGGGTAGTCCCATTCACCCTCCCCTTCCGGGACCCGGCCGCACATTTTCTCCGCGAGATTTCTCGCCCGGCAAATCACCTGCGCTGCATCGAGCGGCTGGCGACTCTCTCGGCGCGCCAACTCGACGCGCTCGAGCGCGCCAACGAGGGGGAGCCGGAGGAGTCCGCGGACGGTGAGGCTGATGCGCTCGAGATGCGCGCGCTCTTCATGAATGCGCGCAGCAGCGCGCGTGGGCTCGCGCGGGAGCTTGCTGCCGGGGAGTGGCAGCCCAAACCGGCGCGGCTCCTGCTCGCGACGCTCGACAAACCGCGCCTGCTGCATCGCTTCGATCCGCTCGATCTGATCGTGCACGGGGCGGTGACGGCGGCGCTCGAGCAGCTGGTGCTCGCCAGGCTCTCGCCGCGTGTGCACTCGTTTCAGCGCGGGCGCTCCACGCTGCTTGCCCAGCGGGAATTCGCGGCCTGGCTGCGCGAGCACGCGCGCACGAACCCGGACCCGCGCACGCGAGGTCTCTACATTCTGCGCCGCGACGTGCGCGCGTTCGGCGACTCGGTGCCGCTCGGGAAGAGCGCGCCGATCTGGACCCAGCTTGAGCAGTTGCTCGGCGGGCAGCGCGAGAATCCGCACGTCGCGAAGGCGCTCGCGATCATTGAGCAGGTGGTTCGTCCGACGGTTGTTGTCGAGGGAGGCGGCGCGTGCATGCGGCTGCGCGGGCTGCCCACGGGCTCGCCGATCAACCCGGTCATGGTGAATCTCAATCTGATGCCGATCGACGCGCGCCTCGCCGATATTCCGGGAGGGTTCTACTCGCGCTACGGCGACGATTTCCTCTTCGCGCATCCCGACGCAGGCGCAGCGCGCGAGGCGAGTCGCTGCCTCGATGCCGAGCTCGCGCTGCTGGGTTTGCATGCCCACGAGAAGAAGCGGCGCGATCTCTGGCTCAACGGATCGGGCCGGCCGTCGCCGGTGAGCGACTTCACGTCGGTGCGCGAGACGACGTTTCTCGGCAAGGCGATTTCGATCTCGGGCAACGTGCGTGTTCCGGTGGAGAAGCTGCAGGAGCTGTTCGCGGAGCTCGAGCGTCGGCTGCGGCACACGATTCGGCTTGCCCGCGCGGGCTCGCGGATGAGCGAAGAGGACGAGCTGAAGCTCTTGTGCAGCATCGCCGCCGATGGACTGACGCCCCACTCGCCGATCGTCCTGCCGCACGCCGCAGACCTGCGCGCCGAGATCGATGACCGCGGACAACTGCGCGACGTCGAGCTGCGCGTGGTCCGGCTGATCGTGCAGATCGCACGCGGCACCTCGTCGGCGCGCGCGCTGCGCGACATCCCTCCCTCACGCCTGCGTGCGCTCGGCCTTCCCGGTCTTGTCTCGCCGCGCTCGGCACCGCGTTCGGCCCCGCGATGAGCGTCCGCGCCCGCCTCGTCCACGCGACGCTGCTTGCACGCAAGCGTCCGAAGCTCGCCGACGCCCTGCTCTGCGGGACGCTGCCGACCTATCTCTTCTCGCGTCTGCGCCCGATGATGCTCTACCGGCTGCTCGGCTTCTGCGCGCATCTGACTGAGCTGTTGATGCTGATGCAGATCTTGCCGAACCGCTCGCTGATCACCTCGGTGGCGCTGCACAATCTCTGCAGCCTCGGCTCGACCTTCTTCTGGGGAATGCTCGAGCCGGTGCGCGAGCGGGCGCGGCGAACGATCGGCGCGAGCGAGACGATCGCGCTGGCCACTCCGTTTCTCACGCTCGCGATCGCGCTCTCCGCGCTGCTGCTCGGCGGATCGTTCACGGCGCTCGTCGTCGGCAAGCCAGGCCTCGCGCGACTCTACGCGACGGCGATCATTCTGCGTCTGGTGTTCGATCTGCTCACGCGCGGGCTGCAGATCCCCATCGCCGCGCGCACGCGAATCTTCAGGCCGCCGATCTGGTTTCTCGTCCGCCCACTGCTCGCGCCGCTGATCCTCGTCGCCTCGTGGCGGCTGGTCGGCGCGATTGCGCTTCCGCTCGCTGTCGCGCTCTCCGCGCTGGTGCAGTTCGCCGTCAATGCGCTCTACACGCTGCGCAGCTACCGCGCGCTTCGGCTTCCGGCTCCGCAGCCACGACCGCGCCAATTGCGTCTGCTCTTTCGCAACGTGCGTGCGCGACGGCTCCTCGCGGGTGGATTGGCCGGCGCGCTCCCGATGTCGGCAAACCTCATGATCTGCGCTCTGGCCGTCGCAGGCGCGGCCTCCAATTCCCGCCGCGACATGCTGGTGGTGCTGCACGCGCTCATTCCGCTGCTCCTCGCGGCGGGCGGCTGGGTGCAGATCGTCTATGTCGACCTGCACTGGCTGATGGCGCCCTGGCGCGCGGCGATGCTGCGCCGATTCGAATCCGCGCTCGAGATTGCCGCGCCGCTGGTGGTGCTCGCGCTGGCGCCGCTGCTGCTGATGGTCGCCCGGATGTTCGCGCATCGGCAGATGTTCTTCTGGGTGTTCGCGTCGCTGCCGCTGCTCTGGGCGCAGGCGTGGATCTCGACGCTGCAACTCGGACTCTTCGTGCGCGGCCGCTTCCGCGCGCTGGCGGTCGCAGGCGCGGTTCAACTCGGAGGCGTGCTGATCGCGACGATCATCATCGCCCGCTTCGTGCACGTGCACGGCGCCGAGCTCGCGCTCATCTGCGCGGGGGTCGATCTGCTGCTGGTGTTCGCGCTGCGCAGGAGGATGACGATCGCTCCGGGCCTCGCTGGGAGCGGCTCTGCGCGATTCCGCGACCTGCTCGATGAACCGGAGGAAGCGCCGCCGACCATCTTCGCCTGGGTCCGCGCGCTGTCCCTTTTCAACGCCCCCGTGCAGATCGGCGCGCTCATCCTTCCTCACAACTCGAGCGCGCTGCGGCGCATCCTGATCGCGCGCCTCGAGGAGCTCGCGGGCGCGCGCGGCATCGCGACGATCGCCTCGGCCAAGAAGATGTTCTTCGTGCTGCCGGGAGCTCGCGCGCAGACCGAGATTGCGCTCCTTGCCCTCGGTGGCGGGATGATCCGGCGCGTGGCGTTTCTTGCACCAGCACCGACAGGCCGCGCCGCACTCGACCAGTTGCGGCGCTCGCATCTGCTCTCAGCTGCGGACGAGAGCGGCGGCGCTTCGGAGGAGACGACACAGGCCGCCGATGCGCTCTTCGCCCAGCTCGTTCAATCGCCAGAGAAGCACACGGTCGATCTTGCGCGCGGCCGCTGCCCGCCTGCGGTCCGCGCCCTTCCGCTGAAGCAGCGGCGCAGACTGCTCGCAAGCGCAGAGAGAGCCGCGCGAGGCGCGATGCGGCTGCGCGATCCGCTCGCCACTCTCGAGCCGATCATCGAATGCCGAGACGGAGTCCTTCAGAAGTTCCTGGTCGCCCCCGTCGACGCCCCGCCCCTCGTGCGCGCCGAGTTGCGCCGCCGCGCCTACGCCGCCGCACTCGAGACCGATCTGCCCTAGTCGCTCGCGAATCTCGCTTCCGCCCGGACCCAGAGGCGGGCGGAAGCCCGATCCATCACGCTAGTGGACCGTCCCGCCCCGATCCCCCTGCTGCCGGGGCGCGACGAACTTCAGGCCGATGCCGCGCAGACCCGTGCGCTTGCCCTCGCCCTTGCCGAAGTTGATGAAGCACTGGTAGCGGACCTCGGCCTCCATCGTCATCTCGGTGCTGCCGCCGCTCGGCGCCGTGAATGTCACGCGCACGCGCGTGCCCAGCGGAAGCGGCTCGCGCGTCTCGACGAAGAGGCCCGTCTCGGTGATGTTGCGGCCAACTCCACTGCACGCCCCGCGCTCGCCATCCATCCAGACCGAGAAGGCCTTGTCGAAGCGGCCCTCGCGATTGGCAGGAGGAGGGACGCGTGCGCGCTTGGCGCGTGCAGCATCTTTCGGCTCGGCAGAGCGCGTCGTCGCGGGAGGCTTCGATGGTTCAGTGCGGCTGGACATTGCGCGGAGATCTCCCGAGGCTTCCCGGCTTCAAGTCGCTTTCTTCGCGGCCAGACGCCTTGCGATCGCGACCGTAGGGTCGCCAACCCTCTCCGTCAAAAAAACGCCCGTACGTCACATCGCGTGCGAGCGAAGTCACCCACTCTCGCGACAGCCGATTGCCAGCGTGCAGCGAGCGGCGTATCGGCATCGCGCTGCCGAGGAGAACTGGATGAGCACATTGCCGCGTCGACTTGCCTGCATCGCCCTGCCCTGCGCCGCGCTCTACGTCCTTTCCGCGCAGGCCGCGTCGGTGCGCGACGCCGAGGGATGGGAGCAGACCGACCAGCGCGATGGCGTCTCGGTCTATCGCCGCGAAGATCCGGGCAGTCCGTTCCACGGCATCAAGGGGAGCGGGCTCGTCGACGCGAAGGTCTCGGCCGTCGCGCTCGTGCTGCTCGATGATGCGCGCGCGCCCGAGTGGGTTGACTCGCTCGATGAGGCGCGTGTCGTGAATGTAATCTTTCCAGAAGAATACATTGAGTACAATCATGTGAAAATGCCGTGGCCGACGAGCGATCGGGAGTTCCTCACCCGCGTCGCGCTCACGTTCGACGCGGCCGCGCGCACGGCGGTGATCCGCTCCGCGCCGGTCGAGCTGCCGGGCCTGCCGCCGCGCAAGGGAGACATCCGCGGCTCGCTGCGCGCGACCTACACGCTGACGCCGGAGCTCTCGCCAGAGGGTCGGCAAGCGACGCGGCTCACGGTCGAGATCCACTCTGCCCCCGGCGGCTGGATCCCGGCGTGGCTGGTCAACTTCTTCCAGAAGGATTGGGCGCACGAGACGATCTCCGGCATTCGCGCGCAGTCGAAGAAGGCCGACCTCACGCCGCCCGAGGAGTTCAAGAGCTGGCTTGCGCGGCTCGACGCGGCGATGGAGTTGCCGGCCGCTGCGAAGTGATGTGGCCGGCGAGAATGAGTGGTGTGAGCGGAGGCAGCGCCGGAGGAAGCGCGGGTGGCTCTGGTGGCGGCTCCGCGGGCGGCACGGGCCCGGCCTTTTCAACTCCGCAGCAGCTGAGCAACAGCGCGACGGACAGCGCGACGGCGCCGAAGGTCGTCTGCGACTCGACGGGAATCTGCACTGCGGTCTGGATTCAGAGCGGCACGACGGGCAAGTGGGTGATGTCGACCAGCTCCGCGGCGGGCGGCGATGGCTGGGCTGCGCCCGTCAAGGTCTCATTTGCCGTCGCAACCGATCTCGAGTCATTGCGCCTTTTGATCGACTCCGCGGGTGTCGTCACCGCCGCATGGATTGGCGACGGCCAGCTGATGGTCAAGTACGAGACCGCGGTGAACGGCGGCTACCAGCTCTTTACGACGCCGAAGGCAGCGCATGAGACGAGTTGGAGAACGCCGGTGCCGCTCTCCGCAGTCGTGGGCAAGGCCAGCGACCTGTACACGCCTGCGCTGGTCGGCGACGTGGGCAGCTCCTTCACCGCAATGTGGAAGCAGGCAGCAGACCCGGCAGGAACGCCGGCGAGCTACACCACCCAGACCAACGGGAACCTCGGCGACGTCGTCAACATGGTCATCGACTCGACCAACACCGTCACCGCGTTCTTCGCGATCGACACGAGCACGTTCATCAGCCACATCGAAACGTCGCACGAGCTGTAGAGCGCGTGCGGCACTCCCCGCGCCGGTCGGCGAGAGCTGGCGCGGGGAGAGCTGCGGATGAAGCAGATCGCGAGGCGGGCAGCGGGCCTCGCGCGCCGTCGGACCCAGAGCAGATTGCGAAACGGCTTGCGGTGCTTCCAGCGATAGGCGCCGAACTCGCGCGCATCGGTGGAGAGGATGTTGTCGCCGCAGCCCGACTCCTCGGCGAGCAGCACGAGCGACGACGGAGCCCCCTACTCGCCGTCCCATTTGAGTTCCGTGCGCCCGAGCGCGCCCGAGATCAACAGCCCCGGATGCGCGCAGTTGGCCTCGGCAGGGAACTGCAGGCGATACGCCGACGAGTACTCATCGAGGTACGGATAGAGCGAATACATCTCCGCGTTGAACGGCGGGTCGAACCGCTCGACCTTGATGGGCGCGGCATCGCCGCTCGGGCAGCCCTCGATCGCGATGCGCCAGACCGAGTTCTTCGAGTCCCAATCGTTCCATGCCAACTCGGGCATATACGTGATGGCGAATATGGTCGGCAGCGCGGCGTCGGCCTGCATGCGCGTGAGCCGCTCGGCAGCAAGGGCCGGCGTCTCCGAGCGCATCGAGGAGAGCATCTCGGCCTGCGCGCGCACGAGCTCGGGCGTCATGCGCACGGCGTGGAGAAAGAGCCGGGTCTCGAGGCCCTGGTAGATCGCATCGCGCCGCGTGACGCTCTTGAGGAGCGAACCGTAGGAGCCCGACAGCTTCGGCTCGGCCATGGGGATGCTCGAGCAGCTCAAAGTCGCCACCAGAGAGGCCGCGAGAGCAGACGTGCGAAGGAGCTTCATGGAAAATCACTCCGCACGAAGAGAGACGAGATGGGCACGCCGGCGGCTTCGACGGCTTCGCGTCCACCTTCCTGCCGATCGACGAGCGCGAGAACTCCCTCGACGACGAGACCTTCGCTGCGGCAGCGCTCGACCGCCTTGAGCGTGCTCGCGCCGGTGGTCACGACATCCTCGACGATGGCAACGCGCGCGCCTTCGGGCAGCCCCTTCCTGCCCTCGACCCACTGGTTGGTGCCGTGCCCCTTGGGCTCCTTGCGCACGTAGAACGCGGGCAGCGGAGTGCCGGCGATGAAGCTGGTCAGGCTCACGGCGCTCGCGATCGGATCGGCGCCCATCGTCAGGCCGCCGACCGCCTGCGCGTGCGGATAGCGCGTGCGAATCGCCGCGAGTGCGAGGCGGCCGACGAGGTAGTGCCCCTCGGCAGAGAGCGAAGCCTGCTTGGTGTCGATGTAGAAATCGCTCTCCCTGCCCGACGAGAGCACCACCTTGCGCTTCTCGTAGGCGAGCCGCGTGAGCAGTGCCAGCAAGCGCGCTCGCTCATCGCCAGAGATGGTTGGCATAGCAATCATTGGCATACCAACGATCTCTCCGGTGCTCACGGCCGCGACCCGCCTGCCTCGCGCGCCGTCTCGCAGCGCGCACCGATCCAGGCGATCACCTCGGCGAAGACGCGGTCGCGCTCGGGCTCGTGGAAGATCTCGTGGAGCAGTCCGTCGTACTGCTTGAAGGTCTTGTCCCGCGCGGTCGCGGCGTCGAAGAACTGCCGGCCCGCGGCAGGATCCGCGATCGGATCCGCCGAGCCGACGAGCACCAGAATCGGCGTGACGAACTCGCTCGCCCGCCGCAGCACCGTCTGCTGCGCAAGGCCCGACTCGACGAACCAGCGCGGCGTCGCGATCTGCTGGTAGAGCGGATCGTTGCGCGTCGCCTCCTGGATCGCCACATCGCGCGTGAGTTGCTCGGGCTTGAGCTCGTTCTTCATCGGCAGCGACGGCAACAGTCGATTCACCAGACGTCCGGCCATGACCTTCAGCGGCGAGACGGCCAGCTTCAGACGCAGATAGGGCGACGAGAGAATCACGCCGCGCACCGCGTCCGGCTTGTCGAGGATGTAGCGCGAGACGATGAGCCCACCGTTGCTGTGGCCCATGAGGAAGACGGGCTTGCCCTTGGCGGCGTCGCGCACGCGGGCGAGGAAGAGATCGAGGTCGGCGAGATAGTCGTCGAACTTCTCGACGAAGGCGCGCGGACCGCCGCTCTGGCCGTGTCCCCGGACGTCGATGAGGTGGACGACGTAGCCAGCCTTGCAGAGGGCGGTCGTCACTTCGACGTGACGCCCCACGTGCTCGGCGTAGCCATGAACGACCGCAACGTGCGCGGGAGCAGCTGCAGGGTCATCCGGCCGCACCGTCTGCCAGTAGAGCCGGACACCGTCGCGCGCGGAGAAGAATCCCTCGTCTGTCGGGTTCGCCATTGGGGCGAACGCAAAATCACGGAGTCAGTGCGCGGTCAAGGCGCGGAGCTTCTCGAGCAGCTCCGCCTTGACGTGAGCATCGTTCGCCTCGGGCGCACGATCTTCGAGCGTGCTGTCGTCGCGATCTTCGAGCGCGTCGCTGTCGCGCCCGGATCCGCTTGCGCGCGCGGACGCACGGCCGCGGTGTCCATGCTTCGCTGGAGCAGGCTGGAGGCGGCCCAGCGCGCGATGGAAGGTCGCCTCTGCTTCCTGCCGCGCGCCCGTCGCGGAGAGCGCATCGCCGAGGTGGCCGAGCACCACCGGGTCTCCCGGCGTCAGCGCATCGGCCCGGCGCAGCTCGACGAGTGCCTCGCGCGCCCGCCCGAGCTTGAGCAGACAGAGACCGTAGCTGTCGGCGATCGCGCCATCGTCGGGACGCAACTCGACCGCGCGCTCGAGCAGTCGCTGCGCATCGGCAAGGCCCGCGGGCGTGCCCTTCTCGACGAGCGAGTAGCCGACATAGTTGAGCGCACCAGCGTGGTCGGGCGAGACGGCGAGCAGGCGGCGCATCGTCTGCAGCGCATCGTCATTCCTGCCCGCGCGATCCTGCGCATTGGCGAGCGCGAAGAGGAGCGACGCGTTGCCCGGATAGAGCGTGAGCGTCCCGGCGAGCAGCGGAATCACGTCGCGGGCACGGCCGGCGCGATCGTAGCCCTCGAGCAGTCCCAGCGCGGCTCCTTCGTCGAGAGGGTTGGCGTTGAACAGCTCGCGCAACTCGGAGAGCGACGACGCGAACTCTCCCGCGCGCCCCTCGGCGAGTGCCGCCTGAACACGCGCATCGAGCACCAGCGCAGCCGGCGCAAGACCGAGCAGCGACGGCATCGGATGGGACGTTGCGAGCATCGCCACGCGCGTAAGCTGCTGCGCCGCTTCGTGCGCTCGACCGCGCCCAGCAAGGCAGAGCGCACGATAGAAGAGAAGTTCGGGATGGTCGGGAAGCAGCCGCAGCGCCGCGTCGAAGGCGGGAGCCGCAGCCGCGGGACGCCGCGCTCCAAGCAGAGGGAGGCCCGCGCGAAGCAGCGCCGAGGCCAGTTCGCGGCGCGCGTCGACCAGCTCCGTCGGCTCGGCCGCGGAGAGCGTCGCGGGCACCTCAAGATCCGAGGAGAGATCGATCAGCTTGCGCAGATGGGCCTGCGCGCTCTCGGCATCGCCCGCCTCGAGCGCGAACCGCGCCAGCGATGCGAGCACCTCGGGCGCTTCCGGCCTGCGTGCGAGCAGCTTGAGCTCCGCGTCGCGCGCCTCGGGGAATCTCCGACGCGTCTCGAGAAACGCCGCGTGCGACGCAAGCTGCTCGAGGCCCGTGGGATCGACCGCCTCAGCTCGCGCGAAGGCGGCCTCTGCCGCCGGGTCGTCATGCTTGTCGGCGAACGCGCGCGCCACCTCAGCCCAGGCACGCCCCGACTCCTCGCGCAGCCGCATCGCCGAGGCCAGCAGCGCGCCGTCCGGATCGGGCTCGACAGCGCCCGGATGATCCTGCGCGAGCAGCTCGGCCTTCTCTGCGGCCTGCGAGCGCGTGTTCATCTCATCGACCTGCGCCTCGAGCGCCACCGCTGCCGCCGAGGCCGCGACCGCATCCGGCACCGACGCCTCGAAATGAACCAGCTCGCGGTACGCATCGGGAGATTCGCGGTCGGCCTCGATCGCCGCGCGCAGATGGGTCCGCGCCTCGACGACACGTCCACGCGCACCGGCGATTCGCGCCGCGAGCAGATGCGCCGGACCGTGCTGCGGATCGGCCACCAGCGCGGTCCGCAGTTCGTCGTCGGCATCGCCGATGCGACCGAGATGGACGAGCGCATCGGCGAGCAGCGTGTGCAGATGAGCCGATTCGGGATCGTAGAGAAGCGCCTCTCGCAGCTCGTTCGAGGCCGTGGTGAAGTCCTCGGTCTGCACCGAGAGAAGAGCCGCGAGCAGATGCGCGTAGGCGCGGGCACTGACGTAGGGCTGGGCGGTGAACGAGTCGGCCGGACAACCGCGCGAGGGCTCGCCCGGACGGCAGGCATCGGTCTCGAGAGCCTCCTGCACGGCGACGGGGTCGGGCTTCGGCGAGACCGCAGCTGGCGTCGTCTGCATGCCGCTCGCGTGCGCGCAGGCGAGCAACGTCGTGCAGACCGAGATCGCGCAAAGCCTTGCTGGATGCGGTCGGGAGCGATTCGTCGCGAGCCGGTGCGGGGCACGAATCATGGGCAGGTGTTGGGATCCGCGTCGGCGTTGTGGCTGTTGCACGAGTCGTGTCCGGGCCGCGGCCAGATGCTCGGCGACGCGCGGAGCGGCGCCTCGTCCAGCTGCAGCGCAGTGAGCCGGTTTGCGCCGTTGACGACGCCGTCGACGATGTAGACGACTGAACCTGTGCCGCGCGCGTCGATCACAGGCGTGGGCGGCCTGCTGCCATCGGCAAACGGCTGCACGGTCAGAACCACCCGAGGAACGAGCGTCGTGCGGTCAGCTGCGCTCGGCGCGAAGAGGAGAACAGTGCCGCAGCCCTGCACGAGAAGCACGTCAGTGGAGGCGCCATCGCGATCGCGCAGCAGCACAGGCGCGGAGACGAGCTTGTTGGAGCACACCTGCTTGAGGTTCTCGGGCGGGATCTCGACCGACATGGTCGCTGCCGCGCCCGACAGGGAACTCCGCACGAGGGACAGCGGGCTAGAGGTCGCACCGAGGACGTAGACGGAGCTCTCATCGAACACCGGCGTGGCCGTACTCACTGACGGAGAGCCGAGCGGCACGTCCAACCAGGGAGTCGGTGCGGGAATCCAACTCGGCGACGAGGTCACCCCCGTCACGCCAGTACTGCCCGTCACGCCAGTACTGCCCGTCACGCCAGTACTGCCGGTCACACCAGTGCTGCCGGTCACACCAAGGCGCTCTGTCCACACGACTGGTGCGGTACTCGTGGCGCCGCTGTTCAACACCGCCTCGCGCAGCTCCTCCAACGCGCTGCTCGTCGTCGCGATGAAGTATGGAGCCACCGCAGAGCCGGACTCACGCAAAGCGAGCCCTGATGCGGCTTGCGTGAATTGCGTGCCTGCGTCGAACAGAATCGGGCTTCCCGAGAATGCTCCGCCAGACAATGCTTCCGAGAAGAAATCAGATGGCGATCCTGAGACGCCATCTGGGGGCACGACGCCGAAGAATGCCTGGCTCTGCGCCAGCGAAACACTGGTCGCCTTCGTGGCACGCGCCGCCGCAAGCGATGCGCCCAAGACTGGCGAGCAGAGCGGGACCAACGGCAGGAATGCGAACGCGCCTCCGGTCGAAGGGTCCAGGTAGGACGCGATAACCTCGTCGAATCCGCTCAGGGAGGAAGGGATCGCCAGCCCAGAGACAGGAGCTCCCGCCTCACACCGGGCCAGCGTGATGTCCGGGGACGTGTTCAACAACGAGCTGCTGCCATGGATGGCCCAGATGTCGTTCGAAGTTCCCGCAGCCCAGATGGTGCCCGCGCTGCTGATCGAGACCTCTGCGCTCGGTGAGGATCCCAAGCTGAGACCGCCCGTGGAGACGAGCGCCACGTTCGCAACGAGCTGTCCCGTAGCGGTCAAGACCATCAACGACTCGGTTGTTCCCGCCGGTAGGGGCAGCACGATCTCTCGAGAGCGAGCTCCATCCGCGATCCATCCCGCATCGAGAGGGAGCAGCGCCGGTGCTCCCATCTCTGCACCGGGTTCGGAGACCCAGCGAACGCGCGACACCGTGATGGGCGCGGACTCGACAGTCCCGCCACCGTTGCCGAGTCGGTCGCGGACAGAGAAGTTGATCAGGTGCTCGGCCGCTCCGCCGTCTTCCGGCACATCGAGCGTCGAGAGATCCACCGTGCAGGTGAAGACGCTCTGAGGACAGCCACCAATCGACGACACGGTTGTCGCGACGAGGAGAGCCGCGCCTGCATCGAGTGTGTCCAGAGAGCAGTGCGCGCTCGAGGGATCGATGCCCACTCCGCATGTGTTCGACGAAGATCGATCCTCGACCGTGAAGGAGGCCGTGACCACATCGTCGCGTAGGAACTGCTCCAGGACTCGGGTGTTGGTGCTCGCGGCCCTTCCGCACGAGACGCCGGGATCGCAGACCGTGGAGACGGGCCCCGCGTCCACCGAGGGGGCTGCCCCTTCGACCATCGTTGGGCCAAAGTCGTCCTCGAGAAGCGCGAACAGCCACTGGTTGACGTTGCCAGAGCGGTCCGTGGCTGTGATGGCGAGCGTCTCGGAGGCCACGGTGATCGCGTTCACCGGAAACGCGAACTGGCAGAATCCCGCATCGCAGCTCTCAAATGAGCCGGCCGCTGTCAGCGCCGCGGTCACGCTGCCCACGCCCGACACGGTGTCGCTCGAGTTCACGTCGAAGGCGAGGACGCCGCCGTCCTGGTGCGAAAACCAGAGGCCGCCGGCCGACAGAGAGAGAGATGTTCCCTCGCTGGGGAAAGGCATCCAGCTCGCCGTCGTGGCGCCCGCGTCGGTATCGACAGCCACAGTGGCGCTTGGCGGCGCACTGTCAACGCGAAACAGACCGAGCGGCATCGCGTCCGCGAACCTGTTGCCGAGAAGGTCTGCGGCGACCAGCGCGAGATCGAGATGCTGGTCGACGATGAACGAACCCGCATCGAACGCGAAACGCGCGACTCCGGCGGTCGTGGAGCTTTCGTCGGGAAGATATGTCTGCTCGATCGAGCGCAGTGCTCCGTTGATCTGGAGTTGAATGGACGAGGGATCCACGCCCACGCCCAAGTCTGAGATGGGCACGGAGATGACGAGCTCGGCCCCGGCGTTGACCCAGCCGGCATCCACGGAGACGTGGAACGAGTTGACGCTCGGATCGGTCGTGATGCTCGGCGTACCGATCTCGGGCGGCTGATTGTCGAGGTGGATCGAGAGGGGTTGGCTGGTCTCTGGATTGCCCGCGAGATCGGTCGCGGTCACGGAGACGGTGAGTCCGGCCGGGATGGTCATGTCCCCGACCGGAATCGACTGCCGATAGACGCCGCCCCCGTCGAAGATCGGCGCTACCCACTGACCCGGACCGGAGCTCATGCATTGCTCACTGGGAGCGCCGCAGCCAAACACTGACACCGATGGAACGACCGGCCCCGACCCGGTCGACGTGTCGTCGATCGGGATATACAGATAGAGGTCAGCGTCACCACCGTTTGGCGCGACGGAGTACCAGAGCGCGGTGCCCGCATCGTAGGGAGGCGACGACCAGCCAGCCTCGACGTCGATCAGCCCGATGCTCGGTGGAACATTGTCGAATGCGACATCCGTGAAGAGATCTGCGCGCTGGGATGGACGGATGGCGCCTCCGTCTCCGAATGTCACCTCCGCTTGGAGTATCCCGGCGTCGCCTTGATATTGGCCGCCTCCAACTATCGTCAGCGTCAGGAGTTCCGTGTCGGACGCGTCGCGGATCAACGCGCCCCCGTCGAAATCCAAACGAGCAGACACCTGCAGCGACGGAGGCAGATCATTGATGAGCAGATAGAGCGAGCCGAGCTGGGCCGGGATCGAGCCGACATTCGTGACGGTCACGGACACCGTCAGACCGCCGTCCGGCGAGATCCCTTGGAACCAACCGTTCCCGTGGACCTGCACGCTGGAGATCTCGACCGCGGGCGCAGCGGACGCGCTGCCGCCGCCGCTTCCGCCCGCACTGCCGCCGCCGCTTCCGCCCGCACTGCCGCCGCCGCTTCCGCCGCCGCTTCCGCCCGCGCTGCCTCCGCCGCTTCCG
>CAIWCD010000050.1 GCA_903911145.1 uncultured delta proteobacterium | reverse complement strand
GGGATATACGGGCGCAACGGGATATACGGGCGCAACAGGATTCACGGGTGCAACGGGATATACGGGTGCAACGGGATATACGGGCGCAACGGGATATACGGGTGCAACGGGATATACGGGCGCAACGGGATATACGGGCGCAACGGGATATACGGGTGCAACGGGTTCGACAGGAGCAACTGGCCGAACCGGAGCGACAGGAACGACCGGAGCGACGGGGTCGAATGGCACAGCGATGACGTGGAGCGTGATCAGCAGCGACGCGACCGCCACGGCAAACAGCGGCTCCCTCGTCACAGCGACGTCGCAGATTCACCTCGAGCTCGATGCCCGTGCTGCTTTTCATGTTGGCGATGAAGTCTCTGTCATCGTCTTGAATGACGCGGGAGTCATCTTCGACACGCCCGTTGGAGGGAACGAGTCCTTCCGCTTTGCGCCAGATTCGTTCGGATCCTTTGTCGGCGAGATCACAGGCTCGATGCCGCCCGGACAGATCTGGCAGGCCACTGCGTCGGACGCGACCGGCGACTATCTCGCGGCAGCAGTCAATGGTGGCGATATCTGGACCTCAACCAATGGCGGCGCGACCTGGGTTGATCACAGCAGCTCGCCGGGAGCGGGAGCGTGGCAGTCACTCACGTCCGATTCGTCGGGGCAGAAGCTCGCGGCGGTTGAATATGGCGGCGATATCTGGACGTCGAGCAACGGGGGAACGTCGTGGTCGAACCGCACGACAGGAACACCGGCACTCTCAGGTCAGACCTGGGCCTCGATCGCGTCAGATATCAGCGGGAAGTATCTGGTTGCAGCGATGCTTGACGGAGACCTCTGGCAGTCGACGAATGGCGGAGCGAATTGGAACAACATGACGACCGGAACTTCTGCTTCCGGGCTGAAGTGGAACAGCGTCGCGTCCGACTCGACCGGGACCAAACTCGCGGCGACGGTCTACCAGGGGGATATCTGGCAGTCCCGAGGTGCCGGAGCAGCGTGGGTCAACGAGACGTCTTCAACGGCGGGAGCCACAGGACTGCCCTGGACCAATATCGTTTCCGATTCCACGGGCAATTCAATCACGGCGATTGCCCTGACGAATAGCGCCGTCAATGGAATCTGGCACGCATTCGGAACGACCTGGTCTAACGTCACTCCGACGACAGGCCCGCTCTCCACGGCGCAGTTCAACAGCATCGCCTGCAGTGCAGACGGAATGAGAGTCGCGGCATCGGCAGATAGCGATGTCTACTTTTCGATCGACTTCGGAAACAACTGGACCGATCAGAGTACGGTCAATCACGTCACGGATAACGGCGGTGCTGCCTGGACCAACTTCGCTTCGAACTCGGATGGATCCGTCGTCCTGATGGGCAACACGGGAGGCAGCGGCAACCTCTATCTCTGGGGCAACACAGACGCCGCCACTCCGCAGGTGCTTGAGGGCGCAGCGGGCGCGACGATCACCGTGGTCTATATCGGCAACGGGCAGTTCTACGTGCTGAGCAAGACGGGAACCTGGACGGTCAAGGTCGTCCGCTGACATTCATTGGCTCAATTCCCGCGGTCTCGATCGGCTTCGTCGGACCATCGCGGGCAATCCGCCCGTCGACAAGCTCAACGACCCGATCGCACGCGGCCGCGATTCGCGGGTCGTGAGTCACGATCAGAAACGTCGTGTGCAGCTCGCGATTGAGCGCACGCAATAGCTCGAACACGGCATTGGATGACGCGGTGTCGAGGTTGCCGGTCGGCTCGTCGGCAAGCACGAGGGAAGGGGAGCCGACGAGCGCGCGGGCAATCGCGACGCGCTGTTGCTCACCGCCGGAAAGTTCCGAGACGGGGCTCTCGATCTTCTTGTGCAGGCCGACCTGATCGAGCAGCGACGCGGCGCGTGCGCGCAGTTGTGCCGTCGGATGTCCGGTCGCGGCCCAACCGGGAAGGAGCACGTTCTCCAATGCGGTGAATGCGGGCAGCAGCAGATAGGCCTGGAAGACAAATCCAAGGGTGTGCGCGCGCAACAGCGTGAGCCCGCGATCATCGAGACCGGTGGTGTCTTTTCCCTCGAGGAAAACCCTGCCGCGCGTTGGTCGATCGAGCAGACCGACAAGGTTGAGCAGGGTGCTCTTGCCCGAACCGGACGGACCAATCATTGCCGCGAACTCGCCGTGCGCGAGCGTCAGGTCAACGCAGTCGAGCGCACGGGTGATGACCTTGCGGCCAAAGTCGCGACCGACGCCCTGCGCGCAGAGGACCGGGCCGTCAGCCATGGTGGATCGCCGCAGAGGGATCGAGTCGCGCGGCACGGCGCGCGGGGAGCGCGGCAGCCAGAAGCCCGACCGCGATCGCCAGCAAGGAAGCGCTCGCGAAGAGAGGCAGCGTCAACTGCATCGGGAAGGTCGCCGAACCATCCGAGTTCTGCGCCATCCGCTCGAAGCCGAGAGCCAGCCCGCTCCCGAGCGCGCTGCCGATGACCGCGCCGACCAATCCGAGCAGGCCGCCCTGCACGAGGAAGACCCGCATCACCCGCGCTGCCGGAGCGCCGCAGGCACGCAGGATTCCGATCTCCGGCGACTTCTGGACGACCGAAACGATCAGCACGCTCGCGATGCCCAGCGCGACCGCAATCACGACAAAGAGTTCGATGATCCACTTGCTCGCATCCTGCGAGCGCAGACCCATCAGCAGCTGCGCATTGAGTTCCATCCAGCTCTCGGCAGTCAGCCCCGTGCGCGCCTCGACAAGGCGTGCGGTCGCCTCGGCATCGAACACGCGCGCGATCTTCAACTCGAGCGCATCCTGCGCTCAATGCCCGTGAATAAGGTCTATATCGCCGGGAATGCATTAAAAGACGGCGTTTCGATGCAGAAGGCGATCACGACCTGCGAACAGTTGGGTGTCCCCTTCGCGCTGCCGGCCTATTCCTTTCGACTCGGCCGCGCCCGCCCGCAAGGCGCGGAGAACCTCCTCCACGGATATGTCCATTACCTCGTGCACGAGCCCAAATTGCGCGCGCGCGCTGTCAAGCGGGTCTTCGATATCATCAGCTCGGCAGTCGCGCTCTGGACGCTGCTTCCGCTGATGTTCGTGATTGCGATCCTCGTCAAGCTCACCTCCCGTGGTCCGATCCTCTTCAAGCAGAAGCGGGTTGGATTAAACGGGCGTCCATTTCATATGCTGAAGTTCCGCTCGATGCTCGCCAACGCGGAAGAGATCAAGGCGAGCCTCGCTGCCCAGAATGAGCAGTCGGGGCCGGTCTTCAAGATGAAGCACGATCCGCGCGTGACGCCACTCGGGCGTTTCATCCGCAAGTTCTCCATCGACGAGTTGCCGCAGCTGATTAACGTGCTGCGCGGAGATATGAGCGTGGTCGGCCCGCGACCGCCAGTTCCAACCGAGGTTGCGCAGTATGCCGCCTGGCAGTTGCGACGACTCTCGGTTCGTCCCGGGTTGACCTGCTTATGGCAGGTCTCAGGACGCAGCCAGATCTCCTTTGAAGAGTGGATGTATCTCGATATGCAATACATCGATCACTGGAGCCTCGCGAGCGACCTGCGGCTGATTCTCCGCACGCTCCCCGTGGTGATTACCGGACGTGGCTCGAGTTAGGACTGAACTTCGCGCTGGTGCAGTTCGCCTTGTATCAGCTCGAATGCGCGCGCCACCTTCGCGAGAAAATCGGGCGCGCTCTCGACCATGAAGTAGCGCGGATGCTTCCTCCAGATCTCGCCGATCCGTTCATCGATTGCCGCTGCCCGCTCAGCCGTTTCGACGCGCAATGGATTTGAATGGTTATATCCATTCGTCGCCGACGGCGTGCGCAGGTGAATCACCACGGCATATCTGGCCAGCTCTGATTCGAGCGTCGTTTCGAGCTGCGAAAAGAAGAGGGCTTCCGGCTCTGGCCAATAAGCCAGACCGTCGAGAGTCCCACGATCACAGAGCACAACCGGGCTCTCGCGCAGGTCGAGCTCGATCTGCTCGAGCTCGCGCTGCACACGGAAGATTGCGCGCTGCGCAGCGAGCACAGCGAGCGGCTCGGATCGACGAGGGAACCCTCCGCCGAAGATGATTCCCGCGGACTCCGGCAGGATCCCGAGCTTCTCGGAGAAGCGATGCCGCGCCATCTCCAGCAGCGCCGTCTTGCCCGAACCGGGCCCGCCGGTAATGACGATGAACCGCGGTGTAATCGTCGTTGGAATCGTCGCCGCCATCGCCGTTCCTCGTTGCTGGGCTGCTCATCGCCCGATGCGACCTCGTATCAGCAAGCCGCGCGCATTTCGAGCGCAAGCCGGAAGCCTTCGCGCTGACCACGGCGAGCTTCTTGCTTGTTACACTACTATGCGAATCAATCAGATCCTCGTCCCGGTCGATTTCTCTCCCCACGCCCACGCGGCAGTGTTGGCCGCTGCGGATCTCGCACGCCGATACCAGGCTTCATTAACGCTGCTTCACGTCTGGGGTCCGGTCGCGTTTCTCATCCCCGAAGGATTCGTTCTCTACACGCCCACGCAATTAACCAAGATGATGTCCGAGTTCGAAGCGCTGCTCGCACGGGCGAAGGCCGACGCCGAGAACGCAGGGGCATCACAGGTTGAGACCGTGCAGAGGGAGGGCGTGGTCGCCGCCGAGATCTCTGCGCTCGCGCGCGATGGCAACTACGACCTCATCGTCATTGGCTCGCACGGCCGCACGGGACTTCGCCACGCGTTGCTCGGTTCGGTCGCGGAGAAGGTCCTGCGGGAATCGCCGTGTCCTGTCTTGACGATCAAGCTGGCGGCGAATCCGCCCGCTTAACCTCTCAAGTCGCGCCGCATCGACTCAATGGTGCGCGCGCATTCGCAGCGTCTCGGCGAGCGCGCGCAGCGCATCCGTGGTGGTGAACATGCCGACGATATTTCCAGCGTCCATCACCACGGCCGAGCCGATCTTCCGCTCCGCCATGATTGCAGCCACCTCATCGAGCGGTTCATCGCTCGCCACCGCATATGGATCTCGCGTCATCGCGTCGCCGACCTCCACGACGGCAGGATCAACATCCTTGAGCGTCTCAATCAGATGCAGATCGCTCATGCTGAGCAGTCCAACGAGCTTGCCCCCGTCGACGATCGGGAGGTGGCGCACTTTGTTGTCGTGCATGATCTGGTGCGCCATCGAGAGCTTTGCGCTGCTCTCGACCGCGAGGGGAAGCGTCGTCATGAACTTCGCAATCTTCGGGATGGTCTTGGGCATATCCCGTGGGAGAGCATCTTGCGTGCCGCAGGACTGGGCCCGTTGAATCAAGAGTTACGCACCGGATGGGCGCAAGGGTTGCGCGCCTCGCACGATGAAGACACTTGCAGTGCAGGATCTGCTCATATACCCGAAGAGTTTCGCTTCGGCGCAGCAGCAAGGAGAGTCGATGCCCGATCATGAGCCGCACAAGACCTTGAGCGAAGCAGAACTCGCGACAGTCGACCGCTGGTTTCGCGCGGCGAACTATCTGACCGTGGGGCAGATCTATCTCCAATCCAATCCGCTCCTGCGCGAACCACTGCAGGCCGCGCATATCAAGCCGCGCCTGCTCGGGCACTGGGGCACGTCGCCGGGGATTAACTTAATCTGGGTGCATCTCAATCGATTGATCGCCAAGCGCGACTTGAATGCGCTGCTCCTGATTGGCCCTGGGCATGGCGGCCCGGCTGCGAATGCCAATGCCTGGCTCGAAGGAGTCTGGAGCGAGAAGTATCCCGAGATCACGCAGGACGCGGCCGGAATGCGCGCGTTCTTCCGCGCCTTCTCGACACCCGGCGGAATTCCCAGCCACGTCAGCCCACCGACGCCGGGTTCGATTCACGAAGGCGGCGAGCTTGGATATGTCCTTTCACACGCATTCGGCGCGGCATTTGATAATCCGAATCTGCTCGTCGCCGCGATCGTTGGAGACGGCGAGGCAGAGACTGCGCCACTCGAGGGAGCGTGGAAAGGGGTGAGCTTTCTGAATCCGGCGAAGGACGGCGCGGTGCTGCCGATCCTGCATATGAACGGATATAAGATCGCCAATCCGACGGTGCTTGCGCGCAAGAGCGACGAGCAACTCTCGCTGCTCTTTGCCGGCCACGGATATGAAGTGCGCTTTGTCGAAGGGGACGAACCGGCACTGGTGCATGAACTGATTGCCGAAGCGTTCGAGAACGCCCACGAACGCATTCTCGAGATCCAGTCGGCTGCCCGCGATGGTTCAACGGAGTTGCCTCGCTGGCCAATGATTGTGCTGCGCACGCCGAAGGGATGGACTGGCCCCAAGCAGGTCGATGGCGTGCAGATCGAGGGGACGTTTCGCTCGCACCAGGTGCCGCTCGCCGGTGTTCGCGAGAATCCGGCGCACCTTGCGATGCTCGAAGAGTGGATGATGAGCTATCGCCCCGGCGAACTGTTCGACTTCGCAGGAGCACCGCGCGATACCGTGCGCGAGGCCTGTCCGCGCGAAGCGCTGCGCCTGTCGGCGAGCCCGCACGCCAATGGCGGAGAGATCCTGCGCCCGCTGGTCCTTCCCGACTTCGAGGAGTACGACGTGGAATTGCGCGCGCCCGGCGTCGTGCGCAGAGAGAGCACGCGGCAACTCGGCGTCTGGTTGCGTGACGTGATGATGCTCAATCGGGATAACTTCCGCGTCTTCTCTCCCGACGAACTGACCTCCAACCGCCTCGGCGCCGTGCTCGAAGTCACCAACCGCGTCTGGATGGAGCGGCGCATCCCCGAAGACGATCACCTCGCACAGTCCGGCCAGGTCATTGAAGTGCTCAGCGAACATCTCTGCGAAGGCTGGCTTGAGGGATATCTGCTCACCGGCCGGCACGGACTGTTCGCGACCTACGAGGCCTTCGCGATGGTCGTTGCGTCGATGATTGGCCAGCACACCAAGTGGCTCGAGATGTCTCTCGCACTGCCGTGGCGGGCGCCGATCTCGTCATTAAATGTCTTATTAACCTCGACCTGCTGGCGAAACGACCACAATGGCTTTTCGCACCAGGGACCTGGATTAATCGACACACTGATCTCCAAGCGGGGCGCGGTCGCGCGCATCTATCTGCCTCCCGACGAGAACTGCCTGCTCTCGGTCGCAGCCCACTGCCTGGACAGCCGCGACTATGTGAATTTAATCGTCATCGACAAGCAGCCGCAGCTGCAGTGGATGACGATGGCAGAGGCGCGGGAGCATTGCGAGCGGGGCGCGTCGCGCTGGGCCTTTGCCTCCAACGACGATGGCGAACCGGACATCGTGCTTGCCTGCGCCGGCGACACGCCGACGCTCGAGACGGTGGCTGCGGCGCACTGGCTGCGCATTCACGCACCTGAATTGCGCGTGCGCGTGGTCAACGTCGTCGACCTCTTTGTCATCTCTTCGGACGCAGAGCACCCGCACGGGATGGAGGAAGAAGAATTTGCCGCGCTGTTTACGCAAGACCGGCACGTCATCTTCGCATTCCACGGATATCCCAACGTCGTGCATGGGCTTATCCACGGCCGGCCGGACGCGGCGGCCCGCTTTCATGTGCGCGGTTATCGCGAAGAGGGAACGACAACAACTCCATTTGATATGGTCGTGCTCAACGGAATGAGCCGCTTCCATCTCGCCAAAGAGGCGCTGCGCCGCGCCCATCAGCGCCCAGCGAACGCCGACGCATTAATGCAGGCATGCGACGAGCAACTCGCGCGCCATGCCGCATATATCCGGGAGGCGTTCGAGGATCTGCCGGAGATTCGCGACTGGATCTGGACGGCGTAAGGCGCGCCGTCTCCTCGTGTCGCTAAGGCGCGAGCAGTTCTGTAATCTCGGCGAGGGCGCGCAGGGCGTCGACAGTCGTAAACACGCCGATGACCTTTCCGTGATCCATGATCACCGCGGACCCGATTCTCCGGTTTGACATCTCGCGTGCGACTTTCGAGAGCCTGTCCTCGGGAGCGACGGTAAAGACCTCCTGCGACATCGCCTCCTCGACGAGCACCGAGTGGACATCGACATCGGCGATCGCCTCGATGAGGCTCAAGTCCCGATCCGTCACCATACCGACCAGCGTGCCTCCATCGAGCACGGGAAGATGCCGCACGCCGTTGCTCTTCATCAGCGCATGGGCGAGCGCAAGCGGCCGATCTTTGCCAATGCTATGCGGCGCACCGGTCATGTAATCACTCACTGTCCGCTGGCTCACCAGGCACCTCGATTGGTCGGCGCACGAATCGCGCGTCGAACTTGAACCAGTGCGAGCAAGTCCCGCGCCGCAGCCAATACCCGACTAGCGCGGCGTGACGGGGGGACCGATGAAGTGCCCGACGATCGTCCGCGAGCGCTCCGACGTGCGATCGCTGAGCGTAACCTCGATATCGAACGACCCATGATAGTTCGCCCGATCGGTCGAGACGAACAACGGCGTGCGCAGATCCTGCAACGACTCGAGATGCAGCGTGGGTTGTGGCAGCACGATGATCGCTTCCGGTGGCGCTTTGATGGAGATCTCGAAATCAGCCGGACCGACGTGCTTGTTCACGACGTGCAGTTCGAACTGGTCGCGGATGGAGTTGCCGTCGAGCACATAGGTCGTGCCGTGTCCACGAAGGAGATTTGCCTCGAACGGCGAACGCAGAGTGGCGACATCGATGAATACAGCGAAGGCCGCAGCGACGCTCAAGCTGCCATAGATCATCAGGCGCGGCCGCAGCACCTTTTTCTCGCCGCCCTCGAAGCCGACCAGCGAGTCATAGCGAATCAGTCCGCGCGGCCGCTCGACGTGCTTCATCACGTCATCGCAAGCGTCGATGCACTGCGCACAGCCGATGCACTCCATCTGCGGTCCCTGGCGGATGTCAATTCCCGTCGGACAGACCCGCACGCAGAGTCCGCAGTCGATGCAATCCCCAACCCGCGGAGAATCGCCCTGGAGCACCTTGAGCTTCTTGCCGCGCGGCTCGCCGCGGGATTCGTCATACCCGATAATCAATGATTGTTTATCGAGCAGCACCGACTGCAATCGACCATACGGGCAGACGATGACGCAGAGCTGCTCACGGAACCAGGCAAAGTTGAACCAGATGAGCGCGGTCAAGCCCATCGCCCACTTGAACAGCGTCGCGTGCCCCGCGGGGCCGTGCAACACGATCTGGGTGAGCTGCGGCACCGGCACAAAAAAGGCCAGCGCCCAGTGCGCGAGCGCGAGCGAGACCGCGACATAGATGAACTGTTTAATCACGCGCAGAGCGAGCTTGCGAACGCCCCAGGGGGATTCATCCAGGCGCTGGCGCTGCGTGGAGTTGCCTTCAATCCACCGTTCAATCGGACGATAGACACCCTCGAGAAACACGGTCTGCGGACAGGCCCACCCGCACCAGACGCGGCCCGCCCAACTGGTGACGAAGACGAGGCCGAACGCGAATGCCGCAAGCAGGAATACGATCAGCCAGACATCCTGCGCATTGAACGCCTGGCCGGCGAGATAGAACCGACGCGCCTCGATATCGAGATGGATCGCCGGATGCGCGCCGTTCTTGATGAACGGCAGCGCCAGGTAATGAAGAATCAGGACCGCATATACAATGCGCCGCCAGCGAAGGAAGCGCCCATGCACGTCGGCGGGGTGGAGCTTGTTGCGTCCACCCCGCGCATTGAGAAACTCAGGCCGGTCGGTGTTATTGGCCGCCGGTGACACGGACACCTTGCGGCTCCTTCCCTGGCAGATTCAGACCCTCTCGCGTAATCACGAACGCAACCAGCGTCCGCACGCGATCGGGCCCGAGCACGGGCAACCAGGCGGGCATTCCCTTCTCCAGCACGCCGGTCGATACCGTCTTATAGATATCGGTCGGCTTATTGCCGTGAATCCAGAATGCATCGGTCAGGTTCGGGCCGATCTTGCCTTCGCCATTCGCGCCGTGGCAGACGACGCAGTTGGTCGCGAACAGCTTCGCGCCCGCTGCCGTCGTCTCCGGATCCTTCGAGAGCAGAGTCAGAACATCGTCGGTCACTTCTTTCGCATTGGCCGCACGCTTGACCGCCTCGGCCTGCTGCTCCTGGAGTTCCGCGATCTCGCTCTTCCCGGTGCCGGCGACGTGGAAATGAATCCAATAGCCATATCCGAAGGCAATGCAGACCCAGAAGATGATCAACCACCAGCGCGGCAACGGGTTGTCATACTCGTGAATGCCGTCGTAATCGTGACCGGTATCGACGTCGATGTTGCTCTTGGACTGTTCGCTCGTGTTCGCCATTTCAAGGCTCCTGCGCGTGCGTGGACGTTGGTGCGCTGTCATTGAGCGGCAGCGCTGCTGCGCGATCCCATTCGTCGCGGCGACTGTCGTTCGCGACCCATGCGATCACCGCGGCAAAGAAACCGACGAAGAAGATTGCCGTCGCGATCGGCAGGGTGAGGTACTCGCTGGCGCGATAGAAGACCGTATACATGGCCTATTGTCCGGGCACTTCGGCGGGAGGTGCCGCCGGGGCAGCAGGGGCCGCCGGAGCACCCGGCGCAGCAGGAGCGACCGGTGCTGCAGGAGCCGCCGGAACAGTCTCGGGAGCAGCGGCCGGCGGCGCGACCAGTGCCGCTGCCGGAGCATTGGGCCCGAACTGCGGTCCACGCCCGAGTCGCTGCAGATAAGCGATCAGCGCGACGAGTTCGCGATCCCAGCTGATCTCCACGCCCTGGGTCGCGAGGTCCGCGGTAATCAACTCGGCCTGCTTGCGATAGTTATCCTTCGCCGCGTCGATCTCTGCATTCGTATAGGGAACGCCGAGCTTCTGCATCACGCCCAGCTTGCGCGAGGTCATGCTGGTATCGACCTTCCACTCCTGCGTCCAGGCGAACGACGGCATATTGCTGCCCGGGCTCGTCGAGCGGGGATCGATGACGTGCAGGTAATGCCACTTGTTCGGATACTTCCCGCCGACGCGGAAGAGATCCGGACCATTGCGCTTGCTGCCCCACTGGAACGGATGGTCGTAGATATACTCTTCCGGCCGCGAATAGGCGCCATAGCGGAGCGTATCTGACTGGAGCGTGCGGATCATCTGCGAGTGGCAGAGATAGCAACCCTCGCGGACGTAGATATCGCGGCCCTCGAGTTCAAGTGGCGAATAGGGCTGCTGCGGCGCACCCGTCCACGGAACCGCCGAAGGCACGAAGATGGTCGGGATAATCTGCGCGATACCACCGACCAGCACCGAAACGAGCAGCAGCACGGTGAAGAAGAGCGGCTTGCCTTCGATGATCGTGTGCCACGCGGGAGACGTCAGATCGCGCTTGCTGCTCTTGAACCAGAGCCAGGCACCTTCACCGAGGACCAGCAGCGCGACGAGGATTCCAATCGCGATCTTCAGCGACGCACCACCGAGCAGCATGGAGATCGCGACCGCCGCGAGCACCATGAGGAAGCCAGGACGGGTAATCAGCCAGCCTGCGCTGGGGACTGCGACCGTGCTCGGCGCCTCATCAACGACCATCGCCTCGCCGTCAACAGCCTTGCCCGACGCTGCGGTCTTATAGAGATTCCAGGTCATCACCAGGAAGCCGACCAGATAGAGCAGACCGCCCGCGAGGCGAATCACATAGAGAGGGCGGATCGCCAGCACGGTCTCGATGAACGACGGATAGAGCAGGGCGCCGTCCGGCGTGAGCGCACGCCACATCAGGCCCTGGGTAATGCCCGCGGCCCACATCGAGACGACGTAGAGGATGATACCAGCGGTACCGAGCCAGAAATGGGTATTGGCGGCCTTGGTCGAATGCAGCTTCGTTCCATAGAGCCGGGGAACCATCCAATAGAAAGTACCGGCCGCCATGAAGCCGTTCCAGCCGAGCGCGCCGGAGTGGACGTGGCCGATAATCCAATCGGTGTAATGCGCGAGGCCGTTGACGCTCTTGATCGAAAGCAGCGGGCCTTCGAACGTCGACATGCCGTAGAAGGTTAATGCTGCGACGAAGAATTTAATCACCGGATCGGTGCGCAGCTTGCCCCAGGCGCCGCGCAGGGTTAACAGACCGTTAATCAAGCCGCCCCAACTCGGCGCCCAGAGCGCGATCGAGAAGACCATCCCGAGCGACTGCGCCCACTCGGGAAGCGCCGTATAGAGCAGGTGGTGCGGGCCGGCCCAGATATAGAGGAACACCAGGGCCCAGAAGTGCACGATCGAGAGGCGATAGGAATAGACCGGACGCTCTGCCGCCTTCGGCATGAAGTAGTACATCATGCCGAGAATCGGAGTCGTCAGGAAGAACGCGACGGCGTTGTGGCCATACCACCACTGCACGAGCGCATCCTGAACTCCGGCATATGCGGAGTAGCTCTTCCACATCGAGACGGGCATCTCGAACGAGTTGACGATGTGGAGAATCGCGATGGTGACAATCGTCGCGATATAGAACCAGAGAGCGACATAAAGGTTCTTCTCGCGCCGCTTGGCGAGCGTCCAGAAGAAGTTCACCGCGAAGACCACCCAGACGATGGCGATCATCAAGTCGATCGGCCATTCGAGTTCGGCGTACTCCTTCGAGGTGGTAATGCCGAGCGGCAGCGTGACGGCGGCCGCGACAATGATTAATTGCCAGCCCCAGAAATGGACCTTGCTGAGGAAGTCGCTCGCCATGCGCGTCTTGCAGAGGCGCTGGGTGGAGTAATAGACGCCGGCGAACATGCTGTTGCCGACGAACGCGAAGATCACCGCATTCGTGTGCAGCGGGCGGATGCGCGAGAAGACGAGATAGGGAATCCCGAGGTTCGCCTGCCACCAGACGAGCTGCGTGGCAACGAGCGCGCCCACGAGCATGCCGACGATTCCGAAGATGACGGACGCCGCAATGAAGAGGCGGACGATGCCGTCGTTGTAAACGATGCGTCGCTGTTCCACGTCACGGACTCACTTTCTGGTCTGGCTGCGAATGGGCTGGAATGGGTGCGCAGAATTTGCGGGCATCGTCATCGAGCGGAAGGAGCGAGAGGCGGTCGGCGTGCTCGTGGTCGGCGAGGCGGACGCTGTAGACAAGAGCGGCAACCGCCCCAAGCACGAGCATCAGGCTCACGAACACTTGAAGTCCGAGGACGTTCATCCCCGCGCTTCATGCAGGTTCTGCGCCTGAGCGATCGCGCGGCTTGCTTCGCGGTCCGGGCGGGCTCCGGCGATTGCGCGGGCGGCGTAGAGGAGGATGCAGACGGAGCTCGTCGGCATTGCGATTGCGGCGGCGAGAGGCGTCATCATCCCCGCGAGCGAGACGCCGATCGCGAGCGAGTTGTAGGTGAAGGCGAGGGCGACAATGCGGCGCGTGACCTTGCCGGAGGCCTGCGCGGTCGAGAAGAGCGTGAGCAGCGCGGAGAGGTCATCGCCGAGAAGGAGGAAGTCGGCCTTGCCTGGCATCACGGGTCGGTCAAGAGCAGGAGTCCCGGCGCACAGCGCGGCCTCGAACGCGAGGCTGTCGTTGACGCCATCGCCGACGAAGAGCGTTCCACCGCGTGCATTGAGCTCGTTGACGATCGCGGCCTTGCGTGTCGGGGTCGCGGCGCCGCGGGTATTCTCGGGCGCGATGCCAAGCTGCTGCGCGAACGCTGCCACGCGCGCCGTCTCATCGCCCGAAACCAGCCAGACTGGCATCCCGGATTTCTGCAACTCCGAGAGCGCTTGCGCGGCTCCGGTACGCGCCGCTTCGCGAGTCGACAGGCGCGCGAGCGCAACCCCATCTCGCGTCAAGACGGTCTCGCCCGACTTGCGCGGATCATGCAGGCCGGGCGCGGCCCAGTTGCTCGCACCGAGTCGATAGATCGCGCCGTCGCGCTCGAGGAGCAGCCCCGCGCCCGGAACCTCTGTGACCTGCGCGTGTGGCACCGATTGCGCACCGAGCGTCGCGAGCACGGGAGCGAGGCAGCGGCTCACCGGATGGTTGCTTCGTACAACCATTTCGTAGGCGGCATCGCGATCGGCCGCAGCGAGGATCTCCAGTGGCGCACGTTCGAGCAGCTCGAGCTTGCCGAGCGTCAGCGTGCCCGTCTTATCGAAGATCACCGTGCGGACCTTCGCGAGCCGATCGAAGAGGTCGGCGCTGCGCACCAGCAATCCGCGTCGCCGCAGCGAGGCCAGCGTCAGCTCTTCGGCGAGCGGGATCGCCAGGCCCAGCGCGCACGGACAGGTCACCACGAGGATCGCCGCCGCGACATCGATCGCGCGCGTCATTCCCTGGTGCAGCCAGAGTAGGAATCCCGAACCGGCCAGCATCAGCACCACACCGACGTAATAGCGGGCGGTGCGCTCGAAGAAGCGGGTGTGCGGATTGCCGTCCTTGCGCGCCCCCGCGGTCAGGAGTGCCGGCAGCGAAGAGTCGGCGAAGGGCTGTTCGGCGCGCAACTCAGCCGCGGTCCGCCCCGCATTGAACGCGCCCGCCGGCACCGGCTGCCCAGCCTTGAGCTCGCGCGCATAGGGCTCGCCCGTGATCCAATCGAGCGAGAAACTCGCGCTCCCGCTCTCGAGAATCGAGTCGACCGGCACGAGATCGCCGGGCGCGACCAGCAGCGCATCGGTCTTGCGCACGCGCGGCGCAGCGATGATCGAGATCGATCCATTCACCTCGCGGCGCCGCACCAGCAGCCCATCCGCGCCCGCGTCCTGCAGGAGATATTGCCGATTGCGATCGAGCACGCGCCTCTGCAGCCAGCGCCCCACCAGCATCAGCGTGACGAAGACGCAGAGCGTGTCGAGATAGGTATGATCACCGCGGCCGCGCAGGGCCTGGGTGACCGAGACGGAGTAGACGAGGATGATGCCGAGCGCGATCGGCAGATCGAGATGCGCCACGCCCCTGCGCAGACCGAGCAACGCGCTCTTGAAGAATGGCCAGCCGCCGATGACCACGACCGCCGACGCGAGCGCGAGCGAGAGCTGCGTGAAGAGCTGGAAGGTGCTCGGGTCCCGCGCAGTGAGGCCGAAGTAGAACGCGAACGAGAACATCATCACGTTCATCGTCGCGGCCGCACAGATGCCCAGACGCAGGAGCAGATCGCTGGAGGCGACCGCGGCGCTCTTGCGGCTCGGACCGCAAAGGTATCCGAACTGTTCCACCTCATGGATGAACGCGCGCACGTCGAATGCACCGCGACGCCAACTCATCCGGGCCTTGCCCAGCGCGGGATTGACGGTGAAGCCGATGCCGCCTTCGCGCCGCCGGAAGAGTTCGCCCATCAGCCAGACGCAGGCCGCACACTGAATTCCCTGCACATCGAGAGTGAGCGTGCAGAACGGTTCTGTGCCGCGCTCCGCCTCACCGAGCGCGACATCCAGCCAGGCCTCGCTGCGCGTGCGCGGGAGCTCTGTCACCGGCAGGACCGAGTCGCGCGCGAGATCGTAGTAGCGGGTCAGCGCGCCATCGACGAGCAGCGCATGTACGGCGGAGCAACCGGCGCAACAGAACCTGGCGTCGGCTCCGAGTCCCTCGGGGATTGGGCTCTTGCAGTGGAGGCAGGCGGCGCGTTCATCTCGGCGAGTCACGCACGCCCGTTGTGCAACTGGCATGCCCGTTGCTCGATTTGCCGCAATGGTTGCAATCACCGATCTGGGCGAACTCGAGCCCATGCAGGGCGCTTTGGCCGCGATGGTCGTCGGCGTCGCGGGCAGCCTTCACTGCTTCATGATGTGCGGTCCGCTGGCCTGCGCGAGCGGCGGCGCGCAGGGATTGCGCACGCGGACGATCGTATCCTACCAACTCGCTCGCGTTCTCTCCTACTCATTGGTTGGCGGGATTCTTGGCGCGATCGGGGAGGGTGCCGGCGCGCTGTTTTCCGTGCGGCTTGCACCGATTGCCCCGTGGTTGCTGGTCTTCGCGCTGCTCGCGAGCGCGTTCGAGTTGGGAAAGCTTGTTCCTGCGATCCCCGGGCTCGCGCAAATGGTGCGCAGGCTCGGACTGGCTGCGCAAAGCATGCCCCCGACGATGCGGGCGATTGCGATCGGTGCGCTGACGCCTCTGCTGCCGTGCGGCTTTCTCTACGCGCTCTTTGCGACATCTGCGGCAAGCGGATCGTTCACGACTGGTGCGCTTGTGATGGGCGCCTTCTCTCTCGGCGCGATCCCCGCATTGCTCGCGGCGCAGCTGCAATTGCGCACGCTGCTCTCGCGAGGCGGACTCATCGCGCTCTCGCTTCGTCGCGTGGTGCCGGCGCTCGCAGCAGCCGTGGTCGCGTACCGCGCGCTCTTCATTCACGCTGGGCACTCCTGCCACTAGCGCCGGCGCGCATCACCTGGAGTCACGCCCGCCGCCGGAAGAGAAAGAGCGTCCCGGGAACGCGGCCGTGCAGGTCGAGGCGCAGCGTCGTGTCGACCGTGCGGACCAACTCGAACTGCTCCTCGGCGAGGCGGAGAACATAGCCTGGCGCGTGGGCGAAACGGCCTGACGAGAGCACGCGAAAGTCCCCTTCGCCCTCGAGCAACTCAATGCTCAATGCGAGCAGACCGTTCGGACGCATTGCCACGGCGCTCTTCTTGAAGAGCGGCCCGAGATCGCCAAAATAGAGGAGCACATCGGCGGCCGCGATCAGCTCGAATCGACCTGGCTGGCTCCCGAGATATTCGGTCAGCTCTTCGCGCACCAGCTCGTCGTAGACGGCCCGGCGCTCGGACATCTCGAGCATCTTCTTTGAGAGATCCACCCCGACGAGCGCTGTCGCGATCGGGCGCAGGAGCAGTCCGCAGAGTCCGGTTCCACAGCCTGCGTCGAGCACGGCATACTTGCGCCCCGCCTCAAGCTGGCTCAGCAGCAGCGAGCAGAGCTGTTGCGGCACGTCGTAGCCGAGCACGCCGACAAGCTGCGCATCGAACCCCTCGGCGAAGGCGTCGAAACTCTCGGCGATATAGGTATCGGGCGCGCGCGAGAGGCCAGGCGCCCCTTCGAGAACGTCGAGGAGATAGCGCGCAGAGGCACTTGATGGAACGAGCTCGAGCTGCTTGCGGCAGACGCGAATCGCGGGTTCGAGATGGCCCCAACCCGAGAGGAGCCCCGCTGCCGTCTCGAGCCACGCCATCTGCTCGCGCGCTTCGACCGCGCCGAGCGGATCGAGATGATCCATATAGGTCGCGAGCGCGCCATCGACGGTCGCGCCGATCAGCACGTCGCGCAGGAAGCGGGCCTTGCGGAACATCCGCTCGAAATGGGGATTGCTCGCATCGGCCCGGACCGCACGCTCATACGCGTCGTGCGCCTCCTGCAGGCGGCCCGTCTGGTAATAGAGTTTGCCGAGGTTCGCGAGAATCGCGGCGCTCCTTTCTCCGAGCGCGACGCACGCACCGAGGCAATCGATCGCTCCTGCATAGTCGCGCTGCCGCTCCTTGAGCAGGGCGAGACACTGCCAGGCCGTCGCTGAGTCGGGCTTCAGATCGATCGACGTGCGCAGCGCGACTTCAGCTCCCGCGTTGTCGCCGAGCTTCCCGCGAACGACTCCGAGCAGCAGCCAGGTGTCGGCCTGCTGCGGCGCAAGCGTGAGCGCGCGGAGCAGACAGAGTGCAGCCTCGGCGCTTGCGCCCGTGCGATCGAGCGCGACGCCCAGATTCGTCCAGATCGAGGCATCGTTCGGATCGAGCGCAGCAGCGGCCCGGAACACCAGGATGGCATCCGCCGCAGCGCTCGCCTTGAGCAGCTGCAGGCCCCAGCGAAGCGCCGCCTGCGCAGGCGCGAGGCCAGACTCGAGAAGCGCGGCCAGCGTCGGATAGCTCGCGGCCCACTCGGTGATCGTCTGGGCGGCGACTGGCGCGGTCGGGATCTGCGGCATCAACATGTTTGCGTCCTGTCCTTCACGCCGCGGCGTTTCGCGACCGCGCACCGCCCGAGCCCAGCTCTGCGCAGACGGGCGACGATTCTCCGCCGCCCTCGCGTGAAGGCAAACTTTTGTCAGCGGAAGTGAAGCACCAGCCCGTAGAGAGGCATCCCGAGCGAGAGCATATAGGTCAGCGACGCCCCGACGATTGAGATCTTCGACTTGCTGAGAAAGCCGGCCGCATGCAGCACGCGTGCGAGGAAGATGCCGCCGCCGAGGACGTGCAGCCGCAGGCTCGGCGCGCCGCACAGCTCGAGCAGCAGGAGCATGAAGAGCATGATGGGCGCCCACTCCGAGCAGTTCCCGTGCGCGCGGATCACGCGCAACAGCTCCTCGTCCGGAGTCGCGCCGAGCGAGGCCTTCTTCACTCCGCGCATCCGACTGACGTTCATGCCGAGCGCACCGAGCAGCAGCGCCGTGAGCGAACCATAGAGGAGCGTGACGGGGATCTGGGACATGTGAACTCCGAGGACGAGGTGGCGGGCGTGTCTACCATCTCGGCGGCGGGTTGCGCGTTTCTGCACCCGCGCCCAACGGCACCGCGTATCGTCGTGCCATGAACAAGACGGCGCCATCGCAGCGAGGCCAGTTGCTCCGCATTGCTCGTCGCGTGATGCTCGAGCGCGGGTTGCTCCCCGCGTTTTCCAGATCAGCGCTCGCTGAGCTTGCGACCATCGACGGGCCAGCGCGGGACGCGACGGCGCGCGATCGACGCCACCTGCTCTGGGCGTCGATCGACAATGACGATTCGCGCGATCTCGATCAGCTCACCGTCTCCGCGCCGGGAGTGAATGGGAACGTCGCGATCCTCGTGGCGATCGCCGATGTCGACGCGTTGGTGAAGCAGGGCTCGGCTCTCGACGAGCACGCGCGAGCGAACACCACGTCGGTCTACACGGCGGGCGAGATCTTCCCGATGCTGCCGGAGAAGCTCTCGACGAACCTCACGTCCCTCGGCGCGCACGAGGAGCGGCTCGCGATCGTCGTCGAGATGCAGGTCGAGCCGAGCGGAGTCGTAGCGTCGTCGGAGATCTATCGCGCGGTCGTCATCAATCGCGCCAAGCTTGCCTACAACAGCGTCGCCGCGTGGCTCGATGGAACAGCGCCCGCACCCGCGCCAGTCGCGGCCGTGAGCGGTCTTGACGAACAACTCCGCGTGCAGGATCGCGTCGCGCAGACGATGAAAGCCAGGCGCCACCAGAACGGCGCGCTCAGCCTCGAGTCGCTCGAACCGCGCGCGGTGTTCGACGGAGAGACTCTCTCGGGCTTGCGCTTCGAGGCGCGCAATCAAGCCAAGGAGCTGATCGAGGATTTCATGATCGCGGCCAACAGCGCGACCGCTCGGCTGCTCGAGGCGAAGCAGTTCCCCTCGTTGCGGCGCGTGCTGCGTTCTCCCGATCGATGGGCGCGCATCGTCGAACTGGCCGCAACGTTCGAGGTGGCGCTCTCGGCGGAGCCCGACGCGAGAGGCCTCGAGGCGTTTCTCTCCGCGCGGCAGAGGGCCGAGCCGGCGACGTTTCCCGATCTCTCGCTGTCGGTGATCAAGCTGCTCGGTCGGGGCGAGTACGTGCTGATGCGCCCGGGCGAGCCGGCGGTCGGCCACTTCGGACTCGCGGTGAAGGACTACACGCACTCGACCGCGCCGAATCGGCGCTTCCCTGACGTCATCACCCAGCGGCTGCTCAAGGCCGCGCTCGCTGGAGAACGGCCGCCCTACAGCGAGGCAGAGCTGGCCGAGTTGGGCCGCCACTGTTCGGAGCAGGAGGACGCTGCGACCCACGTCGAGCGGCAGGTGAGCAAGTCGGCCGCGGCACTGCTGCTCTCGACCAGGCTGGGCGCGCGTTTCAGCGCGATCGTCACTGGCGCATCGCCGAAGGGTACCTGGGTCCGCATCAACGAGCCGGCGATCGAAGGAAAGCTCGTGCGCGGATTCGAAGGGCTCGACGTCGGGGAACGCATCTCGGTGCAACTGCTGCAGACCGATGTGGAGCGTGGATTCATCGACTTCATCCGCATGCAGCACTGACCATCTCCCGTTTCGGGGGATCCGCGGGTTGCGCAGCGGTGGCAATCGTGCATGGTTCCTTCTGACGTTCTTCGCGACGAGGGGACTTCGAGTGAGCGACGAGGACAAGAGCGAGAAGTCGTTCACGCCGGCGGAGCTGCGCGCGGGCGTGAAGCTGCAGGCAGGCCCGCCCGAGGTGACGATCGATGTCACGGGTCGATCAGGACGTGCCGGAGGCAGCGCGAAGAAGAAGCGCCGTGCGCGCAGGAGCAACGACGATTCAGACACGCCAGCGAGCAAGCCCGGCAGCAATGGCGAGAGCGGCGGCGGTGAGGCGACCGACACGAGCAAGAGCGGAGGGTCGGCCTCCGACGACGGCGATGACTCCGCGCCGGTCAATGCGATCTCGGCCGCGATCAAGGCCATCGGCGACGTGCCTCTGGCCAATCATCCGGTGCGCATCCTCGACGCGGAGACGGGAGAGCAGGTCGGCGGAATCCTCATGACCGACGACGACGGCATCGTGCGCGCGACCGTGCCCGAGCAGAAAGAGTACAGGATCGAGATCGTCGAAAAGGACGCGGCCGGGGCAGACGCGGTGTTGCTCTGTCGCTTCGTCGATGTCGTCGGAGATCCGTTGGTTGGCGAGACAGTAGCGGTGACTGCTGTCGAGGCCGAGAGCGGGAATCCGGGCGAGTCCACCAGCGACGAAGGCGATGCGACAACCGACGCGAATGGCATGGTTGAGCGCTCGGCGAAGCTTGGTGCTTATCGTCTGGAGATCCGCGACCAGACCTTTCTCGCGCACGCCGTGCTCAGTTCGGACAAGGACAATCCGGACAGCGTATCGCTCTTCGTGCTCGCGGGAACGTCTCAGGCCCCTGCAGATGATGAAGAGGGGGACGAACCAAGCGATCCCGAACTCGGAAGTCCCGCGATCACGATGGACAGCGCTGGTGCCGACGAGGATGAAGAAAGCAACGACTACACGCACTCACTCGATGATCTTCACTTCGATCATGACCTGGAGAGTGACGTCGAGAGCGATGCGCAGGGTGACGAAACATCACCCGACCAGCAAGCTCAGCCTGACGCTGGCACGGACGAGGAGACCTAAGCGATGTCAACGCCAACCCAGAGCAAGCATAAGGCCGCGCGTCACGCGAAGGCGATCGCGGTCAAGACGACGCGAGGAGAAGTCAAGGACGCGCCCGCGACAAGCACTCCACTCAACAAGTCCAATGGCGATTCTGATCCCTCGGGCCAGTCGAGCGACAGCCCCTCGATCGACGCGATCTATTGGGTAGGGAACAGCGTGGCAGTAGCAGGAACGGCGACGCTTCGAGTGCATTCGACCGACTTGCGGGTTGGTCAGGACCTGGAGGTCTTTCTCAAAGCGGAGACCGGCGACGAGATGAACGCCGGGGTGAAACTGAGGGTTTCGGCATCCCAAAGCGAGGTCGTTGTCAACGTTCCTGCCAGTTTCACCAAGGGCACGAAATTAACGGCGCGGGTAACCGCCGAAAGGAACGGCTCAGATCCACTCGAAATGAGGACGGCCGTTCCACTCTGTATTGGTCAGGATCCGGCAGGCCCTCGCCAGCTGTTACGAGGAATCGCGCAATACGACCCTCGCTGGAATGAGTTTCAACTCGTCGAGAAGGTCAAGCAATACAAGACGCCATATACCAACAAGCCGACTTCTTCCTGGAAGGATAACGGATGCCATGCGACGTCTATGGCCATGGTGCTTCGCTGGATTGCTGAGGACAATCCGACCATGAAGTTCACGTTCCCGGCAAAGCCTGGGTCCAAGATCCCCGCCGACCACTATCCTCGACGGTTGGTAGAGTCCTTCTGGCCCGAACTGGGCGGGCAGATTAAGCCAACCAAGGGTGGCTCTACACCCCATGAAGTCCTCCGGTCATACGCCGAACGAGCACTCAAGATGCCGGACGGAACGGCTGGGATTTCGCTTGGTGCAGAAACGCTCGAGCATCGCCTGCCGATCATCAAGAAGGCATTGGAGAAGGGACCGCTGCTCATCAATATCCCCGACCATTTCGTGGTGCTGCAGGCAATCGAGGGTGATGACCTTCTGATTGTCGACCCTGGCAACGTGCTTGGCACGCATTGGAAACATGCCGATGGGTCCCCGATCGAGACCAAGAAGGGGATGCCTGACAAGAACCGATGGAAAGGAAGGGATCCCGGTTCCGATACGGACGGGCGGATGTATGTCCGCGTTCCGATCAGGAAGAAGATTACGCGACCGGCCTACGGTAAGAAGGATTCAAACGGCGCGCGTCCATCTGACCAGTGGACTCATCCGGAGATTGCTCCGGTCTTGCTGGTTGAAGCGCTCAGGGAGACTGCTGAGAGTTATTGGGTCCCTGAGACTGGCGCAGGCGCCAGTCATGATTCCGCGCCGGTGTCGCCAACGCCTTCGAGCGAGTCTCACCACGCAGAACACGGAACCCCGCAGCAAGCAGCGCCGACCACGCCGAACCCAAGCAGCGGCGGAGATCGGCAACTGTTGGCGACGATCAAGAAGAGTCCCCCAGTCAATGTCTATTGGCTACCGAACGATGCGACGAAGGCATTCTTCTGGATGGGCACGACGCCAGCGACAGACTTCGACGGTGCGCCCAATTGTTACGCTCCAGGAGGAAAGGATGCCGGAGCACTGGATCACACCGAGAACGCAGGACACAACATCGGCGACCGGTGCACACTGAAGCGCTATGGCGGCAGCAAGGAGAAGCCAACCCAATACAAGGACCGGAGATGGTGGGGCGTTCTTACTGACAACGGCGAGAAGAACGGTACGCCAGTGTTACAGAAGGAAGGGGATCTCAAGAAGGGGTTCTACATCTCCTGCACCAGCCTGAAATGGGTTACAGAGCCATCGAAGGATGACCCGTCGAAATGGGTTAAGATCCCGCACAAGACGGCATCGGCGCAAATAGATGCGACGACGATTCCTTACGTTGCAATCCCGTTGGATCTATTAAAGACGAAGGCCAGCGACAGGCCTAAAGATAAGCCTGTGCCTCCCATTTATGCGAGTCCTGGCGACTATGCTGTCCTCGTCAACATGAAGACGAAAACCATCGTTGGTGCCATATACGCTGACGCAAAGGGATGGGATACGATCGACGAAGCATCCAAGGCCGCCATCGACCTGCTTGGTTGCGCCACTTCCCACGACTCGGTCGCAAACATCGTCTTTACTGGGTCCGGAGACAAGAAGAGGAGGAAGAAGACGTCGGCGGAGATTCAGAAGAACGCGAAGCAGTTGTTTGAACAGTGGGGAGGGCTCAATCGCCTGGCTGCCTTGCTGAACAAGAAATAGTGTGTCGCCGTCGCGTTGAACTTGCACTGTTCGTTTGCTCGATCGAGTTGCGTTCGTTGCGCGACTCTGGAGCACTCGATGATTGCGGAAGGTAAGCCGTGCTGAACGAGCCGTTTGATGACGATCCCGCGCTGCCTTCTGGCGCGCCCGCGAAGCGTTCTGTCAGCTCGGCGCAGACATCGCCGCGGAGTGGATCGCTCGCGCGCACGGCGCTGCTGGTGGCGCTGCCGCTTGCAGGAGCTGCGGCCGCGCTGTTCTGGGTGAGGCAGAAGCCGTCGGGTCCAGCGCCAGTCGAGCCGGCAGCCATCACGCAGCTCGATCTTGCGGCCATCGAGGCGAGGAACGAGCAGGCCGATCTGCACGCGGCGCAGGTGCTGAAGAAGTCCGGCGAAGGCAGCAACGATCGCATTCGCGCGCAGGTCTCCGCGCTCTCGCCGCGTCCCGAGTGGCAGACCTGGCTGGCCGCGACTCCCGATCTGGTGGAGTCGATTGCGGTGATCATCGCCAACGTTTCCGACGACGAAGATCCGCGACGGCGTCTCGTTCCTCTGCGTCTCTCCGCGCCGTTTGAGGTCGCGACCGAAGGCGCCAACTCGAGCGAGAGCTCGTCGAGCACGCACCGATTCGACACGGCCGTCGAGGTGATCGCTTCAGTGGATGCCAAGGGCCTTGCCGCGCTCTGGCGCGCGATCCATCCGCTCGTTGCGGTCGCGTATCACTCGGTCGCGCGGCCTGGCGTGTCGGTCGATCGCGCCGCGAGCAACGCGCTCAAGCGGATTGAGTTGATGCAGCTTCCCACCACGCAGCCGCCCATCAAGCAGGTCGGCAAGCTCTGGCTTTATATCGATCCGGGACTTGAGGGGCTTGGCTCTGTGGAGAAGCAACTCCTGCGAATGGGGCCGGAGAACGCGCGCAAGCTTCAGGCGAAAGCACGCGAGTTGAGGAATGCGCTCGCGTTGCCTTAGTCGTTCGCGATTCGTTTTTTAATCAATTCGTTTTTTAATCGAGGTATCCGGCATGGAACGAATCGGCCGAGGCAATGGAGTTGCGGCGCTGCTCAATGGGCGCGCCAAGCGGGTCAATGCGAAGGTCGTGCGCGAACTCGAGCGCGCGCTGCCGGAAGCGATGATTCGCGTCAGCGCGGATTTCGAGCAGGCCCGCCGCCACGTACGCGACATCCTCGCCGCGAAACCGCTGGTCGTTCTCTCGGGCGGCGGCGACGGCGCTATCGTGCGTCTATTGAATCTCCTGCGCGAGGAAGGACACGGCGCGCCGCTGCCGCGCATCGGTGTGCTCAAGCTCGGCACCGGCAACGGCTGGGCGCGCACCACGGGCGCGAACGACTTCTTCAAGATGCTGCGCGACCTGCCGAAGATGCCGCGCGAGCTTCCGACAGAGCGCTTCGATCTCGTTGAGGTCGAGGGCCAGCTCTGCCACTTCGCGGGCGTTGGCTGGGACGCGAAGATTCTGAATGACTATCTGCGAAACCTCGATAAGCGCTCGAGCCAGTTAATCGGTTCAAGCATCGCGCGCCGCATCCATAAAGGTATCCCCGGATATCTCTATTCGGCAGCACGGATCACGGTGCCCGAGGAGCTCAGCGCACAGCGGACGATGGGACGCGCGCAGGTCGTGCTCGAAAATCGCGGCGAGCAGGTCTTCACGATGGGCACCAACGAGCAACTCCTCGACGTCACCGCCCACGCCGGCGCGCTCTATGCAGGCCCGATCAGTGTCGGAGCTGCGAGCAGCACGCCCGAATGGGGATTCAATTTCCGCGCATTCCCGCACGCGCGTGCAAAGGCCGGGTTCATCAACGTGCGCATCTACGATCGTCCAGCGCTCGAGGGGCTCCGGTCGATCGTGCAGATCTGGAAGGGCAAGACGCCGCCCGGAATGCACGACTTCTTCGGCAAGCATCTGAGCATGAAGTTTTCGCGGCCGATGCCGTTCCAGATCGGCGGCGACGGCGTGGGAATGCGCGAACAGGTCGACTTTCGCGCGGCGAAGGAGACAGTCGATCTGATTGACTGGCGAGCCGCGCTGGCGGCAGCGCAAAGCAAGTAGATCTGGTCCCGGTCAATCGCCGATCACGGGGCCCGAGTGCGCAGACTCAACTCGAGCAAGAGTAGCCGCGCCACAAGTTGACATAATGCTTATTATCAGACGTTGCCTCAGCCGCTGACTCCGCTCCGACATGGCTCTCTCCAACCCGATCTCGCCTCTCTGCATTGCGTTGCTCCTCGCCATTCCCGGCATTTTCCTGCTGGGCCGCGCGGCCAGTCGCCGTTCCGTCGCGGACGCGGCCCTCGCCAACATTCTCGCGCCCGGACTCGGGCTCGCGATCTGGTTGCTCTGCGTTCACTTCGCCGGCCTCCTCAGCCAGTCGTTCGTCGTCGGCTTATCGCTTGGCACGGCGCTCCCGGCTGCCTGCGGTTACGCGCTCCATCTTCGCTCGCTCCGCAGCCAGAGCGGCAAAGCGCCGGACGCAACTCCCGCGAGCACCCGCATGCTCGTCTTCGCCGCAGTCATGGCCGCAACGTTAATCCCGGCGGCAATCGGCTGGTGCTTCCACGACGAAGTCGCCGCCAGCGGCCACCTGGCGATCGCGGCGCAGTTTGCCAACGACGTCTATCCGCCGCGCAATATGACCTTTCCGACATTTCCGCTGCGCTATCACTACGGCTTCAATGTGCTCAGCGCCGCGCTGGTGGCGATCTTCCGGCTCGACGCCTCTGCGGCCATCGACACGATTACCGTCATCTCCTGGAGCTACATCGCGTGTCTGCTCTGGGTGCTCGGTGACTCCTTGTTCGGCCGTGGCGCTGGCTGGTTGACCGCGCTCATCACCATGCTCGGTGGCCGCTTGCCACTCGAGTGCCCCGAACCAATGGGCGGTCCATCCACCGCCGCAAGCTGGCTTGGTCGCTGCGCCGTCGAGGGGAGCTGGATTGCGCCGCCCTTTGTCTCGAATCATTTCCAACATCCGTGGTCCGTTGGAATCCCGCTTGGCTTATGTGCGCTTCTAATCTCGATGCAGCGGCCAGGCGCGATCAAAGGATTCACCGCCGCAGACCGTTCGACTGAGCGGTATCGACTCATCTCCCTGGGATTGGTGCTCACTGCGCTCTCCTTATGCCAGGTCATCGTGTTCGTCTGCGCCCTCTGCTCAATCGTCGCCGTTGAGCTCTGGTCGCGCCGTCGCGAACTCCACACGCACGCGCTCCCTGTATTGCTGCTCGCAGTCGTCGTGCTGTGTCTGGCCCGACAGATGGGCGGCTTCTTCCTCCCGACGCCCGACGGAGAACCGCTGGGAATCATCCTGAGTGGAGGCATCGCGAAGTCGTTGCTCGGCGCGGTTCGGTGGAACTATGAGTCGTTCGGCCTGCTCGCAATCCTGGGCGTGGCCGGCCTGCTGACTCTTCCTCGCGAGCGACTTTTAATCGGCCTGCTGGCAACTGGCAGCGCCGCTACGCTGAATCTATTCAAATATAGCCGCACCTGGGACATCGTTAAGTTCGGCAATATTCTTTCGCTCTGCCTTGGCATCGGCGCCAGCGCTCTTATGGCCCGGGCGCTGGTCTATTCAGCCCCACGGTGGGTGCGCGCGCTCGGCAGCATCGCCACGCTCGGCCTTATCTCAGCAGGCGTGCTCTTTATCGCGACGTTCGCGGCCGATCTTCCCGGGATCGATCCAATTGGATATCCCCGTTCGGTCGAAATGCCGGCCGACGCAGACGTCGCGGCGATTGAATGGCTCAGGCGGCACGTCAAACCTGGCGAACTGGTCTATCGCACGGCGCCAGAGGCCATTGCCTATGGTCTCTGGGGCGGATTACCGGAAGCCTCCTTCGGCTGGGATGGATCGCGCCAATACGGGTTCAGTGACCAGCGACTCTTCGAGCGGGAATTTCTCGTCTCCGCGCTCCCCGATGAACCGGGCGCCTTTCGGGCCGCGGGAATCAATTGGTTCGTCATTGATGGCAAAACACCAGAGCCCGAGGCCCTCGTTTCCAGATGGCTCCAGCGAGGCGATGCAGCTTTGCGCGTCGAGTTTCCTCCGCTCCGACTCGTCGAGGTGATCGCAGCGCCATCTGCGCTCGAGGTCAGGCCTGCCGGCCAGCATCATTAACCCAAGCAAGGCAACACAAGGCATCGAACACGCCGCTTGCAACTCAACGGCGCACAGCGTGGCGAGTCAGAGCCACGCTGCGCGCCGGATGGCGCGATGAGTTGACGAGCTTAAATACCGATTAGCGTGGCTGTCCCGGAATCGAGACCAGCACGGGGGCATAACTGGTGACAAAGGTGTTGTTCCCCAGTCCCCCGGTGGGGCCGTATCCCCAGCACTGGATATCGCCGTTCACGAGCACGCAGGTATTAAATTCTCCCGCGGCGAGGGCCTGAATGCCGCCCATTCCCACGCTGGTCTGGATCAGTGTGGGCGACGGCGCCGGGACCAGACTGGCGACCGTCGAGTTATTTCCGAGCGTTCCCTTCGCGTCGTCTCCCCATCCCGTCACATTCCCGTTTACGACCGCCAGGTCCTGCTGGACTCCGCCGCTGATCAACTCGACCCCGTTGGTCAACCCGGTCACGGAAACAGGTATCGAGCTTGATACCGTCGTATTGTTGCCCAATTCCCCACTCAAGCCCCTGCCCCAGCACTGCTCGCCTCCGTTAACCAGAGCGCAAGCGGTTCCCTGTTTGCTCATCGCAATGGCCTGGACGCCACTGGTCAAACCTGACACCTGCACCGGAACATTGCTGTTCGCCGTCGAATTATTGCCGAGCCCCCCTTGTCCACCCAGGCCCCAGCATTGAACCCCACCGTTCTTCAGCGCACACGCGGAGTAATAGCCAACCGCGACCGCTTGCACATCGCTGGTCAATCCGGTGACCGGGACGGGAATCAGGCTATCGACCGTCGTGTTATTTCCCAATTGGCCAGCAGAATTCTTGCCCCAGCACTGAACCCCTCCGTTGACCAGCGCGCAGGTCGAATACCATCCCGCCGAGACGGATTGGGCGCCGGCCGTGATGCCGGTCACCTGAACGGGTACGTAGCTGCCATTGGACGTGTTGTTTCCCAGGTAGGTGTAGAAATTGTAACCCCAGCATTGAACTCCACCGTTGACGATGGCGCAGTTCTGCTGCCCCACTCCTCCTGAGACCGCCTGAACACCGCTCGTGAGACCGTAGACCTGAACCGGTGTGGACCACGTGATGGTGGAGTTATTGCCGAGGTTGCCGTTGGTCCCGAACCCCCAGCATTCCGCCCCGCCGTTGATGATCCCGCAAACGGAGCCCTCTCCCACCGCGACGCCCTGGGTTCCGAGCGTCACTGCGGTGGTCTGGACAGGAACAAGACTATCGAGGAGCGAACTATTCCCGAGTCCACCCCAGGCGCCATAGCCCCAGCACTGGATCGCGCCATTTACCAGCGCGCAGGTGTTCGACTGTCCTGCAGCCATGGACTGGACGCCGCTGGAGAGATTGGACACCTGCACTGGCACCGTACTGGCCACGGTTGAATTGTTCCCGAGTTCCCCATTGGCGTTCAGCCCCCAGCAGGATGCTGCGCCATTCACGATGGCGCAGGAGTGATAAGCGCCCGCGAAAACCGCGGTTGCGTTGCTCGTGAGTCCAGACACCTGCACCGGGACCCAGCTCGCCGCCGCAGAGTTATTCCCGAGCTCGCCGTAGTCATTGCTGCCCCAGCACCAGACACCGCCATTCTTGAGCGCGCAGTTATGCAAGCCATTTGCGGCGATGGCCGACACTCCGCTCGTCATTCCAACGACCTGCACCGGCACAGCGCTGTTGGTCGAGGAGTTGTTTCCAAGAGCTCCGTCGCCATTCCCGTTGTTGCCCCAGCATTTGACGCCGCCATTCACGAGCGCGCAAACATGGAATTCGCCAGCAGCGATGGCCTGAACGCCCGCACTCAGGCCGAAGACCTGGACCGGAACGTTGCTTTCAGCCGCCGCGTTGTTTCCCAACGCATCGTCGGCGCCATATCCCCAGCACCAGACGCCGCCGTTCACGAGTGCGCAGGTCTGGTCAACTCCAACGGCGACGGCCTGCACACCGCTGGTCAGACCTGTGACCTGCACCGGAACATTGCTGTTCGTCGTCGAGTTGTTCCCGAGGTTGCCAAACTGGTTGTTGCCCCAGCACTTCGCGCTGCCATTCACGACGGCGCAAGTCTGATTGCCTCCGGCCGAGACGGCGGTCACGCCGGTGCCAAGCCCGACAACGGGATGCGCGGTCGTCCAGTTCGCCGAGTCGCCGTTGGTTCCGAGTTGCCCCGCGGAGTTCACGCCCCAGCAGACGATGCCGCCGCGTACGACCGCGCAGGAGTGATTGGTGCCAGAAGCGATCACGTCGGTCGTGCCGCTCGTCACCCAGGGAACAGTGAAGGGGTTGGAGGTTGCAGAGGTCAAACTCGCAGAGGTTGCTGAGAGCGTGTAACCGATTCCACCGTTGCTCACATAGAGATCGCTGAAGGTTGCGACACCGGACGTGGTGTTCACCGACGCAGTGCCCCCCAATGTACTGCTGCCTGGATTGTTCGCCATCGCCAGGGCGATTGGCGTGCCGCTCGTCAGCACCACATTCCCCGCCGAATCCTCCATGGTCACCGCCGTGGTGAAAGCGAGCGTCGCGATGCTGCTCGGCGGCTGGGTTGTGAATAGCAACTTCGACGCGGAGCCATAGGTCACAGTAAAGACGCTGCTCGTCGCGGAGGTTAATCCCGCACTCGCTGCAGTAAATGAATATCCATTCACTGCAGCGGTCGCCGTCAAGGCCAACACGCTGAAAATGGCGACACCGCTCCCTGCGTTTATCGAGAAGTTCGCCAACGTTCCGGTGCCCGTCGCGAGCGACAATGTCACCAGGGCCGACGAGTTCGCCACGACGTTGTTGCCCGAATCCTCGACCGACACCTGTACAGACGGGCTGAAGAGCAATCCGGAGCCGACCGTCGTCGGCTGCGTCGTGAATACAAGCTTCGTTGCAGCGCCGACGTTGACCTTGAACGGGACGCTTGTAATGGGTGAAAGAGGACTGCTTGTCGCCGTCAGCGTGTACCCGTTAGACAGCCGAGCCGAGACGGTCAGGTTGCTGAAGGTCGCGACGCCGTTGACTGCGCTCATCGTCGCGTTCGCGAGCGTGCCCGGCCCTGCCCCCCCACCAAGCGTCAAGACAATAGGCGCGGAGGAGTTCGAGACGACGTTGTTTGCGCTGTCCTCGACAGAGACCGTGACGACCGGCGAGAACAAGGCGCCCGAACCGACATTGGTCGGCGCGGAGGTGAAGACCAGCTGCGTCGCAGTGCCGTAGCTCAGGCTAAACATGGCGCTCGTTGCAGTCGCGAGGCCATTGCTTGTGGCCGTCAGGCTGTATGCCCCCGCCGCGCCCGTCAGCGTCACGTCGCAATTAAAGCCCAGGGAATCAAGCCCATGGAAGCTGGCGACTCCGTGCAGGGCATGCATCGTTGCGTTCGCCAGTGTCCCAACGCCACTGCCGAGGTTGTGCAGAGTGATCGTCGCCGACGAATCGACAACGTTTCCGAACGAATCTTCGACCGTCACTTCCACCGAGGGAGAGAAGGTCGCGCCGGATGCGACATTGGTCGGCTGGGCGGTAAACACCAACCTTGTCGCTGTCCCATACGTTACCGTAAACGCATTGCTCGTCGACGTCGGCGCCGCACTCAACCCTGGAGTGGAGGCAATAAAGGAATATCCTAAAGGCATTGCGGCCGCGGTTAACGTTAATGAACTGTAAGTCGCGACGCCGGACACCGGTATTAGAATGTAATTTGCCAGCGCCCCGGAACCGGTTGCGAGCGCCAATGTCACCGGCGAGGACCAGGTCGGCACTACGTTTCCGCCTGAATCCAACACCGACGCGACCACCGCGGGCGAGAAGACCGAACCGGAGCCGACAGTCGTCGGCTGGGTGGTGATCGCGACGTGCGTGGCTGCGCCCCAGGTAACGCTGAACGCATTGCTGACGCCGTCGGTCAGTCCGCTGCTCGCAGCGTGAAAGACAAAGTTGCTCGCGGCAAGGGCGTTGATGGTCAAGCTGGTGAAGGTCGCCACGCCGTTCACCGGGTTCACGGAGTTGTTGGTCAATTGTCCCGATCCCGGCGAAAACCAGATCGTGACCGCGGTTCCCCATCCGGTGACCACGTTGTTGTCTGCGTCTTCCACCTGCGCCACGACCACAGGAGAGAAGAGAGCGCCGGACGCGACGTCCGTCGGCTGCGTCGTAAACACCATCTTCGTCGCGGCCCCGGCGGTGAGGTTGAACTTGCCGCTCGTCGCCGTCGTTAATCCCGCGCTCGCGGCATTAAACGACAAGTTGGTTGCGGCCAGGCCAGACACAGTGAGCACGGCAAAGGATGCAACGCCGTTCACTGCATTCATTGAATTGTTGGCAAGCGTTCCCGACCCGGTCGCGAGCGTCAATGCAATCGAGGCCACCGAAGTCGTGACGATGTTATTTCCTGAGTCCTCGACCTTCACGACGACAACGGGTGAAAAAGCAGCCCTGGAGGCCACGGTCGTCGGCTGCGTCGTAAAGACCAACTGCGTCGCGGCGCCGAGCGAGACACTGAACGCAATGCTCGTCACCGACGGGAGCCCGCCACTTGCAGCCGTCAGCGTGTATCCGCTCGCCGCCAGCGCCGACACGGTCAAGGAGCTGAACGTCGCGACGCCATTGACGGCATTCATCGACGCATTCGCCAGCGAGCCGGAGCCACCGCCGAGGGTGAAGGCGATCGCCGCCGATGAGTTCCCGACGACGTTGTTGGCGCTGTCTTCGACCGACACGACGACGATCGGCGAGAACAAAGCTCCTGAGGCGACATTGGACGGCGCAGCGGTAAACACCAACTTCGCCGCGGCTCCATACGTCACGGCAAACTGGTTGCTCGTCGCAGAGGTTAATCCGCTGGCCGCCGCGGCGAACGAGAAATTGCT
>CAIWCD010000049.1 GCA_903911145.1 uncultured delta proteobacterium | reverse complement strand
TCGGTCTGTACAGACAGCTGTCTGTCTGGCGAGACTCTCTGCGGCTCATTCTGCACGAACACCAATACCGACCCGCTCAACTGCGGCGGCTGCGGTGGCGTCTGCCCTGCCGGAGAGATCTGCAATGGAAACGGGAGTTGCGCGATCACCTGCGTGAGCGGGGAGCAGCAGTGCGGAGCGCTCTGCACGAACACCAGGACGGATCCGCTGAACTGCGGCAGCTGCGCGACCGACGGCGGCGTCGCCTGCCCGGCCGGCGAGAGCTGCACGTATGGAACCTGCACCTGCACGAGCCAGGAGCCGAATCTCTGCGGCACCGGCTCGAACACGTTCTGCACGAATCTGCAGACCGACCCGACGAACTGCGGGACCTGCGCGTCGCTCGACGCGGGTGCGATCTGCCCCGTGGGTGAAGGCTGCATCCATGGATCGTGCGCCTGCCCATCGAATGAGCCGAATCACTGCGGCACTGGCGCGACTGCGTATTGCACCAACACTCTCTATGACCCGACAAACTGCGGCGTCTGCGGCACGGTCTGTCCGGCGGGCCTCGCGTGCACTGGCGGCGTCTGCACGGGATTTGCGTCACCGAGTTGCGATGCCGGCTGCGCTGTCGGCACGACTTGCGTCGCGGGCGCCTGCCTGTCGCAGACGAATGGAACGACTTCTTGCTCCCCTGGCTTTGCGTTCATCGACGGAGGCTGCGTCGAGGGAAACTGTGTCGGCGTCAACTGCCCCGCAGGTGAAGCCTGCGGCAATGGATATTGCTGGTCGACGACTTGCGGCGGAACTACATGCGACGGCGGCGTCTGCTATGGCGGCAGCTGCGTCTCCTACGCGTGCGCAGGTGTTGAGTGCAGCGGCGGACAAGTCTGCGTCAATGGAGTCTGCGAAACGACTTGTGCCGGCGGCTGCTCGGCGCCCTCGATCTGCATCAATGGCGCTTGCCAGGTTGGCTGCGCCACTGACGCAGGAAACGTCCCAGCCGGAACGATCAATGCCAACAACGTCTGCCTCGGTTGCCAGCCAGGCGCCGATCCCTCCGATTGGTCGAAGCTCACCGGGAATGCCTGCTCAGGCGCAGGTTTCTATTGCGACGTCGGACTATGCCACGGCGGCTGCTCCATTAATGGCGCCTTCTATCTGAACGGTCATTACGACCCGACGAACACCTGCCGTATCTGCGACACGTCGCAACGGACCGATGCTTGGAGCCAAGCTCGACAGAACCAGGTCTGCGGATCGAATGGAGGCAACTATTGCCGCGGCGGATCGTGCGTTCCAGGCTGTGTCGTCGGTGGAACCTTTGTTCAGCCATATGATCCGATGAATGCGAATAGTTGCACTGTCTGTGCTCCCGCGATCAGCACCACGGCGTTGTCCGCGCTTCCCGACGGCACAGAATGCGCGCTTGGATTCAACTGCTCGGCCGGTAATTGCATCGCTGGCTGCAATATGGCCGACGGTGGCCAGTATGCTGCGGGAGCGATTCGGCCAGGGTCCGGCTGCCAATATTGCAACCCGAATCTCAACTCGGTCGATTGGACCCCGACCAGCGGTGCCGTCCTCGACGGCGGGCACTGCCCGTCGGGAGATGTCTGCAACAACGGCACGTGCGCACCAGGGTGCGCGCTCAATGGTGGATTCGTCGCGCCAAAGACCTTCGAGGACGGCGGCGTCTGGGCCTGCTGCGTGCCTGCGGTATCGACGAGCGCGTGGACGCCCGGATTCCAGGTGAACACGTATCAAGTCGCCAGCGGCACGACCCACCTGGGGTCGCTTGCGCCCGCAATTCCCCTCGATGGCGGCGCGCCATACATCATGTTGGCGAACGCGAATACTTCGCTGACGGTGCTTCCCAACACCGGCAATGGATACTTCGGGATTGCCAAAGTGTATCCGGGCATCACGAGCCCGAATCAGATCTACGTCAGCTCGGTCGCTGTGGGAGATATGACCAACGACGGTTATCTCGACGTCGTTGCAACCGCGGCGGATACCGCAAATTCGAATCTCGTTGAATGGGTCGGCCTGACCGACGGCGGGCTCGGAACTGCCATCAGCACGCCGTACAGCATCGCCAACGACAGCCAGACAGCACTGGATGTCGTGCCCGGGCAGTTCTGCGGAGGAACCAGCGATGGATATGTCGCGCTGGTCACCAATCCGGCGGCTGTCTATATGCTCCCGCATACCTATAATAGTGGTGCAGGGACATTCCCTGCGAACCAGCGCTATATGATCGCCGCGGGCAACGCCGGTCAATACTATGGGCAGATCGCGCACGGAGATCTCAACGGAGACGGCGTGGTCGATTTTGCGACCACACGTCCGACGGCGGTCGACGTTCTGCTTGCTGCAAACCAATCGTCGCCGTTCCCGAATCCGGTGAATACCTATCTGAGCGGGACGAGTCCGGTTGGAGTTATTGCCGCAAATTTCCGCGACAGCATCTCCGTTGGTCCGTCGAACATCGACCTTGTCGTTGTCGACTCGACGCACAGTCACGGCCTCGAGTTCCTGCCCAACTCAGGCGGAGTCGGCACGTCGTTCGGTCCGGTGACGAACTACAATGTCAACGTGACGACGCCGATGGGAGCAGTCGCCGGCGACTTCAACGGCGACGGACATCTCGATATTCTCGTCTATAACTACGCGACGGCGTTCCAGATCCTCCTCGGTGACGGCGCAGGAAACTTCACGGCCGCGCAGACCGGAACGTTGGTGTCCGGTGCAACAGGGCCGGTGATCAGCGCCGATTTCAATCTCGACGGAAAGCCCGACGTTGCCTTTATGAACAGCGCGACGACGATCGGAGTTGGTATCAACGTCTGCGAGTAATGGCGCGTCGCTCGTCGCGCGTCCTATGCAACTCGAGCGCAGATCGCGAGTGACGCGACTGCGTTCCGACTGCAAGATGGGCGGCATGAAAGCAATGGGACAACGCTCTTGGTCCGTCACGCAGCCGCTCGAACTCTGCGATCTTCCCGACCCCACGCCCAGGGCCGACGAGGTGCGCGTGCGCGTCGCCGTGATCGGCGTCAATCCCGTCGATTGGAAGATGATGAACGGCAGTCCGCTGCGTCTTGCGGCGAGGCTGTTCGGGCCACCGCTGCCGTTTGTGCCGGGCATTGATTTCGCCGGAACGATCGACGCGGTGGGCGCCCGCGTGACGGGTCTCAAGATCGGAGATCGCGTCGTCGGCGGAACGGATTTCTCCCGAGGCCAGCGGGGTTCCTATGCGCAGTACGTGACTGCGCGCGCCGATCAACTCTGCACGCTGCCGGACAGCGTCAGCCTCGAGGTCGCGGGGAGTCTGCCGGTTGCGGGAGTGACCGCCTTCATGTCGGTCATGGAACTTGGCAAACTCGGGAAAGCCGCGCCAGGAGCGGCCGTTCTGATACTTGGCGCGGCAGGAGGCGTCGGGCAGTGCGCCACGCAGATAGCCAGAATGAACGGTGCGCGCGTCGTCGGAGTCTGTTCGACGCGCAATCTTGAACTCGTGCGCGGCCTCGGTGCGGAGGTCGCGATTGACTACTCAGTCGGCGACGCCCTCGCGCAGGCGAAATCGCACGGCCCGTACCAGGTCATTGTTGATTGCGTCGGTGGATATTCCGCGGCTGCCTGTCGGGCGATGCTCGTTCCCGGTGGTCGACACGTCGTGGTAGCCGAGGGCTCGTTCCTGCAGATGCTCGTTCCTCCTTTTGCCACCAAACTGGTCCTCGGCCGCTCGACCACGCCCCGCCTGCGCGCGCTCGTCGACGGCGTCGCATCGGGCGCGATCCGCGTCTCGATCGCCGCGCGCTTTCCGCTCGAGCAGGCCGCGCAGGCGCATGCGCTCAGCCAGCAGGGCCGCACGAACGGCAAGATCATCCTGCTCGCCTGACTCGCGCACGGCGTGAGCCACGAATTGAATCGCACTGGCGCAACTCTTCGTATCTGCGCCTGGCCGAAGGTGGGCTAGTTTCCGGGATAAGTCCTTCGTCTTATGCTTGGAGACCTCCCGATGGTTCGCCGCGCACTGCTCGTCACACTCTCGGTAACTCTCCTCGCGGCGTGCGGAGCGCAGGATATCCCCGACACGGGCGCAGGAGATTCAGGCACCCCGCGCGATGGCGGAACTGATGCGGGGCTCGGCCACGATGGTGGCTCCGATGCCGGCATCCCGCCTGCGGGAACTCCCGGCGCTCCAGTGCTGTCTGCCTCCAGTACCCTCGCCTCGGTACAGTTGACGTGGACCGCCCACGACGCGCTCGCGACCAACTACGAGGTGCTGCGTGCGGACGATCAAGGAAACTTCGCGCAACTCACGAAGCTCGGCGCGAGCGCGACCAGTTACACCGATTCGACCGTCACGCCGGGCCCGGCCTATGCGTACAAGGTGACTGGCAGCAACGACGCGGGCACGGGTGCTGCGTCGAACCTCGTGCACGTGCTTGCTCCACCGGACTCTCCCAGCGCTGGCGGTTCCGACACGCGCATCCTGCTCACCTGGGGGCCGGTGCAGAATGCGAGTTCATATGATGTCTATCGCGTGCCCAATTCGGGTGCGCCGCAGCTGCTCGGAAACGTCGCGCAGACCGGGTTTGTCGATGACGGCAGCGTGCAGCCAATCACGAGCGGGGCGAACTATTCCTATCTCGTCGTCTCCAGGCCCGCGAGCGGTTACGTCGCGAGCATCGGTTCAAGCCACGTGCAGACCGCGGCAGTCGGACTCGACGTCGTTGCCAATGAGATCTTCGTCAGCGACACCGACGAGAAGACGGTGTCGTTGATCCCGAATCTCGTCCTGGAAGCGCGCACCATCGATGGCGGAGCGCTGCTCGACGACGCCGGCAGTCCGATCGTGTTCGAGAGCATCGCGACAAGTTCTCCGCGCGCGATGGTGGTGCCGGGGGTGCCGCGGGGAACGTACGCGGTGACTGTGCAGGGCTTCAGCGATTTCGCTGTTGGCTCGGCGCGCTCGATTGATTTCAGCCAGGCTGCGCGCGGTCGGCAGACGATCGCGGCCGCATCGACCGGCACGAAATTGTCCTACAGCCTATCCGCTCTCTCTTCATGGAATGCCGCCGACGCAGGAGTTCCCGACCTGCTCGAGTCGCTGAGCCTGGGCGCGAGCGACTTCGCGGCAAATCTCGCGAGCGACATCCAGACCGCGCCCAGCAACGGCGCGACGACCTTTGCGGGTGTCGAGACGGTGGGAACAAACGAGGCCGATCCGAACCTCATCCAGGCCGATGCGGGCGACGCCTACTATCTCTTTCAGCTTCACGCGCAGACGAGCGGCAATGGCTTTCGCTATCTCGCTCCCTCGCAGAAGTTCGCTCCTGCGGCGCTCTCCATGACCGACGCGACGACGACCAATGTATCGGGCGCTCTCTCTGGCGTATCGAGTACAGCGATCAGCGATTTCAATTTTCCGCGTGCTGCTTATCTGGACCCCACTCATGCCTCGCTCAATCCGGCTGCGACCTCCTTCACGCAGAGAGTCTTCATCGAGGAGCAGAAGGGATTCGCCGCGCACGGTTGGTTCAGCGAGTACGCCTCGGCCGACGCGTTGATTGTCGATATCCCGCAGGACGGTGGCACCGGCAACGCCGACCTCGGTTCGGTGAACTGGGCCAATCCCACGTCGACGAATTGGGACGCGTTCGTGCTGGTGCAGTCGACTTACACGGTTCCGTTCTCGATCAACTTCACCGACTCGAGCGGCACAATTCCCGTCGTGGTCACTGCGAGCACGAACTTCGTCTCCTACGGCGCACAGACGGTTCCTCTCGCGGGCGGCGTGTTCGACAACAGCGCGCTCGCCCGCACGCTCAGTGCGCCAACGTCGCCGCAACTCAACGGTGCGTCGGCATTTGCTGCGCAGAGTGGCGTGAGCCAGACGTCGCGCTTGAGTTGGAGCGCGCCAGCGACGGGAACGCCCGGCTACTACCTTGTCGTCGTCTATTCGATCACGCCGCAGCAGACGGATACAGGCACCTACGTCAAGGACGTCAATGGCCACTACCTCCTCCAGTTCAAGGAGGTCGCGAGCCTGACCACGAAAGACTTGAGCGCGACGTTCTCTGCCGATTACCTGCCCGCGGGGGCGTCGCTCTTCGCGACGATCGACGCGGTGTCGAATCGATCGGCGACGGGGGCCATCGATGGGACGATCACGCCCTATACCCTCGGTGAGAACTACGCGTCCGCGCAGACGGTCACAGCGCTCTTTTCGTCGGCCGCATCGCCTGCGATCTTGCGCAATCTCCGCGCGGAAACGAACGCACCGATGCGTCGCAACCTATCGTCGATGCCGGACGCAGTCGCGAAGAAGGCGCTTCCCGGGCGCGCGAAGTTTCTCCACGGCGCTGCTGCACGCCAGGAGTGATCTTCGATTGACCCAGCGATCCGTTGTTGTCATTGTCGCCCACTTGGCGTGACGCACATTTCAGAGCGAGGCAGCAAGTGGCAGACGGCAATATCCCGATCACCAAAGCTGGCGTGGAGTCGATCAAGCGCGAGCTGAAGCACATCAAGAGCGTCGAGCGCCCGAAGAATGTGCAGGACATCTCGACTGCGCGCGATCACGGCGATCTGCGTGAGAACGCGGAGTACCACGCTGCGAAAGAGAAGCAGTCGCACATCGCTGGCCGCATCTCGCTGCTCGAGGATTGGCTCGCGCGCGCGGAGATCATCGACGTCACCAAGCTCACCGGCGAGCGGATCGTCTTCGGCGCGACGGTGCGACTCGAGCACGTCGATTCGGGCCACAAGATCCAGTACGTGATCGTCGGCGAGCCCGAGGCGGATATCAAGAAGGGTCGCATCAGCATTACGAGCCCGGTCGCGCGTGGACTGATCGGTCGCGAGGTCGGCGACGAGGTGAAGATCCCCGCGCCCGGCGGTTCGCGAACCTATGAGGTGCTCGAGGTCGAGTTCGTCGAGTACGTGATCGACGCGGAACCGGGGCGCGAGGGGTAGCCGTGCAGGGGAGCGCCTCCGACGACGCCGCGCGGAGTTCCGCTGCGGCACCGGAGCTTACACTCGCGCTGTCGCCGCTCTTGCCTCCTCTCCGTTTTCTCGCGCGCGCTGGTCTCTCCAAACTCCCCTCGCTGCGCGAATTCGAGCCGCTCGTTTCGCGGGCGGTCGCTGCCGCGTTGCCAGTCGCGGGAGCACAGCGGGACGCGGTCGAAGCGCTGGGCCTTGCTGCGCGCGGGTTTGATCGTGCCGATGAAGCGCAGCGCCGCTCGGCGCTCGGCGCGCTCGTGCGCGCGCTCGTAGGGATAGTGTCAATTCCACACGAAGTCGCAGCGCTCGGCGGCGCCCCTGTTCCGGACGCGGCGCGCGCTCCTCCTTCTGCTCCCAAACCGACTGCACGCTCGTCCCCGCGCCGCGCCGCTGCTGCTGATGGCGAGTTGCGTGCGGTTCCTGCGGCTTCATCGCGTGCCAAAGCGGCAACTCCCGCGACAGCGCCTTCCCGCGGGGTCGGTACTACCCGCGAACCTGCTGCGTCGCAGCCATCTCGCGATGCAGGATCGCGCGCATCGGCCTCCAGCGCGGCCGCGCGCGATCCTCTCTCGACCCCTGTCACGCAGCTTCGCGGCGTCGGCCCGGCGGTCGGCCAGCGTCTCGAACTCAAGGGTCTCGCCACGGTTGGCGATCTGCTGCTCAATCTTCCGCGGCGCTACGAAGATCGTCGCCACCCGCGACTGATCGCAGACGCGCCTCTCGGTGAGCGCTCGGTGATCGCGGCCACTGTGGTCAAGGCGCGCGAGGCTCACGGTCGCAAGCGTCGACTCGAGGTCTCGTTCCGCGATGACGCAGGAGGTTCGCTTCTCGCGCTCTGGTTCCACTTCCGCTTCGATCTGTTCAAGAAGTTCGTTCCTGGCGCGCGCGTGCTGCTCGGTGGCGAAGTGAAGGCGGGATTCCGCGGCGGCGGCAAGACCATGACCCATCCCGACGTCGAGATGCTCTCGGGCGCGGAGCAGGTCTCGCTCGGCGAGCAGTCGGGGCGCTCTGGTGGCGGCTCCGGCGATGATTCGTTCGGCGGCGTCGTGCCGATCTATTCGGAAATGGAAGGGGTGGCCGCGCGCAGTTATCGTCGCATTGTGCGCCGCGCGCTCGACGAGTTTGCTCCCGCGCTGCGCGATCTGCTGCCAGAGAAAATACTTGTCAAACGCAAGCTTCTCTCCCTGCGCGAATCGATCTGCGAGACCCACTTCCCCGAGGTCTACGCGGAGGAAGCAGCGGCGGGTCGCAGCCCGGGCGAGCCTCGGCGCCGCCTCGCGTTCGAGGAGCTGTTTCTCGTTCAACTCGGGCTCGCGCTGAAACGGCGCGGTGCACGCATTGAGCCCGGAATCTCGTTTCGTGCGACGCCCGACTCGCTCGAGAGGATCACGGCTGCGCTGCCCTGGCCGCTGACCGGTGCGCAGCGGCGTGCGGTGGAGGCCATCGCGAAGGACATGCGGCACGGCGAGCCGATGAATCGTCTGCTGCAGGGAGATGTCGGTTCGGGCAAGACGGCGGTCGCGCTCTGCGCTGCGCGCGTGGCGATCGAGGACGGCTACCAGGCCGCGCTGATGGCGCCGACGGAGTTGCTTGCCGAGCAGCACCACCGCTCGCTCGTCGCGATGCTCAAGGGCAGCGGCGTTCACGTCGAGTTGCTCACCGGATCGATGGGCGCGAAGGAGCGCGCGTTTGCCGAGCGACTCGTGCGCAGCGGCACCGCACAGCTGGTGGTCGGAACGCATGCGCTCGCCGAAGAAGGGACGCAGTTCCATCGTCTCGGTCTTGCGATCATCGACGAGCAGCACCGTTTCGGTGTGCTCACGCGGCAGCGGTTGATGACCAAGGGCACTCGGCCCGACACGCTGGTGATGACCGCGACGCCGATCCCGCGCACGCTCGCACTCACGCTCTATGGCGACCTCGATGTGTCGGTGCTCGACGAGCTTCCTCCGGGACGCACGCCAATCGTCACCAAGGTCTTCCGCGACGCGCAGCGCGACAAGGCCTACGACGTGATCCGGCGTGAGCTTGCCGCGGGTCATCAAGCATACGTCGTTCTGCCGCTCGTCGAGGAGAGCGAGAAGCTCGTCGAACTCAAGGCGGCGACGATCGAGCGCGAGCGGTTGATGCGCGAAGTGTTTCCTGGCGTGCCGATCGGCCTCGTCCACGGTCGCCAGTCGAGCGAGGAGCGCGCCTCGGCGATGGAGCGGTTTCGCAAAGGGACCGATCGCATTCTCGTCGCGACGACGGTGATTGAAGTCGGCGTCGATGTGCCCAACGCCAGCGCGATGCTGATCGAACACGCCGAGCGATTCGGCCTCTCGCAGTTGCACCAGTTGCGTGGCCGCGTCGGACGTGGGGCTGCGAAGAGCTTCTGCCTGCTCGTGACGGGCGCGAGCGGCGCGGAGTTCGGTGCCAGCGCGAAGCAGCGGCTCAAGGTGATGGAAGAGACGAATGACGGTTTTCGCATCTCCGAGGCAGACCTGGCACTGCGCGGCCCCGGTGAGTTTCTCGGAACGAGGCAGAGCGGGGTGCCCGATTTCGCTGTGGCAGAGTTGGCGCGCGATCAGAAGATCCTCGCTGAGGCTCGAGAGGAGGCGTTCGCGTTGGTCGAGAGCGATCCCGACCTCGCGCTTGCCGAGAATGTGGAACTGCGTCGCCATCTGCACGAGCGCTGGCGCGGGCGCCTCAGCCTTGCGCGCGTTGGATAATCGCGCGTCCGCAATCCTGGTCTGGTAGTTCTTCGCGCGTTCTGTCGTGCCGCTGATTCGCAAATCACGTTATCGAAAGATCGATAATCACGGTTATCGATTGTGCCCTCCGGAGGCCTCGTGCGCGCCCTTGCTTCTGTCCTCGTCGCTCTGTCTGTCGGAATCGTCTCCTGCGCGGCCGAACCGGTGACACCGCCCAAGCCGAAGGGGCCGCTGGGTATGTCGCAAGACAATCCGATGCATGTCGAGCGGATGAGCGACGAGGTCGACTACATGAACGCGCAGCGATGCGAGGGCGGCGGCCACTGGCGCATCGGAGAGCAGAAACCGCTGCCCACGCCGGAGAGCCGCGAGAACGCCGGATGCTCGCTCGACAAGTTCTCCGTCACCTGCTCGACCACGGGCGAGCACGCGAACTTCTTCTTCATGCAATGTCTCTAGCCACGCGCGAATCGCGCGAGGGGCGGGACTAGATGCCGAGTTGATCGCGGATCAGTGCGAGGAGTTCGGCGTTCTCGAACGGCTTGCGGATGAACTGCTTCGCGCCAGCCTCGCGCGCGCGCTCGATCACATCGCGTCCTGGCCGGGCAGAGACCACGAACACCGGCAGTTCGCGCAGCCGCGGATCCTCATGCATTGCACGGCAGAGATCGAGGCCATTTCGATCCGGCATCGCGATATCGAGCAGCACCAGCTTGATCTCCCGAGCAGCTGGAGACGCGAGAATCCTCTCCGCCTGCGCCGCGCTGGTGGCGAGCTGGGTCGTGATCCCTTCGAGTTCGAGGAGCGTCCCAAGAAAGTTGACGATCTCCGGATCGTCGTCGACCACCAGTACGCAGCCCTTGTTCGCGGTCATGGTTGCTTTTCCAGATCGAGCACGAAGTGGCCCCTGTCGCATTCGAGCGAAACCTTCTTCGGCACCAGATCTTTCGCCGCATAGCTCGCCTTACCGTTGGCATCGTAACTGGCGAAGCGATCGACCTGCAGCGAGATGTAGTGCGTCGGCGGCAGGTCTGGTCGTTGGTACTCAAAGCGATCGTTGAGCAGAACCTTGACGTCTTTCCAGGTGTGGCTCGAATCGTTGCGCACGAAGACCACGGTCGCCTCGGGCAGCGCGACCGGTTCGATCTTGACGTAGGCCTGCAGCGAATTCGGCTCCCACAACTGCGCAGCGAGAGTGACCGCGAGCACCAGTCCATAGCTGCCGAACGCGTAGACACGCTGGCGCGTCTGCTGCGGCCGCTGCGCGAATTGATGAAGCGCATGACCACCGCGCTCCTTCGCCTCATGGACGCCAAGGCGCGAGATTCGAACGAGCGCATTCGCCGCCAGCGCCAGCGCTCGCGCGATGGCCTTGCCCCATCCCTGGAAAGGACGTCGGCCCGGTGATCGGTTGCCGCCCGGGTCAGAGCCCTGCGCTGTCGAAACGTCGCTCACAAGTTCGAGCCTAACCCTTCTGCAGCGCAGTGAGCAGCCGCGACGCACCGGCGTTGTCGGGTTGGAGCGTGAGCACCTTCTGCGTCAGTTGCACTGCGCGTCGAGTCATCTCCGTGCGCGCATCGCCTTGCAGTTGGCTGCGCGCATCGAGCAGTGCCATCGCCAGGCGCAGCAACACCTCGGCGTCGTCGGGACGCTTCTGCGCGAGCTTCTCGAGCCTCGTCTGCCCCGCGGCCGCATCAACGCCAGAGAGCTCCGCGCGCGCGAGCAGCAACCCAAGCGCGTCGTCGTCTGGCGTGAGAGCGACTGCCTTGCGCAGCGACACGACTGCGGCTGGCGCTCCCGTCGGACGTTCGAGCTCGAGCATCGCCAGCTTGCGCAGCGTCGCGACGTCGAGAGGATCGCGCGCGAGTGCGGCGTTGTACTCCTCGAGCGCGAGCTCGGGCCTCGCGTGGCCGGCATAGAACTCGGCGAGATAGACATGAGGCTGCGGCGCCTCGGGCGAGAGCTCTGCGGCGCGCTTGAGTTCGGTCATTGCACGCCCTGCTTCATCCAGCCGCTGCGCAGCGAGTCCAAGCAGCGCGTGCGCTGCGCCGAGGTCGGGCAGCTTTTCGAGAAGCGCCTCGAGCGGCGCGACGGCGAGACCGGGCGCGTCGCGCAGCAGATATCCGAGCGCTTGCTCCAGTTGCGCACGAGACTCCTGCGGCACGCCACGAAACGGCTCCGTGAGTACGCGCGAAGTCTGCATCGCCAGCTTCGCCTCCTCGGGCGTGGGCGAGAGTTCGGGGATCGGCGCTAGCAGCGCGATTGCCGCTTTGCGATCACCGAGGCGATCGACGCAGCTCGCAAGCGGCACGCGATAACGCGCACTCTTCGGATTCAACGCCACAGCCCGCTCGAGCGGCCCGCGTGCCAGCGCAAACTTCTCGTCGTTGAAGAGAGCAATTCCCAATCGGTACTGCGCGTCGGCCTGGCCCAGCGTGTCCTGCAGCGTCTCGACGGCACGACCGAGCGCGGCCACGGCGCCGGCCTGATCGCCGGCCGCGAATCGACAGAGACCGAGCGTGTACCAGGCAATGCCGTCGTTCGGATCTTGCGCGGCCTGGAGTTCCGCAGCACTCGCGATCTGTGAAAGACGCCCAAGTCTGCGCGCGGCCTCGATGCGTCCACGCACCGCCGCAAGACGCTTGTGGTCTGCATGCAGCGCCGCTTCAAACGACTCGAGTGCGACCGCCGGTTTGTTCGCTAAGAGATCTGCCTGGCCTTGCTCGGTCAATCCGATCGGATCGCGCGAGTCCGCTCTGGGCGCGGTCGCGCACGCTGTGGCCAATTGAGAACCAGCGAAGACCAGAGCCGCCAGGATCCGCTGTCGTCCCGAACGCGCGCTCACGCCTGGCGCTCCCCGGTACGCTTCCCCGGGGGCGCGATCATCGGCTCCTCGGGGCTCGGGGCGGCTCCAGCCTTGAGATGCAGCGCGAGGATCTCCTTGCGCGTGCGAATGAGAAGCGCGTCGCGATCCTCCGCGACCAGGCCGCGCGTCTCAATTGCCTTGCCGATGCGTACATGAATCGTCGTCCCGTAGAGCTTCTTGGTGTGCTTGCGCGAGGCGCGCTGCGCGCCATCCACGGCGATCGGCACGATCGGCATCTGCGTCTCGATCGCGAGCACAAACGGCCCCTTCTTGAACGGAAGAACCGACCCGTCGATCGAACGCGTCCCCTCGGGATAGATCCCGATCGTCGCGCCCTCGCGCAGGTATCCGCCCGCCTTCGCGTAGTTCTTGATCGCGCGCTCGCGGCTGTTGCGGTCCACTTCAATGAAACCCGCCATTCGCAGGTACCAGCCCATGATTGGCACACCGAAGAGTTCGCGCTTGACGGCAAACGAGATCGGCCGGTCCTTCATCAAGAGAAAGAGCGCGATGATGTCGAGCGTGCTCTGGTGATTGGCGAAGATGAAGATGCCGCCCTCAGGAAGCGGCGCCTCGAACTGCGCGTCGATCGGGCAGCGCGCCGCCCAGAGAATCATCCGCGCCCAGATCACGGGGAACTGGAGCATCCAACGCCGGCCGAGCTTGCGCGGCATGAAGAGTCCGAGCGTCGCACCGCAGAACCCCAGGATCGCGCCGACGACAGTGACCGCCATCGCAAACCAGAAGCGTGCGTAGGCGAGCAGGTCGGAGAGCACGCCATCGTTTTGTCCTTCCATCGGGTGCGCACCTTACACCCAGCCGGACGGCGACCGTGCTAATGAAATTGGCGCATGCGCCCTGTCCAAAAACGCTTCCTCGCCGTTGCCGGGAACATGGGCGCAGGCAAGAGCGAACTCGTTCAGTTCCTCTGCCGACGCTACGGGCTCAAGCCCTTCTTCGAGCCGAACGATACCAACCCATATCTGGTCGATTTCTACGCCGATATGAAGAAGTGGGCGTTCCACTCGCAGATCTATTTCCTCACGCACAAGTTCCGACTTCATCGCGAGTTGATGGCCGACCCGGGCACGGTGGTCCAGGATCGGACGATCTATGAGGACGCGGAGATCTTCTGCGAGAACCTGTATCGAACCGGAATGATCGATCCGCGCGACTACAAGATGTATCGCGAGCTGTTTGATTCGGTGACCAGTTCGCTGCAGCCTCCCGACTTGATGATCTTCCTCAAATGCCCGGTGCCTGCTCTCAAGAAGCGGATCGCGCGGCGGGGAAGGGCGATGGAGCAGCAGATCCCGACTGAGTATCTGAAGCGACTGAACAAGCTCTATGATGAGTGGCGCGGTCGCTACACGCTCTCTCCCGTCATCGAACTTTCCACGGACAAGCTCGACTACCTCACCAACCTCGTCGACCGACTCGATCTATTCAAGCAGATCGAACGCTATCTATGACTCAGTTGTGGCTGATGAGGGAGCGATGACGGTGGCGACGCAGCGAGCCGTGCGCGTGGTGGTGTGCGCGTCTGCGGCGGAGCAGGAATCGTTGCGCTCCGCGCTTTCCGAGGTCGCCGCGGAGCTCGCAGTCGCTCCCGATCTCGAGAGCTGTCTGTCTCTGGTGGCCGACGGTGGTGTCGACGCGATCGTGCTCGCTTCGGCGGCACCCGAGGATCTCTCTCGATTGCTTGCTGCGTGCACCGTTCCGGTTGTTGTCGTCGCCTTTCAGCCGTCGGTTCATGAGGCCGTTCGTTGCATGCGCCTCGGTGCGCATAGCTATGTCGCGCCCGGTGCTGAGCTGTCTGACTCGCTTCACGCGCTCGTCTACGCGAATCGTCCGGAGATTGTGCGACCGCGCTGGGCCGAGAGCGAACGGCTCATCCTGACGCGCATCATCAGCCGCGCACGCAATATGGCCGACGTGCTCGAGCGGGTTCGCTCCGTCGCTCGAACTCCTGCCACCACTGCGCTCATCGAAGGCGAGAGCGGCGTAGGCAAAGAGCTGATCGTCGAGGCGATCCACCGTCTCTCGGAGAGGGCAGGCCAGCCGCTGATTCCAGTGACCTGCAGCGCGATCCCGGAACAACTTCTGGAGAGCGAGTTGTTTGGCCACGAGAAGGGCTCGTTCACCGGCGCGGACGCGGATCACGTCGGCCGATTTGAGATGGCAGAGGGCGGTACGATCTTTCTCGATGAGATCGGCGAACTGCCGTTGACGATGCAGGCGAAGCTGCTGCGCGTCCTCGAGGATCGGATGATCTGGCGACTCGGCTCGAAGCGGCCGCGCAAGCTCAATGTGCGCGTGGTCGCGGCGACGCATCGAGATCTTCGCCAGATGGTCGCGGAAAAGACGTTCCGTGCTGATCTCTACTATCGGCTCAGCGTCTTCACGATTCGCGTGCCGCCGCTGCGTGAACGTGGCGCCGACGTGCTGCACCTCGCCGACTATTTCGTCGAGCATTTCAATCGCGAACTGGGCCGCTCCATCACGGGGCTCTCGCCATCGGCGAAGGCGAAGTTGGTCGCCTATGATTTTCCCGGAAACGTGCGCGAGTTGAAGAACCTGCTCGAAGCGGCAATCGTCTCCTCTTCAGACGGTCTGTTGGAGGCCGGGGAACTGCATCTCTCCCAGCGCCCGACGGGATCGGCCGGAGCTGCGAAATCCTCTCCCGGCGATGCACGACTTCTGCTCCGGTTCGGCCCCAATGCTCTTGACAACCTCGAGCGGGACGCAATCGAGCTTGCGATGCGTGAGGCGATGGATAACCAGACACAAGCAGCGGCACTGCTGGGAATCCAGCGGCTGGCTCTTGCGCGGGCGTTGACCCGTCACGGCCTGCGCCGGCCCGGCCACGGTGGCCGTCCGCGGAAACAGCTCAACGAAGAAAATCAATAACCATTCAGTTCGACGGCGCAGCGGCCTGCTCGTGAGCGTCACAGACTCGATTTCCTCCGAGTCTCTTTGCCGCGTAGAGCGCCTTGTCCGCGCGATCGACCAGGTCTCCTGGCGTCAAATCTTCCCGCTCTTTCTCATTGGGAAAATCGACTGGGTAGCACGCGATTCCAATGCTCGCACTGATCTTCGGAACCCCAGCAACCAGTTCTACATTCAGCTTGTCTCTCAGACGCTCCGCGAGAATGCGTGAGCCTGAGATCTCAGACCCAGGTGCACCTGTAGAACCACCGGTCTCAGGCATGATGATGGCGAATTCATCTCCGCCATACCGGGCAACGATATCGGTCTGCCGGACCGAACCTCGCAGAGCAGAGGCGATGCCGCATATCAATGCGTCGCCCTTGCGGTGTCCATAACTGTCATTCACGGCTTTGAATTTATCGACATCGATCAACGCGAAACTGAGATGTCGCCCATGTCGTTTCGCACGCATGAGCTCTTCGTCCAGGCGCCGCTGGCCATAGGAATGATTGTACAGCGCCGTCATCGGATCGCTGATTGAAGCGGTAAACAGACGCGCATTGTCGAGTGCGATCGAGGCGTAATCGGAAAGCGAGTTGAAGATCTCCTTCTTGCGCTCGTTGAACGCCAGCAGCGGCGTCGAGGCATGGACGTAGAGCACCCCGAAGATCCCCGTCCTCGACCGCAGCGGCGTACACATGACCGTCCGCAACTGCATCGCCTGCACGCTGACCTGTCTGGCCATCTGCGCGTGGAGATCGGTATCGAGAATGAAGAGCGGCTCACCTGACTCAACCACCTGGTTGATCACGCCAGTCGAATATGCCGGCCGGCTGCTCTTCGTGTCTGCGGGCGCGGGCCGCTCCGCGCGCACCTCATATCGACCATTTTCAAAGAGAAGCAGCATCGCCTTGTCTGCATTCGTAAGCGCGATGACCGCGTCCATGATCAACGGAAGCTGCTCGTCGACGCTGAGCGACGACGTAATGACCTTCGTCACTGAAACCAGACGACGAAGATCCTCGATCATCTGTTCTGGCTTGTCCATGACGACGAACTCCTCACTCGCAACGCGAAAGCATATTCACGGGCGATTGATCGAGTCAATGTTCGGCGGATATCCCGAGCACGCAGTTCGTCTCTGCGCTCATTGCGCCTCCCAACGGCGATCAGCCTTGCGTCAATCCAAAGCTCTGTTCGATTCTCCCAATCAGTGTCGCCGCGTCAGGACGTTCTTCCTGGTTCTTCGCAAGCGCCTCAAGCACGACCTGCGCAACTTCGGGTGGAATGGTCGGGTCGAGCTCACTCAAGGCGCGAGGTGCGACGGTGAGGTGCATCATCACCAGCGACCAGATGTTGTTCTCCTGCGATTGAAACGGCGGCTCACCCGTCAGCATTTCATAGAGCACGATACCAACACTATAGACGTCGCTACGCCCATCATAGGGTCGACTCTCAAGCCGTTCGGGAGCCATATATGCGGGCGTTCCAACGATCGCCCCGGTGACAGTCAGGGTCTTGTCTTTGGTCTCCTGGTCTCGCAATTTGGCGACACCGAAGTCGACCACCTTGATGATCTCTCCGTCGGCATCGTGGTGAATGAAGATGTTGTCTGGCTTGATGTCGCGATGAACAATTCCAGACTGGTGCGCGACCGCCAGTGCCTTGAGGACAGAACTTGCGATCTGTCCCGCGCGCCGGATGGAAAGCTTACCAAGTTGCTTCAATTCCGCCGAAAGCGATCGTCCCTCGAGCAACTCCATTACAAGGTAGGCGATCCCTTCGGCGGAGATGCCTGAGTCAAGAATGTTGACTGCATTCTTGTGCGCGACCCGACTTGCTGAGACTCCTTCCTGTCTGAATCGTTCCAACGACTCAGCGGAGGCATTGCCCGCCTGCGGTCGAAAGACCTTGACCGCAACCGGCGGGCCTCCTGCGATCTGGGTTGCTTTGAAGACAGCGCCGAAGCCACCCTCCCCAATTTTTTCGTCGAGGCGGAATTTTCCGTCCAACGTTGTTCCCGAGAGCGCGTCCGCAAGCGCCGAGAAGATCCGGTCGGCCTGCTTATAGGATTCGACGAGCTCGACGTTTCTCTCTTCGAGTTCATCATTGCTGGCCGCCAGTGCAGCGTTCTTGGCCTCTACCTCTCGCCTCTTCTCCTCAACCTCCCTGGTCCGATCCGCGACGGTCTGCTCGAGCATCTCAGCTCGTCGGTGTAGTTCACGAGTGCGATAACGGAACATGGAATAGGCGGCGACGGTCAGTATGGTTCCATAGAGAAAAAACGCCCAGGGTGTCAGCCAGGGAGCGCGACGGATCTCAAAGTGCTGCGCGCCCGACCATGAGACGATCCCAGCATAGTTCTTTGCCCAGATATGAAACTCATAGTGCCCAGCGGGAAGGGTAGAAAACTCCCGCTTGTGGTCGGTGCCCCAGTCGGTGGGAAGTCTGTCGGCACCGACAAGTTGTGTACGGTATCGCGTGTCTGAGTCGCGGAAATAACTCAGTAGCGAATACTCAAACGTAATTTCGTTCTCGTCGTGCCTGAGCGACACGAGTTGGTCGCCGGGGCGTTCGATCCGGTTGACGAGAATGCGATCGAGTTCGAGCGGTGCGGGTTCAGGATGTTGAAGTTCCGTTGTCGGGTCGAACACAGCGACGCCGCCATTGGTCGCAGCCCAGATACGCCCGCGCCGATCGATCAGCGCGCCGGCATACACGCATTCGACATTGGGAAGGCCGTCCTCTTGCCCGAAACTCGTGACGGTTGGGTTCCCCTCTTTACCAAGTGTCAGGCGCGAGACTCCTTTGTTTGTAAAAAAGTAGATCCGCCCCTGCGCATCGGACCGGACCTGGTAGACAACGCCGCGCACTGCCGGGTCGGAACGATCGGAAAAAATCTCCCAATTGTGCGTCTTGGCCGTGAGCTTGAGTCGGCCCACTCCTGCCGGTGTGCCAACCCAGAGCGTCGAGTCGTTCGTGGTTGCAATCGCGGATGCCACATCGTGCGGCAACCCTGTGTGGCTGGATTCCGTCTCCCATTGCCCCGCATGAAATCGTGACAGTCCCCCATATGTACCGACCCATACAGTTGGAGTCAGGCTCGGGCCGTAGGTGACGCCGAGACTGAGAATCCAGTCGCTCGGAAGTCCGGAAGTCGTGTCGTAATGGGTCACTTCTCCATTCTTGAGGCGAAAGAGTCCGCGCTGGAGGCCGACCCACAGGCTGGTGCTTCCATCCGTCTCCACTACAGACAGGAGTGCCCGCGCGATATTGTTTCCCGGATCGAGGTTGGCGAGAAGTTCCCATTCCTCAGCCTTGAGTTGAAAAATGTTCCCTTGTGCCGTGCCCGCAACCACACGCAGTTCATTGTCGATGGTTGTTTCCACGAGAGAGACGACAACGTCCTGTGCTCTGCTTGCAGGCGGTCGATAGATTGTCCAGTGGTCGCGGTTGAAACGCCCCAACCCCAACTCGGTCGCCATCCAGATGCTTCCATCTTTGCTTTCGAGCAGGCTGGTTGCCTTCCCTCGCAATACTGCTGGCCCAGATGGGAATGAGAACCACCCGCGCTCGGCCAGGCGAACGAGGCCTCCGTCGCCTCCAACCCAGATGAGATTTCTGCCTCCAGAAGTTCCTGATGCCAACGCGATCACGTTCTCGTCGGCAAGACCTTCCTGCTTTCCAAACTGCTTCCACTCTCCCTTGTGCAATCTCCCAAATCCCACACCTCGGATTCCAACCCAGAGAGTCGCCGAACCATCGGATTCGTGGCTTTGGGTCAGGCCAATGACTTGCGGTTTGATGTTGCTGCCCAGGGAAACATCCGACGCCGCTTCGCCCTGGTAGGAAACCAACCCATCGTTCGTGCCGACCCAGAGGATGTTGTGATCGCCGTCGCCACGCTCAACCAGAAGGCTTCGGATCATGCGTCCGGAAAGTCTTACCGACTCCGCGTAGGAGTCGCTTCCGCGGACAATTCGCCCCAGACCGTTCTCGGAACCAACCCAGAGATCGCCGGTCGATTCATCGGTGACAAGCGCGGTGATGGTGTTGACTGCAGGAGGGCCAGAACGCTGGACTGTGCGCAGCGCGCCGTCCTTTATTTTCGCGAGTCCATTTCGAGTTCCAATCCAGATGACCGGCCTGTTGTTCTCGTTCGTCTCGCCAATGCAGAAAACCTCAGACGATGGAAGCCCGGAACTTGCGTCATAGGAGCTCCATTGGTTGTTCTTGAGTCGGAAGACGCCGCTTCCGCTTGTTCCAAACCAGATGCTTCCATCCGAAGCCGCCAGGACGGCGTGAACAAGGCGCGAGGGTTTTGTGCCTGGAAATGTAATCGGCTTCCAGGAGTGTCCCAGATAGACGGCGGCACCGTCCTGTGTGCCAATCCACAGGTGCCCGGTTCGGTCGTATGCCAGGCCCTCCACCGTGTTGTCTGGCAGTCCATCCGAAGTGGTGAACGTCTTCAGTGCTGGTGTTGCCGCGTCATAGAGTTCCGCGGCCGAGGGTTGGACTACCTCAGCAACAAACCCCGATCGAGGTTCGGCGATTGCAGCCTGAACGGTGGCAAGCGCAACGAACCATGCGCAGCGCAGAGCGCACATCCACGTTTGCGGGAACAGAGATGCGCGCAAACGGCGACCGAGAGGGGCGCGGTTGTCGGTCGGTGGTCGCTTCATCGGTTCAACAGACTATGGCAGACGATGCGGCCGCCGCAAAAACAAACGAGCGGCCACGCTTGCGCGTGGGCCGCTCGAGTGTAGAGGACATCGAAGTCGCTATTTGGGGCTCAACGGAGGCGGGTAAGTGTACCCAAAGCTCCAGCAGGCGCCGTATCTCGTATCCGCGCACTTGATCGATGCGTCAATCGCATAGCCCGGATAGAAAGTCGGGAAGAACGTCGTGACCGTATAGTTCGGATCGTCATTTCCAAGGAACACATTGTCGATCGTTGCGAGCGAAGCAGTGATCCCGCTGTGATAGTCAAAATGGATCTTGATGGTCTTGCCGTTATAGGTAGTCCCAAGCGACACGATGTGTTGGGCCCACCCGGCCTGGGTTGGGCACGCGACACTCGCCAGGTTGGCGCTGTGTGTCACCGCACCGGTCGCCGCGATGGTATCGACGGTCACGTTGAGTCCCGCCGATGCATTGCCCGCGCAATCGGTATTTTCCGCATAGTAGAGCGTCCGCGCGATTCCATCGTTGGGCACGACCAGCGGCGCAGAGTCAAGAGTCGCCGGCACGGTTGTCGTTGCCGCGTCCGAGCCAAGCTGGATCGCGTTTCCCACATAGGTAGTCGCGGCATAGGTTGGCGCCTCTCCTGCGACAACGGTTGCCCCTCCGTCGAGCGCCCATCCATACGTCGCACCAAGCGTGGAGCCTCCATATTCGAAATCACCGTTGACGACATTGTATGTCTGGTGATTGCAGACATCGCTGTCCTGGAGCGTGTTGATTGTCGCAACGCCGCTGTCGAGAGGGTTGCTGCCACCATCGAGCAGATGCGCCGTGATGCTCTTGCAGTAGAGGGGACGCTCAACGCTGTTCACATCCGGCGCATCGCGGGTGTTGGTCGCATCTCCATACGCAGGAGGGACGATGCACGCTTGTCCATTCCGGCTGCAGGTTCGAGCCAGATAGTACGACTGCTGAGTATTCCATCCGAAGTCGAGCCATTCCGCGCCGTGGAAGATCGGCACCTGCGCGTTGGCAGCCATTCTGGCCATCGCACCCGAGCCGCCGGTGCAGGTCACCGCGCAGGCAAGTTCGACCGTTCCCTTCGATGTACAGTTCAGCGCCCGTCCCGTGGTGTCGTACCCGACCTGACAGGCGTTGCGGTTGAATGCTGGGTTAAGCGGGCTCCACGTCGTGGCATCACCCGTCCAGGCCTGGAAGAAGTCCGCCTTCACCGACATCTCCGCCGCAGTGAAGACCTGTTTCTCGTTACTCGGAAGAGGGCCGAACTTGCCCACAGGCCACGTGGACGTATAGCCATACGTTGCAACCGGAGCCGTCGTCGCTGCCGAAAGGTTCGACGCAGTCACATTCAACTGCGAATGCTGGTTGGTGCCCGGCAGAAGCAGGCGGGCCAAGTCACTCCGATTATACGGTGCGTATTGGAAGTTCACGACTTCTGACGCGGGGCAGGTGAACTTCACTGACGCGACGGTGTTCGAAGTCGGGACGGTCGTCGGGGAGTAGGTCGTTGCTTCACCCATCTTGTTGGCGTCGGTCGAGTTGCTGCCCATGATTCCCTGGCTCACCCGGATTGACACAGGGATGATTGAGCCAGTGACCGTCGTTGCCGTGGTCGAAAGGGAGAGGCTATCGACATCGCCGACGTGGCAACGATAGCTGTACCCCGCCTGCCAACCGCAGTCGGTGGAACCGCTCGCGGGCAGCGTGCCACCATCGGTTTGCGTGCAGGACTGCAGAGACGAGACGAGGTTGTCGGTCCTGAATACAAATGCCCATGTCGGGACTGCCGAACTGGGCTGGGTCAGTGCATCCTCGTCGCTCCATCCCCCAGCAACAGTCGACCGATGCGGTGCGCCGGTCTTGCTATCCCCGAGCAACGAGTATTCGTTCTCGTCTCCCGACTGGTTCATCTGAGTTGCGAGCGTCGCGGAGAGCAACTGACGGCACCGCGCGTCTCCCGCGAGCCCCGCATCGGCGCCCCAGGTCTGCGCGCACAGTCCAACGCCGCCGACCAGTGCGATCGGTTGAAACCAGGCCGGAGTATGGAAGTTGTCTTTGACGATGCACGGAGGCTCATTCGCGGCGTGCACATCCTTGTAGATGTACTGAACCCACTTGCTGCTGACCGGCATGACTCCGGTGTCCGTCACCTGCGTGGAGAAGACCTGGTTCATCGCGGGAATGTTGTTCAGGTTCGCGCACGACAGCGCGTTGGTCGTGAACGCAGTGAAGATGGCGCGGTTTGCGAAGATCGCGACATCGAGGGCCTCGTCAACCATCAGGCCGTTGTTGCCAAGCCCATTGTTGCCCAGGCCGTTGTTGCCAAGCCCGTTATTGCCGATGCCGTTGTTTCCGATCCCGTTGTTACCCAGGCCGTTGTTGCCGAGGCCGTTGTTTGGCAGGCCGTTGTTCCCTAGGCCGTTGTTGCCCAGACCGTTGTTGCCCAGACCGTTATTGCCGAGGCCATTGTTCGGGAGTGCCGCCCGTGCGGCCGGACTGGCGCAGAGCGCAGCAGCGACAGCGGCGAGGGCGAGTCGATGCAACCGAGAAACGTCGAACTTCATTGTACCTCCGGCTAGACACGGGGCCTGCCGGGGCTACCTGCGAATCAAGTGCCACCCGAATGCGACGTGATATCAACCTTCGCGATCGGCGACAGTTTGAATGAATCGGTCGTATCCGACCAGTCGGTCGGAATCGACCGACTGTGTGTTGGTATGTGAAAGTATGGCATTCAGCGCAGGGATCGCATGCTCCCCTGCGCCGCGCACCGCTTCCGATGCTGCAAAGATGAAGACGGCTAGCTCTTTTCTGCCGCAAGCGCCGCCAGCACTGCCGGTCGCGCCGCGACCCTGTCGAAGTAGGCCTTGAGCAGGGGCCACTTCGCGATGTCGATCCCGACCCGCGGGGACCAGGTCATTACAGCAAAGAGATATCCGTCCGCGACCGTGAACTGCTCGCCCATCAAGTACGGTTTCCCTTCGAGTTGGGTCGCGATGTACCCGAGGCGGCGCTCGAGATTCTCGACGAACGGCCCCTTCTCCTCGGCGTTCTTGATGCGGAACAAGGGGCCATACCCCTTGTGGATTTCGGTAGCGATATAGGCCAGCCACTCATTGAGTCGGTAACGCTCCATCGTTCCATATTTCGGCGCGAGCTGCTTCTTGGGCGCGAGGTCAGCGATGTACTGAACGATGACGAGTCCCTCGGTAAGAACCGATCCGTCGTCGAGTTGGAGCGCGGGGACGTACCCCTTCGGATTGATCAAATTATAATCGGCGCCGTTGCTCGCGGTCTTCTTGGTATTGCGGTCGACCTTGTCGAGTTCGAACTTCAGGCCGGACTCGCGCAGCGCGATGTGAGGGGAGAGCGAGCAGACGCCGGGGACGTAATAGAGCTTCATATGGAACTCCGCGAAGGGGTCGAGAGCGTCGATCTTGCGATCGTGCGCGCTACTGATGCAGCAAGTCGCGCCGCGGTTCGTCGGCCGACCCTCGCTTGACACACCTCTGCCACCTGACTAGGTTCCGCGCGCTTTTGCGACCAGAGACGAATTTTCTTCCGGCTTCCGCCATTCCTCCCCGTGGCGTGCGGCTCTCACTTCCAGGGGCAAAAACAAGAAACGCAGGCACCTGATTTCATGTCCAACACCACTCACGCAAGCGCAGTGACGGAAGCGATGCCGCCGGGATTCGAAGATGAAGATTTCGCCGCAATGCTCGAGGAGAGCTTCAAGGCGAAGGGCGGTAGCGGCAAGGGCGAGCTGAAGGAAAACGAGATCGTCAAGGGCACCGTCGTCCAGGTCACCAAGGACTTCGCTGTCATCGACATCGGCTACAAGTCCGAGGGCCAGGTCGCCATCCAGGAGTTCGGGATGCTCGACGGCAAGCCCAACGTCAAGATCGGCGATCCGGTCGAGGTTCTCCTCGAGTCGCGAGAGAACGACACGGGCATGGTCGTCCTCTCCAAGGAGAAGGCCGACAAGATGCGCATCTGGGACGAGATCTCTGCCGCGTGCGAACGCGATGAACTCGTCGAGGGCACCATCGTCGGACGCGTCAAGGGCGGCCTCTCGGTCGACATCGGCGTCAAGGCGTTCCTGCCCGGCTCGCAGGTTGACCTGCGCCCGATCCGCAATCTCGACAAGCTGATCGGCGAGAAGTTCAAGTTCAAGGTGATCAAGTTCAACAAGAAGCGGGGCAACATCGTCCTCTCCCGCCGCGTGCTGCTCGAGAAGGAGCGCGAGGAGCTGAAGAAGGACACGCTGATGAAGCTCAAGGAGGGCGCGGTCCTCCAGGGCATCGTCAAGAACCTCACCGACTACGGCGCGTTCATCGACCTCGGCGGCATCGACGGTCTGTTGCACATCACCGATATGTCGTGGGGCCGCGTCGGTCACCCCAGCGAGATGCTGAACGTTGGCGATGAGCTTAAGGTCATGGTCCTGAAGTTCGACCCGGCCACCGAGCGCGTCAGCCTCGGCCTCAAGCAGATCCAGGAGGACCCGTGGGTTCACGCGGCGGAGAAGTTCCCGCCGGGAACGCGCGTGGGCGGCAAGGTGGTCAGCCTCACCGACTACGGCGCCTTCATCGAGATGCAGCCCGGCATCGAGGGCCTCGTCCACATCAGCGAGATGAGCTGGACCAAGCGGGTCAAGCACCCGTCGAAGGTCATGGCGATCGGCGATGTGGTCAACGCGGTCGTTCTCGATGTCGACGCGAAGGCCAAGCGCATCTCGCTCGGCATGAAGCAGATCGAAGCGAATCCGTGGACGCTCCTCGAGGAGCAGTACCCGATCGGCTCTGTCATCCGCGGCCAGGTTCGCAACGTCACCGACTTCGGCATCTTTGTCGGCGTCCAGGAGGGTATCGACGGCCTGGTGCACGTCTCGGACATCTCGTGGACCCAGCGCATCAAGCACCCGGGCGACATGTTCAAGAAGGGTGACGAAGTCGAGGCGGTGGTTCTCAACATCGACGTCGAGAACGAGCGCTTCAGCCTCGGTATCAAGCAGCTGCACCCGGATCCATGGACGGAGCTGCCGACGAAGTATCCGATCGGTTCGCGCGTCAAGGGCAAGGTCACGAAGGTTGCCGACTTCGGCGCGTTCGTCGAGATCGAGCCGGGAATCGAAGGCCTCGTGCACGTCTCCGAACTCCGCGACGAGCGCGTCGAGAATCCGCGCGATGTCGTGAAGGAAGGCGATGAGCTCGACGTCAAGGTCATCGACATGGACCCGCACGAGCGCAAGGTTGCTCTCTCGGTGAAGCAGGCGCTTCACGAGGGCGACGACTACCGCGAGTACATGCGCGCGCAGCAGAGCGCGGGCAAGGCGAGCTTCGGCGATGTGTTCGCCGACAAGCTGGGCAAGAAGGGCCGCTAGCCGGGACTATCGAAACTTATCGATTCGATAAGTTTCGATAACGGCAGCGAATGGAGGCCTCGGGCAGAAATGCTCGGGGCCTTCGTGCTTCGTGCGGGACTGCGTCTGCCGAGGGAGTGCCGGTGCCGCACTGTCCGTCGATGAGTCGCGTCACTCCAGCCCGCGCCAGTTCGCTTGGCCATCGTCGCGACACGCTTCATCTGGGGGGCTTACCCGTCGGGAGAGCGGCCCGATGTAGTTCTCCACGGCGCGACGGTCACTTCGTCGCTGCGCTCGTGACGGCGGTCGCGTCCTTTGCGCCATTCGCGCTGGCTGCGGCGAGTTGCGCCGCCTCTTTGCGAGCTGCTCGGCGGTTGAGCCACCAGGTCAGCAGCACGCCAGCGACGAGACCGGCGAGAGTGGCGGACATCTGAACGATCAACAGATGGGTCATCGCCCAATCGATCGAAGGCGTGCAACTGAACGTCACCGGCGCGCCTGCGAGCACAGGCGGTGTGAACCAGTAGCTGATTCCCTTTGGGCCGAGCCATGAGCCGAGGAGGAAGAAGACGAGGGCTGTGATCGGGGCGAACCAGAGTGCGCGGCGCATGCGAAGAACCTAGCGGGTTGGTGAGGCGGGTCAAGGAATCGGCGGCGCGGCGGGCGTCGCGGAGAGCTCGTCGAGGCATGCCTTGCGCGTCACCTCGTGGCGGAACCTGAACATCCGGGCAAGCTGTTTGCGCACCGCGAATCCGCCGAGGAGTTGCCCGAGCGCACCGAGAGGAAGCGCGTAATTGATCTCGTCGATGAGCACTGTTCCGCCCTCGACAGCGACAAACCGATGCGTGTGAACCCAGCGCGAAAATGGCCCCCTCTGCTGTGTGTCCTCGAAGAAGACGTTCTTCTCGTATCGCGTGTGGAGTGCTTCCCAGATGATCGGGAACGGACCGATTTTCATCTCCATCACGACACGCGTTCCGGGCGCGAGAGATTCGCCGCGTTTGATGATGCGGACGGTTTCCCAAGGGGGGATGAGCCGGTCGAGCGCGCCAGGCGACTCATGGAATGCGAAGACACAGGCCAGCGGTGCGGGGATGAAGCTCTCGTAGCGGAATATCACGGGCACAGAGATAACGCCGCAATCGCCCCGCGCGAGGGAATCGCGGGCGACAGGCGAACGGCGACGTACTTGACCTGCAGGCGCTGCACGGCGATGGAGTGCGCGATGACTACCGGTGCTGCCAGCGGGCGTGAGACGTTCGTGCAACGGCGACTCGTCGGGCCGCTGCTCTCGCAACTCAAGCGAGGGGTCGGTCCCAAGGAGTTGGCGTGGAGCGCCGGGCTCGGAGTGGCGCTGAGCGTATTGCCGATCCCGGGCGTGACGTCTCTTCTCTGCACGGTGGTGGCGGTTGGCCTGCGGCTCAATCTCGTCACGATTCAGCTCGCGAACTTTGCTGCAGCACCGTTGCAGTTGCTCTTGCTCATTCCGTTCATCCAGTTCGGCCAGCGACTGCTCGGCGAGCCTGCGCTGCCTCTGACTCTGGCGCAGCTCAAGCTTGAGCTCGGGAGCGGCGCCGCCCATTTTCTCTCGTTCTACGCAGAGGCGCTCGCGCGCGGCGTGCTTGCGTGGTTCATCTGTGCGCCGTTCGTGGCTGTGGCGCTGCGCCTCGTGATGCGCCCCATCTTCGCGCACCTTCTTGGTGCGCTCGCGGGCAAGCCTCGCATCGACGTACCTTGACATTCGCGTCTCTCCCCTCTAGAACGCGCCGTTTTCCACCAGCCCAAGACCCTCTCCGTGAAGCCCCTCACCATCCACGTCGACGATATCCACGACTCCGCCCAGCCCTGGGAGGCCGTGATGTCGCGCGAGGATCTCGATGAGGCGCTGCTCGGCGATCACCCCACCGAGTTTCACGCGCGGGGACCGGCGACGGTGAAGGCCCGTCTCACGAGGATGGGTAAGAAGGTCCTCGTCCAGGCGACGTCGGCGATACCGCTGACCGGCCAGTGCAAGCGCTGCCTCAAGGATGTCGAACTCGACGAGGCACTCGAGTTGACGTTGACGTACGAGCCGCAGAGCCCTTCCCGCGCAGAGACCGCGCGGCGAAAGGACAAGGACGACGCGACCGATGATGCGGCGAAGAAACACGGCACGCGGCACGATCGCGACGAAGAGGGCGCGGCCGGTTCGTTCGATCTGAAGCTCGCCGACGAAGAGACGTACGTCGGGAACACGATCGATTTCGCTCCGGCGGTTCGCGAGCAGATCATTCTCGCGCTGCCGCCGTCGCCGGTCTGCCGCGAGGAGTGCCTTGGTCTCTGCGCGATCTGCGGGCAGGACAAGAACCAGCGCGACTGCGGCTGTGTCGTCGAAAATATTGATCCACGCTGGGCGGCGCTGAAGGCTGTCCGGTTGTCGCAAAGTTCCACGAACCTCAAGCCAAGCAAGGAGTAGTCAGATGGGTGTCCCGAAGAAGCGCATGAGCCGGCAGAAGCGAGATTCACGCCGCGCGAACTGGAAGGTCACGGCTCCGAACGTGAATACCTGCACCAACTGCACGGGGCCTGTCCTCGCGCACCGCGCCTGCCCGGCCTGCGGTCACTACAAGGGCAAGGAAGTGATGAAGGGCGCCGAGGAGTAGCTCTGCCTCGCACGAAGATCCTCGGGACTGGCTCGTACCTGCCCAGCGAACGGCTGAGCAATGACGATCTTGTCGCGAAGCTCGGCGTCGATACGAGCGACAATTGGATTTTCGAGCGCACCGGAATTCGCGCTCGAAGGCGCGCCGCGCCCGGAGAGGCCACCAGTGACATGGCGGTCCACGCGGCGCGCGCGGCGCTTGACAGTGCGCGCACCAACGCTGAAGAGATCGATCTGCTCATCGTCGGGACAGTCACGCCCGACATGCAGTTTCCGTCCACGGCTGTGCTCGTGCAGGCGAAGCTTGGTGCGAAGAACGCTGTCGCGTTTGACCTGAGTGCAGCCTGCGCGGGGTCTCTCTTCGCGCTCTCGATCGCGGACCAGTACATTCGCAGCGGCGCCGCGAAGCGCGTGCTGGTCATCGGCGCCGAGTTGCTCACGCGCATCGCCGATTGGACGGACCGCGCGACATGCGTGCTGTTCGGCGATGCCGCGGGAGCGATGGTGCTGGGGCCGGAACCGCGAGACGATCGTGGACTGCTTTCAATCCATCTGCACTCGGACGGCACGCAGGCCGGGATCCTCTGCATGCCAGGCGGCGGTTCGGCCAGGCCGTTCTCGCAGAGTGTGCTCGATGCGCGCGAGGCGTTCATTCACATGAATGGCCGCGAGGTCTACAGATTCGCTGTGCGCGCTCTCGAGGCGGTTTGCCGAGAAGCTTTGAGTGCCAATGATTTGAGTGCAAACGATCTCGATCATGTCATCGCGCACCAGGCGAATCTGCGCATCCTCGAGGCGGTGATGAAGCGTCTCGAGATCCCGCTCGAGAAATGTCATCTCAACATCGAGCAGGTCGGGAATACCTCGTCTGCCTCGCTGCCGCTGACGCTCGACGAGGCACACCGTGCGGGCAAGCTGCGCGACGGCGATCGAATCCTCATGATGGCAATCGGCGGCGGCATGACCTGGGGCAGCGGGTTGCTCCGCTGGTCGGTCTGAGCGCCTGAAGGAGTTGCAGATGTCGATCGGTTTCGTCTTTCCGGGACAAGGGTCTCAGTCGGTGGGAATGGGATTGTCGCTGGCGCAAACCTTCCCTGCGGCGCGAGCGGCGCTGGATGAGGCTGAAGCCGCGCTCGGTGGCGGGCTGATGAGGCTGATCGCTGAGGGCCCCGAGGATGAGCTCATGCGAACGGCGAACACGCAGCCGGCGATCCTTGCGGTCTCGATCGCAGCTGAGCGCGCGTTCGTCGCCGCGCTTGGGGCGAAAGCGCAGCTTCCCGGATTCGTTGCTGCCTACGCGGGCCACTCGCTTGGCGAATACTCCGCGCTGGTTGCGGCCGGCGCACTCTCCCTGACCGATGCCGTGCGCGCCGTGCGTGCGCGCGGGACGTTCATGCAGGACGCGGTGCCGGCTGGTGTGGGCGCGATGGCGGCCATTCTCGGACTCGCTCCCTCCGCGGTCGCGGAGGCCTGCGCCGAGGCTTGCACGGCCGATGGGCAGACTGTTTCGCCCGCGAACTACAACAGCCCCGAGCAGACCGTGATCGCCGGTCACGCCGCAGCGGTTGAGCGGGCGATCGCGGGTGCAAAGTCGCGCGGGGCGCGGCGCGCAATGCATCTGCCTGTATCGGCGCCTTTCCATTGCGCGCTGATGGCCCCGGTGCAGGTGCGTCTGTCCGAGACCCTCGGCAGCATCGCCTTCACGACTCCTCGCGCGCCTGTGTACGCGAACGTGACGGCGACCCCCAACACGGACGCTGGGCGCATCGTGCCGCTGCTGATCGAGCAGGTCGTCGCGCCAGTGCGCTGGGTGGAAACGATCGAAGCGATGGTTCGCGCGGGGATCGATACTCTGATCGAACTCGGGCCCGGGCGGGTTCTCTCTGGCCTGACGCGTAGAATCGACAAGTCGGTGCGGATGATTTCGATCGAAGACGAAAAGAGTCTGCGAGAGGCAGTGGCGCTGTTTTCCTGAGTTCAACGACGGTATCCCGACGCGCAGACCCTTGCCTCGCTGCCCCTTTGTGCTATGACCCGCGGCCCGACGTTGCTGCCCACGGTGGGCGGGGCGTCGCCGCAAGAAACCCGTTCGAGGAGCGCTACGAATGTCCGTCGAGGCGAAGGTCAAGAGCATCATCGCTGAGCAGCTCGGCGTCGGTGAAGATGAGATCAAGGCGGACAGCGCCTTCATCGAGGACTTGGGCGCGGACTCTCTCGACATCGTTGAGTTGGTGATGGCGATGGAAGAGGAGTTCGAGGTCGAGATCCCGGACGAAGAGGCTGAGCACATCAAGACCGTCCAGGACGCCGTCAACTTCATCAACGAGCACAAGAAGTAGAGCGGCGAGAAGGCGGGGAGCCGCATGGCGCGCGCAGCTCGCAGGGTGGTCGTGACAGGCCTCGGCCTCGTCACGCCGCTGGGCGTTGGAGTCGAGGCGACCTGGCAGGCGGCCATCCGCGGAGAGAGTGGAGTCTCGCTGCTCACGCGCTTCGACGCCAAGGATCTTCCCTCGCGCATCGGCGCTGAGGTCCGTGGCTTCGACGCCGAGAAGTTCCTCGATAAGAAGGAGGTCCGTCGCAACGACCCCTTCATCCACTACGCGCTCGCGGGCGCGCAGTTGGCACTTCAAGACGCGGGATTGCCGATCGACCAGCCGCTCGGCGAGATGTGCGGTGTCATCGTTGGCTCGGGTATGGGCGGGCTCGGCACGCTCGAGGAGACCCACGCCACGCTCTCCGCGCGCGGCCATCGCAAGATCAGCCCGTTCTTCATTCCTTCGATCATCGTCAATCTCGCCGCTGGGCAGATCTCGATCCGACACGGTGCGACGGGCGTCAACTTCGCACCTGTCTCCGCGTGCGCGACCGGCAATCACGCCATTGGCGAATCGCTTCGCCACATCCAGAGCGGCGATATCGACATCGCGATCTGCGGCGGTTCCGAGGCGACTCTTACGCCTCTGGGCATTGCGGGGTTCGTCGCCGCCCGCGCGCTCTCCGAACGCAATGACGCTCCAGCGAAGGCGTCGCGACCGTTTGATCTTGGCCGTGATGGGTTCGTGCCTGGAGAGGGTGCAGGGATCCTCATCCTCGAGGAGCTCGAGCACGCGCGAACTCGCGGCGCACGCATCTATTGCGAAGTCACTGGGTACGCTGCGACCGCCGATGCGTTCCACATCACCGCGCCGTCCGGCGCTGGAGCCATCCGCGCAATGCAGCGCTGCCTTGCGGATGCGCAACTGAACCCGGAGCAGGTCGGTTACGTCAACGCGCACGGCACCTCGACGCCGGTCGGCGACATCGCCGAGACGAAGGCAATCAAAGCGGTCTTCGGTGCTCACGCCAGCAGCGGCCTCGCTGTCAGCTCGACGAAGTCGATGACGGGCCATCTGCTGGGCGCAGCTGGCGGCGTCGAGGCCGCCTTTACGGCTCTCGCGATCTTTCACGGAATCCTTCCGCCGACGATCAATCTCGAGCAGCCCGATCCGGAGTGCGATCTCGATTATGTGCCGAATGTCGCTCGCGAACTGCGTGTCGACGCGGCACTCTCGAACTCGTTCGGGTTTGGTGGCACCAACGCGGTGATTGCCCTGTCTCGGATGCGCTAGTTCCAGATCGTTTGTATACCAACGATCTCCGCTGCGCCGCTCCCAGCGCGGTCGGAAGGAGACACTCGAATGCCAGCCCCGCTTCGCATCGCCATCGGTTCGGATCACGCGGGGCTTCTGCTGCGTGCAGAAATCTACCGGACGCTGCTCGCGCGCGGCGTCGAGGTGAACGACCTCGGGCCGTTTTCGTCTGAGAGCGTCGACTATCCGGACTACGCAGCGAAGGTCTGCGATGAGGTCGTCGGCGGCCGGGCCTCGCTGGGCGTGCTCGTTTGCGGCACCGGGCTCGGTATGAGCATCGCGGCAAACAAGCGCCACGGCATCCGCGCAGTGCTCTGCCACACGGAGTTCGAGGCGCGCATGGGACGGGCGCACAACGACGCGAACGTGCTTTGTCTGGGCGAGCGTGTGGTCGGGCTCGGCGTCGGTATCAGCATCCTGAACGCATTCCTCGACAGCGCATTCGAGGGCGGCCGACACCAGCGACGCGTCGACAAGCTCGCCGCACTCGACGCGGCCCGATAGCGCTCATCCGCCGCCCGCGCGGCTTTGCGGCGATCATCGCCTATTCCTGTTCGGCCGATCGGCGGCGCCACGCGCGACGGCGGTTGCCGTGCTTTGCGTGCGCGCGCTATGAAGCGGCGGCTTTCGACAGCCTCGGAGATCCACAACCATGTCCTTCAACTCGCCGCTCGCTTCCGCTGATCCCGAGATCTCCCGACTCATCGACGCCGAAACCGAGCGCCAGGAGTACGGACTCGAGTTGATCGCGAGCGAGAACTTCGTCTCTCGCGCTGTGCTCGAAGCGGCGGGTTCGCCGCTGACCAACAAGTACGCCGAGGGCTTGCCCGGCAAGCGCTACTACGGCGGTTGCGAGGTGGTCGATCAGGTCGAGCAGTTGGCGATCGATCGCGCAAAGAAGTTGTTTGGCGCCGAGCACGCGAACGTCCAACCGCACGCGGGATCGCAGGCGAACATGGCGACCTACTTCGCGCTCTTCAAGCCGGGAGATCGCGTGATGTCGCTCTCGCTCGCGCAGGGCGGCCACCTCACGCACGGCTCGCCGGTGAATTTTTCCGGCCGCCTCTTCGAGATCCACCACTACACGCTCGATCCGATCACCGAGCGCATCGACTACGCAAAGGCAGCTGCACAAGCTCTCGAGGTGAAGCCGAAGGCAATCCTTGCCGGCGCGAGCGCGTATTCGCGAATTATCGATTTCGATAAAATCCGCGAGATCGCCGACTCGGTCGGCGCAGTGATGGTCTGCGACATCGCGCACATCGCCGGACTCGTCGCGACGGGCCTGCACCCGAGCCCCGTGCCGCTTGCAGATGCGGTGACAACGACGACCCACAAGACGCTGCGCGGGCCTCGGTCGGGGCTGATTCTGAGCAAGGCCCAGCACTCGAAGGTGATCGACTCGAACGTGTTTCCGGGAATCCAGGGCGGCCCACTCGAGCACATCATCGCAGCGAAGGCCGTCGCGTTTGGCGAGGCGCTTCAGCCCGAGTTTGTGACTTACCAAAAGCGGGTTCTGGCAAATGCGCAGGCGCTCGCAGCAGGACTGATCGCGGGCGGTGTGCGCCTGGTCTCCGGCGGCACCGACAACCACCTCATGCTCTGCGATCTGCGTCCGAAGAAGCTCACCGGGAAGATCGCCGAGGCCTCGCTGCAGCGCGCGCACATCACGACAAACAAGAACATGATCCCCGGCGATCCGGAGAAGCCGTTTGTGACGAGCGGCCTGCGGCTTGGCACGCCCGCGCTGACGACGCGCGGGATGAACGTCGCCGAGATGGCCGTTGTCGCGAAATTGATTCTGCGCGTGCTCGACGCGCCCGAAGATCTCGCGGTTGCCGAGAAGGTCAAGGGCGAGGTGCGTGAACTCTGTCAGAGCTTTCCGCTCTATCGGAACGCATCCAAATGAAGTGTCCGTTCTGCGCTGAACTCGAGAACAAGGTGATTGATTCACGCCTCTCGAACCAGGGCGTGGTCATCCGGCGCCGACGTGAGTGTCTGGCCTGCGCGCGTCGTTTTACGACGTACGAGCGGGTCGAAGAGATTCTGCCGATGGTGGTGAAGAAGGACGGGCGTCGCGAAGCGTTCGATCGCAAGAAGGTGGTCGGCGGAATTCAGCTCGCCTGCCAGAAGCGGCCGGTTTCCTCTGAGCAGGTCGAGGCGGTCGTCGACGGTATCGAGCGGCGCCTGCAAGAGATCGGCGAGAAGGAAATTCTCAGCACGATGATCGGCGAGCAGGTCATGCGCGAACTCTCGAAGCTTGATGAGGTCGCCTATGTCCGTTTCGCCTCCGTCTATCGCTCGTTCAAGGATCTCGGCGAGTTCATGAGCGAGCTGAAAGAGCTCATCCACGAGCGCAAAGGCGCACCGGCGAAGAAGTGAGCATGAAGCGAGCGCGCGCGAGTCGTGTCGGGCCGCGCGAAGAGGCGTTCATGCGCGAGGCGCTTGCGCAGGCCGAGCAGGCGCGCGGGCGCACGCATCCGAATCCGATCGTCGGCGCGCTGGTGGTGAAGGGCTCGCGGGTGCTGGGCCGCGGCCATCACGCGCGCGCTGGCGCTGCCCACGCAGAAGTCGTCGCGCTCCAGGACGCAGGCGCGTCGGCAGACGGCGCGGATCTCTTTGTCACGCTGGAGCCGTGCAATCACCACGGACGCACGCCTCCGTGCACGGCGGCGGTTCTCGCCGCGGGAATCAAACGTGTCTTTGTCGGGACGCGCGACCCGAATCGAGACGTGGTCGGCGGTGGCGCGGCGCGACTGCGACGTGCAGGTGTCGAGGTTATCGTCGGTGTTCTCGAGGATGAGTGCGATCACGCCAATGAGCAGTGGAGCAGATTCATCACGACCGGCAGACCGTGGGTTGTGCTGAAGGCCGCGGTGACGCTCGACGGAATGCTGGCGACGGCGAGCGGTGATTCGCGTTGGGTGACCGGCGAGCCTTCCCGCCGTCGTGTGCATCTTCTGCGCAACGATCTCGATGCTGTGCTCGTCGGCGTGAACACGGTGCTCGCCGATGATCCGCAACTCACTGTGCGTCTGGAGCGGCCGCGGAAGATGCTTGGGACTCAAACGATCTCGAATCTTCCGACTCGAGATCCGTTGCGGATTGTCGTCGACGCGCGCGGCCGCACACCGACCTCTGCGCGGATGCTCCGCGAGCCAGGTTCGGCGGCGACAATCGTTGCGACGACCGTGGCGGCGCCTCTCGCGAAGCGACGTGCGCTCACCCGAGCGGGCGCTGAGCTTCTGCTCTGCAAAACTGAACGCAACGGTCGCGTCGACTTGCGCAATCTGCTGCGGCAACTCGGTGCGCGTGGAGTTACTTCAATCCTCGTCGAGGGCGGAGCCGCGATCCACGGCAGCTTCCTGCGCGCGCGACTCTGGGACGAGTTGCACCTCTTCGTTGCGCCCAAGTTGGCCGGGCAGGGCGCGCGATCGTGGGCGGGCTTTGCTGGTCCGCGCTCGATGGCGGACGCGCTCAAGTTGCAGATGGTGTCGGTGGATGCCTCGACCTGCGCGCCTGATCTCTGGCTGCGCGCGCGCCCGGTCTGACTGCGTGCATCGCTTGCCGCACCCCTCCATTCCCTGCTAGCACCCGCCGCGACTGGAGGCGCGCATGTTTACCGGGCTCGTCGAGGACAGAGGCACCATCGTCCTGCACACGCCGGCGCCTTCTGGCAGCGGTTCGCGCATCGTCGTGCGCACGCGACTGCCCGAGTCAGATCTTTCTGTCGGCGCGAGCGTTGCTGTCGACGGTGCGTGCCTGACCGTGGTGTCGCGCGAACCGGATGGCGACGCGATGCGCTTCAGCGCTGACGCCTCCGAGGAGACGCTCGCACGCACGACGCTGCGGGAGCGTAAGGTCGGCGACGAAGTGAATCTCGAGCGACCGCTCGCGCTCGGGGAGCGGCTCGGCGGTCACCTGGTGCTCGGTCACGTCGACGGTGTGGGCCACATCGTTTCGATCACGCCGGTCGGCGAGATGGTTCGCATCCGCGTTGCGCTGCCCCAAGGACTGTCTCGTCTCGTCGTCGAGAAGGGCTCTGTCGCGCTCGATGGAATTTCGCTGACGGTCAACGCCCTCCTCGGCGACGACGACATCGCGGTTCTGCTGATCCCCGAGACGCTTCGCAAGACGAGTTGGAGCAGGAAGCAGCCGGGCAATCCGGTCAATGTCGAGGCAGACATTCTCGGCAAGCACGTCGCTCGGCTCCTCGGCACGCAAGCTGCGCCGAGCGAAGCGGGATCTCCCTTCGAGCAACACAGGACGCACTCATGACCCTGCCAGGCGATTCCATCTCCCGCGTCGAACGTGCCCTCGAAGAGATGCGCCGAGGACGCATGGTCATCCTCGTCGACGACGCCGATCGGGAGAATGAAGGCGACCTCGTGCTTGCGGCTGAGATGGTTACGCCTGAGGCGATCAACTTCATGGCGAAGCACGCGCGCGGCCTGATCTGTCTCTCGATGACCGAGGAGCAGGTGCGGCGCCTCGGTTTGCCGATGATGGTGCAGGAGAACGAAAGCACCTACTCAACTGCGTTCACCGTGAGCATCGAAGCGGCGCACGGCGTGAGCACTGGCATCAGCGCGCACGATCGCGCAGTGACAGTGAAGGCCGCGATCAACCCGCAAGCGCGCCCCGAGGACGTGGTGCGGCCGGGCCACATCTTCCCTCTGCGCGCACGGCACGGAGGCGTGCTCGTGCGCGCGGGACAGACGGAGGGTTCGGTCGATCTGGCGCGACTCGCGGGAATGAATCCGTCGGGCGTCATCTGCGAGGTGATGAACGACGACGGCACGATGGCTCGCCTGCCCGATCTGGAGAAGTTCGCCGCCATTCATGACCTCTTGATCCTGAGCGTCGCGGACATCATCGAGTTCCGTGTCCAGCGCGAAAACCTGGTCAAGCGCGCGGGCGAGGCGACGCTCCCGACCACGCTGGCCGGGGAGTTGCGCGCGATCGCCTACGAGAACGAAGTCGATCGTGCCCAACATGTTGCGCTGGTCAAAGGCACGTGGGCACCCGACGAAGCTGTGCTCGTGCGCGTGCATTCGAAGTGTCTGACCGGCGATGTCTTCGGCAGCGAGCGCTGCGATTGCGGCCCGCAGTTGCATCGCGCACTCGAGATGATCAACGAGGCCGGCAAGGGCGTGCTGATCTATCTCGACCAGGAGGGGCGCGGGATCGGCCTCGTCAACAAGCTCAAGGCGTATCAACTTCAGGACGGCGGCGCGGATACCGTCGAGGCGAATCTCAAGCTCGGATTCAAGGCGGACCTGCGCGAATACGGTATCGGTGCGCAGATGCTTCGCGATGTCGGCGTGCGCCGGATGAGGCTGATGACGAACAATCCGAAGAAGATCGTCGGGCTCAAGGCGTGGGGACTCGAGGTCGTCGATCGCGTCGCGATCGAACTGCCTGCGGTCGCGAGCAATGAAGAGTATCTGCGCACCAAGCGCGACAAGATGGGGCATCTGCTCTCGCTGGTCGGCGACAAGAAGTAGGCAGTGGGATCGTTTCTCTCTAGGATGCGCCGCGATGTCGGGATCGATTGAACAGCTCAGCGGCGCGCAGGCGAGTGGACACAGCTACGCCATCTGCGTGGCGCGCTGGAATGCCGACATCACCGAGCCACTTCTCGAGGGCGCGCTCTCGGCGCTCATCTCGCATGGTGCTGTTCGCGAGGAGATCGCGATCCATCGCTGCGCTGGCGCGTTCGAGTTGGTTGGCGCAACCGCCCGCGCGGTCGAGACCGGCGTCGATGGCATCATCGCGATCGGCTGCCTGATCCGCGGCGATACCGATCATTACAAATACATCGCCGGCCCGGTCTCCAATGCGCTCGCGACGCTCTCCGGCCAGGCCGCGGCGCGTGCGCGTCCGGTTGCGATCGCCTTCGGCCTGCTCACGGTTCGCGAGCGCGAGCAGGCGGAAGAGCGCGCGGAGCCTGGCCCGGGAAACAAGGGCGCTGAAGTCGCACTCGCTTGCGTCGAGCAGGTCAATCTCTTGCGCACCATGCGCGTCGGCTGAGGACAGATGGGTTCACGCACCAAGGCCCGCGAGATCGCATTGCAGGCGCTCTACCAGCAGGACACTTCGGGTGGCACCGGTCTCGAGGTGCTCTCTGGCCATTTCGATCCTCTCGATTCCGAGACGCAGAAGTTCGCCGAGGAGCTGGTGAACGGCGTCACCGCCGAGCGCGCGAACATCGACGGCCTGATCGAAAAGGCGTCGACCAACTGGAAGATCGATCGGATGGCGCGCGTCGATCGCAACATCCTCCGCCTTGCGATCTTCGAGCTTCTTCGATTGCCCGACGTGCCAGTGCGCGTGACGCTCAACGAGGCCGTCGAGCTCGGCAAGAAGTTCGGCTCGGAGGAGTCGTCGAGCTTCGTCAACGGCATTCTCGACAAGATCGCGCACGCGAAAGAGACGGGCGCGCTGCCCAAGCTGAACTGATGGACCTGTCGTTCTATCCGCTCACGCTGGAGGCCTTCGACCAGGCGAACGCCGAGGCGCTCTGTCTCTTCGTGGGACTGGATGAACGACCGCTCGTGGGTTTGTCGGGGCTCTGCGATTGGCGGCTGTCAGGCGGCCTGTCGCGGATGCTTCGCTCCGGTCTCGTCAAAGGCGAGGATGGAGAAGCGCTGCTGACGCCCGGCTCGAAACTCGGCTTCCGCAAGCTGTTCCTCTTCGGGATGGGACCGCAGGGCCAGAGCGAGCAGGAGTTGGCGGCGCGCGTTGCCGAGCGGATTCGGCGGATCGGCCGCGCGGGCGTTGAAGATGCGGCGTTTCAGTTGCCAGCGAGCATCTCGCTTGATCTCGGCATTCGCACTCTCGTCGACGAACCCAACGGTCCGGCTCGTGCCCGCGTGTTTGGTCTCGACCCCGCGGCGATGGTGCGCGCGCTTTCGCATGCGGCGAGTCGCGGTGGCTCCGAAGCGCGTCACGAGCGGCGGGTGATCAAGGTGAATGCGCCGCCCAAGTCTCATCCGCCCGTGCGCACGAGCGTGACGCACAAGCCAGCGGCCACGACGATTCCCAAGGCGTCGCCGCTCTCATTCGCGACCAGCCCGGGCATTCCGAAGCCCGATTCCTCACTCGTGCGACGACCGTTGTCGGCCGCCGACGCGGAGCTGCCGATCGCTCCCCTTGCGGATCTGACGCCGCCTCCTCCGGTCGCGACGACGAGTGCACCGCTTGCCTCGTCGAGGCCGGTTGCCTCCGAGCCTGCGCTGGCCAGGCAGGGGATGGCTGCTTCCGAAAAGAGTGCAGCGATTGAACGGCAAGCAGCTATCCAGAAGATAGCGACTGCTGAGAAGGAAGCAGCTTCCCAGAAGGAGTTGTTTGTCGACCCGGCCTCGCGTCTGGTCGGGGGGAAAGCACCGCTACCGGCGGACTACAAATCGCCGCGGTTCGTTCCGCCGGAGCCGAAAGCCGAATCCAAGAAGAGCAAGGGTAAGAAGCGATAGCGGGTTTCAGACGGCGCGCAGACTGTTCGCCGTCCATCATCAGGGAGGGTCTCGCATGAGTCTCAAGAGAACGACGTTTGCGGCTGTGGCATTTGCAGCGATGGTGGCTGCATCGACGGCGGCCTCGGCGATGGACGAACAGCGGCATCCACGTTTGCACCAGGCCGCGCAGCAACTCGACGCCGCGATCGACACGCTCAACCCCAGCGGAGTCGACGATGGGCAGGAGTACAAGTTCAGCGGACACCGTGCGCGCGCGGTGGAGTTGGCGCGGCAGGCGAGGGCGGAACTCGAGGAGGCGGCTCGCTCGATCGACAGCGCCGAGCAACCGGTCGAGCCTGTTGCGACGTACGGAGACGCGCCCGTCTACGACGATCCACCGTCGGATTGGATCCCGCCTCCGGAGCCGGTCATCTATGTGCAGGCGCCGCCTCCGTCGAATCCCGTCGGATTCTGGGGCCACCACCCGATTCCGGGCGGCGGTTGGTGCCTCGCAGAGGGCGCGCATGTCCACTATTACGAGCCGGAGTTCTTCGACCAGTTCCAGTTGGTGAACGGCTTCTTCCGTTTCGGCGAAGGCTTTCGCGAATGGTTCTACGCGGGCCAGCATCCGATCCCGGGCGGCGGCTGGTGCGGAATCTACGAGCCGCATCGCCACCCGTATCGTCCTGAGGTCGGCTTCATCTACGACCCGCGACGCCATGGCTACTATTACGATCGCGAGCATGCTGTCGTGATCCGCACGGAGGTGGTGCGTCCACCCCCGCATTACGAGCCGCCGCGCGAAGTGGTCGGCCACGTGAACCATCCTCCCGAGCTGCACCCGGCGCCGGTCGGGACCATCCGTCCTCAGCCGTGGCAGCATGAACGCGTCATCGTGCTGCCGCCTCCTCGTCCGATTGGCCAGCCCCCGGTTCGTCACGATGAGCCCGGCCACGGAGAGAATCATCCGCCGATGCCTCCGGGTCGACCGGTGCAGCCGATCGAGCAGCACCCGGCCCCTCCCGTCGCGCATCCTGCGCCGCCTCCTGAGATGCACACGCCGTTCCCGATTCAGCATCCAGCCGAGCCGCCCCCCACGATGCACGTCGCGCCGCAGCCTCCGCCCACGGCGCATCCAGCGCCTCCGCCTGCCGCTCACCCAACCCCGCTCGGGCCCCCGCAGAAGCCCTCTCCTGGCGTGATGCCGAAGCGGCAGGCCGACAAGAAGGACGACAAGAAGGAAGAGAAGAAGTAGCTCGCGCATCTCTCCGCAAAACGCGGAGACGCAAGCAAGAACGCCCCGTGCACTTCACTGTGCGCGGGGCGTTTCATTTTCAAAGAGACGCACGCCCCGATCTTGAGACTGTCGCTGCCTCTCCTTGTCACCCCGACGCCGAGACAGATCCGCGCGAGGGAGGACAGTCGTGTGCCGGCCGTTCGTGCCAGACCGCCTACGGCGTCAACCGCTCCATCATGCGCGGAAACGGAATCGTCTCCCTCACGTGGTGCAGGCCACAGATCCAGCTCACCGTCCGCTCGACGCCGAGTCCGAAACCTGCGTGCGGCACCGAGCCATACTTGCGCAGATCGAGATACCAGCCGAACGCCTCGAGCGGCAGATTGTGCTTCTCGATTCCCGCCTTGAGCGTCGCGTAATCCTCCTCGCGCTGCCCGCCTCCGATGATCTCTCCGTACCCTTCAGGCGCAAGCACATCCACGCCCAGCGCCACTTTTGGGTCGTTCGGGTCCTTCTTGAAATAGAAGGCCTTCATGTCGCTCGGATAGCGATGCACCATCACCGGCCGGTCGAACGACTTGCAGAGAATCGTCTCCTCGTCGCCGCCGAGGTCGTCGCCCCACTTGATGGGGTGACCCGTCTTCGCGATCGTCTCGACCGCCTCGGTGTACGTGATGCGCGGGAAGGGCTTCTGCACCTTCTTCAGCGCCTCGACGTCGCGCTCAAGCACGGTCTTCAATTCGTTCTCGTGCTTGGCGAGCACGCGCTTGACGATCTCGCAGAGGAAGTCCTCGGCGAGATCCATGTCGCCATCGAGATCCATGAACGCGACCTCGGGTTCGACCATCCAGAACTCGGTGAGGTGCCGGCGCGTCTTGCTCTTCTCCGCGCGGAAGGTCGGGCCGAACACGTAAGCCTTGCCCACGGCCATCGCGGCCGCTTCGCCGTAGAGTTGGCCCGACTGCGTGAGGAACGCTTTTCCGAGATCGAAGTAGGGGACCTCGAAGAGCGTGCTCGTGCCTTCACAGGCCGCAGGAGTGAGGATCGGCGCGTCGACAAGCGTGAAGCCGCGCTCATCGAAGTAGTCGCGGATCGCCTTGATGATCGTGTGGCGCACGTTGAGGATCGCGCGCTGGCGCGAGCTGCGCAGCCAGAGGTGACGCTGCTCCTGCAGGAAGCCGACGCCGTGCTCCTTCGGCTGGATCGGATAGCCGGCCTCGCCTTGAATCAGCTCGATCGTGCGCGCCTGAAGTTCGTAGCCGAGCTGCGAACGGTTGTCTTTTGCAAGTATTCCCGTGACGGCGATCGACGACTCCTGCGGCGCGTTCTCGGCGGCGGCCCACGAGGCTTCGGGGACCTCCTTCTTCGAGACGACGCACTGGATCGTGCCGCTTCCATCGCGCAACTGGAGGAACGCGAGCTTGCCGCTCGATCGCTTCTGGTAGAGCCAGCCGGTGAGGCGCAGCTCGGCGCCGGGCTCGTACTTGCCAGCGGCGATGTCGGAGACGGAGAGGGTCGGGTACATGTGAGCTCCGCAGAGTGAAGGGGGCGCGGAAGCTAGCACGAGCGGCGCGTGCGGGAAGGGCTCTGCATTCGATTGCGCCGTGATATGTCCGCCGGCCGAATGCGACGAAACCAACTTCGGCGTCTGCTGCTCTCCGCGCTCTGTGCCGCGCTCGTCTCCCTCGGGGTGCTGGCAGCTGGGTCCAACGCACCTCAAGGTGGGCCGAACTCTCCGGATGAATTTTCGTCGAAGGTCGGCGGGCAGGAGCTGGGTAGTGCACAGGCACGCGACCGTCTTCTGCGCGCAATCGAGGAAAAGGTTTTGGCCGGGGAGAGTGACGGCGGGCCCTTCGCGGCACTAGACGTCTTTGTCAGCTCTCAAAAAGCGGATCGTGCGCGCTCACTCGAGCCGACTGCAGTGGGAGCCGACTTCGCTCCTGTCCGGATGCCCAGTGACTCACGCGTCTTTTCGAGGGACGCGCGCAGTGCAGATCTCTCTGCTCTTTCCGAGCGCGTCGCCAATTACGACCTGCAAGCGACGCTCGATCCGAAGACCCACACCGTCGAGGGAAGCGAGACGCTGCACTGGACGAACCGGAGCGACACGCCCATTCACGCCGTCTACTTTCACCTCTATCTCAACGCGTTCGAGGGCCCGCACAGCACGTGGATGACCGAGAAGGGGAAGTCCGATTTCCGCTCTGCGGTTGAGATCAAGAAGGGCGAGTGGGGCTACATCGACCTGCTCGAGATTTCGCAGCTCGGGAAGCCGATCGAGTTGCCGATCGCGGCTTGCCCGCACTCGGCCGCGCAAATTTCTAAGTCGTGCTTCGCCCATCCCGACGATGGCCCCGAGACCGATCGCAGTGTGCTGCGCGTCGAGTTGCCCGAGGAGGTTGCTCCCGGAGCAACGACCGAGATCAAGATCCGCTTCCACGATCAGCTCCCGCGAGTGATCGCGCGCACGGGGTACTTCGACTCGTTCCATCTCGTCGCGCAGTGGTTCCCGAAGATCGGCGTGCTCGAGCGCAGGGGCGAGCGGGGCGCGACGGAGGATCGTTGGAACGTGCACGAGTTCCATCTGCACTCGGAGTTCTATGCGGACTTCGGCACGTACAATCTTCAAGTCACGGCGCCGAAGGGATTCACGATCGCGGCGAGTGGGCAGCGCGTAGGCGAACCGCGCGAGACGAGCGCGGGCGTCGTGCACCAGCTCCATCAAGACGATATCCACGACGCGGTATTTGCCGCCTGGGACAAGTATCCCGCTCCATTCATAGCGACATATGAAGGGGCCGGCAGCCCGAAGGTGACTGTCGAGACCTATTTCCCCTCGGAGTTTGCAGCGTCTGCGGCCATCGCGCAGCGGGCGACGCTCGATAGTCTCAAATACTTCTCCGATACCCTCGGCCCATATCCATATCCGCACATCACGGTCGTGATCCCGCCGTTCAATGCCGATGAAGCGGGCGGCATGGAGTACGAGACGTTCTTTACGACCGAGGGCAGCACCGGTCCTGCAAGCGCCTATATGACTCTCTTCACGACCGTCCACGAGTTCGGGCACGGCTACTTCATGGGTCTGCTCGCGAGCAATGAGTTCGAGGAGCCATTTCTCGACGAGGGGCTCAACGAATTCTGGGACGCGCGCATGCTCGGCGACGAGGAGGTTCGCTTCGACCTCGGCTGGTTCGGCAAGCTCGGATTCCATATCCCCGCTCCGACGCAGTGGCTGATCGAGCGGATGGGCGGAGCGTCGCACTTCCAGGCCGACCCCCTCGCGGCGAGTTCGTGGCACCGCTATTCGAGCGGCACCTATGAATCGATCTATCCGCGCACGGCACTTGTGCTGCACGACCTCGAGGCTCAACTCGGTGGCGACGTACTCGCTCGAGGAATGAAGCTCTACTACCAGCGCTGGCACCATCGGCATCCGAGTGCGGCGGATCTTCGCGAGGCTCTGGTCGACAGCTGCGACGCACCCGAGGAGAAGCAGTTGGTGCGTGATTGGTTCGACGTGCAGGTCTACTCCGCGCAACCGATCGATGATCTCGTTCGTTCGGTGGAGAGCGTGGAGATCGTCCCCGAGCCCGGAACGGAGCTGCGCGACGGCGGGCGCGTCGAACTCACCGAGGACGAGACCGACAAGCTGGTTGCCGATACGCGCGAAGCGTTCGCGAAGGCCACGGGTGCGGGCGGAGCGGTGTTCGCTGATGGCGGGACGATCTTGCGATCGCAGACCGGCAAGCCGTTTCATCCGGGCCCGTTTCCCTTTCGCAGCACAGTCAAGACGCAGCGCCGCGGCGCGCAGGTGGCGCAGACGCTGCTGGTGAAATTCGAGGATGGCCGCGAGGATCGAGTGGCCTGGCCCGCGGGAGAGCGCTGGCACAAGTGGATCTTCGAAGGACCCGCGCGCGTCGAATCGGCGCAACTCGATCCGGAACGCAATCTCCTGCTCGACGTCAACAAGCTCGACGACGGCCGCACGCGCACGCCGGACAAGCTCGCTCCGCGGCGATGGGCGCTTGAACTCTTCAACTGGATGCAGATCCTCTTCTCGCTTTTGGGTGGCCTGTGATCACGCCCGGGCTCCTGCGCAGATCTCTCGTTCGTGCAGCGCAGTGGCGGCTTCTCGCGCTGCAACTCATCTTGCTCGCTCTCTCCGGATGGGTCGCGGTGCAGCCGTGGGCAGACTTTCTCGAACGGCAATTGGCCTTCCTGCCTGATGTGCGCGAACTGACGAACCGCCTGAGCGCGCCCGTTGCGCTGGACCTGATTGCACAGCTTGGCGGGCCGGAGAGTGGTCATCCGGAGCAGTCGATTCTGATGGCCGCGGTGCTTGCGCTTCTCTTCGGCGCGCTCTTCGCCGGCGCCACCCTCGCAGAGGCGACGAGCGAGGAGCCTCTCTCCTCGCGCGAACTGTTCGCCGGGGGCGCAACATTCTTCGGCCGGATGTTCCGCACACTCTTCGCCGCGCTCATCCCCGTCGGGCTATCGGGGGCGTTGGTCGCCTCGGTCGTCAAATGGTCGGAGAGCGTGCGCGAGACAGCAGTGACGGAGAGCGCGGCCTCGGGTAACGCGCGGCTCTCCGCGATCATCGCGGGTCTTGTTGTCGTTCTCGTCATCCTCTGGCTGGATGCTGCACGTGCGCAGTTTGCTGCCCAACCCGTGCGGCGTTCGGCGTTCTTCGCCGTCTTCGCTGGAGGGCTTCTCCTGCTACGAAGGCCGCTGCGCTCGGTCTGGATCGGCCTCGGAACGCTCAGCATCTCGCTGGTCGTCGCATCTCTCTTTCTCCTGCTGCGGCACCATCTCGAGCAGGCTTCCGCGGGCAAGATCCTGCTCGCTCTGCTCCTGTCTCAACTCGCTCTCGCCTCGCTTGCCTGGGGCCGCGCCGCGCGGCTGATCGCGTTCTGCGAGTTGGCGCGTGCTGACGTACTCGATCGCGCACAACCGCCGGGCACGTTTGAGATGGATGCACCGCGGACGAGTCCTCCCGCGCCGGTCGGGTTGGTGCCTGCGGTCGAAATGGTTGGTACTCCAATCATTGGTACACCAATGAATCTGCCCGCGGCTCCAACGGATGGCGCGGGCAGTGGAGATGCCTCGTGACGGAGACCCGTCGCATCGTCATCGCGGGCGGGAGCGGTCTGGTCGGCAGCCAGTTGCTGCGGTTGATGCTCGACACGTCGCGGTCTGGTGCATCGCCGACGGACGCGCCGGAGATCGAGTCGGTAACGGCCCTCGTGCGCCGCCCTCTCGGCATCTCCAATCCGCGTCTGCACGAGGTGATTGTCGACTTCGCCGACGCTGCCGCGTTGAGGGCCGCGCTCGACGAGGCGCGGCCCACAGACGTCTTCTGTTGCCTCGGAACGACGATTGCGAAGGCCGGTTCGCAGGCGGCGTTTCGCGCCGTTGATCTCGATGCGCCGCTCGCGCTCGCCCGTGCTGCACTCGAGGCCGGCGCCGAGCAGTTTCTCGCGGTGACCGCGGTGGGGGCCGACGTGAAGAGTTCCGTCTTCTACAATCGAGTGAAGGGCGAACTCGAAGCGGGTCTGCACGAATTGTCATTCCCGCGCGGAGTGAAGCTCGTTCATCCGTCGCTGCTGCTCGGTCACCGCGCGGAACGTCGGCCTGCGGAGCTGTTCGCGATGGGAGCGATGCGGCTCTCGGCACGTCTCTTTGCTGGCCCGCTTTGGCGCTACCGTGCAATCAAGGATGTTCAGGTCGCGCAAGCCCTGCTACACGCTGCGCTGCGCGAACCGCCGGGAGATCGCACGTACGAAGGAAAGTCGCTCTTCCTGCTCGCAGGGCTCGCTTCCTGAATCACCACGCAGTTCGCTCTTTCACGCCGTTCAACAGTGAGGTCGAGAAGTCTCCATGTCACTCCTCGTCGTCGGCAGCGTCGCGTTGGACTCGGTCGAAACCCCGTTTGGCGCGCGCGACAATGCGCTTGGCGGGAGCGCAACCTACTTCTCCGCGGCCGCGAGTCTCCTCACAGAAGTGGGAGTGGTCGGCGTCATCGGCGACGACTTCCCCATCGAGGAGTTGGCGTTTCTGCGCGATCGCCGCGTGCGGCTCGAGGGTCTCGAAAAGGTGAGCGGGCGCACCTTCCGATGGAAGGGCAAGTACGGCTTCGACCTGAACAGCGCGCAGACGCTGGATACGCAGCTCAATGTCTTCGAGACGTTCGATCCGAAGCTCGACGAGTGGGCGCGCAAGGCTGACCGGATCTTCCTCGGGAACATCGACCCCGAGCTTCAGTTGCGTGTGCTCGACCAGGTGCAGAATCCCAAGCTGGTCGCGGCCGACACGATGAACTTCTGGATCAGCGGTAAGCGCGCGAAGCTGCTCGAGCTGCTCAAGCGCGTCGACGTGCTTCTCGTCAACGATGGCGAAGCGCGCCAGCTTTCCGGCGAGGCCAATGTCCTCAAGGCCGCGCGCGCGATTGCGAAGATGGGTCCGAAGTATGTCGTGGTGAAGCGCGGAGAATACGGTGCGCTGCTCCTCCACGGAGCAGAGACGTTCCACGCGCCAGCGTTCCCTCTCGCAGACGTGCTCGATCCGACGGGCGCGGGCGACACGTTCGCGGGCGGCTTCCTCGGCCTGCTCGATCGTTTGAACACCACAGATGTGGGGGCGCTCAAGCAGGCGCTGGTGATGGGCTCGACGCTCGCATCATTCACCGTCGAACAATTTTCGATGGACCGCCTGCGCGAGCTCTCGATGGTTGAAGTGATGGCGCGCTTCGGCTCGTTCCGCGCGCTCACCCACTTCGATGATCTCGACGCGATTTCCTGATTGGCAACGGCCAGCATGAGCCGCGTGCGCTCGTGCTTGCCCTGACCTGACGCGCGCGGTAAGCAACGACCCCTTCGACCATGCGCACCTGCATCCTCACAGACATCCACGCCAACATCGAGGCGCTGGAGGCTTGCATCCAGGCCTCCTCGAAGCTCTCGGTGGATCGCTACGTCTGCCTCGGCGATACCGTCGGATACGGCGCCGACCCCGATGCCTGCTGCGATCGCGTGCGCTCGCTCTGCGAGTTCGCGGTGCTCGGAAATCACGACGCAGCCGTCGCTGGTCGAATGGATTACAGCTACTACTACGGCGCCGCACGCGACGCGCTCGACTGGACCTCCAAGAGGATCTCCGCCGAGAACCTCGCGTGGCTCAAAGGCCTCGCCTACACGCGCGATGAAGGCAAGGTGCTCTACGGCCACGCCTCCCCGCGCGATCCGGCAGCGTTCGAGTACGTCTTTGCGCTCGAGCAGGCCGAAGATCTCGTCATTCGCGCGCCGCGGCTCGCGCACCTGACCTTCATCGGGCATTCGCATCTGCAGCGGGCGTTTCTCCTCGGCGAGAAGGTCCAGGACGTCTGGGAGGAGCAGGTCCAGATCGAGCCCGACAAGACGTACATCTGCAGCATCGGATCGTGTGGCCAGCCGCGGGACTACGATCCGCGCTCCTGCTTCGGGATCTGGGACGACGCGAACGAGACGGTCGAGTATCACCGCGTCGAATACGACGCCGAGCGAACCGCCCAGAAGATTCTCGTCGCCGGCCTCTCGCCGCACTTCGCGCGGCGCCTGCTGCATGGCGTTTAGGCCCGCCGCGATGCTGACGCGCCCACACGAGATCGAATTTCCTCGCCACCTGCTCGGCGTCGAATCGCTGCCGCGTGCGCAGATCGAGGCGTTGCTTGCTCTCGCGACGAAGTTCAAGCGCGAACGCGCGCAAGCACGCGCTGCTGGCGGGCCGGCGCCTGTTGCGCGGCGGCAACTTCTCGCGGGGCGGACAGTCGTCACACTCTTCTTCGAGGCCTCGACGCGCACCCGCAGCTCTTTCGAGATGGCCGCGCGCGCGCTGGGCGCCGAGGTGATTGCGCTGCAGAAAGAGGGCAGCTCGCTCTCGAAGGGTGAGACGCTCGGTGATACGGCGAGGAATCTCGAAGCCGTCGGCGCTGACGCGATCGTCATTCGTCACCCGATGGCCGGCGCGCCGCATCTGATCTCGCGAGAGGTCAACTCAAGCGTAATCAACGCGGGCGACGGCGCACACGAGCATCCAACACAGGCGCTCCTCGACGCACTCTCCCTTCGCGAGAGGTTGGGTGACCTGTCGCGGCGCTCGATCGCGATCATCGGCGACATCGCCAACAGCCGTGTGGCGCGCAGCAACATCCACTGCTTGACCGCGCTGGGCGCGAGCGTGCGTGTCGGCGGGCCTTCGACGCTGCTGCCGATCGGCATCGAGAAGCTTGGCTGCACGGTGCACCACACACTCGGTGAAACCATCGATGGCGTCGACGCCGTGATGTGTCTGCGCATCCAGCAGGAGCGAATCGGCGATGCCCGACTCCCCTCGACGCGCGACTACGCGCGCCGCTGGGGATTCACGGCTGCTCACCTTGCGCGTCTGCCCGCGCATGCGCTCGTGCTTCATCCGGGGCCGGTCAATCGCGGGGTCGAGATCACCAGCGATGTGCTCGATGGTCCGCGCTCGCTGGTGATGGATCAGGTGGACAGCGGGGTCGCCGTGCGGATGGCGGCGCTCGCGCTCTGCCTGCGCGCCGACGTCTCGAGCTTCGTGTCAAACGGACACGAAGGGTCGCGCGCGCAGCTTGACGAGATCACACTCACCGAGGCGGAACTGTGAGCCGCGTCTATCTCGTCGGTGGTCGCGTCGTCGACCCGGCGTCCCGCCTCGATGCGGTGCGCACGGTGGTGCTCGAGAATGGGCGCGTGCTTGAAGTGCGCGAGGCCGCTCCCAGCGCGGACGAGCGCGCGCTGCATGAGATCGTCGAGTGCGAGGGGAAATGGGTTCTCCCAGGCCTCGTCGACCTTCATGTCCATCTTCGCGAACCCGGCGACGAGGGCAAGGAGACGATCGAAACTGGCTGCCGTGCGGCAGTGCAGGGCGGCGTCACTACGATTGTCGCGATGCCGAACACACGTCCTGTCTGCGACAGCGCCGCGCAGGTGCGCCTGGTGCAGGCCCGCGCGCGCGAGGCGAATCTCTGCCGAGTGCTGGTGGCGGGCGCGATCACGCGTGGCTCTCTTGGTGAGGCGCTCGCGGATCACGCGGAACTCAAGGACGCGGGCGTTGTCGCGCTCACCGACGATGGCCGCCCCGTGATGAACGCGGGCGTGATGCGTCGCGCGCTTGAATACGCGCGCGATCTCGATCTGCCCGTCTTCGTCCATGCCGAAGATCTCACGCTGTCGGCTGGTGGCGCGATGAACGAGGGGCCGGTTGCGACGCGCCTGGGATTGCCGGGCGTGCCGGCTGTGGCCGAAGTCGTGATGGTCGAGCGAGATCTCCTGCTCGCTGAGTTGGCGCACGCTCGCCTCCACATCTGCCACGTCTCCGCGGCCGGCTCTGTGCGCGCGCTGCGCGAGGCCAAGGCGCGCGGAATTCGCGCAACGGGTGAGGCCGCGCCGCATCACTTCACGCTCACCGACGAAGCGGTCGCTGGCATCGCTGCACCCGGCTATCCCGGTGCTCCCGCGGGTCGTGTCTATGATCCCTGCGCAAAGATGACTCCGCCTCTGCGTGCAGAGGGAGATCGGCAGGCCGTGGTGGGCGCGCTCGCGGACGGTACGCTCGACGCGATCGCGACCGACCATGCGCCGCACGGTCCGCTCGACAAGGAGGTCGAGTTTGGCTGCGCCGCGAACGGCGTGATCGGCCTCGAGACATCGCTCGCGCTCTCTCTCGCGCTTGTGCGCCAGGGTGAGTTGTCGTTGTCTGCTGCGGTCGAGCGGCTCGCGTGGGGACCCGCGCGCGTTCTCGGGCTCCCCCTGGGAACGCTCGCTCCCGGCGCCAGCGCGGACGTGATCGTCGTTGATCCCGAAGCGACCTGGACCGTCGAGGCCGCCGCTCTCGCGAGCAAGAGCAAGAACAGTCCGTTCCTCGGCTGGACGTTGCGCGGGCGCGTGATGCGTACCTACGTCGAGGGCCAACTCAAGCACCAGGCGAAGCCGCAGCAACTGAGCAGTCCATCTGCAGACCAGCGGGACCAACACCGATGACCAAGAGAGCAACGCTTGCGCTCGCGTGCGGCGAGATCTTCGAGGGAGTTTCCTGCGGCGCCGAAGGGGAAGCGCGCGGCGAGGTCGTCTTCAACACCGCGCACACGGGCTACCAGGAGATCCTCACGGACCCGAGCTACATCGGGCAGCTCGTCACGTTCACGGTCGCCGAGGTCGGCAACTACGGCGTGCATCTTCGCGATGGACAGGCGTCGAGGCCACAGGCCGGAGGCTTCATCTCGCGCCGCGTCTGCCGCGAACCGAGCAACTGGCGCTCGGAGATTTCGCTTCCTGACTACCTCGCGCAGAACGGCATCGTCGGCATCGAGGGCATCGACACGCGGCGGCTGGTTCGCGTTCTTCGCAGCGCTGGAGCGCAGCCCGGGATCATCGACACCAGTGGCGCAACTGCCCAGGCGCTCATCGAGCGGGCGAAGTCGATTCCGAGTATGGAAGGGCAGGACCTCGCCTCGAAGGTCAGCACGCGCGAGAGCTACGCGTGGACCGAAGGCAGCGAGAAGATCGAGCGCGATGCGGCCGGCGCGAGCGGGCAAACGCGGCGGGTGATCGTCGTCGACTTCGGCGTGAAGCGCGGCATTCTGCGGCAACTCGTCGACGTCGGCTGCGCCGTCACGGTGGTCCCATCGAATACGAGTGCCGACTGGATCCTCGCGCAGAAGCCCGACGGCGTGATGCTGTCGAATGGCCCGGGCGATCCCGCGGCCGTGCTGGGGGCGGACAAGCAGGCCGCTGCGTTGATCGGAAAAGTGCCGCTCATGGGAATCTGCCTCGGCCACCAGATCCTCTCGCTGGCGCTTGGCGGCCGGACCTACAAGCTCAAGTTCGGCCACCGCGGCGCGAACCATCCCGTGCGCGAACTGGCCGGTGGCCACATCGATCTCACTTCGCAGAACCACGGCTTCGCCGCCGACCCGAAGTCGCTCGAGGGCAGGGCGGAGATCACGCACATCAACCTCAATGACGGTACCGTCGAGGGGCTTGCGGTGCGTGAGGCAAAGATGTTTGCCGTGCAGTACCACCCGGAAGATTCCCCCGGCCCGCACGACTCGCGCTATCTGTTCCGCCGCTTCGCCGATCTCATCGACGAGCAGGGTCCCCGCAGCCGCGCATGATTCAGCAACTCATCGATCATCTCCTCTCGTGGTCCGCGCATGCGATCGGCGACGCCGACATCGTTGCGGCCAAGCACGAGTACTTCGCGCAGAGCGGCGGCGAAGTTCACGAGAACGACCGATCGTTTGAGCAGCGGATGCAGGGCTTCTTCAACTGGTATCTGTTCGATCGCCGCGTGCGCAGCGATCGCGGTGAGCAGTCGCCGGCGCAGCGGTTCCTCAATGAGCGCGGCGCGCAGCTTGGCAACGCAGAGCGGGATCTGATCGCAGGCGGCATGAGTTCCCGCCTCGCGCTCTATGAGTTCCGCGGCCGCCGTTCACTCCTGCGCCGCGTTCCGTCAGGGATGGTCCGCGTCCGCGATCTCTTCACAGGCGACAGCTACGACGTCCTCGAGCGGCAGCAGATGTTCGGACTCGAATCGGGAGATGTCATCGAGGCCCGCCTGATCCCTGTGGCGAGCAAGTGGCACTTCTCCAGCAGCTTCATTTTCCACCCGCGCGAGGCGCGCCGCACGATCGTCAAGGAGATCAAGAAGCGGCTCAAGGCCCTGTCTCTGTCTGACCCTCGCTCGTTCTGCTGGGAAGTTTCGCGCATGGCGCTGCAGGCGGAGAGATTTCGCAACGTGCCGCTCACTGCGATCTACAATTTCGAGACGCCCTTCCTCGGACACAAACGGATCCGGGCAGAGCAACATCCGGAGACCTGAGTGACGTTGACGCCCGGCCCAGCCAGTTCGCCATTCGGGACGCCACTCGATCCGGCGCTGCTCGAGGAACCTGTAGCCGCGAAGCCGCGCGCACGGCCGGTGCGCACGCTTGCTGCCATCGGCCTTCCGTTGATTTCGTTCGCTGCTGCGGTCGTGTTGCAACGACTGGTCGAAGGAGCGCTCGCGCAGGGTGACGCCGCGGGGCGCTGGCTCGCGCTGGCCTCGCTCATCGGGGCGGTTCTCGGTGCCGGGTGCGGAGTGGGATTCGGTCGCAAGCTCATCGAGCGCGTACTCTGGCCCGCCTGGGGCGCGCTCGCGCCGTTGCTCATCGTGGCATTCGCGATCGGCGGCGCACGCGCCATCCATCCCGTGCGCGAGTCGCTCTCCGAGCGCGCGGCGACGACCTGCCGAGCGACGCGGAAGATCTGCAGCGTCAACGAATTTCGCGCAAACTGCAGCGCACTCGAGCAGGGACCAGCCGCGCGCGCGCTTGCCGAGGCGAATCTTGGCGTGCCGGAGCAGAAGCTCTGTGGTTCGGACGGATGCACCTCTCGGTGGCTCTACGCAGGCCCGTGGACGCCAGACAACTGGTCCGCTCCTGGTTCGATTCTCTGTTCCGAAGTGGTCGACGCAGCGGGACGCGTGCTGAGGTCCGCACTAGGACCAGGGCCGGAACGTCCCTGAGTTGCTGGCCCTCGAAGCCATTTGCGTGGCATGTTGTCGAATGAGACCGTGCGGCCCGGATTCCTGGGCCCTGGGTGATTAAATGGCGAACTGGCTTGACCGACTTTTGGGGCGCGATGGGGACTCGCAGACAGCGGCTCAAGGCGCGCGCACTTCGAGTCCGGGTGTAGGGCGTACGTCAAATCCTGGGGCGACCAGGACGTCGAATCCAGGCGCGCAAAAAGGGGCACCTGAGTTCATCGGGCGGTTGGAGATCATCGAGGCTCTCCAACTGCAGATGCCCGAGACTCCGCCAGTCGAAGCAGACCCCGAGCTCACCTCCCGGGTTCTCGCGCAGTTTCGCGAGACGCATCCAGTGCCCGGCTCGCCGCCCCAGTTGGCGATGCGAATCCTCAACCAGGTTCAGCAACCGGACGCCGATCCGACTGAGCTCACGAAGCTGATTTCGCTCGAGCCGTCCTTGACGGCGGCCGTGCTGCGCGTCGCGAACTCTGCGGCCTATCGCGCGCTCGGCCGTATCGACAGCGTGCGCGATGCGATCACGCGGCTCGGCATGCGCGAGGTCGCCCGCATCGGCTGTGCGCTTTCGGCGAAGTCCGTCTTCGACCCGCAGCGTCGCACCGAGCAGGCGCTCTACGGCCCCGTGTTCCTCGAACTCTTCATCCACGCCAGCACCACGGCGCTTGCGGCTGCCTCTCTCGCTCTTTCGCTGCCGAAGCTGAAGACGCGTTCCGACGTGGTTTTCCTTGGCGGGCTGCTCCACGACATCGGCATGTCGGTCGGCCTGCGCGTGCTCGCCGGGATGACAGGGCCAGATGCTCCGCCCAAGAGCCTCACCGTTCCAGGCGTGCAGGCCCTGCTCGATGCGGTCCACATCGAGATCGGGGCGGAGGTCCACCGCGAGTGGCGTCTTCCGGATACTGCACTGCAGATCTGCCTCGAGCACCACGTGCGCGGCGTCGCACCGAGCGAGCACTCGATTGAGCTTCACATCGTGCGCCTCGCATCAGCGATCCATCTCCTGCAGAGTCGCGCGCCGACGGAAGAGCGACTCGGGGAGATCGAGGAGAGCCTCTACTGCCTCGGCTTGAGCAAGTTCCAGCTTCGCTCGTTCGACAACGACGTCAAGCGGTTCACTTCGATGGCGCAGCAACTGGGCGGATAGCGTCGGCTCCCGTTGGCGGCGGCCTGTCGGTTGAGCGTTGCGCCGTGTGTTCGCCGAAGATTCTGGGCGCTCCCTCAAACGGAAGCACGACCCGCTCTCCGACCTGGATCGCGAGTACGCGATCGTTCTCGCCCGCCTCCAGCACGGCATCGCGCAACGCCCGCCGCGCATCCCCGAGATGCCCGGCGGTGGTGAAGAACGCCTCGTAATGGATCGGCACCATCTCTTTGGCGCCGATAGCTTCGAAGATTCTCAGGGCCAGATGTGGTCCGACGTGTCCCCATGGATCGCGTCGCTCGACTGAGTCTCCCCGCGCGGGCGCGATCGGGATGAACGCGAGATCGATTCCGGGGAAGCGCTCGCCGATCTCTTTGAACATCTCCGCGTCCCAACCCGTGTCTCCCGCGAAGTAGATGCGCTTGCCGGCGCCTTCGATCACATAGCCCGTGTAGGCGTGGTTCCAGATGAAGTCGAATCCATATCGACCGCCCTGGTGGCGGGCGGGAACTGCGGTGATTTTGATCCCGTCGATCTCCGTGGTCTCCCAATTCGCCAACGGACGCTGATCGGTCTGAAGGATCTCGTCGGCGTAGGACTGTCCTTCGGTCGGGTAGATCACGACGGGCCGCGGCCCGAGCGAGCGCACCGTTCGCGCGTCGAAGTGATCGAAGTGCATGTGGCTGAGAATCACCGCGTCGATCGGTGGCATCTCCCGCTCGTCGAGCGACGCGAGCGTCAAGCGCGAGAGCATGAACATCCGCGACGCGAGATTGGGATCGGCAAGGATCGTGTGCGTGCCGAAACGCATGAGCACCGTAGCGTGTCCGATCCAGACCGCAGAGAACGGCGCGCTATGATCATCGGGCGGCAGGCCGCGCACGCTCGGTGGTTGCGGGGGCATCGCCGCGCACGAGCATACCAACGCCGAGAACAGCGCCTTCGCGTGTCGTGGAAACTTCATCACTCTCCACCTTCGGCGCGCGCGCTCAAAGCAGGAGACGGAAGAGATAGAAGAACCGCTCCTTGAACTTCTCTCTCCATCCTCGCTCGCTCCACCGCGCCGGATCGATCTCGCGGCTCTTGCCGATGTCTGCTTCGAACTGCGCTTCAAGCTGGGCGCAGGCGCGCGCGTCGACGGCCGCGACGGAGATCTCCCAGTTGTACATCAGGCTGCGCTGGTCGAGGTTGTACGACCCGATCGCGCACCATGCATCATCAACCACCAGCGCCTTGGCGTGCATCATCGTCGGCAGATACTCGTAGATGCGGACGCCCGCATCGAGCAGGGATTGGTAGCTGAAGCGCGACGCGTAGTGCACGGCGGGAATGTCGTTGATGCGCGGAACAAGCACGCGCACATCGACGCCGCGCCGCGCCGCCTTCGTGAGTGTGCGGCGCCAACTCGCGTTGGGGATGAAGTAGGAGCAGAAGATCGAGACGCGCACGCGCGACATCGCGACTGCGTACTGGTAGTGGCGCTGGATGAAGCGGCGGTCGCGCCGTCGGCCAACTGCGAGCGCCTGAAGTTGCGCGTGCGCTGCTGGATGCGCGAGGGCTGCAGGCGGAACCGCGTGTGGCGGTGTCTCCGGAACAAGCGCGATGCTCGAGAGCTCCGTAGGATCGTGCGCGTGACGGCGCGGTTCGCGAAGGAGCGACCATCCGCGGCCCCGCTCACCGCTTGCATAACGGAAAGCATCGTCGAAGAGCCGCTGGAGCGCGCGCACGCTCGGGCCTTCGATGCGCGCGTGGATGTCGTGCCAGCCCAGCCCGCCCCAATCTGTCGGCGCCTGCTCGTTCGCGAGATTGAATCCGCCTGTGAAAGCGACGCGCGCGTCGACGATCAACAGCTTGCGATGATCGCGAACAGACCAGCCCCAGCGCCGCCGCCAGGGAGTCATCGGATGGAAAAAGGCGAGGTGCGCTCCGGCCGTGTGCAGCTGCGCCAGAATCGATCCGGCGGCCCAGGCTCCAGCGCCGTCCGCCATCGCACGAACGCGAACACCCGCGCGGGCCTTGCGCTCGAGCAGCGCTGCGAACCGGTGTCCGAGTGCGTCGCCTTCCCAGATATAGGTCTCCAGATCGATTGTGTGCTCGGCCGACTCGATCGCATCGAGCATCGCCTGGTAGGCCGCGGCTCCATCGATGAGCGGCTCGAATCGATTGCCGGGCATGAGCGCATCGGGCTGCAAGCAGAGCCGCATCCCCGCGTCGAACTCCACGCTCTGTCGCTTGGCAATTGCCTCGGCGCGAAACGCGAGTGAGGCAACGCCCCCCTCGGCCGACCCGTCTTCGAACAGGTCGGTCCACCTTCGCCGATGCTCGGGCTTCTTCGCGCTGCTCACTGCGGTTGCCGCACGCGCTATGCGCCAGGCTTCATCGACAGCAGCGGACGCTTGCCTTCCTTTTCCTTGAACTGCTCCGCGTCGGGAAGCGCGTCCTTCTGCTTGTTGATCACCGGCCACTGCTTGCTGAGGTCGGCGTTCAGTTGGACGTACTCCTTCCACTTCTCGGGCACGTCGTCCTCGGGGAAGATCGCCTTCGAGGGGCAGACGGGCTCGCAGGCGCCGCAGTCGATGCACTCATCGGGGTGGATGACGAGGAAGTTTTCTCCCTCGTAGAAACAGTCGACCGGACAGACCGAGACGCAGTCGGTGTACTTGCACTTCACGCAGGGGTCGGCCACCACGAACGCCATCGAGTGCTCTCCTTCGCTGACTGTTGAATTCGTCTCGAGAGAAACGGCGGCCGTTGTACTACTGCGGGCCACCAGAGGGCACGAGAAAAGCGGGATCGACGCCGAGGTCGCGAATGGCGAGATCCCACACTTTGTCGGCCGGCGTTTCAAAAACGCGCGCCGCCGAGCAGTTCCCGGAGAGCCAACCCCCGACCATGACTTCCTTCTCGAGCTGGCCAGGGCCCCATCCCGCGTACCCGAGACAGAGACGATAGAGCGCGGGATCTCCTGCGAGCAGCGGCCGCAAGCTGTCCGTCGATACGGAGAGCCAGATCCCTTCGGCGATGCGGACCGATTCAGGGACGTCGTCGCGCCGGTGCAGCAAGAAACCGCGATCGGTCTGGACAGGCCCGCCGTTGAACGTCGTGCCGGCGCCGCGATTGACCGTGATGCCGTGGGCGCGGCCAACGTCGCCGATGGTGATCTCTCCCGGCCGATTGAAGACGATGCCCATCGCGCCCTCATCGTTGTGTTCAACGAGCAGCACGACCGCGCGCGAGAACGTCGGGTCGTTCATCTGCGGGACGGCGATGAGGAAGCCGGGGGCGAGCTCGCTGATCACGAACCGGAGCATGGAGTGTGCGGACGAGATGCGCAACAGGAATGCGAGCGCGGGCTTGTCTGCCGCCTGTGTCAGCGGCCGTGCTGCGAGATCCCGTCGAGCAGCGCGAGCAGTTTGGCTGGCCCCTCGCGCTGCAGCGTCTCCCAATTCAATCTGGTGATCCGTTCGGAGATCGAGAGTGGGCGCTCATAGGCCATCAACGCCTCAGCGCTCATCGTGGCGGGATCGACGTAACGGGTGTCGCCCAGATTGGGCCCGCGAGCGGCTTCGAGTGCGGCGATGCGCACGAGCTGAAATGTCGGATCCGGGCTGCGTCGAATGAAGCGCACCGCGCGGTTCTCGTCGGAGAGATCAAGGCCGAGTTCCGGGTGGAACGCGACGCAGTAGAAGGGGAGTCCCTGATTCGCAAAGGCGCACTGCATCGCTTCGCGGACAGCGGCGCAGAGCAACTCGAAGGCATGCGCGCCGGCTGGGCCCTCTCTCAGATCGGCTGTCAGCGCAGGAAAAATGAGAAGTCCGATTTCGAGTTCCGTCTCGGGCATCGCTGCGAGCGCGCGCAGTTGTGTCATCGCAGCGTCGACCAGGGCCGAGAAGGCCGGGCTGCCGGGAGGGCCGCCGGCATCGAGGATCACGCGCCGGGTCAGTCGGCCCATCTCGCGGCAGTGGCGCGCCCATGGACAGAGAGAGAGAGCCTCGACGAATTCGAACAGGTAGCGGTGATTGCGCGCGAGCGCCGCCTCGATTCGCGGATCTTCCGGTGCCTGTTCACTCCCGCTCGTCACGGCCCGCTCCTCGTGCTAATCGCCCTGCGCAAATGCCCCGTCGAACCGACCTCAAGTCCATCCTTCTTCTTGGCTCTGGTCCCATCGTCATCGGCCAAGCCTGCGAATTCGACTACTCCGGTGTGCAGGCGCTCAAGGCGCTGCGCGAGGAGGGTTACCGCACGCTGCTGCTCAACTCCAATCCGGCGACGATCATGACCGATCCGTCGTTCGCCGATCGGACGTTCATCGAGCCGATTACGGTTGAGGCCGCCGAGCGGATCCTCGCGCAGGAGAGGCCGGATGCGATCCTGCCGACACTGGGAGGACAGACGGCGCTCAACCTCGCGGTGGCGCTGGCCAAGGGCGGAATACTTGCCAAATACAACTGTCAGCTGATCGGCGCGCAGCTCGATGCGATCGAGAAGGCCGAAGATCGGATGAAGTTCAAGCAGTGCATGACCGAGATCGGCGTCGAGGTGCCCAAGAGCGGCATCGCGCACACTCCTGACGAAGTGACGGAGATCGGCGCCAGACTTGGCTTTCCGCTCATCCTGCGCCCGAGCTTCACACTCGGCGGACTCGGTGGAGGCATCGCCTACAACCGCGAAGAGCTCGAGCAGATGGGCCGCCGCGCACTCGACCTCTCGCCGACCCACGAAGTGCTCATCGAGGAGAGCGTGCTCGGATGGAAGGAGTACGAGCTCGAGGTGATTCGCGACAGGGCCGACAACGTCGTCATCATCTGCTCGATCGAGAACATCGATCCGATGGGCGTGCACACAGGCGATTCGATCACGGTCGCGCCGGCCATGACGTTGAGCGACGTCGAGTACCAGCGGATGCGCGACATCGCGCGCAAAGTGATCCGCGCGATCGGCGTCGAGACGGGTGGATCGAACATCCAGTTCGGCGTCGATCCGAAGACGGGCCGCATCGTCGTCATCGAGATGAATCCGCGCGTGTCGCGCAGCTCCGCGCTGGCGTCGAAGGCGACTGGATTTCCCATCGCGCGCATCGCGGCCAAGCTGGCCGTGGGCTACACACTCGACGAGCTGAAGAACGATATCACCAAGACGACGCCGAGTTCGTTCGAGCCCGCGATCGACTACGCGGTGGTGAAGATCCCGCGCTTCAACTTCGAGAAGTTCCCGCATGCGGATCGCACGCTGACGACGAGCATGAAGTCGGTCGGCGAAGTGATGGCGATCGGGCGCACGTTCCAGCAGGCGCTGCACAAGGCGCTGCGCTCGATGGAGCAGGGCCAGTACGGACTTGCGTCGCCGATGGGTCGCGATCGCGGGCCCTTCGAGTACAGCGATGCAGAGAGGGAGAAGATCCGCACCGGCGCGAAGATCGCCACGCCGGACCGACTGTTCTGGCTCGCAGAGGCGATGCGCGCGCAGATTCCGACGGCCGAACTCTATGCGCTCAGTGCGGTGGATCCTTGGTTCCTCCGCGAAATCGAAGCGCTGGTGAAGGCCGAACGGGAGATCGTTGGAACACCAATGAACTCCGTCGATCGCGCCCGGTTGCTCTCCTGGAAGCGGCTCGGCTTCGCCGATCGGCGGCTCGCGCAGCTTCTCGGGGTCAAGGAATCGGAGATCGCCGAGCTGCGAAATAGATTGGACGTCCATCCAATCTTCAAGCGCGTCGACACCTGCGCGGCGGAGTTCGAGGCCAACACGCCGTACCTCTACAGCTCGTATGAGGACGAGGATGAAACGCGGCCGACCGATCGCAAGAAGGTGATGATCCTCGGGAGCGGACCCAACCGGATCGGGCAGGGGGTCGAGTTCGATTACTGCTGCGTGCAGGCGGCCTACGCGATTCGCGCGGCGGGCTTCGAGACCATCATGGTCAACTGCAATCCGGAGACGGTCTCGACGGACTACGACACGTCGGACCGGCTCTACTTCGAACCGCTCACGCATGAGGATGTCGTCGCGATCGCGCGTGCGGAGAAGCCGATCGGCGTCATCGTGCAGTTCGGCGGACAGACGCCGCTCAAGCTTTCGCAGGGCCTCGCCAACGCGGGCATTCCCATCCTTGGAACCAGCGTCGAGGCGATCGACATCGCGGAAGATCGCGAGCGGTTCGCCAAGTGCATCAACGAACTGAAGATGGCCCAACCCGACAACGGGATCGCGCGTTCCCCAAGCGAGGCGCTGAACGTCGCCCGGCGCATTGGCTATCCCGTGATGGTGCGCCCGAGCTTCGTCCTCGGCGGGCGCGCGATGGAGGTGATCTATGACGACGCCGGCCTCGAGAAGTATTCGACCGAGGCCGTGCGCGCGTCTGAAGATCGACCGATCCTGATCGATCGTTTTCTCAAGGACGCGATCGAAGTCGACGTGGACTGTGTCGGCGACGGCAACGACTACGTCATCAGCGGCGTGATGGAGCACATCGAAGAGGCGGGCATCCACTCGGGTGATTCTGCCTGCGCGCTGCCTCCGTATTCGCTCTCGGCGGAGATCATCGCGGAGATCTCTCGCCAGGCGCTGGCGCTTGCGCGCCACTTGAAGGTCATCGGTCTGATGAACGTGCAGTTCGCCGTGCAGGACGGCCGCGTCTATGTGCTCGAGGCCAATCCGCGAGCGTCGCGGACCGTGCCCTTCGTCGGCAAGGCGACGGGTGTCTCGTGGGCGCAGATCGCGGCCCTCTGTGCAGTCGGCAAGAGCCTCAAGGAGCAGGGCGCAACGCAGACCGTGGTGCCCAAACACCTCTCGGTGAAAGAGGCGGTCTTTCCGTTCCACCGCTTTTCGCGCGCCGATACGATTCTCGGCCCGGAGATGCGCTCGACCGGTGAGGTGATGGGCATCGATGACTCATTCCCGCGCGCGTTCGCGAAGGCGCAGATCGCCGCCGGTAACACGCTGCCGATCTCGGGGAAGGTGTTCGTCTCGGTTCGCGACGAAGACAAGGCTGGAATCTGCGAACTCGCACGCCGGATGGTTGCGTGCGGATTCGAGATCGTCGCGACCGCCGGCACCGCTGCGTATCTGCGTGAGCAGGGCGTTCCCTCGACGCTCGTGCGCAAGGTCGCCGACGGCCGGCCACACATCGTCGACAAGTTGATCGATCGAGAGATCGCGCTCGTGTTCAACACGACCAGCGACAAGCAGGCGATCGAGGACAGTTACACCATTCGCCGCCAGACGCTGATGAACGGGATCCCCTACTTCACGGCGCTGACCAGTTGCCGGGCCGCGGTCGCTGCAATCGAAGCGATGCGGGCGGCGCCGCTCGGCGTGAAGTGTCTTCAGGATTATCGCTAGCGGGAGGTTGCGATGGTGCGCGTGGAGAAGACGGGCGCGGTGACGACCGTGATCCTCGCGCGCGTTGCTCGTAGGAATGCCGTCGATCGGGCCACGGCAGAGGCGCTGGCCGATGCGTTCCGGGCTTTCGAAAGCGATGAGAGCGCGAGCGTCGCTGTCCTCTTCGGCGAGGGTGGCGCGTTCTGCGCGGGCGCCGATCTCAAGGCAATCGCTGAGGGCGAGGGGAATCGCGTCGAGGACGAAGGCGACGGTCCGATGGGCCCGACCCGTTTGCTGCTCACCAAACCGGTCATCGCCGCCATCGCCGGATACGCCGTCGCTGGCGGCCTCGAACTCGCGCTCTGGTGCGACCTGCGCGTTGCTGAGGAAGACGCGCAACTCGGCGTGCTCTGCCGCCGCTGGGGCGTGCCGCTGATCGATGGTGGAACGGTCCGCCTCCCGCGCCTGATCGGCCTCTCTCGTGCGCTGGACCTGATTCTGACCGGCCGGTCAGTTATCGCATCCGAGGCGCTGGCGATGGGGCTCGTTAATCGCGTTGTGCCGCGCGGAACTTCGCGGGCCGCCGCAGAGGAGTTGGCGCGCGAACTCGCGGCGCTGCCACAGGCGTGTCTGCGCAGTGATCGGCTCGCGGCGATCGAAGGCCTCGACATGCCATTCGCGCAGGCGATGGAGAACGAGCTTCGACGGGGCGCCTCATCTCTTTCCAGCGAAGGTCTCGCGGGAGCGGAGCGCTTTCGCGCGGGCGCAGGACGTCACGGTTCGCGCGAGTAGTTGCTTCAAAGTGCAGCCGCACGCGGGTTGGGCCGCGGCTCCCCGATCTTGCGCAGCGTGTTCCTGTCCGTGTGGTGGAACGCTTCGCGCCCCGGCATCTGCAGCACCGTGTCTGACTCGTAACTGAACGTGCCCGCGTCGTGCATCGCGATCGTGATCGAATACGAGAGCGTCTTGAAGTTCTCGTCGAGAAACGGTCCCGAGCAGATCCCGAATTGCGGCGAGCCGAGCGTGGCCTTGACCGTCAACGTGCGCGCATCCGGTTCAGCGTGGCCGCCCGCGAGTGCGATCTGCGCGCGCGGGATGGAGAGCGTCTGCATGACGGTCTTGGTGGCTGGCTCCCAGAGCCAATAGCCGACCTGATCGTGAAACGTCTCGGTCTCGCCAATCTTCGTGATGTGGATCCGGTAGCGCAGTCCGTAGAGCACCTGTGGCCCGTTGGATTGCGGATCGATCGGGTGCAACTCCATCCGCTCGATGTATCCCTCGCGCTCTTCGCCCTCTGCGACGGGGTGGAGATCGCTGCCCGTTCCCTCCCAGATCCCAGCAAGCGCCGTGAGCGGTCCGAGGTTGTTCAGCGTGATCGGATCGACATCGTCGCGCTCTGTGTAGATGTCCTGCGTCTCGCTCATCGTCGGCCCTACGTGTTGGAGGGAAAGGCCCCGAGGATCATCAACTCCAGCAGCGCTTTCTGTACGTGCATCCGATTCTCGGCCTCATCGAGGATCGCGCTCTGCGGCCCATCGGTCACCGCAGCGGTGACCTCTTCTCCTCGATGCGCAGGCAGGCAGTGTAGAAAGATCGCCTCCTTCTTCGCGAGCGCCATCAACTCGGCATCGACGCAGTAGCCGTCGAACGACGCCTTGCGCGCAGCGGCCTCCTTCTCCTGGCCCATGCTGATCCAGACATCGGTGGTCACCGCGTCAGCGCCATGGGCGGCCTCGCGCGCATCGCAGTGAAGCACGCGACCGCGTTCCGTGACGCCGTCTGGAAATTTCGCCAATTTTGACAAGTCGGCGGCGGCGGGCCGATACGCGGGTGGCGCTGCGAGCCGGAGCGTGAAGTCGAAGAGATGCGCAGCCTCGATCCACGAGAGCGCCATATTCGACGCGCCGTCGCCGATCCACGCGATCTGCTTGCCGCGCAGCACCTCGAGTGAATCAGGAAACGTTGCTCCCGACGCACGCGGGCCGAGGTGTTCGACGACCGTCAGAAGGTCCGCGAGGATCTGCACCGGGTGGCCACCATCAGAGAGTCCGTTGATCACCGGGACGCGTGATGCGTTCGCGAATGTCTCGAGCCGCGCGTCACCATGCGTGCGGAACATGACCGCGTCGACGTACCGAGAGACGACGCGCGCGGTGTCCTCAAGCGGCTCGCCGCGCGCGAGTTGGCTGTCCTGCATCGGCAGCGTGATCGCCGATCCGCCGAGCTGCTGGATCGCCGCCTCGAAGGAGACGCGCGTGCGTGTCGAACTCTTCTCGAACAAGAGCAGCAGCGAGCGGCCCGCAAGTGTTGTGATGACCTGGGCCGCGCTGCGAGCGGCTTTGAGCGTGCGCGCTCTCGCGAAGAGCGCGCGGTGTTCGTCGAGGGAAAGATCGGCGAGTCGGAGAAAGTCGCGCTTGGTCGGGTTCAATGGCAGCTCGCGAGAAGTGCGTGAGAGGAGATGACTAGGAGAGCGAAGCGCTCTGGATCGACGCGAAGGTGGAGTCGAGGCGCGGGACCATCTTCGCCTGCGCGGCGATCTGTCTGGCCCGCTCCTGCAGCGTCGCGATCTGCGTCTGCACCGACGCGGGACCCGTGCCTCCCTCGTTGCGTTTGCGCAACACCGACGCGCGGGGGTCGCAGGCCTGCATCACCTCAGCATCGAAGCGTGGGTCGATCGCCTGCGCCATCGCGAGCGTCGCGCGGGAGAGCGGCAGCTTTTCGTCCTGGCAGCGCCGAACGAGTTTGCCAGTCAGGCCGTACGCAGTTCGAAACGGGATGCCCTTCTGCGCGAGAGCCTCTGCGACGTCGGTGGCCTGCATGTAGTCGGCATTGAGCGCGGCGAGCGTGCGCTCTCCATCAAACTGCACGCGCGACAGACCAAGCGCGAGCGTCTCGAGCGCAGTGCGCAGCAGCGGCCCCGTCTCGAGCAGCGCCTGCCGATCCTCCTGCTGGTCGCGGTTGTATCCGCCCGGCAACCCCTTGAGCGTGACGAAGAGGCCCGTGAGATTTCCGATTGCGCGCCCACTCTTGCCGCGGAGCAGTTCGAAGAGATCGGGGTTTCTCTTCTGCGGCATCATCGAGCTGCCGCAGGCGATCTCTCCGTCGAGCTTCGCGTAGCCGAATTCGGCCGTGGAGAAATCGATGATGTCGGTCGAGACGCGGCTGACATGGACCATCGAGCGCGCGGTGGCGTAGGCGAAGTCGAGCGCGAAGTCGCGGTCACCGACCGTGTCGAGGCCGTTCGTGGTGATCCGCGAGAAGCGCAGGAGCTCGGCGGTGATCGTCCGATCGATGGGCAGCGATGTTCCGCCGATCGCGCCGACGCCCAATGCGAGGACGTCGCACTGCTGCAGCACGAAGGAGAGCGCCTCGGCATCCCTTGCGAACATCGCGGCGTAACCGCAGAGCAGATACGCGAGCGAGATCGGCTGTGCGCGCTGCCGGTGCGTGTATGAGGGAATGAAGATCTCCTGCGATGCAGCGGCGCGGGACGTGAGCAGTTCGATAAGCGCGGAGAGGCTCTCGAGTGCGAGCGCGCACTGTTCGCGCACATGCAGTCGCAGATCGAGCGCGACCTGATCGTTGCGCGATCGCGCTGTGTGCAACAACCCCGCGCTCTCCCCAAGGCGCGTCGTCAGCAGCGACTCGACCGCCATGTGCACGTCTTCTTCGTCGGGCAACTCTAGCGTTCCCTGCTGCGCCGCCGTCCAGATCGCAATGATCCCTGCGCGGATCTGCGCCGCTGCTTCGCGCGGAATGATCTCGCGGCGGGAGAGCATCGTCAGGTGCGCGAGGCTGCCGAGCAGATCCTCGCGCAGCAACTGCTTGTCGAGCGTGAGAGAGGAGGAAAATGCGAGCACTGCGGGGTGCAGCCCGCGCTCTCCTGCTGCATCGGTCTTGGCCAGAATCATGATCGCTTTCCGTTCTCGCCGAGCAGTTCGCGCAGCGCGTTCGAGAGTCGCCGCGCGCCGACGCCGCGCACAGGGGTGAGGAAGATCGTGTCGTCTCCGGCGATGCTGCCGAGGCACTCGGGAATGCGCGCCAGATCGATCGCGCGCGCGACGGCATTTGCCGCTCCCGGCTGGGTTCGGACGACGGCGAGCGCCTCGTTGTCGGAGATGAAGAGGAGGAGGTCCCCGAGCGCACGCAGTCGCTGGATCGGCTCGGGCTCAGGGCCGAGTTCGTAGATCGCGCCGACACCAGAGCGAGCAACGCGCAGAGCGCCAAGTTGAGTCAGGTCGCGCGAGAGCGTGCCTTGTGTGACGTGAAACCCCTCGGCGTGGAGGAGCTTGCCGAGCTCTTCCTGCGTCGCAACCGAGCGCTCACGGATGATCCTCTTGATCGCGTCGAGCCGTGCCGCCTTGTCATGCGCCTCACTCTCTCCTCGCTCGTGAGAGGGCCTTTCGTGCGAAGCACGCTCGGACTTGTCGTGCGTCGCCGCTCTCATGCGGACACCAGCGAGCCGACGCCGCGATCAGTGAAGAGCTCGCCGATGATGCTGTGCGGAACGCGCCCGTCGATCAGATGCACGCTCGTCACGCCGTTCTGGAGGGCCTCGAGAATCGAGAGCACCTTCGCCTTCATCCCGCCCTGGATCGTCCCATCTGCGAGCAGCGAACGCAGATCTGCGGCAGTCAGTTCAGGCACGAGTTCGCCCGCCTTGAGCACGCCGGCGACATCGGAGAGGTAGATGAGCTTCTGCGCGCCGATCGCCGCCGCGACCTTCGCCGCGACTGCATCCGCATTGATGTTGTAGCTCTGCCCGTCGTCTTCGCCGATCCCGATGGGCGAGATGACCGGCACGTATCCCTGGTTGAGCAGCATCTCGAGAAAGTCGCGGTTCACTCGCGTGATCTCTCCGACCTGCCCGAGGTCGCGTCCTTCCGTTTGCAGCTTCTTCGCGCGCAGCAGTCCGCCGTCTTTGCCTGAGACGCCGACGGCGTGGCCGTTCTCCTGGTTGAGCAGCGTGACGAGTTCCGTGTTGATCGAGCCGGTGAGCACCATCTCGACGACCTTCAGATCGCTCGTGTTGGTCACACGCATTCCATCGACGAACTCGGCCTTCCCTCCGAGCTTCTCAAGCGTCCGCGTGATCTCCGGGCCGCCGCCGTGGACGACGATCGGCCGCAATCCGACGGAGCGCAGCAGCGAGATGTCATTGCAGAAGCTCTTCTTCAGCGAGTCCTTCACCATCGCGGCGCCGCCATACTTGATGACGCAGCGGGTGCCAGTGAACTTCTGGATGTAGCTCAGCGCCTCGACGAGCAGGGAGACCTTGAAGTTCGGCGAGTAGTTGCTCAGGCGATCATCCTTCGCGACGCCGCCGCTCTCAGTCGGGACGATCAGCGAGGTGTAGTCGGCGTTGATCTTCACGTAGTCGTACGAGAGATCGCAGCCATACGCGGTCGACGTGCCAGGGCCGTTGCCGAACTCCAACTCGACGAGGATCTCGGGGGCGCGCATGCGGGCCTTGAGCGTGCTCGCGTCGACGCCGGTCGGTGCGCGATCGTAGACAACGACGCCCTGCACGCGGACAAGCGCCGCAGAGGGATCGACCGGATACCCCTTGGTTCCAGCGCGCGCGCCAGCCGCCGCGAGGATGCGGCCCCAGTTCGGATCGGCGCCAAAGATGGCCGCCTTCACCAACGAGCCTCCCGCGATCGCCTTGGCGAGGTCCTGTGCGATCTCGAATGACGGCGCGCCCGAGACAGTGACCTCGAGCAACTTCGTCGCACCTTCACCATCGGCCGCGATCTCCTTCGCCATCTGCTTGCAGAGGTCGGCGAGTGCGTCGGAGAACGTGGTGAGCGCAGCGCTCGGGTCGCTCAATACGGCGTTGCCGGCAAGGCCATTGGCGAGCGCGAAGACGCAGTCGTTGGTGCTCATGTCTCCATCGACAGTGAGGCTGTTGAAGCTCTTTGCCATCGCTGCGCGCAACGAGATCGCGAGCGCCTGCGGCGTGATGGCCGCGTCCGTGGTGACGACGGCAATCATCGTCGCCAACTCGGGCGCGATCATTCCCGAGCCTTTGCAGATGGCCGAGAGCACAACCTCCTTCATCGAACCGTCAGTCGCCGGCAGTTGCACGGTGCGCGTCGACATCTTCACGCGCGTGTCGGTGGTGAGGATCGCCTCCGCAGCGAGTTCCGCCTCGGGCTTGAGACTCGCGACCGCGCGCGGGATCGCAGCGAGCAACTTGTGCACCGGCAGACGGTGCCCGATGACGCCCGTGGAAGCGGTGAGGACAGCGGACGCCGGAAGCCGCAACTCCGCGCCCAGAGCCTCTCGCACGGCCTTCACGTCAGCGAGGCCTTCCGGGCCGGTGAGCGCATTCGCATTGCCGCTGTTGATGATCACCGCGTGCACATTCGCCGCCGGCAGACGCGCCTCCCCGTCGATCACGGGGGCCGCCTTGGCGAGGTTCTGCGTGAAGCATCCGGCAGCGGAGCAGGGCGTCTCGCTCACGACGAGCGCGAGGTCCTTGCGGTTCGGCTTGATGCCTGCGTGGAGGCCGGCAAATTTGAAGCCTTGGGGGATCTTCATTGGATGCTCCTGGAACGGACAGGGTTGAAACTGGAGTGCACGGTTCGTGCGTCTAGGTCGGGCGCAGGGTGAGCAGGCCGGCCGTCTCTGGTTGGCCGCACATGAGGTTCAGGTTCTGGATGGCCTGTCCCGCTGCACCCTTGAGGAGATTGTCGATCGACGAGACAGCGACGACGCGCTCGGGGTCGTTGCCGGGACCCGGTGCTGCGCCGCCGCATTCCACCGACACCTGAACGCGATTGGTGCCGACGACGGCGCGCAGCGAGACCTGATCCGGCGAATTCACCACCTGCACGAACGGCTCGCCTGCATATTTATGCAGAAGGGCCTGCTTGAGTTCGCGCGCATCTCTCCCCTGTGCAAGGCGTGCGTAGGCCGTCGCGAGGATGCCTCGCCGCACCGGGAGAAGGTGTGGTGTGAAGGTCAGAGGAACATCGCGGCGAGCAGCAACGGCAAGGGTCTGCGCGATCTCCGGGGTGTGCTGGTGGCGCAGCACGCGATAGGCGCGGAAGTCGTCGGCAACCTCGGTGAAGCTCATGTCCTCGGTGGACTTGCGGCCTGCGCCGGTGGTGCCGCTCGCCGCGTCGACGATGATCGGTTCAGGTGCCAGCAATCCGGCCTCGAACAACGGGGCGAGCGCGAGAGTTGCCGCGGTCGGATAACAACCGGGGTTGGCGATCATGCGTGCCCGGGCAATCGCGCTGCGCGTGGAAGCGCCGAGTTCCGGCATCCCGTAGACAGTCTCGTCAAGCAACCCCAGCGCTGTCTGCTCGAAACGATAGGCAGCCGCGAAAACCTTCGGGTCGCGGAGTCGGAATGCGCCGGATAGGTCGACGACCTTGATGCCTGCCTCGACGAGGGCAGGCGCGAGCGCGAGCGACGTCTCTGCCGGCGTGCAGAGCAGTGCCGCGACACATCCCCGGGCCGCCAGGGCAGCCTCGGCGCCGGTTTCGGGATGCGCTGCATATCGCAGCGCGCCGGCAGGACCGATCGGCCCCAGTCGCGCCTCGAGGAGCTCGCCGTCCCAGCGGTCGGAAGTGGCCAGTTTCAGCTCGAAGGCGGGATGTCCCGCGAGGATGCGGGTGGCCTCCACGCCCGAGTATCCGGACGCGCCGAAGATTGCGACGTTGACTTGCATAGTGGGTGCATAAATATGCGATCGGCCTTTGAGCGGGCAAGCGATTTGAGATCGGTCATTCGCCCAGTCCCGCCGCGCACCCGACCGCTCACGGCATACGTCAATGCCGCCCCCCTCTGGACTCGCTGCTCGCTCTTGATGTAGTGGCTCCCGCTCGCGGCGTTGCTGCCGCTTCTGCAAGAGCGCGCGGCGTGAGCCGCCCGAGGAGTCGCCATGACTGAATCCGCAGCGCCAGAGGCAGCAATTTCGCCCGCGCGCCAACCGCCCCGCCGCGTTGTCTCCGGCATGCGTCCGACCGGCAAGCTCCACCTCGGTCACTTCCACGGCGCAGTGAAGAACTGGATCGCGATCTCGCAGCAGGCCGACTGCTTCTTCTTCTCCGCTGACTGGCACGCGCTCACGACCGAGTACGCGGATCCATCGAAGATCGAAGCTTCGACGCGCGACATGTTTGCCGACTGGGTCGCGGCCGGGCTCGATCCGGAGCGCGTCACTCTCTTCATCCAGAGCCGCGTCAAGCAGCACGCCGAGCTCTACCTTCTGCTCAGCATGATCACGCCGCTCGGCTGGCTGGAGCGCGTGCCGACGTTCAAGGAACAGCAGGAGCAACTGCGGGAGAAGGATCTCGCGACCCACGGCTTCCTCGGCTATCCGGTGCTGCAGACGGCTGACGTTGCAGTCTATGGCGCGGACGCGGTGCCCGTCGGGCAGGATCAGGTCTCGCATCTCGAGTTCGCGCGCGAGTTGGTCCGCCGCTTCAATCACCTCTACGGCAAGGAGAACAAGCCCGTGCTGGTTGAGCCGCGACCGCTCTTGACGGCGGTGCCGAAGATTCTCGGGCTCGACGGCCGCAAGATGTCGAAGAGCTACGGCAACGCGATCGAGCTCGGAGAAGATGGCGAGAGCGCCCGCAAGCGGGTGATGGTGGCGGTGACCGATCCTGCCCGCGTGCGACGCACCGATCCGGGCAATCCCGAGATCTGCGCCATCTATCATCTGCACCGCGCATACTCGACGCCCGAGGCGATCGAGCGTGTGGGCGCGGAGTGCCGCACCGCTGCGATTGGCTGCGTCGATTGCAAGAAACTGCTGCTCGTCTCGCTCCTCCCCGAGTTGGAGAAGCACCGTGATCGGCGCGCCGAACTGGATCGCAATCCGGGTCGCATTGACGAACTCGTCCAACTCGGAACGCGCAAGGCGCAGGCGGTCGCGGAGCAGACGATGGAGTCGGTCCGCGCGGCGATGAAGCTGGGGTAGCGATGTCGCATGAGCCGCACAACTCCTCGCCCGCATCGGGCGCGGATTCGACGGTCGACGCGACCGTGGCCGCAGCGCCTGGGCGCGTTGCTGTCGCTGCCGTGCCGTCGTCGGTGACGCCGATGCCGCCTGGCGCCGTGATCGTCGAGAGCGCGGAAGTGGGCCAGGGGAGCGGTCCGGCGCTCGATCCCGATGCGCTGTCTCTCCATCTTGCGAAGTTCGAGGGGCCGCTCGACCTGCTCCTCTCGCTCATCCAGGATCACAAGCTCGACATCTTCGACATTCCGATCTCGTTCGTCACCGATCGCTACCTCGAGTACATGGATCGTGCGCGCGAGCTGAACATCGATCTGGCGGCCGAGTATCTGCTGATGGCCGCGACGCTCGCGCACATCAAGTCGCGCATGCTGCTCCCGCGCGACGAATCGCAGGACGCGCCGGACACGGAGATCGGTCCCGACCCGCGCGAAGAGTTGGTGCGTCGGCTGCTCGAGTATCAAAAGTACAAGGACGCGGCGCTCAAGATCGGGCGGCTTCCGCAACTCGGGCGCGACACGTTCGTGCGGCGCGCACGCGAGGAGTTGCCGCTTTTCCCTGACGAAGTGACGTGGATGAAGTCGCCGGAGTTGTCCGTCTATCGGCTCATCGAGCTGTTCGCGAAGATCCTCGTCGAGCGGAAGATCGAGATCCCGCACGAAGTCTTTGTCGAACGCCTCTCGATCGGCGACCGGATTTCGACCATCGCGGATCGGCTGCGCGTCGAGGAGAGGATCGGATTCTCAACGCTCTTTGCCGATCTCGGCGAGATGGATCGCCATCGCGTCGTGCCGACGTTCCTCGCTGTGCTGGAGATGGCGAAGCTGAAATTGATCCGCGTGCACCAGGCGGATCTGCACGGAGAGATCTATCTGTCGCGCACGGCGGCGCTGCTCTCGACCGCTGCGGAAGGAGTCGCGCTTGACTACCGAGGTTGAGAAGGAAACGGCGGCGAAGGATGCGGAGGCCGCGCCGGCCGCGGCCGAGCCGATCACGACACCCGCGGGCGAACTGTTCGCGCGGCCGCCGAGTGAGATCGAGTTCCCCAGCGATCCGAAGAAGAGCGATGAAGAGGAGCTCGTTGCGGCTGCGCAGGACGACCTCAAGCTGCTTGCAGAGGCCGCGCGCTTCGCTGCGCCGGAGCGCGTCTGCCAGGTCCTCGAGGCGCTTCTCTTCGCTGCCGAGAAGCCGCTCGACCTGCCCGGACTGATGGAGGCGACGCAGTTCTCGCAAGAGCAGGTCGCGCAGGGGATGGCGACGCTCAGCGAGCAGTATGTCGCGCGCAAGGGAGGCATCGCGCTCGCGGATCTCGGTGGGCGTTGGCAATTGCGCACGGAGCCCGCGGTGGGCGCATACGTGCGCCGCATGCTGCAGGTCAAGCCGCTGCGCCTCACGCGCGCGGCTCTCGAGACGCTGGCGATCATTGCCTATCGGCAACCGCTGACGCGTCCTGAGATGGAAGACATCCGCGGCGTCGATTGCGGCGCGGTGACCAAGGCGCTGCTCGAGCGCAAGCTCATCCGAATCCTCGGCAAGAAGGACGAGCCAGGGCGGCCGCTGATCTACGGCACGAGCAAGGAGTTCCTCGAGTTGTTCAACCTGCGCGACCTGACGCAGTTGCCGACGCTGCGCGAGTTCCAGGAACTTTCGGAAGAGAGCCGCAAGATCGTCGAGGAGGAGACGCCCGACGCGCCGCCCGTGACGGGTCTCACCGCGCTCGCGCACGATCCTGTCCTCGAGCAGAAGATGAAGGAGGCGTCGGTCGAGAGCGATGCCGCGCTCGAGCAACTCGAGAAGGCGATGGAGGTTGCCGACGCGCACGCCAAGAGCACCGCGGCCGTCCTCGCGCCCCCGGGTGCCGGGACAGGTGCGCCGGGCGAGTCGCCGCACACGTCGATGGCGGGAGCGGTCTTGATTCGCTCGCACCAGGCCGGCGCCGAGATCGTTGGTACAGCAACAATTGGTACTCAAAGCATCGAGGCAGCACCAGATGAACATGCGGCCCAGGGCACTTCCGCTCCCGCGCCAGCGGACAACAAGGGAGCGTAGGAACCCATGCAAGAGCGGCTGCAGAAAATTCTCGCCCATGCCGGGATCGCGTCGCGCCGCAAGGCCGAGACGCTGATCACGGAGGGGCATGTTGAAGTGAACGGCAAGGTCGTGCGCGAACTCGGGACCAAGGCAGATCTCGCCGAGGACGTGATTCGCGTCGACGGACGGCAGATCGCGGAGGAGGAGGAGAAGGTCTGGTACGTCCTCTACAAGCCGGCCGGTTGCGTGACGACGATGAGCGATCCGCAGGAAAGGCCGACGATCGCGCAGTACCTCAAGCGCATCACAGAGCGGGTCTATCCGGTCGGGCGCCTCGACTATGACGTCGAAGGCGCGCTCCTGATCACCAACGATGGCGAACTCGCGCACGAGTTGATGCACCCGAAGTTCGGCGTCAAGCGGACCTACCTCGCGAAGGTTGGCGGACATGTGCTCGGACCCGCTGCCGACAAGTTGATCGGGAGACTCCTCGAGGGAGTTCGTCTCGAGGACGGGCGAGCCAAGGCACTCGAGGCGTCGCTGCACAGCAAGACGCCGAAGAACACCTGGATCCGTGTCGTCGTCGCCGAGGGCCGGCAGCATCTCGTCAAGCGCTTGATGGAAGCGGCCGGCGCGCCGGTCATCAAGCTCTTCCGCGCTGACTACGGAGGCATCGACGTGCAGGGCCTTCTGCCGGGAGAGTTGCGCGAACTGACACGCGGCGAGGTTGACATGCTGCGCGCGCAGGCGGGCAAGAAGGCCGAGGCGGGAGAGAAGCCGCGCAACATCTCGCTCCCGGCGCGGCGACATGGTCACGGTCCGCCGAAGCCGAAGCGAGGCCGCAAGGTATGACGATGACGCACGCGGATCCGGGCGAACGGCGTTCGAACATATCGGCGCGAATGACGCTGCTGTGTGCGGCGCTCTCGTTCGCGATCGCGTGCGGTCCCAGTGCGCGCACGGTGGCTCTGCAAGGCCTCCACGCCCCGACTCCGCGGGAGCGGACCGCGGCGGTTCGTTCGCTCGGCCAGTTGGAACGGCGGGACGACGATGAGATCTGGGTCGCGCTTGAGCGAGCGACGCGCGACCCTGCCGCGCAAGTGCGAATCGCGGCGATTGAATCGCTCGCGGCCGCGCCCAGAGCGGGATCGCGCGATCCGGCGGAGCGAGGCGCGCTCGCAGACGACGCGCTCTCGGCCTCGTTGAGCGACCTCGACGAGACGGTGCGAATTGCGGCCGCGCGCGTTCTCGGTGCGCGGTGCAACGAGCGTTCGATCGCCTACCTGCACGGAGCGTTCGCGCGCAGTGGCCCCCCTGTGCGGATGGCGGTCGCCGAGGCGCTCGAACGCTGTGGCGTTCCGCGGGAGAAGCAACTCGCTCACGAGGAGCAGACCCGCCGTGCACGCGCGCTCGAGCGACTCGGCGGAGCGGTCTCGGCCTGGCGCGCAGCGGGCGCGCATGATCTTGGCTTGCTCGGCCGCCCTGATGATGTCGCGAAGCTCTCGCCTCTCCTCGATGACAGAGACGGAGCTGTGGTGGCCGCCGCTGCAGACGGACTTGGTCTCGCGGCGGCGAAGAGCGCCATTCCTGCGCTGCAGAAACTTGTTGGCGAGAACGTGCCGCTGATCTCTTCAACGGCGGTCGAGGCACTCGGATCGTTTGGCGGCGACGCGCTGGCGGGCGCGCAGACGGCGCTGGCGCTTCGTGCGCAGGGCGACGCGGAGGACGCGGAGTTTGCCGCTGGTGCGCTCGCGGCCGTGGCTCCTGCGCAGACTTTATGCGCGACGGCTCTCCTCGCCCGCCGTCCCGGCGCAGCGGCTCTGCTTGCCCACGGCTGTTCTCCTGCACCATTCGGAGAGGCTCTGGTTCTGCTGCTCAAGGCGGACAAGGGAACGCTTCCACTCCGGTCGATCACCGCGGAACGCGCCGCTGTTCTGATCGAGGCGCTTGCACAGACCAGTGCAGGCGGGAGCGACGGGACGCATGTGACAAAAGCGGCTCTGGTGTCACCTGCGGTCGAACTGGCGCTCGGCGAAGTGGCGTCTCGTGCGACGGGAACGCTCCCCGTGACTGCGTCGATCGTCATCGAGAAGCTCCATGCTTCCCGCGCGGGTCCGCAGTTGCTTGCCGTGGTGAAGCGGGAGCTCGCGGCGCTCGAGAATGAGCGGGCCGCGCACAAGTCGGAGTCGGACGATCATGCCGCTGCTGCGCGGGAGTTGGCCGAGGCTGCGATGCGCGCACCGACTGCAGATCGGGAGAAGATCGCGAAGCTGATGGCGATGGTGCGCGCCCGGCAGGAGAAGAACGGAGCGACGCCGCGCCAGGACGCCGCCGCGCGACTGAAGCAGTTGCTGGCCGCAGACGTTGTTGTTCCGAGTTCGCATCCGTTGCTTGCCTCGGCGCTGCGCGCACTGATCTCCCTCGACGCCAAAGGCGCCACGGAGATCGCAGCGCAGTTGCGGTCCGATCCCGACCGTGCAGTCGCGATGGCCGCGCGCGGCGAATCTCTCCCAACCGCGCCCAGCACAGCTGCGCTCTCTGCCGACTGTTTCCCAGCCAGGGACGAGGCCTCTGTTGCCGATCCTGATGCGGCCCAGAAGGCGGTCGCGGACAGTGGGATCGATTGGAATGCGCCCGCGCGGATTGCGCTCGCGAACTCGGTGGTGCATCCGGCGCCGACTCGCGCTGCCAGGCCGGGCTGTCTAGGGCAACTGCTTGCGCAGCTTCCCTCTGTCGCTGTTCCTCCAAATGCCACGGAGGCTGCGCGGGTCTCGCTCTGGAGCGACGACGGCGGCGATCGGGCCGCGGCATGCACGCTGCTTGCGCAGCTTCACGACGGTCCGAGCGAGTTGTTGCGGGCGACGTTGACCCACGATCCTGAGCGACGCGTTCGCGACGCTTGCGCAGTTCCGGCCGCTGCTGATGCGCCGACCACAAGGTGATCCGATGGCCTCCCCGACAGTCGACACCCGCAAGCTGAAGGATCAGGCGGCCGAGTTTCTCGGCAAGAGCAAGTTCGACAAGGCCGCCGAGATCCTCGAACAGTTGGCGCGACTCGAGCCGAAGGACATGCAGCACCGTCTCAAACTCGGCGACACGTATCGTCGGCTCGGCATCGAAGAGAAGGCCATCGCCTGCTACCAGACGGCCGGGCGGCAGTTCGGTGAGGACGGGCAACTGATCAAGGCGATCGGCGCATTCAAGGTCATTCTCGAGATCGATCCGAAGAACCAGGCGGCGCAGCAGGACCTGGCGCAGATGAACGGTCGGCGTTTCGCGAAGCCTGCGACAGAGCCTGCCCAGCCCAAGGTGGCCAAGGGGATCGGCGCGGGCGCGCGTGGTGTGAGCGAGATGGAACTCGCGGAGGGGCACAAGGCGGTCGATCAGATCGGCGCGATGCTCGAGGGGACGCGTGGTGCGAGTGCGGCTGCGCAGGTCCTGCCTCGCCCCGCACCGTTCGCGAGATCGCGAGCGCCCATCGAGCTCGACGCTGGCCCCGCCGAAGAGCTCGAGCTTGTCCCCGGTCCGTCTGCGCGCGCGACGCCTACGAGCGGAACTCCCGCGCCAGTCAAGGGCGGGAGCGCGCCTGTGCCCGAAAAGAAGTCCGCGCCGCGCGTGATCGCGCTACCGCCGAGCGACGAGATCGAGATCATCACGGAGGATGATGCGCCGCTTCGTGCGCGCGCTGAGATCGTTGGTACACCAACGATTCGAGACAGCTCGAGCGCGCGTCCTGCTGGCGCGGCTGCGCGCCCGATCGCGGATCTCCTCGCCCAGGACGAAGACGAGATCGAGCTGCTCAGCGTCGAGAGTGACAACGTCGAGGCAGGCCCCGAGGAGCACGAGCCACTGGGCCTCGCGACGACGGGTGAGTTTGAGGCGGTCTTCTCTTCACTCGTTCCGCCGAAGCCTGTGCGACTCCCCGCGAAGGTTCCCCTCTTTGACGATCTTCCGCAGCAGGCCTTCGTCGAGCTCGTCAATCGCCTCAGCTACAAACGCTGGGCACCCGGCGAGATGATCCTGCGTGAGGGCGAGGCGGGCCGCAGCTTCTTCGTCGTGGTTGAGGGCCGGGTGCGGGTCTTCAAGCGTTTGCCGGACGGCGCGGAGTTGGTGCTCGCGACGCTCGGAGAAGGCGCCTTCTTCGGCGAGATGGCGCTGCTCTCCGGTGCGGCGCGCGCCGCAAATGTCGTCGCGGAAGCGGAGACCGAGTTGTTCGAGATCTCCGACGACGTGCTGCGCGAGACCGTGGCGCGCTACCCCTCTGTCGCGACGTCGTTGAAGAACTTCTATCGGCAGCGCCTCGTCAACAACGTGATGGCGATCTCCCCGCTCTTCCGCGATTTCGATCCGGGCGAGCGGCGCGCGATCGTCGAGCGGTTCAAGATGAAGCAGGCTGCCGCGGGCGACGTCATCATTCGCGAGGCGCAGGCCGCGAACGGTCTCTTCCTCATCCTCCACGGCGGCGTACGCGTGCACAAGCAGGTCGCAGGCGCGCGCGAAGTCGAGCTCGCTCGCCTGAAAGAGGGCGAGATGTTCGGCGAGATGTCACTGCTGAGCAATGAGCCCGCGAGCGCGACGGTGACCGCCTTGAGCACGACCATCCTGCTCCGGCTGCCCCCCGAGGATTTCCAGGAGCTGATCCTTACGCACCCGCAGATCCTCGAGATGGTGAGCGAGCTGACCGATCGGCGGCGCAGCGAAAGTGCAGCTGTGCTTTCGGGCCACGGCCCCGGTCACGACGGCATGAGCTTCGTGTAGGAAATACACGAAGCCTCGCCGCTAGATCCCCGGCTTTTTGCTCGTGCGCGCGCCAAGCTCTCCGCGGCGCACGATGCCTTTCTCCTGCAGCAGTTCGATGAGGCTGCGGAAGGCGCGTCCTTGCGCCGAAACGGTGCGCTCGAGGCGGATGAGAAGTTCGCGCAGCTCGGCAGTGGGGTCATCGGCGCGCGGCCCCGCGGGCGAGATCAGGTGGAGGGGCAGAGACTCCCCGCTGACATCGGGCGACTGCGCACTCAAAGGAATGGGCCGCTGCGGACCCGAGACGTCCGCGCCGGAGACCTCAGGCCGCTTGAACGGCGGCATGCTCTGGTCCCGTGGAATGCGCGCAATCGCCTCGCCCGTGCGACGAGGCTCGCGCTCCTTCTCACTGCGTTCGCCATAGTAGAGGCGTCGCACTGCGCGATCGATCGCACTCATCGGCGCGATCATCGGCTCGATCGTCATCTGCGTCAGTTGCGCGACCTCCTGGAGGTTGTTGCGATCGGGCTCGGCCGTCGCGAGCCAGAGCGTCGAAGTCTGTCGATCAACCTTGACCGGAAATACGCCGTATCGTTCGCAAGCATCGACGGGCAGGCACGAGAGCGCCTCGGAGTCGGAAGCCAGCGCGTCGAGTTCGACCGGCGGCAGACCGAGCTGTTCACCGAGCGCGACGACGAGCTTCTCCTCGGTGAGGTACCCGAGGTCGACGAGCGTTCGTCCAAGCCGACCACCGAACGCACGCTGATCTGAGAGCGCTGCCTCCAGCTTCTCGGTGTCGATTGCTCCCTGACGGATGAGGATATCGCCCAGCTTCATTCAAGGCCTCGCAGCTGCGGGAAGTTCCCGGATCGGTTCGTAGGAGGCCTTCGCTCCGCGCACATTAATAAGCGCTGCGAGGCCGGTTGAGGTGGTGCCATCGTTCATCGGCCAGGCGGTGCGATCGGCCGCGCCAGGGTTGACGTAGAGCTGATTCGAGAGCACGCCGCTGGCGACTCGCTGGCCCTGTCCATCGAGTGCATGTCCGCCGGCCTCCCAGACCTGCGCGAACAGTCCGAAGCGCGCGCGCGTTCCGGTGATGAGCGGAGCGAGTCGCGCATCGCCGACGTTCTGCCCATCGGAGAAATCGAGGCCGAGCGCGCCATCTCCGCGCGGCGGAACCGCGGCGACGAGGAGCGCGGGAGGTGCGTTCGCTGGAAGCTTGTCGAAAAAAGCGCCGAGTGCGTCGAGATCCGACTGCGCGTACATGCATGCGCCGTCAGCACGAAGCAGACGCCGCTCAAAGGCGCCGGGCAGACCGACGATCAGCGCGTCGCCGAGATCGATCACGCGGGTGTGCGAGAGATCGATGAGCGCAACGCCCTTCTTACGCAGCGCCGCTTCGGCGGCGTCGAGCTCTGCGCGAACCTCACGGTTGCCAGCGTTGACCAGCAGCGGAAGCGGCGCAGGAGAGGCCGTGCTTGCTGGTGTCGTCATTCCCGCTGCGGCAACTGCCAGAGGCGAAGCCAGTGCGGAGAGCAGTGCTTCCTGCGACTCGCTGTTGTCTCCAAGATCACCATCGGCGATGAGCAACTCCGCACCACGACTCCGCAGGATCGCAACCAAACGACGCAGGTGCGCCAGGTTCTCGTCGCCCGCGTCCTTGAGCCCCGCGAGCACTCCGATCGTCAACTGGCCGCGGGCGGGGCGAAGGGAAATGCGAGCGGTCGGTACATCGAGCGGAGCAGCACAACTCGGGTCGGTTCTCCCGGGTGCAGGCGGTGGCGGCGGCGTTCCCGTGGGAGCGCCAGGCGGCGCGGGAACGGTCGCTCGTGCAGGTCCTGATGCCGGACGTGGGGTGCAGGCGGCAAGCATGGCTCCGACCGCGGAGATCACCGCGATCGCGCAAGACCGCACCCAGAGCGGCCTGGCGCGATCGTGCGGCGAATGCCGATGCAGGCGGCGGGAGGGAGTGCGCATCGAGGGGACGCACCTTAGCAGGCTGCGTGCGGTCTATGCGCTCGCTGGCACGCGACCGAAGCGGGAGGCGATTGCAGCGCCAGGCGCGACGACGAGCAGCACGAGCAACAGGGGCGTTCCGACCCACGGAACGAACGTCGCGAGCATCACCGCAGCCAGGCCCAGCGCGAGCGAGATCGGCGCGATGAACTTCTGATGCTCGCCTGTGGGGAACGCCTCACCGATGCGAAGTGCCAGACCGCAGGTTCCGAGCATCACCGAGATCGCGACAGCCAGAGGCAGGAGCGGCACAAGGAGCAGTCCGACCACCGTGACCACGAGGAGGATGAGCAGCGGGAGAAAGAGCATCCAGCAGAGCGTGCCGACAACGAATGCGCGCAGAGGAAAAGCGACGAGCACGCTTCCCACCGAGCGGACGCGCTCGGGCCAGAGATGGAGCGTGGCGAGACCAAAGAGGTAGACGAGGGCAAAGAGAGCGAGAGAGGGGAAGAGACCGAAGGGGCCGATTCGCGAAGCGAGGCTGCGGTGATGCTCTGCTGCGTGCGAAAAGCCGCGCCCGAGGCCGACCTGGACGTGATCGCCGAGCACCTGTGCGCCGTGCTCTGCCGAGTTTTCGCCGAAGAGAGAGACGCTGTCGCCGAGGACAACGGCGCCGCGCCGGACCAGAACGCTGCCGCCGATCGCTGCGGTTGAACCCTGGACCACGGCGCCCGGTTCGACCTCGACAGAGCCGAGCACCGCGACTGCATCGCCCTGAACGACAGTGCCGGCGGGGACGACCAGATCGCCGAACACCTTGACGAGATCGCTGCCGTGTCGGTTGGGTCCGTCCAGCTTTTCGCGCGCAGTGCCGCCGCGCTGTTCGACGAGCAACCCGGGCGAGTGTCCGTTCGTCGCCGCCATCACGGCCAACTTGTCGCCCCGGAGGACGCCGAGGCTGTTCGCCTTGAGCAGCACGGCCCGCAGCGCTTCCGCGGCATCCTGCGCCTCGAGATCGAGATCGATCTTCTCGTTGCCGACCCCGACGAGCGTGAGAGACCAACCGGCGTCACGGGCGATCTGGCTGAGCAGTTCGACCGTCGCGAGATCTCGTCCGTGCAGAGTAATCGCGACCTGCCGAGTGGAGGGCCCACGCGGAGAAGAAGGAGCGCCCGGAGGAGGTGAGGAGGCATCGTCGTCGTCGGGTGCACCATCGTCCTCGTCATCATCGGAGGACTGTTCGTCATGAAGGGCAACCAACATTGGCACGGCGGCGTCGTCCGAGGGAGCTCGCTGGATGTCCAGCGCGAACAAGTGCCCGGCGAGCGTTCCGAACGTGCGGCCAAGCCAATGATGGACGACGGCGCCGTGCTCTGCGCTGGGCTGGGCAATCTGCTCGAGCATCTCGACGAGCGGATGCATCCGGGACGTGCTTGCCGAGCCGAGCGAGAGCAACGCGGCCGCGACGATTGCGCCGCTCATCGCGTCACCAGCGCGGAGTGCGTCCTCACCGGCGCGCGCAGCGTGCGCACGAGAAGCACGCCAACTGCCGCGCAAGCCAGAAGCGCGCCCATGGCCAGCGGCACGCGCATCGTCTCCAACGCCGGCTGCGCGACGGCGAGCAGTTGCCGGCAGAGCGCAAGGTCCCGGACCAGCGCGTTGAGTCGCTGTCCTGGCGCGATTGACCAACTCCAGCCGAGCACAGCGAGAGCCGCCACCAGCAAGGCCGGGATTGCCGCGAGGTAGATGTGCCGCTGCGCCGCGAGTTGCTCATCCTGCGCGGAGATCAACTCGAGCAACTGCGACGTGAACTCCGCGGGGGCCGGCGGGTCGGTGAGCGCATCGAGCCTGCCGCAGAGAGCTCGATACGTCTCGAGGGAATCAGCACACTCGGCGCACGTGTCGCAATGCTCGCGCGCAGCCAATCCCGCCGGGCCGCGCAACGATCCCTCTGCGAGCGACTGCAGTTGCTCGTCGTCGAGGTGCAGTGGCGTCCGCGGCGTCGTCACGAGAGATGCTCCGTGAGTCGGCTCTTGAGCTCTTTGCGCGCGCGGTGCAGCCAGGTCATCACGGTGCCGAGCGGAACATCGAGCGTCGCCGCGATCTCCGCGTAGCTCTTGTGCTGCACATGGTAGAGCGCGACGACCTCACGGTAGCGCGGAGCCAGCGCCGCGATGGCTGCGTCGAGATCGCGCTGCGCCTCGCGCTCCTGCACGGCATCTTCGCCGCCCTTCGCGAACGGATCTGCCGGTTCAGAAAACACCCCCGGCGTCGCGTCCTCCTCGCCTCTCGTCTCGGGAACGAGAGCCAGAGTCGGACGCCGACGCCGGAGAAGATCGATGCAGTGATTGCGCGCGATCCGCAGCACCCACGCAGAAAAGGGCTGGCGCGCATCGAACGCGGCCAGATTGCTGTAGGCGCGCAGGAACGCTTCCTGTGCCGCATCGCGCGCTTCTTCCGAGCCGCCCTGCGACGAGAGCAGCCGCCAGCAGAGTCCGTAGACCGAGTTCTTGTGGCGCTCGACGAGTCGACCGAACGCGGCCCTGTCGCCAGACGCAGCCGCGCGCGCCCATGCCGCCTCGTCTGAGGGACACGTGGGCAGAGCCTTCTCGGAGGCGTCAATCAAAGGGTGGGGAAGGGCGAGAGCAGCATTCACGAGTCTTCCTACGACGGGGGCGCGCAGCTATTTCAACAGACCCAGCGAGCGTTCGATCCAGAGCACCGACATCCCTGCCGCGAGAGGAAGAAAGGTCGCGACAATGCCGGTGCGGAGAAAACGCAGGAAGGGGATCTGTCCTTTCTGACCAGCCAATTCGAGCACGATGAGATTGGCAACCGACGCGACGGGCGTGAGATTCCCGGCCAGCGTCGTTGTCAGTGCCAACGCCAGCCAGGAGAGGTGCGGGTCGGCCATCTGCGGGATCCAGCGCGACGCGAGCAGCACGAACGGCACATTGCTCACCAGTTGCGATCCCGCGATGGCGAACGCGCCGAAGCGTACGATCTGGTTGCCTGGAGTTGTCCCGAAGAGCGGCTCGAGAGCATCAAACAACCGCTCCGCGATGCCCGCCTGCGCAATGCCGAACGTGACGACGAACAGCGCCGCGAAGAAGAGCAGCAGCGTTCCATCGACTCCTTCGAGAGTGCGCTTCGCCGGGCCGGGAGTGAACAGCAGCACCAACGCGGCCCCTGCCATCGCGGTCCAGGCGAGGCTCTGCCCGAGGAAGAATCCGGCGACCACCAGGACAAGCACTGCGGCGCACGTGCTCGCCGCGACGAGATCGACGGTCGGCGGCGGGAGATGGACGCTCAGTGGGGTCGCGCGCAACTCAGCGCGAAACTCGAATTCGAGGACGAGAAAGACGCTCGCAAGCGCAACGAGTGCGGGCAGAGCGAGCGCCGCAGTGAACGTCGGGAACGAAATCCCCGAGAGCGTGGCGATCACCATGTTCTGCGGATTGCCCGTCGGCGTCGCGACGCTTCCAGCGTTCGATGCGAAGGCGAGTCCGAGGAGAAACGGCCACGGCGGCAGCTCTGCATCGTCGATTAGCGCAACGACCAGCGGCGTGCACATCAGACAGACAGTGTCGTTCACCATGAGGGCCGACAGTCCTCCGGCCACGGCAACGAGCAGCGCGAGCAGGCCCTGTGCGCCCTGCGCCCGCTTGAGCGCCCGGTAGCTGATCCAGCGAAACACGCCAGCGCGAGCGAGTGCGGAGGAGAGAATCATCATGCCGAGGAGAAGGAAGATCGTCTCCCAATTGATCGCAAGCTGCGCCACCTGGGTCGTGCCGACGACGCCGAACACCACCATCGCGACGGCGCCCGCCAACGCAGCGCCAGTGCGGTCGAGGCCAATCCGAGGGAGGCGCAGCCCAGTGAGGAACAGGTAGGTCGCGAGGAAGATCACCAGAGCGGGAACTGCGTGGTGCTCCGTTGGTGTCGGGGTCGCGAACATCGGGCGGGGAACCTGCCAGAGGTGCGCATCGAGTTACAATGTTTCGGTGAGGCTCTCCGCCATTGAGTTGCGCCGCCGAGCGGCGGACGCCCGCGCGCACTACGCGGACTGCGATCTCTGTGCACATCGCTGCCGGGTCGATCGAACGCGCGGCCCCGCTGGGCGCTGCTACGAGGGCGACGGCGTCTTCCTCGCCGGCGCCGGCATTCATCATGGCGAGGAGTCGATGCTCGTCGCCGAACGGCGCGGTTCGGGGCTGGTCCTGCTGGGAGGATGCAATCTCGCGTGCCGCAGCTGTGAGACGGCCGACTTCTCCCTCGAGCGCAAAGGTCTCGTCGCGGCAGGAGAGAACGACCTCGCTGCGCTCTTTCTCGATCTGCAGAAGCGCGGCGCCGCGAACCTGAACCTGGTCACGCCGACGCATGTGATGCCGGCGCTGCTCGGTGGGCTCGCGGCCGCTGCGGAGAGAGGATTTGCTCTCCCCGTCGTCTGGAACTGCGGCGGATACGAATCGCGCGAGGCGCTCACGCTCCTCGACGGCGTCGTCGACATCTATCTGCCCGACGCAAAGTACGGCCGCGACGCGGACGGCGAAGCGATCTCCGGAAGCCCGCGCTACACGGCTGCGCTTCGCGAGAGCCTCGCGGAGATGTGGCGGCAGACGGGCCCACTCGACATCGACAGCGCTGGACTCGCGACGCGCGGAGTGATCGTCCGGCACCTCGTACTGCCCAACAGCGCGTCTGCTCCCGCCGACGTGATGCAGCTCTGCGCGACGATCTCTCCAGCGCTCACTGTGAATGTGATGTCGCAATATCGCCCGCTCCACCACGCGAGACGCCTGCCGCTGATCGCCCGCCGGCCAACGCGCATTGAAGTCGACACGGCCGTGCACGCGGCATTCGCGGCGGGACTGACCCACGTCCTCCTCGACGGACAGCCGACACGCGCGCCCGCTTCGCTCTATTGACAGGGCCCCACCCCGCAAGCATCTTCCGCGCCCCCTTGCCCCCGGAGGCTGAAGTGGCCGCTCTCGACACCTCTGCTGATGCTGTACTTCGCGCCCTCTCCGAGATTCGCGATCCCAGTTCGACCCGTTCGCTCGGCGAACTCAAGATGGTCCAGGCTGTCGAGCCGCTCGAGGGCAACGGCGTGCGCATCCGCCTCGTCCTGCCGACGCCCGCGAGTCCGCACAAGCGCGCCCTCGAGGATTCCGTCCGCGCCAAGCTGGATCCGATGTCCTTCTCGCGCGTCGAGGTGGCCTTCTCTGCTGAGGTTCGTCCCTCGGCCGCGAAGGGCGCGGGCAACGATCTCGTGCCGACGGTGAAGAACGTCATCCTCGTCGGCAGCGGCAAGGGCGGCGTCGGCAAGAGCACGGTCAGTTGCAACATCGCCATCGCGCTCGCACAGCTTGGCTGCAAGGTCGGACTGCTCGACGCGGACATCTACGGCCCCAGCGTGCCCTTGATGATGGGCCTCTTCGGAGGACGCCCGCAGAGCAACGGCGACAAGAAGGTACTGCCGCTCGTTGCCTATGGCGTGAAAGTGATCTCGATCGGTTTCTTCGTCGATCCCGATCAGGCGATGATCTGGCGCGGTCCGATGCTCCACGGCGCGCTCGTGCAACTGCTGCGCGACGTCGAGTGGGGCGATCTCGACTACCTGGTTCTCGATTTGCCTCCGGGCACGGGAGATGTGCAGTTGACCATCGCGCAGCAGGTTTCGACGAGCGGCGCGGTGATCGTGACGACTCCACAGGACGTGGCCCTCTCCGACGCCATCAAGGCGAAGACGATGTTCGACAAAGTCTCGATTCCCGTGCTCGGCATGGTCGAGAACATGTCCGGGTTTGTCTGCCCGCACTGCAAGGTCGAGACGGAGATCTTCGCGAAGGGCGGCGCGGAGCTCGCCGCGAACAAGATGGCGGTCCCGTTTCTCGGGCGCGTTCCGATCAACCTTGCGGTGCGCGAAGGCGGCGATGATGGCAAGCCGGTCGTCGCATCCCATCCCGAGTTGCCAGAGGCGCAGGCGCTCGTCCGCATCGCGCAGAACGTGGCCGATCGCGTGTCTCTCGCCAATCTCTTCGCGGTGCCGCGCGGCCAGAAGCCGCTGGTGCAACTCGGCAAGAAGGCCTGATCGGGAGATCGTTGGTATACCAACGGTCGAGCGCTCTCGCAGGCCAGGCAAGGAGATGCGATGTCTACGCGGTCGCGGATTCGCAGGAGTGCAACCCTGCTGGTTCTCTGCGCCGCGTGCGGTGGCGGACCTCGGTTGACGAATCTGCGCTGCCGCGAGATCCCGTGCCAGGATCCGGAAGATCCCTTCAAGCTGCGTCTGGCGGTCGACTTCAGCGACCCGAGCGGGACGATGGGTGCAGGTGCGCTGGAGTTGCTGCTGAACGGGAATCTCGTCGAAGGGGTCTCTCTGGCCGATCTATTCAACACGCAGAACCTCGCCGCGAACGCGACGCAAGGGACGCTGCAGATCGACGAGGATCTATCGCTGTCGAGCGCCCAGTCGGGAACGACGTTCGCGGCCGGCGTGCGCGTGCGCAATGGCCAGGAGCAGGAAAGCAACGCGCCGGAACTGGACTTCACGCTCTCGCTGGGTGGCAACTGAAACTGCTTGGTGTACCAATTATTGGCATAGCAATCATTTCGCAGGGCACTGGAGGTCACCGTGGCGGACCGCATCGTGGGTGAGCGCAACATCGATCTCGACGACGAGAGCGACGCAGACGCGCCGGAGAAGGCGGGGATCCTCCCCGACCTGATTCGCAAGGCCGTGCTCACCGGGGTGGGAGCTCTCTTCATGACCGAAGAGGGAATTCGAAACGCCGCCGGACAGGTGAAGCTGCCCAAGGACGTGCTGGCGTTTCTGCTTTCGCAGGCGGACCGAACGCGCGGAGAGGTCACTCGCGTGGTGACGCAGGAGGTGCGGCGCTTTCTCGAGAGCGAGACTCTGCGCCGCGAGGTCTGGAAGGTGCTGACCGGGGTCACGCTCGAGGTCAACGCGACGGTGCGACTCAAGCCTTCGGGCGAGCCCGGCGTGAAGGTGTCGGTGAAGCGCAAGAAGGACGAGAAAGAGGAAAAGGGCGACGACTCGGCGACGAGTCCGGGCGCCGCTGAGCCTGTTGCTGCGCATCCTCCCGCCGACGCAGAAGGCGGAACGTGACCGTCGAGTTGCAACCCGGGGAGACGGCGGCCGGAGTCGACGCGCGCCATCCGCACGAGAAGGACACTCCGCGGCAGCGACTGCTGCGCCTCGGCTTTCTCGCGCTCCTCGCGGGTGGGCTGGTGCTCTGGACGCAGTTGCGCAAGCCACGCGATCTGGTCATCGAGCTTGATCTTGCCGCTGCGATGCCAGGAGAGTTGAGCGAGGTCGACCTGCTCGTCACCAGAGAAGGGCATCTGCTTTCGCGCACGGTGCTCAACTTCGATCACGCAGGAGCGCCGCAGATTCTCCGGAATGAGCTGCGGGCCAAGCCTGGCACGGCCGAGCTGGAGGCAGACCTGGTCTATCGCTCGCGTCCAACCCGACGCACGCGGGCGCAGATCGAACTGGATGTCAGCAAACCCGCGCGGGTGGCGGCCGAGCGCGCGGAGTAGCAGCGCGGGGAGACATATCTACAGCGGCAGGGTGAAGGTGAACGTCGAACCCTTGCCGACGACGCTCTGCACCGTCACTCCACCGCCGTGCGCCTCGACGATCGACTTCACGATGTTCAACCCCAACCCGAGGCCCTGCTTCGAGGTGCCCTTCGCGTCGCCGACTTGATAGAGCCGATCGAAGATGCGCTCGACGTGCTCCGGGGCGATGCCGCTTCCGTCGTCCTGCACCGAGATCGCGAGAGCGCCGGCGCGAACTTCCGCCGAGAGTGTGATGCGGCCGCCGTCGCGGCAAGCGCGCTCCGCGTTCGAGAGCAGATTGGCGAGGACCTGGAGGATCCGCCCGCGATCGCCCACGGCCTCGCTGACGTTGCGCCCGATGCGCTGGCGAATGGAGATGCGCCGCTCAAGCAGCCTGGGCGTGAGCCCTTCCGCCGCATGCGCAATCAGTTCGCGAAGAGAAAAGCGGGAAGGCCGCATCTGGGTGCGCGTCAACTCGAAGCGCGAGAAGTCCATCAACTCCTCGATGAACTGCTTGAGCCGCTTCCCGCTCGAGCGGGAGATCTGCAGGCACTGCCGCTGCCGATCACTGATCGGCCCGAGTTTCTCGGTGAGCAGAAGGTCGTTGTAGCCGAGCATCGTCACCAGCGGAGAGCGCAACTCGTGCGACACGTTCGCGAGAAAGTTGTCCTTGCGCTCGTCCTGCGCACGCAGTCGCTCGATCTCTGCACGCAACTCGACGGTGAGCCGCCGCTCCGCCTCCGCGAGCGCAAGTTCCGTCCGCGCCTTTCGCGGTTTCTTCGGAGTTGTTTTCACGCGCGGCGATGCGCGCTGGGGCGTTTTCTTCGCGCTGGGCCTGGTGCGAATCGAGCGATCGTCAGAGCGGGACGTCATGCCGCACCGTAACAACGCACGCCGCGCCTTGACAGCCCTAAGACGCCCGCGCATCTTGCGCGCCCTCTCTCGCGGAGCGCACGTGGACATTCGCAAACTGGCGGTCGTGGGCGCAGGTCAGATGGGCGCGGGCATCGCGCAGGTCGCCGCGCAAGCGGGCCTCGAGGTGGTGCTCATCGATCAGGATGGCGCGCTCGTCGAGAAAGGGCTCGCGGGCATTCGCGCGCAGCTCGACAGGGCGGTCACGAAGGGCAAGCTCACGGCGGAACTTGCGGCGGCCACGATCGCTCGCATCAAGGGCGGGCGATCTACAGATGATGCGGCCGGCGCGCAGATCGCGGTCGAGGCCGTCACCGAGAACGAGGCGGTCAAGCGCAAGGTCTTCGAGGGGCTCGCGCGCGCGATGGGCACCGAGGCGATCCTCGCGTCGAACACCTCGAGCATTCCGATCACGCGGCTCGCCGCGAGCGTGCCTGCTCCCGAGCGGGTCATCGGCATGCACTTCATGAATCCCGTGCCGGTCATGCAGCTCGTCGAGATCATCCGTGCGATCCAGACAAGCGACGCGACCTACGCCGCGACCGACGCGCTCGCGAAGAAGCTCGGCAAGACGACCGTCCTCTCGAAGGACATGCCGGGGTTCATCGTCAATCGCATCCTCATCCCGATGATCAACGAGGCCTGCTTCGCGCTTCAGGAAGGTCTCGGCTCTGCCGCCGACATCGACACCGCGATGAAGCTGGGGACCAACCAGCCGATGGGGCCGCTCACGCTCGCCGATTTCATCGGGCTCGATACCTGCCTGTCGATCGCCGAGGTGCTGCACAAGGGGCTCGGCGAGGACAAGTATCGTCCCGCGCCGATTCTGCGGCAGCACGTCGAGGCGGGCTGGCTCGGCAAGAAGAGCAAGCGCGGCTTCTTCGCGTACTAAGACGAACCCACGAGAGCGCGCGATGACTGCAACCTACGAAACGCTGCTGGTTGAACGCGAAGGCCCGATCGGGATCATCTCGTTCAATCGGCCCAAGGCGCTCAATGCGCTCAACGCGATGATGCTGCGCGAGCTCACGCTGGCGCTGCGCGAGTTGGGCGAGGGCGCGGATGCGGTGCGCGCGATCATCCTGACCGGCTCGGGAGAGAAGGCGTTCGTCGCGGGCGCGGACATCGCGGAGATGGCGCCGATGGGCGCATGGGCCGGGCGCGAGTTCTCGCAACTCGGGCACATCGCGACTGCCCTGATGGAGGCCCTGCCCTGCGCGATGATCGCGGCGATCAACGGATTTGCGCTCGGCGGCGGCCTCGAGATGGCGCTCGCGTGCGACCTTATCTACTGCTCGGAGAACGCGCGTCTCGGACAACCCGAAGTGAATCTCGGCGTCGTCCCTGGCTTCGGCGGCTCGCAGCGCCTGCCGCGACTGCTCGGCAAGATGCGCGCGAAGGAGCTGCTCTTCACGGGCGACATGATCGACGCGAAGAAGGCGCACGAGATTGGTCTCGTCCTCGACGTGCTCCCGAAGGATCAGCTGCTCGCCCACTGCAAGAACGTGGCGCAGAAGATCGCGACGAAGGGTCCGCTCGCCATCGCACGCGTGAAGCAGCTCGTCGAGCACGGAGCGGATGTGCCGTTGCGCGACGCGAATCACCAGGAATGCGACACCTTCGGACTTCTCTTTGACACCGACGACCGCCGCGAGGGAATGCGCGCGTTTGTCGAAAAGCGGCCGGCGACGTTCACCCGCAAGTAGCCCACTGAGTTCAAGACACCGCGGAGAGACACACCATGGATTTTTCGCTGAACGATGACCAGCAGCGCCTGATTGCAACGGCTCGCAAGTTCACCAAGGAGAAGATCATCCCCGTCGCGCAGAAGCTCGACGAGCACGGGACGTTTCCCTCGGAGATCTGCAAGGAGGGCTGGGAGCTCGGCCTGATGAACGGAGAGGTGCCGCAGGAGTACGGCGGCCTCGGTCTCTCGACGCTGGATCACGTGCTGATGCAGGAGGAGATCAATTTCGGTTGCGCCGGGATCGGGACGACGCTCGCAGGGAACAACCTCGCCGCGATGCCGCTGATCCTCGCGGGCACCGAGGAGCAGAAGAAGAACTACCTCGGACAGCTCACCGACTCCTGCTCGTTCGCGGCATACGCCTGCAGCGAGCCGGACGCGGGCTCGGACGTGGCGGGCATGCGGACCACGGTGCGCAAGGTCGGCGACGAGTGGATCCTCAACGGCATCAAGCGCTGGATCACCAACGGCGCCTATGCCAACTGGTACACGACGTTCGCACGCACAGGCGACGCAACGGACCGCCACAAGGGGATCACCTGCTTCGTCGTCCCGCGCGATCTGCCGGGCGTCTCGGTGGGCCGCAAGGAGGACAAGCTCGGCCAGCGCGCGTCCAACACCTGCGACATCATCTACGAGGACGTGAAGCTCACGAAGGCGCACCTTGTCGGCGCCGAAGGGCAGGGCTTCAAGGTCGCGATGAAGACGTTCGATCGCTCGCGTCCGTGGATTGCCGCAGGAGCGACGGGCATCATGCGGCGCGCGCTTGAGGAGTGCACGAAGTACGCGACGGAGCGCAAGGCGTTCGGCCAGGCGATCGGCCAGTTCCAGGCGATCCAATTCATGCTCGCCGACATGGCGATGAAGTATGAAGCGACGCGCCTGCTGATGCTCAAGGCTGCGTGGAACATCGGGCAGGGCAAGCTCGACGCGATTGAGTCGGCCTACGCGAAGGCGTTCGGGGCAGACTCGGCAATGCAGGTGGCGACCGATGCCGTGCAGATTTTCGGCGGCTATGGCTACACGAAGGAGTATCCGGTGGAGAAACTGATGCGAGACGCGAAGCTGCTGCAGATCTACGAGGGGACGTCGCAGATTCAGCGCATGGTCATTGGCCGCAGCCTCATTGCTGCAGCGTCGGCGGGGGTCTAGCCATGACGAACATGATGCGGATGAAGAGCGCGCTGATCGCGATCCTCGCTGGCCTGATGCTCGCGCCTGTGGCGGCGCGCGCGCACGGCGGCGAGCACGAGAAGTCCGAGGCGGAGGAGGCCGAGGCGAAGAAGCACACGGGTGCTCCGAGCTCGTTCGACAAGCAGCCGGCGATCGGCACCTGGGCGACCTGCGCTGTTTCGGGCGAGGTCTTCCAGGTTGACGACGAGACCGATTTCCACGTGCACGAGGGGCGCACCTACGCGTTCTGCTGCGGGGGCTGCAGGAAGAAGTTCAAGAAGAACCCCGCCAAGTATGCTCCGGCGACCCCAGCGAAGAGCACCGCTACTCCCTGACTTGCATCGCTGACGACAACGTGTACTGTCCACGGCCTCGTTGCGTGGCTTGAAGACTCCTTCTTCTGAGATGGTTTGCGACGCCTATGCTGACTGAACTGACCGACGAGCAACGGCTGCTTCGCGACACCTGCCGTGAGTTCGCGGAGAAGGAGCTCAAGCCCAATGCGAGCGCGTGGGACCGCGCGCACACGTTCCCGGCCGAGGCGGTGAAGAAGTGCGCCGAGTTGGGCCTCTTCGCCGTCGCGGTGCCCGAGAAGTGGGGCGGCGCGGGGATGGACAACGTCGCGTATGCGCTTGCCGTCGAGGAGATCTCGCGCGGTTGCGCCTCGACGGGCGTGACGCTCTCGGTGTCGAATTCGCTCTATTGCGACCCGGTCTACAAGTTCGGCACCGATGCACAGCGCGAGCGTTTCCTCACGCCGTTTGCGAGCGGCCAGAAGCTCGGCTGTTTCGGGCTCACCGAGCCGAACGCAGGCAGCGACGCAGCGGAGCAGCGCACGCTCGCGGTGAAGAAGGGCGACAAGTACGTCATCAACGGGACGAAGAACTGGATCACCAACGGCCCCGTCGCGGACGCGATGGTCCTCTTCACGATCACGGATCCGAGCAAGGGAACCAAGGGCATCACGGCGTTTCTCGTCGAGACGAACGCGCCCGGATTCTTGCGCCAGAAGGCAGATGAGAAGCTCGGGATCTGCGCATCTCCGTCTTGCACGATGTTCTTCGACAACCTCGAGGTGCACGAGTCGCAGCGACTCGGCAACGAGGGAGACGGCTTCAAGATCGCGATGGCGACGCTCGACGGTGGACGCATCGGCATCGCAGCGCAGGCGATCGGCATCGCGCGGGCGGCCTTCGAGGGCGCGCGCGAGTACGCGAAGGTTCGCAAGACCTTCGACGTGCCGATCTCGAACCACCAGGCGATTCAATTCATGCTGGCGGATATGGCCACGGAGATCTCCGCGGCTCAGTTGCTGACGCTGCGCGCGGCGAGCATGAAGGACGCGGGCGTGCGCCACTCGCGCGAATCGTCGATGGCCAAGTTGTACGCATCCGAGATGAGCGGGCGGGTGACCGACAAGTCGGTACAGATCCACGGCGGCATGGGCTACTCGAAGGAGTTGCCCATCGAGCGGCACTTCCGCGACGCGCGCATCACTGAAATCTACGAAGGTACGAGCGAGATTCAACGGCTCGTGATTGCCAACGCGCTACTCAAGGCTTGAATTGGCATGGTCCGCATTGTGATGGGGGTGAGGCGATGGGATTGGCAAGCGCGGCTCTTATCGACCGCAGCGATATCGGGGTGGCTATGGCCGACCAGCTAACCCCGCGACAGGTATTCTGTGCTCCGCTGCTCTCCGCGCTGCTGTTCGGCGGCGGCTCGGCGGGGATTGCAGACATCTATACGCATATCCGCGATATCGTCACGCTCAACGCGCGCGACTGGGAATCGAACCCCCTCGAGCGGCGTCTCGCGCGGTGGCATACGTCTCTGGCGATGGCGATCAGCGACTTCGTTCGCGTCGGCGTCGTTCGCGAGGCAGGGCATGCGCGCTGGTCGATCACCGAAAAGGGGATCGCGGTCGCGCGCGAGTTCAAGCTGACGAGTTCTGACGGCGTGCTGATTGAACGCTCTCTGCTGCGCAAGCAGGTCGAGGCTTTCGCACTCGAGTTCGAGAAGATGTACATCGTGCTGCGCCGGCCCGGCCAGCCGCCGCCTACGCCGAAGAGCGAGTAGCTGCCCGCCACGCGGACGGGCAGAGGGATCCAAGTCGATATGACCCTGTTTGAACCGTCCGAGACGCAGGCCGCAGTGCAGAAGACTGCGCGGGCCTATGCGCAGCAATCGCTTGCTCCTGATGCCGCGCGGATGGATCGTGAGCAGGCGTTCCCAGTCGAGCACAGCCGCGCGCTCGCCGAACTTGGCCTGATGGGCGTGAATATCCCCGAGTCCCTCGGCGGCGCGGAGGCCGGCGCTGTCTCATATGCGTTGGCAATGATGGAGGTCGCGCAGGGGTGCGCGTCGACGGCCGTGACGATGGCAGTCAACAACATGGTTGCCGAGACGCTCGTGCGCTTCGGCACCGATGTGCAGAAGACGCGCTACGTCCCTGAGATCACGTCAGGCCGATTTACGGCCGCCTCGTTTGGCCTCTCCGAATCGCACTGCGGTTCCGATCCCGCAGCGATGCGCACCAGCGCGCGCCGCGACGGCAGCGATTTCGTGATCAACGGCAGCAAGCAGTGGATCAGCGCCGGCGATCGCGCGGGCGTCATCATCGTCTGGGCCAGGACTGGCGCGCCTGATTCGGCGCACAAAGGGATCTCCTGCTTTCTCGTCGAGGCCGGCGCCACGGGCCTGCACATCGGCAAGAAGGAAGACAAGATGGGCCTGCGTGCGTCGAGCACGGTTGCGCTCACGTTCGAGGATCTCCGTGTGCCAGCCAGCGCAATGCTGGGCGTGGAGGGTCAAGGCTTCTCCATCGCGCTCGCCGCGCTCGACGGCGGACGCATCGGGATTGGCGCGCAATCGATCGGAATCGGCACGGCAGCAATGAATTGCGCCGTTCGATATGCGAAGGAGCGCAGCGCATTCGGCAAGCCAATCGGCGAATTCCAGGCGCTTCGATTCATGCTCGCCGACGTCGATACGGAGCTCGCTGCGGCGCGCCTGCTCGTGCTGCGAGCCGCGGTATTGAAGGAGGCCGGTCGCCCGTTCACCAGTGAAGGCTCGATGGCGAAGCTATTCGCCAGCGAGAAGGCCAACCGGGCCTGCGATATCTCCGTCCAGATTCATGGCGGATATGGATATATCGATGAGTTCCCCGCCGAACGGCACTATCGCGATGCACGCGTGACGACGATCTATGAGGGCACCAGCGAGATCCAGCGACTGGTGATCGCGCGCGATGTGCTTAAAGAGCGTTGACCGGGATTGCTTTTGAATCGACGGCTCCGCTCGTGATATCTCGCTCGACATGAGCGACTCCAGAGATAGCGAAGCGCGCGCACGGCTGAAGGCCAGCCAGGATGCGTGGACAAAGATCGATCTCGGCGGGAGTGCGGCGAAGATGCCGCTGCGCCAGTCTTCGTTTCAGACGGATGGCGGGATCCCGATTCCCGACCTGCTGACGCCGCTGGATATCGGCAATCCGAGCGCAGAGGACGTCGAGCGATATGAGCGCGAACTGGGATTTCCCGGCCAGTTTCCCTATACGCGCGGGCCGCAGCCGTCGATGTATCGAGGACGGCTCTGGACGATGCGGCAGTTCGCGGGATTTGGAACGCCCGAGGATACCAACAAGCGCTTCAAGTATCTGCTCGAGCATGGAATGAGCGGACTATCCACCGCCTTCGATATGCCCGCGCTGATGGGCTACGACTGCGATCACGCGATGTCGCGCGGCGAGGTCGGCAAGGAGGGCGTCGCGGTCAGCACGCTGAAGGATTTCGAGGTTCTCTACAGCGGCATTCCACTCGACCGCGTGACGACCTCGATGACGATTAATGCGAGCGCCATCTATGCGCTCTGCGCGTATATCGCGGTGGCCGAGCAGCAGAACGTCTCGCAGGACAAGCTCGGCGGCACGATCCAGAACGACGTATTAAAGGAATATATCGCCCAGAAGGAGTGGGTCGTCGGCCCGCGGCCGGCAACGCGCATCGTCGTTGATATGATCGAATATACGTCGCGATATATGCCGAAATGGCATGCGGTTTCGATCAGCGGCTATCATATCCGCGAGGCAGGAGCGACGGCGTTGCAGGAGCTCGCGTTTACTCTCGCGGATGGTTTTGGATATGTCGAAGAGTGCGTGAAGCGCGGAATGAACGTCGATGATTTCGCGCCGCGGCTCTCGTTCTTCTGGGACGTCCACAACGACTTCTTCGAGGAGATCGCGAAGTTCCGCGCTGCGCGCCGCATCTGGGCACGGGTGATGCGGGAGAAGTTCGGCGCGAAGAAACCCGCGAGCATGATGCTGCGCACGCACGCGCAGACGGCCGGCGTGTCGCTGACCGCGCAGCAGCCCTACAACAACGTCGTTCGCACCGCGCTGCAGGGACTCGCGGCGGTGCTCGGCGGGACGCAGTCGCTGCATACCAACTCATTGGATGAGACCTATGCGCTGCCGACGCAGGAAGCGGTAACGATCGCGCTGCGCACGCAGCAACTGATCGCGCACGAGAGCGGTGTCGATCGCGTCGTTGATCCTCTGGCCGGAAGCTATTTCGTCGAGTACCTCACCGACGAAACGGAGAAGCGCTGCCTGAAGATCTTCGAGAAGATCGATCAACTCGGCGGAATCATTCGCGCGATTGAAGAGGGATATCCGCAGAGGGAGATCGCGGACAGCGCCTTTGCCTACCAGCGCGAGGTGGAGAGCGGAACACGCAAGATTGTCGGCGTCAACGCGTTCCAGAGCGAGAAGTCGGCGCCGATTCCAACGCTGAAGATCGAGGAGTCGGTCGGGCGCGAGCAGAACGAGCGACTCGCGGCGGTCAAGCGCGCGCGCAGTCCGCAAGCGGTCCAGGAGACATTGCGGGCCGTCGAAGAGGCTTGCAGAAGCGGAACGAATCTGATGCCGCCGGTGCTCTCTGCCGTGAAGGCCTACGCGACGCTGGGCGAGGTCTGCGACGTGTTCCGCAAGGTCTGGGGCGCATATCGCGAGCGAGGGATCTTCTGAGGGCAGTCCATTGTCCGTGAGCGAGAGCGACGGTGCGGACCAACTGTTTCTCGAGACGACGCGAAGGCTCGCGCCCCCACGTCTCGCGATGCTTGACGTGCAGGCCGCCCTGGGCCTGCTCGAGATCGATCGCGGCGAGCGCATCGCGGATTTCGGCTGCGGATATGGCCGCCACCTCGTCGCGTTGCGGAATGAGGGATGCACGCGGTTGATCGGCGTCGACCGCTCCCCGTTGCTGCTGCGTGAGGCGCGGAGGCTTGCGCCCAATGCGGATCTGGTTCGCGGCGATCTCTGCGCCCTCCCGCTCGCCGCGGGGAGCGTGTCGGCCGCAACCTGCTTCTACAGCTCCTTCGCGCTCTCCACGCGAGACCACGCCCGAGCGGCGCTTGCGGAGATCGCACGCGTGCTTCGACCCAATGGGCGCCTCGTGATCACGACCGACAATCCGCTGCGGCTCGCGGGCTCTCCTGAATCTTCATTCAGCGAAGAGATCGTGGGACTCGGTCAGGTCGAAGAACGAAGCCGCTTTGATCCCATCGAGCAGGTCGATGTGGTTGAGCGCACGTTGATTCGTGCGGATGGCGAGCGGCTCAGCGGCACGTGGCGCATCCGCTATTTCGATCCCGGCGCGTTGGCTGAGTTGGCGCGAGAGGCCGGGCTCTCGCTGCTCACGCTGGAGCCGGATACCCCGCTCGATGCGCGCACACCGCAGTTGATCGCGCTGTTGGCCAGAGGGACGCACAAGCCATAACCGCTGCTGGTGCGTTCGTCCGTCGTTGCCGCTGCACAACGTGTCGCCGCACTCTCTCTGTGGTAGTGAGGCCGCAGAGGAGAACCACCGCGTGTCTGAAGCCTCCACTCGCAAACTCCGCATTCTCGTCGCCAAGCCCGGTCTCGATGGACATGACCGCGGCGCCAAGATCATCGCGCGTGCGCTGCGCGACGAGGGCTTCGAAGTCATCTACACCGGGCTGCACCAGACGCCGGAGATGATCGTCGCTGCCGCCATTCAAGAAGACGTCGACGCCGTCGGCATGTCGATCATGTCCGGCGCGCACATGACGCTCTTTCCCGCCGTGATCGATCTGCTCCGCGCCCAGGGCGCTTCAGATGTGATCGTGTTTGGCGGCGGCATCATCCCCGACGGCGATCTGGCGCCGCTCAAGGCGATGGGCGTCGCAGAGATCTTCCTCCCCGGTGCGAGCACGCGCGACATCGCAGCGTGGGTGCGTACGCACGTGCTCCCGCGCGATTAGCCGCGCACGCCGCAGGAGAGACGACGTGGATTCAAATGCGAACATCATCGTTCACGAGGTCGGCCCGCGCGATGGGTTGCAGAATGAGGCCGAGAGGCTGAGCGTGTCGGCTCGCCTCGAGCTGATCCTCGCGCTGGCTGCGGCGGGACTGCCACGCATTGAGGTCGGCTCATTCGTGCGCCCCGAATGGATCCCGCAGCTCGCAGACACGGGCGAGCTTGTCCGGCAACTGCTTGCGCAGAAGCTGCCCGCGGGTCTTCGGATGTCAGCGCTCGTCCCCAATCGCACGGGGCTCGCGCGTGCAGTGGAGTGCGGATTGCGCGAAGTGGCGGTCTTCATGAGCGCCTCCGAATCGCACAACCAGAAGAACACCAACAAGTCGATCGCCGATTCCTTGCGCGAGTTCGAGCAGCTCATCCCCGAGGCGCGCAAGCAGGGCGTCACGGTTCGCGGCTACGTCAGCTGTGTCTGGGGCTGTCCGTTTGAAGGCCCGGTGGATCCGAAGCGCGCTCTTGAAATCGGGCGCAGGCTCGTCTCGTTCGGCGCCGAAGAGATCTCGCTCGGAGACACCATCGGAGTCGGAAACCCGCGCCAGACGCGGGAGATCGTGTCGCTCTTCCTGGGCGGCGATGCTGCCGGTCCGGGGATCCCCGCGGGCAAGCTCGCGCTGCACATGCACGACACGCACGGCACTGCGCTCGCCAATTGCCTCGTCGCGTATGAGCTCGGCATCCGCATTTTCGATGCAGCGGTCGGCGGTACGGGAGGCTGTCCCTACGCGCCGGGCGCAGCGGGGAATCTTGCAACTGAGGATCTCGTCTCGATGTTCACCGAGATGGGCATCGGCAGCGGAGTTGATCTCGAGAGACTGTTCGAGGCCGGCGCAGTGGCGCAACGGCACATCGGTCACGCTTTGACCGGACGCCGCCTGCAGGCCGCCTTCGGGCGACGCGCAAAGCTCGCGGTTGCACGGGCCGCGACGTAGCGCGCAAGTCTCAGCCCGTGCGGGCTGCGCGAGATGGTTTGAGTGCCAATCATATTGCTTTGAACACCAAACATCGACAAAGGGGCATGCAATGCCGCTGCTGATCGAAGAGCGCCGGGATGCGACGCTGCTGCTCACCATCGACGGCGAGGCGCAGATGAACGTGCTCTCGCGCGCGCTGGTGGCGGAGTTGGGCGCGAAGGCAGAGTTGGCCGCACACGATTCATCGATCCGCGCGGTGGTGATCACGGGCAAGGGCAGCAAGGCCTTCTGCGCGGGCGCGAATCTCAAGGAGCGCACCGGCTGGACCGTCGACGACGTGCGCCGCTGGCTCATCGAACTGCACGCCGGACTGCGCGCCATCGAGCGCTGCAGCAAGCCCTGGATCGCGGCAATCAATGGCCTCGCGCTCGGCGGCGGCTGCGAGTTGGCGCTCGCGTGCGATCTGCGCGTGATCGATCCGGGCGCGCAGATTGGCCTCACGGAGACGCGCATCGGCATCATTCCGGGCGGCGGCGGCTGCGTGCGGCTCGCGCGTGTGATCGGCACGGGACGCGCGCGCGATCTCATCCTGACCGCGCGCCGAGTGGACGCGAGCGAGGCGCACGCGATGGGACTCGTGTCCCGCGTCGGCGAGAGCGGAAAGAGCGTCGAGGCAGCGCTCGCGCTTGCTGCGCAGATCGCGCAGAACGCGCCAGTGGCGGTCGCGGCGGCGAAGGGTGCGATCGAGGAGGCGTGGGACCTCGAACTCGCGCACGCGCTCGATCGCGAGCGCGCCTGGTACGAGAAGCCTCTGCTCTCCGAGGATCGCCTCGAGGGTCTCAAGGCGTTCGCAGAGAGGCGTCCCCCGAACTGGCAGGGGAAGTAGCGACCTCAGGCCCGCGCGACCGGCGGCGCCTCGGCGCGAATGACAAGTTTGTCCTCGTCGACCTCGAGCGTCGCGATGCCGCCGCCCTGCAATTCGCCGAAGAGGATCTTCTCGGCCAGCGGCTTCTTCACGCTCTGTTGGATCAGCCGTCCCATCGGGCGCGCGCCGAATGCAGCCGAGAAGCCGTGCTCCGCGAGCCAGAGCCGCGCACCGGGCGACATTTTCAACACGACGTGCTTCTCCACAAGCTGCGCGCGCAGTTCATCGATCTGCTTGTCGACGATCTTCTCGATCACGTCGGTGGGCAGCGAGCCAAACGCGACCCACGCGTCGAGACGGTTGCGGAACTCAGGACTGAACGTGCGCTCGATCGCCTGCTTCGCTGCGCCGCCCTTGCCGCCGTCGATCGAGAAGCTCTCGTTGTTTCCTTCGAGCTGCGTTCCAGTGACGGTGAAGTTCGGTCCGCTGCCGCCGAAGCCCATCCGCCCCGCCGACATCTCCCGCGCGCCCGCATTGGTCGTGTAGATGATCACCACGTGTCGGAAGTCGGCCGCGCGCCCGTTGTTGTCGGTGAGCGTCGCGTGGTCCATCACTTGAAGCAGGATGTTGAAGAGATCGGGGTGCGCCTTCTCCACCTCGTCGAGCAGCAGCACCGCGTGCGGACTCTTGCGGATCGCGTCGGTGAGCAGTCCACCCTGATCGAAGCCGACATATCCCGGAGGCGCGCCAATCAGGCGGCTCACGGTGTGCTTCTCCATGTACTCGGACATGTCGAAGCGGATCAGCGGCACGCCCATGATGCGCGCGAGCTGCTTGGCGAGCTCCGTCTTGCCCACGCCCGTAGGCCCGGAGAAGAGGAAGCTGCCGATCGGCTTCGTCGGCGAGCCAAGCCCAGAGCGGGCGAGAAGGATCGCGGAGGTGATCGACTCGATCGCCGCGTCCTGCCCGTAGACGACCTTCTTCAGCTCCGTCGAGAGATCGCGCAGAGACGATTTGTCGTCCTTCGAGATCGTGCGCGCAGGCACGCGGGCCATCTTCGAGACGACAGCTTCGATCTGCGTCACGTCAATCTGCGCGACGCGATCGGCAGCGAGCTTCAAGCGCTCTGCCGCGCCTGCTTCATCGATCACGTCGATCGCCGAGTCGGGAAGGTGGCGATCCTTGAGATGCTTGGCAGCGAGCTCCACCGCTGCCGTTAGCGCGGCGTCCGAATACGTCACGCCGTGATGCTCCTGGTATCGACTCTTGAGACCTTGAAGGATCAGCACCGCCTCAGCCTGCGTCGGCTCGAGGATCTCGATCTTCTGGAAGCGGCGCGAGAGCGCGCGATCGCGATCGAACGAGGCCTTGAACTCCTGAAACGTCGTCGAACCGATGCAGCGCAGGGAACCATCCGCGAGCGCAGGCTTGAGCAGATTCGAGGCGTCCATGCTCCCGCCTGTCGTCGCACCCGCACCGACGAGCATATGGATCTCGTCGATAAAGAGGATCGCGCCAGGCTTCTCCTGCAGCGCCTTGATTACGCCCTTGAGCCGCTCCTCGAACTGCCCGCGAAATTTCGTCCCCGCCATCAGCGCGCCGAGATCGAGCGAGTAGAGCGGGGCGCCCTTGAGCACCTCCGGGACCTCGCCCGCGTTGAGGCGCAGCGCGAGGCCTTCGGCGATCGCGGTCTTTCCCACGCCGCTCTCACCGACGAAGATCGGGTTGTTCTTGCGGCGCCGGCAGAGCACCTGAATCGTGCGTTCAAGTTCCGCAGCGCGACCGATCAGCGGATCGATCTTGCCAGCCGCGGCCCGCGCGATCAGATCGACCGTGTAGGCCGCGAGCGGGTCGTCGGCCATCTCGGCATCGTCGTCGTCTCCGTGCGTGTGCGCGCGATGCTCCTCTTCGCCTTCGGCCTCGTCGGTCTCATCTTCGTCAAGCGACTTGAGCGATTCGGGGTCACGCACCTTGAGCGGCCCGTGCGCGATCGCGCGCCGCAGGCCAAGCAGCGTCACGCCCTGGCGCTCGAGGAGGTAGACCGCGTGCGACTCACGCTCCTTGAAGATCGCGATCAGCACATTGCCGCCGTCGATCTGCTCATTGCCCGACGACTGCACCTGCATCGCGGCGCGCTCGAGCACGCGATGGAACGCGATGGTCTGCTCCGGTTCGCGCTCCTGGCCTTCGGGAACGACGTCGAGCGTCTCGTCCATGTGCTGCTCGAGTTGCTTGCGAAGCTCGATGAGCCGCACGCCGCACGTCTTGAGCAGACGCGATGCGACGGGATCGCGCATGAGCGCATAGAGCAGATGTTCGAGCGTGACGTGCTCGTGCCTGCGCGCCTTCGCTTCCGCGATCGCCATCCGAAGCGTCGATTCCAGCTCTTTGGTGATGCCCAGTGCCATGACGTCAGAACCTCAGGTTACAAAGTTACGAATCGTGTCCAGATGTATCGCCGCGGCCCGCATCATCATCGGGCTCCATCGTCGCCAGGAAGGGGAACTCGGCCGCCTGGGCCAACTTCTCGACCGTGTCGACCTTCGTCTCCGCCACCTCTCGAGTGTACACGCCGGCAAGGCAGGCGCCACGGAAGTGCACGTCGAGCATCAACTCAACCGCCTCGGACTCCTGCTTGTTGAAGACCGTCGTGAGGACCGCGATGACGAACTCCTGCGTCGTGAAATCATCGTTGTGAAGCAGCACGCGCCACATGCGCGGCTTCGCGGTGCGCGCCTTCGCCCGCTCGACAACCGCCGTGCCGGTGTCGTGATGTGGATCGGAACGTCGAGGACTTCGAGGCATGAATGGGAGTATCCGATGATCTGCGTCCGACGATGCAGTCGAATTGGAAATCAGATGACGGAAGGCGACCGACGATGCGCATTCTCTTGAGCAATGATGACGGCGTCGAGGCGCCCGGCCTGCGCGCGCTCGCCGAGGCGCTCTCTCCTTTGGGCGAGGTGATTGTCTGCGCGCCGGACCGCGAGCAGAGCGCCAGCAGTCACTCGATCTCGCTGCATCGCCCTCTGCGCATCGATCAGGTTCCGTCCTGGCCGAGGCCCGACGGCACCGGAGAGATCGTGCGTTACTGCGTCGACGGAACTCCGACCGACGCGGTCTATCTCGCGGTGAATCATCTGCTTAAGGGATCGCCGCCCGATCTTGTCGCCAGCGGCATCAATCGGGGCGGAAATCTCGCGCAGGACGTGCACTATTCCGGCACCGTCGCAGCAGCGCGCGAGGGCGCCCTGCTTGGCTTCCCCGCGATCGCCTTCTCGCTCACCGGGCGCGGACAGTTCGACTATTCGCACGCAGCTTCGTTCGCGCACGCACTCGTCGCGCAGGTCGCGAAACGCGGACTTGCGAGAGGGAATCTCCTCAACATCAACGTACCGGGCGGAGTGCCCCAGGGCGTGCGCGCGACGCGACTCGGGAGGCGCACCTACTCGGCGGCCGTCGTCCAGAAAGTGGACCCCCGCGGTCGGCCGTACTACTGGATTGGGGGCGACGAGCAGGCGCACGAGAAGGTCCCCGGAAGCGACTGCGATGCGGTCTACGACGACCGCTGCATCTCGGTGACCCCTCTGCATCTCGACCTCACAAAGGAGGCGCTCGTCGAGGAGATCGCGTCATGGGATCTGCCGGGAATGAAGGGCTGACGAAGCACCAACCGCGCTCGGTGATCGTGCGCTGGGCCTTGCTCAGCCTGCTCGGGATTGCTTCGCAGGTTGGCGCGCTCGGTTGCGCGCATGCACGCTCCGCGGGCATCGAGAATGCGCCGCTCGTGCCGCAGGCGACGCAGGCGGGCCACACGCACGTGGTCGCGTCAGGTGAGACGCTCTACCGGATCGCGATGGCTGAAGGGGTCTCGGTCGAGTCGATCGCGTCAGAGAATGCGATCATCGATCCGACCACGCTCGAAGTCGGGCGCGCGCTCTTCATTCCGGGCAAGCGCGCAGCCGAACGCGATTCGAACCCGCCTGCGACCGTGGCCGATTCCACGTCCTTCAACCTGAGCAGCACGCAGGCGGGCGGCGGAGCACGACTGCTCTGGCCCGTGCGGGGCGTGATTTTTTCGTCATTCGGACAGCGCGGCAGCGAGCACCACGACGGCCTCGATCTCGCCGCCCCCGCTGGCACGACCATCGTCGCTGCGGCCGACGGCACAGTGCTCTTTGTCGGCGAACAGCACGGGTACGGAAGGATCATCCTCGTCGAGCACACGGGTGACCTGATCACCGTCTACGCGCACAACAGCGAGAACCTCGTCGCGATCGGAGACCACGTCCAGCGCGGCCAGCCGATCGCACGGGTTGGCAGCACGGGAAACGCGACCGGTCCGCACGTTCATTTCGAGGTGCGCGTCGCGTCGCGTCCGCAGGATCCGCTCGCCTTCCTTCGCTAGGGATCGTCGCGACTCGGCTCGTGCTTCGCTCTGCGAATGTCCGCCGGCCGATTGATTCTCTCGCCGACGGCGCGCTTTGCGACTAAAAGAGTGCTCCTCTGGAGGTAGTCATGTACCGCAACACGGGGCCCACCAAACGGCAGAAGGAGCTCTCTCGCGAGGAGAAGAAGCGCGAGAAGGCTGAGAAGAAGGAGCAGCGCCAGAAGGAGAAGGACGGGCGCGTGGTGGAAGATGGCGTCGACCCGGACATCGCCGGGATCGTGCCGGGACCGCAGCCGCTCGCGATCGATGAGTTTGCGCCGGTGCCGAGCGCGCCGGGTCGTCGCTAGTCGCGCGCCAGCGGTCCTCGCAGGCACGAAGGCGCATCGATGGATCTGCGGGCGCAACGGCTCACTGCGCTGGTGCTGCGTGCGCTTCCGTATGGAGACAGCGATCAGGTCGTGCAGTTTCTCGCGCGGGGGCGTGGTCGGATCGCGGTCTTCGCGCGCGGCGCGCGCTCGAGCAAGCGTCGATTCGGCAGCGCGCTCGAGCCGTTTCAGCTCTGTGAAATCCTCGTTTCGGCGCGCGCCGGGGCGCAGTTGCTCTCGCTGCGTGAGTCGCATGTTGTCGAGGCGCACGCGGGGCTGCGCGATGATCTGCATCGTCTCGCCCATGCTGGCTACGCATCAGAACTCGCCCACGATCTGACCCGGGAGCACGAACCCGCAGACGGACTCTTCGAAGCGCTGGCAGGTTTTCTCCTCTCACTTGCGGTGTCGCCGGCGACCTCCGCGAGATTGCGTGCGCTCGAGCTCGCGTTTCTCTCCGCTTCGGGGCTCGCGCCGCAGCTCGATGCCTGCGCGCGCTGTGGCGATGAAGTAGCTCCGGGCCGCGCTGCGCTTGATCCAGCGGCGGGAGGGCTTGTCTGCTCGAGCTGCACTCCGCCTGGCGCGCTCGCGTTGGGGCGCGGCCCAAGAGCGCTGCTCGAACAGCTTCAGCAGCGGGGACTCGAGGGGGCAGAGACGCCACTGTCTGCTGACGGAAGCGGCCGACCCGCGGATGCGCGCGCGTTCGAAGAGGCTGCCGCGCAGGCCGGAATCGTGCTCGGTGCGTTTCTCGTCCACCAGCTTGGCCGGACTCCGCGAAGCAGTGCGTTTCTCGAGCAGGTCGGCGCGCCGCGATAGCGCACGCCTTAGTAACGGAACGTTCCTGCGAGGAAGACGTAGAGCATCAACTGCGACACTGCCGAGAGCGTGTATCCGTTTGGATCGGAGACGCCGGTGGGGTCGTTTGGCACCGCTTCCTCGCCGCGGCCGTAGCTCATCGAAAGGCCGAGGCGCGTGATCGAATGCTGCCCGATGAAGCCGAGCGATGCCGTGCCGCCATAGAGCGATACGTGCTCAAGGTGGCTGCTGCTTGAGGCGAGCGAACCGTCGCGGTTGGCCTGCAGGTCGGGCGCCGTGGAGAAGTCGGTGAAAGCCCCGAGCGCCACTGCGAGTGTCGAGTTGACGAGATATTCGCCGCCGAGATTCGCGTTGAGCACTGCGTGTCGCGTGACGTGGGTCTGCAACTGAAGCCGATCGGCGACGTTGGTCGCGAGCACGAAGCGGTCGTACGCCGTCGGGAGATCGAGCGTGAGTTGCGCCGACGCGGTCCAGTGATGCGGCTCCACTCGCGCGGCGCCCAGACGAAGCACGAACGGGATCCCCGTCGCGCTCTCGACGTTCGTCGTGTCGAGCAGAGTGACGGTCGTGTGCGGCGGAGGCGCGGTTGGATCGGTACGTACGTCCTGCACCTGCACCGATCCGGAGGAGTAGACGCGAACACCGGGGGTGCTCAGCGACGCGCCGTAGAGCCATCCGTTTAGTCGGAGCTTCGCTCCACCTGTGACCGAGAGCGCCGCGTTCGTGAACGTAGCCTCAGCGTGATAGACGCCGACGCGTGGATCTGCGCCACCATCGCTGACGAGCGCGTCCTCCGTGTCAGCGAAGAGGCGGAGATTGAAGTGGAGCGCGAAGCCGACGCTCCAGTTCTGGTCGAGCCGCACGGCGCCGCCGGCAGCTGCGTCGAAGGTGCGATCGAAGACGCGCGTGTGCAGCACGGTGGGCGCGGTCGCGTCGGTGCCGTAGTCGCGGAAACTCGGGACGGTGACGTCGACACCGAGAGCATAGGTCGCGCCGTCGTCCGTCTCGCTGCCGAATCCTTTGACCGTTCCCGCCTCTCCGGGAATCACGTTGAGCGTCGCGAGCGTAGCCAGAGAGAAGGTGCCCTTGTCGACGAGCTTCGCGCCGCCGCGTCCCTGCCGCTCGAGTCCGTAGAGCGACGAGGAGACGTTGACGTTCATCTTGTGTGTGTCGACGAGCCCGGCGGGATTGTAGGTGAGGCCCGAGGGATCGTCGGAGAGCGCGGTGAACGCGCCGCCAAGAGCCATCGCGCGGGAGCCAACCGGATAGTCCTGGTAGCGGGTGTCGTCGGCGCGGGCAGGGGAGAGCAGCACGGCGAAGCATCCGAACACGCAGAAACCCGCGCGGGCTGCGGTCGGGAGCAGTGTGAGGCCAGATCGTTTCATGTTGGGAGTACGGATGCGAATCCGGCTGCGGCCGCTGCTGGATCGTCTGCGTGAAGGATGGATCGAAGGCAGGCAACGCCGCGCGCACCAGCGGAGATCACGGCGCGGACGTTGGCTGCGGTCACTCCGCCAAGCGCGAACAGAGGAAGCGCGCGACCGCGCGCAGCAAGGGCGAGCGCATCGAGACCGAGAGCTGGGCCCTTGCCAGGGACATCCCAGATCGGGCTGTAGAACGCGTAGTCCGCTCCGGCTCGCTCGGCCGCATCGCGCTCGGACGGGCTGTGGCACGAACAGCCAACGATCGCCTCGCGGCCCGCGCTCGCGAATAGTGTTCGCACGTCAGTCACGTCCATCCCCCGAGTGGGAAGATGCACTCCGTTGGCTCCAGCAGCGAGCGCGACGTCGACGCGATCATTGATCATGAGCGCGGCGCCGTGGCTCGTGCAGAGGTCGCGCAACTCCCTGGCTCGCGAGAGAAGCAGTCGCGCCGACAGGCCGGGCGCACGCAACTGCACGGCCGCGACTCCGCGACCGAACTGTGCGAGCGCCGCAGCAACTCCACGCGAATCCTCCGCGATGAGAATCAGCCGCAGCGCAGCAGGCAACTGGGTGTGACGATCGTTCACGACCGCGCCGGCTCGCCGCCAATCACTCCGCCGAGCGGGCTCGAGGCGTTTCCGTAGAGCTTGCGCGGAATGCGCCCCGCGCGGAATGCGAGCCGTCCGGCCTCGGTCGCGAGCTTCATTGCGGTCGCCATCGCGACCGGATCCGTCGCGCACGCGATCGCGGTGTTGATGAGCAGGCCCGATACGCCCAGTTCCATGCAGATGGCGGCGTCGCTCGCGGTACCCACGCCGGCGTCGACGATCACAGGGACCTTCGCGTGCTCGAGAATCATCTGCAGCGCGTATGGATTGCGCAGGCCCAGCCCGCTTCCGATCGGCGCGCCGAGTGGCATCACTGCCGCGCAGCCAGCGTCCTCGAGTTTCCGCGCGAGCACCGGATCGTCGCTCGTGTACGGCAGCACGTCGAAGCCCTCCTTGACGAGGATGCGCGCCGCCGCAAGCGTCTCCTCTCCGTCGGGCAGCAGCGTCTTCGGATCGCTCAAGACCTCGAGCTTCACCAGCGGCCGCTCTCCCCCGATTTGGAGTTCACGCGCGAGCCGGCACGTCCGCACCGCGTCGTCCGCGGTAAAGCAGCCGGCCGTGTTGGGCAACAGCTGCATCCCCTGCGGGATCCAGTGCAGCAGCGACGCCTCGCCCTTCGCAGCGAGATCAAGCCTGCGCACAGCGACCGTGACCATCTCCGCGCCACTGGCAACGAGAGCCGCCTGCATGGTGGGAAAGTCGCGATACCGTCCTGTGCCGACGACGAGGCGGGACCGGAAGCTGCGCCCTGCGAGCACCAACGATTCGTCCTGCGCCATTGCTTGCCTCCGACAACCATTCGATAACGAGCGTTATCGAAATTCGTTAACCGCCGCCGACGAACGAAACCACCTCGAGCACGTCCCCATCCGCGAGCTGTTCTTCTCCGTGGCGGGCCCGCTTGATCACGGCGCCATTGCGCTCGACCGCAACCCGCTCGCTGCGCACGCCGAGGTGCGCGAGGAGCCCCGACACCGTCAGCGGTTCGGGAAGTTCGATCGGCTCTCCATTGAGCGTCGCACGCATGCGTGGGTGATAGGGCAACCACCGGGCTTGAGCAAGCGGCGTGCGACGGCTCGCCCATTGTGAAATCGCGATTCGATCGCGCAGCTCTCTTGATCGCGCAGGCGGGGAGTGCCAGCATCCGCGCCCTTCGCGCACGGGAGAACCTTGGACACGACAACGCTGCTGCGCCAGGTCTCGATCTTCCGCGAGTTGCCGGCCGACGACCTCTCCGATCTCGCGTCGCGCGTGCGCTCGCGCAGCGTCGAGGCCGGTTCGGTGATCGTCAGCCATGAAGACTCGGGCGACACGCTCTTCGTCATCGCCAAGGGCAAAGTGAAGGTCGTGCTCTACGGCGACACAGGGCGGGAGATCATCCTCTCGCTGCTGCGCGCTGGGGATTTCTTCGGCGAGATGTCGCTGCTCGACGAGAAGCCGCGCTCGGCCAACGTCGTCGCCATCGAGAATTCCGAACTGCTCACACTCGATCGCGTCGCGTTCCGCAACCATCTCGCGTCGCGTCCCAACGCCAGCCTCGCCGTGCTCGCTGAGCTCTCTCGCCGTCTGCGCCACGCGGACGAGGTGATCGGAAATCTCGCGCTCCTCGATGTCTATGCGCGCGTCGCCCGCGCCATTCGCGAGCTCGCGAAGAAACAGGGCGAGCCTGCCGAGGTCGGCCTGCTCATCCGCCACCGGCCCACGCAGCAGGAGATGGCGGGCCTCATCGGCACGAGCCGGGAGACGGTCAATCGCGCGCTCAGCGACTTCGCGCGGCGAGGCCTGCTCGAGATGAGTGGCAAGAAGCTGCTGGTGCGCTGGGGCTTTCTCACCACGGACGAAGACGCGGTCGATCGGGACGAAGCCTAGATGCCGATCTGGCGCGTCTCGAAGCAGCTCTGGTTCTGCGCGGCCCACCAGGTCCGTCTCTCGGAGACCCGCTGCGAGGATCTGCACGGGCACAACTATCGCGTGCTCGTTCATGCCGAGGCGCGTGCGCTCGACCGCACCAGTTACGTGCTCGATTTCTCGCTGCTCAAACAGGCTGCGCTCGAGCTGCTTTCGCCGTATGACCACCGCAACCTGAACGAGGTGCCGCCGTTCACCGAGTGGAATCCGACGGCGGAGGAACTGGCGCGCTTCATCTGCACCGGCCTGGGCAAGCGTTTCGACGATGGGCGCGTGCGCATCTGTAAAGTGGAAGTTTTCGAGACCGACAACAACCGCGCGGAGTACGAACCGTGAATTCCCCGATTGCCCGCACTGCACTCATTGGCCTTGCGCTCCTTCTCGGCGCCTGCGCGGAAGCACGCCCGGCGAGCGATTCGCCCGACACCGATCTGGCTGTTGTTGACGAGGCCGGGACGTCGATCCCCGGCGAATATTCGCTCACCGGCAAGGGCAAGGAAGACAGCTGCCACTCGAGCGGTTCGGGCTGCGCGCTGAATGTTCCCGAGGGCGACTACAACCTCAGATTCAACAAGATCAGTCTCGGCTTCATGGCCTCGGCGGGCGGTGGCAACAGCGGCCACGACCGAGGACGCGGCTGCCTGCGTGCGCGCGTTCACGTCGTGCCGGGCAAGCCGATCATCTGCAAGAAGAAGGCGGAGTACAGCTGCGCCGCTGGCGTCGAAGAGACGATGGATTGCGGACCTGCTTCGGCTCCTCGATATGGATACAAGCCCGGTCAGTCGACGCCTCCGACCCCGCCAGTGGCTGCTCCCGTTGCTCCTGCCGCACCAACGAAGTAGCGCGTTCTCTCGATGACGAACGAGCCGAACAGGGAGGAAGCGCCGCGGAGTAAGGGAGGCGCCTTCTCGCCGCGTCTGACTGCGGACCTCCTGCCGGGTCGCTTCGAATTTCTCATCGCGCTCATCGTGGTCGGGAGCGTCTTCGGCGTCGCCTGGCTCATCTTCGAGATGCCGGGACCGCTCGATGTTCAGGTCGTCGACGACCTCGGCGCGCCCGTGATGGGAGCGCGGGTGAGTTGCTCCGATGCGCGCGGAGAGCGGAAGTTCTCGGGCATCAGCGACGTCTTCGGGGAGACAAAGTGGCCGGGCCTGACCAAGGAGATGTGGTTCTGCGAAGCGCGACCTCCCGATCGCTTTCACGGCGCGATGCAGGACGGCTCTGCGCCTGTCCATGCGCGAAGCCCCGCGACGGTTCGCTTTCGTTTCGAGCGTCCCGTTCACGTGAATATCCAGGTCAAGCGTCCACACGGTGCGGCGCGTTCGGCCGTGGCGGTCCGCGCGGTCTGTCCCGCGACGCAGACGGCGCCGGAGGCACGCTGGGAAGCGCGCGCCAGCATTCTCTCGGGCAATACGCTGCTCTGGTTGCCCTTCGGACGTGAATGCCGCGCGGGTCTGGTCAAACCGTCGCTGCCGACGGAGCAGGGCGCAATTGCGCTCAGCAGCGAACTCGATTGCACGAACGAGCCCTGCACGGGGCTGCTATCCGCGAATATCGGCGGGGATATCGATACGTCGATTGAACCGACGCTTGAACAGTGGAACGCCGTGCGTCCGCCGCCACGGCCCGATGACGAGCCGGACGGCGGGATAGTTCCTCGATAGTTGCTCGCGTTACTTCCCGGCGAAGATATCCATCACGCCGTGGAGCAACTTGACCGCCTCGTCGTGCGGTCGCTGGAACGCGTTGCGCCCCATGATTGAACCGAACGCGCCGCCGTCGCGCAGGCCTTTAATCTCCTCGAGCAGCGCGCCCGTCTCCTTCGCCTCTCCGCCGGAGAAGATGACGATGCGCTTGCCCGCGAAGCAGCTCTGCACGACGTGATGCACGCGCTCGGCCATCGTCTTGGTCGGAATTGAATACTTCTCGAACACCTTCTTCGCTTCGTCCTGGTAGATGAAATCCATCGGCGGCTTCACCTTGACGATATGCGCGCCCAGTTGGCAGGCGATCTGCGCGGCATAACCGGCGACGTCGACGGCCGTTTCGCCCTTCTTATCGGTAATGCCTTCGCCGCGGGGATAGCTCCAGACCACGGAGGCCAATCCGTGCGCCTTCGCCTCGGAGATCAGCTCGCGCAAATCCTCGTACATCGGATTGCGCGCGGCGCTGCCGGGATAGATCGTATATCCAATCGCTGCGCAACCAAGCCGGACCGCGTCCTTCACTGACCCCGTGACCGCAGAGATGGGCGAGGACATCTTCGCGAGCGAGTCGCTGTTATTGAGCTTGAGGATCAGCGGCATCTGTCCGGCATACTTGCCCGCGACGGCTTCCAATGCGCCCAGCGGCGCAGCGTAGGCGCTGCAGCCCGCGTCGATGGCGAGTTGGATATGGTATTCGGGATCATATCCAGCCGGGTTCGGTTGGAATGAACGAACGGGGCCGTGTTCGAACCCTTGATCGACCGGAAGAATGACCAGCTTGCCGGTCCCCGCGAGTCGGCCGTGCATCATCATGCGCGCCAGATTGGTCAGCGTGCCGGGGTTATCGGAAGGATACCAACTGAGGATCTCGCGAATGCGCGCAGACATGATGTCTCCTGGAAGTTGAGGGCGCGGAAAATAGCACAGGCTGGATTTCTATAAGAAGCGGTTGATCTCGACAGCGAGCGACGCCAGTTTCTCGGGCGTCTTCCACTCCGGCGTCAGCGAGAGTTTTCCGCCCTTGCCCTCCCCCTGCACAACGACGCCGCGGTCCTTGAACATCAACAGTGCATTATCGAGAATCGACTTGGAGAGCGATTCACCGCGTCGAATGCGGCCGGCCAGATAAGCCGCGCGGCCGCGCTCAAGCGTGCGCCGTGTCCACTCCTTCGTCTCGAGCGGTGCATCGCGCAGTAGGCAGAGCGCGTCCGCGGCGAGCCAGACACCTTCGCCGAACGGTCGGAGCAGATCTGCGAGCAGCTCAACCCACCGCGCACCGGCGGGCGTCTCGACAATCAGATCGCCGGTCGCACCGGAGCGCCGCTCGACCAGATTCCATTTCAACAGGAGCGCCAGAGCGCCATCGACGATTGCCTCAAATGGGCGACCCGGTTCGTAGATGAACTCATTCTTGAAGAACCGCGACAACTCCTTCGCGGCGCGCAGCAACTCTGTCAGCGGCACAGGTTGGCCATCGCGCGTGCGAAGTGCGGACGAGAGGATCGCGGGGCCGACGAGGAAATGGAGGATTCCATTCTTATGATAATCGAGTGAATAGCGCCGCTCCTCGTTGACGGCATAGTAGGTCTCCTCGCCGGCCGATTGGCCGTGGATATCTCCCGATTCGCCAAGCGTCTGCAGCGCGCGATGAATCAGGCCGCTTGCACGCAGCGACGGCGGCGGCGCTCCGTCTGACTTCTCGCCCGTATACCAGGCCGGTACGGTTGCCCCGCAATCAATAGCGGCCGTATGAAGAAACTCAGCGCGCGCCAGGATCTCCTCATTAGAAAGTCCGCGACGGTCGTGGCTTAGCAGCGCTGCGCAGGCGAGGCCCATCGGAGCGAGCGGCGCGGCGCGATTAATGCCGGCCGCAATGCGCCAACCGAGCGCCGCGACGAGCTTGCGCCGATCTTCGGGTGATTGCTCCTTGATATCAACGCCGCGCTCGGCAAATAGTTTGCGCAGCGACACGGGCTCGGCGATGCGAATGGTAATGCGCCCATATCGGGAACGGAGAATCGAAGTGGCGCCCAGCAGCGCGGTGGCGTCCTCCTTCTGCTTTTCGCCGCCGAGAAGTTCGCGCTGGTAACTCTGACCTTCCATCAGCTTTTCATAGGAGATCGAGATCGGGCAGAATTTGACGTCGCTCTTCTCTCCAGCGATCCAGGCCTCGACCTCCATCGTCAGCATGCCGAACTTGGGCGGCAGGAGTTTGCCCGTGCGCGAGCGGCCGCCTTCAATAAAGAACTCCTGGGTAAAGCCATCGCGCAGCAACTGCTTCACATACGCGGAGAGCGTTGCGGCATAGACCTTGTCGCCCTTGAAGCTGCGGCGGATATAGAACGCCCCGCACGCGCGCAGCAGTCGCCCCACGGGCCAGAAGTTGAGGTTATCTCCCGCGGCGATATGTGGCGGCTGGATACCATGCTCATCGAAGATATATCCGAGCACGAGGTAATCGATGTGGCTCTTGTGGCAGGGGCAGAGAACGATCGGCCCCTCTGCGCTCGCCTCCTGGAGCCTCTTGATGCCAGCCGGATCGATATCGATGCCGTCATAGATGCGATTAAAGATGAAATGCAGGATCCCCTTGATCGCGTCGACGGCGATCGCGTTGTAACGGGCGGCGATCTCGCGGAGGGCTCGCCGCGACTCTCTCTCGACGCTTCCATCGGCACGGCCCCGCTCGCGCGCGATCTCGGCGAGCGCGCGGCGAAGGTGGAGATCGCGCAGCGTGAGATCTGCGACGCGCTCGGGCCTCTTGAGCGGCGGCCCCGTGATGACGCGACTCTCACGCGCAAGATGCTGGTGGAGAAATCCGCGCACGCGACGGGCGGCGCGCGTGTTCAGATCGATCGGGCGACCGCTCCCCACGCTGACTTCCGTGTCGTCGCCGAGTTGCGTCACCGGCCGAGGCGGCAGGCTGCGCGGTCCCGGCAGATAGTCCCGCTTGATCTCGTTGGCCAGTTCGACCGGGGCGCCGACACGCACGACCGCGGTGCCTCGGTGAATGAGAAATCCAATCGCCGCGCGCATCGCACCGGGCTCTTCCGGATCGCCGAAGAGCACATCGCGCAAAGAGCGGGAAAGCTGGCGCGGGCGGCGCCGCCAGAGCAGCGTCAGCGGAATCATCACGATGCGCTTGCCGCTCGGCAGCAGTTCGCGCTGCAGGCGCGCAAGTTCCGGAAATGGATCAGAGAGCGTCGCGACCGAACTCGCGAGCGAGCGGGGGCTGCGCAGAAACACGAGCGCGCTCTCCCCTCGGCGCACGGCCTCGACGACCGCGGCGGTTGTCTTGTCGCCCCTGGCATCCTTCGGTGCAGCGATCTGCTTGCCGCCGAGATACCAGCGCGCGACCGGAGAGAAAATCCGATATCCCAGACCGGTCGCGGCCCGCGCGATCGGCAACCCGACGCGGCTGAACGCGAAGTTGAAATAGAGCAGATGCAGAAGCGACGATGCCCGCAGAACGTAGACGAGCGTTGCCTGCTGCGAGAGTTTCTGCAGCGGTTCAATCGACTCTTCGGGAAGCTGCACGGGGGCAAAGAGCCACGCGAGCAGCCAACGTGAAAACGCACCGTAGCTTCCGGATCGAGACGAGGCAGGGGCTGCGTTCGCGAGCGGTGCTGCCGGCTTCGCCCCGTCCCCGAGAGCTGGCTGGGTCATTGCGCGGCACTCTACGACAATGCGCGCGCAAGACGAGTCGTTTGATGCTGCCGCGCTTACGTCAGTTCCGCAGGCTGCTCGCGTCAATGACGAAGCGATACTTCACGTCGCTTCGCAGCATGCGCTCGTAGGCCTCATTGACCTGCGAAGCTGCGATCACCTCGACGTCCGCGCCCAGCTTGTGTGCCGCGCAGAAGTCGAGCATCTCCTGCGTCTCGCGAATGCCTCCAATCAGCGAACCGGCGAGCGTGAGCCGCTTGTTGATGAGCGAGAACGCGGCCACCGGCACCGGCACGGGGGGCGCGCCGACGAGCACGAGGGCACCGTCGAGCGCGGTCATCGAGAGAAGTGCGCTGAGGTCGTGCGGCGCGGAGACGGTGTCGAGGATGAAGTCGAAGCGATCGCGCGCGGCCGCGATCGCGCTGGCGTCGCTGCTGAGCAGAAAGTCGGTCGCGCCCAGCCGTTTTGCATCCGCGCGCTTCTTCTCCGACGTGCTGATCAGCGTCACCTCCGCGCCGATGGCGGCCGCGAGCTTCACGCCCATGTGGCCGAGTCCGCCCAACCCGACCACCGCGACGCGCTGGCCCTTCGCGACCTTCCACCGGCGCAGAGGGCTGAACGTCGTCACGCCTGCGCAGAGCAGCGGCGCTGCGGCTTCGGGCGCGATCGACTCGGGGACGCGCAGCACGAACTTCTCGTCAACCACCACGCGCGTCGAGTAGCCACCTTGCGTGCGCGTGCCGTCGCGATCGGGCGAGTTGTAGGTGAAGACCGGCCCGTTCAGACAGTACTGTTCATCGCCGCGCGTGCACGCCGCGCAGGTGCCGCAGCTGTTGACGAGGCAGCCCACGCCGACGCGCTCACCGACGCGAAAGCCCTTCACGGCGCTCCCGACGCGCGCGACCTTGCCGACGATCTCATGGCCCGGAACCATCGGATAGACCGAGCCGTGCCATTCGTTGCGCGCCTGGTGCACGTCGGAGTGGCAGATTCCGCAGAAGAGGATCTCGATCTCGACATCGCGGCTGCCGGGCTCGCGCCGCGTGAACGAGTAGGGGCGCAGGGGAGAGGTTGCATCGAACGCCGCGTAGGCGCGCGTCTCAATCATGGTGTTCTCCTTCGTGGTGGCGTGCAGCTGCGCACGGAATCGATCGAGCCTGCGATGCCGACCGCGGTGGGACGGTGCGCTAGCGCAGCGAGCAACCCGGCGTTCCACCGAGGGGCGAGGTCAACTCGGCGACACGTGCGTTCGGATCCTGCGCCAGCGTCTCTCCAAGCAGGATGAGCCGCTCGACAACGCCTGGCGTGGCGCGGAGGAATGCGATGGCAGAATGCCCACCGCTCTTTTCCAACCGCTCGCTCTGGCCACGCGCCTCGCGCACCTCCGCGAGCGCCAGATCGCCGCAGGCCAACTCAAGCCGATCGAGCCAACCGCGCTGCTCGGCGATCTGCCCAGAGGCGTCAAGCTCGGCCTCGTCCTGATCAAGTCCTTCGGAAAGCGCGCGCGCGATGAGCGGCTGGATGAGCGCGGCATCGCCTGCGGCCTCGAGTTCAGCGCGAACCCAGAGGGTAAGAAACTCCCGATCGATCTGTGCCGCCATCGTGTCTCTCCTCTGCATCGAGCGTTCGCGCCTGGTGTGATTCAGCGAGGCGCGAAGGTGAAATCCTTCAGCGTCGTACCGCCCGCGTGGACGTCCACCAGGTCCAGTTGCTCACCGAGTTGCTCGTGCCAGACCTTCAATCCGTGGCGCCCCGGCGGGAGATCTATGAAGTAGCTCCCGTCCGCGCCAGTCAAGCCCCAGACGGCTGTCGGCAACACCTGCACGAACGCGTGCATCCACGGGTGATTCGTGCTCCCGAGCACCGTCAGTCCGGGCTTCTTCATGTGAACCGGAACCGCGTGTCCTTTGAGCACCAGCGCGTAGCTGAACTTGAGCGCTCCCGTGCCGGAAACGTTGTGGTAGAGCGCGTCGCGATTGATGAGCGAGAGTTCCGCGCCCGGATTGGTCACGATCAGGTGCGGCACGATCCTGCACTGCTCGACCGCTGCGGTCGCGGCGGGATGCGCGCCCTTCGCTGGAACGGGGCCATCGGGAGCCCAGACCAGCGCATTCACGACTGCACCACCGTTGCCGAGTTGGAGCGGCGGTTCGGCTGGCGGCTCTCCACAGGCCTGGCGATCCTTGCTCTGTGCGGGCGTGAGTTGCCCATCGCCGAGCGTGACAACCGCGCCACCTTGACGGGGCAGCGAAATTGCGGGGCCTGCCGAACGAATATGTCCAGCAATCCGCCCCATGCCCGCTGGAATCGGCGGCAACGTCGGCGGCGAGGGCTCTGCGAGCGTCCGCGCGCTGACGGCGAGGATGAGCAAGGCGATGAATGAATGACGAGTTCGCATAGAGAGAGCGGCCAAGCGACGCGCTCGCACTACCGTGGAATGGCAGCGGGTCGCAACCTCCGGTCGAGCGCGCAGGCGCGTGCCGTGTTAGAAACCGCCTCCCCGTGAGCCGCGACCGCGCCCCAGATTGGGAGGACCAGCTCCAGCAGAGCCTTCGCCGTGCGCAGGAGGCGATGCAGCAGGGGATCCAGCAGCAGGACGAGATGGTCAAGGCCTGGACCCACAGCCTGCGAAGCGCCTATCCGGACTGGGGGCGCGAGCGCTGGCAGCGGCGGCTCGAGAAGAAACTGCGCAAGCGCGCAGAGCGAGAGGCCCGCCTCGCCAACGCGACGCTCTTTCAGGGCTACCTCTGGTCCGCTGGCGCGATCATGCTCTTCATTGTCGCGCTCGCATCGCTCGGTTCGCTCTGGTGGCTGGTCTTCCCGGCGGCCTATCTCGGGAGGCGCGGGTCGAAGGTGATCGCGCGCCACGTCGGCCAGGGCGCGCTGCAACCAGAGAGCGCTCGCGTTTCGTCCTCGCTGGGCGCGGCTCCCACCGGCGCAACGTCTGCGAGTCCATCGCTTGGCGGCGATGCGCACGCGAGCGCACGAGCAAAGCGTTTTGGAGGACTCGGGTCCGCTGACCGGATTGCCAGCGACGTGAAGGATCTGTTCGATGGCATTCGCGCCGTCGGTGCCGTGTTCGGTGATCTCGCCGACCCGAAAGCGCGCGCGACCACTCCTGGCGCGGCTGCGCGTGCTGGTGCGCCGGATGCACCGCAGACGAGCCAGGCAGCATCTGTTGATCCCCGCGATGCGCGCGTCGACGCGGTCTGCGACAAAATCCTGGTCGAGTTGCGCGACTCCCCTGAACCCGTGCGCGAGATCTTCGTCAAGCCGGAGCAGACCGTCGCCGCGCTGCGCGAGACCTGCAAGAACCTGACGCGCCGAGAGCGGGATGTGCGGCGATTTCTCTCTGCCGACGAGGATGCACGCCTCTCCCGCGAGCGAGGCGCGCTTCAGGCACGCATCGACGCGGAGACGGACGAGGTGACGCGCACGCGGCTCGCCTCCGCACTCGCCGCTCTCGACCAGCAGAGGGAACAGCGGCTCGAGTTGTCGCGCAGCGCCTCGCGTTTCGAAGCCGAGCAGACGCGGATCTACTACACGCTCGAGAGCCTCTACACGCAGGTGGTTCGGATGCGCTCAGCCGATTCGGTCTCGGTTGACGTGGCTGGCGCGGGCCTTCGGCGCAGTCTCGAGACGCTCTCGCAGGAGGCCAGCGCGCTTGCCGACGCGCTCGAGAAGGTGAATGCCCAGTCGAGCGATGCCGATCGGCTGCGCGCGCTCGGCGATGGACCTGCGTCGGCCTCGTCGAACAGCGCGACGGCATCGGTTGCGCCGCGAGAGAAGGCGTGAGCGGAACCATGATCCACGTCTTCGGGGGCAAGAGCCCAAAACTCGGCAAGGACGTCTTCATCGCCGACGGCGCGCAGGTGATCGGCGATGTCTTCCTCGGTGACGGCGCGAGCATCTGGTTCAATTCGGTCGTGCGCGCAGATGTCGGGACAATCCGCATCGGCGCGCGCACCAACGTGCAGGACCTCTGCACCATCCACGTCACGGGAGGCCAGCACGACACCGTGATCGGCGACGACGTCACCATCGGCCATCGCGCGGTGCTGCATGGCTGCATCCTCGCCGACGCCTGCCTGATCGGGATCGGCGCGGTGGTCCTCGATGGTGCAGAGATTGGCGAGGAGTCGATGATCGGCGCGTCCGCGCTGGTTACGCCCGGCACGAAGATTCCGCCACGCGTGCTCGCGATCGGTGCGCCCGCGCGCGTTGTCCGAGCGCTCACCGACGAGGAGATCAAATTTCGTCGCGTGCACGCGGCCCAGTACGTCTCGCTTGCGGCGCTCCATCGCACGGAGCGGGCATGATCGCGCCCGGAAGCATCAAGCCCGCGCCCATCGTGGTCGATCGTTTCGACGCGCTTCGCGTAGCGCCGCTGCTGCGCGACTTCACCGATGTCGGGTTGCGCATTCTCGCTGCGGCCACCATCCAGCGCAGCGTCGGCCGCGGCACGTACGCGATGCGCGCCGGCGATCCCGCAGACGGTCTTTCGATCGTCGCGCGCGGGACGCTCCAGCTTCGCGCACGCGATGGCTCCGAGTCCCTCGGAGAGATCCTCGTCGGCGATGCGCTCGGCGGCGTCGGTCTGCTCGCAGGAGGTGAGCATCTTGTCTCCGCCTGGGCCGCCAGCGACGTCGAGCTGGTCGTGCTCAGCCGCGACGCGTTCGAGACGCTGCGAAACGACAAGCCCGGTGCGGCCATGAAGCTTATGCTCGCCCTCTCCGCCGATCTCGCCGAGAGGCTTCGGGAAGCGCGGGGACCGATGCGCGAATTTCTCGCCTGGCAGGTGAGCAAGCGCAAAGCGTGAACCCAACCCGCATCCACCCTGGCCGCCGCGAGCAAACCCTGCTTGACACCGCGGCGGAAAACAGGCTCCACCGTGGGCCCCGCCGTCTTCTGGAGAGAGACTGAAACGCTTCGTCATACTCTTCCTGCACAACTTCTACGGGCCGGCCGGCTATGTGGGCGTCTTCACGCTGCTGGTCGCCTGCGGTCTCGGCGTGCCGCTGCCGGAAGACATCGCGCTCATCACCGGTGGCTACCTCGCGGCCATCGGTCCGCCGCACGGCGTCGGCTCAGTCTGGGCGATGATGGCAGTGGGCCTGCTCGGGATCCTCGTCGGCGATTCGATCATCTTCAAGGCGGGCAAGGACTACGGCGACGACCTCCTCGACACGCGTCTGGGTCGCCACATTCCGCGCGAGCGCGTGGAGCGCGTCCGCGAGCTCTTCGCCAAGCACGGCTCGAAGTTGCTCGTCGTCGCTCGCTTCCTTCCCGGCCTGCGCGCCGTCACCTTCTTCGTCGCGGGAACCAGCGGCGTGCGCTTCTTTGTCTTCCTCGCCTACGACGGACTCGCCGCGCTGGTCTCCGCGCCCGCGTGGGTCTGGCTCGGCTACTCGATGGGTCGCCGCCACACCATTCGCGATGCCTACGAGGTGGCGAAGAAGTTTCAGGCCTTGATCCTCGTCATCATGTCGGTCTGCGTTCTCGGTGCACTCATCTGGTGGGTCCTCAATCGCCGCCGCGAAGCGCGCCGAATCACGGTGACGCTCGCCCCCCGAAACAGCAGCGACGAGCCAGTCGATACGCTTCCTCCGCAGTCGCGATGAGCGGACGACCGCCCCCGCCGTCTCCAGCGGAGCGCGTTGCCGCCGCTCCCTCTCGTCCGTTATCTTCGCGCGCTTTCAATCCTCCAGCCGCTCGCTGACAGAGGCCCCGATGCTTCCCGCCGATCTTCCGCTCGCCCTGACGTTTGACGATGTTCTCCTTCAGCCCGGCGAAAGCGATGTGCTGCCCAGGCAGGTCTCGGTGGCTGCGCGCCTGACGCGCAACATCTCGCTGCATATCCCGCTCGTCTCGGCCGCCATGGATACGGTGACCGAGGCGCGAACGGCGATCGCGATGGCGCAGGAGGGCGGCCTCGGGTTCATCCATAAGAACCTGACGCCCGCGCAGCAGGCGCTCGAAGTCACGAAGGTGAAGAAGTACGAGAGCGGAATGGTGGTCAATCCCGTCACCATCGAGCCGGAAGCACGCCTACACCAGGCGCTCGAATTGATGCGCGAGCACCAGATCAGCGGCATTCCGGTCACGAATAAGGGTCGCCTCGTCGGCATCCTCACCAATCGCGACGTGCGCTTCGAGAAGAACCTCGAGCAGACCGTTGCAGAGAAGATGACGACGAAGTTGATTACCTGCCGCGAAGGAATCGGCCAGGACGAGGCGAAGGATCTGCTGCATCGGAATCGCATTGAGAAGCTGCTGGTCGTGAATGAGGATTACGAACTCAAGGGATTAATCACCATCAAGGATATCGAGAAGACCCGGGCGCATCCCCACGCAGCCAAGGATAGGACAGGGCGGTTGCTCGTCGGTGCGGCAGTGGGCATCGGGCCGGATCGGGACGAGCGCGTGGCCGCACTGCTCAAGGCCGGCGTCGATGTGATTGCAGTTGATACTGCGCACGGCCACTCGAAGTACGTGATCGATGCCGTGCGCGAATTGAAGAAGCTCTTTGCTGGCATCGAGATCGTCGCCGGCAACGTCGCGACTGGCGAGGCCGCAGATGCTCTCTGCCTGGCGGGCGCAGACGCGATTAAAGTCGGCATTGGCCCCGGATCGATCTGCACGACGCGCGTGGTCGCCGGAGTGGGCGTGCCGCAAGTCACCGCAGTGCACGACTGCGTCCGCGCAGCATCCAGGCACGGCGTCCCCTGCATCTCTGACGGCGGGATTAAATATTCCGGCGATATCGTCAAGGCACTGGCCGTCGGCGCGGACACGGTCATGATCGGCTCGCTCTTCGCGGGCACCGAAGAAGCTCCCGGCGAAGTGATTCTCTTCCAGGGGCGCTCTTATAAGAGTTATCGGGGCATGGGCAGCCTGGGCGCGATGAAGCAAGGCTCGAAGGATCGCTACTTCCAGAGCGAGAGCGAGGAAGCCAAGCTCGTCCCCGAGGGGATCGAAGGCCGCGTCCCGTATAAGGGCACTCTGGCGATGAACGTGCACCAGCTCGTCGGAGGCCTGCGCGCGGGAATGGGATATGTCGGCGCGCATACCATTCGCGAACTTCAGGACAAAGCGCGTTTCGTTCGCATTACCACCGCGGGCCTGCGCGAGAGTCACGTGCACGACGTGCAGGTTACGTCGGAAGCACCGAACTATCGCGCCGAGTAATCAAGCCGCTGCAGAGGTTTTTAATCAGCTCTTAGCCCGGAGTCGTTCGTGGCCGATCTGCACGCAGAGAAGATCCTCATCCTCGATTTCGGCTCGCAATACACGCAGCTGATCGCACGGCGTGTGCGTGAGTTGCACGTCTATTGCGAGATCCATCCCTGCACGATGCCGCTCGAGAAGATTCGCGCGTTCAATGCGCGCGGGATCATTCTTTCGGGCAGCCCCTCGAGCGTGGAGGCGCCGGGCGCGCCACTGGTTGACCGGGAGGTGTTTAATCTCGGCGTTCCCGTTCTCGGCGTCTGCTATGGCCTGCAGTTGATGGCCAAACTTCTCGGCGGCGCGATCGATCGCACGGCCCACCGCGAATATGGTCTCGCGAAGCTCAAGGTCGGGAATGACGCATCTCTGCTCGGCCCGCTGCGCCCGTTCGCGGGCCAGGAGATCGATGTCTGGATGAGCCACGGCGATAAGGTGTCGGCCGCGCCCGAGGGCTTCCAGACGATCGCGTCGAGCGGGAATTCCCCATTCTGCGCGGTCGCAGATCCGACGCGGCGACTCTATGGAATTCAATTCCATCCCGAGGTTGCACATACTCCGCGCGGCCTCGAGCTCTATCGCGCGTTCCTGGAGGATTGCGGCGTCTCGTTCTCCTTTCATATGCAGGGATACGCGCAAGAAGCGCTCGCGAAGATTCGTGCGCAGGTCGGGGCTGAGCGCGTCATCTGCGCAATGTCAGGCGGCGTCGACTCCGCCGTGGTTGCGCTGCTGTTGCATCAGGCGATTGGCGACAAGCTGCTCTGCATCTTTGTGGATAACGGCTTATTAAGATTGGGCGAGCGCGAGCAGGTCGAGGCGACATTCAAGGATCGTTATCATCTGCCGCTGCGGGTCGTGGACGCGCGCGAGCGCTTCCTGACAGCGCTGGCGGGGGTTACCGATCCGGAGCGCAAGCGGAAGATTATCGGGGCGGAGTTCATCGCCGTCTTCGAGCACGAGGTCGCGCGCGATCGCGCGGAGCACGGGGATGCGCGTTTTCTTGCGCAGGGCACGCTCTATCCCGATGTCATCGAGAGCGTTTCATTCAAGGGACCTTCGGCCGTCATCAAGAGCCATCACAACGTTGGAGGACTGCCCGAGCGGATGCGCATGTCGCTTGTGGAACCGCTGCGCGAACTCTTCAAAGACGAGGTGCGTGCGCTCGGCCGCGAGCTTGGACTTCCCGAAGCGATCGTCTCGCGCCAGCCATTTCCCGGCCCGGGCCTCGCGATTCGCGTCCTCGGAGAAATCACCGAAGAGAGGCTGGGTCTCGTTCGCCGCGCCGATGCAATCGTGCAGGACGAGATCGGCAAGTATCCCGACGAGGCGCTGCGCAAGCGGCTCTGGCAGGCTTTTGCCGTGCTGCTCCCTGTGCGCTCCGTCGGCGTCATGGGCGATGAGCGCACCTACGAGAGTGCGTGCGCGCTGCGCGCTGTGGAATCGCTCGATGGAATGACCGCGGATTGGGCGCGACTGCCCTGGGAGCTGCTCGGCCGCATCTCCTCTCGCATCACCAACGAAGTGCGCGGCATCAATCGAGTCGTCTACGATGTCAGCAGCAAACCGCCTGCAACCATCGAGTGGGAATAGCCGCCACGAGTCGCACACTGGTCGATCGGGCAGCTCGCACTCTGGGCGCGGCCCAGCAATGGCTTCTTTGTTCTCCTTAACTTGTTCGGGATTTCCCGATTGGTTAAGTTGTTATTAGAACACGCACGCGGTCGCGCGACGGCACCAGTGCTCCATTTTCACTCGGTAATTGCACGCGCAACACACAGACATCGGCAGCAGCGGCGCAATGCCTGTCTTTCCGCACAGGGATGCTCTGGTTAATCCCGCACGAGCCTTGCGTGAACGGATCTCGGTTGCTATTCAACTCTGGGAGCAGTGAGGGTAACCTCTGCTGCTCCGGCCGCCGGGCGCATTCCCCCCAATGCGTTCGGCGGTTGTTTTTTTGGCCGCAGACATTCACGCGCCACGCGACCTCTGCGTTGATCATTGTCCTCGGCGTCCGCCGCGCGATAAGGTTCGCGCATGACTCTCGAACGCGCGCGCACCCTGATTCGCGACATTCCCGATTTCCCTTCCGAGGGGATCCTCTTCAAGGACATCACGCCAGTCCTCGGCGATGCGCAGGCCTTCTCAACGGTGCTCGACGCACTGGCCGAACGGATCGCTGGCAAGGGGTTCACGCGCGTTGTAGCGATCGAATCGCGCGGATTTCTCTTCGGCGCGCCCCTCGCGGATCGGCTGAAGATTGGACTCGCTCCCGTGCGCAAACTCGGGAAACTGCCGTACCACACCGATCGCGTGGAATATGCGCTCGAATACGGTACTGGAACTCTCGAAGCCCACGTCGATGCGATCACGCCGGGAGACAAATGCGTGGTGATCGACGACCTGCTCGCGACAGGAGGTACGGCGGGTGCTGCGGGCCGCCTCGTTGAAAAGCAGGGAGGGAAGATCGGCGCCTTCCTCTTCGTCGTTGAACTGACGTTCCTCAATGGCCGCAGCGTGCTCGCGCAGAACGGAACGCCGGTCGAATCGCTGATCTCGTTTTAATGATCGGCGGGCGGGATAGAAGAAGAGCGCCCCCGGCCTGATTCGAACAGGCGACCCCCGGTTTAGGAAACCGGTGCTCTATCCATCTGAGCTACGGGAGCGCAGCGGCGGCTACATACCAAACAAATGGACTCTGCGTCTTCAACTGCTGCGAGGGATCCGAGCGAGTGCGGTCCGGCCGCGCCGCTGCTTGAGCGCGCGCGGGTTCCTGCGCTCGTGCTGGGTGTGTTGCGGACGCTGCACGGGGCGGGGAAGCAGGCGTTCCTCGCAGGCGGTGCCGTGCGCGATCTCGCGCGCCTTGCGCTCGGGCAGGTTGAGGTTCCCACGGGCGAGCGATGGCCCGCCGATTTCGATGTCGCGACAGACGCGCTTCCCGAGCAGGTCCTCGCGCTGTTCCCCCGCGCGATTCCCACCGGAATGCAGCACGGAACAGTCACGGTTCTCGCGCGCGGAGACGGCGAGGAGCACAAGGTGGAGGTCACGACGTTTCGCGGAGAAGGGCCTTATCTCGATGGTCGACGCCCGAGTGCGGTGACGTTTCTCGGCGACATCGAAGGCGACCTCGCGCGCCGCGACTTCACCGTAAATGCGATGGCGTGGGACCCTCTGGCCGAGCAGGGCAGTGGGCTTCGGGATCCCTTTGGAGGCCTCGCCGATCTGCGCAAACGCAGGCTCCGTGCGGTCGGGAACGCACGCGAGCGGTTCAGCGAAGACGGTCTGCGCCCGCTGCGCGCAGTGCGTTTCGCCGGAACTTTGCGCATGGCTCTCGAGCGCAAGACGGAGCGCGCGATCGTTGAGACTCTCGCGACGTTCAAGCAGGTCGCGCAGGAACGCGTCCGCGACGAACTCGAGAAGCTGTTGCTGCGCGGGCGTCCAGCCAGCCGCGGCCTCCGGTTGCTGCGGCGCACAGGACTCCTGCAGGCGATTGCGCCAGAGATGGCCAACTCTGCCGATCGAGATCCGATCGCGTGGCGGCGTCTGCTGCGCGCACTTGATGCGAGCGAGAGATCTCTTTCGGTGCGCCTCGCGCTCCTCACACTCCCGGTGCCCGCTGAGCAGCGCGCCGCGCTCCTCGATTTGCTGCGCTTCCCGACGCGCCTGCGCGATCGTGTCCTCCTCCTGCAATCCGAGGCGCCTCACGTGCTGGCCGCAACGGCGACCGACGGCGCCTGCCGTCGCGCGATGGCCCGCATCGGAGTTTCCGCCCTGCCCGATCTTCTGGCGATGCGCAAGTCGCTCGCTGTGGCTGATGGCGAACCTGCGCGCGATGCTCAGATGAACGCGCGCTGCAGTCTCCTCCTGCAGGCAAACCCGCCACTCACGCTGCAGCAGCTCGCGATCAATGGGCGCCAGCTGATGTCGGAGCTGCATCTTTCGCCTGGCCCTGCAGTTGGCCAGCTGCTCCACGGCCTGCTGGAACAGTGCTTCGATGATCCGTCGCTGAACAGCTTTGACCAGCTGAGAAGACTTGCGTCGGAGACCATCCACGCGCAATCCACAGGCAACTCACAGGGGTGAGGCGGGCCGCTTCACTCTTGAGATGCTCTCCTCTGGCGCACCGTTCGGGGCCCGAGGTGACGAACCTTGATGCCCTGTTCTTTTGGCAGTCAATGCAGCATGTTGATAGCCGAGCGCCTCTTCTGCCGCCACTCGCTCACGCATCGACGTGCGCTGAGCGGAACGGACATGTCACGTTCCGTGGCGCTGTGAACAACTTGTGCGAGAGGACAGTGGTGACCGGTGGCCAGAGGCTGGCCTGGGAGCGCTTCTCATCCAGCCGAATTGCGCCGACAACCAAGGTGGACAATCGGGCCGTGGGACGCACGTCAATCTGGCTTGCGTCGCATCGAGGTGTTAAAATGCGGTGCACATTTCTGCGGGCCGGGGGGAGGCCGAGCATGCGCATTTTCGGGGCGACCACGGTCGCTCAAGCAGGGCTCGCACGATGCCGGAGAACATGACCCAGACGCCGCGGGTGCTCCTCATCGAGGAAAGCCCGGAACAGCGCACACTGGCCCGTGGCGCGCTCGAGCCCGCCGGGTTCGAGGTTCTTGAAGCACGCGACGGACTCGGGGGCATCGACCTGGCGATTCGCCAGCATCCAGATCTCATCCTCATCGACATCGCGCTCTCCGGCATCGATGGTTACGAGACGGCATCTCGGCTGCGTTCGTATCGGGGGCTCGATGGCTGCCCCATCGTCGTGCTGACAGCGAGCGGCGATCGCGGCCTTGCTCTGTCGGTTGGGTGCGACGGGTACATCGAGAAGCCGCTCGATGCCACGCGACTGCCCGATCAGCTTCGTGCGTACATCAAAGGAAAGCGCGAGAAGGTCCGTGCGCCAGAGGAGCGGCGGCTCCTTCGCGAGTACAGCCAGAGCCTCAGCGAGAAGGTCGAGACCACGGTGCGCGAGCTGTCGCAGGCCAACGCGCAGCTCGTCGCGGCCGCGCGCAGCAAGAGCGAGTTCATGCAGAACCTCTCGCACGAACTGGCCTCGCCGCTCACGCCGATCACGGGTTATCTGAAGATGCTGCGCTCGGAGAAGATGGGGCCCATCAACGAGGCGCAGGGGAAAGCGCTGGAGTCGATGGCGCTCTCGGTCGAACGGCTCTCGCGCACCATCGACAACCTCGTCGATTTCGCGTCGCTCGAGGGCGGAGCGGGCGAGGTCAATCGCGCTCCTTTCGAGGTGGTCGCGATGGTCAAGGGGGTCTTCGATGCCGCGCGCGCGAAGGCGAAAGCGAGGCGGGTTCAGCTGCGCTGCCTTGGCGCCGCAACGCATCCCGGATTCGGCGATGAGCGCAAGCTGCGACAGGCTCTGTCCAACCTGATCGACAACGCGATCAAGTTCAGTCCGCACGGGTCAGAAGTTCTCGTCTGCATCGCTGAGGAGCCACAACGGCTCGTCTTCGATATCTACGACTCCGGCGCTGGCGTGATGCCCGATGAAGGCCTGCGGGTCTTCGAGCCGTTTTTCCACGCAGATCGCGGCGGTGAAGGGCGTGCACCGGGCGCGGGGCTCGGGCTACCAGTCGTGCGCCAGATCATCGAAGCCCACGGCGGCACTGTGCAACTCGAGTCACCGCCCAAAACGCAGCCGGACAATACGCACTATTTTTCCGGCACCAAGCTGACGTTCTGGATCCCGGCACGAGGGGTCGGCCCCGACGCTCCCGCGACGATTTTCTCGCCCGACACCACCGTCTGAAGCGCGGCGAATTCGTCGCGGCATGCGCGTTTTCTTGCCTGCGCGCAAGCGACAGCCCTATGCTCCTGTAGCAACTCTGAATGCTGCCGGTTCCCCGATGGTCGACGAGAGAGACTTGCCAGTTCCTCCAGGCCAGACGCCGAACGAGCCAATCGTCCTCGGCATCGATCTCGGCACGAGCAACACCTGCGTCGCCTACGTCAAGGGCGGCATCGCACGCGTCGTTTCGGTCGATAAGGGTGCGTTGACCCTGCCGAGCGTCGTCGCGGTGAATGAGCAAGGCGAGTTGCTCGTCGGGAGCGCGGCAAAAGACCAGATGATCGTCAACCCGCGCAACACCATCTACGGCGCGAAAAGGTTGATCGGTCGCAAGTTCAACTCCAAGTTCGTACGGGATATCAAGCAATACTTCCCATATGAAATCGTCGAGGGAGGATATGGCGATGCGGCGGTGCTTCTGCCGGACCGCATGCATGCGCTCCCCGAAATTGCGTCGTATATCCTCCAGCAATGCAAGCGAATGGCAGAGGCGGCGCTTGGGCAGGAGATTAACGACGCGGTAATTTCGGTCCCTGCGTATTACAACGATCACCAGCGACAGGCCGTGAAGGATGCCGCCGGCCTCGCTGGCCTGAGCGTCGTGCGGATCGTCAATGAGCCGACTGCCGCTGCGCTCGCGTATGGTCTGAATCGCGGCTTCGATCATAACGTCCTGGTCTATGACCTCGGCGGCGGCACGTTTGATCTCAGCATGCTGCATCTGAATGGCAACGTGATGGAGGTGCTCGCCACGGGCGGCGATACCTTCCTCGGCGGCGTCGATTTCGATCACCGGATCATTGATTACGTCCTCGAGGAGTTCCGCGCGGAGACGAAGATCGATCTGACGCAGAACCCGAATGCGATGCAGCGGATCACGCGCGCGGCAGAGGCGGCGAAGATTGACCTGTCCCTGCTTACCAACTGTGTCATCGAACTGCCATTCATTACCGACCGCAAGGGTAAGCCCGTCGACCTGCGCGTACAGCTCTCGCGCGAGCGGATGAATGAGTTGGTTGGCGAGTTGGTCGATCGGACATTTGAAATCGTCGACCAGGTGCTCGCCGATAAGAAGCTGACCCGGGGAGATATCCAGGAGATCCTCCTCGTCGGCGGCCAGACCCGCATGCCGCTGGTGCAGGAAAAGGCAGAGGCGTTTCTCGGTAAGCCGCCGCGCAAAGGTGTCCATCCGGATGAGTCGGTTGCGATCGGTGCGGCGCTGCTGGCCGACTCGCTCAAGCGAATCGACTCGGTTACTCTCGTCGACGTCCTCTCGATGCCGATTGGATTTGCAGTCGCGGGTGGTCGCTTTCGTAAGGTCATCGATAAGAACACGCCAATCCCGGTCCAGCGCGCGTTTCGATTGCCAGCAGCCAAGACGGAACAACCGCTCGAGATCGATGTGTTTCAGGGCGAGAGCGAACAGATCCTGGAAAACGAATATCTGGGAACGTTAATCTTCCCGATTGAGGCGATGGGAGAGCGGGTCTGTTTCAACCTGAATGAAGAGTGCATGCTTCGAGTCACGATTGAGGGCACAGGCGCGACACCAGAGGAGTTGACGCTGGCGACGCGCGACACACCCGAGTCGCTCCGGCTCGCCTGGCAAGAAGAGAATGAGCGCCGGTTGTTCGAGGCGGAGCAACAGCAGAGCGCGCCACCGGGTGGATTCATCGCGGCGATTCGAAAGGCCTTCAGCCGGAGTTAGGCCGGTTGATTAGACACTTGAACACCATGACGACTCCGCTTGAGTTTCCTTCCAGGGATTGGTCGCTGGCTCTTTCCCGCCTGCTTCACGGCGACGCCGAGGTTCAGACCGCATTAACTGAATTCGGGGCCTTTACTGCGGGCGCCATTCTTGAAAAGGGCGACGGGTTGACGCGGGATTTCTGCGTTCATATCGAGGCCGCGCCAGGACGGGAGCCGAAGCTGCGATTCTGCGACGACGAGGATGAGCTCGACGAACTCGAGCCCGATTACCTCGTGCGCGCGCCGCACCGTCTTGCGCGAGAGTTGATTAAGTCGGTTCTGGCAGGCGCAGTCCCCGATCCATTGAAATTATTAACGACGGGGCAGGCGTCGATGCGCGGTGACCTTGGTCGCGTCGTCCGCGTTGCCGGTCGATATCCGACTGCCGGCCTCGCTGCGTTGCGCAGCCTTCCGACGCGGACAATTAGTTAGAGTTAACGTTTTCTAATCGGGTTGGATTCATTCGAATCGAACCAGCGGCTGAATCGCAAGGAGGTAGTCGTGGCAAAGACGGTGCGCGAGCGAGCGGCGGAGATGGGCCTGAAGGCGATGGGAAAACTCTTCGAAGATCCGAAACGCGCGGAGGCGATCGGCAAGGCGATTGCGGGGTTGCAGCAGGCGAAACTTGCACTCGACGAGGCGCAGGAAAAGGCGCTCAAGGCGGCGGGACTTCCGACGCGTGATGACTTCAAATCGGCTGGTAAGCGCATCTCGGCGCTCAAGCGGCGGTGCAACGAACTCGCTCACGAGCTCGACGGGTTGATTGCGAGCGAGAAGAAGTAGCGGAAAACGGCGCGCGGGATCCGCTTGACTCGCCGTGCGCGCCGTGCGACACGCATGCGCCTTCATCGACGGGATGCGTGTGTCGGTGGGGTTGAAATCGGGTGCTTAGCTCAGCGGTAGAGCACTGCCTTCACACGGCAGGGGTCGAGGGTTCGAATCCCCCAGCGCCCACCAAATACACCAAGCAAACACGAGAAGATAAACAAGGCGCGGCGAAAGCCGTTTTGACGGATTTTGCTCCGGCGTTCCACCCGCGTTCCACTCGCGACCAGGTGGGACCACTTGCGGGGAGCGGCGTCTGGACCCGGCGGCTTCGAGCATCCGTGCGCCCGCCGGGCCTTCTGATCGGTCTGATGCGGCGACCTCTTTGCTCGAACGAGAGGAGGAGGATTCCAGTTCATCGAGTCGTGCGCGGGGCAGTTGGCTGCAGGCGGCGCGAGCAACCGGCGTGGCGGCTACGCCGCCGGTCGAGTGGCTGCCACTTAGTACCTGCCACATAGTGGCTAGGCACAGTGCCTAGCCCCAGTGCCACGACCTGGCTGAAGTACCTAGGTGCGGTACCTAAGTACTCGAGAATCACGGACCTCGCGGGACAGGCGGCGAGCGCGTGGTCCCTGACCAGCTCTGGACGAACCGCCGGTCGAAACCCCGATCGAAGACGGACAGGAGTGTCGGTAGCGACACGCCCCTAGCGCCGCACCGGCGTCCGAACCGCGGCGCTCCCCCCTCGAAACGACGTGCCCCTGAGAGGCCGTCCGTTGGGGGACCGTCAGGAGCAGCCGCAGCGAACGGATGATCCGACACAAGCAACAAGCCGGCGTCTGAGGGATGGGCGTTGCTGGGCGCTGCACCGCGCGATAACTTGGCGAGCCTTTTCCCCGTCTTGACGCTTCCGCCTTTGGAGAAGTCGAATGGCCGTGTCGGCATTGATCGCGGAGGGAGATGTCCACTCGGTCTATCTGGGAACAGGCAAGACCGGACGGGTGTTTGGAGCATTGCGGCTTCTGCGGGTGGAGAAGAACGCTCTTGGCGCGGGGCGTGATGGTGCGCTCTTGGCGTGCACACAGTATTTCGGTGACCGGCCAGCCGAGCTTGGCGACCCGGCTCTACGGCGTCTTCTGCCGTCCGATGCCGACACCTCGAGCGCGATCGCTGATGAGGTGGCCTGGGTCGATGCGTCGGTACTACCGCCGTCCCCGCGGCGCACGTTGCTCGGAAGGGTTGCTCCAACCAGGGAGGAGCGCGATCTCGAGGTCCCGCACCAAGCCGAGAACGGCTGGGCAATGACTGTCTGGGCGCTTACGAGAGAAGCACAGCGGTACGACGCCGCGCGCATACAGGCAATGAGTCCGCAAGAGCTTGCGGCGGCCGTGAAAGCGCAGGCCGCCGAGGAGGAGCGCAGACGCGCGGTGATTGCGCATATGTCTCAGTCGTTCCCGAAGACGAAGTCTCCGGGGACGAGGCGGCGCACGCGAGGATCGACCATTACGAAGTCCGAGTTTTGGCACTTGTTGAAACTAGCCAACGCGAGAGCAGGAGACTCACCGAAGGCGGTCGATCCGCTTGTCGAGTCGCTGTCGTCGTGCTCGAAGGCAAATATCCGCGAGTTTGATGAAATGCTCGCTGAAGAGCTGTATCGACTCGACCGTCGTGATCTCGCCGCCCATGCTGGTGATGTCGGCAAGTCGAACGACGGTTTCCTTTATGCGCGCTGCTTCGTCGTCAGTAAGGGACGCGCTACGGTTGAGTCTGTGCTCGCTGACCCGAGCAAAATGCCGAAGGACAGGACGTTCGAGTCCCTTCTGTATGCGGCCACTCGGGCGTATTCCCGGCGCACGGGTCACGAAACGGAATGGAGCACTCACTTCTCCTCAGAGACGGGGTCCAACAGTCGCGGGTGGAGATAGTGCGCTTAGTCGCTTGCGCGCGCCCTGCGCGCGGTGATCTGTTGGAACAAGGAATCCGCCGGCGTGCGTGTGACGTGCCCTCGGAATTTCGGACCAAGTGAAAGTTGAGAGACGATGCCTCCGGCCTAACCGGAGGAAGCGATGAGGAACAGTCGATTCAGCGATGAGCAGATGGTGAAGATCCTGCGCGAGGCGGACGCCGAGCCCGTGACGGACGTTGCGAAGCGGCAAGGCGTGAGCGAGCAGACGCTCTACATCTGGCGCAAGCGGTTCGGGAAGATGGAGGCCGCCGACACGAAGCGGCTGCGGCAACTCGAGTCGGAGAATCTGCGGCTGAAGAAGCTGCTGGCCGAGCGGGATCTCGAGGTGGAAGTGATGAAGGAGATCAACGCAAAACAATGGTGAGCGCGCCCGTGCGTCGAGAGCAGGTCGAATATGCGCGCAAGCGCGGACTGGCCTGCCGACGCGCCTGCGCGATGTTGCACGTCGCGCGCTCCGCAGTTGGATATGTCTCGAAGAAAGCGGCGGCCGACGCGGGAGTGCTGACGCGCATGCGCGCGATAGCAGCTCAATATCCGAGATATGGATATCGATTTGCGCGGGTGTTCCTCGAGCGGGAAGGATTCAAGGTGAGCGCGACGCGCGCATCCCCTACGCGTTGTAGTTCGTCGAGTTAACCGACGAGTTTCGTGTTCCCGCTGTCGCGCACGTTCGCCGTCGACCAGGCTACTGGCGCGGGCGGCAATGACCGAACCTCCTTCGTCCGGTCTGTCTCTGGATAGCGTATCTCCTTGGCCGGACGCAGCCGTGCCTTCAATTGGCACGCTGCGCACGCCTCATTAGAAGTGACGGATGCCGCTGCAATTCCCCACGAGGGAAGAAGGGGCACACAATGAAGGAGCCGGGACTGGACGATCGGTGACCGCTCGAGCCCGTGCTCTTCGCGCGCTCGTCCTTCCACGGCTTACAGAGTAGACAACCTGCTCGCTGGTGCTTCGGCCGCCGCCGCTTGTGATGAGCCATCAGATCAACCGTGC
>CAIWCD010000048.1 GCA_903911145.1 uncultured delta proteobacterium | reverse complement strand
GGCACGGGCGGTGGAACCGGCACGGGCGGAGGAACCGGCACGGGCGGTGGAACCGGCACGGGCGGTGGAACCGGCACGGGCGGTGGAACGGGCACGGGCGGTGGAACCGGCACGGGCGGTGGAACCGGCACGGGCGGTGGAACCGGCACGGGCGGTGGAACGGGCACGGGTGGTGGAACCGGCACGGGTGGTGGAACCGGCACGGGTGGTGGAACCGGCACGGGCGGCGGAACCGGCACTGGTGGCGCAACCGGCACAGGTCACGGGGCGACCAGTTCCCTCGGCGGCGGAGACGGAACAGTTGCCGCGCCAGTACTTGGTGGCTCTGGCGTCGCGAGTGGCTCGGGCGCGGGGACTCCCTCGATTCCTGGCGTTGGTGTTGCGGCCAGCCCAAATGCGCCGTCGGGCGGTGGCCCATCTGTCTCGGAGATCGCAGGAGTCGCGTCCGGTGGGGTCAGTGTCGCAGGAGCAGGAATCGGGATTGCGCATGCCACCCAGGGGCACGCTGCCGCGAAATCTGCGACGACCAAGTCGACGACTAGCAACGCGGTCTTCGATCTAAATGGCTCGCTCGATACTGGCGGCGGCACCAACTCGATGATTGGCGACGTCGACACCGGCGGTGGGCCCTTTGTGGCGAGCGACACCGGTATCGGGACGACTGTAGACTTTGCCGGTGATGCGGGCGTTGCCGTAGAGAGTGGCTCGGCTCCGAGCGGCGTCGCGGGTTCTGGACGGTCCCACCTCGGTGGACATCGCAAACCGTTGATGGGCTCGGGGGAGACCGAACCGGATGCACCCGAGGCCGCCTCGGGACTGACCACACGCGAGGTTGGTGTCGTCGTCGCGGGAGTGGCTGGAGTCGCGGTGGCAGGGGCGTTCGTCGCGAAAGCCGTGGCAGCAGGAAAGCCGAGTGCTCCGAGCGGCGCTGTGGGGCAGGACTCTTCCGAGGCTGTGCCATCCAAGGGCAAGACGCTCGCGAAGGAGAAGAGTTCGCGCGCGCAGAAGGCGACAGCCAACCCCGTCGCAGAAGAGAAGACCGAACGGGCGCGCGATAAGAGCGAACCCGTCGAGAAGCCTTCTGCGGCGCCGACCTCGAGAAGCAAGAGTGCGGCGGACGAGAAGTCCGTCGCGCCGTCGCGCGCGGGCAAGGGGCCAGTCAAGCCGACTGAAGCTGCGTCCGGCCGGAAAGCCGCTGCCGAGAAGGGCAGCGGCGCGACAAGCGACACGAAGAAGGGCGCTGGAGAGAAGAAGGGCGCCGTCGAGAAGAGCGTTGCCGAGGGCAAGGAGTCTGGTCCGTCGCGCGGCAAGTCGAGCGCGGACAAGGACGCCGGCACAGCACGCGGCGCAAAGACCTCGCGCGGCGGTACTGGGCGCGGGACGGGATCGGGTCGGTAGCGTTGACGACGTCTCTGCGGCGTTTCCCGTGCCGTTCGATCGTGCACGTCGGTGCGGGGCGACCCTCGCGATGAAGGTCTCGCTTCCTCTCGCCCCGAGAGATCCTCTCGATGCGCTCATCCTGCGCGCGCAGAAACCGTCGCGCTACATGGGCGGCGAACTGAACGCGGTCAAGAAGGACCTCGCGCAAGTGGCGCTCAAATGGGCGCTGGCGTTTCCCGATACCTACGAAGTCGGGATGAGCAATGTCGGTTTCCGGCTGCTCTATCACGCACTGAACGAGCGGCCGGATTCAGCGTGCGAGCGGCTGTTCATGCCGTGGACCGATCTCGAGGCGGCGCTCCGAGCGGAGAAGCTGCCCCTCTTCTCCATCGAGAGTCGTGCCTCGATGCGTGCGTTCGACATCGTCGGGTTCACTCTGCAGTTCGAGCTTTGCTACACAACAGTGCTCGCGATGCTCGAACTCGGCGGCATCCCGCTCTTCGCCAGTGAGCGCACGCGAGAGGACCCGCTGATCATCGGCGGCGGTCCATGCGCCTACAATCCCGAGCCGGTCGCCGACTTCTTCGATGCCTTCGTGGTGGGCGAGGGAGAGGAGGTCGTGCACGAGATCTCCGAGGTCGTGCTCGGGTGGAAACGTGCCGGAGGCGAGCGCGTTGACCTCCTCTGGCTGCTCGCGGAGATCCCTGGCGTCTATGTGCCGTCTCTGTTTGCGGTCGATTATCGAATCGATAATTTTTCGATAAATTCTTATCGATCGCTCAAGCCCGGGTACGAGAGCGTCGTGCGTCGCGTGGTGCCGGATCTCAATCTGGTGCCGCAGGCCGAGAAGCCAATCGTGCCGTTCATGCAGACGGTGCACGATCGGTTGCCGCTCGAGATCCAGCGCGGCTGCACGCGCGGTTGTCGCTTCTGCCAGGTCGGAATGATCACGCGGCCGACGCGGCAGCGCGATCCGAACCAGGTGCGGGAGATCGCGCGCAAGGGCTTGCTCGCTACCGGCTACGAAGAGGTTGGCTTCCTCTCTCTCTCGGCGGGCGACTATTCGTGCATCAACGGCGTGCTCGAGGATTTCTTCGACGAGTTCGGGCCCGAGAACGTCAACATCTCGCTGCCGAGTCTGCGCACCGAGACGATGACGCCGCGGCTCGCCGAGCAGATCGGGCGCGTGCGCAAGAGCGGATTCACCGTCGCCCCGGAGGCGGCCACCGTCCGCCTGCGCAAGGTGATCAACAAGGGGAATGAAGAGAAGGATCTGCTCCACGCCGTCGACACGATCTTCGCGGCCGGCTGGGACCTCGTGAAATTCTACTTCATGATCGGTCTGCCGACTGAGCGGGATGAGGACGTTCGCGCGATCGTGCAGCTCTGCGCCGAGGCGCTGCGCCGCGGGAAGAAAGTGAATCCGCGGGCGAGCATCAACGTGGGGGTCTCGACGTTCTGCCCCAAGCCGATGACGCCGTTTCAGTGGGAAGCGATGATTCCACTCGAGGAGGCGCAACGACGACACGCGATTCTCCGCGACGAACAGCGCAAGCTCGGCAACGCGTTTCGCGACCTGCACATCCGGCCGCATGACTCCCGGCAGAGCGCGCTCGAAGGGGCGCTGGCGCTCGGTGATCGGCGCTTATCGAGCGTCGTGCTGCACGCGTTCCGCGCGGGCCAGCGGCTCGACGGATGGACCGAGCAGTTCAAGCTCGAGGTCTGGGACGTCGCGTTCGCGGCCTGCGAGAAGGAGCACGGCGTCGGGCTCGCGTTCTTCGCCCATCGCGAGCGCGCGCGCGACGAAGTTCTGCCCTGGGATCTGATCGATTGCGAAGTGACGCGGCCCTATCTCTGGAAGGAGCGGATGGCCGCGCGGCGCGAAGGGTCGACCGACGATTGCGCGTATGGCGACGAGCGTTGTACGGCGTGCGGGGCGTGCGACTACGAAGTCGTCGATACCGTGGTGTTCAAGCCGGATCAATATCAGCCGCTCCCAGCGCGGACGCGCGCGCCGCTGCCGGTTGAGCGCACGTCGCTGCGGCTGCGCTACGCGAAGGATGGACGGCTCGTTGCGCTCAGCCATCTCGAGACGATGACGGCGCTGCTGCGCACGTTCCGCCGCGCGGGCCTTTCGATTCCCCACTCGGGCGGCTTCAATCCCAAGCCGCGCGTCGGGTTCGGCCCCGCCTGTCCGGTCGGTACCGAGAGCGAGGCCGAGTATCTCGATCTCGAGCTGCACGGCACGCACTCCGCAGAGGAGATTGGCGCACGCATTCGTGCCGAGTTGCCGCCCGGATTTCGCCTGCTCGAGATCGTCCCGCTCGCTCCGGGTGCACCCTCGCTCAATCGCGCCATCCGCGGGCTCGTCTTTCGGGTCGAGTTGCCCGCGCGCGTGCTGGATGCGCAAGCGCGTGTTGCGGAGTTCCTCTCCCAGCAGCGCGTGCTCGTCGTGCGCGAGCGGGCGGGGAAATCGCCGGTGGAGATTGATCTGCGGGCAGCCGTCAGTGGGCTCTCCCTCGACGGCAGCCAGACGCTCCTCTTGACGCTGCGCGCGGGAGAGGAGACGGCGACGGCACGGCCCTGGGAATTGCTGTCGCACCTGTTCGGCGCTGCCCTGGAGGAGTCAGGAGACGCGCGCATTGTGCGGCAGGCGGCGCTCTTCGGCAGCCCCGTGGTGCTCGCTCCTGGGCGGAGTTGAGCGAAAGCGGTTGCGCATATAACAATATGCGCATATATGCATCTGCATCTTCTTTGGGGATGCCTTCGTGAACACTCCTGCGCTGCCAGTTGAGCCCTCCCAGATCCGGCACGCGGCAGAGCAACCGATCCCGTCGAGTTCGTCGACGGGGCGCCGGCGCGCACTCTGGCCGTGGCTCGCGCTCGGTGGTCCGATCGGATTTCTCGGGGCGCTGCCTTACCTCCTGCCCCTGTTTCGCGGCGCCGCGTTGGCTGCGGGGCAGAGCGGGAAACCCGCGCCCAGTCTCGTCGCCATTGTCGTCGCACAACTGGTGCAACTGGCGCTGCTGACCACCTTTGCTGCGTGGGTAGGGGATCGGCTCGGGGCGCGAACCGGGCTCGACGCGCCATTCGTGCGGGCGCTGGTGGAGCGTCGTCCTCCCGCACCTCGCTTCATCCGAGAGTTGCCCCGCGCGCTGCTCCTCGGCGCGGCCTTCAGCCTGCTCATTCTCGCTCTCAATCACCTCGCGGCGCCGCATCTGCCCGAGGCGTTGCGCAACGAGAGCGCGCGGGCGCTGGGCGCGAACGGGACAGCTGCTGCTCTGCTGACAGGTGCAAGCTCCGCGTTCTATGGCGGCATCGTCGAAGAGCTTCTCCTGCGCTGGGGGCTCCTCTCTGCGCTCGTCGCGCTCGCACGCGTTCTCGGGAGCCGCGGCGCGGTCGGCTTCTGGATAGCCAACCTCGCCAGCGCGGTGCTCTTTGGTGTGGGCCATCTTCCGGCGGTGCACGCGCTCGGCATCGCGATGAGCCCTGCGGTCGTGACCTATGTCGTTCTCGCCAACAGCCTCGCCGGGCTCGTCTGCGGCTGGCTCTTCTTCCGTCGTGGCCTTGAGCCAGCGATGGTCGCGCATGGCTTCGGCGATGTCTGTCTGCACGCGCTTGCGTTGCTCTTCTCCTGAGCGTCTCCTCGAACCCGAAATATGACAGAAAGCTGCCATGTCTGACTCTGCATTCAAAGCGCTGGCCGATCCGACCCGCCGCGCGATCCTGCGACTGCTCGGCAAACGGGCCCGCAGCGTGAATGAGATCGTCGAGGCGTTCGAGCTCTCGCAGCCGGCGATTTCGCGCCATCTTGCCGTGCTGCGCGCGGCGGGCCTCGTCTCTGCGACGCGCGATGGCCAGAGCATCGTCTATGCGCTCGACACCACGATGATGGACGACGTCGCGCGAGTTCTTCTCGACCTTGCGACGCCGCGCCAGACTGCTGCTGCGGCGGCGTCGCATCGCAAGCACGGAAAGGGGTAGTCGATGAACCACCATCGGATCGCTCTTGGCATCTTCCTCGCCGACCTCGTCGGCACAGCTGCGCTCTTTTCGCACCTGCCTGCGAGTGTTCCCATTCATTGGGGCCTCGATGGCGAACCCAACGGATTCGGCTCCCGCGTCGAGCTCGCGCTACTGGCGCCTGCAATGCTTGCGCTGCTCTGGGGGCTGCTCGCTGTGCTCGATCGGATCGATCCGATCGCGTCGCGCCCCCTGGAGGATGATGCGCCGCCGGCGGAGCGTGGTGCCTTCGCGTCTCTTTCTCTCTCTCTGATGGGGCTCGGCATGCTCGCGCACCTCGGACTTCTGGTGCAGCTCGCTGGGCTCGCACGGCTGCAGGGAGTCGGAGCGCTCTTTGCTCCGCTCGTGCTGATGGTGATTGGAAACTTCCTGCCGCGCGTGCGGCCCAACTACTTCGCCGGGATGCGCACTCCGTGGACGCTCGCGAGTGCGACGGTCTGGCGCCGGACCAACCGGCTTGCCGGCAAGCTCTTCTTCTGGGGTGGTCTCGCTTGCGCTGCGCTCGCGTTTGCGCCCGGCCGCACGGGCGGCATCGCGTTGCTGGGCGTGGCATTGGTCGCTTCGCTCGCGCCGGTCGTCGCTTCCTACGTCTGGTGGCGAGAGGAGCAGCGCGCGGCCCGTTAGTGGCGTTCGCGATTGCCCGGGGCGGCTGGGTGGCAACGAACTGTTGCCCCAACCGCCAACAAAGTGTTAATCTGGTGATTCAACTTTGGATCCGCGCTGTGCGGTCCAAAGAGCAGCCTCGAAGACCTTCGCTCAGCGCGTACCGCTCCTTTGGGTGGCGAGCGCGAGCGGGAGTGGGACCGCTTGGCCGGTACAGTTTCAACCTTCGAGTTCAACCACGAGCGCCTCGGCGCTTCGTCGCGTTCGCGTGCAGCCTGCGTCATCGGCTCGCGCGCGCTGGCGGCAAAGGACACTTTCGATGTCGAACATTCTCGTGATCAACGCCTCGGGTCAGGAGACCCGCGTCGCGCTGATCGAACAAGGCACGATCTCTGAGTATTACCTCGAGCGGAAGAACGAAAAAGGGATCGTCGGCAACATCTACAAAGGCAAGGTCGTCCGCGTGCTCCCGGGCATGCAGGCCGCGTTTGTCGACATCGGACTCGACAAGGCCGCGTTCCTCTACGTCGGAGACATCGTCTCCGATCCGAACTTCCCTGGCTTCAGCGAGGAGATGGACGAGCAGGCCGGCGCGACCGAGGGTGATCCTCGCGACGCGGCCGATCTTCCCGAGCCCAGCGAAGAGGGAAATGAGGCTGCGCTCAAGGAGGCGGCCAGCGCTGCCGCTGCCGAGGAGGCGGCGAAGGCTGCAGCACCGACCCACGCCGAGGCGATGGCTGCCGCAACGCCCGCGGAATCAGGCAGTGCGTCGGATGCAGCCGCGCCCGCCACGGAAGTAACCAGCTCCTCGAGCGGTGCTCCTGAGTCAGCCCCGTCGAGCGAAACGCCGCCGACTGCCGAGCAGGCAACTACGAGCGCGGACGCTGCACAGAGTGAAGCTTCTGCCGTGCAGAGCAGCGCAGGTGCGACCGTGCAGGCCGCGGGCGAAGTGGTTGAGCTCGGCGCGGAAGATTCGCTCGATGACGAGCAGGACAACGAAGAAGGCGAAGAGGGCGAAGAAGGCGACGACGACGAGGACCTCGACGAAGGCGATGCGGCACACGCCGCTGCCGAGGCCGCGATGGCGGCGGAAGATGCGGCCCGCGCTGAACCGACTCCTGCTTCTGATTCTGCGGCACCAGCGTCCACCGACTCGGCGACCGCTGCGAGCAGTTCAGCCGAGGCCGGTGCAGGTGGTGGGTCGGGTGCGCCCGCTCAAGGCCAGCGCGGCGTTCCAGCCGATGCGCAGCAGCAGAGCGCGGCCCGCGAGCAGCGCCGCGGCCGTCGTCGTGGCGGGCGCGGTCGTCGTCGCGGCAATGAGACGCCGCGTGAGGGGGCTCCTCCGGCAGCGCAGGGACAAGGCCAGGAGCGCGCCGAGAAGCGCGACAACGGAAACCAGCGTGGCCGCTCTGGTGGCGGCTCGCGTGAACGCAGCGGCGGCGGTGGTGGTGGAGGCGGCGGCTCGTACGGCGGCGGAAGCTCGAGCAGCAGCGGCTCGCACAGCCACTCCGGCAAGCGCGCACAGATCCAGGACCTGCTCAAAGAGGGTGACGAAGTCCTCGTGCAGGTAGTGAAGGATCCGATCGGCACCAAGGGCGCGCGCATCACCTGCCACATCTCGCTGCCTGGCCGTCATCTCGTCTTCATGCCGACTGTCGATCACGTCGGCATTTCGCGCCGCATCGAGGGCGACAAGGAGCGCCGCCGCCTGCGCGAGCTGGTCGACAAGTATCGGCCCGCTGGCACCGGCTTCATCGTGCGCACCGTCGCCGAGGGCGAGCCCACAGAGAAGCTCACCGCCGACATCAAGTTCCTCCTCGGCCTCTGGAACGAGGTCGGCAAGAAGCTCGAGACGATGCGCGCGCCCGCGTGCATCCACCCCGACCTCGATCTGATCCTCCGCTCGATCCGCGATCTGCTTTCGGCCGACGTGAACAAGGTCGTGATCGACGATCGCAGCGAGTACGAGCGGGTCTGCAATTTCGTCGAGCAGGTCGCCCCCGAGATGAAGGGCTCGATCGAGCTCTACCAGGGCGATGAGCCGATCTTCGACGAGTACGGCATCGAGCACGAGCTGGTGCGCGCATCGAACCGCAAAGTGTGGCTCAAGAGCGGCGGCTCGATCGTCATCGATCAGACCGAGGCTCTCGTCGCCATCGACGTCAACTCCGGCCGCTACACCGGAAAGAAGTCGCTCGAGGAGACGATCACCAAGATCAACTGCGAGGCCGCGAAGGAGATCGTCTACCAGCTGCGGCTGCGCAACATCGGCGGCATCATCATTCTCGACTTCATCGACATGGATAAGGGGCAGAACCGCGACAAGGTCTTCAAGACCTTGCAGGAGGCCCTCGAGAAGGATCGCGCGAAGACGAACGTGCTGAAGATCAGCGACATCGGTCTCGTCGAGATGACGCGCAAGCGTGTGCGCGAGAGCGTTGGCCGCCTGACCAACATTCCCTGCCCGACGTGCGATGGGCGTGGACACATCAAGAGCCCCGACACGCTCGCGTACGAGATCTTGCGTGAAGCGCAGAGGGCGGCGCGCAAGCACCGCGAGGATCAGATCGTCGTCAATTGCAGCGGCGAGGTCGCGAAGATCCTGCAGGGGCCGGAGCGCGAAGGCCTGCGCATGCTGATGATGCGGCTCAACAAGAGCATCGTCGTTCGGCCGCAGCCGCAGTACCACATCGAGCAGTACGATCTGAACGGCAAGTGGAGCCGGCCGGAGCTCGCGCAGGGCAATCGCGGAGGGCAGGTGCGTCGCGATGGTGGCGAGCGCGGCGGTCGCGGCGGTCGCGGGCGTGGCGGTCGCGAGCAGGCGACCGAGGCGCGCGTCGAAGGGGGCGAGGCGGCAGCGACATCCGAGCCAGCCGCGCCCGAGAGCAAGCCTGCGGCGGAGCCGAGCGCGTCGTCGTAGTGCAGCGCCTGTTCGCCGACTCGGCTCTCGCTGCGCGGTCAATGTCTGGACGCGCAGTGGGAGCCGGGACATCATCCGCCGCGTGAGCGCGCCAAAGACATTTCCGGTTCCCGCTGCGGATGCGCACGCGGCGCGCGAGCCGCTGCTGGAGCGGATGCGCAGGCTCGGCTCTCTTCTGCATGCGATTCCTGGCGCACGCCGTGCTGTCCGGGCGACGCTGTTGCTGGCGCGCGGTTTCACGGGCGAGACGATTTCGCTGCGCGCATCTGCGCTCACCTACCTGACTCTCTTCGCGCTCGTCCCGCTGCTCGCGGTGATCTACAGCGTGCTCGACCTCGTCGGCGACGAAGCGGCGCTGCGCAACTCTGTGGAGAGCTGGGTCACGCAGCAGCTCGGGATCAACGCGAGCACCGCGCTCGCCAGCCGCCTGCAGCAGCTCTCGACCAACGCCAACGTCAAGACGCTCGGCGTGATCGGCTTCGCCTTTCTCCTCGTGTCCGTCGTCTCGCTGCTCTGGAATATCGAGAGCGCGTTCAATCACATCTATGGCGTCAAGCGTCCGCGCAAGCTGCTCGACCGGCTCTTGAAGTACTGGTCGTTCATCACGCTGGGGCCGATCTTCCTCGCCGGTTCGCTGGCGCTGACCTGGCGCATCTCCAATCTGCAGACGCTTCACGCAGCCCACGCGCAGGCCGGCCACAGCGAGCTGCTGCATGTGCTGACTGCGCTCTCTGCCGTGGCGATCACCTACGCTGCGTTGACGCTGCTCTACAAGGTTCTGCCGAACGCGCCGGTGCCGATGCGGACCGCGCTCACGGCCGCCTTCGTCGCCGGCACGCTCTGGGAGCTCGCGAAGTTCATCTTCGCCTTCGCGTCGTCGCGGATGGTGCAGGTCCACATGATCTACGGCTCGCTCGCCGTGCTGCCGATCACCCTGATGTGGATCTACATCTCGTGGCTGATCACGCTGGGCGGCTGCCGGCTCTGCTTTGCGCTCGAGGCGTCGCGCCGCGCGGAGCCGAATGCGCTCCTGCAAGGGGCCGCAGTGCGCGAGGCGCTGACGGCGCGCGTGGCGATTGAGCTGGTCCGACAGCATCGTGAGCGCAACGCGCCGATCCGCCCGCACTGGATCGCGAGTGAACTCGCGGTGCCGCGGCGGCTGGTGCTCGAGTGTCTTCGCGCGCTGCGCACCTCGGGGCTGGTCGCCGAGACCCGTTCACGCCGCTGGCTGCTGGCGCGCGATCCCGCGACGATCACGCTGGCGGAGCTGCGGCTCTGCGCACGCTTGACGCTCTCCTATCCGCACCCCGATGCAGATCCGATCGCCGAGCCGCTGGTGCGCGCGTGGGAAGAGGCCGATCGCGCCGCATCGCTCGCGCTACAGCAGAGCATCGCGGCGTTTCTCGAGGCCCACGACGCCGACGCGCTGGCGCCAGTTCCGACGCTGACGGTTCCGCCGCTGTCGATTGTGCCCACTGCGATCTCGGCGCCGCTGGATGTGCCCGGCGATGGCGTCGAGTCGCATGCGCCCGCGTTGCCGCCGAGGCCGTCTCAGGCGTGACCGTCCTGCATCGAACATGGCTCTTGCCGCCCGTGTCGCCGTTCAGGTAGCGTCTAAGGTCTTCTTTGCCTGGAAAGAGTACGCCCCATGCTCAAGAGTGATCTGATCGCCATGCTGGTCGCCAAGCGGCAGCTGACGCAGAAGCAAGCCGAGCAGACCGTCGAGACCATCTTCGATTCGATGAAGGACGCGCTCTGCAAGGGCGAGAACATCGAGATTCGCGGGCTGGGCGCGTTCCACGTCAAGCAGTACCAGGGCTACAACGGGCGCAATCCGAAGACCGGTGCGGTGATCCCGGTCAAGCCCAAGCGCGGCATTCTCTTCCGTACCGGCAAAGAGCTGCGCGAGCGGGTGAACGGCGGCACGGCCGAGCTCGCGGACGCGGGCAGCGACGACGGCGACGACACGTAGTCGCTCGCGATTCGCACCCCGATTCTCCGCGCAACCCGTCACGATCGCGCGCGACTCTGCTGCGCGATGATTGACAGTTGCCCCTTCTTTCCTATAGTGCGCCGCTTTCAAAAATTTTCGGCGGGCCGCTCACTCCACGTGGCGGCTCTCGAAGGGTGGTGAATTTACTATGCCGGGCGTACGCGTAAAAGAAGGTGAGTCGTTCGAAAACGCGATGAAGCGCTTCAAGAAGCAGTGCGAGAAGGCAGGCATCCTGAGCGAAATCAGGAAGCGTGAGCACTACGAGAAGCCGTCGGTGAAGCGCAAGAAGAAGGCGCTGGCGGCCAAGAAGCGCGCCCTCAAGAAGATGCGGAAGGGCGTCAACTAGCCACTCTGCAAATTCACACCCAGCGGCCCCGCAAGTTGTTCCTCGAACGAGGGCAGCTTCGCGGGGTCTCTGTTGTTATTCGATCGATGTTTGATCCTCCACTGCCTGACCCGACGAGATGGCCATGCTGCTTCTGCGCATTGATTCCGAGATGAAGGACGCGGCCCGCGCACGAGATGCGAAGCGGCTGACGCTGCTGCGCGCGCTCAAGAGTGCGTTGAAGTATCGCGAGATCGAGAAGGGTGCGGAGCTCGATGACGTCGCGGTCATTCATTGCGTGCAGGTGCAGATCAAGCAACGGCGCGATGCGGCCGCGCAGTTCACCGCGGGGAATCGTCCGGAGCTTGCACAGAACGAGCTCGATGAGATCGCGATGCTCGAGAAGTTCCTCCCACAGCAGCTGACCGACGCCGAGCTCGACGCGATGGCGGTGGCGGCGGTGGCGAAGGCAGGCGTGAAGGATGCGAAGGGAATGGGCGCGGTGATGAAGGTGCTGCAGCCGGAAGTCGCGGGTCGGGCCGAGGGCCGGCGCGTGAGCGACGCGGTGAAGAAAGCGCTCGCGACCGCATAGGGAGCGGCCCGGCGCACGCAGGTGATGGAGTGGCTCGCGCAGAAGTGCGGGCCGAAATTGCAATCGATTGCAGATTGAAGGAGCAGGTTGGCCGGCATCTCCGACGAGAAGCTCGAGGAGCTGCGCGAGAGAGTGGACGTCGCGACGGTCGTTGGCCGGCGCGTCCAGCTCAAGCGTACGGGCCGTGATCTGCGCGGGCTCTGCCCGTTCCACGGCGAGAAGACGCCTTCGTTCTACGTCGCGCCCGAGAAGCGGATGTTCCACTGCTTCGGCTGCGGCAAGAGCGGAGACGCGATCAAGTTCGTCATGGAGATCGACGGCAAGAGCTTCCGCGAAGCGGTCGAGCAGCTCGCCACTGAGTTCGGCGTCGTGCTTGAGTCGGAAGATCCTCTCGAGCGCAAGCGGGTGCAGCGGCGCGCCGCGATTGCCGAGGTGAACGAGAAGGCCTGCGTCTTCTTCGAGCGGGTTCTCTGGGAGCACCCCAAGGGCGCGATCGCGCGCGAGCATCTCGAGAAGCGCGGCTGCACTGTCGAGACGGCGAAGGCCTGGCGACTCGGCTACGCGCCGGCGCTCTGGGACGCGCTCTCGAAGTCGCTTGCGCGCAGCAAGATCGCGCCCGATCTCATCGAGGAGGCGGGACTCGCTGTTCCGCGAAAAGGCGCTGCGGGCGGCCAGGGGCGCGGTCGCGCGGATGGCAGCCTCTACGATCGCTTCCGCGGACGCTTGACGATCCCCATCCGCGAGAGCGGGCGCACCGTCGCGTTCGGCGGGCGAATTCTCGAGGGAGAGAGCGACGCGAAGTATCTCAATTCGCCGGAGACGCCGCTCTACCAGAAGGGGAACACGCTCTTCGGACTCGACCGTGCTCGCGACTCGATTCGCAAAGAGGGAGTCGCGCTCTTCGTCGAGGGATACTTCGACGCGATCGGTCTGCACCAGGCGGGCGTGCAGACGGCGGTCGCGACCTGCGGTACGGCGATGACCGAGCGACATCTCGAGCTGGTCGCGCGCGCGGGAGCGAAGGAGCTCGTCTTCGTCTTCGATGGCGACAACGCTGGCATCCGCGCGGCGACGCGGGCGTCGGAGCTGGCGGCCGCGGCTGGCGTGGCTGCGCGCGTGCTCGTGCCTCCGGACGGAGAAGATCCCGACGAGACGGTGGCGCGTGTCGGAACGCCGGCCTTTCGAGAGATGCTGCGCGAGGCGCCGGCGTCGCTGCAGTTTCTTCTCGAGCGTGCACTTGCAGGCGTCGGTGCGAACGCGTCGATCGAGGCGCGCGTGCGGGCCGTCGCTTCGGTCGCGGGAATCGTCCGGGCCGCGCCCAATGCGCTCGCGCGTGAACTCTACGTCGAGAAGGTCGCCGAAAAACTGGGCGCGTCGGTCGAGGTGGTGCGGCTCGCGCTCGCCGAGAGCGCGCGCGAACAGGCTGCGCATCCGGCTCATGGATCGGGCTCACGAGCCTCTTCGGATGCCGGGCCTCGCACCGCCGATAGTGGCAGCGGGTCGTCGCGCAATCCGCGCGATCAGCAGCAGCGGGCCTCTCGTGGAGCGGGTCCTTCGGGCCTGCAGACAGGCGCGTCGAATGGCTCCGGCGGCCCATCGTCCACGAGACCAGCGGCGAACGGTGCAGATTCGTCTCGCTTCAATCGGTCGTCGCAGGATGCTCCGGGCCGCTCCCAGCAAGGCTCGGCGCGCGATCCTCGTTCTGGCCATGCGCAGGCTGATGGCGCGACTGATCCGCGTTCGAATCCCCCGCCGCGTCCGGCCGAGAAGCCGGTGCGTCGCGATGCTCCGCTTCAGGAGTTGCATCTGGTCGCGCAGATTCTCCAGTCGGTGGAGTTGGCGCAGTTCGCGGCCGCGCACCGCGGAGGAGAGGCAACGGCGACCTTCGCGAACGCAACGCTGCGGGATCTCGCTGAGCGGATCTTCGCGCAGGGCAAGGCCGGCGCGCTCGATCGCGAGGGGCTCATCTCGACCATCGACGACGATGCGCTGCGGGCGCGCCTGTCACGCCTCGTGGCCGAGGCCGCGAGCGGCCGGGTCGGTCAGGATGCGGCTGGCGCTGAGCTGGAAAAGAAGCGACTCGCTGCCGCGCTCGACAAGCATGCCCGCACCGCCGGCGCGGAGGAAATCGTCCGCCGCCGCGCAGCACGAAACAGCAGGAACCAGCCGTAACCGATCAGAAAACCTGCGCGTTGCACCGATTCTTGTTAGGACACACAACCCCGCATCACGCATTGCCCGGAGCTTGAGAAGATGGCTGACAAGAGCAAGAGCACCCGCGTCGAGAAAAAGTCCGCTGACAAGCGCGCCAAGGAGCCGGCGAAGAAGGCCGTCAAGGCGATCGCTGCGCCTGCGGTCAAGAGTGCCGCGAAGGCCAGCAGCAAGGCCAACGTGAAGGCGGAGCACAAGGGTGGCAAGGCGACGGCCGCAGCGGGGAAGAAGGAGAAGGGCAAGAAGGACAAGAAGGAAAAGGCCGCCGGCGGCGACGAGGATGAAGACGCCGAAGACGGCGATGGCCCTCCGATGGCCGCGCTTGCCGAGGACGATGACGACATCGATCCGGCCGCGCTCGTCATCGACGAGGACGACGACGAGGAGGATGGTCCGCCCGTCAAGAAGAAGGGCAACAAGGCGACTGAGCGCAAGGAAGTGAAGGACCTGATCGCGGTGGGGCGCGACAAGGGTTTCCTCACCTACGACGAAGTGAACGACGCGCTGCCCGCGGACATCGTCTCGAGCGATCAGATCGACGACGTCATGTCGATGTTCGGCGACAACGACATCGCGATCGTCGACGAGGCGAGCAAGGTCAAGCTGCCTGAGACCAAGCCGCCCGATCCGGAGCCGGCGCCGGTCAAGACCGAGGCGGAAGAAGAGGAAGAGAAGGAGAAGGAAGAGGACGACGCCTTCTCGAAGTCGAACGATCCGGTGCGCATGTATCTGCGCAAGATGGGCTCCGTCTCGCTGCTCACGCGCGAAGGCGAAGTCGAGATCGCCAAGCGGATTGAAGACGGCGAGAAGGAAGTGCTCGACGCCGTGCTGCACTCGTCGATCGCGATCACCGAGATCATCTCGCTCGGCGAGCGGCTGCGCAAAGGCAAGGTGCGCGTGCGCGAGGTCATCCGCGATGCGCCCGACGAGAACGACGAGAGCTTCGACGAGGCCGGTCGCGCTGATCTGGTGGTGAAGCTGATCGACAAGATCCGCCGCCACCAGGGCGACAACGAGAAGATCAACGAAGAGCTCAAGGGCAAGAAGCACGGCGAGGCGAAGAAGAAGGAACTTCGCGACGAGCTTCTGCACAACGAGTCGAAGATGGCCGAGGCCCTCGTCGACATCAAGCTCAACAAGCGCCAGATCGAAAGCATCATCGAGAATCTCAAGCGGCTGATCGAGCGCGTCGACGCGGTCGATGTCGAGCTGCGCGGATACGAGCGCAAGATCGGCGTGTCGCTCAAGGAAGTGAAGGCGCTGCTGCGCGCGGCCGAGGAAGAGGGCAAGCCGGGGCAGTCGGCGCGGCGCACGCTCAAGCGGCACGGCATCGGCGAAGAGGACATCGGTGAGATGGCCCGCTCAATCGCCGCGGCACCGCGCAAGATCGAGCGCGTCGAGAAGGAAGCGAACCTCTCGCTCGATGAGCTGCGCAAGAGCTTCAACACGATCATCACCGGCGAGCGCAAGGCGGAGAAGGCCAAGGCGGAGCTGGTCGAGGCGAACCTGCGCCTCGTTGTCTCGATCGCGAAGAAGTACACCAACCGCGGCCTGCAGTTCCTCGACCTGATCCAGGAGGGGAACATCGGTCTGATGAAGGCCGTGGATAAGTTCGAGTACAAGCGCGGATATAAATTCTCGACGTACGCGACCTGGTGGATCCGCCAGGCGATCACGCGCGCGATCGCTGATCAGGCCCGCACCATCCGCATCCCGGTGCATATGATCGAGACGATCAACAAGCTCATCCGCACTTCGCGGTACCTCGTGCAGGAGATCGGCCGCGAGCCGACGCCCGAGGAGATCGCGGAGAAGATGGAGCTGCCGCTCGACAAGGTCCGCAAGGTCCTCAAGATCGCGAAGGAGCCGATCTCCCTCGAGACGCCGATCGGCGAAGAGGAGGATTCGCACCTCGGAGATTTCATCGAGGACAAGGCGATCACCTCGCCCGCCGACGCGGTCATCAACATGAATCTCGCCGAGCAGACCCGCAAGGTTCTCGCGACGCTCACGCCGCGCGAAGAGAAGGTTCTGCGCATGCGCTTCGGCATTGGCGAGAAGAGCGACCACACGCTCGAGGAGGTCGGCCAGGATTTCGAGGTGACGCGCGAGCGCATCCGGCAGATCGAGGCGAAGGCGCTGCGCAAGCTGCGGCATCCTTCGCGCAGCAAGCGGCTGCGCAGCTTCGTCGAGAACTAGTCGGCCTTGAAGGGCCTGTAGCTCAACGGCAGAGCACCTGGCTCATAACCGGAGTGTTGCAGGTTCGAATCCTGCCGGGCCCACTCTTTGTGTTGTCGCGCGCGCATTGAATCGAGATGCGCGGCGCCGCGGGGCTGGATGCGCGGTGGGCCACACGCGCCTGTATGTCTCGGACGCGGCGAGGGCGCGAGGCTCAGAGCGCGCGGAGTGCGTGGCATCGCACGCGAGCTGAACTTCTCCGCACCCGGGCGCGGCCGGGTTCCCGGAACCCGCCGCTGTCGAAGCGGGTGCGCGTGCTCCGCGAACCCGGAGCGGGTTGACGGCGCGAAATGTTGCCCGCCGCGCATCCCGCCCCGCAGCTCCACTCTGTCGTGGGGCTCGCGCGGCACCTCAAGTGCATACTTGAGGGAGTTGAAGGGAATGGTTGTACATGACAAGTAATTCTCGAGGCGGGCGTGCGATGATCTCGAATTCCGGCAGTCGAGCGATGGTGGCGGGCCTCTCTCTTGCGCTCGCTCTGTGTGGCTGCGGCAAGTCGGGGGCGGCCGTTGCGTCGGTGCAGATCACGACGAGCAACGCGACGCCACGGGTCGGCGATACCGCGCAGGTGACTGCGGTGCCGCTCGATGCGCGCGGAGTCGAGATGATCGGCGTGCCGTGCAGCTACGCCTCCGACGACAGCGCGGCGGCGACGGTCGATGCGAACACCGGGGTCGTTACCGCGATCGCGGTCGGCGTGGCGAACATCGCGGGGAGCTGCGCGGGGAAGAGTGCTTCGATCGCGATCACGGTGCAGCCCGTGGAAGTGACGCTGACGCTCAGCAAGCTCGGCACCGGCACGGGCGGGCTCTTCGCGAATCCCGCGGGAGATCCTGGCTTCGCACCCGGAAGCACAATCGTCATCACCGCGACGCCGAACGCAGGCTCGACGATGACGGCCTGGGGAGGCGCGTGCACGGGCACCGATTCGACTCAACCGTGCACGCTGGTGCTGAACGCGGACACCACCGTCACTGCGAAGTTCATGCTCTCGGAGACGTTCGTGAGCGCGACCTGGAACGCGCCGATGAACAGCGTGACCGATTCGATCGGCTGCGAATACAGCGTGTCGGCCTCAGGGATCGTGACGTTCAACTTGAGCGAAAGCGGCGGTCTCTCGGGGACGGCGACGACCACGGCGTACATCGACATCGTCAACACCGTCACGCCACCGAATGACACGTGCAACGCGCTGCCCTTCGACGCCCCGATGGCGGGGGAGATCTCCGGCAGCGACGCGAGTCTTGAGGCGCATCTGGCGACGCCGCATGGGGCGGGCACGTTCGTCTTCTCGGGTGCGCGCAGCGGCACGACGATGAACGGCGCTGCGACGATCAGCTACTCGCTCGTGGACGCGGCAGGGAACCACTACGCCTCGACCGGGACGACGGGGTCATTTATTGCCACCGAGCAGCAGTAACCGCGTGCGTTGGGTGCACACTGCGCTTGGCCTATGCGGCGATCGTTGACACAGAGCCCTCGACATACGAGAAGCAGTTCCCCGCGCCGCCGCTCCCCTGCGCGTGTACCGCGGAAAAAAGGAGCACCATTTGTCGCAAGACAAGCTGAAGACGCTCGAAGAGCTGCAGAACATCGACCTCCAGATCCGCGACCTCGCGGCTGCCGCGGAGAAGCATCCGCAGCGGCTCAAGCAGATCGAGAATCAGAAGAACAGCGCCAAGTCGCAGCTCGACGGACTGCGCGGCAAGCTCGCGGAAAATGAGCGCGCGCGTCGCCAGCAGACGGAGATGCACGGGCTCGAGCAGGAGAAGGTGCGCAAGTGGGAAACGCGCCTCGCCGAGCTCAAGACGCCGCGTGAATATGCGGCGCTCGCCCGCGAACTCGACATCGCGAAGAAGACGAACGAGACGGCCAGCCTCGAGCTCAAGCGGCTGCTCGGCGAGTACGAGGAGCTGAAGAAGTCGGCCGCTGCGGCTGAGGTCACGCTCTCCGAGAAGGAGGCGGTCTCTGCGCGCGAAGGGCAGGAGATCGGCGCGCTGCTCACGGCCGCGCAGGAGCAGATCAAGGCGCTCGAGGTGCAGCGCGCGGAGGCGGTCGCGAAGTGCGAGCACGGCCTCGTCGCGAAGTACGAGCGCATCCGCAAGCAGCGCGGCGGCGTCGCGGTCGCGGCGGTGGTCGGTGGCACCTGCAAGGGTTGCCAGATGAACATCCCGCCGCACATGGCGAACCTTCTGCGCACGGGTGCAGAGATCCAGACCTGCCCGAGCTGCTATCGGTTCATCTACGCTGCGCGCGAGCAGGCGCCGGTGGCCGCGGAAGTCTAAAGCCGTCGCGGCGAAGCGGCGTCGTCTCGCCCCGGTGCGCGTCCTCTGTTCGGGCGTGCACCGTTGCGCAACAGGAGCCTCGCGTGAGCAACGAATCTCCCTCCGTCGTCATCACGCCGGGCGCACTCCTGCATGCCATCGCGGTGCACGAGGAGCTGGCCGCGACGTGCGCTGCGCTGCCTGGGCTGACGCGAGAGCGCGCGCAGCGCCTTCTTCATGGCATCGCCGTTGCGTTGCAGCGGGTCGAGGCGGCACCGAGCGCGCCACCTGCTCCGCGCCCGAATCCGATCGCGCGCCCGGCCGCAGATGCTTTGAGTGCAAATCATTCTGGGCAGCACACGCGAGTGCGGGTCTTCTCAGATGGCGCTTCGCGCGGAAACCCAGGCCCAGCGGGCGCGGGAGCAGTGCTCCTCGATGCGCAGGGGAAGGTTCTCAAGCGGCTCGGCAAGTACATCGGGCGCGAGACGAACAACGTCGCGGAGTACGCGGGAGTCATTCTGGGCCTGCGCGGTGCGCTGGAGATCGGCGCGCGCGAGGTCGATGTGCGCGCCGACAGCGAGCTGATGATCAAGCAGTTGAAGGGCGACTATCGGGTGAAGAACGAGGGCCTCAAACCCCTCTTCTCCGAGGCGCAGGCGCTCCTGCGCAAGTTCGAGAAGGTGACGCTGCGCCACGTTCCGCGCGAGGAGAATACGCTGGCAGACGAGATGTCGAACCGCGCGATCGACGAGAAGATGTAACCCGCGCTGGGTCGATCGCTGCGCGCACCGCAGGCCTGTCGAGACGGTACGCGCCGATCGCGAAGGCCGTGACTCGCTCACTCCACTCTGTTACACCCCGCCGCGGTCGGAGCCGTCTGGGCGAACGCCGGCGCGTGCAGGAATCGGCGCGCGGGAGGAAAGTCCGGGCTCCATAGGGCAGGGTGCTGGTTAACGACCAGCCGAGGTGACTCGCGGGATAGCGCCACAGAAAACAGACCGCCGGGCGCAGAGCATCGCGTCAGGTCAGGGTGAAACGGTGCGGTAAGAGCGCACCGCGCTGGTGGTGACACCAGCGGCACGGCAAGCCCCACTCGGTGCAAGGGCAAATAGGGGAGCGGCTACGCAAGTAGCAGCGGTGGCCCGCCGCGCTCCCGGGTTGCTCGCTAGAGGCTCGCAGCAATGCGAGTCGTAGATGAATGTTCGCCTCCTCCGAGGACGTAAGAAATCGGGGAGACAAAACTCGGCTTACAGGGCGGCTCCGACCGCTTTGCCCTGAAGAAGAGTGGTTGCGACGTGAGCGGACGAGGCTGGATCCCGTTTTGAGACCAAGTTGCACGACTTCTGCATCGGTTCCGCTCAGATCAACGCGGATCGTGCCGAGGTCGCTGGCGGGGAGAAGATCCGGACGAAGGTGCGCGTATCGCTCGGTCATGATCACCGAGTAATGCCCGAGGCTCTCCTTGAGCATCTCGATCGAGCCGCCCGCGATCACCCACTGCGATGCAAACGTGTGGCGCGTGGCCTCATCCCAACCCAGGCCAGGCCGATCGAGCTTGATCTGCTCGAGTGCCGCGCGCAGATAGATACCCGGCGTGTGCTTGTCGACGAACTCCCGCACTCTACCGGCGTCCACTTATCCGGGTCGGAGGTGATCGAAGAACGGCCCGGTGCGCCGCCTCCCGTGGCGGCGATAAGGCGTTCAAGGCGCATTCGCTGGGCAGTTAATATCCCCTCTGTCTAATCGGCTTGTTGCCGCTCGCGCGCAAGGCCCCCAAGCCCGGCCTGAGGCATCCGGCGCACAACAGGTATCCTTCGATTCAGTTATTTTGACTCCCGATCGCGCGTTGGTACAGATGACCGATGCGACGCACCCTCCGCTTCCTTCTCGGTCTCTCCGCGTTGCTCGTTCTCACCTCGCGCGTCCGCGCGGGCGATATCGCCGATGAGGCCGACCTTCAATTCCACCTCGGGAATGACGAGTTCCATGCCCGGCACTTCAGCGCCGCGCTCGAGCACTTCCTCGCCTCCAACCGCTTGGTTCCGAATCACAACGTCGTCGCCAATATCGCCGACACATACTTTGAGTTGAAACGATATCCAGAGGCGTATCGATATTGCACCCAGGCGCTCGCGGCGGAGCGTGACGAGAAGGTAAGAGCACGGCTGGCCCGCGAACTCGAGCGCATTGCCCCGCTGGTGGCGGTCCTGAACATCGAGACCACTCCGCCCGGCGCCACCGTCTATATCGATCGCAAGGACCTGGGTTCTCACGGCCAGACGCCCGTGGTGCTCGGGTTCACCGCGGCGCACGTGCGAGTATTGGTCGAGGCCGACGGATATGAAAACGCCGAGCGCGGGCCAATCGATTTAACTCCGGGTTCCACCGCGCGCGTCGCGATACCGATGGTCCGCGTGGTCGGGACGGTCAAGCTCACTGGCAACGCCATGGGCGCGCTGGTCATGGTCGAGAACCTCCCCGATGTCGGCTGCGCAATCCCCTGCGAACTGGCGCTTCCGTCCGGAAGACGCACGCTACAAGTCAGTAAGGACGGATATATCCCCACCTATCGAAGTATCGAGGTGCCGGCGAAGGGAATCATATCTGCCGACTTCCAGTTGATGCCGGTGACGGGCGAGTTGGTGGTCAACAGCGACGAACGCGGGGCCTCGGTGGAGGTCGATGGCCACCTGGTCGGATTCACGCCGGCGGTGCTCGATGTTCCCGTTGGCGAGCGGGAGATGCGGGTCTCGTTGCCCGGCTTCCGGACGGTCGAATCGAAGGTGACGATAAAGCCTGGCGAGCAGAGCAAAGTGGAGATCTCTTTCGCTCCCGTCCAGGAAGAGGTTTCGGCGGTCTCGCGCACGGCGGAGAAGCTCGACGATGCCCCCAGTTCGGTGTCGGTCATTTCGGGAACCGAGCTGCAGGCGATGAACTATCCGACGTTGGCCGAAGCGCTGCGTGGTGTGCGCGGCCTGTTGATCAACGACGACGGGACCTACACGACGGTGGGCGTACGAGGATATGGCCCGGCCTCCGAATATGGGAACAAGGTGTTAATCCTCGTCGACGGCCACTCGACCAACGACGACTGGCCCGGTGCGAGCTACGCCGGCGTCGACCAGCGCACTTCATTGGACGATATCGACCATATCGAAATCGTTCGTGGGCCGGGTTCGGTGGTCTATGGAACCGGCGCATTCGTTGGAGTGATCAACCTTGTGACCAAACCACATAGTGCAGCGCGCGAAGCGACCGCGTCGATCGCCACCATCGATAACGGACTCGCCCGCGTGAGCGCCACTGCGCACCAGTCGTTGGGTGCCGAGAGCGGGTTCGATCTATCCGTCGCGGGGCTCGACGGCGCGCGCGCTGGCCAATATTACCTATCGCAACCCGACGGCAGCATGGCTTTTTCCCAGGCAAGTGAGCGACTCAGCTCTGGAACCGTGGCGGGAAAAGTCTGGTACGGTCCATTGACGCTGCAAGCGCAGGCGACGGCGCGGAAGGACGCATATCCGGTCGCGCTCGATTATACCGATCCCAACGCCACCAATGGATACATGATCGATCGTCGTGCGTTTATCGAAGCGAGGTACGAGCCCAAGCTTGGAACGTGGGGCGAGTTGCTTCTGCGAGCGTCATATGATCGGTATACCGAGGATCATCTGACCTTCTACGGTTCCACCGAGTCGCAACGGGACGCTTTCGTTGGCGATTGGGTCGATGGAGAAGCGCGCCTCACGCTGCGTCCGCATGCGAATCTGCGGATCATGCTCGGTGGCGAAGTGCAGGATCATTTTCACGTCGCGGAAGCAACCACCGGTTACCAGGCTGGTGTGGCACCAGCCTCGCTCATTGCCTACGAGGCGCCATACCGTTTCTATGCTGGCTACGCCGTTGCCGATTATTTCATCACGTCGGGCCTGCATCTCTCGGGCGGATTTCGGCTCGACTCCTATTCTACTTTTGGAAGTTCGGCGAACCCTCGTCTCGCATTGATTTGGAAACCTGTTGAGAGCGACGTCCTGAAAGTGATGGCAGGCAGCGCCTTCCGCGCGCCAAGCATCTACGAACTTGCAATCAACGCCGAGGGCACCGATTGCGCCGGCAACATCACCCGAAACTGCACTGGGCTGCGGCCAGAGACGGTGCGCACGGGCGAACTGGAATGGACGCACCGCTTTAATCCTTTCTGGACGGGCCTCGCGAGCGCCTGGGGAACGCGGATCGAGAACACCATTGATCTGCCGCAAGCCCTCCCGGGGCAGTCGGAGGGAAGTTACAAGAATGGCATGCCGATCGATGGAGTCGGGTTCGAGTTGGAGTTGCGGCGCGAGTGGAGGCAGGGCTGGATGTTCGAGTTAAACGGTTCGATCCAACGGCTCTGGTTCGATCAGGGTTCCGATCCCGCGACCCGACTCGGCGAGGTGCCAAACTCGCCGCTGCTGCAGGCCGGCGCGAAGTTCGCGATGCCGCTCATTCCTCGATTTCTGTTCTTGATGACCCGCGTCGCATTCGAGAGCGGTCGCTGGGATAGCAACGTCCAGCCGGGCGGGCCAGCCCAGACCCAGACGCCCTACGGCTGCATCTGGGATGTATCGCTGTCTGGCCAAATTCCCGAGTGGCATATGCGCGGGTCGGTCGGTGTCTATAATATCGCTGATTGGCAAACGACCCAGCCGCTCAGTTCGGAGTTTGGTCCGCAGTTGACGCAGCCGCAGGCGGGTCGTCGGCTGTTGGCGAATCTTACGTTTGTTTATTGATTTGAGTGAAACCAACCCGAAGGCGGCGCTCTCCAATAATGCTTGGTCCGAAGAATCCAGGCACGTCACTCGTAACAGCGGGCTCCGAAACGTGCTGCGTCTATCCCGTCGCCGGCAATTAGTTGTTCGGCCCCCAACAGGAATGGTAACTCAGGCATATGAATATTCGATTCGAGCGCGTTGCCATTCTTGTCGCGGCTCTGCTCTTCTCGGCCGGGACGCGTGCTCTGGCTGCGGACGGGCGGTTCGATCGCGGCGGGTCGCAGCGCGAGGTGCGAAAAACAGCGACGTTGGTAATCGAGACGGAGCCGGCCGGATTAAAGGTGACCGTGAATGGCGAGAGCGCAGGCAGATCGCCATTCACGCGCGCCAAACTTGATCCTGGCGAATACCTGATCGCCATCGACGATCCAGGCTGGCAGCCATCGAGCGAACGGGTCTCGCTTGGTATGAGCGAGGATCGACGCATGGTGCTCGTCGCGCGGCCGAACCCAGCAAAGGCAGCGCCGACTTCTGGATCGGCGAGCGCCGATTCTGCCGATGCGGGCGCTTCCAGAACTGCACTGGTTCGCGTTGCGGGAGGAGGGCCGGAACTGCTCCGCCAGGCGGTCGCGGCGGTGAAGCAATTGAATATCAATATCCGCGAAGGCGCGACCTGCGCCGCTGCAGGACGCTCCGAGGACGCGGCCGAGTTGGTCTTGATTCCCACCGAGAGTTCCAGACAGGGAGCGTTGGGAATGATCTGCTCGGTCGACCTGCGTGTGCACTCCACCCGGTGCAGCGGGGTCAACGAAGGCGAGGGGCTCGCGCAAGGCAAGGGCCTGAATCCATCCGATCGTACGCGCGCGTGCGCGAGTGCGTGGCGCCAAGTGAGCGATGAACGGGTGGCCGCGGCGGTCGCGGAGGCACTGCGCGGTCTCTGGCGCTGAGTTTCAAATCGCCGCCTCGCGTGCGAGGGAGACATCAGCTCATTGAGCCCCCACATCGCCCCAGCGGCTATCCAACTTGATTCAAGCGTCGGTCGTTCTCGGCGGATCGCCAGCTGCGACAACGCGCGCGGGGATATCAGGCGAGTTCAATGCCGATTCCTCTCGGCTTGCAGGGCGGCTCCGACCGATTTGCCCTGAAGAGGTCTGGTTGCACGACGGGTATTGGAGGCGGTCGCCGCGAGTCTGGCGACTTGCCTCATTCTCGCTGCTGGGGCTCTACGAAAAGGTGCCGTAGGCCGCGTCCAATACTCGCGGATTGTGCCTCTCGCCTCCTCTTCATCGGGCGGCAGTGGTGTAGCCTGCATGCGTCCAGAACAGTGCTGCGCCCGTTGCACCGCGCGCTGGAGATCGAGGGAATATGGTGAAGCTCTATTCGCTGTTCGCTGTCGCTCTGATCCTTGGCGCCTGCTCCACCAACCGGAAGGTCTCGTCACCATCTCCGGATCCGATCCGCTCGACGCTGACGGCCGACCGAACCACCGGACTTCTCGCGAACGGCTCCGACAATGCGGTGATTACGCTCTCGCTGGTGAACGCGCAGGGGCAGGCGCTCAGCGGCGTGCAGGTGGCGATCACCGCGACGGGCGATGGCGCGCAGGTGACGACGGCGCCATCGACCGACGCGAATGGAAAATCGGTGGTGCGGCTGAGTTCGTCAGCGGCGGGCGTGAAGCTGGTGGTCGCAAAGGTGATCGGCGGCCCGACGCTGACACACACGCTCTCGATTGAATTCATCTCCGGGCCAGGAACGAAGCTGTCGTTCCTCGTGCCGCCGTCCTCGGCGCAGGCAGGCTCGATCATCGCGCCGCCGGTGCAGGTCGCGATCGAGGACTCGTTCGGCAATCTGGTGCCGACCGATGCGGGGCCGCAGGTCTCGCTCACGCTTTCGCAGGACGGCGGCACTCAAACACTGAACGGAATGGTCACGGTTTCTTCAGGCAGCGATGGCATCGCGAAATTCGATGGCCTGAGCATTCTTCAAACGGGTCGCGGGTTCGCGCTGATCGCGTCGGCGACCGGGCTCGCTACGGCGGTCAGTTCGTCGTTCGACATCACGGCTGGGCCGCCCGCCGCACTCTCGTTCTCGAGCCAGCCGAGTGGCGTGGTGATGAACAATCCGATCGCGCCCGCGATCACCGTGCGGCTCAACGACGCGCAGGGAAACCTCGACGCGAGTGGAAGTGCAGTGGTGTCGATGGCGCTCTCGTCGGGTTGCGCGAACGCGAGCGGAACTGCGCATTTGTCGGGCACGCTCTCGCAGACCGCGTCGGGCGGGGTCGCGACGTTCGCTGATCTGTCGATCGATCGCGCGACGAGCGGATGCACTCTGGTGGCGACTGCGAGCGGATACGCGGGAGTGTTCAGCGCGCCGTTCGACGTGAATCCAGGCGCGCCGTGCGCATCGACATCGACGCTGGTTGCGACGCCGCCGAGCCAGCGAGCAGATGGGCTGTCAACGGTGAATCTCGCGATCGCTCTGCACGACTGCGCGGGCGATCCGGTGAGCGGCGAACCGCTGGTGCTGAGCGCGAGCGGGAGCGGAAATCATCTGCAGTTGACGAGCGGCGAGACGAGCGCGGGCGGAACGTTCGCGACGGGCCTGACCTCGACGAACGCTGGCAACAAGACAGTGACCGCGTCGGTGGGCAGCGCGGATGCGGGCTTCACGCTGACGGCCGACGTGACCTTCACTCCTGGAGTGCCGAGCGCGAGCACGTCGACGATCTCGGTGACACCGCAAGTGATCGCCGATGGGATCTCGACCGCGACCATCTCAATCGTCGCGCGGGACCTTTCGGGAAATCTATTCCCCGGTGCAGTCGTGCAACTGAGCGCGTCGGGTCACGAGAATGCTTTTGCGAGCGGCGCAGACGGAGGCGATGGATCAATTGGCGCGACGGATGCGACGGGCCAGTTCACGGGGGAGTTGGTCTCGACGCGCGCCGAGACAAAAGTGGTCACCGCGACGTTCGGCGAAGGGGCCGCGCAGGCGACGCTCACTGCCGTGGTGACGTTCGTGCCTGGTGCCGCGAGCGCGAGCGCATCGCAGCTTGTCGCGAGCCCCAACAACCTCACTGCGGACGGCACGACGACGACCACGCTGCAGCTGCTCGTCGCAGATCTGAACGGGAATCCGATCGACGAAGCGCCCGTGTCACTCAGCGCGAGCGGCACAGGTAATTCGTTTCAGGTGAGCAGCGGTCGCACGAACGTGGGCGGACTCTTCACGACCTCGCTCAGTTCGACGGTGGCGCAGAGGGAGACGATCAGCGCTGCTATCGGCGACGGCGCAGCGATCTCGGTGACGACGCAGGTGACGTTCAACGCGCCAACGATCGCGCAGGAGTACGAGACGCTCATCGCGACCGCGTCGAGCGTGATCGCCAACGGGAGCGCGAGCACGACGCTGCAAGTGACGATCGTGGACGCGAGTGGAAACCCGGTGAGCAATCGCGCGGTCGCGCTCGTGGCGAGCGGGAGCGGTGGTCTCTTCGCGAGCGGGATGAGCAGCGGGAGCAGCATCGGCGGAAATACCGACGTCAATGGGAGCTACACGGCGCGGCTCTCCTCGACAAAAGCAGGCGTGGTCGTGGTGACGGCGCTCTCGGGAGCTCTCTCTGCGTCGACGCCGATCACGTTCCTCGCAGGTCCCGCGAGCGCGGCGCGATCGTCCTTGAGCGCGACGCCGTCGAGTCTGCCGACGGGAGGCACGACGTCGCTGCTCGTGCAGCTCGTCGACGCAAATGACAATCCCCTCGAGGGCGCGGCGGTCACACTCTCTGCAGACGGTGCGGGCAACACCTTCACGGCGCGCGGCGCCACGGGCGGCGCTCAGCTTCTGGGCAGCACGAGCAGCGGCGGGATCTTCTCGGCCCAGCTGAGCGCGAGCAAGGCAGAGACCGAGAACGTGCTCGTGGCCTTGACTGGCGCGGCCCAGCCGCTGCTCTCGGTGCCTGTGTCGTTCGTCGATCCGGTGATCGTGCCGAGCCTCACATTCAAATCGTCGAGCACGCAGGTCGTCGCCGACGGCCACACGAAGACAACGTTGACCGCGACGGTGCTGGATCAGTTCGGCAACGGGATCAGCGGAAGGACGGTCACCGTCGCCGCGAGTGGCAGCGCGAACACGCTCGGACACGCTGCGACGACGAGCACGAACGGATCGCTCTCGAGCACAACTGGCGCGGACGGGACGTGCGCGTTCACTCTCTCCTCGACGCACGCGGAGACGAAGGTCGTCACGGCCTCGACGGGCGTGCTCTCGGCGGTCGCGGCCGTTGCGTTTGTCGCGGGCGCGCCCATCGCGGGCCATTCGTCGATCACGGTCAATCCTTCGAGCGCGCTGGTGAACGACAGCGAGCTCGTCGAGGTGATCCTCAATGACGCCAATGACAATCCGGTGCAGGGGCAGCAGCTCACGCTCTCGGCTGCGGGCACGGGAAATCAGTTCACCGTCGGCGGCGTGACTGCATCGACGGCATCGGGCAACACGGGCACGAGCGGACTGTTCCGCGCGACGCTCTCGTCGTCCGTCGCCCAGACCGAGGCGGTGAACGTCATTCTCGCAGGCGCAAGCAGCGCCCTTGTCTCAGGCCCAGCCACCTTCACCCTCGCGCCCGTCACGCTCTCCCTCGCGCTCACTTCTTCGTTGAGCAGCGTGGTCGCGGATGGCAGCGCGACGACGACGATCAGCGCAACGGTTCAGGACAACCACGGCAACGCCGTCTCGGGGCAGGCCGTGTCGGTCAACATCAACGGCAGCGCGAACACCCTGACCAGCGCGAGCGGAAGCACGACGAGCAACACGATCTCAGGCAGCACAAACTCGAGCGGAGTCTTCAGCGCGACGCTCTCTTCGACGCGCGCGGAGGCGAAGATCGTGTCAGCGAATGCGGGCCCGCTCAATGCAGCGACGAGCGTGACGTTCGTGCCAGGCGCAGCCAGCGCGGCCCGTTCGTCGATCAGCATTTCGCCCGCGAGTCTGCTCGTCGGCAGCAGCGCGAGCGTGCTCGTCGTGCTGAGTGATGCGAATGGGAACAGCGTCTCGGGACAGTCGCTGGCGCTCGCCGCGTCGGGCAGCGGCAACACGTTTTCGCCAGCGGGTACGACGAGCGCGACCGCGAGCGGGCAGACGAACGCGGGCGGGATCTTCACTGCGACAATCTCGTCGGCCACGGCGCAGAGCGAGATGGTCTCGGTGACGCTCTCCGGCGCAAGCAGCGCGCTCGTCTCCGCGCCAATCACGTTCACGTCGACGCCCGTCACGCTCTCGCTCACGCTCACGTCTTCCTCGAGCAGCGTGGTCGCAGATGGCACCTCGACGACAACGTTGACCGCAACGGTGCTGGACAATCACGGCAACGCCGTCTCAGGCCAGCCCGTGACGCTGGGCGCGAACGGAAGCGCGAACACCTTCACAGCGGGAAGCAATCATGGCAGCTCGGCCAGCGGCACGACAAACGCGAGCGGCGTCTTCACCGCCACACTCTCTTCCACGCGCGCGGGCACCGAAGTCGTCACTGCAGCCTCCGCCGCGCTCACCGCGTCGACAGCAATCACGTTCGTCGCGGGCCCCGCCAACGCCGCGCAGTCATCGATCACCAGCAGTCCGTCGAGCGTGGCCACAGGTGCAACCATCTCGCTGATCGTCGTGCTCGCGGATGCAAATGGAAACCCGATCTCAGGACAGGCGATCACACTCTCCGGCTCTGGAAGTGGAAACAATTTCACTCTGGGAAGCTCGACCGGCAGCGTGGCGACGGGCACGACGAACGCTGGCGGCCTTGCGGTTGCGACCGTCACGTCTTCCACTGCGCAGAGCGAAACCGTGTCGGTGACCGTGGGCGGCGCAGGACAGCCGCTGCTCTCCACGACTGTCGTGTTTCTCAAGGCGCTGCAATCGATCACGATTGCGCCCTCGAGTGCCACAGTTGCCAACGGAAAGACGCAGCAGTTCACCGCGACGGGTCACTACTCAGACGGCACATCTCAGACTCTGAGTTCAGGTGTTCTCTGGAATGTCGGGACACCCGCGGTTGCAACCATGGTCGGGAGTGGGCTGGTCCAGGGAAGCAGCCTCGGCTCGTCTGAGATCACGGCGGCGGTTGGCAATATCTCGGGGAGCGCCACGCTCACCGTGTCCGCAGCCACCCTGCAGTCGATCTCAGTCTCCCCCGCAGATGCGAGCATTCCAAATGGGAAGACCCAGCAGTTCGCCGCGACGGGAACCTACTCCGATGGCACGACGCAGCCGTTGAACTCTGGCCTGGCCTGGAGCTCTGATACCCACGCGGTTGCTACCATCAATTCCGGCGGAGTCGCCACGGCACATGGCGGTGGCTTGTGTGCGGTGACCGCCACCACCAGCGGGATCTCAGGCAGCACGACTCTGACGGTCACGGCGGCGACCTTACAGTCGATTACACTCTCTCCCTCAGACTCTGAGATTGTGTCCGGGCAGAGCGAGCCGCTGGTTGCAACTGGCCACTACTCCGACGGCTCATCTCTGACACCGCTGGTCGCAGGCGTTCTCTGGAACAGCTCCTCGGAGTCGATCGCGTCGGTGAGCACAAGTGGAACCGTGACGGGCGTTGCCACGGGTGTCGCGACGATCTATGCGACGCTCAACGGAATCACCGGCTCGGCCAGTGTCACCACGCTGCTCGCACCACCGACGGGTCTGACTGCAGCGCCAATCGGCGGCGGAGTGACGCTGAATTGGAATCAAGAAGCCGGAGCACTTTCCTATACCGTCTACGTGTCGTCGAATCCAGGCGTGACTCCGACGAGATTCCAGACAAGCGTCTCGGGGATCTCTGCGCCCTATACCGTTACGGGATTACAGAACGGGGCAGCATCCTATTTCGTCGTGACTGCGAACGGCGCGCTTGGAGAAGGCGGTCCGTCTACCCAGATCGCTGCCACGCCCAACACTGTCATTGCTGTCGCGAGTGGAGAGCAGGGAACGCATGTCGTCTCGCTCCTGGCGGATGGGACTGTATGGACCTGGGGATCCAATTCCAATGGTCAACTTGGAAATGGGGTGAACAACAACAACGCGGACAACGACAGTGATATCCCCGTGCAGGTATTGGGAGCCGGAGGGAAGGGCGTCCTGAAACATGTCGTCGCGATCTCCGCGGGAAGTTCGCACACGGTTGCATTGACCTCGGATGGCACAGTCTGGGCGTGGGGGTCCAACTCAGGTGGCGAGCTCGGGAATGGCTCGAACAACGACAGTCCATTCCCTGTGCAGGCCGTGGGGGTGGGAGGCAATGGAGTTCTCGGAAACGTCGTTTCAATCTGCGCCGGGACGAATGAGACGATCGCGCTGAGCGCCGACGGAACAGTGTGGGCGTGGGGTTGGAATGGAAATGGCCAACTCGGAAACGGCGCGACGTTGAATAGCAACCTTCCCACGCAGGTGGTGGGTTCCGGCGGAACAGGAGCGCTCTCCAACGTCATCGCGATCGCAGCGGGCACCGCCCACGCCGCCGCACTGAGGGCGGACGGAACCGTCTGGACCTGGGGAGCACACGGAAACGGCGCACTTGGCAATGGGTCCCTGAATGATTCCAGCATTCCTGTCCAGGTGCTTGGAGTCGGGGGGACCGGAGTTCTGTCCGGTGTGACGGCAATCGCGGCGGGACAGGAGCACACGGTCGCGCTGACCGCGGACGGCTCCATCTTTGCCTGGGGACTGAATGGGAATGGCCAGCTTGGAAACGGGTCGACCGTCAGCACCAATACACCAGTCCTGGTTCTGGACGCGCAAGGGAGCGGTGTCCTCGGCGGCGCCGTCGGGATCTCCGCGGGAAATGTCCACACGATCGCGCTCTTGTCGGACGACACTGTCTGGACCTGGGGCTCGAATGGAAATGGACAACTTGGAGACGGGTTGAATGACAACAACTCGAACAACGACAGCTCAATTCCAGTGCAGGTGCTGGGGGCCGGCGGCTCTGGCTTCACAACAAACGCGACGTCGATTGCGGCAGGAGATATTCACTCAGTCGCATTGGAATCAGACGGCACCGTCTGGGCCTGGGGTTCCAACTCCAATGGTCAACTCGGAGACGGGTTGAATGACAACAACTCGAACAACGACAGCACCTGGCCTGTTGCAAGCCTGGGTTCCAACCCGAGTTGGCTTCTCTCCCCGACTGGATTGCATGCGACGCCGAGTACAACCGACCTGTCGATTGCTCTTTCCTGGAATGCGTCCGATGGAGCGACGGGATACAACGTCTATGGGTCGAGCTTCGCCGACGTGTCGCCATTGACCGGCACGCTGTTGGCCCGTGTCTCAGAGACGGGTTTCAACCATACGGGTCTGAGAAATAATACTCTCTATTACTATGTGGTCACGGCCGTCGGCGGCGCGACTGAGACGACGGCTGCCTACACGACGCAGGCGCGCGCGGGGATCTCCGCGCCGTTCGCGACGGTCATTGGAGTTGGTGGCGGGAGCGTTACGGTGGGTTGGAATGCCGTGCCACACGCGGATTCCTATAACCTCTACTACAGCAGTTCGTCTGGCGTGAGTCCCTCCAATGGCACTCTTGTTTCCGGAGTAACCTCTCCCTACACGCTGGCGGGGCTGTCCAATGGGCAGCCCGTGTATATCGTCGTCTCGGCGCTGAATGCGGTGGGCGAATCTCCCTCGGCGCAGGTCGTCGCGATCCCGAATACGGTAATTGCAATTGCGGGCGGGGAGAGCGGCAACCATACGGTGTCGCTCCTCTCGGACGGGACGGTCTGGGCGTGGGGATCGAATTCAAACGGTCAACTCGGGAATCATTCGAACAGCAACAGCGCCCAGCCAATTCAGGTCTTGGACGCAACCGGCACAGGTGTACTCAGCAATGCCATCGTGGTTGCCGCGGGGTATTCTCACTCTCTCGCGTTGAAGTCGGATGGCACTGTCTGGGCGTGGGGAGGGAATCAATACGGCCAGCTTGGAAACGGGTCGTCGGATGACAGCTCGACTCCGGTCCAGGTACAGGGAGAAGGGGGTAAGGGAGCTCTCAGCGGCATGGTCGCCACGGCCGCGGGGGCATTCCACACCGTGGCTCTGAAATCGGACGGCACGGTCTGGGCGTGGGGATCGAATTCCAACGGCGCACTTGGAAACAGCTCAAACGCCGACAGCAGCACCCCGGTACAGGTGCTGGGGACAGGGGGCGTCGGAGTTCTCAGTGGCGTCATCTCAATCGCCGCGGGCCTTGGGCACAGTGTCGCGCTGAAATCGGACGGAACAGTCTGGGCGTGGGGGTACAACGGGTCCGGTCAACTCGGGGATGGTTCGACCACCGACAGGTACACGCCTGTCCAAGTGCTGGGCGCGGGAGGTACCGGAATTTTCAACGGCGCGATCGCGCTTGCTGCGGGAGCATATGACACGGTCGCGCTGAGATCGGACGGCTCGGTCTGGACGTGGGGATACAATTCATTTGGTCAACTCGGGGACAATTCGACTGACGATAGCCTCACGCCGGTGCAGGTCGTAGGCGTCGAGGGCACTGGAAACCTTACCGGCATCGTCGCGATTGCCTCAGGGGAGCACCACACCGTCGCTCTGGACGCCAGCGGCAGTGTCTGGTCGTGGGGTTGGAATGCAACCGGCCAGCTCGGGAATGGTTCGGGCGTGGATAGCAATACGCCGGTGCAGGTGCTCGGCACGAACGGCAAGGGAGTACTCAGTGGCGTCGACGCCATTACCGCGACCGCATACGACACAGTCGCGCTGAAGTCGGACGGCACCGTCTGCGCGTGGGGATATAATTCCGACGGCGAACTCGGAAATGGCTCGACAACTCCGAGCGAGACGCCGGTGCCGAGCCTCCTCTCCAACCCAGGTTGGCTCCTCGCGCCTGCGGGGCTCACAGCCATTCCGAGCGCCACGTCGTTGGACATCGATCTCTCCTGGACGGCCTCTGCGGGTGCGACTGTCTACAATATCTATGGCTCGATGTTCGCGGATGTATCACCGCTCAACGGAACGCTGCTTGGTACGGTTTCCGGGACGAGTTTCAACCATACCGACGTGACCAACGGCGCGCGCTATTACTATGTCGTCACGGCGATCGGCAACGCGACGGAGACGACCGGATCATACAGCGCAGAAGCGGTTGCGGGGCTCGCTGCGCCTTCAGTGACTGTGCTCGGTGTCGGCGGCGGAGAGGTCTCGGTGGGTTGGAATTCCATACCGGGCGCGACTTCGTACAATCTCTATTACAGCACCTCCCAGGGAGTCTCTCCAGCCAACGGGACGCGGCTGTCCGGGGTTACGTCTCCCTATACGCTCACGGGTCTCGCCAACGGGAAGCCTGTCTTTCTGATCGTCTCGGCGTTGAGTGCGGAGTTCGAGACTCCTTCGGCCGAGGTTGTGGCTATGGCGAATGCGGTTGTCGCCATCGCGGGAGGTGAGGAAGGGAGTCATACTGTGTCGCTCAAGTCGGACGGGACGGTATGGGCCTGGGGAGCCAATGCCGCCGGCCAACTTGGGAACGGGACGACCACCGACAGCGGTGTGCCGGTACAGGCTCTGGGTTCTGGCGGCATCGGACTGCTCGACGGCGTCGTCTCCATCGCCGTCGGTGGGGGGCACACGGTTGCGCTGAAATCGGACGGCACCGTGTGGACCTATGGATGGAATATCAACGGCCAACTCGGGAATAATTCGACCGGCAACAGCGATACTCCAGTGCAGGTGTTGGGTGCCGGCGGCGCTGGATTTCTCAGTGGCGTGGTTGCGATTTCCGCGAGCAATAAGCGAACCGTCGCTCTCAAGCTGGACGGCACTGTCTGGGCGTGGGGCTCGAATCAGAACGGCCAACTCGGGAATGGGACAACCAACCAAAGCAATGTCCCGGTACAGGTGGTTGGAAGCGGAGGTGCGGGAGTGCTCAGCGATGTTGTTGCGATTGCCGCGGGCGGCGACCACACGGTCGCGCTGAAGTCGGACGGCACTGTCTGGGCCTGGGGAGGAAATTGGAGCGGTCAACTCGGGGACAATACAGTCGTCAACAGGTACTCGCCCGTGCAGGTCAAGGGGAACGGGGCCTCGGGAGTTCTCAGCGGCATCGTCGGAGTTGCGGCGGGATATGGGCACAGTGTCGCTCTGGGTGCGGACGGCACTGTGTGGGAGTGGGGATATAATTTCTACGGCCAACTCGGCAACAATTCGACGAGCGATCGCCACACGCCTGTGCAAGTGCTGGGAACTGGAGGGGTGGGAATTCTGAGCGGCGTCGTCGCGATCGCCACGGGCTCTATGCACACTGTTGCGCTGAAAGGCGACGGAACCGTCTGGGCGTGGGGATGGAACCAATATGGGCAACTCGGGAACAATTCGACCATTGATAGTCAGACTCCAGTGCAGGTGCAGGGAAGCGGCGGCAGGGGAGTTCTCAGCGGAGTGGTCTCGATCAGCGCGGGTCTGAATCACACGATCGCGCTGAAGTCAGACGGCACTGTCTGCGATTGGGGAGACAGTACCTCTGGCGAACTGGGAAACGGTTCCAACAACCAGAGCAGCACGCCGGTGGGGAGTCTTGTTGCCACGCCATCCTGGCTCCTCTCGCCGACTGGCCTGACCGCCACTGCGAGCACGACGTCACTCGCAGTCTCGCTCTCCTGGACCGCGTCCTCCGGAGCGACTGCCTACAATGTCTATGAATCGACCCACCCGGATGTATCGCCGCTGAACGGCACGCTGGTGACTACCGTATCCGGCACGAGCTTCAACCACGATACCAACCTGATCAATGGCACCCGTTATTACTATGTCGTGACTGCCGTCGGCGGCGCTACGGAGAGCACCCCGTCTTTGGTGGCGACGGCCCAATCTCTGCTTGTGCCGCCGACACTGGTCGTACTGACAGTTGGTGGAGGCGACGTCGTCGTCGGTTGGAATTCCGTATTCGGAGCCAGTTCCTACAATCTCTACTACAGTGCCGTTTCTGGAGTGACGCCCGCGAATGGGACACGAATCTCAGGAGTGACGTCTCCCTATCCCTTGACGGGGCTGCCCAATGGACAGGCCGTCTATCTGATCGTCACGGCCGTGCATGCGACGGGAGAGACGGTCTCCGGACAGATTTCTGCGACACCGAACACGGTGGTCGCAGTGGCGAGCGCGACCGGGGTCAACACCGGGTATTCGGTTACGCTCATGGGGGACGGCACGGTCTGGGCATGGGGGTACAACAACCACGGTCATCTCGGGAACAACTCGACTACCGCCAGCGCTATTCCAGTGCAGGTGCGGGGTTCGGGAGGAGCCGGAGTTCTCAGTGGCGTCGTTGCGATCTCGGCCGGGCAAGAGCATGCAGTTGCGCTGAAATCGGATGGCACTGTCTGGGCGTGGGGAGACAATTCCAACGGCCAACTCGGGAACAACTCGACCACCGATAGTCATGCTCCTGTGCAGGTATTGGGAGCAGGAGGCGTTGGAGTTCTCAATAGCGTTGTCGCAATTTCCGCAGGGGACGCGCACACGGTGGCGCTGAAGTCGGATGGCACTGTCTGGGCATGGGGAGACAATGTCCTCGGCGAACTTGGGAACAACTCGAACACGGATAGCCATCTGCCGGTGCAGGTGTTGGGAGCCGGGGGTTCGGGTGTTCTGGGCGGCGTCGTCGGGATCGCTGCGGGAATGAATGAGAGCGTCGCGTTGAAATCGGATGGCACAGTCTGGGCGTGGGGCAACAACGGGAACGGCCAACTCGGGAACGGTTCGACCAACCAGAGTAGATGGCCCGCGCAGGTGGTGGGCGCGGGAGGCGTCGGGACGCTGAGCGGAGTGGTCTCGATTGCAGCGAATTATGGCAACATGTTCGCTGTGAAGTCAGACGGGACCGTCTGGGCGTGGGGCTTCAACTACTACGGCCAACTCGGGAACAATTCGACCACCGACAGCCACGTCCCGGTTCAGGTGCTCGGTTCGGGAGGGGTCGGAGTCCTCAGCGGCATCGTGGCGGTTGCTCCAGGTGCATACCACACGGTCGCCCTGAAATCTGACGGCACTGTCTGGGCCTGGGGGTGGAATTTCGACGGCCAGCTCGGGAACAATTCGACGACCGACAGCTCGACGCCGGTGCAGGTGGCGGGAGAGGGAGTCCCGGGGGTTCTCAGCGGGGTGGTCGCGATCAGTGCAAGCTATGATGAAACGGTGGCGCTGAAGTCTGATGGTACCGTCTGCGCATGGGGCGGCAATTTCAACGGCGAACTTGGGAACAATTCCCACGCCCAGAGCAACACGCCGGTGGCGAGCCTCACCTCCAACCCTGGCTGGCTCCTCGCACCGACGGGGCTGACTGCAACCCCGAGCGCCACGATCCCGACAATCTCGCTCAGTTGGACCGCCTCGCCTGGAGCGACTGCCTACAATATCTACCGTTCCACTTTCTCTGATGTCTCCGCACTGACCGGAACGTTCCTGACTCAGGTTTCCGGAACCGGTTACAACAACGCGGGACTCTCAGACGGCGTGCTCTACTACTATTCAGTCACGGCCGTCGGGGGCGAAACAGAAAGCACGGGCTCAATCGTCGCGGAGGCTGTGGCGAAATAACGGCGCATCCGCGGCGACGCGCACCTCCACCCGCCGCGCGAGAGGGCGAGTTGCCCCTGTCGTCGACGACAGTCCGCAACGTCGAGGCCTCGCCGCGTACGACCTTCGGCGCGCATCGCGATCGACTCCAGGTTGACGGCTGTGTCGCGCGGGAGGATTCTGTGGAGCCAAGATGATCTCACCTGACACCAGCCGCTGGGCCCGCGTTGGCGAGACGGCCAATGCGGAGTACTTCGCCGTCCTGCCTGGTGTGCTTGCTCTCGTGCCCCGCGAGGGCGCCATTGAAGTGAGCGAGACTGCGCGAGACAACGCGCGCTTCCTCAACGACCACGGGCACCGCGAAGGTCGGCCCGTGGCCGTGATCGCGTTCGTCGATCGGGTTGCCTCTCTCGATAGCGCGGCCCGCAAGGTCTACAACACCGACGCGGATTCAACTGCAGTCTGTGGAGTTGCGCTCGTCGGCGGTACCATGCTCGGCCGTGCGGTCGCGACCGTCTTCCTCGCCTTCGTGAAGCCGCGGGGAATGGCGTTCCGCGTGTTCGGCGACTACCACGAGGCGCTCTCCTGGGCGCGAGCGCTCTATGCCTCGCAGGGACCGGACTCGCGTCCGCCCATGTTTTCCTCCTCGGGCGATCAGGCTCGACGGCGCGGATGATCGTCTCCGCGAGCAGCGGCCCAAGCTTCGCGTGAGGTTGTGAAGCGGTCGCTCTCTCTCCTCGGCGTTGTTGGCCCAGGCCTCTGCGCAGGTGCCACCGTGGTCGCGCAGCGCGCTGCACGAGGCGCTGCACATGGAGCCGACGATTCCCTCATTCCCGCGCAGTTGATCATAGAGTGCCGCGCCGTTCGCGTCGTCGAGCCTGTGCCGCAAGGAGACTGTCGATGAGGATGTCCGGGTCTGCTTCGCTGTTGCTCGCCGCGTGCGCCGTCGGCCTCTTGTCGATCGGCGCGCCGGGCTGTACCCGCGACCTGGCGGTTCCGACGGCGAACGTGATCCGGGTGACGGCTGCCACTCCCAGCTCTGGCTGGGCCGGCGCGCACGTGACTGTGACTGGCAACGGCTGGGGCGCGACCTCGCCGAGCGATGTTCAGATCCGCTTCGGTTCCAGCTCCTCGACCACGCCGTTGAAACTGGAGCAGACGCGGAACTCCTTCTCCGCCGAGGTCGTCGTCCCCGATGATGCGCCGCTCGGGGTGGTGCCGATCGCGGTCACCGCCCCGACGGGAGTCGCCTCGATGCCCGGCGCGTTCACGTCTCTGGGATTCGGGCGGCTGCGCCTCGGCGCCGTGACCGGAGTCGTGGACATGCGCGTGCAGATCGATCGGGCGCTTCCTCTCCCATTTCCAGATCAAGGCGTCGTGATGTTCTCAGCGGACTACGGGTGGGCCGCGGTTGTCGACCCGGGAGCGTCCGCTCCGCGCCAGGTGCTCGTGCCGCGAGGCGCGAGTGACATCGCCATGACGAGCTCGCCCGCCAATCGTGGAGCCCCATCGACCGTCTTCGCGATCTCAGAGGATTCGGAGCTGGTTGGTTCTGCCTGCAGCGGGGCTGTGGCCGGCGATCTCGCTCTGCTTCGTTTTCAGCAGGGAGTGGATGGCGGCCCCTTCGCAACACTCTCGCCAGCTTGCTTGCACTCGATCCTCAGCGGAGGCGATGCGGTGAGCGGATTTCCCACCGTGGCCGTCTCGCCGGATGGCGCGCTGGCCGTGGTCAAGACCGACTTTTCGATCTGGACGGTCGATCTCTCTGCAGAACCTCCCTCGGTGCGCCCCCCAGCCCTTGTGTTGACGGCGAACCACTCGGCGCCCGCGTGGGTTGGCGGGCTCGGTGGGTCGCGCTTCATACTCAGTCTTGATTCCCGGCTTCAGATCCTCGACGCCGCCGATGGCGGGTTCGGCCCACCGGCGGATGCGGGTCTCGAAGGCGGGACGTATGGCGCAGTGGCTGGCGGCTCCCTGGACGCTCAGGCGCGGCTCGGCGTCGTCTACGCTGCAATCTACGGGAGTGGGATCCTCCAAGGCTTCAGCCTGGACGGAGATCAGCTCAACTTCGGCTCTTCAATCAAAATGGTCCAGGGGAACGTGGTTGCACTGGCCTATTCGTCCGCTGATCAGAAGTTGATGGCCTCGACGAGAAGCCCCTCTGGCGTGGTGATGCTCGATGGGTTTGACCCAACGACGCCCCGACTGCGCAGCTTCAGTGCACTCGACGGCGCGGAGGCGGGGGCCGCAAAGCAAGGAGGCAACGGCTCCGGGCTTTTCTACATCGCGGCTCTCGGTGGAACCGAAATCGTTGCCGAGATCACCGGGGCTTCGTTGGGTTTCCTGCCGTTGCATCTTGGGCTCGCCACGCCGGCGCTGCGCACTCGGCCGGGCGATGCAGCGGGTATGGCCCGTCGCGAGCTTCTGGTCGCAGCGCATATGGTGAACCGCATCGAGCAACTCGACAGCGAGCTGCACGGACCTCTGCAGCACGACTCGCGCCTTGCTCCGCCCGGGATCGATGCGCTCGCCACCAAGCAGGATGAGCCGTTCATTTATGCCAGGCACGGACTTGAGCTTCGCTACCTGGACGGAGTGTTGCCGGCATTTGCTGCGCCCGTTCTGGTGGAAGATCCGGAGCAGGCGTGGAGCATCCCAACTGGGCAGGGCAGCGTTCCGGAGATCCAGGTCACGCCGAGTGGCCAGACGGTTTCCATTGTATAGCCTTCTCAGGATGCGGGTCCTGATTGCTCCTGCTTCTCCGCGGCGCTCCTCAACGCCACCGCGAGTCTCTCCGTACAGAAGACGCCGTCCATCTACCCGCTCTACGCCGCCAACGTCGGCAACCCGAGAGTCGACTGGGTACAGGCCGGGAGTGCCAATACGGGACTCGTCGCCATGAGCGATCGCGGTGGCGTTCAGATTTTCGACGAGCTGCCTGCGCTCCTGCACGGAGCTCCAGCGCTGGCCGCGTTCGCCTCGGATGGGGTCGACTTTGTCGATTCAACAAGTGCGCAGGGCGCTGTCTACTATCTGCAGATTCCAGCGAGTGATCCCGTGGGCGTTGCCTCTTCGGTTGTTCAGCAGGACGGTGGATCGACCGCGCTGGCCGAGTTTCCCTATCCGCTCGATCTGAATCCCGGGAACCACTTTCTGCACACGGTGACGAGCGGACGACGGCTCTACTTCCTCGCCTCCCGCACAGCGTCGAGCGTGCAACTTGTCCGACTGCCAATTGATCCGGACACCGGAAAGTATGGACAACCGGAATCGCCCGTCCTGCTGCCACCTGGGGTGAGCGACTTCGTGATCTCCCCGGACGGCGAGAGCCTCTACGCAATCGACCCGACCACCGATCAGATCCTTCTCGTGCAATAGGCCAGCGCACCTCTCCGCGCGCGCGAAATCGGGATCGCGCTACTTCGGCAGCCCGGCCGCAAACGCCTGTAGATGGGGCAGCAGATTTGTCAGGTCGCGATCGAGGCTTTCGATCAGCCTGGCCGCCTCGTCGACCTGCTGGCTGCGCGCCACTCGTTCGAGATCCTTCGAGACGTCGCATCCCGGCTGATCGTTGAAGATCGCGAGCAGCCCGCCCATGCCGTGCGCGAGACGCGCCAGCACTGCGTAGTCGCGCTGCGTGAACGCTGCGCGCATCTTCGCGAGATCGATCGGCGCCGCCACGAGGAACTCACCGACCACGAGCGTCACAATCTCCGGGTCTGCCCGCTTGAGCGCGCCGGCGTAATCAAACGGCGCGGCAGCATTCTGTTGGCCGCTGCGCAACAGCCGCCGCAGCGTCTCCTCGAGTTGCTTCGGTTCGAACGGTTTGGAGACGTAGTCATCCATTCCCGCCTGCAGACATCGCTCGCGATCGCCGCGCATCGCGTTCGCGGTCATGGCGATGATCGGAATGTGGTGACCGGGCATCTGCTGCTCGAGTTCGCGGATGGCGCGCGTGGCGTCGAGCCCGCTCATCTCGGGCATCTGCACGTCCATCAGGATTCCGTCGAACGGCTCGGCGCGAAACCGCTCGACCGCCTGGCGTCCGTCTCCGACCGTGACCACGGTGTAATCCCACAGCCGCAGCAGCGCCTCGGCGAGCTTCTGGTTGACGACGTGATCCTCCGCGAGCAGCACGCGCACGGTGCCTCCGCGCGGACGCACTTGCGCGATGGGCTCCGCGCGGGCAGCCACCGCGCGCGCGGGGGTCGGTTCGTGCGCCATCGCCGCCGTCATCGCGTTGAGGATCTCACTCGGCGCCGCTGGCTTGAGCAGAAGACTCGCGAGTCCGTAATCGTCGATTACGTTGGCAACGCTCTGCAGCCCGACTGACGACAGCATCACGATCGGCACGTGCGTGAATCCCGGCAGCGCACGAAGGTCCCGCGTCACGCTCAATCCATCCATCTCGGGCATCGCGTGGTCCATCAGCACGCAGTCGATCGCGCCGGGATTGCAGCTCGCAAACGCGATGGCGGCCTTCCCCGATTCGAACGCGAGAACCGACCCGCCCCAGCGCGTGATCCTCTCGCGCAGCAAGCGAAGGTTGGTGATGTTGTCGTCGACCACCATGATGCAGCCCCCGGCGAGTACGGTCGGGCTCGCTCTGGGCGGGGCGCCCGTCGCGTCAGCCTTGAGGCGGCTCGTCACGGTGAATCGACTGCCCTTGCCTGTCTCGCTCTCGACGACCACGTCGCCGCCCATCATCCGCGCGAGCTGCCGCGTGATGGCGAGGCCGAGGCCGGTGCCTCCGAATCGCCGCGTGGTGGAAGCGTCCGCCTGCGCGAAGGCCTCGAAGATGAGCGCCTGTTTCTCTTTTGGAATGCCAATGCCGGTGTCGGAGACGGTGATCGCGAGCAACCGCTCGTTCTCGCTCTCGTCGACCACCTGCGCGCGAACGATGATCTCTCCCTCGGCAGTGAACTTGATCGCATTGCCGACGAGGTTGAGCAGGATCTGCCGCAGCCGTCCGGGGTCGCCGACCACGCGCGCCGGCAGCTTCGACGAGACGTCGAGAATGAGCTCGAGCCCCTTGCTCTCGGCGCGCAGCATCAGCGTGCGCAGCGTCTCCGACAGGACCGCCGAGAGGTCGAACGGGATCGACTCGATGTCGAGCATGCCCGCTTCGATTTTCGAGAAGTCGAGAATGTCGTTGATGATCGTCAGCAACGCGTTCGACGACGACTTCAGGATCTCCAGATACTCGCGCAGATTCGGAGTGAGCTGCTCCTGCTGCAGCGCCAGATCGGTCATCCCCATGATCGCGTTCATCGGGGTGCGGATCTCGTGGCTCATATTCGCGAGGAAGTCGCTCTTGGCGCGGTTGGCCGACTCGGCCGCATCGCGCGCTTCCTTCATCACGCGCTCGGCCTGCTTCTGCGTCGTGATGTCGACGATTGTCCCGACGATGCCGAGGAACGTTCCGTCCGGCCGCACCAGCGCCGCCTTGCGGAAGAGGATGTCGATCGACCTGCCGTTCTTGCCCTGCCAGAGGAACTCGTAGGTGCTGTTCTCGCGCGTCTCGAGCAGCTCGCGTTCTCTCTGCTCGTGAATCGAGGCGCGCGCTGACGGAAGCCACTCGTTTGGCGTCTTGCCGATAAGCGTTGTCGGCTCGACCTCGAACATCTCGCCGAATGCGCGGTTGAGTCGCAGGTAGCGGCCCTCCGAATCCTTCACGTAGACGGGCACGGGGATCGACTCGACGAGGACCTGCACGAAGTCGAGGGTCTCCTCCTGCTGCCGGATGAGATCGGGCAGCAGCGCGGCGAGCGTCTCGAGGTCGGCGTCGCCCGACGGACTTCCTGTTGCAGCGGTCCCACGCGATTCGATCAGGCCGGTGGCCGCGCGTCGCAGCGACTCGAGAATGCGATTGCGGCTCTCGAGATCGCCTCGCATCCGATCATTTGCCGCTGTCAGCTCCTCGGACGTGAGCTCGAGACTCCGGTGTCGCAGCCGGATGTCCCGCTCCATCTGGTCGTACGTTCCGCCGACGCGATCGACCAGTTGGGGCAGCCCTTCGACGAGATCGCGCAGCCCGCGCGAGATCGACGTGCTCGCGTCGAGCGCACGAATCTCTTCGCGCAGACGTTGCATCGCCTCGTCGCTGTCGATGCCGCAGAAACGCCGAAGCTGCCTTGCGAGCGTGGTGTGGATTGTCATGCCGCCGCAGCGCTCTCGCCGATCCAGGTGACGGTCATCGTCTGGTTGTGCAGGCGGCAATCGCCATGCGCCTCTGCCGCGCAGATCTCGCCGTTCGAATAGAAGCCCGCGACGGTGCTCTGATCCGAGAAGCGGCCCGCCACGGCCTCGACCTCTTCATCGACGCGATCGCCCATCACGAGTTTGCGACCGATGCAGCTCACCAGCAGCGCCACCGTCGGCGAGACCAGTTTCGAGGATGCCGCGGCGGAGCGCTCAGCGGCCCGGCCCGCGCCTTCGACCAGTCGGTCGGTGCTCGCCTGCATCAGCTTCAGATATCCATTCGGATCGATATCCCCCGCCAAGGTGAGAGAGCCATCCTGCTCGTCGACGCCGAGGATGGTCCGGATGATTCCGCTCCGGTCCCGGTCCTTCGTCAGCATCTCGAAGGGAAACAGCAGGCCCGATCCGGGCAGCGAGCGGGCATGCTCGCCGAGGTAGCGCTTGTAGATGTCGAGCGCTCGCTCTCCATCGAGCTCATAGAGGACGTTTCCGTCGCTCCTCGTCACCTTCCGCGCGGGGCCGAATGGCTCCCATCCACCGAACGATCCCGAGCCGATCCGCACGCGCTGGCCGTAGAGACCCACGGCGACGAGCTGGTCGCTGGCCGCGCCGCTGTTGCTCAGCGTCCATGTCTCGCGAAACGCGCCCGCATCGGCGGCGAGCCCTCCCGAGAGGCTGACGGTGACGCCGAGCACCTTCTGCATTCCCGCGACGAGCGCGCTGCCGTTGATCTTCACGCCCGTGCCGACGACGAAGACGCCCTGCAGCTCTTCGAGAGGAAGTGCGCGCGCGAGGCGCTCACCCGCTGCGAACGAATCGGCCATGCCTTCGATCGTGGTCGTCGCTTCGCGTACCTCGCTGCCCTCGAAATCGATGGCGGTGATCACGCAGGTGTTGTCGAACACGCGCGCTCCACGGATCTCTCCGGCCGTCGAACAGCCGAGCAGCTTCGCTGCTGGAAATCGCGCGCGCAGTGCCGCGTGCAACGTGGGATCGCTGAAGTAGGGCACGGCTCCGAACGCGAAGACGAGATCAGCCGACGCCAGGTTGATCGATTGAATCGCCGAGGGCAGGTCACTCTTCGACTCGATGAGAATCTGCTGCGTCAACATCGTGCGGTCTCTTCCTCGCGCAGGTGGCCGGCGCGGCTATGGTTGCTGCGGTTCCTCGTCCTGGAACTGCTCGCGGATCGAGAGGATGTCGTCCCAGCGTCGCAGGAACGCATCGACGCAAGCGGGGTCAAAGTGCGAGCCGCGATTCTTTTCGAGGTGCGCCCGCGCGTCGGCGAGCGGCCAGGCGGCCTTGTAGGGGCGCGCGGACGTCAGGGCATCGAAGACATCGGCGACCGCGACGATCCGTCCCACGAGTGGAATCGCTTCGCCGGTCAACCCCTGCGGATACCCGCTTCCGTCGAACTTCTCGTGATGGTTGAGCGCGATCAGAGCACCGAGCCGCAGCAACTCGGCGTCGCTGCGGCTGAGGATGTCGTAACCGTTCTTCGCGTGCCGGCGCATGATCACCATCTCGTCATCCGTGAGGCGGCCCGGCTTGAGCAGAATGGCGTCGGGCGTGCCGACCTTGCCGATGTCGTGCATCGGCGCTGCTGCCAGGAGGTCGGCCTGTTCGGCGAGCGGGCGCTTGAGCTCCTCGGCGATGAGCCGTGAGTAGTGCGCCATGCGATGGATATGCGCGCCGGTCTCGGGGTCGCGATATTCCGCGGCCCCGCAGAGCAGGGCGATCGACTCGCGCTCCCGCATGAGAATCGACGCAGTCGCTTTCTTGCCCTCTGTGTCGAGCCAGGCCGCGCGATTCTTGAGCGCCTCGCTGCTCTCGCGCAGCGCGAGCAGATTGCGAACGCGGGCGATGAACTCAACCTTGTCGACCGGCTTATTGAGAAAGTCGCTGGCGCCGCGCTCGAGCGCCTCGTACCGGACCGCCGCGTCGAAGCTCGCGGTGACCATCAGGATGGGCGCTTCGTTTCCCGTCGCACGGATGTCCGCGAGGAAGGCAAGGCCATCGAGGTCCGGCATCATGTAATCGAGAATCAGCAGGTCGAACGGATTCGCCTTGCAGTAGCGCATCGCCTCCTGCGGCGACTCGAAGAGCACCGACTCGTGCCGCCCGACCTTTGCGATCAGGTGCGAGAGGACGGTGAGATTGACGGGGGTATCGTCGACGACCACGATGCGCATAGGAGAACACCAACATCTGTCGCGCCGGCGGGCGATGTCAACCAGCGATGAGCGGCCGCGATACGATCGTGACCAATGACAATATCCCTCGTTCTTGAGCCGCTTGAACGAGCCGCACGAATCGATGTGATCCGCGCGAATCCGCTCGCGCGCACGAGCTGCCCAGATGACTCGCGCGGTTGAAAGGAACGGCGCGCCATTTCGCGGTCAAAGAATTGCTTGATTGATCCGATTGGACACAATGGGCCTGTTGCTGCTCGCGCGTTCGCGGAGCAATTTGCCCAGGAGGTCGCCGTGGTCGCATGGCTTGAGCGCAAACCCACTCCGTCTAGTCCGCCTTCGTCGGTGCGCATTCCCGCGTTCGGTTCACCGGAGTCCGAATATCTCGCTCCGGGGCTCGGTTCGATCGCGGATATCCTCCAGCTCAAGCTCCCCGAGCAGAAGCCCGAGGTCGCCGATGGCGATCTCGCCGCGTGGCTGCTCTCGGAGTTCTCGGCCACCTCTCCGGAAATCGGCACGCTGCCTGACGTCGCGGTGCGCCTGCTCGAGATGGAGAACAAGCCGGATACCGGTCCTGCGGAAATGGCCGAGTTGATTGCGATCGATCCGGCGCTGACCATTGCGGTGCTCCGCGTCGCCAACACGGTCGTGAATCGCGCGACCAATCGCGTGACCAGCGTGAAGGAGGCCGTGGCGCGGCTGGGGATCCGGCAGGTCTCGCGCATTGGTTCGGCTCTGGCGATGAAGACGCTCTTCGAATCACGCAACGCACTCCATGCAGACGATCGTGCCATGGCGATCGAGCTGTTTATTCATTCGACGACCACCGCTCTTGCCTCGAGCGCGCTCGCACTCTCGATGCCGACCGGAAAGGTTCGCGCCGAACAGGCCTTCCTCGGTGGGTTGCTGCACGACGTGGGAATGGCCATCGGTCTGCGCGTGCTCGCCAGCACCCTCGGCACAAAGTCGGCGCGGCCGGAGATGACCCAGGACGAACTCTATGCGCTGCTCGAGGAGGTTCACGTCGAGATCGGCGCGGCCGCGCACAGTGCGTGGAATCTGCCGGAGAGCGCGTCGAAGGTCTGCGCCGAACACCACATCCGCGATGCTCCGGCGAGCGAGCACAGCCAGGTCGTCCATATCGTGCGCCTCTGCTCCGCGCTGCATCTCCTGCGCACGCGCCCGATGACGATTGCCCGTTTCGCCGAGGTCGACGAGAGCGCGCGTTTCCTCAAGCTGGGCCGCGTTCAATTGCAGGCACTCGATACCGAGGTGCGCCGCTTTACTTCGTTGGCAACGGAGCTCGCGAGTTAAGCGTTTCAGAGATTAACTTAACTAAAAAACACGTCGAGCCGCCACGGCCGTCTTTATTAACCGTGATAGACGCGGCTCGCGACGATGCGGCCGTTCCTGGCCTCGAGAACCTCGGCGACGTAGGAGTCGGTCTCGCCGGGGACGCAGCGGCGATATTCCATGAAGACCCGCTCGTGATTGGCCGTCAGCGACTCCTCGACGTAGTTCAATCCCGGCAATCGCGCGAAGGCGTCTGCCCACCAGTCGCGCAATGCCGCCTGCCCGATCAGATATCCTCCGCTCTCGGGCCGGAGTGCGCGCAGCTTGGGCGAGGTGTGGCGCGCGTCTGGAGCATAGAGGCCGATCAGCGTTTCGAGATCGTGCGTGCTGAAGCAGGCCAGCCAGCGGCGGGCCAGGCTGAGAAGATCGTCAGGCCGTTGTTCGGCGGAATCGGGCATATGCCCATGCTATCGCAATTGATAGGTCGATAGTTCGCGCCCCGCGGCGAGACGACATACGATCACGGCTATGGCCGACCCGGTGAACTTGCCCGTTGCTCCATCGCTTCCTCTCGTCGTGTTCGTCGCTGCACCGGACGCGCAGACAGCGGCTGCCGCGAGAGCGCGTCTCGCCAACCAGACGTGGCGCCATCTGCGCGTCGTCTATCCCCTCGCGCGCGCAGTGAAGGAGGCACAGGCCGCTGGGGCGGCGCTGCTGCTGATGCTCGACGGAACCCTGTTTGGCCCGATGGCGCTCGAGAGCGCGTGGTGGGCGCTGGAGACGAATGAGCGCCTTGCGTTCGTCGTGTTCGGTGACGAACGCGGAGTCAAGACGCCCATGCTGGATGCGGTCGCGACGTCTGTTGTCATGCGCAGCACGCTTCTCGCCGATGGCGGCGCGAGCAACGATTCGACGCGCCTCGGTCTCGCATCGGTCTTTCGCGTGCGGGAGCGCGGCCTGTTCGGGCAGTTTATCCGCGAGCCGTTCGCAACGCGGGCTCTGGGACTTCGCGCGGCCAATGCGCCCATCGTGCGGGCGACAGCGACGCTGCGCACGCAAGGCGTCACCGATCCCTCTCTCGGTGATTCCGGCGTGGATGCAGAAATGCCTCGTCTCCCTCTGCAATCGATCGACGAACGGCCGTTGCCCGACAATGCGGCGGTGCGCGCCGTGAAGCCCGGCCATCATCGAATCCTCGCGCTGCTGCAGGGATTCCCGCTCGGTGGATATGCCGCGTTTAATAGCGACTTCCTCCCCCGGTTGGTCTCCGCGGGAAATGCATTAACCGTCTGCGCAACCGAGGTCTGGCGCACCGAATGGCACCTCGACCTTGTCCGCCGCGCCACCACCGACGTCATCTATGGGCCCGGCACTGTCGCGTTATCGTCGATGCCCCGATATGTGAGCTATTTAATCGAATCGAGAAAGATCGACGTCGTCTTCATCAGCCACGCCTTTGCGGCTTATCGAATGCTTCCCTGGCTGCGCCTGCGACACCCTCAGACTGCATTTATCGACTACGTCCATACCGATTGGTTCGAGACCGGGATGTATGGGAGCTATGCCACGCTCTCGGCGGCGCATTCCGATTGGCTTGATCTCCAGGTCGCCAGTAGCCAGGTGCTCGCGGCTGAGTTGGTGCAGCGCGGTGCTGATTCGACTGCGATGCGCGCAATCACGATTAATCTCGATATCAACGAATGGGATCCCGCGAAATCTCCGCGTGAGGCCGCGCGGCGCGCGCTCGGCTGCGCTCCGGAGCAGCCGTTGATTCTCTTCTCGGGGAGAACCTCGAGCGAGAAGCGGCCGCTGCTCGCGGTCGAATGCTGGAAGCAACTGATCGCCGCTGGGGTCGATGCGCGCTTCGCGCTGGTGGGCGTCGGCCCGCTATTGCAGGAGACCAAAGCGGCCGTCGCGAACGCGGGCCTATCCTCGCGCGTCGTGTTTCTTGGCGAGCTCGACAGCGTCGCCCTGCGCGAGGTCTATGCCGCCGCCGATGTCTTCCACGCGCCCTCGGAGATCGAGGGAATCGCGCGCTCGCTCTTCGAGGCGATGGCGATGGAGTGCGTCCCGGTGGTCGCCGACGTGGGCGGCCAGCGCGAACTCGTGACGGCCGATTGCGGCTTTCTGGTTCCCCACGGTTCCAATGAAGTCGAGCGATATGTCGTGGCATTGAAGGCGGCCATATCCGCGGAAGATCTTCCGCGCCTCGCCAAGGCTGCACGCGCGCGCATCGTCGAGAACTTCACGGCCGCTCAATGCGTCGCGGGATTTGAATCGGCATTTACTGCGGCGATTGAACGCCGGCGCGCGAATCCCTCTCGAGGCCTGGAATCAAAAGCCGCTGGCCGCGAGCTTGCGGTCAGCGGCCTCGAGATCGCCCGCCGGCATTACTGGACGCCAGCGGGGCGATAACAGCCCAGTCTGCTGGCGCCGCGCTATTGCACCTGCGCGGTGAGCTGGTAATCGCCGCCGGCGGAATCAAACGATCCAACCACGACCGTATAGGTGCCGGCGGGAACATTCGTCAGCGTGAGAATCGCGGTTCCGTAGAGTCCGTTATTCGCCGTGTTGATACAGCCCAGGTCACTGGATGAATCCGCGGCGCAGTTCGGGAGCAGATAGAGCACGGTCGAGAAGTTGGTTCCGGGGTTGTCGGTGCTGAGCGTGAGCGTCGATGCGGCCGCGCCGAGCTTGAGCGTTGCGATTCCCTGCGGACGATTGACCGGATTGTTGCTCGCGCAGCCTGCGGGCGGGTTCCACAACGACGGCCGCACGGTATGTCCAAAGGTCGTGACCGTCGTGCCCACTGCCGGCGAGAGCACGGGGGCTGCCGTGCAGGCGCTCGTCTGCGCCGTCGTCCGGTTCACGCACGTGGCCCCCGCCGTCGGCGAGGCCTGGGCGCAGGTCGAGCCCGATGCGCAGGTGTCGAAGTACCCCTGCGGGTCGCAGGCGCTCCCTTGCGCGCGAACCGGGCGCGCAGCGGGCTTGGCATTCGCCGGAACGCCAGCGGCGCCCGTCGTATCCGACGCCGTGACCGCGATCTGCGGGCACATCAGCTCGAAGCCGGCAACCGGCGTGATGATGGTGAAGAAGACCCCGTCGTTGGAGTCGGCGGTCGCCGGCGTATCGAACGATCCGACAGCCGGTTCGTTGTCTCCGTCGAGGAGAATCATCAGCGGCTGGCCGCCGCCATCTTCAAAGTCGATGTGAATATTCGAGAGCGAATCCGACGGCTCCGTGCCGGTGACGAGGATGAGAGGTCCGGCGTCGGTGGTCAGGTAGGCGAGCTTGGTGATCTGCGGCGCAGGCGACGTCGCGCAGCTTCCCGCATCGGGTGACGACGGATCGCAGTAGAGCGTCGGCGCGCACCGCTGCGCGATGTACATCGGGTCGCACGCGTCGCCAGATTGCGCAATTCCCTGCGCGACGAGGGGAGTGACAATTTCATTCGAGGTGTTCCCGGAGAGATCCCGAAGGCTGACACCCACGCTGGCAACGGTCGCGATCTGCGCGGGCGATCCCAGCATCTCCTCGCCGAGGCCGATGACCGTCGCCGTGGTGCTGATCGACGCGGAATTGGCGACCACCGTGTCAAAGCTCGCGGGGCCGAGCGCCGAGTCGAGCGCTCCGCTCTGGTGGGAATCGAAGCCGAGGATCGGCTGCCCCGCGCCGTCGATCAGCCGAACCATCACGGCTGCGATCTTCTTGTTCGGATCGTGCGCCGTGAGCTTGAGCTGCACGTCATATCCGCGTCGACCGGCCACGTGAGCCGTCACGCTGTCGAGCACCGCGCTCGAGAGCTGCGGACCCGCATCAGTCGCGCCGCCGCCGGAGCCGCCGCCACTGCCACCTCCCGAGCCGCCGCCGGATCCGCCGCCGGAGCCGCCGCCGGAGCCGCCACCCGAGCCGCAGGTGCATGCGTCGAGTCCCGAGCCGTCCGCTTTGCAGACCTGCACGCCCGACTGGCCGCCCTGGCAAGCGCACGACACGCTCGAGCCCGGAACGCAGACCTGGCTCTTCGAGGAGCAGCCGGAGAGCACGCTCGCGAACAGGATGGCGGTCAGAGAGATGCCGCGGAGCAACGCCGGCGCCAGAGAATCATTCGAATGCGTCATGAAATTGTTCCTCGTGTCTCGCAAAACGCCCATCTGAACAATCGATGCAACAGTCGAACCGTGCTGCATTCAACGCCACGAAGCAAGAAATCCCGCGCCGAACTGGCCGCGGGACTCCTTGTTTCTCATCGATGGAGAGTGCTGGGTGGTGCTCGTCCAGCGCTCCCTTCGACTACGTCAGACTAGCCTCCGCAGTTGGAGGTCAGGTTCTGCGCGTTGACCGTGGTGACTCCGCTGCCTTCGCAGGTCAGCGACGACCCGTTCGCGGTGCTGTCGCCGTTGAAGTCGATCAGGTCGACGTTGGCGTTGCTGGTCACGACGCAGGCCGAGTTGCTGGCCGACGCCGGGCAGACGGCGTTGTTGATCCCGAGCAGCGAAATCTGCTCGGAGACCGTCGTGAACGCCGCACCCGCAGCCGACGCCGCACCTGCGCTGGCGTTGGTCTTGATGGCGATTGCATCGGCGTTGACCGAGGCAGTGTCACCGATGCCGCCGGTCAGCGTTGCGGTGGCTGCCGTTGCACCAGCTCCCGTCTGCGTTACAGTAACGGCGACTGCATTCATCCCGGCACCAGCGTGCTTCGCAGTCAGCGTAACGACGCCGAGCGCAGACGTCGCGGTGACGAGTGCGCTCGCCGGAGCGACGAGGCCGATCGCGGTGACGATCGCCGCCGCAGTCGTGGTGTCGTCAGTGATGTATGCAACGGGGCCAACGGCGTTTCCGCCGATGGTCACAGTGTAGTCTCCGCTGCCCGAGAGGATGGTGACGGTGTCTTTCGCCGACGCCGTCGGAGCCGTGTAACCGCCAGCGCCAACAGTGGTCGCCGTGTTCAGGGCGGCAACCGCTGCGATCAGGGCGGTCGAGTCGGTGGCCACCAGTGCCGTGTTCGTCGCAGTCGGCGACGTGTTGGCCGCAGTGACCGCTACCGACAATGCATTGGCCGCGGTAACCGCCGCAACCGCTGCGTGGTACTCCGCCGTGTCGTTGGCGGTGGCGTAGGTCGCGTTGTAATCTGCAGTCATCGACGCGATGTCACCAGCCAGCGACGCCACGGCTGCAGCCGCCGCCGCCATCGTGGCCTCTGCCGCCTTGACCGCCAGCGCATCCGCCTTCACTGTTGCCGAGTCCGACACGCCCGACGCAGAGTACGCCGCGTTCAGCGTGGTCAGATTTGCACCAGTCAGCTTGGAGTTGGCCGTGGCAACCGCAGTGGCGTTGCCCGCGCTCGGGTCTCCGAGCCACGTGGTGATCGCCGCCGAGACCGCTGCGGCGTCCGTGTTGGTCTGGTTCGCCGCGTTCTTCAGTGCAGTGTCGTTCGCGGTACGCGAAGCCAGCGCAATCGCCGCGTAGTCGGTGTTGAGCTTGGTGTTCGCCGTTGCCGAGGCAACCGCCGCTGCCGACGCGAACGGAGCGTAGTCCGTGCGGTCAACCGAGGTCAGCGCGAACGGGAAGCCCGAGTTGGTGGGGCTGAGCGCCGTTCCGTTCAGGTTGATGACGGTGGGCGAGGTGTGCGCCGAGAAGTCAGCGGAGTCGCTTCCGCCACCGCCGGTGATCACCTTGGTCGCGGCCAAGTAGTTCGCGGCGAGGTTGAAGTCGGCGATCACGAACGTGTCGTCGCCCGTGCCGCCGGTCAGCGCATCCGAGCCCCAGCCCGAGTAGATGGTGTTGCCCTGGTTGTTGCCCGTCACGGTGCAGACGAGGCCAGCCGAGGTCAAGCCCGTCGGGCACTTCGCCACGGTGATGTCGTTGCGGATGAACGTGAGCGCGCTGCCACCGATGCCCGAGCCAACTGCGGGCGACGCGACGTTCGGCGGGCAGGGGAGGTTGCCACCGTCGGTAACGTTGCAGGTCACGGGCGGCTGGACGTTCATGCTGATCGTCGCGGCTGCAACCTGGCTGCTGTAGTCAACCGTGTCGGTGTAGAGGTTCTTCGACACGCCCGAGTCGGCGCTGGTCATCACGTCCGTCAGGTTTCCACCGGTCAGAACAACGTTGGTGGCCGCCGCGCTCATCGCGAACGTGTCGTTGCCATCACCGCCGTAGAGGTAGTGCGTGTTGGTGGTCGACACGCCAGGCGTCAGCGTATCGTCGCCCGCGCCGCCCTGGAGGATGCAGGGCATGTCGGTCAGCTGGCTGCACTGCATGGTGTCTGCGAGCGGGCTGCCGATGACGACGCCAACGGTGTCGTCGAGGAAGTCCGTGACGCCGAACGTGGTCGCCGCGGCCACCTGGCCGGCGCCCGCGATGTGAACGAGGTCGACCTTCACGCCCGACGCGCCGGCCCAGTTCGCGTAGGTGACGGTGGTCGCGCCCCAGGTGCTGTTCTCATTCGCCGGCAGACCATAGACGTAGTCCGCGACGTGGGTGGTGGCCGAGTCGGTGCTCTCGTCGACCGTGTTGTAGCCCTCTTCGCCGTAGATGGTGTCAGCAGCCGAGCCACCCTGGATGGTGTCGTTGCCGAGACCGCCGTGGATGGTGATCGACGCGCCGAACGAGTGCATCACAGTGCCCGCGCCCATGACGGTGGTGAACGCCGCAGCGCCCGCCGTCGCGAGGAACGTGTCGTTGCCCGCGCCGAGGCTGAAGCCCATCGCCGGCGCAGCGCTCGTGATGATCTCGATGTCCGGGTGCGCCGCGGAGAACGAGATGAAGGCGTTCGGGGTCGCGTCCTGCCCGACGTAGATGGTGTCGTTGCCCGACGTGCCGCGGAGCTTGAACGTGCAGCCCGTGTGGCTGCCGAACGTGACCACCGAGCCGCCGGTGCCGAAGAGCGCGGGCGAGACCGGCGCGGTGTTGGCGTTGAACGTGCCGTTGGCGTAGTCGAAGATAACGGTGGTGTTGTTCGCGCCAACCGTCAGGTTGATGCGCTTGATGGTGGTCGAGTTCGCGAACGCGGCCTTCAGGGTGTCAAGCTGCGGCTTGCCGTTGACGAGGATCGCGCTGTCCGACGCGCGCTTCGATACGACGACGAGCGTCTCGGCTACGGGCGCGATGGCCATCACGCCGCTGGTGGCGACGAAGGTGACTTCGCCCGAGGCGAGGCCGGTCAGGGCTGCGGTGTGGCCGAGCTCCTCCACTCCACGGAGGTCTCCTTCGGGCGCGTTGCTCTGAGTGTCTGTGGCGGGTGCGCAAGCTGCGAGGGTTGCCAATACCGTGGCAACCAGCGCTGCGCTCCTAGTGATCAATTTCATGTTTCCTCCATGGGGAAATTTCGGTTTCGAGGCATAGGGCCTTCTGCCTCTTCGTATGTTCGACACAAACGCGGAAAGTCTTAAGTCTGAATCTTGTGCCTGCGGCGAATCGGCTGCTGCGGGGTCACAAGCGGTTGCAATCTCGTCGGTTCGTCTCTGAAGCCAGCTCGAGAAAACGTGTGGTTTCGGGTTCGCCGAGCCGCGCTCGTCCGGACGACGGGACGGACGCGGATCAGTCTTGTTCAGGTGTTCTCGGACCTCCCTTCAGAAGGGGCGAGTGCGCGCAAAGTGAGACTGGGTGCGAGCGCGCGCGATTCGGGCGGGAAAAAATCATCGCGGCCACTGAACGCTGCCGCGGGGTTCCCTGTCAAGGAAGAAAGGCTTTTTGACGTATTTACTGCGGCGTTTTCGCACGCTGATGCGTCACCACGCCGCAGCGGACCTGCCCGGCCTCGACGCTGGGCGAACGGGGCGACGCTCACGACGTCTTGCGCAGGGGCTCCGTGCGCAGGAACACCGTGTTCGTCCCGTCCTTGAACACCGGTCGATAGCCGTGATCGCGAAACAGCTGCGCGACCTTCAGGCAGCTCTCGCGGATCGAGACGTAGGCCTCGGCCTCGTCGTGCAGCTCGACGATCGCCATGCGCGGCTGCCAGTGGGCGATATCGAAACGTTGAAAGACGTTCCACTCGTATCCTTCGACGTCGACGATCAGCAGATCGAAGCCGGGCTGGATCTGTGCCGACCGCAGGAACTGATCGAGTGTGGTCTGCCGCGTCTTGACCACCTTGCCCGAGTGATAGCCCTGCGCCCAATCGAAGGTTTGATAGAGACGCAGACTCTCCGGGTCCATCGTGGAGAGCGGCCCGCCGACGTGGATCGTGGCCTCCCCATCTTTCTCTGCAATCGCGAGATCGAAGACCTTCGTATTCTTGTTCTTCGCATGTCGCTTGCGGCACGCGGCCGCATGGTCCGGCACGGGCTCGATATAGTGCCCATACCAGCCCAGGTCTGCGAGGTTCGAAGTATTGCTGACATATTCGCCGTCGAAGGCGCCCACCTCGACGAACGTGCCGTCGGTCTTGAAGCCGAGATACTGCTCATAGATCTGCGCAAGGCCGGGGATCTGACAGGTCTTCGAGGCCTGATATCCCGTCGGTGCCGTCGAGCGATCGTTCAATGGGGAGCTATAGGCGCGACGAAACAGACTGCCGAGCAACGTCGGCGCCGAGAGCAGCTCGACCTTGCTCGCAGATGCGAGACGCTGGCCGATCATCTTGTTGAAGAGCGCGAAGCCATAACCGTCAAAGGCGCTCGCCGCAGCCGTTTCCGGCTCGAAGATCTCCGCGGAGCGATCCCAGGGAATCCAACCGAAGTTGCTGCGCTCGATATGTTGATATCCCGTCGACGCAACGATTGAAGCGAGGAGCAGGCCGCCGAGTTCGTTCCAGTCCAGCTTCGCGTCCGCGCCTTTCTGATCGAGGATCGCGTCCATTGCCTGAATCCAACCAAGCGTCTGCTTGCTCGCGGGGGACGAGGCGAGCAGCCAGATCGACGGTGAACCGGCTTGCGCGCCCGAGCAGGCGAATCCGGTCGCCGCGGCCTCGTCGAGCAATGGCCGCAGAGAGCGCAGACAGATGAAATCCGCATCGACCCAGACGCCGCCATAGCGATGCAGCAGGCGTGCACGAATGTAATCAGCGCGATGCGCGGGTTCGCGGACGAGCCAGATATCCGGTCGCAGATCAGGGAGCCATTCCTTGACCGACTGCTGGTTGAGCAACTCGACGTGCATATGGGCGTTGCGCTTGATCGAGTCGATGCACATATCGACATAGGTCGGCATCGCGCCTTCCCAATACATCCAGACGGTATCGGCACGACCTGCTGTTTCGGTCGGGTTGCGAATCGACTCGGCGCGGCCGTTCAATTGATAGAGCGCCATCGTGCGGTCGTAGTTGCCATGCTTGCAGAGCGGTTCGTCGATGAACGCAACCTTCTTCGCAGCAAGCTGAAATGGAGCGATATCGAGATTGGTCTCGTAGAAGCCCCAGCCTTCGATCTGGTTGTAGCTCTTGATGTTGGAATTCTCGACGACGCCGGGAAAGCTCGTCGCGAGGAAGAGCCGCGTTCCGGAGGCGTTGATCGCCTTGACCAGACGTGCACCCCAATTGACGTCGATATGAAAGAGGATATCGCGGCAGATCACGAGGTCGACCTTCGGCAGCGGCGTCTGCAGAACGTCGTGCGCCTCGAAACGGATCTCCTTGCGTCCATGGTTCGCGTTGAGGTCCGCGATCAGGCCAGGCTCGATATCCCAACCGGTGTAATGGACGCCGAGGTCGTGCAGGCCGACCTCCTTCATCCAGTTCCAATCGCCACAGCCCAGATCAAGAATGCTGCGAACGTTGTGCTCGGTAATGATCTTGCGAAGAAACCCGATCGCATTCGCTGCGGCAGCGACCGAACTTCCCGGGCCAGACGCAGATTCGAGTTTCCCGTTGCTCCTCTGGGTCAATCCATTCTTCACAAACGCACGCGCTGCGCTTGCGTTGGATTGAACCGCGACCGCGTCGCCGACGCCGGGTCTGGGTTCGCTCGAACCGGGCGTGAAGTTCGGCTCCGCGATGGTGATGGTCCGCACGCCACGCGCTGCCAGAATCGCCGCGCGGTGCACGCCGTCGATGATGAGAAATCCACCCTCGGCGCGCCGAAGGGCGAGGATATGGCTGACCTTGCCGTCGCGCTGGTCGGCTGCGGGATCATAGCTCGCGATCAGCCGGTCGAATGCCTCCGGATAGTGATCGTCGGTGAGTTGATTGCCCGCATACTTCGCCTGATAGTCGATATAGGGAGTCCGATTGCCGCGAGCATACTGATAGTGCGGCGTGGCCTCGATGGTAACAGTGCCCTGCCCGAGGATATTCGCACGAAGCTGTTCGATGGGTACTTCGTGAATCAAGTAGTTCGTGAACGGCTGGATATGATGCGGCGTGAGAAGACTGGAATTGGCCTCGCGTCGGAACTGCGCGACGGGAGGAAGCCCCATCACCTTGAGGACGTGCTCGGTCTGGCTCTCGTAATCCGAGGCATGGATGACGTGATTCTCCGTCCGCTTCCCGTTGATGCGCGGATTGAAGCGATCGCGAATCATCTCTTTGACGTCCTTCACTTGCTGACACTGGATATGCCGGAACGCGCCCTCGCCGAAATACTTCTCGCGCGGTTGCTTGTTGTTCGCGACCACCAGGAGCACGTCGGACGGGACGGTGAGCAGATACTTCGTCTTCGCGATCAGATGCTCCATTGGAACCGCGTCGCATTCATAGACGCGCTGGACGAAGCGGGCCATATCACCGACGTTGCGTCGATAGACGGCGACGATATCGAACGCGCCGTGCGAGCGGATGATCTCGAGGATCTCGCGCGTATGCGACAGACCGTGACCCCAGATGAGGAAATAGTCCATTCGGGTCTGCGGTGATTTCGTCGGCAGCGCAGGTCCCGACGGCGAAATGGCGAGGTCGGTGGAGACTGCCCCGTTGCCGATAGAGAGCTTCAGGTCGGTATATTTCGCCAGCGGCTGGAGGAAGTCGGTCGTGCCGGCCGCGAGCACATGCTGGAGGTGTTTCACCTTGTCCGGGCGGATATCGCGGTGCTCGAGATATTCAAGCAGGCGCAGCGCGAGCTCGTCCTGCGCAGACGGAACGGAGATCGCGACGCCGCCTTGTGTGACGCGCTGGCTGCGCGCGAGCAGGGTGCGCGTCCAATCTGCAGCGACCTTGATCTTGTGGAAGCCGGACAGGGTATCGAGGATATCGAACCGGAAGTTGAGGCGCTGCTCGCGGGGCGCGAAGTAATCGATATGCAGGTGCCCGTCGTGAATCGTCTCCTCGACGCGGAATCCCTGCGATTCATATCGGCGTCCGACCTCGCGGATATGCGCGCGCAGCTGCTCCCGGTCCTCGCAGAGGACGTCGATATCCTCGTTGACGGCATAGTGCGGAAAGTCGGGCGAGAGGCGGAGGATCGCGTAGGGAACCGGCACGGATTCGAAGAAATTGCCGAGCGCGAGCAGATCGGAGAAGCGACCCGGCGTGGTCGTGATCGGCGCTGCGCTCGGCGGGGGAAGGGCGGCGAGCAGCGCCGCGAGTTCGGGATCGCCGGGCGTGATCGCGAGGGCGCGGACATAGAACGAGCGCGCATGATCTGGTCGCTTCAACGCTGAGGCAATCTCACCCACGATGCGCAGCGCCTCGGGATCGTTCGGCGCCAGGGAAAGCACCGGCTCGATCACGCCCAGCGCGATCGGGGCGTTGCCTCGGACCAACTCGACCAGAGCGAGCCGCTTGCGCGCGAGGATACAGTTCGGATGCGTGTCGACATATCCCGACAGCAGCATCTGCGCATCCGAGTGGCGATTGCTGACGTGGTAGAGGACCGCCAGATCCGCAACCGCTTCCTCGTCCTCGTGGCCGTCGAGGATATATTCCTCGATATGCTTGAGGGCCGCTTCAACGTGCCCTGCGTTGAGCAGCTGCTCAACCTGCGGGCGCACGTCATCGGCGTAACGCGGCGATTTCGGCGTGGGGGCACTGCTGGCATCGGGAACGAGCGTCATGTTGCCCTCTTTTCGACGGGCAACAACAGACGAGGGAACCGACGCGTCGTCAACAAAAGCGGAGGAGTCACCTTTCATGCTGCGATGGTTCAGCAAGCGACATGCCGGAGCGAGAGCTCACAAAACACGACGGAAATCATCGCGCGATGAGCGGTTCAACCGGTCGGGACGCTGTTGGCGTCAGATGGGACGGCCTTGTTCGGGAAAGCGTGACGCCAGAAGCGTGACGGCGCGGTAAGGGCAGCGACGGTTTCGCAGGTGTTCATCGACGTGCCAGAAAATGGCGCGTGGCACCTTGATTGCTCATAGTCCACGGATGGCCTCTGCCGACTCGTCTCTCGCGCCCGCGGTGTCGATCATCATCCCTTGCTACAAGCATGCGGGATACCTTCCGGGCTGCATCGAATCGATCGTCAACCAGACCTATACGGACTGGGAATGCATCATCGTCGATGACGGCAGCCCCGACGATACCTCCGCGGTGGCGCAGGCGTTGATTGAGCGATATCCCGCACGGAAAATCCGATTGCTGCGCCAGGTGAATCAAGGGCTCGGCCAGACGCGCAACAACGGCATTCGCGCGTCGTCGGGTCGATATATCCTTCCGCTCGACGCTGACGACCTGCTGGCGCCGACGATGCTGGAAGCGACGGTCGGTCTGCTTGAGCGCAGTCCTGAGCTCTCGGTCGCCTATACCGACGTGCAGCTCTTTGGATTGAAGACCGATATCTGGCAGACGGGCCGGTTCGAGCTCGATGCCGAGATGCAAGACAACCAGCTTCCTTATTGTTCGCTCTATCGCCGTGGCGTCTGGGATGCGGTCGGGGGATATGATCCGACGCGGCGCCTCTCACACGAGGATTGGGAGTTCTGGCTGCACGCGATGCGGCGCGGATTTCGTGGCGACAAGGTCGCGCAGCCGCTGTTTCGATATCGAACTGCAGCGCAGAGCATGGTCACGGAGTGCAATGCGCAGCGGCCGAAGATGATCGGGATCATCGTGTTGAATCACCCCGGGTTGTTTGAGCCGGCGAAAGAGGATGCCGCCTGGAGGATTCTCGGGGCGGAGGCAAATCCTGTCCTCGGCCGCACGTTCGCGCCGACCGTGTCGGTGATTGTCTCGACACGCAATCGCCCGCAAGCGCTCGAGCGGGCGCTGCGCAGCGTGCTCGCCCAGACGTTGCAGGATTTCGAAATCCTTGTGGTGAACGACGGTGGAGAGAGCGTCGATGCATTGATTGCGTCGATTGATCATGGAAACAAGATTCAATCGCTTCGTCTGGCGCGTGCGCGGGGAGCCGCGGGGGCGCGCAACTTCGGGCTGCGGGCAGCGCGCGGCCGATATATCGCTTATCTCGACGATTACGACTGCTATCGCCGTGAGCATTTGCAGACGCTCGTGGACGCGCTCTCGGATGGCAAGAGCCAGGCAGCATATTCGGATGCCCTGTCGCTGGAATCGCAACTCGAAGCAGGAGACGCGGGGATTGAAGGACAGCCGCTGCGTACCGGAACGTTCGACGCCGTGCGAATGCTTGCCGAGCCCTATATTCCGCTCTCGTGCCTTCTGCATGAGCGGCGTTGCCTGATTGAATTGGGGGCCAACGGCGAGTTGGGTGGATTCGATGAATCTCTGGGCGCACTGGAGTCGTGGGATCTCTGCCTTCGCCTCGGGCTCCGATACTCCTTCGCCTACGTCCAGCGTCCGACCTGCATGCTTGGGCGCAGCGACAATGCGGCCGCGGAGCCGTTGCAGCGACTGACCGCGAACGTCATCCGGGCCAAGCAGCGCAAGGCCGCGCGGTCGCGCAAGGACGCGCGGGCCGCGGCTTATCGCGAGAGAATGAAGCCGGTGACCGCGTTGATTGGCGCCGGCAAGAATGCCGAGGCACTCGAGCAGATGGCGCGCGTGGTCCTCGCCGACCCGACCTATGCAGAGGGATATAACGACCTCGCCGTCATTGATTACAGCGCGGGTCGATACCGGCAGGCGGGGGAGGCGATTCAACGCTCATTGGAACTCGATCCGAATAATGCGACGGCACTGGAGACGCAGGCTGCCATCCGGACCGCTCTGGCTGGCGCTGCCGGTCCGTTGAAGCAGAGTGAAGAGAATCGCAGCGTTGGCTCCTCTTCGCGATACCAGGAGCTCCTGCCGCAGATTGAAACGATGGTGAATGCGGCTGATTACCCGCGAGCCATCTCGGCATTGGAAGCGTTCATCTCGGCCTGCAGCGATTCGGCGGAGGCGCATAACGATCTCGCTGTTGTATTGAACGGTGCGGGTCGACAGCAGGATGCGCTCATGCATGCCCAGCGCGCGATTGCGCTCGCGCCGAATACGCCGGAGATCGCGTGCACGCTCGCGATGATTCAGCTCTCCCGCGGAGACGTGGAAGGCGCTGCGCGCACCATTGAACCCGCCCTGAGCGGGCATCCGCAGAACGCCAATCTGCTTACGGTCGCTCGCGAGATCAGCAAGGCCGCGCCCGCACGCATTTCGGCACCGGCCGCGCGTGCCGCGGACAAATCGACGATGCGTGCAAACAGATCACCGATTCTGGCGCTCGCGTTCAGCCGTGATCGCCAGATGCAGCTCGACGGCACGCTTCGTTCGCTCCAGCTCCATTGGCGCGAGGCCGAGAATGCCGACATCAAGGTATTGACGAAGGCGACGACCGATGGCCACCGCGCGCTCTATCGCCGCCTCGGGCAGGAGCATCCGCGCGTAGAGCTGATTACCGAGACGGATTTCCGCGCGCAGTTGCTTGGGCTGCTGGGTCTCTATGAGCAGGTCCTCTTTCTCGTCGACGACAATATCGTCGTGCGCCCATTCAGTCTGGCCGAAGCCTCGAATGCACTGCGGATGGATCCCCAGCTGCTCGGGGTCTCGTTGCGCCTCGGGAGCAATACAACCTCCTGCTATACGATGCGGGCTGAGCAGCGCGTCCCTCCTATGGCCAGCGCCTACGGATTGAAGCGATTCCGTTGGGTCGGTTCCCAGCATGATTTCGGTTATCCGCTCGAAGTATCGAGTTCGCTCTATCGCGCCGCGGATATGCACGCGCTGATCTCGCAACTCGCGTTTCGCAACCCGAATGAACTCGAGGCGCGCATGGCGGAACGCGCGGTCTCCTATGCGGCGACGCAGCCGGACCTGCTCTGCTTCGAGCAGTCGGTGACGTTCTGCAACCCGGTCAATATCGTGCAGACGACCTATCGGGATAATCGCGCGGGCAATGCCGACGAGCTTTCTCCTGCCGCGCTGGCACGTCGATATGCGGAGGGAGAGCGGATTCGCGTCGAGGCCTATCGCGGCGTTGTTCCCAATGGCTGCCACCAGGAGGTGCCGCTCGCGTTTGAGCAGACGTCGATTGTCGGCACAGGCGCTGTGGTGGAGACGCCAGCTCGAGTTGTGAGCGAACTGCAGAGCGCATAGGGACGAAAACGAGGATTCGCGCAGCAGCTATCCGATGAGCCGCTGCGCGAGCCAGAATGTCCCGGCCGCGCCCACGGCCATCGAGATGATTTGTGGTCCTCGGCGCGCAAACGCCGGCCAGTGGTGCAATCGCGCGAGCATTGGAAGCGCAACTCCGACGACGCACACCTGGCCCAATTCGACGCCGAGATTGAACGACAGCAGGCTTGCGGCCAGCGACTCGCGCGGCAGATGCAGTTCGCGCAAGGCGTCTGCGAAGCCGAAGCCGTGGATGAGGCCGAAGCAGAAGGTCGCGAGCCACCGATGTCGCAGGGCGCGCGCGGCGGCATCGGGCGCGTGATCGCGGCGCAGAGCCCAGAGGTTTTCAATCGCGATGCAGAGGATGCTTGCGGCAATTGCGGGCTCGATGAGTCTTGCTGGCGGCGAATAGATCTCGAGAGCGGCCAGCGCGAGCGTGAGCGAATGCGCGACGGTGAAGGCCGTGACGATGCGTACCAGCGCGCCGAGCGAGCCGCCGAGCAGGAGCAGGCCGAGCAGGAACGCGAGGTGATCGGCGCCCGTGAAGATGTGCCTGACGCCGAGGCGCAGGAAGCGGGCGAAGGCGAAGGGCGCGTCGCTGGTGCGGAGCGCAGAGAATGATGCCGCGCCCTGCTGCAGCACGCGCTCGGTCGGAGATGTCGCGCTGTTCGCAACCCCGGGAGCGACGAACTCCAGCTTGAGCAGCAGCGTGTGGCCCGGCGGAAGATCGTCGAGGAAGATGGCGCGCCCGTCGAGGCGCACTGCAGTGGCGGGGCAGAGGTAGCTGCCGCGGAGGACGATCCCATCTTCGCCGTCGGGTGCGGCGGTTGCGCTTCGCGCTTCAAGCGGGCAGGGGGCTCCGTTGGCCGAGAATGAAAATGGAGCACGCTGGGCGCGGACGAGCGCATCGGTGACTACGGAGGGAGCGTCGCGCATCGAGCGGTCGTCTGCGCTGACAGCGATCGATGCGAGCCGGGCTGCGTCGCCCGCGGCGAGGCGCAGATCGCAGTCGACCCGCGCGCCTTGCACGCGGAGGTCTGCATAAGAGAGAGCGGTCTGGTGCGACTCTGCCGCGCGGGCGCAGAGCAGCAACGACGCGAGGAGCAGAGGGGAGGCGGAAGTGCGGGAGCGACTGCGGCGGAAGGTACGAAAGGCCGCGCAGTGCCTCACTGGGCGAGCGGGAGAAGTCCCGCGAAGAGACGGTTCGAGCCGTCGTCGCGACCACGTCCAGGCGAGTCGAGCGTGAGGCGGCTCTCGGATTCGGCGAAGAAGCCGATAAACATGTTGAGCGGCACGCGGCCGATCTGCACGACGAACGCGTCGGCGATGATGTCTCCCGGTTGCCAGGCATTGGTCGGGAAGCGGCCCTGTACGGGATCGTGTTCGGCGTGGATGCGATCTCCAGAACCGTTCGCGTCGTCGAGGTGGACGAAGATGTGCCACGGTTCGAGCGGTCCACGGCAGCGCCAATAGAGAGTGATACGCGCGCGCTGGCCGGGCATCAGCGGAGCCGGCTCGATGCGGTAGCCGAGCAACTCAGCGGCGTTTCCGTAGATCGCGCCGACGGGGATCATGTCGGGCGGAACGCCTGTGACCAGCGCGTCGCGGACGCTGGACCGATCGAACTGCATTCGCTGCGTCGGCGCACTTTCGTACGGCCTCTCGATGCAGCTCATCGAGGCGAGCGCGAGCGACGCGGTGAGCAGGCAACGGCAGAGCGGGATGGCGGCGCGGAGGGTCGTCACGGCGGGCGAACTAGAAGCACGAGGCGCGGCGGTGCGCAAGAGTCAGAAGCGCACTCTGCGCGGTCGGCCGATCAGAACGATCGCGACTGCGCGCCATCGACGACGATGCAGGCGCCGGCGACCCAGCTCGCGCGTGGAGATCCAAGAAAGCAGATCACGTCGCCGAGCTCGCCGGCGGTCCCGAAACGGCCGAACGGGATCTCGCGCTGCACGAACGCCGCGATGCCCGCTGGATCCTGCTGCTGGCGCCGCTCCCAGGAGCCGCCCGCGTGAAGCACACTGCCGGGCGCCACCGAACAGACGCGAATCCCGCGTGGCGCCAGCTCGCGAGCCTGCTCGTGCGCGAGGGAGATCAGCGCCGCCTTGGCTGCGTTGTAGGTCAGCGCGCCTCCTCCTTCGCGTCCCCAGATCGACGCGACATGAATGATCGCGCTCTGCTGCCTCGCCGCATCTCGCCCCTCGGCGGTCGCGCGCGCCCTGGCGTTCGCTGCACTCTTCTCGAGATGAGGCAGGGCGAACCGACTCGCGCGCACCGCCGGCCAGAGATTCCGCGAAAACGCACTCTCCCATCCCGCATCGAGAGTGTCCGCAGTGCCCCCCGGCTGGCTCCCTCCGACCAGCGTCACGAGCAGATCAAGCCCGCCCAGCGCGGTCGCGGCGCGATCGATCGCATCTGCGAGCTGTTGCGCATCCGTCGCATCCGCAGCAATCGCATAGGCCGCCGGCGATCCCGCCGCGAGGCACTCCTTCACCCGCGCCTCGAGGTCCGCCGCGCTCCGAGCCACCAGCGCGACCTTGCACCCTTCACGCGCAAGCGAGAGCGCCGCCGCGCCACCAATCCCGCGCCCCGCACCAACCAGCAGCGCCGCCTTGCCTCTCAATTCCAGATCCATTCGCGAACACTACCGCGAGTTCCCTCGCCTCTTTTGACCGGTCTCAATAGGCCGGCGGAGCCCGATCCCCTTTTGCGCGCGCAGCCGCGGAAGCACCCCCATGCGGGGTGCTGAGCAGCGAGCACGGAAAAGGGGATCGGGTCCAGCGGCCGCCCCCAAACGAAAAGGCCCGCGAGATCGCTCTCACGGGCCTTCGTCGATTCGGTAATTTCAGTTATCGATTTTCGATAACGAAAATTACATTCCCATGCCGCCGTGGCCGTGTCCGCCGCCCGCGCCGCCGGCCGACTCTTCCTTGTCCTTCGGCTTGTCGGCGATCATCGCCTCGGTGGTGAGCATCAGGCTCGCCACGCTGGCCGCGTTCTGCAGCGCAGTGCGGGTCACCTTCGCCGGGTCGATCACGCCCGCGGCGAGGAGGTCCGTGTACTCGCCCGTGGCCGCGTTGAAGCCGTAGGCGCCCTTGCCCTCCTTGACCTTCTGGACGACGATCGAGCCTTCCCAGCCGCCGTTTCCGACGATCTGGCGAATGGGCTCCTCGAGCGACTTCTTGATGATGTCGACGCCGAACTTCTCGCCGCCGGTCACCGTGAGCTTGTCGAGCGCCGAGAGAGCGCGCAGGTACGCCACGCCTCCGCCGGGGACGATGCCCTCTTCGACGGCCGCGCGGGTCGCGTGCAGTGCGTCCTCAACGCGGGCCTTCTTCTCCTTCATCTCGGTCTCCGTCGCTGCTCCGACGTTGATGACCGCGACGCCGCCGACCAGCTTCGCAAGGCGCTCCTGGAGCTTCTCGCGATCGTAGTCCGACGTGGTCTCCTCGACCTGGGCGCGGATCTGCTTGACGCGCGCTTCGATCTGGATGGTCTCGCCCGAGCCATCGATGATCGTGGTGTTGTCCTTGTCGATGGTGATCCGCTTGGCGCGGCCGAGCTCCTTGAGCGTGACCTGCTCAAGCTTGAGGCCGAGCTCCTCGGCGATCAGCTTGCCGCCGGTCAGCGTCGCGATGTCCTCGAGCATGGCCTTGCGGCGGTCGCCGAAGCCCGGCGCCTTGACGGCGGCGGCGTTCAGCGTGCCACGCAGCTTGTTCACCACGAGCGTCGCGAGAGCCTCGCCCTCGACGTCCTCGGCGATGATGAGCAGCGGCTTGCCCGCGCGCGCGATCTGCTCGAGCACCGGGAGGAGGTCCTTCATCGACGAGATCTTCTTCTCGTGGATCAGGATGTACGGATCCTCGAGAACGGCTTCCATGCGCTCCGGGTCGGAGACGAAGTAGGGCGAGAGGTAGCCGCGATCGAACTGCATGCCTTCGACGACGTCGAGGGTGGTCTCGAGGCCCTTCGCCTCTTCAACCGTGATCACGCCTTCCTTGCCGACCTTCTCCATCGCCTCGGCAATGATGTTGCCGATGGTCTCGTCGCCGTTGGCGGAGATGATGCCGACCTGGGCGATCTCCTTGTGGTCCTTCGTCGGCTTCGAGAGGAGCTTGAGCTCCGCGACGACCGCGAGAACGGCCTTCTCGATGCCGCGCTTGATCTCCATCGGGTTGTTGCCCGCCGCGACGAGCTTGGAGCCCTCGCGGAAGATCGCCTGCGCGAGCACGGTCGCGGTGGTGGTGCCGTCGCCGGCGACGTCAGAGGTCTTCGATGCGACCTCCTTCACCATCTGCGCGCCCATGTTCTCAAACTTGTTCTCGAGCTCGATCTCCTTGGCGACGGTCACGCCGTCCTTGGTGATCGTGGGCGAGCCGAACGACTTCTCGATCACGACGTTGCGGCCCTTCGGCCCCAGGGTGACCTTGACGGCATCGGCAAGCGTGTTGACGCCGCGGAGGATCGCCTCGCGGGCGCGGACGTCGAAGAGAATTTCCTTAGACATGTGTGCTCCTAAAAGTGGTTGTGGAAGCTGGTGGTGTGGAGGAATGGGTCAGGAGCGACTTACTTCTCGATGACGCCGAGGATGTCTTCCTCGCGCATCATGAGGTGCTCCACGCCGTCGATCTTGATCTCGGTCCCGGCGTACTTGGAGAAGAGGACCCGGTCGCCCGCCTTGATGTCGAGCGCGCGGACCTTGCCGTCCTCGAGGATCTTGCCGTTGCCGACCGCGAGGATCTCGCCCTCGATGGGCTTCTCCTTGGCCGTGTCCGGGATGATGATCCCGCCCTTGGTCTTCTCCTCTTCCTGCACGCGCTTGACGATCACTCGGTCCTGCAGAGGGCGAATCTTCATGGTGTTTCTCCAGTGTTTTCGGTGAGTTGTGATTAGCACTCGCCATGTAGGAGTGCCAAAGGTGTGCGCAATCTAATCTCGTTTGCGCGCGTGTCAAGGGACGGCCGGTTTTGTGTCGAAGAGATTGATGAGGCCTAAGCGCGGTCCGGAACGCTGGAAGGGTAGGCGGAGCGCGCAGTTGCAGTCGCGAAGCGCTGGTGTGACACTTTGACGTATGGAGGTCTGCAATGTCCGACGAAGGCTCGACCCTCGATCAGGCGCTCCTCTCCACCCTCCGGCCTCAGGATTTCTTCCGCGATCTGCTTCGCACCTCGATGGAGCACCAGCATGCGCAGCTCGGTGAGGAGACCCGGGCCTATCTGGTAAATCTACTCAGTGGATACATCGAGAGCGAGTCGCTCTACGCCCGCGAAGAGTCGGGGAGCCTCGAGGCGCGGCCTCTGGCGTTCATGCTCAAAGACGCGCTCGAGGAGAGCGGACCGATGCGCATCGCCCGCCTGCGCAAGCTCGGAGACACCAGCCTCTTTGTCTCGGGCTTCTTCCCGGAGTCGCTCGATCGCGGGCTCGTCGGCGTCGATTATTACATCTCGATGGGCGAGCGGGCGTACGACGCGCTCGGCGGGGCGGTTGCTCGGCATGGTCGTCGCTCTGGCGACCTCGGGGTGCATCGCTCGGTCTTCGAGGAGCTGGCCGCGAAGTTCAAGCAGCTCGTCGAGCTCCTTCACGAAGTGAGCGAGCGGACCTGGCTGGCGACGAACGCGGGTGTGGCGCGCCTCTACAATCGCTGCATCAACGACGGCTCGATGCGGCTTGCGTCGCTGCTGCGAGGGCAGGGCGTGCTCGTGCCGATCCCGATCGTCGCGGCGCGCGGCGGGCGGAAGTCGTGACGCGGCTCCCGGCGCGGGCAGCGCTGGGACTTGCGCAGCTGCAGACGCTCCTCGAGTCGGTCAACGGTGTGAAGGCCGACCCCGTGGACGCGTTTCTCGTCTCTGCCGAGGAGCGTGAGAGCATCTGTCCTGGCGCGAGCCCCGATGAAGCGCTGCTGGTCTCGCGCGGCGAAGTCGCACTCGGCGATCTGCGCGTGGGTCTCTTTCTCTCCGACGACGTGCTCGGCCATCTCGCGCGCGGTCATCGCGAGCCGTGGACGCAAAATCGTTTGAATGGATTTTGTCAGGCCGCCGAGGGCGTGAGCCACTTTCTCTACTTGAATCACCGCGCGCAGGCCGACCGGCCCGTGTCGATGCTCGAGATGGAGGCGCAGGGCGAGCTCGACAAGTACCTCTCGGTGCTGCTGCAGCTCTGGGCTCGAGGTGAGCGCGCCGCGTCGCCGGAACTTCGCGCATCTCTCTTTGGCGCGTGGCGCCCGCGGCCCGAGCTGACGACGCAGGAGCGCGAGCGATACCGTCTCGCGAACGCACTCGCGGCGGCGACGGCAAAGATGTTGGAGGTTCGATACGTGCTCGCGGGGCGCCTCGAGGCGCTCCTGCGCGAGGTGCGGCGGATCTATCGCCTGGGCGGCGGCGAGAAGCTCTCGACGCTCGCCCGCGGAATGGCCGCCTGGGCGGCCTGAACCTCAACTAGCGGCGACGCGCCTGGGCGGGCGTGGCCGACGCGGGCAGCTTCTCGGAGTCGAACTTGCCCGCGAGCGCCTCGCGCACGCTGCGATCGAAGCGGACCTTGCCGGTCGCGACTTCGCGCAGCGAGAGCACCACCGGCTTGTCCTTCGCATCGATGAGCGGACGCGCACCGGCCATCAACTGGCGGGCGCGCTTGGTGGCGAGCAGGACGAGCGCAAAGCGGTTGTCGACCAGCGGCAGGCAATCTTCGACGGTAACGCGAGCCATCTTGAACTCCTCCAAACGTGACGCAAAGCAGAACGGCGTTCACTACATGAGGTCGGACTTGCTGTCCAGCGCGGCTGCCCTTGACGGCAGCGCTACTTGCTCGAGTGTGCGGGCGACTTCGGACCGATCGCGGGAGGCGCTTGCGGCGCGCCTGGCGTCATTGGCGTTCCCGCATCGTTCACAGCGGACGTCGGTGGCGGCGGAGCGTCGAGCACATCCGCGAGCGCGCGCGGAAAGTCGTTGAGCGACGCACTGTCGATCTCGAGGAAGCGTGGATTTCCCGGGGCCAATACCTGCACCTGGCGGCGCTGCTTGCTCTTGTCCGTGCCTCCTGCCGTCTCGCTGAAGATCGCCAGCCGCGCGAGCTCCTCATCCTTCTCGCCGAAGAGCGTGATTGTGCGCTCGGCCGGCAGCATCGCGCGTTCGTGGAGGAACGGCTCGTCGGTGAACGCCGCGGCCTTGATGTTCGCGAGTGCGTAGAGGTTTCCCGAGAGCTTCGTCTTCTTCGCCGGACCTGGCTTGGGCGCGAGGACCTCGAACGTCTCGTCGGCGAAGCCGCCGTCTGCCGGCGCATCCTTGTGGCGCGCGATCGAGAGCGTCTCCTTGCCCTTCTCGGAGAACTCGATGCGGCGCACTGCTTCGCGATCGAACTTCAAGACCGTCTTGTCGCGCAGGTCGAACAGCTCCTTCGAGAGATCGCGCAGGATCTGGTTGTCGATCTCGTAGATCGTCCCGCTGTCGTCGCGCTTGGCGTAAGTGTGGACCGTCACCGAACCCGCACTGGGCGCGGGCTGGCCGATCAATAGTTTGCGTACAAAGGAATCCTTGGCGCCCGCGGGAACGACCGTGAGCGACACCGTGACCTTCGGAAACGAGAGGCCGTACTGCGCGAGCGCCGCCGCGTCGGAGCTCTCCGCCGCAACCTGCGTCGCCCGCAAACCCTTGATGGACGTGATCAGGCGGTCGATCGTCGCGCTGTCGCCGAGCGCCTCGACGGGCTTCGCGAGCTTCCAGTTCGTGCCGTCGCGATCGATCGCATAGGCGAAACTTCCCGCGCTGTTCGCGGCACCGGAATGCAGCGCGGCCGCTTCTGGCGCGACCTCCAGCTTGCTGATGCTCGCCGAATCCTCGATGTGCACGACCCGCTTGTCGCGCAGATCGAACAAGCTCTTGTCGAACGGCGCCTCGTCCGCCTTGGCGATCGTTCGCACCGTCTTATCGGTGATTCCGGCGCGCCGGACGTAGACGGAATGATCGAACGGATTCTCCTCGCCGATGAGCAGCCCCTCCATCTTCTTGGCCTCCTCGTCGAAGCGGATCGAGATGCGCGCCGAGTCCTCGATGCCCGTCTTCTGCCAATCCTCGTTGTCGGCGACACCGGCCAGTTTGAGGTCCATCCCTTCGACCTCGCCCTTCTGCTTCATCGTCGAGAGCTTCTCGAGCAGCGCGTTCACGGTTGCTTCATCCGCGTCGGTCTTCACCGGTTCGAGGATCTTCCACGGCGATTTCTCGTCGTCGCGCTGGACGTGAGCGATGAGCTTCCCGGCCTTGCTCAGCCTGATCGAGCGCGCTTTCGTCTTGTCGAGTTCGAAGAGCTTCTCCGACTTCTCCTTCTTCTCGGCCTTCTGCTCTTCGTCGCGCCCGACCCACGCCGCCGCGAACGCGACAGCAAGCGCGAGCAGCGCGAACGCGCCCATCGAGACCAGCGTCTTGGTCGTCTGCTTCATGGCGATTCCCTCTGTGGGCTAGCGCGACTTGCGCGTCTGCCAGACGAACAGACCGGCGAAGAGCAGCGTGAACGGGAGCAGGTCGAGCGCGAAAATCATCATCGTGTGCTTCTGCTCCGCCGAGAGGAAGAGCCGGTTCGACTGGCGGCTCCTCGGATGGATCGCGATCTTGCTCTCCTCGTGCGCGACCCACGCGGCTGCGTTCAGCGCGAAGTCGCGGTTGCCGCCGATCTTGAAGAAGCCATTCGCGACGAAGCTCGAGTTGCCGACCACCACGACGCGCGATTCGCTCTCGCCCGTGCCGTGCGTGGCCGCGATCGCGAGCGTGACCGGTCCCTTGATGTCCTTTCCCACGTCGTACTGCACCGTGCCGCCGTTGATCGCCTCGGTCTCTCCCCACGCGCGCGGGCCGCTCTTCGCCAGCTCGGTGATCGTCCAGCCCTCTGGCGCCGCGGTCTTCGAGATCGAACGCGCGAGAGGGAAGATCGTCGCCAGCTGGAACGCTGTGCTGCGCGGTGCAGTGATCGGATGATCGGCATAGGCTTGCGCGATTGCGAACTCGGGCTGCTGCGCTTCCGGATCGATCACCTCGTCCGCATCGACCGAGATGCCCCACGTCGCGAGCTTCGTCTCGAGCCCGCTGTTGAGCGTCGGATCGATCATCGCGAGCAGGCGCCCGCCCTTCTTCTCGACCCACTCGTGGACCAGCGTCGCTTCGCCGGTCGAGAGGCTCGTCGTCGGACCCGCGATGATCAGCGCCTGCGCGTCGGCCGGCATCTCCTTGTGGTCCGCGAGCAGGATCTCCTCGACGAGATATCCATCCGACTTGAGATTCTCGACGAAGTACTTCATCCCGCGCTCGGTGGGATCGGCGACGTCCCGCTCGCCGTGGCCCTTCGAGAGATAGATCTTCTTGCTCGCCCCGCGCGTCAGTTCCGCGAGCGCATTGGTCAGCGCCTCTTCCGTCAGCTCCTTCGCGCGAACTTCCTTCGTGCCCTGCTTGAAGATGACGCGAGGACCGGTCGTCGAGATGTTGAACTGCTTGACCTCGGCGAGGTGCTTGCTCGGATCGAGGAAGCTCACCTTGAGCTTGTCGGTGTGCTCCTTGTACTGGCGCAGCCGCCCATCGAGCTCCGCGAACGCGGGCTCGGCCGTCGCGTAGAACGCATAGATCTCGACGTCGTCTTTCAGTCCCGCAAGCAGCGTCGTCGTCTGATCGGAGAGCGTGAAGACCTGATCCTTCGTGAGGTCCCAGCTCTTCGGCTTCTTCACCGCGATGTAGTTCACGCCGACGAGCGCGCCCGCCACCAGAGCGGTCGAGATGAGACTCGATGCAAGGAAGACCGTGCCGCGTCCCGAGAAGTTTTCGCCGAGCTGGCCGACGTTGGTGACGAAGAACGCGCCGATTCCGAAGACCGCGACGACGAGCTGCAGGAAGACCGCGGGGTCCTTGAAAGTGCTCGTGATGAAGAGCGCGGCGAAGAGCGCGGAGAAGAGTGCGACCACGCCGAGCAGGCCCAGCTTGCGGCCCAGCACGCGGCGGCTGATGTCGTTGTTGGCCATTGGTTAGCTCCAGCGGTGCGCTTCAACAGCGCGGTGGGTGGCGAAGAGTCCGAGCACGATCACCGAGAAGAAGTAGAGCGTGTCCTTCAGCGAGACCGTTCCCTTGCTGAACGAGTCGAGGTGGCTCACGGCCGAGAGATAGGTGACGAACTCGCGCATCGTCCCCTCGGTCTGGCCCGCGGCCCAGCCGATGATCCAGGTCATCAGGAGCAGCACGAACGTGATCAGCGCCGCGACCACCTGGCTGTCGGTGAGCGAGCTGACGAAGAGGCCGAGCGCCATGTACGCGGCGCCGAGGAGGAAGAGGCCGACGTAGCCGAGGATCACTGAGTGCCACTCGACGCCTGACGTGTCGCGCGCGAGGACCTGGAGGAGCACCGGGTAGATGAGCGTCAGCGCGAGCGTGCAGAAGAGGATCGAGATCGCCGCGAGATATTTCCCGATCACGATGTCGCCCGGCGTGATCGGAGTTGTGTAGAGCAGCTCGATCGTGCGCGAGTGCTTCTCCTCCGCGAGCAGCCGCATCGTCAGGAACGGCACGATGAAGATGAGGATGACGCCGAGGTTCCCGAACAGGTTGCGGAAGATCATGTCCTGGAAGTTGAGCCGGTTCATCATCTCCGGCTGGTTGACCTGCATGAAGTACATCGAGGCCTGCTCGTAGCCGCCGAGCAGCTGCAGGAAGAAGTAGGAGCCGACCACGGTGAAGAGCGTGAACATCACGTAGGCGATCGGCGTCGAGAAGTAGATGTTGAGCTCTTTGCGAGCGATGGCGATGGCGTTCATTTGGGCGCTCTTGGATTAAGCAGAGGTGAGCTTGAGGAAGATCTCTTCGAGCGACAGCGCAGGCCCCGGCGTTCCGTCCGCCGCGACCGCGCCACTGTGCGCCGCGCGCAGTCCGTCGAGCGTGTCGTAGGCGACCATCTTCCCGTGCGCGATGATCAGCGCCTTCTGGCAGGTCGCGGTGACCTCCGGAAGAATGTGCGTCGAGAGGATGATCGTGTGCTTGCCCGCGAGCCCTTTGATCAGCTCGCGCACCTCGATGATCTGCGCGGGATCGAGGCCGACCGTGGGCTCGTCGAGAATCAGCACCTCGGGGTTGCCCAGGAGCGCCTGCGAGAGACCAACGCGCTGGCGCTGGCCCTTGGAGAGATTTCCGATCACGCGCTCGATGAAGAGATCGCAGTGCGTCGCGGTTGCGGTGCGCTCGACCTCCGATTCGATCTGCTTGCTCGCGACTCCCTTGATGCGCGCGACGAAGCGCAGGTAGTCGCGCACCGTCATTTCCGGATAGAGCGGCGGCGTCTCGGGGAGGTAGCCGATGCGCTTCTTCACCTCCATCGGCTGCTCGAAGACGTCGAAGCCGCAGATCTTCGCTGTGCCCGACGTCGGCGGAAGCACGCCCGTGAGGATGCGCATCGTCGTCGTCTTGCCCGCGCCATTGGGCCCGAGGAAGCCGAGGATCTCGCCCGATTTCACCTCGAAGGAGAGATCCTGAACCGCCTTGAGATCGCGGTAGCTCTTCACCAGATGGGAGACTTCAATCATCGACAGGCACCTCTTGCGCCGTTGCGAGAGGAGAAGGACGGCGCGATGAAGTTCATGAGTCTGTTTCGCAGTTCGATTCCTCGGCTGATCACGACAGAGGGCCGCCTGCGCGGGCGCGCAATCTAGACATCGGAGGCCGCCTGTCAAGACGACCTCAACAGCGCGGCGCAGAAAATTCTTCCCGCGTTCGCGAACTGCGCGTCGCTCGCTTCAGGGCCTTCACGTTGAAGCCGCGGCCCCTTCGTGCGAGGAAGGCGCCGTGTCTGAATCGACAGAGAGAAATCACGCAGGCGTGGCGAGCGCGGAGGATGCGCTGCCGATCATCGTGCAGAAGTACGGCGGCTCGTCGGTCGCTGACGCGGAGAAGATCAAACGCGTCGCCGAGCGGGTGGCGAAGACGCGCGCGTCGGGCAAGCGGGTCGTGGTGGTGGTCTCGGCCATGGGCGACACGACCGACGAACTGCTGGCGCTCGCGCGCAAGGTGAGCGCGGATCCGCACCGGCGCGAGCTCGATATGCTGCTGAGCGCGGGCGAGCGGATCAGCATGGCGCTGCTCGGAATGGCGCTGCAGGACCGCGGTGTCGAGGCGGTGAGCTTCACCGGTTCGCAGAGCGGAATCATCACCGATGGCTCGCACACCAACGCGCGCATACTCGAAGTGCGGCCGGTGCGAATCTTCGAGGAGCTCGCACGCGGCAAGGTGGTGATCGTCGCGGGCTACCAGGGCGTGTCGCGCGAGAAGGAGGTGACCACGCTCGGTCGCGGAGGAAGCGACACGACCGCGGTGGCGCTCGCGGCCGCGCTCAGTGCGGAGCTCTGCGAGATCTGCTCGGACGTCGATGGTGTCTACACGGCCGATCCGCGGATCGTCGCTGGAGCGAAGCGTCTGGCTGAGCTGACGCATGAGGAGATGCAGGAGCTGGCGCTCTCGGGTGCGAAGGTGCTCAACGCGCAGGCCGTCGAGTTCGCGCGCGATCGGGGCATCACCATCCATGCGCGCAGCACGTTTGCGTCCGGCGCAGGGACCCGCGTCGGGCGCGCGGGAGCTGTGCGCGAGCTGCGCATCAGCGGCGTTTCGCTCGAGAACGATCTGCTGATCGTCCGCGCCCCTGGCGGACTTGCGCGCACGCGAGCTCTGCGCGAACTGTTCACGCAACACGGTGCCTGGCCGCGCGAGCTGCGCGACGATGGGAAACTGGCGCATGCGATCATTCCTCTCGAGAATGTGCATGGCCTGCCTCGGCTGATCGAAGCGCTCGCCGCTGTGCCGCACGCCGAGGTTTTTGAAGGACTCGCGCTCGTGTCGCTGGTGGGAAGCGGTGTGGGCGCGACAGCCGAGCCGCTCGAGCGTGCTCTCGCGGCTCTTCTGGAGATCGCGCCGCCCGCCGAGTTCTTCTCCGGGCCACTGCGCCTCTCGTTTCTCCTGCCGCGCGAACGTGCCGCCGACGCCGTGCGCGCGCTCCATCGCGCCTTCATCGAGAGCGCGACGACGACGTGACATCCGGAGTTCATCTGTCGAGATCGAGTGCTGATCTCGCGACGTGCAGCAATTCCTCGAGGGGAGAGCGCGAATGGCGACCAAGAAGCCGAAGGCAGCGAAGCAGAAGTCGAGTGGGGCGCGGTCGACTGCGAAGGTTCACAAGGCAGCTGCGCGCGTGAAGCCTGCCGCGAAGGCCCAGAAGGGTGCAGCGAAGGCGAAGCCGGTGGCAAAGGCCCCCGCGAAGCGCGCGTCGTTTCCTCTCGCGCTCGAACTCGCTGCGAAGCTCGGTTTGAGTGAGCACGAGGTGATTGCGCGGGCGCTGCGCGAGCTGGCGGCGCGGCCCGTTCTGCTCGGCGATGCGGCGGCGGCACCGAAGGACGAATCGCGCGCGGCCTTGCTGGACAAGGACGCGGTGCGTTTGCAGCCGGAGCGGAAAGGACCGGGCGCCTATCTTCCTCGGCGCCTCTATCTGCGGCTCGCGGGGCGCGGACTCGACGGAGGCGGAATGCCGGTCGAGGTGATCGACAGCCCGCTCACGCTCGGAAGCGGCCGGCGCAACACCATCTGGGTGAACCAGCCGCAGATCGAGACGCTGCATGTGCAGATCGTTCAGTCGGACGACGGCTGGGTGCTCGAGGACATGAACACCGAGCACGGGACGTTCCTCGACGGAGAGCGCATTTCACGCCGCGTGATCCGCGATGGCGACACGTTCCAGCTCGCGGGATATCTCACGGTCAAGGCGGAGCTGCGGTAGGCGTCGCGCGAGCGGTGTTGGGGAAGTCGCGCGCAGCCGCCGGGTGCGGTCGCGCGCGGTTTGTGAGCCTTTGCGTGATCGTCAACTGCTGACGATCTCGAGAGGCTCGTTGTCCTGAGCGGCGACCGCCTGCGCGTGAATCAACTGGGCCTCAGCGGCGACCTCGTTGACGTCGACGGAGGGGCTGAAATGGGTGAGCAGCAATCTGCGCGCGCCCGCAGTGCGAGCGACTTCCGCAGCTTCCTGCCCGCTTGAGTGGCCGCGCTCATGCGCGAGTTGCGCGCGGGCATGCTCGTAGGTCGCTTCGTGGACGAGCAGATCGGCGTTGCGGCCGAGATCGATCGCGCCCGCACAGGGCACGGTGTCGAGCGTGTACGCGACGCAGGTGCCGCGCTGGACCGGACCGATCAGACCCTCAGGAGAGACGAGCGTTCCATCGGAGAGGCGCACGCTGCGGCCCGCCTTGAGTTCGCCGAATTGCGGACCCGACGAGACGCCGCGGGCGCGCGCGGCTGTGACATCGAGCGTGCCCGGCCTGTCTGCTTGCGAGAGGCGAAATCCGAATGTCGGCGTGCGATGCGAGAGCGGACGCGCGACAACCGAGAGCGACGAGCCCTCGCGAATCGAGGGCAGAGGGCCGCCGTCTCCCTCGAGTTCGATCAGCTCAATCGGCATGTCGCCCAGACCCAGCGCGCCCGCGCGCCCCAACTCCTCGAGCAGCTTGCCGATGCCGCGCGGTCCGGCGACGAGAAGCGGGCGACTGCGCCCATCAAGGCCGAGCGAGCCGAGCAGCCCGGGGAGGCCGTTGAAGTGATCGCCGTGCAGATGCGTGATGAGCACCGCATCGAGCCGGGCGAGCGAGAGTCCCGCGCGCATCGCGCCGAGCTGCGCGCCCTCGCCGCAATCGCAGAGCATCCAGCCCGTCTCGTCGACGACCGCGAGCGCAGAGGCGCCGCGCTGCAGGGTCGGGCGGCCCGCGCTGGTGCCGAAAGGGATGACGTTGAGTCGCATCGTGCCGCTCGCTGTCCGCGCGCTACTGCGCAGCGATCGGCTTGAAGATGTACGGATACGCGACGCTCAGCTTGCCGCCCGACGCCGGCTTCTCGAACTCCCACTTGCGCACGGCGGCCACCACGCATGCGGCCAGCGGCGCGTCGTTGATTCCCTCTGCCTTCGCGCCAATCACGCGACCCGACGGACCGATCTGGAACCGCGCGATCAGCTTTCCCTGCAGCGCCGGCATCTCGCGCAGCCGCTGCGAATAGCAGTCGTGCACGTCGTCGCTATGCCCGTGGATGTACTCGCCGATCGCGCGTCGCTCTTCGCCCACCGGAACGGGCGGCGGTGGCTCTGCCTTCGCATCGGTCTCTTCAATCACCATCGCTGGCGCGCTCGCAGCCTTGGCCTTCGTGCCGCCGTCGATCGCCGCGGCCTTGCTGGGCGCGGTGTTGCTCGGTGCAAGCAGATCCTGAACGTCGTTCGACAAGCCCTGCGCGCGCGCGGGAGAAGAGGCGAGCAGCGCGCACGCCAGGACGAGCAACGGGCCCGCTCCGCGCGTCCGCCGCGACTCTGTGAGCGGATTACTCAAAGCTCAACGCCCTCTCGAAATCGCTCGGATTCGACGCCGCTGCCTTCGCCACGTCGAGAGTGATGTGGCCTGCCTTGTAGAGCTCGGAGAGATGTTGATCGAAGCTCTGCGTTCCATAGATGTCGCGGTTCTTCGCCAGGTAGTCGGAGATCTCGTGCGTCCGATTCTTGTCGACGATGAACTCCTTGATCGACTCGGTCGTCACCAGAATCTCGGCTGCGACCACGCGACCTTTTCCGGTCGCGCGCGGGAGCAGGCGCTGGCTGATGATGCCTTTGAGATTCTCCGCGAGCCGATGCCGGACACCGTCGTGGGCCTCGGAGGGAAAGGCATCGACGAGTCGCGAGATGGTCTTCGCTGCGTCTGTCGTATGCACCGTTGAGAGCACGAGGTGACCGGTCTCTGCCGCCTTCAGCGCGATCTCGATCGTGTCGCTGTCGCGCATTTCGCCCACGAGGATGACATCGGGATCCTGCCGCAAAGCCGCGCGCAGTGCGGTCTGGAAGCTCGACGTGTCCGGTCCGATCTCCCGCTGCACGACGCGCGAGATCTTGTCCTCGTGGATGAACTCGATCGGATCTTCGATGGTGAGGATGTGCGCGCGCGTCGTCTCGTTGATCTGCCGCACGAGCGCTGCGAGCGTCGAGGATTTGCCGGAGCCGGTGACGCCCGTCAGCAGAACCAGGCCCCGCTCGAACTCGGCCATCGACTTCACCACGGGAGGAAGGCCGAGCGACTCGACGGTCGGGACGGAGAGCGGAATCGCGCGGAGCACCAGCGCGAAGTCGCCCTTCTGCCGGAAGATGTTGCAGCGAAAGCGACCGACGTCCTCCACTGCGTAGCTGGTGTCCCAGTCGCGCACGGAATCCAGCTCGCCCTTCCAGCGCGCGCTCTGGAGAATGAACGAAGCGATGTTCTTCGTATCCTCCGCCGCGAGCGCCGGGATCTTCACCGCGATGAGTGCGCCGTTGATGCGCAGCGCAGGCGGGGCGCCGACCTTGAGGTGCAGATCGGACGCGCCATTCTTCACCGCAGCAGCGAGGAGCTGGTTGAACGTTCGCTGCTCCATCTAGCCGGCCTCGGGAGGGTGGCCGAGTTCGCCGATGCGCACGTTCGCCCGGCGCAGCTTGTCTGCGAGCGCGCGGCAGAAGCAGCGGTAGATCTTGATCGCGAGCAGTTGATTGGCACTCAACAGATCGTCAAACGCGCGCCGCGGAATCACCAGCAACTCGACCTCTCCGACGGCGACGACATCGGCCGAGGCGAGCTGGTCGTCGATCAGCGTCAGCTCGCCAAACAGCTCGCCGGGAACGAGCGTCGCGACCTCGCGCACCTGGTTCGTCGTGCGCTCATGCACGCGCACGCGCGCGAGTCCGTCCTTGAGGATGTAGAGCGCGCCGCCGAGGGAATCCTGCGCGATGATCAGGTCTCCGTCTCGCCTGCGCTCGATGTGGCTGATGCGCGCGAGCAGCATCGTCTCCTCGAAGCCCAGCTTCGAAAAGAGCGGCACGCGCTGCAGCAGATCAGCGCCGGGCACGACAGGGATGTCGATGCTGATCTCGTTCACGACTCACCTGCAAGGAGGAGGCTGATGCGCGGCCCGGATTGAAGCGCGCGGCAGAGTAGGTGCGATGAACCAATGCGTCAATCGTCTCCGCCCGAGAGCGTGGAGCGCAAGCTGCCCTCGGGCGGAGGCGAGACTCAATCGATGGCTAGAAGTCGTAGCCGACCTGCACCTTGTACGCCGCCGAGGCGACGAGCTGCCCGCTGGTGTCCTGCGCAGCCTCGCCCGTCGCCGCATTGGTCCATTGATAGATGGGGATCTCCACGTCAGCGAAGATCTTCAGACTGGAGAAGCGCAGCTCCAATCCCGGCGCGACAATCAATCGCGCATATCCCGAGTTCAATGGATCGGAATTGGCGCCGCTGTCGGCCATCCGGTCGCTGCCGAGCAACTGCATGACGGGCGTAAGCCGGCTCAGGAACCCCAGCTTGTTCCAGCTGTAGCCCAGGCCCACTGCCGCATCGAGTTCATTGCCCGGCCGATAGGCGTTTCGAGTCGCTATCGCGATATGATACTGCGCCTGCAGGAAATATCCGAGGCGGTGATCGGCAGTGATGCCTCCTGCGTGATATCCGCCCAATATGACGTCGGTGCTTCCCGTGCCCGGCAAGGTATCCCGATCGATTTGCGAACCTCCGAGGGGGCCGGTGGGCCCGCTATAGTTCCCCGTCGGGAGTTTTAATCCCAGCGATATACCCGTCGACAGGTCCGAAAAGAAGCCGGTATACATGCCTTGAATCACCAGATCGCCCATATCAAACATATGGGCGGTATAGACGCTGCCCGCGGCGCCAGAGACAGATCCGTCGTCGGTCGTCGTGAGCGACCGATTGAACATCGGCAACTCGGCCATCACGCTCCAGTTGCGATTGATCATGTATTGGCCGCCGACAGTGAAGAAGCTGGTCTTGATCTCCTTATCCTTGTTGTCGGAGGCCGGCGCTTTCGACGTTCCTTCGAAATTCTGATTCTGGTCGAGATAGGAATATCTCGCCCATACCGACCAGCCGCTGTCGGTATCGACGGGCATCATCATCAGGCCGCCGTTCATCCCCACGTCGAAGATGCTGCAGCCGCACGCGCAGGCCAACGCTTGAGTTGGCGCGAGCAGGATACCGAGGAGTGCGGAGAAGATGGATATCGAAACAAATGATCGCCAGAGGTACTTCATTGAACGCTGCATAGGAGACTCCAATCGATTCGGCGCACGAGTGAACGCGCGCGAAAGCGGTCGCGAAGGAAAGAACGGTGCGAAAGAGAATGAGCGGCGCAATCGAAGCGCGCAGACGCGTGCCCAGAGAGAATGGGCGCGCAACGGCGACGATGATCAGGTCCACTCGACTCTGCGCAGCGAGCGGCGAATCGGGAATGCAGGTCGCTGCGCGATCAGGCCGCGAGCGGGGGCGGAGTCGGCACGTCGCGATCCGGGGCGAGCGGCGGCGCGGAGAGGTGAGGGCGCGGGCGATCGGCGTGGATCGCGTGTGCCTCCATCGGCGCACGCGCGGGGAAGAATGGTTGCGCCGGTGTCGGGGGTGTCAGCGCGTCGGCATTCGACGAGCAGCCTCCGATGGAGCAGTTGCCAGCCTCCTGGCTGCGGTGGCGTGAGCAGTCGTGGCAGCCGCACTCATGGCTCTTGCCGCGCCGCGGGCAGCTGCACGACTCCGGCGTCTCAGCGAACGCCGCGAGCGCGCCCACCACTTGAATGGCGAGCGCGAATGCGGTCAATGCGGCGAGAAGGCGGCGCTTCACGCGGCGGGATATAGCGCGCGGTGATTCCGCGGCCAAGCCAGTTGAAGGGTCGCGAGCGGACAGCGCGAAGGCGGCCTGCGAGCGCAGTCACGGTTGCGCGAAATCTCCGGCGGCGGGAGAAACGTGCGCCGCGCGCGAGCATCGAATCGCGCATCATCTGCACGAGGTCTTCCGCGTGAACGTGAATCTGCTCGATGTGAACCATGCTGCCGCGCGCACGCACGCGCTCCTGACCGCGCTGGACAAGGCCGCGCGCGATCGCTTCGCGGGTGAGGCGCAGCAGGAGGCGTCGCGGCGAGGGCTGATGCGCGGCCCCGATGAGATCCCGCTCGTGCTCTCTCCGGTCGCTCTGCCGCGTGAAGATCTCCGGCTCCTCGGGCACGCGGCGCGGCTGCTCGTCTCTGCGCTGGTCAAGGTCTCGCGCGATCTGGTCGCGTCGCGGCCGCAGCGGGCGAGGCTGCTCTTCGCGCATCTCTCGCCGCTCGAATTGGCCGCGCTTGAGGGCCGCTCTCTCGAGGGCGAGGAGCTTCTCGTCGCGCGCGTCGACTGGTTCATCGACAGGCAGGCCGGCCGCGTGCGCGCGCTCGAGGTCAACTCGACCATCCCCGCGATGCAGATCTATTCGGACGCGGCGGTCGCCGGCTGGCTGCACGCATTTCTTCCTGAATCGCGCGCGGCCGCTCTGGTGGCGACTTCGCCGAGCAATGCGGGCTGGCTCCTCGACACCTTCCTGGGCGCTGCGCAGGCCGCAGGTCGCGGCGATCCCTCGCGTCCGTTTCCGCAGGGGCTCGAAGTGCAGCTGCTGCATCGAAATGGGGATCCGCAGATCACGGAGCTGCAGGGACTCGTGACGCTCCTGACCGCGCGGGGCGCGGGCGCGCGCACCGTCACGCCCGACGACATCAACCTCGACGGTGATCCGCGGCGCGCCATCTATCGCCATCTCTTCGCGCGCCATGTCGAGAAGGAGAGCGCGCTCGGCCGTGCGTTCCTCGAGCCGAATCGCCACGGGATGTGGAATCGCGTGAACGGCTGGCTGGAGACGAAGGGGCTGGTCGCGGAGCTGTCGCTGCATGTCGATCGCGCAGGTGCGCGCAGTGCGCTGCTCACCGACGAGGAGCTTGCCTGCGTGCGGGACGTGTTGCCGTGGACGCGAATCCTCGACGACGCGACCGATGCGGAGCTTGGTGATGGCGACCTGATCGTCCTCAAGCGCTCGCACGATTACGGAGGCAAGAGCGTCGTGATCGGTCGCGAGGTTGGCCCGACGGCCTTCAAGACCGCGCTGGCCTCGGCGCGGGCTGAGCCGCCCGGGACATGGGTTGCGCAAGGTCTCGTCGATGCGCCCGCGAGCGATCGATGGCTTGCGGTGCGTGCGAAGGATGGGACGCGGTCCGCGACGCAGCTGCCGCTGCATCTCGACATCAGCACCTATGCTTCGCTGCTTCCGAACGCGCGCGAGGGAGGCAGCGTCTGTCGGGCCGCGCCCGGACGCATCGTCAACATCGTGGGAGGCGGCGGAGTCGCGCCGCTCTTCACCGAAGAGGTCCTCGCCGAGGCGCTCGCTGCGAGGTCGTGATCGTCCGTCCGGCTGGGCATCTGCTTGATGCGGAATTGCGCAAAGCCGCGCCCATGGCGGTCCGTAAATCGCTACGGCTTGCTGTTGTCCAGCTCCCGCCGCGCGCGCCTGCGGGCGACGACGTCCTCGAGGAAGACGACCGCCAGCTTGTGCCGCAGAAGGTCGAGGCAGGGATATTCGGGCGCGTGGCAGTGGCTGGCGTGGAACGAGCAGAGCGAACCCGCGCGGTCGCGGCAGAACTGATCGTATCCGCCCTCGTCGCATGGATCGTCGATGTGCGACGCGACATCGGCGGTGCGCTCAGGAGAGAGGAGCCGCTCATCGTCAGAGGAAGAGGGCTTGCTTGCGCGCGGATCGGTCATGAGACTTCTCTTCTCGGTGTAGATGGCAGCAAGAATAGACGCGAGTGAACTGTAACCGGAGCGGATGAAAATGGCCTCGACGATCACGCGAAGAAGCAGCGACCACTCCATGGCGAAGGCCGGGGATGAGCTGCTCGATGCGAGCGGCGCGCCCGCTCTCCGCGCGCCTTTGCTGCTCGATTGGGTGCCGGAGTTCGCGACCATTTCGCACGGGCGTGCGCCGACGCAGTTGCCGCCGCTTCCTCGCGGAATCGTCGAGCTGTCGTCGCGAGCGTTCCTGTGCGTGAGTGGAGCTGAGCGCGAGTCGTGGCTGCAGGGCGTGCAGACGGCGGACGTGCGTCGCATCCTGGTCGAGGGCGCAGGCCCGACGCTCTTTCTCAATTCGCGCGGGCGTGCGCTCAGCGATGGGCTGCTCTGGCGGCGGGCTGGCGAGCTGCTCGCGACTGTCCCTGCCGATCGTCTCGCGTCGCTGCTCCAACACCTCAACGGGCTACTCATCATGGAGGATGCGGAGCTCAATCCCGCGCCCAGCCTGCACGCGATGCGCCTGTCGCCTGGTGCCGCGCGCGAGATTCTCGTTGCACTCGCGCCCGCGCAGCGAGAGCAGTTCGCTGCGCTGCGCGGAACTCCTGGCCCGCTCGGATTCGACCTGCTCGTCTCAGACGATCTCTGCTCCGCTCTGCTCGCGGCCATTCCGGAAAGGCCCGACCCGCTCGCGCTCGAGCAGCACCGCCTCGCGCTCGGCGTGCCTCTCTGGGCGCAGGATTTCGACGCCGACTCAACTCCGCTCGAGGCTGGCCTCGATGGGCAACTCGCATTCGACAAGGGCTGCTACGTCGGACAGGAGGTGATCGCGATGGCGACCTTCCGCGGCCGCGTCCCGTGGAATCTCGTCCGCCTCGAAGTGGAAGGCACGGCTCCCGCAGTGGGCAGTGCGCTTGATTCCGCGCGCGGCGCCAAGGGGCGCGTTACCTCTTCCGTCGCACTGGGCCAGCGTGCGCTCCTCCTGGGAATCGTTCATCGCGAGTCGATCGAACCGGGCACTCCCATCCCGCTCGCCGATGGTCGCAGCGCGACCGTGCTCGGTCTGCCGTATGGTTCGCGCCCCGGTGCCGGGCAGCGGGGCTGAGATCAACGGCTCTCCCCGCATTGCTGTCGCTTCGCTCCACCTTGGTTCGCTTTGAGGAGTTTCCCTTCATGAAGATCGCCGCCGCCATCCACGACCTGATGTTCTCCTCGAAGGTGAACGCCGCCGCGGCGGGACAGACGGTTGTCTGGCTCCCGCGCGGTCTCTCGATGGTTGATTGGGTCACGCGCGAGAAGCCTGAGATCCTGCTGGTCGATCTGGGTGCGCCGAAGAATCTACCCATTGAATCGATCCGCGCCCTCAAGGCCGCCGAGGCGACCCGCGCCATCACGATCATCGGCTACATCGGACACGAGGCCGACGCGGTGATCCAGGCCGCCAAGGAGGCCGGCTGCGATCGCGTGATGTCAAAAGGGGCATTCGCGAACCAGTTGCGCGAGCTGCTGCAGAAGTAGACGCGCAGACTCTCTACCCGGTCTGAGATCCGTCTGAGATCAGATCTCAGACTCGGTTGGATCTTCCCATCACGAGCACCCAGAGTTCTCATCGCGCGCCCTGTCGTTGCGACCCCGACCGGCCTGTGTTTCTGGTGCCCGCGCTGGTTGCTTTGAGGAGGATGAAGAATTCTTGACAGACGCCATTGGCCCACGAAGCTGATGCGATGAACAAAGCGATTCAAACTCTGGGGCTGGCGCTCGTTCTTTCCGCGGCAATGGCTTGCTCGAGCGGAAACAACAATGGATCGGGTGGCGGTTCCGGAGGTGGCTCCGGAGGCAGCGCCGGCGGCTCGGGTGGCGGCGCTGGTGGCGGCGCAGGTGGCGGCCGCGGCGCGAGACTCCCGCTTGTATCTCCTCCTGTGCGGGCCGCAGTTCCCGCCGGTTTCGGTGGAACTGCGCGGCGCACCGTTCCGATGAAGGCGACTGATACCAGTCTGGACACCACAGACATCAAACAGCGCTTCTTTGGAGCGGGCCCAACAGACATCTTCCAGCTTCTCTCCAACATCGATGGCACGATTGGAAACATCAATGCTGCATCCGCGAGCAGCACCTCCGCGTGCCTGACTCAACAGGCCGTGTCCTACACGTTGGCTCCGTTCGGGCAGTCCGAACAGTTCTTTGCGCAGTGCTGGCAGTCGACTGGAGCGGCCCAGAATCAGTTCGTCCAGTTCGGCACACAGGGAGGCGTCAACTACATCTACTCATCCGGAGGCATTGGAGACTATGCGCTCCGGGTGACGTCCCTCGGCGGCGCCTCCGATGCGGGGAGCGCGAAGCGTTTCGATTCCGATGGTGGAAGCCCGACGAACCTGGATGGTGGCAACGTTCCCAATGGCGATGCCGGGCCCTTCGAAAATGGGGATGGTGGAGCGCCGAATGGAGGCGACGGTGGAGCGCCATCCGTGGGTCCCTACATCGTCGAGGCGTGGATTGCGATCGGTGCGAACAACGCCAGCAGTGGAATGACCTGCGGGCATATCAGTGCCTGGGATGATTGCTCCTATGGCGTCATCCATCTGTTCGCCAACTCTCAGACGTCAATGTTTGAGATGGCAGTTGCAGGAGTCGGGTTTGGATATTGTGGCGCCCAGTTCGATTCCGATGGCACGACAGTCTATGGAATCGGCTCACCAGACATGGGCACCACCTGCAACGGACCCTACACGGCCTGCGTCGCTGCGAGCGATATCAGCACGCCCGCAACGTGCGGCGCGTCGTTGACGACGTTCTCGATTCCTGCGCTGGGCCGGGCTTCCACGAGCGGCCCGAACACCACCGACGGCGCGAGCCTGTATCCAAGCGATGGAGGCGGCTCGATTCTCCTGAACGGCACTCCGTCTGACTCGATGAACTTCGGTCCAACGACTCCAACGCCGGGTGTTGGATCTCTGTGAGGCTAGAGACCTCGAGCAGTTGCGTTCTCTGCTGCTCGGGGTTCCGTTTTGCAGCCTGGATGCCACTCTGGGGCGAATGCCGTGCTTCAACTGTGGCCGTCCAACGTTCCCGAGTATGGACGCGCTCGCCCGCTAGTCCCCGTCGTCAGGCTCTCCCGCGCCATAGGACGACTCGCCAATCCAGCCGCCACTCGCGCTGAAGTAGTCGCTCGATTGCCAGGAGAACAGCTCGGTCTTGCCGTCCTCATCGAGTCGCACGGCGCTCCAGTCGGCAGCGAACCCGTAGGTCTCTCCGCCGTGCGTGAGCGCGGTGATCTTGCGTGAAGAGACCTGCTCGACCGCGTTCGGCCAGGCCGCGACCAGCGCCCGGATGCGGCTCGTCACCGCCCCGAGTGGGCCGGCCAACTGGGCCTCGTTCACGGTTTGATCCTCGCTCGCGAATACCGCCGGCTGCACGATGCCCAGCCAGTAGAGCGCGAACGTCTGCGTGCTCGGCGCCCAGTTCGAGAAGGTCTTTGAGCTGCCGACCAGATCAACCGCAAACCCTTGCGCCATGTTCACCAGCGCATCGCTCGCGAGGTTTGCCCTCCGGGCATTGACCAACGTCGAGTAGACGAGCGTGCAATCAGAGAGCGCAGCGACCGCGTCGGTCTCTGCATGAATGCTCGCGCCGATCGAGGCGAGCTCATCGCTGCTCCATGCAGCTCCTTCGCTCGGTCCGCCAGCGTCGTGGCGCGCCAGCGCTGCCTGCACGGCAGCGCCTGGCACGAGCAGCAGCGGGACCTGCATCGCTTCTGCGCGAGGGGCATGGCTCGCTGAATCCCAGAGCCGCAGCGTGAAGCGCCCGCCATGCGACGGGGTCGCGCCGACGGCGATCAGGTAGCTCCCCGACTGTGGAAGCTCGAGCTGCAGCGAGAGATGCGTCGGGCCCTCGCCGGTCGGGCTCCCAACGGCGAGGAGCGGCCGTGTGCCCGACGTGTCCATGGGGCCGAACACCTTGAGCGTCGGCACCAGCTCGTTCGGTGCACCAGCTGTCGGCCAGACATCCGGCAGGATCTCATCGCCAGCTTTGCCAACGAGGATGAAGCTGGTCACCGAATTCGGGCGGGCCGCGCCGTGCTGGATCGACTGCGCGAACGTGGTGCGCGTGAGCGAGTCGCTACTGTTGTCGAGATCGCTCGGCGCGCTGCATGCGGAGAGAAGCGCACCGCTGGCGAGGAGAAGCGTCGACGCGATGGAGAGGTTGCGCATGGTGGATCCTTTGCGCCGAAGCTCGGCGGCAAGAGGCCCACAGCAGGAATCGCGCCAGAATACCTACACCAGCTTACCCAGAGGAGAAAGCGCGCTGAGCGGCCTGGCTCTAGGCGAGCAACATCGCGCGCAGGTGGTCCGCAACGCGACCCCCTGCGACTCGTTCTGGACCCAACTGTAGCGAATCTGTTCCTTGTCTGAGGCGGACGTCCAGTTGTTGGACAAAGCCATCCGGCGAAGGGCTGCCGTTCTCCTGCTGGTCTGCAAGAGAGAATTCGGCCCGACGCAGGTCGCAGATCACCAGTGCTCGAAAGACGTCCGAAGCGCGCAGCGCCGAGGCCGCAACTCCCGCACTCTCAATCGCCGCGCCGAGCTTCTCCATCGTAAGCCCATTGGCAGCGAGAAGTGCAGGCATCGTCGCCGCCTCGTCGAGGAGAAGCTCAGCTCGCTGCAGCTCCGCGCGCGACTCGGGGGCGTGCGGCCCCGTCGAGTGCATGCGCACGCCGTCGATGAGCGGCGGAGTTCCGTGCAGCGCATCGATCAGCGCGGCGTAGGGCGGACCCAGCAGCGTCGCGCGCGTTGCCTGCGGGAGGCGCGATGCTTGCGCCACGGCCCGTCCTCGCGTCTGCAGGCGATAGAGCTCGCCCATCGCTGCCTGGAAAATCGCCCGCACCGGCTCGTTGATCAGGAGCTGTGCAGCAAGCGACTCGTCGCCATTGGAGAGCAGCTCGAGGCCCAGCGACAAGAGCGAGCGGGCATTGGTCAACGCAGGACGCAGCTCGTTCGGATCGTCGAGTTGAACCTGCCATCCGACGAGTGCTGCATTCGCTGCGTAGACGATCGCCTCCTCGGCGTGCGCGCGGTCTGAGTCGTCGAGACGGTGCATGGCCCGCTCGAGCATCGGCGGTGTTCCGAAGGGCAGAGCGATCGCGCTCGTTGGCTCCTGGCGCGGCCCAGCGCTCGGCGTACTCTTCGTATCGGCAGCCGCTGTCGTGCCGGTGTCGCCCGCCTTGACCTTCTTGCGCACCGGCCTCGCGACGAACGCGAGCGCCTCATCGAGATCGGGCACGCCCGCATCGCGCAGACGTCCATCGCGAAAGCGACGCGCCGTCTCCTCGAGCTCGCTCGGCAGCTCCCAGCGCAGCGCCTCGAGCATCCGGCTGACGTGGAACGCATTCTGCGCGACGAGATCATCGAGCAGCCGCTTGAGGATCGCATACGGCGCGCCCTCTTCGTGGAACTCGATCATGTAGCGGCGATCGGGCGTGGTCCAGGTCGGCACGTCGTCGCCGTAGTCGGGAAACTCATTTTCGGTCAGGTCGTGCACCTTCAACTCGCGCCGCATCAAGAGCGAGAAGAGCTCGGTGTCGAGCGAGGCGAGCTTCATGTGGAAGCGACGCATTCCGTGGTCGGTCGCGCCTCCTCCATCGCGCGCGAGGGTCAGCCAGCGCATGATCTTGCGCGGATCGGGAGGCGCGTCTCGGCGCGGCCAGCAGCTTGCGTCGATGAAGAACTTGAACTGCTCGTTGGAGGCGTGCGCGACGATCTCGGCGCAGTCGTCGAGTCCGATGTCGAGGAGCGCGAGATACAACTCCTGCGCGGGCAGCGACTGCACGAGTTCGCGCGGATTGGGCGCGTTGAGAATCAGGTCGAGCTTCTGCCGACCGCCGGATTGCAGGAGCGCGGCGCGGATCTGGCGAAGCGCGAGAGCGTCGGAAGCGGACATGGGCGGCCCTCTTAAGTCGTGCGCTGGAAACGACTCGGCGCGCTCGAGCGGATTGCCCGAAGCGCGCCGTCGTTGATGACTTCGAGAGATTGCGCTACGCGGCCTTGGTGACCTTGCCGCCCTTGAGGCAGCGGGTGCAGACGCGCAGGTGCGTGTTGCGGCCGTCGACCGTCGCGTGAACGCGCTGGAGGTTCGGGAGCGTGCGCTTCTTGGTCTTGTTGTTCGCGTGGCTCACCTGGTTGCCGGTGAGGGGGCCCTTGCCACAGAGGTCACACTTGAACGCCATCGGATGCCTGCCTTGAGAAAACGGGGATGGCGCAGATCACATAGTTGCGCAGCGCTGTCAAGATGCGGCCGGTGCGAAGTTTCGTTGATCAAGTTCTCCTGGCGCCAGTGGCGATGACTTTAGCCGTTCGAAGCACGCCTGCGTCGACGGATGAGCGCGAGGCCAGCGAGCAGCATCGCGGCCGGGGCAATCGCTGCGCCCTTGTCTTGCGTCGAGTTGCAGCCGCAGCCGCTTGCGACGCCGACCGGTGCACCCCCATCCGCAACAGCGCCGCCATCAAGAATCGGCTGCCCGCCGTCATTGCCTGCATCGACCGAACCGGCATCTCCTGCACCTGCGTCCTGCCCGGCACCGACGGCGCCTGCATCCGGCTCACCTGCGTCCTGCCCCGCATCGACGCTACCTGCATCCGGCTCGCCTGCGTCCTGCCCCGCATCGACGCTACCTGCATCCGGTTCTCCGGCGTCGGGGCCCCCGTCGATGCCCGCTGCTCCACAGCCGCAGGTCGCCGCGAGCGGGCACTCCATATGGTCGGCTTCGGCCACCAGCTTGACCTGGTCGATGTCGAGCGTGCCGCTGCCAGGCGCGACCCAGAGCGTGTGGGTGACGTCCATTGACACGCCGATGAGCGCGGCCGCCTGTCCGGTCAACACGTCGGTTTGCACCCACTGCCAATCGCTTCCGTAGATGCAACCGAGTTCGACTGGTGGCTGCTCGTCGAGACTGACGTAGACAGGGGCTGCGTTCGCACCGTGGTTGCGCGCACGGACCCAGACGTACCAGGTGCTTGTGCCCCACGCCGAGCGCGGCTCGAACAGGTAACCGGCCCGCGGCGCCTGCGCGAAGGACCAGCTCTGCGCGCTCGAGGGCTGCGCTGTGAGGAAGCTGGTGAAGTCTCGGAAGTCCAACTCGCCGATTCCGGGTGCTTCTGTCGCGGCAACGAGGTGGGCGCCGCCGCTCCCATCCTGCACGGCGTCCTGCCCCTCCGCCTCGAACGAGAAGCCCTGCTTCCAATAGTTGAATGCGCCGTCTTCGTGCCAGGCGTCGTACTGGATCAGCACAGGACTCGCGCCGTCGAGGTCGAGCGAATAGAAACTGCCTTGCCTGCGGGCTGGGAGCGTCACCGTCGGGCCGCCGCTGTTGAGCGCGAAGGTCACGTCGCCGCTGCGGCGCCACTGCCCGCCGACCCCATTTGCGAATCCCTCGAGGCCGGTGGAGATCAAGTACCGCTGCAGCGGAGCATCGGCCTCGTCGAACTGCTGCCGGACACCGACCAGGTTCGAGGGATCTCCTGCCTGGTGGTAGATGTGGTGACCGCCCATTTCGTCGGTCTCCCAGACGATCTTGCTGCTGCGCATTCGTGATTCAACCTTGCTCGCCAGTGCCTGCCCGTAGGAGGCCGCGGCCGCCTGCCAGATGTACTCACGCGCGTCGCTTGGGTCCGTGGGATGGTTGACGCCGTCATCAATCCGCGCGGTGGCGAAGACGCCAGGGTGGAACGAGATTGCGCCAGCCGCGAGCAGGAACTTCTCCAGGCTGAGCATCTGCGGTGGGCGCGTGTCCTCAGCGGGATTCTGCGACCAGCCTCCGCTCACGAACGGTGAGGTCAGGTAGTCGCCGGCGGCCTCCTCCGGTTCGCGCGCGACGTCGAGCCAGGTCAGGTCGCAGTCCGCATGCGCGTTGAGCGTGTCCCACGAGGTCGGGTTCCGCCAATACTCGTCGCTGGTCGAGAGTCGCTGCTTGAACCCCGGCGACTCGAAGAGCTGGCCTGGCTGCACCTCGGCGGCATCGCGCCCGCCCAAAGACCACACCGACCGTTGGTATGCGGCGTATCCGTCGAGCCAGTACCAGCTGAAGCGCACGTTCGGGAAATATGCTCGCGGGAGTGCCGAGGCGATGCCGTCGTAATACGCTTGGCGCAGGAGGTTGATGGTGTCGGCCTGGTACTGTGCGAGCTCGGCGGCACACGTGGCGGAATTCGAGTTGGCAGCGCACGCGCCGCCAGAGTCGTAGCCAGAGTGGAACGCCGCGAAGTCCGGCGAGCCACCCGAGAGCCAGGCGTACGTGCAGTTCGGCAGAGTGATCGACTCGCCGTCTTCGACGATGAGCGCGTCGTCCACCACAAACGGAGTCGGGTTGCGGCTCGCGAAGTTGTCGGAGAGGGTCTTCCCTTTGGCGGCACCCGCTTGGCGGAACGCGGCCGCGGCCGCGCGCGTGAATTGACCCGAGTAGGTTCCTCCCGAAGTGAGAAACGCGTTGACGTCGGAGTTGACGAGGAAGGTGTGGAACGAGAGTGAGTGGGCGCCTTCGCTGGCGACAACGGCCCAGTCTGCCGCGCTGCTCGCGTCGTTGATGTAGCTGTGGAAGTTCCAGTGGCGTGTCAGCTCGGTCAGGACCCCCTCTCGTTCCTGGTCGGCCAAGGCTCGCTTGCCTTCGAACTCGGGCAGCCATGCGAAGTAGGTTGGATCGAGCCAATGATCCATTCGCGGCACCGTGTTTCCCCGTGCGTAGCGCGGAAGGGGGAACGAGAGGAGTTGCTCGGATGCGAGTTGCGAGGGGACAGAGGTGACGAACGTGGTCTTGCCGCCGTCGAGATAGGGAAGCCACGGATCGGTGGGCGGCTCGGTCCCATCGACAGTAGGGGCGAAATCGGTCGCGACCACACGGGCATCGGTCGAAGGCAAGACCGGCGGCGGCGCCAGGCATTGGTCCGTGAATTTGTAGTGGGTCTGCGCTGACGCCCCCTGTGCGTGCTGCGCGAGCAGGGTCAGCGGGAGCGCGGACGGCGTCCACGCCACCTCGTCGAGATCGCCGCGGAACGCTTCCCCGTTGAACGCCCAGGAGAAGACGCCCGCCTCGACTGGTTCCAGCGACAGATGGTGGTTGAGTCCAGTGAGCGCGGATGCCGTGGGGAGCGGCTGTGTCCAGCCGTCCTGCACCTTGCCGTCGATCGCGAGCGAAATCTGCGCATGAACGAGATCGACGACGATGCCGAAGTGGTGGAACTGGCCGTCGAGCAGAGTGGTCCACGCGCGACCGTTGAACCCCGTCATGTAGAAATTGAACGTCGCGGTACCGGTCGCAGTGCTGCCACCGTCGATGCTCGCGTCGATCAGGCCGATCTCCACCTGGATGTTGGGCGCTGCGTAGTTGTAGAGGCTCAACCGCAACGCGCTGTTCGACGATGAAGGCGTTGCTGGCCCGAGTCCGAGAATGTAGCTGACCCCATAGCGCGGCGGATCTGGCACGCCCACAGCCCCGTTCGGGCCGAAGCGCAGGAGCAACTCGAGCGTTCCCCCATGGGTTGCACCTGCTGCGTCGGGGTTGGTGATCGAGAAATATTCGTTCACGCCGAGGGAGGAGGCGAGGTACCCGCCGTTCGCGTCCGAGGTGATCGTTGAGAAGCCGTTGCCATTGAAGCCGATCAGATTGCGCCCATGGCCTGAGGTGTCGGCGGTGGTCGCGCCTGGCTCGAACTGGAAATAGAAGTCGGGCGAATAGGTCGTCGCGATGCAGCCGGCGTTGCTCGGGTAGACCGTCTCGCCCTGCGGAATCGGCACAGGGATCGCGTTGGCAGTCGGCACGCATGTTGTCGCCTGCGGCCCTGGCGTGCACGTCGCGGCCAGCAGTTCGGTTGCGTGGGATGGCGGGTAAGCGACGCACGGGCCGCCCGCATCGAAGAGGCTCATCTCGTGTTGGTTGACTCCTGCCTCCGCATCGGGGCCCGCGATCGTGCGGCTGATCGGCGGGGGCGCCATCGTGCAGCCAGCGAGCACGAGCATGCACATGCAAGCCTGGGGGATCCGCGTGAACGCGCACTGCTGGCCCATGCGCGGAACGTAGCAGAGACAGCATTGTGGTCACTGCTCAATGCGGATCAGATCGGCGCAAACGATCGAACTTGAGCGTGACTCGTCGACCGGAGATTTGCTCTAGACCGCCGCGACCTGCTTGCGCCCGGAGAGCTCCATCGCGCTGTTTGCGCAGGTTCGCGCGGCGACGAGTTGGCCCTCGAGGCCGAAGCCTGGGTACACGGCGTTGGACGCAAACAGAGCACGGTGGTGCACGTCGCTGTCGGGCCGCAGACCGATCGGCTTTCCCTCGGGATCGGGCGCGAGGATCCGGTGCAGGCCTGCGGGCGAGAGATCCGCCGACTCGTGGACGATGTGGCGATCGAAGAAGGGCAGCACCGGTTCGAGCGACGCACGCACCGTGTCGAGGAGCGCCTGGCTGTCGGTGGTCCCGGCGGGTACCACGCGAGCGACGGTCAGCATGCGCTCTCCCTTCGTTTCGCCCTTGGCGCGGCGTGCGGGCAGCGACGTGACCAGCAGCGGGCCGGCCTCCTGTCCGAGCAGGAGCGCCGCGTCCTCGAGCGCCAGCGGGAGTCCATCGGCGTGCACGACGAAGTGGCAGAGCGCGATCTGCCGCGCCACTGCGAGCGCACCCTCTGTGGCCAGCTTGCGCTCGCTGCGACCGCCTCCCGCGCAGATGCCCACGAGCTGCTCGCTCGTGCAGGCGATGATGCAGCTCGAGGCGCGGACCTCGGCGCCACCCATCTGCAGCACGACGCCCTTTCGCTCGAGCTGCAGGTGCGTGACCTCGTCGATCATGAGATCCGCGCCGGCCTCCTGCGCCTTCTTGCGGCAGAGATCGGCGAGCTGCGCGGCTCCTCCCCAGATGCGAAGCGGCGCACGCAGGAGTGCCGAGGCCTCGCGCGCGTGGGCCTCGGGAGCGCTCTCGCCGACGAGTGCGGCCGCAAATGGAGCGAGCGCATCGAGTGCAGCGCCGACGAGTCCGTCGGGGAGCGGTGGCGCAATCGGCATCATTTTGCGCAAGCGACGACGCTCGAAGAATCCGCGCGCCGGATAGGGCGGAGGCGCGACGAGAAAAGGATCCCACGGGCGTCCAAGCTGCTCGAGCGCGTCGAGTCGGCTCTCGACCTGCGCCGCCTCTTCCGCGGAGAGCTCCCTCCGCAACTCGGTCCGGCGGCGCGCAGGCTCGGCCGGCAAGGAGAGCCGCAGTCGTGCGCTGAGCAGCTGGATCGCACTGGTGCCGGGAGAGGCGAGGCGCTGGAGATCCTGACCGAGCCCGAGCTCATCGAGCGCTGCGCTGCCGCCGGAGAGTTGGCGCAGCGGCGCGACGACCGGATGCGCACTCGGCAGGAGCCACCCATTGCTCTCTCGAGCAACCGCCGCCGGCCCCAGTGTCGCGATGCAGACGCGCAGCCCGCGCTTGGCGAGCAGCGCCGCGGCGGCAGCTCCACCGAGATCCGCGCCGAGGACGATCACGTCGTAGACGCGCTTGGCGCCAGCGAGCATGAGCGCGTTGGACTTGGGCGGCGTCACGCGATCCCTCCTGCGCGCCGTTCCGCGAGCGGTGGCCAGACGAGTCGCGACGAGCTTTCACTGGGCAATCCTGCGCTCAGGCGGACGGTCGTGCGACGCTTCGCAGAGCCATTCGTCCAGTCGACTAAACCTCCCGCGATCAGCTGCACCGCGCGCACGTAGCAGGCGTGCTCCTGTGCATGGATGCGCTGGGAGAGCGTCTCTTCGGTATCGCCGTCGAGCACTGGAACCGCTGCCTGGATGAGCACTGGGCCGGTGTCGGTCCCCTCATCGACGAAGTGCACGGTGCAGCCAGCGATGCGCGCGCCCGCATCCAGCGCCTGCTGGACGGCGTGCAGCCCCCGGAACGAAGGCAGCAGAGATGGATGGATATTGAGCACGCGATCGGGATACGCGCGCAGGAGCACCGGCGTCACCAGCCGCATGAAGCCCGCGAGGCAGACCAGCTCGACCTCGTGGCGCTGCAGCGTGGCGACGAGGCGCGCGTCGTACTCTTCGCGCGAGGGCGCGCCGCTGTGCTTGAGCAGAATCGCAGGCACACCGGCCTCGGCCGCCCGCTTCATGCAGCGCGCGCCTTCGATGTTGCAGATGACGACCGCGACCTCGGCGTTGAGCGCTGCGGGATCGCTCGCATCCCGCTGCCCGCGCGCGCACGCGTCGAGCAGCGCTTGCAGGTTGCTGCCCGATCCCGAGGCGAGCACGCCGAGGCGCAGCGGCCGAGCGGACGTCATCGCGCGAACACCACCTCTGGTTCGGCCAGACCAGGCGCTGCTTCGATCGCGCCGATCTCAAACGACTGAACGCCGCGTGCAGAGAGGAACTCCTGCGCGCGCGCGACGTCACTTTTTGCAAGCACGACGCACATGCCGATGCCGCAGTTGAACGTGCGCAGCATCTCGTCGGGCGCGACGTTTCCGAGTGCGGCGATGCGCGCAAAGATCTCCGGGCGCGGCCACGCACTCTCGTCGAGCCGCGCGCGCGTTTCGACGGGGAGCACGCGCGGAAGATTTCCCGCCAGCCCGCCTCCCGTGATGTGCGCGAAGGCGTGTACGTCGAGAACTCCGCGCAGCGCGAGGCAGTCCTTCACGTAGATGCGCGTGGGCGCGAGCAGCTGTTCGAGCAGCTCGCCCGAGAGCGCAAGTCCGGCCTGCTCGAGGAGCACTTTGCGCGCGAGCGAATAACCGTTTGAGTGCAAACCATTCGAGGCGAGCCCGAGCACGGCATCGCCGCCGCGCACGCGCGATCCGTCGAGGATGCGCGCCTTCTCGACGACGCCGACGCAGAATCCCGCGAGGTCGTATTCGCCGTCCTTGTAGAAGCCGGGCAACTCGGCCGTCTCCCCGCCGATCAGCGCGCAGCCAGCCTGCACGCAGCCCTCTGCGATCCCCGCGATCACCTTCTCTGCGTCCGCGGCGCGCAGCCCGCTCGTTGCGTAGTAGTCGAGAAAGACGAGAGGCTCGGCGCCGCAGACGACCACGTCGTTGACGCTCATCGCGACGAGATCGATGCCGACGGTTTCGTGCCGCCCGCTCTCGAACGCGATCTTCAATTTGGTGCCGACGCCGTCGGTGCCCACGACCATCACAGGCTGCGTGTAGCCCTTGGGCAACTCGAAGAGTCCGCCGAATCCACCGATGCCCGCGAGCACCTCGGGCCTCATCGTGCGGCGCGCGTGCGGCTTGATTCTCTCGACGAGCGCGTCGCCCTCTTCGATGTCCACGCCAGCGTCGCGATAGGTTGCGCCGCTCGCGCTCGCTCCCGGATTCGTGCTCATGGCGCGAGGACGTCGAAGCAGTATTCGTCTCCGCACTGCGCCGTCGAACCCGCGACTGGAGCGGCCGAGGTGTCTCCCGCGCTGTCGGTCGCCTCGACGTGAAATGCGATCTGCGCGCCCACCCCCTGGCCGGGAATGCTCGCGTGATAGACGCCCGCTGAATCCTGCGTCATCGGCAGCCGCTTCGCGTCGATCGCATCGGCGGGAAGATCGCGCCAGACCAGCGTCACCGCGTCGATCGAGCGTCGCGCGTGCACGCGCGCGGTGATCTCGTAGGGGCCGGTCGTGTCGGTCGTGTTGGGGAGCGCCGATGCATCGATCACCGGCGGCTCGATCGGCGAGCAGCCGAGGGCGAGCGAAACGAGAAGAGCGGAAGCGAGCCGTCGCATGGGCCGGACCTTATAGCAAAGACTCGCGCAAGGAAGAGTTCGGTATACGTTCTCGCCATGCTCCGCATTCTGGCTTGGGTGAAGCGAATCACCGCGCTGCGCATCGGGCTCTTCACCGGGCTCCTCTTCGCGCTGCTCTACGCGTACCAGCTCGCGTCACGCACGGAGATCCCCGTGCTGACGAAGATGGAGGCGGCGCTCGAGGACGTGAAGTTCCACCAGCGCGGCCCCGTTGCGCACGATGGGCGCATCGTGGTCGCGGCAGTTGATGAGGCCTCGATCGCGCGGTTCGGCCGCTTTCCCTGGGACCGCCGCGTCATCGCGCAGCTGGTCGACAAGCTCTCTGCCGAAGGGGCGCAGGTGGTCGGCTTCGATATGGCGCTCTCGGATCAGGATCTCGGCGCGCAGTTCGCGGGTGCCAAGCGGTTCCGCAGCCGCTTCGCCGAGGTCTCGCTCGCAGAAGGGAAGGGCAAGGTCGCGGTCGATCATTTCTCCGAGGCCGCCGCGGATGTGGCCGGCGCGGCCTCTGCGCTCGAGTCGCTCTCGCACGACATCAAGCCGACCGGCGACCCGATCTACCGCACCGCGCGCGGGCGACTCGAAGACGGGAAGACCAAGCTGGGAGCGGCCCAGAGCGATTTCGAGCTGCTCGCAAAACAGGATGAGGGTCTGGCGAAGGAACTCGACGCGGAGTTGCTCGGGCAGGATCCCGATCACGTTCTCGGCGCATCGCTCGCGCACGCGGCCAACGTGGTGATCGGCTTCGTCGCGCTGACTGCGCCCGAGATGTCGGCGTTCAAGGAGGCAGACATCAAGGAAGGGGTCGCCCGCATTTCGCGCAGCGCCATCGCCGCGCCGGAGCTTCGCTACACCAGCGGCACCATCACGCGCGCGACGTCGCTTGAGCATTCGCAACTCAAGACCTACGCAGCGCTCGCGCCGCCGATGTCTCCCATCGCCGCCGGGGCCGCGGGCTTCGGCTTCTTCAACGCGCTGCCCGACGAGGACGGCGTCATCCGCAACACCGCCCTCGCGATGCAGGTGGGTGGCAGGATCCTCCCGTCGCTCGAGGTCACGCTGCTCGCACTTGCGCTCGACGTGAAGCCAGAGCGCATCGTGCCGGTCGTCACCGACGAGACGGGGCTCGGCATCATCGACGGCATTGATTTCGACGGGAAGCTCACCGTCCCCACCGACGCGCGCGGCCTGATGCGCATCAACTACTACGGCGGCGACGGCACCTTCACGAACTACTCCGTCGCCGACATCATCGACGGCCGCACGCCTCCGGGTGCGCTGAAGAACAAGATCGTCATGGTCGGGGCGACGGCGCAGGGCACGTTCGATCAGCGCGTGACGCCCTTCATGCGAATGACAGCCGGACTCGAAACGCACTGCAACGCGCTGCAGACGATGCTCGATCGCCGCTTCCTGCGCCGCGACGTCTTCATCTCTGCGATGGAGGCGATCGCGCTGCTCGCCCTCGGTATCTTCTTCTCCTTCATCTTCGCGCGCGTGCAGGTGAAGTATTCGCTGCTCGTCGTTGCGCTGTCTGGCGTGCTGCTCTGGTTCGCCTCGTTCCTTCTCTTCCGTCTCGGCTACGACGTCTTCACCGCGCTCCCGATGGTCGAGATGGGCGCGATCTTCATCCTCGTCACTGTCTTCCGATTCTTCACCGAGGAACGCGACAAGCGGCAGCTGCGGCGCGCGTTCCAGCTCTATCTGAACCCCGAGGTGATGGAGGAGATGCTCGGGCAGCCGGAGAAGCTGCAGCTCGGAGGCGAGGAGAAGGAGATCAGCGTCCTCTTCAGCGACATCCGCGGCTTCACTTCGATCTCGGAGAAGCTCACGCCGGCCAAGCTCGTCCACTTGATGAACGAGTATCTGACGCCGATGACGGACATCGTCTTCGCCCGCAGCGGGACGCTCGACAAGTACATCGGCGACGCGTTGATGGCCTTCTTCGGCGCGCCCGTTCACAACCCGCGCAATGCGCTTGAAGCGAGCGAGGCCGCGCTGGACATGATGTCGGCGCTCGCGCGTCTCAAGGAAACCTGGCGCATCGAGCAGCCGGATCTGCCCGACATCGACATCGGCATCGGCATCAACTCAGGGCCGATGGTCGTCGGCAACATGGGCTCGTCGCAGCGCTTCAACTACACAGTGATGGGCGACAACGTGAACCTCGCCTCGCGCCTCGAAGGGCTGAACAAGGAGTACGGCACGCACGTGCTCATCTCCGAGGCGACGCTCACTGCTGCGCGCGCGGCGGGAGGTCCGGACTGCCTGGCGGTGCGCGAACTCGATTTCGTCGCGGTGAAGGGAAAGAAGGAGCCGGTGCGGCTGTTCGAGTTGCGCGGCAAGGGCGTCTCGCCTGCGGGTGATCGCGCGCTGCTCGACGGGTTCGCGCTGGGGCTCGCGCACTATCGCGAGCGTCGTTTCGCAGAGGCGCGCACGGCGTTTGAGCAGTGCCTCACGCAATCGGCGCACGATGGTCCGGCGAAGCTATTTCTCGAGCGTCTCGAGGCGCTGGCTGCCCATCCGCCGGGCGAGGAGTGGAACGGCGTATTCAAGATGCAGCACAAGTGACGAACGCGATTCATTGACCGCCGTAGGACCGCTCTGATAGCAAAATCGGTCCGCGCAATTTCCCGAGGGCTCATGTCCGGCGAAGACCAGCTCAGCCAAAGATTCGGACGCGAGTTTCCGAAGGGACACGTCCTGTTTCGCGACGGCGAGCCGGGCCACGAGATGTACGTGGTGCAGTCCGGCCGCGTGAACATCACCAAGTCGCTCCAGACCGGCGAGCTGGTGCTCGCGACGCTGGGGCCGGGAGAGTTCTTCGGCGAGATGGCGCTCTTGAACAACCAGCCGCGCTCGGCCGGTGCGGTGATGGCCGAGGATGGCCGCCTGCTGGTGGTGGACCCGCGCAACTTCGAAGCGATGATCCGCGGCAACGGCGAGATCGCCGCGCGCCTGATCAAGAAGCTCTCTGGGCGTCTGCAGGAGGCCGACGAGCAGATCGAGGATCTGCTGCTGCACAATCCGACCAGCCGCGTGGTGCAGCATCTCGTTCGCGCGTCGCAGCGGCGCGGTCGGGCAACCTCGAAGGGCGCGCTGGTCGCGGTGAAGCTCGACGATCTGCATGGGCGTCTCGGGCTCACTCCCGACGCGGTCGCGCAGGCGATCGAGAAGGCGGTCAAGTCCCGCGTGATCATGCTGGTGCCCGAGGGCGTGCTCGTGCCTGACGCGGGCAAGGCGAAGAAGTATCTCCAGTTCCTCGAGAAGAACGCGTGAAGATCCGCGTTCTCGGCTGCCACGGTGGCGAGCTTCCCCACCACCGCACGACCTGCTTCCTCATCGACGACAAGCTCTGCCTCGATGGCGGCTCGATCACCTCTGTGCTCGAACTCGAGGAGATCCTCGCGATCGACGACATCCTGCTCACGCACAGCCACTTCGATCACGTGAAGGATCTGCCGCTGATGACCGATCTGCTCGTCGGTCGGCGCGAGACGCCCGTGCGCGTGCACGGCCCCGACGAGACGCTGCGGTGCCTCGGTGAGGACGTCTTCAACAACCGCCTCTGGCCGGACTTCCGCGCCATCCCTTCGACGCAGGCGCCATCGATCGCCTTCGAGCAGATCCCGCTGCGCACGAAGTTCGCGCTGCAGGGGATGCAGGTGACGGCGATCCCCGTCCATCACCCCGTATCTTCAGTGGGGTATATTCTAGAGACGGCGCAGGGTGCGGTCGCGTTCAGCGGCGACACCGGGCCGACCGAAGAGCTCTGGAAATCGATCAACGCGACGCCGAATCTGAAGGCCGTCTTCGTCGAGCTGAGCTTCCCCGATTCGATGCAGTGGCTCGCGGATCTCTCCGGCCATCTGACGCCAAGCACGCTCTGTGCGGAGCTCGAGAAGCTCGACCGGCGCGGCGCGCAGATCTATCTCTACCACCTCAAGCCGTCTGTCTCGGCCGAGCTGAAGCAGGCCGTCGCGGCGATGGGGAAGGACTACCTTCAAGTCTGTGAGCTCGACGACGTCTACTCGATTTGACAGTGCGCGCCGCCCGCGGCGCTTCTCGCGATTGCTGTTCGCCTCCTTGTGCGCGCTCCTCGCCACCGGCGCGCGCGCAGACGTCCAGCATGAGACCGGGGCCTCGGCTGCTGCGAACGATCAGCGCGTCGCCCAGGTCGATGCGCAGGCCGCAGATCGCACGACGACCGAGCAGGCGCATCCTCAGGCCGACAGCCGAGACGAGCGGGAGCACGCGGCCGTCGCTGGCGCGGTGAGCTCCAATACGTCCGGTGCCACCATCGCCGTCGCGGCCGGGGCTGCAGCGGCGACGACAGCGTTTGCCTCTTCGCCTGCAGGTCATGCGGCGGTCGTCGATCCGGTGCTCAAGGACGGCGCCGCGTTCCCTGCACCTGATGCGCGGGCCCGCACGCTGTTGGGCTACGCCTCGCCCTGGACCCCGCCGATCCTGATCGGGATCATCACCTTCCTTGCGCTGCTGGTGAACCGGCTGGTGCCGAAGAAGCGGCGGCGGCTCGGGCGAGCGACGCTCTACGTCGCCTGCTACGTCGGTGCGTTCTGCGTCGCCGCGCTTCTCCATGGTGTCGGTGCGGAGGGTTGGAGCCGCCGCACCTGGTTTCTCGCCGACGTCTGCGAAGTGCTCGCGGTCGTCGATGTCCTCTCCATTCTTCTGTTCGATCTCGCGCTCACCGCGGCCAGCATCGAGCTTCCGGACATCTATCGCGCGCTCGCCGTCGGCGGCGTCTACCTGCTCACGTTCGTCGCCATCATCCATCGCGCCGGTTTCGATCTCTCCAGCATCGTCGCGACCTCCGCTGTCGTCACGGCAGTCCTCGGCCTCTCGCTGCAGGCGACGCTCGCGAACGTGATTGGCGGGGTCGCGCTGCAGATCGACGACAGCATCAAGGTCGGCGACTGGCTGCAGCTTCGCGATGGGCAGCAGGGCAAGGTGAAGGCGATTCGCTGGCGCTCGACGGTGCTCGAGACGACCAACTGGGACACGCTCATTCTCGCGAACGCGTCACTGCTCGGAGAGCAGATCCAGGTGCTCGGGCAGAAGGAGGATCATCCGCGCCAGCACCGCGAATGGATCTACTTCCACGTCGACTATCGATTCCCGCCAGAGGATGTGCTGCGTGCCGTGGACGATGCGCTGCAGTCCGCGCCCATCGTGCGCGTGGCGACCGAGCCGGCCCCGACCTGCCTCTGCCTCGACCTCGGCCAGCCGGGCTCGATCGACGGGACGGCGACCTACGGCGTGCGCTATTGGCTCACCGATCAAGGCGCGCGCGATTCGACCAACAGCGCGGTGCGCGTGCGCATCTTCGCGGCCCTCAAGCGTGCGCAGATTCCACTCGCGCTTCCGGGCGCCGCGCTCTTCATCTCGAACGACGACAAGGAGCACAAGGAGCGCAAGGAGGCGCGCGAGATTGCAGTGCGCGTCTCTGTCCTCGAGGCGATCGAGATGCTGCAGTGCCTCGACCACGAGGAGCGACTCGAACTCGCGCGGCGCATGCGGATGGCGCCGTTCAGCCGCGGCGAGGTGATCACGCGGCAGGGCGCGGTGGCGCACTGGCTCTACGTGCTGACGAAGGGGCAGGCCGAGGTGCGCGTGAAGGTCTCGCGCGCAGATGAGCCGCCGCTCGAGAAACTCGTCGCGCGCCTCTCCGCGCCCGATGTGTTCGGAGAGATGGGCGTGATGACGGGCGAGCCGCGCACGGCGACCATCTCGGCGGCGACCGACGTCGAGTGCTACCGGATCGATCGCGACATGTTCCACCAGCTCGTCAAGAACCGGCCCGAGCTGACGGAGAGCATCAGCGCGGTGATGGCGAAGAGGCGCGTGCAGCTCCAGTCGGTGCGCGACAACCTCGGTCCCGACGATCGGCCAGGGCGCGTCGCTGCCGAGCGCAGCCGCATCCTCGCTGGTATCCAGACCTTCTTCGGTCTCGACGACGAAGAGTAGAGGAGCGCGAATGACCGGCGATCCAAAGACGAGCGGCGTTGCCGCCTGGTACCAGAAAGTTCCCTCGCGCAAGCTGCCGACGCCCGACAAGCGCGCGCGCATGGAGGGGCTCTGGATCAAGTGCGACGGCTGCGAGGAGATCGTCTTCAAGGGCGATGTCGAGAAGGCTCTCTCCTGCTGCCCGAAGTGCGACCACCACTTCCCGATGGGCGTGCGGCAGCGGCTCTCTCTGGTCCTCGACGAGGGCACGTTCGTCGAGATGGATCGCGGCCTCGAGAGCACCGATCCGCTGAACTTCACCGACAGCAAGAAATACAAGGATCGGCTCAAGGCCTCGGCGCGCACGTCGGGTGAGCACGAGGCGTTTCTCTCCGGCACGGGAAAAATCGGCGGCCGCGATGTCTCGATCGGCGCCTTCCATTTCGGCTTCCTCGGCGGCTCGATGGGCGCGGTCGTCGGCGAGAAGGTCACGCGCGTCTTCGAGCGGGCCACCGAGTTGCGCGTGCCCGCGATCGTCTTCTCCGCGTCGGGCGGCGCGCGCATGCAGGAGGCGATCTTCTCGCTGATGCAGATGGCGAAGAGTTCTGCAGCTCTCGCGCGATTTCGGGCCGTGAAGCAGCCGTACATTTCCGTGCTGCTCGATCCGACGACAGGCGGCGTGGCGGCCTCGTTCTCTTTCCTGGGCGATGTGATTCTTGCCGAGCCGAAGGCGCTGATCGGATTCGCCGGCCCGCGCGTGATCGAGCAGACGCTGCGACAGAAGCTGCCCGAGGGATTCCAGCGCAGCGAGTTTCTCCTCGAGCACGGAATGGTCGACGCGATCGTGCCTCGCAAGGAGCTGCGGGCGAAGCTTGCGCAGCTCGTCGAGTTGCTCGGGTGAGCAGTTACGAAGTCTGGGTCGATTTTTTCGACGAGCGCTACCGCGAGCTCTATGCGGGCATGCTCCATCCCGTGCGCACGGAGAGCGAGGTCGCGGCGGTCGTCTCGCTGCTCGCGTTGCGTGAGGGCTCGCGCGTGCTCGACCTCTGCTGCGGCGATGGGCGCCACGCGGTTCCGTTGCAGCGCCGTGGAATGCGCGTGTGCGGCGTCGATCTCGCGGAGCCGATGCTGCGCGGTGCGCGTGCGCGCGGAATCAACGTGCTCGCCGAGGATGCCGCGCAGCCGCTGTGGGTGAGGGCCGACGGCGGCAAGCTTCCTCTGCGCCCGATCTTCGATGCTGTGGTGCTGCTCTACAATTCGATCTCGTTCGGCTCGCGCGAGATGACGAGAGCGCTCCTGGCCAATGCCCGCGCGGCTCTGCGGCCCGGTGGACAGATTCTGATCGAGTGCATGCATCGCGATCACGAGGCGCGTGCGGCGAGCGACAGCGAGGACATCGAAGAGGTCAACAGCACTTTCGGCCCGCTGCGCATCGAGCGTTGGTTCGAGCCGATCGCGGGCGAGCAGCACGCGAAGATGTCGTTCCTGCACGAGGGCGTGCGCGTCGAGAAACACCTGCGCTACCTCGTCTACACCGCTGGCGAGTTGCGGCAGTTCCTCCTCGATGCGGGCTTCTCGAAGGTCGAGCTCTTCGGCGGCTACGACGCGCGCCCGTTCGGCATCAACACGCCCGCGGTCATCCGCGCAACGGCCTGATGAATTTTTCAGAGCTCAAGCAGACCCTCTTCGCGCGCAGCAACTTCGGGATGAAGCTGGGCCTTGCGCGCATGGAGGATGCGCTGGCGTTACTCGGCGAGCCGCATCGCGCAGCTCCCGTGCTGCACGTCGCGGGCTCGAACGGGAAGGGCTCGACCTGCGCGTTCACCGAGTCCGCTCTGCGCGCGGCCGGGCTCAAGACCGGGCTGTACACCTCGCCGCATCTCGTCCACTTCTGCGAGCGAATCCGAATCGGAGGCATGCCGATCCCGGAAGAGCGCGCGGCCGCGCTGCTGGCGGAGATCCTCGCGCGCGTGCCGTGGGCCTGCTCCGGAGGGCCGGCAGGCGCGACCGATGGCGATGGGCTGACCTTCTTCGAACTCGTCACGCTGATGGCCTTCCTCGTGTTCGCGCAGGAAGCGGTCGACGTGATGGTGATCGAGGTCGGCCTCGGCGGGCGGCTTGATGCGACGAACGTGGTCTCGCCGCTCGCCTGTGCGATCGCGCCGCTTGCGCTCGAGCACACGCAGCATCTCGGCGACACGCTCGAGCAGATCGCCGCGGAGAAGGCCGGAATCATCAAACCGGGAATTCCGGTCGCGAGCGCAGGCCAGGCCCTGGCGGCAGCGGAAGTGCTTGAGGAGACTGCGGCGCGCGCGGGCGCGTTGCTGTGGCGGCCGGGACGCGATTACCGATTCGAGAGCCGCGACGAGAAGCCGTTCTGTTACCAGAGCGGGCTGCGCGCGATCGCGCCCGAGATGCTTGGTGTTCAAAGCAATTCCGAGATCGTTGGTATGCAAACGATCTCGAGGGATGGCGACGCGAACCGCGCCTGGACCGTGCGGGCGACGATTCCTGCGACGCACGAAGAGCGGCTCGCGAGAGATTCTCGCTCCGGACTTTCGCTGCGCGGGCACCACCAGCGCGAGAACGCGGCGCTCGCCTGCGCGCTCCTCGAACTCGCGGCGCGGCGAGGGTTGCGCGTGTCGCCCGAGCACGTCGAGCAGGGGCTTCTGACCGCGCAGTGGCCGGGCCGGATGCAGCTCGCGGCGACACAGCCGAGCGTCTTTCTCGATGGCGCGCACAATCCGCATGGCGCGCAGGCGCTCGCGCGAACGCTGCGCGAGGAGTTTGCGGGACAGCCGCTGCAGCTCGTCTTCGGTGCACTTGCCGACAAGGATCTCGCCCAGACGCTCGCGCCGCTCTTGCCGCTCGCTGCCGCGATCCACCTCTGCGCTCCTGATTCGCCGCGCGCGCTCCCTGCGACGGTGATCGCCGCGAAGGTCTACGAGCTTGCTCCTGCGCTGCCGTGCTTCGCCTACGACTCATCGGTGAATGCGCTCGCAGCCGCGCGGGGCGCCGCTCAGCCGAGCGGGACAGTGATCGCCTGCGGCTCGCTCTACCTCGTGGGCGAGCTGCTCGCGGCACTCGCCAACCGGCCTCGCGAAGCCATGCCCTCCGAAAAACTCTCGCGGTGAGCCGATGCGTGCGAGCTGCGGCTTTTCCCAAAGCCCGACGCCGAACGCCCATCTCCCGCTCTTGAAAGATTGCCCCCCGTCGATCCCGCTTGTAGATATTCGGCCCGATGCGACGCGGAGAGTCCCTGAGCGCAGCGCCGCCGCCATTTGACGACGTTCCCGTCAAGTCGCTGTACGTGCGCGAGATCTACGACGCGCCCACCGCGGATGGATGGGTGCTGCAGATCACGCGCTATCGTCCAGTGCCGCAGGCGTGGGCGCAGCCGCTCTTGAATGAGCCGCTGCTGCTGGTGCCGGGCTGGTCCCAGAATCGCCACGCGTTCTCCTGCGGAAACTTCGTCAAGCACCTGCTCTTCGATGGCGCGGACGTGCACATCCTCGAACTGCGCGGGCACGGTCTCTCCTCGCGCGAACTGCAGATCGAACGCGCGGCGCTTGCTGGGCGCTCTCCTCCGCGCGATCTCGATTGGGAGTGGGACCTCGACAGCTATCTCATCGACGATCTCCCGGCGGGCGTGCAGGCCGTCAAGCAGCGCACTGGCCGTGCGCGCATCTCGCTGATCGGAAATTCGATGGGCGGGATCCTCGGCTACGGTTACGCCGCGCAGCATGACGATCTGCTCGCGCTCGCGACGCTCGGTGCGCCAAGCGAGCTCGGGCGCGGCTTTCCGGCGCTTCGGCTGCTCGCGCATCTCGGTCCTCCGGTCGTCGGCGCGGTCGTCGATGCGCTCTTCGTCGCGGCGACGCAGGCCGATCACGCGCGACACGCCGCTGCCCGGACGCTGCGCCGCGTGCGTCTGCTCGCCTCCACTGCGGATCGTCTCGCCGCGCCGGGAACTGCTCCCGAGCGGCATCGCTTTCGTCACATCCCGATGGACAGCATGCTGGCGAAACTCGCTCGACTTGCGACACCGAAGAATCTCGCACGCCTTGGTCGCCTGCAGTTGCTCGCGCAGCGGATGGGCTCGGTCGTCAATCCCTCGCGGGTCGCGCACGAGGAGATCCAGTGGCTCCTGCAGCGCGGCGGAGAGAAGGAGCCGCGGCGGGTGATCGAGGAGTTCGCGCGCTGGATCCGCGATGGGCGCATGAGCTGCCTGCGCAACGGCTTCGACTATCACGAGGGGTTCAAGCACATCGACGTGCCGCTGGCGATCCTCTATGGCGATCTCGATCGGCTCGCCTCGCGCGACAGCACCGCGTCCGTCGCGCGCGCCGCGGGCAGCGAGTACAAACTCTGGCGCTCGGTCGCCGAGAACAGCCATCTCGAGCTGACGATGGGCGCGGATGTGCGGCAGTGCTGCGAGGCGATCCGCGAGCTGATTCTCTACGCGAAGAGCGCCCAGGCCTTGCCCAGCGCGGTCCGCATGCCCGTCTCGCAGCCGGCGTTGGCCGGTGGAGCGGCGCTCTGATGACGAGTCTGAAGCCGCGTTCTTCGCGAGCTTGGCGGCTTGCGCTCACTGCGATGTTGCTCGCGCTTGCCGCGCCGTTTGCGGCAAGTCCGTCGGCCGTTGCGGCCCAGGACAAAGGCCGCCAGGGTCAACTTCTCTCTCTGCACGCGCGCGCTGACGTCGACGCGACGGTGATCGATGTGGGTTCCGATCGTCCGCTCAGCTTCACGACAATGCGGCTCTCGTCTCCTCCTCGCGTGGTGCTCGACTTCGCCGACACCGAGCTCGGCGGATCGATCCAGGAGCAGCTCATCCAGGACGGAACCGTGCTGCGCATCGGGGCCGTGCGAGCAGGCGCGCGCACGACGCGCGTGGTGATCGAGCTTGCGGGCGAGACCGATTTTGAAGTTCGCGGAGAGGGGCGCCTGCTGGCGGTCCGCGTGCAGCACGTGCCGCCGCCGCGTCGTGCGCTCGAGGAGTTGCTCGCAGCAGCCGAGTGCTCCCATCTGACGCGCCCGCCGCTCATTGCCTCAACGCCACCGACAACGGTTGCGCAGACGCCGACGCTGCTTGCGCGCGCTGATGCGTCCACTGTTCCGCGGCCCGACGCAGGTGCCGCGGCGAGGCAAGCGGCCGAGCAGGCTCGCGTCGCCGAAGAGCAGGCCCGTGCAGCCGAGCAAGCTCGCGTCGCCGAAGAGAAGGCGCGCGCTGCGGAAGAGAAGGCGCGTGCGATCGAACAGGCGCGTATTGCGGACGAGCAAGCGCGTGTAGCCGAACAGGCCCGGGCTACGGAAGCGAAGGTTCGTGCGACCGAGCAGTCTCGCGTTGCGGAAGAGAAAGCGCGTGCGGCCGAGCAGGCGCGTGCGACTGAGCAGGCTCGCGTCGCGGACGAGCAAGCGCGTGCATCCGAGCAGGCGCGCGTTGCGGACGAGAAGGCGCGTGCGGAAGCGAAGGCACGTACAGCCGAGCAGGCGCGCGTTGCGGAAGAGAAGGCGCGTGCGGCCGAGGTGGCTCGCGTTGCGGCCGAGCAAGCGCGTGCAGCCGAGCAGGCCCGCGTAGCGGAAGCGAAGGCGCGTACAGCCGAGCAGGCCCGCGTAGCGGAAGCGAAGGCGCGTACAGCCGAGCAGGCGCGCGTTGCGGAAGAGAAGGCGCGTGCGGCCGAGGCGGCTCGCGTCGCGGACGAGCAAGCGCGTGAAGCCGAGCAGGCTCGCGTAGCGGAAGCGAAGGCACGTACAGCCGAGCAGGCGCGCGTTGCGGAAGAAAAGGCGCGTGCGGCCGAGGTGGCTCGCGTTGCGGCCGAGCAGGCGCACGTTGCGGAAGAGAAGGCTCGTGCGGCGGAGTTGGCGCGCGTTGCGGAAGAGAAGGCGCGTGCGGCCGAATCGGCGAAGCACGTCGAGAGCGAAGAGGAGCGACGTGCAGGGCTTCCGACGATTGCTCTCGCGGGGAGTTCGCGGCGCGAGCGCGAGAAGGCTGCGCAGGCTCCGGCAGCTCCCGTTGTTCCAGCGGAGCTCCCGACCGCTCCCAGCGCGGTCGCGCAGGCGGAGCCGCATGCCGAGGCGATGGGAACTCCGCGCGCAGCCTCCCGTGCGCCGACGCGGCATCGTCATGAGCCACTCGCGAACATCACGGGCATCGGGTTTCATCCTGCAGCGGGCGGGACGGTCATCATCCGCAGCGATCGCCCGCTCGAGGTTGAGGTGAACGAGGATGCGCACGGCGCGCGGCTGCGCATCTCGGGCGCGACGATTCCGCTTCCCAACAACCGCCGTCCTCTCGACACCAGCTTCTTCGGCGGCGACGTCGAGCGCGTTGTTCCCTCGATGGTCGCGGACGGCGTCGAGTTGCGCATCGAGCTGCGCGCGCCGGCGACGACGCGACTGCAGCAGGAGGAAGGGGTCCTCCGCGTCACCTTCGTGCGGCGTCCATGACGAGGTGGATCGCATGATGGCCGCTGCCTGCTGCAGAATCGGCGCGCCGTGATCTGCTCGAGCCGACTCGGAGTGCGCCTCTGTGCGATCGCGCTCTTCGCGTGTGCGTTCAGCGCGCGAGGTGAGGCGCCGAGCAGCGACGCTCCCGCGCACCACGCCGCGGACGGCCTCGGGGGTGCGGTTCCGTTCGACGTCACTTCCGATCGCCTCTGGTACGACAGCGGCACGGGCGACTGGACGTTCGAGGGCCACGTTCTCGTCGAGCGGCGCGAAGGGATTCTGCATGCGTCCCGCGCGCGCTTCGTCAATGCGGCGCAGGCGCTCTTCCTCGACGGCCCGGTGCTCGCAGTCCAGGGAACCGAGGTGGCGATCGCGAACAGCGCGCGCATCGATGTGGTCGCGCACGCCACCGATCTCGACGATGCGGTTCTCTACGTGAAGCAGTTCTGGAGCCCGCAACTGCACCTGCTCGACGATCCGAAAGCGGCGCGCGGTCTCGGCCACAACGCGGCGACGCTGCACGCAGCGCGGGCGATCAAGCTCGACGACGGGAGGACGCTGCTCGGCGACACCACGGTCACGCCCTGCGATTGCGTGGGGCGACCCGACTACGAGATCGACTCGCCGGAGGTGCTCGTCGAGGGAGATCGCGCCTATCTCTCTCGTCCGCACATTCGTTTTCTTGGCTTGACGCTCCCGTTTCTTCCTCTGGCGTTGCCACTCGAAACCCGCCAGTCGGGGCTCCTCGCGCCGCAGCTTGGCTACTCGAGCTCCACCGGATTTCGCATCGCGCAGCCGATCTATCTGACGCTGGGCCGCAGCTGGGACGCGACGATCACGCCGGGGCTCTTCACCGGCAGCTTCGGCAGCGATCACGGCTCGGACCTCGCGAGCCGCAATGTGCGCGGGCCGCGGCTCGGGCTCGAACTGCGCGGCGCTCCCGCCGAAGGCACGAGCGGCGAGATCGCACTCGACCTCCTCGGGGATTTCGCGGCGCCGAACTCGCTGGCACAGAGCCCGTCCTCAGTGTTTGCCGGCGAGCATCCAAATGGCTCTGGGCGCGGCTTTGCGGGGATTCGTGGCACGCTGCGATTCGCCGAACGCAGCGAGTTCTCCGGTGCGACACTGGTCGCGCAGGGCAAGCTCGCGAGCGACGCAGTCTTCATCGCGGACACAGAGCCGACGCAGCTCGAGCGCTATCTCGATTCGCTGCGCAGCGACCTCGGCCTCTTTGCCAACCTCGGCACGCTCGCGCTCGGGTTCGACGCGACCTACCTGCAGGATCTCCGCGTCGCCAGTGGCGCGCAGCCTGACCGGCGCCTCTTCGGGGCTGAAGCGCGCGCGACGCCGACGCGTCTGCCGTCTCCGTTTCTGCAGCTTCTGCCGACGATGTTCGGACCCATTGCGTATTCGGCCGAGGCGAGCGCGGTGAGTGTCGCGACGGCGGTCTCGTCGGCAGAGCAGAAGGCCACGGGCTTCTCGCCGACCGATCTCGGAGCGACGCCGGCGGTGGTGCAGGGCAGCGGCGATCTCTCTCGCCCGCCCACCCTGCGCCTCGATGTCTCTCCGAGGCTCTCTATTGCGCTGCCCGAAGAGTTCGCGCTGCGAGGGAAGGTCTACGCGGGCGCGCGCGCTGACGCGTGGTTCTTCCTCGGAGACGAAGCGCGCAACGTGCGCCGACTCCAGCCGCTCGCAGGCGCGGAGGCGAGCCTTCTTCTCGAGAGGAATTTCGGGACGCTGCTGCACACGATCGAGCCGCAGGTTTTCGCGCGCGCGATCGCTCCGGCGCTGCTCGGCGGCGGTCCACCCATTGGGGACTCTGCCGATTCGGGAGGGCTCAGCTATGCCGCGATGCCGCTCGAATCGGAGCAGGGAGTTCCTCCTGGCACGGCGCGACCGCTCGGTGCGGCGATGCGCTCGGCCGCTCTGGGCGTGCCCGCGCTGCGTCGCGGCCTCGACGAGATCGATGGCGCCGCTCCCACGACGGGCGAGTTCGAGACGTCGATTGCGCTGCGCCAGTCGCTCTGGAGCAAGCCCTCGCCGCACGCGCCGCCCACCCGCGTTGCTTCGCTCACGCTGCAGCAGGATTTCGTCCTCTGGGATCATGCGGGCGCAGCACGACTCGCCGACGCGACGGGCGCGTTCTCGCTCTCGCTGCCCTATTTCTCGATGAGTGGCGCGCTCAACTGGGACTGGCATCTCCATCTCGTCTCGTACGCGCAGGCGACGGCGGCTGTGCACGATGCGCGCGGGGATGACCTGCACACGACCGAGACGATCTTGCGCGGAGCTGCCGGAGATCGGATTCGCGCCGGCATCGACGAGCTGTTTGCCGCGACGCTGCTCGCCGCCGAGCCGGGAGATTTCAACGGCACCATCGCTGCAGGCGCGGCCTGGGCAATCCCGATCGACGCGAAAGGTTCAAAGCTCGGCTACGACTTGAGCTGGCATCCAGGCACGCTCGTTGCCGGAACCGCCAATCTCGTCCACACCGTCTCGTTCGCGTGGAGCCCGCCCTGCGGCTGCGCGGGACTCTCGCTCGGCGTCGATCTTCCCTTTCGCGACGGAACGCTGCTGAGCCAGCCGTCGGTGCGCTTCAGCTTCCAGCTCCAGTCGTTCGGGCGCTGAAGCGACGTCGCCGCATCAATCTGCTCGCGATTCTTTGACGCTCGCAGATCGCGGTGGGAGATTCCCGCGATGAAGCGGACACGCTGGGCGATGTGGTGCGCATTTGGCGTCTTGCTCTCTCTTGCGCTCGTTGCGGGGGCTCGGGCGCAGGCCAACGATGGCGGCAATGCGCAACGAGGGCCAGCGCCCGCGCCGACGAACACTCCTGCGGCGGGCAGTGCCTCGCCGAACAGCGTGGAGATGATTCGCCCCGATCAGGATTCGGTCTCGCCAGAAAATGCCGCGGGCGATGAGGTGTCGCTCGCGCAGGACGCGGTCGACGACGCGGCGGTCGAGGTCCCGGATGCGTTGCGCGGACCGGCGATCGGTGAGCACGAGCTCGCTCCGTACTTTGCATCCGGCAAGAGCAAAGCCGCGCTGGTGGCGCTCCAGAGCGGCAAGGCGGCGCAGGCGCTGGCGCTGCTCCCTGCCGCGCCAAAGGACTCTCCGACCCGCTGGCTGCGCGCGCTGGCGCTGCGTGCCTCAGGACAGTCGGCGGCCGCTCGCAAGCTGTTCGAACAGCTCGTTCTCGAGGGCGGACCGCTCGCCGATCGCGCGACGCACCTGGCGGCGCTCTGTGCGATCGATGCCGGAGACAGCGCGCGCGGAGAGCTGCTGCTCGGCCAGGTTTCGCTTCGCTATGTCGATGCGGATCAGGCGCTGCTTGAGCGGGCGCGCCAGCAGATGAAGCTGCGCCCCGCGGGACCGGCCACCGCAGCGCGCGTGGAAGAGACGCTGCAGCCGATTTTTGACGGTCGCGTGCGCGCGGATGTCGCCTCTGCGCAGCTGCTCGCGGGACAGGCGCAGGAGGCCGCTCTCGCGAAGGATCTTGCGCGTGCGCACTACCGCGCGGCGTGGGTCGAGCATCCGCTCTCTTCGGCGTCGTCGTCGGCGCAGGCGCGCGATCGTGCGCTGGGCGCGGGCGCGGCACCGGTTCCGCTCGAGAAGCTCGTTCACCGAGCGGAGATTCTCCTCGATGCGCAGCGCTCGAAAGAGGCGCTCGATCAGGTCTCGCATCTGCCGCTGCCTTCGCTCTGCACGCTCGGTTGCCCGGGCGATCGCACGCCCGGAGGACTGCTCGCGGCGGCCGTGAAGATCTTCGCGCCGGGTGCGCTTCCCGTGCAGCACGAGCCAACTCCCGAAGAGATCTCTCGGCCGCCGGCATCTCCCGCGGATCCGCTCGCCTGCCGCGCGCGCCTCACGCAAGGCCGCGCTCTGCGCCGTCTGCACGACTACACGAAGGCGCGCGAGAACCTCGCGCCCGTGGTGCTGCGCTGCGCCGATCCCGATGTTCGCGCGCGTGCGCTCTTTCTCCTCGCGCAGCTCGAGACACTCGCGAGCAAGCCGGACGCCGAGGCGCTCTGGGACGCGCTCGCGACGCGCTTTCCCACCTCCTCGCTCGCCGATGATGCGCTGCTGAACCAGGCGCTCGTGCGGCGCAAGGCCGGGGACAACACGGGCGCGCGCGCGCTGCTGCAGCGGCTCGTCGATCAGTTCCAGGCTGCCGATACGCGCCCCGAAGCGATCTTCCAGCTCTTCTGGTCGATGCGCACAGAGGGCCACGCGCGCGATGGACTCGCGGTTCTCGATCAGCTTGCGGCCCGTCCCGATGCGGATGGAACAGGTGAGGAGCGGGCCCGTTATTGGCGCGCCCGCACACTTCTCGAGCCCGAGGATGCGCAGAGCGAATCGGCGCGCGCGACCGCTCTGACGGCGGCCCGGACCGACCTGCTCTGGCTCATCACGGAGCGGCCGCTGACGTACTACGGCCTGCTCGCGCGCCTCCGCTATGCCCAACTTGATCCGCAGGCGTCCGCGCAGCTTGAGTCCTCCGATGCCGCCGAGATCCCTCGCACGCTCGCGACCGCGCGCAGCGCGCCTCTGCACGCTGGAGCGCTCGCGCAGGATCCGCATCTCGCTGCCGGGATTGCGCTGTTGCGTCTGGGCTTCACGACCGAGACGCAGCGCGAGTTGGCTGCGGTTGATCGGCAGCCCGCGCGCGATGCCGGGGCCGCTGGATTCGAGCCGCTCACGCTGCTCGCTGACCTCCTCTCGCGCGCAGGCGAGCCTCGCGCGGCGCACCAGATTGTCCGTGTCGAGCTGCGCGAGCTCCTGCGCCGTCCGCGGCTCCCGCTCGCTCTGCGCGCGGCGGCGCTCGCCTATCCGCTCGCGTTTCGCGATCTGATCGTCAAGAGCACCGGCGCTGCCAGCATTCCTCCCGATCTGCTGCAGGCCTTGATGCGCGAGGAGAGCGCGCTCGATCCCCGGGCCTTCTCGACGGTGGGCGCGATCGGGCTGACGCAGGTGATGCCGGCGACCGCGCGTGGCGTCGCGAAGAAGCTCAAGCTGAAAGGATTTAATACCCAGCAGCTCTATGACCCGGCGGTCAATATCCGCATTGGCGGAAGTTATCTGGGCGAGCTCGTCTCCCATTTTAATCACCCCGCGCTCGCTTATGCCTCCTATAACGCCGGGCCCGGTAATGTCGGGAACTGGTTGAAGGCGCGCGGCAACGAGTCGATGGATGCCTTCGTCGAGGAGATCCCGCTCGACGAAACGCGTGGCTATGTGAAGCGCTGCCTGCGCAGCTATGGCGCATACCTTTATCTCTATGGCGCGGGCGCGGCTCGATTGCCCGGTGTCGCGCAGCAGTTTCCCGTCCGGGCCGCAGTGGCGCATTAACAAGCGATTAATTGTTAATCCACCGTGATTGACGAACGACGCGCGCGCGTTCACCCCGGCCGCAAGCAGTGCATTCGGCAAGAGCGCCTGTCTGCCTCGCGTTGCCGAGGCAGCGACGTTATCATCAGCAGAGAGTTGAATCGGCTGGCCTTCGATGGACATCGCGCGAGCAGAGGAGGACGCACGTGCTTTCATCCAGTGTTCTGGTGCTCAATCGCAACTATCAGCCGATTCACGTCACCAGCGTGCGGCGGGCGATCATCCTGCTGTATCGCGGGGCCGCGCGGGCGGTGGACGAGCAGTATCAGACGTTTGATTTCGAGAGCTGGGCGCAGCTGTCGGCGGCACTCAACGAAGAGTCGATCGGCACGTCGTCACGGCGGCTCAAGGTTCCGCGCGTGATTCTATTGCAGGCCTATGATCATCTGCCGCGCGCCAAGGTCCGCTTCTCGCGCCTGAATATCTATGCGCGCGATAAGAACACCTGCCAGTACTGCGGCAAACATCCCTCGCGCGCCGAGCTCAACCTCGATCATGTCATTCCGCGCGTGAAGGGCGGCGTGACGAGCTGGGAGAACGTGGTCTGTTCGTGCGTGCCGTGCAATCTGCGCAAAGGCGGGCGCACGCCAGAGGAGGCGGGCATGCGTCTGATGAAATTGCCGGTGCGTCCGAAGTGGACGCCGCTGTTGCGCCCGACTCCCAATCGCGGGCCGCTCTATGCGCAGTGGCTGCCTTTTCTCTCTCTGGCCGAGCTTGCGTACTGGAACGCAGAGCTGTCGGGCGAGTAGAGTCCCACGCATGGCAACTCTCATCGACACGCCGGAAGCCGCCAATCGCCGCGCGCGCTTCATCGCTTCGGACATCGCGGCCTACAACACGGCCAAGATCAAGGAGGGCATCGAGAACGACACCCTCTTCACGCTGCTCGCCGAGGAGATCGAAGAGGGCAGGGCGAACTACGAGGCGAGCCTCAAACCTGAATATTACGCGGCGACGCACTTCTTCGAGAGGGCGCTGGTCGACGTGATCTTGAAGCGCCAGGAGCGCACGCCGTCGAAGATCTGGTGAAGGCGAGGAGCTTCACGGTCGAGGCTGCGGAGGCTGGCGCGCGGCTCGATCAGTTCGTCGCGTCGCATGCGTCCGAGTTGTCGCGTGCGCGCGCCCAGCAGCTCATCGATGAGGGGCAGGTGAAGGTCGATTCGCTGCCCGCGAAGGCCTCGCTGCGTGTGCGCGCTGGGTCGCTCGTCACCGTCGAGATCCCCGCGCCCAGAGCGGTCGCGCTCGTCGCCCAGGACCTCAAGCTGCGCCCGCTCTACGAAGACAAGCATCTGCTCGTGCTCGACAAGCCCGCCGGGATTTCGGTCCATCCTGGTGCTGGTGGCGCAGGGGCGACGCTCGTGCACGGGCTTCTGCACCACATTGCGGATCTGCGCGGGATCGGCGGGGAGCTGCGGCCCGGCATCGTGCATCGTCTCGACAAGGACACGTCCGGCTGCCTCGTGGTCGCCAAGAGCGAGGCGGCGCTCACCGGCTTGCAGGCTGCGTTCAAGGCGCGCGACGTCGAGAAGCGCTATCTCGCGATCGTCCACGGACAGCCCGCCGAGAGCGGTGAACTCGACACGCTCTATGGACGACACCCGGTCGAACGCAAGCGATTCAGTTCGCGCGTTGAGAGCGGCAAGCGTGCGGTGACGCGCTGGAGAGTGCTGGCGCGTGCGACGAGCGAATCCGTTGGTGGCGCGGGCGCGAGCGTCCTCGAGGTCGATCTGCTCACCGGCCGCACGCACCAGATCCGCGCGCACTTCTCCGATGCAGGGCATCCGCTCCTCGCAGATGCTCTCTACGGCGGCACGAAGCGAGAGGGGCGTCTTGGTCTCACGGCCCCTCTGCGCGAGGCTGCGCGCGCGATCGGTCGCCAGGCGCTGCATGCGTGGGTGCTCGAGTTTCAGCATCCGATCACGGGCGTGCGCGTCGCTTGCGTGGCGCCGCTTCCCGAGGAGCTTCGTGCCGGTTTCGCGATGCTGGGAATCGATGCTGCCGCATTGACGGCGCGCGCGCACACGCTGCGCGGCGAAGGCGATGATGAGCGGAGGGCCGCGCCAGGAGCGGGTGCGCGTGCGATCGCGGGCACGGACATCGCGCCGCGCGTCGAGAAGAAGAGCAGCGACCGCAGCGGACGAAGGCGCAGCGACGGGACGCGGCGATGAAGCTTGACGCACGCTCTGCATCGGATCTGCGCGCGCACGTTCCGCGTCTGCTCTCTCGTGCGCGAGCGCTGCTCAAGCTTTCGGGCGGGCCCGAGGATCGTCTGGGACCGGGCGAACTCAAGCGCGCCGCTGGGATGGTGTCCGAACTACACGAAGGTCTCGTCGGCGAGCGGCTGCTTGCCCGCGCTGCGACCTACGATCGCCCGGTTCATCTTGGCGCCTATCTGCTCTGGTGGTGGCCGCAGAGCTACGCGCGCGTGCGGGCTGCGCTCACTCTTTCCGCTCTGCCTTTTTCGCTCGCCGGCCGCACGACTCCTGTGCGGATTCTCGACCTCGGCGCTGGCCCCGGCCCGGCGGCGATCGCGCTGGCCGACCATCTCGTGGCGCGCGGTGTTCGTGTCGAGGCGCTCCTCGTTGACGAGAGCGAAGCAGCGCTTGGTGAAGCGCGCGCGCTGGCGCTGCATCGCCCGAACTTCACTCTGACGACGAGGCGGGCAGATCTCTCTGCGACGCCACTCGATGCTTCGCTTGGTGCTTACGATCTCATCAGCGCGGCCCATCTGCTCTCGGAGCTTCCACTCACTCTCGATGAGCGCGCGGCGTTTCTGCGCAAGCTCTGCGACGCGCATCTGGCGCAGGCGGGAGCGCTGCTCGTCGTCGAGCCCGCGCTGCGCGAGACCGGCAGGGCACTGCTCGAGGTGCGCGATCGGCTGCTCGCTCCGCCGGCCGGCGTCTCGCCGCTTCGCGCGCTCGCTCCCTGCTTGACCCAGCAGGCCTGCCCCGCGTTGGTGAATCCGCGCGACTGGTGCACTGCAGAGGTGTCGTGGGACGCGCCGCCGCATCTGCTGCAGCTCTCGCGCGAACTGGGTCTGCACGCCGAGGCGCCGCTCTCCTTCGCGCCGCTCCTGCTGTCGCGCGAGGTGCCAACTCCCGCAGCAGATCTCTTTCGCGTGGTCGGCGTGCCTCCTCACGAGAAGGGCAAGAAGCGACTGTTCGTCTGCGCCGAGCGAGGTCGCCTCGCGGTGGCCCGCCTCGATCGCGACGCGACCGAGGCCAACGCGATTTTCGAGGAGGCCTCGCGCGGCGACTGCGTGCGCCTGCGCGGGTTGAGCGAGAAGGGCGACGGGCTGCGCCTCGGCGCTGGCGGCACCATCGAGCGGATCGTTCCGGGCGCATGACCGACTCTGTGCGTCCGCAGTTGGTGCTCGTCGTCGGGCCGACCGCGTCGGGCAAGACCGCGCTCGCCTGTGGCCTCGCGCAGCGCCTCGACGCGGAGGTGATTTCGGCGGATAGCCAGCAGTGCTATCGCGGCCTCGACGTCGGCACAGCCAAGCCCAGCGCGGACGAGCGCGCGCTGGCACCTCATCATCTGCTCGACATCGCGGCACCCGAAGAGCAGCTCGACGCAGCTACATTCATCGCGCGCGCCGACGCTGCGATCGCGGATGTTCTCTCGCGTGGGAAACGGGCGTTGGTCGTCGGCGGTACGGGCCTCTGGATTCGCGCTCTCGTGTGCGGGCTCGTGGATGCACCGGGGCGAGACGACTCATTCCGCGCGAAGCTGCGCGAGCGGATCGAACGAGAGGGTCTGCCGTCGCTCTACGCCGAGCTTGCGCAGATCGACCCTGAGGCGGCTGCGCGGATTCTTCCTGGCGATCGGGTGCGCATCGAACGCGCACTCGAGGTGCACGCAGCGACCGGCCAGACGATCTCGGCTCTCCACCGCGCGCATCGCTTTGCCGAGCGCAGGTATCGCGCGCGCGTCGTGCTCCTCGATCCGCCGCGGCCCCTGCTGTGGCAGCGCATCGAGCAGCGCACGCGCGCGCTCTTCACGCCGGAGCCTGCTGCGCACGACAGTGCCGGGCGCGAGCCTCCGATCATCCGCGAGACGCGCACGCTGCTTGAGCGCGCGACGCAGATCCCCACGGCGGCGAAGGCGCTGGGCATCATCGGCTACACCGAGGCGGGCGCGGCGATCGCGGCGGGAGCCACGCCGGCCGCGCTGGATGCGGCCTGTCTTGCAACTGCCGCGCGCACGCGCCAGTACGCCAAGCGCCAGCGAACCTGGTTCAAGAAGGACGCACCGACGCTCGACGAAACGGGAGCCGCGCTCTCCTGGCCTCCTCTTCCGCACGCCGATGCGTCGTCGATTTCGGAGGCCGCCGCAGAGGCCGCGGCCTTCGATGCTCTTTGTTCTGGCCTACGCGAGTGGTACGAGAAGGCCCGATGAGGACCTTCGCGCTCGACTTCGAGAAGCCGCTGCTGGAGCTGGAGGAGAAGCTCGCGCAGTTGCGTCGCTCCGCCGCCCACCACGCACACGATGGCGACGGCGAGCATGCCGCGCTCGAGACTGAGCTGCATCGATTCGAGCGGCGTTGCAGCAAGCTGCAGCAGGAGATCTTCGCCAACCTCTCGCGCTGGCAGGTCGTGCAGCTCTCTCGTCACCCGTCGCGGCCCTACACGCTCGACTATGTGGATCGGCTCTTCACCGACTGGTTCGAGCTCCACGGCGACCGCAGCTTCGCGGATGATCACGCGCTCGTCGGCGGCTTCTGTCGCTTCGATGGCCAGCCCGTGCTCGTGCTCGGGCAGCAGAAGGGCCGGTCGGCCAAAGAGAATCACACCAAGCGGCGCAATTTCGGCATGCCGCGGCCCGAGGGCTATCGCAAGGCGCTGCGGCTGATGAAGCTCGCCGAGCGCTTCAACCGTCCGGTGATCTGCTTCATCGACACCCCGGGCGCGTATCCGGGCATCGACGCCGAGGAGCGGGGACAGGCCGAGGCGATCGCTGTCTGTCTCGAGACGATGGCAGGCTTGCGCGTGCCGTGTGTGAGCGTCGTGATCGGCGAAGGCGGGTCGGGCGGCGCGCTGGCGATCGGCGTGGCCAATCGCATCCTGATGCTGCAGTACAGCTGGTACTCGGTGATTTCTCCCGAGGCCTGCGCGGCGATTCTCTACCGTGACGCGAGCAAGGGGCAGAAGGCGGCCGAGGCGCTCAAGGTGACGGCGCGCGACGCGTTTGAATTCGGCGTGGTCGACGAGCTCGTCGATGAAGCTCCGGGCGGCGCCCATCGCGATCCAGCGCTCACCGCAGAGAATGTCCGCGCTGCACTGCGCAGGCAGCTCGCGGCGCTTTCGCACCTGACTCCGGAACAGCTCGTCGAAGATCGCTACCAGAAGTTTCGCAAGCTCGGGCCCATCATCGACGCGGGCGCGCCACTCGCGACATGAGCGCTTGCTGCCCCGCGTTCGCTCGCGGTAGTGAACGCCCCGCATGAGCCCGCACCGCGTTCCCATCGTGGCCATCGACGGGCCGGCCGGCGCAGGCAAGAGCACGGTCGCCCGCCAACTCGCGCGCCGACTCGGCTTCACGATGGTCGACACCGGCGCGATCTACCGGACGCTCGCTCTTGCGGCGCGGCGCGCAAACATCGACTGGGACGACGACGAGGGCTTGCGCCGTCTGCTCGACGACGGATTCTCGTTGCAGTTCGTCGCGCCGCCGCCTGATGCGCCGAGCGAGGCGCAGCGCGTGCTGCTGCGTGGCCACGATGTTACCGAGGCGATCCGCACCCCTGAGATCAGCCGGGGCGCGAGCGTGGTCTCGGCGCGCGCGGTGGTGCGCGAGAGGCTGCTCGAGTTGCAGCGGTCGCTCGGTCGCGGCGCCGCAACAGGCGCAGTTCTCGAGGGGCGCGACATCGGCACGGTCGTCTTCCCAGACGCCGAGGTGAAGTTCTTCCTCACTGCCGGAGACGAAGCGCGCGCCCGCCGCCGCCACAGCGAGCTGACCGAGAAAGGCATCGAGATCCCGCTCGCCGAAGTGCTTGCCGATCAGCAGCGGCGCGATCGCGCGGACAGCGAGCGAGCGCTCTCTCCCCTCAAGGCTGCCGAGGATGCACTGCTCGTCGACACGACAGGGATGGAGCTCGACGCCGTCATCGAGCGCTGCGTCCAGCTCGCTCGCGGGCGACTCAATTAGTTTGAATGCAAACGATCAGGCAGCGGGCAGCCTGACGACGAAACGTGCGCCCGGGCCTTCGCTGAGCGTGAGCGTGCCGCCATGCTCCTTCGCGATCTCCCGCGCCGTCGACAGACCCAGACCGTTGCCGCCCGGCCGTGTGGTCACGAACCGCTGAAAGATGCGATGGCGATCGTCGGCAGGAACGCCCGGCCCGTCGTCCTGTACAACGATCTCGGCGCTCCCGTCCGCACTGCGCGCGGTCGAGATCGTGATCTGGCTCTTCGCGAAATCGAGCGCGTTGAGCAGGAGATTGAGCACCAGCTGCGAGATGGCAAAGGGATCGGCGTTCACGCGAGGCGGCTCGGCGAGAACCTCCTCGACGAGCAGCTCCTTCATCCGCGCCATCGGCCGCACCATCGAAAGCGACTCCTTCACCAGCACGTTCACGTCGCGTGGAAGATGGGGCAGGCGCGCTCCTCCCGCGTAGGTGAGGAAGGCCTGCAGCTGCGCGACGGTGCGGCGCGTCTCGGCCTCGAGCTCGCGCAGATGGCGTACCACCTTCGCATCCGGACCGCTCCCAGCCTGGGTTTGCGGACGCTCGGCCGCCGTGCGCGCGAGTTCCGCGAAGCCGAGTACGACGGTGAGCGCGTTCTTCATCTCGTGCGCGAAACCTGCGGTCAGCAGACCGACCGTCGAGGTGCGCTGCGTCCGTTCGAGTGCGCTCGAGACGTCGGCGAGGCGACGACGCAAGAGTAGCGCCGAGAGCACACCGAAGCCGGCGAGCAGCACCACCGCGGCGTACTCGAGCGGGCCGAGATCGATGTGCCGATAGAGTCCGATGACCAGCGCGATGGTCGAGAGCAGAAAGACGGCCGAGCCGCTGTAGAGAAGCGCGGCGAGGCGGCGTGCTCCGAGGGCGGCAAGAAGTCCGGGAGAGGCGGGCTGGCGCAGGTTCGAGGCGGGCACGCTCGGCACCATACATGAGGCCCGCGCGAGGTAACGTGAGCGGATGCTTCTGACTTCGATCGATGCCGTCCCTCCTGCTCCGCGCGAACCAACAGAGCGGGTGCGCGCGCTTCTGTTTGATCTCGGCGGCGAGCCTGGCATTCGCGCGATGGCTCTGGTGGCGGTCGTGAGCGCTCTGCTCGCGATTCCGATCTGCTGGCAGATTCCCGAGGACCTCGCCATCGCGCTCACGCGGCAGACGCAACGCGCGCAACTGCTCTCCGATACGCCGAGCAACTACGTCATGAAAGCGCACCGGCGCGGCACTCCTGGCCACCCCGCACGCGTGCTTCGCTTTGGCTTTCTTGCGGAGGGACAGCGCTTCGAGACGGAGTCGATCGCGACCGAGCCAGTGCCTCCCGCAGATCCCGACGATGGCTCGGTGCTGATTGAATACGCAAAGCCTCACCCGGCCTGGGCGCGCGTCGTTGGCACGCATCGTTCACCGATCGGATACCTGCCGCTCGTCGTGCTCCTGTTCACGTTCTACGGAATGCGCGCCGTGATTGGCGCGGCGTTGTCGCGAGGCCGGGCGCGTGCTGCGTTCACGAACGGCAAGCCGGCGCTGGCCGACGTGATCCGCGCCGGCCCGGATCGCTCGACGAAGATCAATGGCCGCAGCCCGCTGCGCGTCGTCTGGCGCTTCACCGTCGCGGATCGCGCGTACCAGGGGCAGGCCAGTTCGATGGACGCGGGCGCGATGCAGGAACTCTGCGAAGCGAAGCAGTTCGTCGTGCTCTACGATCGGGATCGTCCGCAGAACAACAGCGTCTATCTCGAGTAGGCGCGGCGCGCGCGGCGTCGGACTTGCGTCCCGCTGGAGTCGGGGCTCCGCCTGTGCGAGAGAGAGCGCATGTCGGAACTGCAAGGGCGTCGGCTGCTGCTCTGCGTGGGCGGTGGAATCGCGGCGTACAAGGCGTGCGAGGTCGCGCGGCTCTTCGCCAAGGCGGGCGCTGAGCTGCGCTGCGCGATGACGCCAGCGGCGCAAAGGTTCGTCGCGCCGCTCACGTTTCAGGCGCTCACCGGCCGTGCTCCTGCGACCGATCTCTTCGACGCCGCGCAGGAGCTGGCTGCCGGACACATCGCGCTCGCCGATTCGGCCGAGTTCGTCATCGTCGCGCCGACCACGGCCGACCTGCTCGCGCGCCTGCGTGGTGGCTTTGCTGATGACGTGGTGACCGCGACGCTGCTCGCGATCCCTCCTGCGCGCTGGCTGCTCGCGCCCGCGATGAACGAGAAGATGTGGGCCAGTCCAGCGGTGCAGGAGAACCTCGCGACGCTGATCGCGCGCGGTGCAAATATCGTGGGGCCGGGCGTCGGCGAGATGGCCGAGCGCGCGCACGTCGGGCCGGGGCGCATGGCCGAGGCGAGCGAGATCGTCGCGGCCGCCTGCGCTCTTGTTGCCCGCCTTCCGGAGACTCCGCGCATCGTCGATGCGCTGGCCACAGGGAGCGTCGCGGCCGCGCCCCACCTCATCGAGCAGCGTGCGTGGGATCTTGAGGGAGTTCCCGTTCTCGTCACCGCAGGGCCGACGCGCGAGCATCTCGATCCCGTCCGCTTCCTCTCCAACCCGAGCACGGGCCGGATGGGATTCGCGCTCGCCCAGGCTGCGCGCGATCGCGGTGCGCGCGTGCTGCTCGTCGCTGGTGCGACCGAGATCGAACCACCTGCGGGTGTCGAGTTCGTGCGGGCAGAGAGCGCCGCCGAGATGGCGTCGGTGGTCGATGTGCGGGCGGGCGAGATGCGCGCGATCGTGATGGCCGCGGCCGTCAGCGATCAGCGGCCCGCCGAGCGCGCGTCGCATAAAGTGAAGAAGCCGGATGGCGACGAGTTGCTGCGGCTCGTGCGCACGCCTGACATCCTCGCGGGTCTCGGTGCACGCTATGCGCAGGCGACGCCGCGTCCGCTCCTCGTCGGCTTCGCTGCCGAGACGGAGCACCTCGAGGAACACGCGCGCGAAAAGCTCGCCCGCAAGCAGCTCGATCTGATCGTCGCCAACGACGTGAGCGCAGCCGGGCAGGGGTTTGCAGCCAAGGACAATCGCGTCGTCGTGCTCGGGCGCGATGGCTCCCGCGTCGAGTTGGGCGGCCCCAAGCTTGCCGTCGCCGATGGCATCTGGGATCTCGTCGCTTCCCGACTGTCGCGCGAGTGACGAGGAGCATCGATGCCTGACCAAGAGACAGAGAGCCCGAACGCGGCGCTGGCCGAACTGGTCGCCGATCTGCGCGCGCATCTCTCCTGGGCTGACGACGCGGGCCTGCGCAATGCCAGCGCTTCGACGGCGAAGCCGGCTGTGCCGATCGTTGGTGCTCAAACGATTGGCACTCAAACGATTGGCACTCAAACCACCAGCGCCGCTCCCGAGATCCCGATGCCGCGACCCTCTGCTGCGAAACATCCACCTGCCGCCGCACCTGCCGCCGCTCCCGCTGCCGCAACCTCCGCCGCAGTCTCTGCCGGCCGCACGCTCAAGCTCGCCACGCTCGACGAGGTCCGCGCCGAGATCGGGGAGTGCACGCGCTGCAAGCTGCACAAGGGTCGCCACAACATCGTCTTCGGTGTCGGCAGCCCGAAGGCGCGCTTGGTCTTCGTCGGAGAAGCGCCGGGCGAGGACGAGGACATGCAGGGCATCCCCTTCGTCGGCAAGGCCGGCCAGCTCTTGACGAAGATGATCGAAGCGATGGGTGTCTCGCGCGACGACGTCTACATCTGCAACACCGTCAAGTGCCGTCCGCCCAACAACCGCAACCCCGAGCCCGATGAACTCGGCGCCTGCGAGCCGTTCCTCAAGGGGCAGCTTGCGTCGCTGCATGCCGAGGCGATCGTCACTCTCGGCAAGTTCGCCTCGCAGGCGCTCCTGCGCGACGAAACGCCGATCTCCCGTCTGCGCGGCACGTGGCGCGAATATGCGGGCGTGCCGCTGATGCCGACTTTCCACCCGGCCTATCTGCTGCGTTCGCCGGGCGAGAAGGGCAAGGTCTGGAGCGATCTGCAGCAGGTCATGACGAAGCTCGGGCTCGAGCCGAAGGCGGCGAAATGAGTTTCCGGCGCCGCGGTCCGATCGCGCGCAGCCGCTCTGGGCGCGACCTTCCGCGATTCGCCCAGCTCGCGATCGTCGGACTGGTCTCGGCTGTGACCGCGCTTGCGTTGCGCGCAGATCCCGCGCCCGTCGCGCGGCCGATCATCGCCACCACGGACATCATCGGCTCGATCGATGTTGGCAGCGGCGCGCATCTGGTTGATGCGATTGGCCTGGCGCGCGACATGGGGGCCGAAGCGTTGATCGTCCGGCTCGATACGCCGGGCGGACTGCTGTCAGCGACGCGCGACATGGTGCAGGCAGAGCTCAGCAGCACGATTCCGATCATCTTCTGGGTTGGACCACCGGGCGCGCATGCCGGGTCTGCCGGCGTCTTTCTCACGCTCGCAGCGAACGTCGCGGCGATGTCTCCTTCGTCGAACATCGGTGCGGCTCACCCGATCGACGTTGGCGGCGGGTCGCCCCAGACGAAGAAGCGCGACGACAAGAGTGCATCGGAGGACGCGGTGCTTGCGCAGAAGATTGAGAACGACACGGCAGCGATGGCTCGCGGCATCGCGGAGCGTCGTTCGCGCAATGTCGAGTGGGCCGAGCAGGCCGTGCGCGAGAGCGTCAGCATCACTGCGGCCGAGGCGCTGAACCGCAAGGTGATCGATCTGATCGCCGAGGATCTGCCCGAGTTGCTGCAGAAGCTCGACGGCCGCGTGATCGATCTGGGCGGCGCGGGTGGCGACAACAAGCGCACGCTGCACACGGCGGGAGCCGAGCTGCATCCTCTCGACTGGTCGGTGAAGGATCGCCTCGTCCACTTCCTCGCCGATCCCCAGATCGCCTATCTCATCGGCATGCTCGGCGTGCTGGGCATTCTCGCCGAGCTCTATCACCCGGGCACGATCATTCCGGGCGTCGTCGGCGTCATCTGTCTGCTGATCGCGGGCGTCGCGTTCCAGATGCTCCCGATCAGCGCTGGCGCAGTCGCGCTGCTCGCGCTCGGCGTCGGTCTGCTCGCCGCTGAACTCTATGCTGGCGGCCACGGTGCATTCATCGTCGCGGGAATTATCTGCATCGTCATCGGCTCGCTCCTGCTCGTCGGCCACATCGGAAACGGCTTCTATGCCGATCGTGATTTCGGAATCGGCTGGCGTGAAGTGGCGCCCGTTGCTCTCGCGCTCGCAGTGATCGCCTGGACGATCGTCTTCAACGTCTCCCGCGTCGCGCACGGCAAGCTCATCTCGGGAGCGCAGGTTCTCCTCGGCCAGATCGGCACGGTGCGCGAAGCCTTCGACGCGCGCCCCGATGCGGCGAGCGACGCGTGCGAAGGAACGATTCTCGTGAACGGCGAACTCTGGCGCGCGTGCGCTGAGGTGCAGCTCACTCCCGGAACTCGCGCGAGGGTTCTCGCTGTTGAGAACCTCGTGCTCCGTGTCGCGCCTGAACACGAAGCGAAGTAACCGCCCAAACTTTCCGCGTCGTCGATTTCTCTCTGGAGGCTCACCGTGCCTGGCTTGTTCATCCTGATTCCGATTCTGCTGCTCTGGGTCATCTCCGGCCTGAAGATCATCCAGGAGTACGAGGCGGGCGTGATCTTCCGTCTCGGTCGCTTCGGTGGCGTCAAGCGCGCTGGCCTCAACTGGATCGTCCCGATGCTCGACCGCCTCGTGAAGGTCGATCTGCGCACAGTCACGCGCGATGTGCCCGCGCAGGACGTGATCACACGCGACAACGTCTCGCTCAAGGTCAGCGCGGTGCTCTACTTCCGCGTCATCGATGCGGAGAAGGCGGTCATCCAGGTCGAGAACTATCTCTACGCGACGTCGCAACTCGCGCAGACGACGCTGCGTTCGACGCTCGGAAAGCTCGAACTCGACGAGCTGCTCGCGCAGCGCGAGAAGATCAACCGCGAGCTGCAGATCGTCCTCGATCAGCACACCGAGCCGTGGGGGATCAAGGTGACGGCGGTCGAGGTCAAGCAGCTCGATCTGCCAGCCGACATGCAGAGCGCGATGGCCCGCCAGGCCGGTGCTGAGCGCGAGCGGCGCGCGAAGGTGATCGCGGCCGAAGGCGAGTTCCAGGCCGCTGAGAAGCTCGGCATGGCCGCCGACGTGATCGACGCACACCCGGCCGCGCTGCAGCTGCGCTATCTGCAGACGCTCGTCGAGATCGCGGGCGACAAATCGAGCACGACCATCTTTCCGGTGCCGATCGATCTGCTCCGCCACTTCATGGGCAACCAGGATACCGGCTCGCACCCGGCTGGGCCGCGCCCCGCGCCGCACGCGACGACGCAGCTCGATCCGCGCTTTGCGCCGACGGTGCCCTCGATGCCGGTCGCGAAGTGACCGCAAAGCCTTGATGGGCGCGGCCTGCCGGCTCTCCATTCGAGCGACCGTACATTTCGTACAATGTGTACGGTCGTTCTGGAGCGCATCCCATCAGCACTGACCCAGCGTGTTCCGCAGCCGCGTGAATCAGGGCGAGATATCAAACGCCGCGCCCAGCCGGACTGCGGCACCACTCCAGGCAAACGACTGTCCCTGATCCGAAAGCTTCGTCGTGGTTCCGAGCGCGTATCCGATCGATGCGTCGAGGACCGCAGCGTCGCGGATGCGCCACTTCACTCCGAGATCGATCTCGACGTCTGCGAACCCCTTCTGCGCGGCAGGCCAGACTTCGCCGCCACCGCCTCCGACCTGCGCGTAGAGCGCAGCTGTCGTCGGCGCGATCCAGACCGCGTAGCCGCCGCTCAGCTGTCCGCGATATCCAGATGATGCGGTCGAGCTGCGGCCGATCCCGTGAAAGAGCGAGAGAGTGCCGCTGAGCAGGAAGCCTCTCGAGACGGGAAAGAATCCGAACTGGAGCCCGGCTCCGGCAAGTCGATCTGCGATCAGCTCAAATTCAGGAGCCGCGATGGCGAACGCGTATGCGCGATTGCCAATGGCAACCTGCTGCGGACCCTCCGTGGGCGAGCGGCTCCGATAGAAGCGCACGCTCGCCGTGCGGTCGTGAATCGCCTCGACATATCCCTCACGCTGAGCTTGCGCGGTGTCTCCGATCTCGACCGACGCGTCTTCGCGCGGGTGCTCATCGTCTGCGAGCGCGACCTCCGCGCCACTCTCGGATTCAGAGATGATTGTGCCGTTCCATGCAGGAAAGAGCAGTCGCAGCGCGCTCTCAACCTTCTGCGCGGCGTCGGCATAGGACACCCAGAGATCGGTGCTGTATCGCGCAAACGGCACGCCCTCGTCGCACCCCTTCGTCGTGTAGAGCGCGATCGACGATTGAAGCCCCTGGTTGACCGGGTCGGTGCGCGGGTCGGGCCCATACTCGTCACAGCCGCAGATCTGGTGAGGGAAGAGCCCGTCGAGCGTCTTTGGACTCCCCCCTGTGCCCCACGTGCAGGAGCTGCGCAGGCACTTGGGCCCCGGGGTCCAGGGGAACGGCTTCATCTCTTCTCGGAGCTGAATCAGCAGATTCGTCTCTGGGGCGCGCGGGAGCTTGCAGATCGGCACGTCGGTCGGACCCGATGGTTGCGAAACCTCGTCGACGTAGGTGAATCGCGCGCCGTGGAAGAAGGAACGCAATGTCGGGAGCAGCGCACCGTCGGCCGGACCGCTCACGCGCACGCGGATCGCATCGCGCTGCAACGCGGGCGGGACGTTCACGTTGGGGGCCTGCCTGATCGCGCTGAAGCCGAAGCAGCCTGCGCATCCGAGCGCGATCGAGACGAGACCGATGCGTTGTCGAAGTTTCACGAGAGTCCCTCCTCTTAGATTCACTTTCCGAGCAGTGCGTGCAAGCGGCTGCGCGCAGCGGCGAGCTCCGTGGCGCTCAGTTGCTGGTAGACGCCGAACAGCTCGAGCACCTGCGCTGCTCGCTGCCGCAAGTGAGCGCTGGGCCTGTGCGGATTTCGTTTGCGCGGCGCGGGAAGCATCGCCGTCAGCACTGCGGCCTGCTCGGGAGAGAGCTCCGCCGCGCTCACGCCGAACCAGCGCCGCGCGGCCGCTTCCGCGCCGTAGACGCCGTCTCCCCACTCGACGACGTTCAGATAGAGCTCGAGAATTCTCTCCTTGCCGAGCGACTCGAGACGAAACGCCATCGCCGCCTCGCGCGCTTTGCGCAAGAGCGAGCGCTCCTCGCCCAGCCAGAGATTCTTCGCGAGTTGCTGTGTCAGCGTCGATGCGCCGCGGCCGAGTCTTCCCTCGGCGAGCGCGTGCTCAAGTGCCGACTGTGTCTCGACGAGATCGATTCCGCTGTGCAGGAAGAAGCGCGCGTCTTCGCTGTCGACGACGGCCTTCACGAGCCAGGGAGAGATGCGATCGAGGGCGACGACATGCTGCGAGCGGCGAGCGGCGCGGCCATGCGTGCGGGACTCGGCGGCGCGCGCATCGATGAGCGCCGTGCTCTCCGGGAAGTGATCTCGCAGGCGCGCAACATCGGGGAGCGTGAGCCAGAAAAGGGCCGCGCTGCAGAGCGCGCCGAGCACGAAGATGAGCGCGGCCCGACCGAGCAGGGATGAACGAGAACTTGTTGGTGCGCTCTTGCGGCGCGGCTTTGCGGAGCGGCGTGCGGCGGCCATGCGAGAGTCGTTCCTACGCGCGCTCGGACTGGATGGTCTTCACGAACTTGCCCAACGGAATGTGGCCCAGCACCTCAGCGACAATCTCCGGATCCTTGGCGACCCGCGCGACGTGCTCGCTCAGTGTCTCCGGCGCGATCGTCTTGCCGCTCTTGTAGTAGGCCGCAGCCGCGGTCCCGAGCGCGGCCGTGATGCGCTTGGCGCCAAACGCCGCTATGCCGGCGTCGACGAGATAGGCCGTGAACGTACCCGCGAAGGGGATGAACTTGAGCACCAACGTCGCCGTCTTCGCGCTGCCGTACCAGGCGAAGAGCGTGAGCACGACGCCGCGCAGCAGTTCGGAGGCGAGCCGGATCGCGTCCTTCTTCGAGACAGATTCGCCGTAGCAGCGCGCGATGCGACGGATCATGCCGCCCCAGACCGTGAAGGTCGCTGCGAGATCCGCACCGGGAACAGGGACGGCGACCATCGCCGCGGTGGCCAGCCAGGCGCTGCGCTTGATCACCCGCGCCGCTGCCTCGTCTGACGTCCGCTCCGCCATGATTGAACTGCTAACACACAGGCTGCTAGAAGGCGCGCTCCCATGACCGACACGAAGAGCGCCGAGACGAAGCAGGAGGGCCACACCAGCTCGATCGAGGATCAGATCAAGCTGCGCGAAGGCAAGGTGGCGACGCTGCGCGAGCGCGGGGCGCACCCGTACAACAATCAAGTTCCCTCGCCGCACGGCACGCAGATGATCAAGGAGCGCCACGCGCAGCACGACGCGCTGGCGCTCGAGGCGAATCACACCGAGACGTATGCAGTGGCGGGTCGCGTGGTGGCGCTGCGCTCGATGGGCAAGGTCACGTTCATCGGCTTGCGCGACGGCGCGGGCGACCTCCAGATCTTCGTGCGCAAGGACAAGGTTGGCGACGCGGCCTATGAGTCGCTCAAGCTGCTCGACCTCGGCGACATCGCATGCGCATGGGGCAGGGCGCTGCGTACCAAGACGGGCGAGCTCTCGATTGCCGCGGGGGAGATCGGCTCGACGCCCGTTCCTCTCTCTGCCGGTCAGACCGAGCGTCCCGGGTTTCAGCTCCTCACCAAGGCGCTGCGCCCGATGCCGTCGAGCTGGTTCGGCCTCTCCGATCAGGAGACGCGCTATCGGCAGCGCTACGTCGATCTCGCGGTCAATCTCGAGGTGCGCGAGGCGTTTCGCAAGCGCGCCCGGCTGATCACGGGGATGAGAAAGTTCCTCGACGAGCGCGGATATCTCGAGGTGGAGACGCCGGTGCTGCACAAGCCGGAGGAGGCCGGCGGCGCGACTGCGCGTCCCTTCGCGACGCACCACAACGCGCTCGATCTCGATCTGAAACTGCGCATCGCGACCGAGCTGCATCTCAAGCGCCTCGTCGTCGGCGGCTTCGAGCGCGTCTACGAGATCGGCCGCATCTTCCGCAACGAGGGAATCGATCGTCGGCACAACCCTGAGTTCACGTCGATCGAGTTCTACCAGGCGTACGCCACCTATGAAGATTTAATGGCGCTGACGGAGGCGATGATATCGCAGCTCGCCCTTGCTGTGAGCGGCTCCGCGATAGTTCCATATCAAGGCACGAATATCGATTATACCGCGCCGTGGCCGCGGGTTTCGATGGTCGAGAAGGTGGCGGAGAAGCTCCTGGCGGCGAACGATCTCGGCACGATCGGTCGCGCGCTCTATGAGATGCAGTTGTCGCCCGCTCTCGAGCGGGATGCGTTCCTCAAGGCGCTGCTTGATCGGCTCGCGCTCCTTCCGGCCTCGGCGTGGAGCGACGCCGCCAAGGGCGAGCCGGAGCTTCTGCGCAAGCTGTCGCACGCGCACTCTCTCGGCGGGAAGATCGCGTGGGCGTTCGAGGCGCTCGTCGAGCACGAGCTGCCGAAGGATCGCCCGTCGTTCGTGATCGATTTCCCGCTCGAGGTCTCACCTCTCGCGCGCAAGCGCGATCGCGAGCCGCGACTGGTCGATCGCTTCGAGGCGTACGCCGGCGGAATGGAGATCGCGAACGCTTTTTCCGAGCTGAATGATCCGCGCGATCAGGAAGCGCGCTTCCAGGCGCAGGTTGCGGCCGCGGCGCTCGGCGATGCGGAAGCGATGCCGTACGACTCAGACTTCGTGCGCGCGCTTGAGCACGGAATGCCGCCGACTGCAGGAGAGGGGATCGGCATCGATCGCCTGGCGATGCTCCTCTGCGATGCCGCCTCGATTCGCGACGTCGTGCTCTTCCCTCTGCTCAAGCCGCAGGCGGACGCGGCCTCGCTCTCCGATGGCGACGATGAAGTCACGCAGCCCGGGACTCCGGCTTGAAGACCCGCTTCTCCTTCGGCGCCGCGGCGTCGGCCCTCGTGGTCGCGCTGCTTGCGTTCGGCGCGCAGCTTGGCCTGCGTCACTTCGTCGGCGAAAAGACCCTCCTCTCGCCCGATGCGGTGCTGGCAATCTCGTTCGGCGTCGAGGCGCTCGGCCTGCTCGCCGCCGGGTTCGTCGCGAGTTTCTTCGGCGGCCTGCGTTCGCGCGAACAGTTCGTCTCCGCGCTCCTGCTCGTGCCGATCGCGTTCGGCATTCTCTTCCTCGTCAAGCCGCCGTCGTTCTCGTACGACCGCTTCTATGCGGACAAGCCGGAGATGCTCGTCTGGGCGCTATTCGTGGGCGCGAGCGCATTTCTCCTCGGCCTCTGGGGCGCGTCCGCGGGCCTGCTCATCGGCGCGGGCAAGAAGCCCGATCTTGCGTTTGCATATGAGATCGGAATCGCGCGGACGCATCTGCGCCTGACGCGCCAGACCGCGCTGATGCTGCTCTGGATCGGCCTCTCGGTTCCCGGTGCGCTCTTCGGCGCGGGCATTCTCACCGACTGGCACGCGGGCGCGCGCGACTTGACGCTCTGGCACAAAGTCGGTGCCTGCGCAGGCCTCGGCAGCCTGGCACTTCTCATCGGCTACTGGATTCGAACGCGCGTTCTAAATGCGCGCCTTCTTCCCGGACAGGCAAAGCGCCGCCCCGCGACACTCGTGATGACGTTCATCTCGATTGCCGGCGTTGCGGTCGGCGTCTGGGCGCTCACGGTGGTGCTCTCGGTGATGAGCGGCTTCGAAGCCGATCTCAAACAGAAGATCATCGGCACCAACGCGCACGCGATGCTCTTGAAGTTCACCGACGACTTCTCCGATTGGAAGACCGTCATCCCGACCGTGCGCGCGGTCCCCGATGTCGTCGGCGCGACGCCGTTCATCCTCAATGAAGTGATCATCGCGAACAACAAGGGGAGTCCGTCCGGTGCGGAGTTGAAAGGCATCGACGTCGCGTCTGTCGGCACTGTGAGCGAACTGCCCAAGCAGGTCATCGCGGGAGATCTCGCGTGGGTCGAGACTCCGCAGAACATCCCGATGACCGCGGTCGCGCCGCACGCGGGCGTCAGCGATCAGCTCTCCGGCGACGACTACCAGGAGTATCTCGACTCGACCTTCGGCCGCCGCCGCGATCATCCCGAGGAGGGAAGCGCCTCGAAGATCGATCCCTCCGCGCTGACGAAGATGCCGGGCATCTGCGTCGGCAAGGAGATGAGCCACTCACTTCGCATCTGGGTCGGCGACGTGATCAGCGTGATCACGCCGCTCGGCGAGATGGGCCCGACCGGTCCCATCCCGCGGCAGAAGGCCTTCCGCGTCGCCTGCATTCTCTACTCGGGGATGTACGAGTACGACTCGAAGTTCGCCTATATCGCGCTCACCGAGGCACAGTCGTTCTTCCGCATGAAGGACAACATCGTCGGTCTCGAGATGAAATTTCGCGACGTTGATCAGGCGCGCGGCGTCGGGCGGAAGGTGGTCGCTGCGCTCAAGGGCTTCCCGTTCCGCAGCAAGGATTGGGCGGACCTCAATCGCAACCTGTTCTCCGCGCTCAAGCTCGAGAAGCTCGCGATGGCGATCATCCTCACGTTCATCGTGCTCGTCGCCTGCTTCAACATCCTCTCAACGCTGATCATGCTCGTCCTCGAGAAGACGAAGGAGATCTCGATCCTCAAGGCGATGGGCGCGCGCGATGCGTCGGTGATGAAGATCTTCGTGATCGAGGGCGTGACCATCGGCAGCATCGGCACGGCCATCGGACTGATGATGGGCCTCGCCTCGTGCAGCTTCGTGCAGCGCTTCGGGCTGCGGCTCGACTCCGACGTCTATTACATCTCGTACCTTCCCGTCCTGGTCGACGCGGGCCAGTTCGCGCTCGTGGCCTGCGTCTCGGTCTGCCTCACGTACCTCGCGACGCTCTATCCGGCGATCAAGGCGAGCCGCCTGTCACCCGTCGATGGCTTGAGGGAGGACTAAGCGATGGGCGAGCCGATCATTGGCACTCAAAGCATCTCGTCCGCGCCCGCGCTGGCGCTGCTCGAGGCGCGTGCAGTCCATAAGAGCTACTGGCTTGGGCAGAAGGAGATTCACGTTCTGCGCGGCGCCTCATTCTCGTTGCACGCAGGCGAGATGGCCTCGCTCGTCGGTCCTTCGGGCGTGGGCAAGAGCACGTTTCTTCACGTCATCGGCACGCTCGATCCGGCGACGCAGGGAGCTGTGCTCTTCGAGGGGCGGGACGCGACGGCGTTCAGCGAAGAGGAGCTCGCCCGCTTTCGCAACGAGACGATCGGGTTCGTGTTCCAATCACACTATCTGCTCCCAGAGTTCACCGCTCTCGAGAACGCGGCGATGCCCGCGCTCATTCTACGCAAGCCGCGCGAGGAAGCGCTCGCCGCTGCGCGCGAAGTCCTGCAGCTCGTCGGCCTCGGCCATCGCATCGAGCACAAGCCGGGCGAACTCTCGGGCGGCGAGCAGCAGCGTGTCGCGCTCGCGCGCGCGCTGGTCCTGCGTCCGCGCCTTCTTCTCGCCGACGAGCCGACGGGAAATCTCGACGAGGCGACCGGCGAGGGAATTCATCAGCTGCTCACCGAGCTCAATCAGAAGCTGGGAATCGCGGCGATCGTCGTGACGCACAACCAGCGCCTCGCCGAGCGAATGCCGCGGCGGCTGCGGCTGCACGAGGGACTGGTGATCGACGCGGCGTGAGCGACTCGTCTCCAGTGCGAGGTGACGGGACTGCGACCGCGCGCGATTCGCGATTCTTCGCGCGACCGGGCTCACTGTGGCGCTGGTCGTGATCGCAGCGAACTGATCGTGCGATGTACTCCTCCATCAGGCTCGCGCTCGCTGCTGCACTCATCTCTTCTGCGGCTGCTGCGGCGCCAACCGACGCAGGCGAGATGCGCCCCTCAGACTGCACGGCATCTGGACCGATCCGCCGGCTGCTCGCGGTGAAGTTTGAAGGGCTACTCGTTCGACGAGCAGAAAGGTGAATCCGCCACGCTGCGCGACGGCGTTACTGTTCGCGTTGCCACGTCCGGGTGCTCCGACTCCCGCGCCGAGACATTCACGTTTCAACTCTCGACGGCGGAGACGCGTTCTGCTTCCCAGTCTCTCGCCACTGACTGCTTCGATCTGCCAGGACGGTTCGAAGCCCGATGCGCTCGATCGTCTTAGCGATTGAAGACGAGGATCTCGTCGACGCTGCCGCGTGCATCGGCCTTGCTGTTGATGGCGCGGCCGACGCGCACGATGCGCTGCTCGAACTGCGAGTAGAGCGAGCGGATGCGCGGCGTCGCGGAGTTCGAGAGCAGGAAACGCACACCGCGGCGGTTGAGGATTCCGCAGACGGCGGCGAGCTCTTCTTGCTGCTGCCAGCCGAACGGCGACGCGGTGTAGCCCGTGAAGTTGGCCGTCGGCGAGACGGGATCGTACGGCGGATCGAAGTAGACGAAATCGCCCGGACCCGCTGCCAGTGCGGCCTCGGCGTACGTCCGGTGCGCGATCTCGACATTCTGAAGCGCGTGGCTCGCGCGCAATAGAGTCGCGGGATCGCAGAAGCGCGGAGCGGTGTAGCGGCCGAACGGGACGTTGAACTTGCCCGAGCGGTTGACGCGATAGAGGCCGTTGAAACAGGTCTTGTTGAGGAAGATGAAGCGGGCCGCACGCGCCGACGGAGAGAGCGAAAGAGGATCGAGTGCGCGCACCATCTCGAAATGCTTGCGCTCATAGACGTGGTGGGCGAGCGCGTCGAGGACGCCGGCGACGTCATCGCGCACCTCCTGGTAGCAGTGCACCAGCTCCGCGTTGGTGTCGCTCAAGTTCGCGCGCTTGGGCTGCGCCGCGAAGAAGAGCGCGCCGCCGCCGACGAACGGCTCGTGGTAGCGCTTCATCCGCGTGGGCAGATGCCGCAGCAACTCCGGCAACAGGCGCCCCTTGCCGCCGACCCACTTGAGGAACGGGCTCGCGCGAAGTGGCGCGGTGTCGAGCGTGCGGACGAGCGATGACTGCCGGGATGCTGCAGGACGAAGGCGGAGAGTTGCGGACATGCATTTTCGGTAGCACGCAGATCCGACGCTCTCCATTTTTCGGCCGCGGGTTCAGAAAACTTGACCGCCGCACCGCTCATTCGTGATTCGCCCACGATCTCTCGTTGTCGCTCCGCGCGACTTGTACTAGGGTCCGCGCCCTCGCATGCGACCCGCCGTTCTCCTCGCAATCTGGGCCCTCCTGGCGGCCGCAGCGCTCCCCCTCCACTCAAGCCGAGCGGACGACGGAGCGGTTGCGTTTGCTGACGCGGGCTCTTCGGCTGCTGCTTCTGCTCCCTCGCCTGCTGCAAGCGAGGCCACCGATGCAGGTCCGCGCGCCTCCGCAGAGGTCGATGGCGAGGCAGCCTCTGCGATGGGACTCCCCGCTCCCGACGAGGGCGAGATCGCGCGCGTCGCTGTGCAGGGCAACCGCCGCGTCGAGACAGACGCTGTGCGCAACGCGCTGCCGCTCAAGGCCGGCGACACCTACGACAAGGCGAAGATCAAGTCGGCCGTGATCGCAATCTGGCGGATGAGCTACTTCAACGACGTCCGCATCGACGTCTCGCCTCTGCCCGTGCCTCAGGTCGGCAATGTGGTCACCGTCATCGTCAGCGAGAAACCGGCGGTGCATCTCGTCCGCTTCGAGGGCAACGACGAGATCTCCGCTGAGGATCTGAACAAGGACAACAACATCGAAGTGCGCCAGTACCAGATCCTCGATCAGGAGGCGGTGCGCCGCTCGGTGAAGAAGATCCAGGACAAGTACATCGAGAAGGGCTTCTTCCTCGCCGAGGTCTCGAGCCGCATCGACCAGAAGCCGAACAACGAGGTCGAGGTCGTCTTCGTCATCAACGAGCACGCGAAGGTGATGGTCCGCGAGATCCGCTTCGTCGGAAACAGGTCGATCCCGTCCGCTGAACTCAAGGCGCAGATGATCACGCAGGAGGGCGGGCTCTTCTCGTTCTTCAGCGGCGCGGGCACGTACCGCGAAGACGCGTTCCAGCGCGACGATTACATCCTGCAGTCGATGTACTACGACCGCGGCTTCCTCTACGTGAAGTTCGGCAAGCCCGCGATCGAGCTCTCGCCCGACAAGCGCTACATCTTCATCACCTTCACGATCGAAGAGGGTGAGCCCTACAACGTCGGCAAGATTGACGTCAGCGGCGACATGCTCGACACGCGCGACCTGCTCCTCTCGAAGATTGTCCTCAAGGCCGGCGACCGCTTCAATCGCGGACAGATCGGAAAGGACATGCAGGCGCTCAGCGATGTCTACAAGGACAAGGGCTACGCCTACGCGAACGTCTCTCCGCTCACCGCCGTCGACGCAGAGAAGAAGACGGTCGATCTGACCTACGAGATGCAGAAGGGCAACGTCGTCACCATCGAGCGCATCGAGGTGGTCGGCAACAGCAAGACGCGCGACAAGGTCGTGCGGCGCGAGATGCGCATCGACGAGGGCGAGCTCTTCAGCTCCACCAAGATCCGCATCTCCAAGCAGCGCGTGAACGCGCTCGGCTTCTTCGAGACCGTCGAAATCAACCAGCGCCGCGGCTCGAGCGAGGACAAGATGATCCTCGAGGTGGCGATCAAGGAGAAGCTGACCGGTACGTTCCAGGTTGGCTTTGGCTTCACCGGCGGCGAATCATTCTTCGGCACCGCGCAGGTCTCGCAGAACAACCTGCTCGGCTATGGCACCACCGGCAGCCTCTCGTTGCAGCTCTCGAGCATCCGCCAGCTCGTGCAGTTGAGCTATCTCGACCCGTACCTCTTCGACACCTTCTGGACCGGCTCAGTCGATCTCTACCGCTCGCAGCTCATCTACACGGGCTTCCAGCGCGACACGATCGGCGGCGCGCTGACGGCGGGCTACGACTTCACCAACTTCACGCACGTCTCGCACTGGCTCGAGGATTTCCACTTCTTCATGACCTACACGCTCGAGCAGCTCGACGTGCAGGCGACCACGACGAGCTCGCAGCTCTTGCAGAACCAGTTCCTCTCGGGCCGCACGTCGAGCGTCCGCTTCAGCTTCAACTACGACCGCCGCGACAACCGGCTCTTCCCCACCGAGGGACACCTCGAGTCCGGCTCCGCGGAGTTCGCGCCCGCATTCCTCGGCAGCCAGAATCTCTTCCAGCGCTTCCGCGCGATCGAGCGCCGCTACTTCCCGCTCGGCGGCGGAGTGGTCTTCAAGTTCAACGTCAACTTCGGCTACATCCGCACCACCGATCCCGTGAACGCGCCGCTCGCCATCAGCGAGAAGTTCTTCGAGGGCGGCATCAACTCGCTGCGCGGCTACAACCTCTACTCAATCGCGCCGACCGTGCGCATCGCCAATTCGCTCACGCCCAGCGCGGGCGTCGTCGACTTCGCGGTCGGCGGCAACAAGGAGATCATCTCCAACTGGGAGCTCGAGTTCCCGCTCGTCGAAGCCGCCGGCGTGCGCGGCGTCGCGTTCTACGACGCGGGCAACGTCTACGGAGAGAACGAGCACTTCTTCCAGCACAACACCTCGAGTGGCGGCGCGCTGCCTCTCGGTCTGTTCCACAGCGTCGGCGCGGGCGTGCGCTGGTTCTCTCCTCTGGGGCCGTTGCGCTTCGAGCTCGGTTTCCCGCTCACGCGGCGTGCGCAGGACGACGCGTACCAGTTCGAATTTACGATCGGCAATTTCTTCTAGCTGGCGGCGGGCCGGACGCAGAGAGACGAAGCTGTTCTCCTCTGTATCAGCCGGCCGTCCTCCTTGACGCCGCCGTGCCGACCGCTGAGCTCGCGCCTCCGCGGTGAGAGCTCGGTCAGGAGGCGGTCCTCGGTCCGATGGCGAGGTCTTCGTCAGCTCGGTTCACCTGCGTCTAGCGCTTCGCCAGCTCTACTCGCCGATTGAGCGCGCGGCCCTCTGGCGTCTGGTTGTCCGCGACCGGCTGCGTGTCGGCATATCCCCTGGCGGTAAGCCGCTCGCCCGCAATGCCGTGCGCGACCAGCCAGTCCCGCACGGTCTTTGCGCGCGCCTCCGAGAGCAGCTGGTTGCCCGGATTATGCCCCGAGTTGTCGGTATGCCCCTGCACCTCGACGTGCAGCGCCGGGGCTGCCGTGAGCAGAGCGAGAATACGCTCCAGCGTGCCCGTCGATTCCGGCTTGAGCGTCGGTGATCCGGTATCGAAATAGAGGCCATAGATTGCGACGTGTCCAACGCGCTCGAGCTCCGCTGCGAGTTTTGCTTGCGCCTCCTGCGCGCCGACATCCCCGATCTCCACAGAGCTCTCCGGGCCAGGCGTGACCTTGAGCCAGACATCGCGGCCGAGCTTGGTGTAATGGGCGATCAGCGTCCCGCCGTCGGAGCGATGCAGGATCTCCCAGCCCGCCTTCGCGAGCGCCTGCTCATAAGCCGCCTCGACCTCGGTGCCGGAGAGCGTATCGGTCGAGCCGTGGGGAATCCGATAGGTGAGCCGCAGAAAGGGCGGATGCAGAAATGCATTTCCCGTGCGGGCATTGGTGATCTCGGCGGAGCCCTTGGCGACCATCTCGCGCTTCACCAACGCCAGGCCGGAGAGCATCGTGGCATAGGGCGGCTCCGCGTCTGCCGTCAGCGGCTCCGGCTTCTCGGCCGGAGATGGCAGCGAAAGCGCCCGCGGCTCGGCCCGCTCGATCAGCTCGAAGCCCTGCGTGCTCTTGAGATATCGCGCGTCGCCGATATGCGCGTAGAGGCTCTGGTCATTCACGCCGAGGACGTCCCAGCCCTTGGCGCGCAGCAGCTCGGCCCACGCGACAAACGGGATCTTTCCCGGGCATTGCCATTGGCCGGAGAGCTTGTGGCCGAAGACCTTGAGATTGGCAGTGCCTGCTCCTGTGGCCGGTCCGCGCACCTCGGAGAAGTCGTAGTCGTGGGCCTCGATGCGGGGCGCGACACATCCAGGGGGCGGCGGTACGTCGTCGGGCAGATCGTGCGCGAGTGCGGCGCCGGAGGTTACGACGAGGAGGAGTGCGATGCGCATGGTCATGCGGAGTTCCGTTCGCGCTGTTCGAATCGAAGAACGAGAAAGCCAGCTACTTGAGCTCCACCATCGGCCCGCTGGCGCCGGAGAGCTCGAAGCGCTTCGTCGCCGGTGGCGTGGCGTTGCGAGTCTCCTTGCGATCCGCGCCGCCGATGCCGGGGATCGGACGCTCGATCGTCTCCTCCTTCGTGGTGACGACAATCGTAGGCGTCTTCGCCGCGTGATCGGCGACGAGCGTCACCACGCGCTTCGACTCCCACGACTTGTCCCCCTTGGCCGTCGACGAGGCGATGGAGCCCCAGACGGTGCCGCGCAGCGACGGCTTCTCCCCGGTGCTGACGACGTAATGGATCGTGCGCATCGTCGACGTCTCGAGTTGGAATGGACTGCCGGTGATCGCCACATCGAGAACCTCGGGCTTATCGAAGAGGCGCGTGACGATCACGTCGAGGCGATTGACGCGCTCGGTTGCCTGCAGATCGACGATGCCTGTGCTCGTGCTGCCGGCCGGCGCGATCACCAGCAACTGCCCGCGCAGGTCCTTGCCGTGCGTGCCTTCGAGGAGAAAGAGCGAATCCCACTCCCCGGCGCCGTGCCAGAAGACGGCCGCATCGGCGTAGCCCGCGCGCGAGGCGATACCAGCGGCCTCGTCGAAGCGCTTGCCCTCTTTTTCGTCGAGCGGCGTGACGAGGTGGGCCGAGGCGACGGTCGTCAAGGCCATCGCAGCGATGAAGGTGGCGGCAAGCAAGGTCGGTTGCGTTCGCATCGTCAGCGCTCCGAGTTGATGTTGATGTGGTGCCAGCAGTCGTCGTGCGACGGCCCGACGGTCGGCGTCGGCGAGAAGAAGAAGGCGGAGGGTGCGGGGTTGGGCCAGGTCGCGTCGGCGACGTTGCCCTCGTCGCCATCGTGGCAATAGCCCACGCGCAACGGCGCCGTATGCAACAGCATCTCGAGAATATCCTCCTGCCCTTGCGGATATCGCATGGCACAGCCGTGCGCGCCGAGGTGGCTCTGCGGCCCGTGGTGCTCGGCGCCGACGGTATGCCCGATCTCATGAATCACCGTCGCGTCGATCTCCGACTCGATCCATGCGTCGACCACCGCGGGCGTGAGCCGCTGCTTGGCGATTAAGTAAATGTTCTCGTTGCTGTGCTCCACCGCGTTCATGAAGTGCTCGACCCAGCGGTGCAGCGTCGCACGCTGCTTGACGATGGAGATATGAGCGCTGTTGCGGCACTTCATCGCGTGCTTCACGCAGAGAGGGTAGAGCGCGTGGTTCGCTGCGATCTCGTCGTCGTCGGGATAGGTGACGCCGGCCCATCCGTTGGGCATCGTCTCGTCCTCGACAACCACGATCACGTATTGCCGGTGCGCCATCAGATCGGCCGGTGTGTTGGTGTTGAGCCAGCGGTGGTCGGCGTCGCCGGGACGGTCCCAGTTGGTGTCGTAGCTCGCCGACCAGTTCATCATCGTTTTATCGACGTAATGGAGCGTTGCGCCGATCGGGTTGCCGTGCGTCTCGTAGTGCTCCTTGACGAGAAAGTCGGGGTCGAAGACGAACAGATCTTTCGTCTTCGGGTCCGTCTGTACCCACTTCTTCTCCGCGCCCGACGTGAACTTGCGCACGATGAAGCCCCGATACTCTTCGTAGCGGCTGAGGCCGTCGCCGTCGGAGGCCTGGCCGGTCGGCTGCGCGTCGTCGTCGCCGTTCGCGTCACCCGCAAACCCGTCGTGCGCGTCCTGGTATGCGTCGGCGATGTGGTTGTTGTCGTCGTCGCGCGGCAGCTCGACGCTGGTGCGATCGTTCGCTTTCCGGCGCGCCTCGGTGCCGTCCTCCGTGCACTTTGCGGTGACCTTGCCCCAGCCGCCGGGCGTCGTGGGGACGACTTTGAATGCAATCGTCGAGACCCGATCGTGCGTGACTGCGCGCTGCCCCTCGTCGAGCACATCGAGACCGGTCTGGTCTGGCGCGATGCGCAGGCTCTTCTTCTGCGCGGCGTGCACCGGATAGTTCGACGAAAGGCCCGCGAGGTCCTTCACGTCGGCGAGATCGATCTGCAGCTTGCACTTCGTCGCATCGCCTGGATACGAGACGAACAGTTCGAGGGCGCCATCGAGACTCTTTGGTTGAAGACCGAAGATCTTCGCGTCGTCGGCGTCGGTCAGCCAGGGCCTATCGGGGATCCACGACTTCCACTTCTCCTCGTCAACGGGGGCGATGTAGAGGTTCCCGGGCGGCGGCGCGATCGCGAAGGTGAACGTCACGGTCGATTCATCGACATTGTGCGTGCCGCCGACGTCCAGATCGAGCTGGTATTTAATCGTGCCCGATACCTCGAAGTTGCGGCCGGCGCGCAGATGGTCGCGGATGGCGGCGGCGTCGATGCTGAAGCTGGTGCCTTCGACAGCGGCGCGGATGGCGGGCGGCAACTGCCTCATCGCGCCAGTCGTGCCCCAGCGCGATCCGGCGACCGCCGCCGGAGCATCATTCGTCGCGAACGTTCCTGTCGCCCACGGCAGGTCCATACGCATCGCATCGAGCGATGGGTCGAGCAGGGCGGCTGCAGCGCGCGACGTTCCATGCGTCGTGTCGTGCCGATCTCCCTTGTCTGTGTGAGTCGTCGTTGTCGCCACTGCCGACGATTGGCCAGACAGGTTCTGCAGCGTGCGTATGTATGGCCGCGGAAGGGCGGGATCGAAGAACAGCTCGCCGCCGAAGATGTTGTCGGCGAGTCCGGCGCCGCGCTGGATCATCGTGGTCGTGGTCGCATCTTCGCTGCGCTCCCGGCTCGTCGAGGACACGTGGGAGACAAGCTGGCCGGTCGGCATGCGGTCGTGATCGATCTCGAAGCGGATCGACAACGCATGCGCGCCCGGCTGCGTCGACGGGCGGTTCTCGGCGACGAGGAAGACGCACGGGATCGTGATCTTTCCCGAGATGTTCATCTCGCCGCTGCCGTCGCGGACGATGCCTTTGCGGTGCTGGGTGACGTCGAGGCGTACCTCGCCGAGGACGCGCTTGTCTGCCGGGCCCGACGGCGCGTGCGCAGCTGCACCTGGGTCTGGCACTGTGCCGCGCAGGATCGAACCGACGCGCAGGATCCATTGCAGATTGTCGGCCTTGTGCGCATTCAATGCCGCTGCCCAGCTCTTGAGGCGCGTCTGCTCCGCGGCCGAGGTCTGCTCGCCCTGCTCCGCGCGCACGATGATCTGGCGGATGTCGTCGGGGATGCCAGTGGCCTGCGCATCGTCGCTCGGCGGCGCGCCCGGGCGATAGTTCGGGTCCGACTGCAGCAGGTGTGATGTCGACCATGCGCGCAGCGTCGCTTGCTCTCCCGGCGTGAGCGCGCTTCCTGCGTGCACTTTATCGAGCAGCGCCTGGATCTCCGGCGGCGTCGGCGCTTCGGCCAGCGCAGGCGCCGTACCGCCGAAGAAAAGCGCGACGGCCACGAACGCCAGCGTGGCGCAGCAACGCAATTGAACGGACATGAGTTCCCCTGTGCAGCGACTCTGTACCGCGTCGTCGTTTCCGATCGACAAGCGCGCTTCATGCCCGATCACGGCGGCGCCGTCCAATCGACTCGACAAGCTTGATGCGAGGCTGCTCGGCCCAGCGTTGCGAGTTGCGGCGGAGCAAGCCAATTGCCGGCGTCGCGTGTCGCGGTCGACGATCGCCACGCGGCTCGCTTTCGGTGACGCGGGTAACGTCTACGGAGAGAACGAACACTTCTTCCAGCACAACACCTCGAGTGGCGGCGCGCTCAGGACGACGCGTACCAGTTCGGATTTACGATCGGGAATTTCTTCTAGCGCTGCGCGACCAGCTTTTCGGACGCGCTCTGTGCGCTCTCGTCGAGCTCTTCAATTGTCTTCCCGCTCGCCTGCGTCGACGCCAGAAGCCGACCTTCATGCGTGTCGTGCAGCCGCAGCGAGAGCTTGTAGAGCGAGCCGAGTTTCTGCAGCTCCCCACTGATGATCAGATCGGCCCCGATGCGCCGACCGGTCTCGACTTCACACTCGCCCTCGCACTCCTCGAGCCGCTTGCCGCTCGCCTGCAGCAGCACCACGAGATTCTCGCGCGTCATCACCTCGAGCTGCGGCTGCGCCTTGAGCGCCGCGCTGCGCAGCATGTCAGTGAAGTACTGCGCGTTCTCGTGCGTGAGGTCCTTCGCGAAATTGCGCAACTCGAGCACGGCCAGCTTGCCGGAGAGCGCCGCTGCGGCGTGCGCAACGACTGGTGTAGCTGGGGGCGGCCTGGCCTTCACGGGAGCCGCAGCGGGCTCGGTTGAGTCGACGACGCGGGATGCGACCGCCTTCGATTCAACGATTCGCGCGACGATCTCACGCGCGACGCAGTGCATACTTGCTGAGGGGCTGGTGATTGAGTTGCAGGGAAGCCCCAGCCAATCAAACGTGAAGCGGTCGAGTTGCTGGCCGTCCTGCTCGAGCAGGACAGTTGTCGTTGAGAAGCCTCCCTCGATGTTGATCTGCAGCTTCAGCTCTCCCGCGCTCTTCGGCCCCACCTCGACGCGGAATCCGGCCGCCTGCAGATCCTCCTCGATGTCGGACTTGATGCCGACCTTGTTGGCCTCGTTGTCGTTTGCGTCGGCGATCACCACATAGATCAGCGACCCCCGGGTCCACGCTGCTTGAGGGAGGGTGCGCGGCGGCGTGATCGCACAGGCAGCAACAGAGACGAGGGCCGCGATGGAAAGCTGTCGCATGTCCGCACCCTATGTTGCGCGAACTCAATTCACCAGAATCAAGCGGAGCTCCGCGTTCAAAGTCCAATTGACGCCACCGCCAAGGCCGCCTAGCTTGCGCCGCCTTTTCATCCCATCAGCGAGATCCCCATGCGCCGCCTCCTCGTCTCTCTCGTTCTTCCTGCCGCTCTTCTCGTTGGTCACGCCGCTCGCGCCGAGTCGATCAAGATCGGCTACGTCGATGTGCAGCGCGCGGTTCAGGAGGTCGAGGAGGGCAAGGCGGCGAAGTCGAAGCTGCAGGGCGAGGTCGATGCGGCCCGCGCGCAGGTCGACGCCAAGCAGTCTGCGCTGCAGAAGATGGACGCTGATTACCAGAAGCAGGTCTCGGTGCTCTCCGAGGACGCCAAGCACAAGAAGCAGGAGGAGCTGAAGAAGGCGTATCTCGAGACGCAGCAGAGCGCGCAGGAGCTTCAGGAGAGCATCAGCAAGAAGGAGAAGGCGGCGATGGATTCGATCTCGCAGCGGATGCTGCAGGTCATCGCCGAGGTGAGCGAGCGCGAAGGGCTGGCGTTCGTCCTCGACAAGCAGGCGCTGCTCTACGCGCCCAACTCGGCCGACGTCACCAACGAGGTCGTTCGCCGCTACAACGACAAGTTCGCGGCTGCGGGATCTGACGCGAAGACGGTCAAGTCGAGCAAGAAGTAGCCAGCAGCAGCGAAGGCGCCCGCCGTGGAGTTCTCGCTCGCTGAGCTCTCGTCGCGGATTTCTGCGCGGCACTCAGCGAGTGCGCAGCAGCAGATCACGGGCGTCGCATCACTCGAATCGGCCGGCGCGGACAAGTGCGCCTTCTACGCGAATCCCCGTTACAAGAAGCAGCTGCTCGCGACGCGGGCCGGTGCCGTGATCGTCTCGGAAGATGACGCGGCGCTGGTGCCGGCAACTGCGACGGCGCTGATCGCCGCGCAGCCGTACGTCGCGTTCGCGAAGGCGAGCGCGCTCTTCCATCCCGCGCCAGTCGCGGTCGCCGGCATCTCCCCGCACGCGCTCGTTCACCCGGATGCGACGGTCGATCCGACTGCGCAGATCTTCGCGGGCACTGTCATCGGTCCGCACGCCACGATCGGTCCGCGCACAATCGTGCGTCCCGGCGTTCAGGTGCTCGCGTTCGCGCAGATCGGCGCTGACTGTCTGCTTCACGCGGGCGCGGTCGTGCGCGAGCGCTGTATCCTCGGCGATCGCGTCACGCTTCAGCCCAACTGCGTGATCGGCTCGGACGGCTTCGGCTTCGCCTTCGACCTCGAGGGAGATCCCGAAAATCCCGGTCCGATGCACCGCAAGGTCCCGCAGGCCGGCATCGTGCGCATCGAGGACGACGTCGAGATCGGCGCCTGCACCTGCATCGATCGCGCGACGCTCGGCGAGACGGTGATTGGGCGTGGCGCGAAGATCGACAACCTCGTGCAGGTCGCGCACAACGTGCAGGTCGGGCCGCTCTCGCTTCTCGTCGCGCAGAGCGGCGTATCGGGCTCCACCACGCTGGGCGCGGGTGTCGTGCTCGCGGGGCAGGTCGGCGTCGTCGGCCATCTGCACATCGGAGACGGCGCGCGCATCGGCGCCCAGAGCGGTGTTTCGCGCGACGTGCCGGATGGCGCCACCATGAGCGGCTCGCCGGCCATCGATCACCGCGACTGGCTGCGGCTCTCCGCCTCTCTTCCGCGCCTTGCGGAACTCGTGCGCGACGTCAAGCGTCTCTCCTCGCGCGTCAGCGAGCTCGAGGCCGCGCTGGATGCCGAGCGCAGGTCAAGGTAGAGAACGCCTCCTTCTTGCGAGGAGCTTGCCGCCTTGGACACCGCTTTTGCGCTCGACATCAGGCAGATCATCGCCGCGCTCCCGCATCGCTATCCGTTCCTGCTCGTTGATCGCGTCGTCGCTGTCGAGCCGGGCGTGCGCATCCACGCGTACAAAAACGTCACGGTGAACGAGCCCTTCTTTCAGGGACACTTTCCCGGCCAACCAGTGATGCCGGGCGTGCTGCAGCTCGAGGCGATGGCGCAGGCGGGCGCTCTGCTCGCGCACAACCTGAGCGCCTTCGATCCGGCGACGATGGTGATGTACCTGGCCGCGTTCGACAACGTGAAGTTCCGCCGCGTGGTCATCCCGGGCGATCGCCTCGACCTGCACGTCGCGCTCGTGCGCCGCAAGGGATCGATCTTCAAGTTCACCGCCGAGGCGAAAGTCGACGGCCAGCTCGCGAGCGAGTGCGAAATGCTCGCTACGCTCGCCGACAAGAAGGACGCGCCATGAGCATCCATCCGACAGCGATCATCGATTCGCACGCTGAGCTCGACTCCTCCGTCGAGGTCGGTCCCTACGCCGTCATCGGCCCACACGTGCGCATCGCACGACAGACGCGCGTCGGCTCGCACGCGGTGATCGAGGGCCGCACCACGATCGGGATTGGGAACATCATCTTCCCGCACGCCTGCATCGGCGGCGTCCCGCAGGATCTCAAGTACGCAGGCGAGCCGACGCGGCTGGAGATCGGCGACCACAACCAGTTCCGCGAATTCTCCACCGTGCACATCGGGACCACGCAAGGCGGCGGCCTGACGAAGATCGGCAACGCGTGTCTCCTCATGGCCAACAGCCACGTCGCGCACGACGTGCAGCTCGGCGACCATTGCATCCTCGCCAACAGCTGTGCGCTCGCGGGGCACGTGCGCGTGGAGGATCGAGTGATCTTCGGCGGTCTCACTGCCGTGCACCAGTTCACTCGCGTCGGACGGCTCGCCTTTGTCTCCGGCGGCGCAATGGTGACGCAGGATGTGCCGCCGTACGTGACGGTGCAGGGAGATCGCGCCGAGGTCGTGGGTTTGAACACGGTTGGCCTGACGCGCGCGAACTTCGACGGCGACGCGATGGCGCGCGTGAAGAGTGCCTACAAGATCCTCTATCGCTCGAAGCTCGGGCTGCGCGAGGCGGTCAGCCGCGTGCGTGCCGAGCACGGCGGGCACAGCGAGATCGATCATCTCGTCGCGTTTCTCGACGGCAGCGAGCGAGGCATCGCGCGGTGAGTACGGGCGCGGCTCAAGTCGCGCCGCTCGGGCTGGTCGCCGGGTCGGGCCGCTTTCCGATCCTCGTCGCGCAGGCGGTTGCGCGCACCGGTCGTCGCGTGATTGCCGCGGCACACGAGGGCGAGGCCGATCCTTCGCTCGCGCAGCACGTCGCGAAGCTCAGCTGGGTCAAGCTCGGCCAGCTCGGGCGCATCGTCGAGGCGATGAGAGAAGGCGGCTGCACTGAAGCGATCTTCTGCGGCGGCATTCGCAAAGTACGTCTCTTCGACGTGCGGCCGGATTGGTTGGGACTCAAAGTATTGTCGCGCCTGCGCAGCTTCGGTGACGACGCGGCGCTGCGGGCGATCGCGGCGGCGCTGGAAGAGGAGGGCGTGCGCATCATTTCTCCACTGCCTCATTGTGGAGAGCTGCTCGCGTCGGCAGGTCCGATCGGCAAGCGCGCGTTCACCGACGAGCAGCGCGCCGATGTCGAGGTGGGCCGCAAAGCCGCGCTCAGCCTGGGCGCGCTCGATCTCGGGCAGACTGTGGTGGTCAAGCGCGGCGTCGTGCTCGCGGTCGAAGCGGTCGAAGGAACGGACGCCTGCATCGCGCGCGGCGGCGAACTTTCACGCGGCGGCGGAGATGGAGCCGCGGTGATCAAGATGGTCAAGCCGGGCCAGGACGAGCGGTTCGATCTTCCCGCGGTCGGACCCGCGACGATCTCCGCGCTCGTCTCCGCCGGATGCTCCGCGCTCGCGCTGGAAGCGGGTCGCACGCTCGTGCTCGATCGTGCGGAGTTCGTGCGCGCGGCCGATGCCGCGAAGATCGCGGTCGAGGGAATATGACAACGCGCAGAGGAGCCGCATGCTTTCCCAGGCCGGAGTGATCGACGCAGTGGTGAAGGTTCGCGGCGAGCGCGAATGGCGATTGATGCTCGAGGTCGGGCGCGGCGAGTGGGAGAAGCCGCGCGCAGTGCAGCTCCTCGAGGACAAGCTCAACGCCTACGCCTCGTTCGCGCTCGACGGGAAGATGCGCGAACTGCATCCGAACGCGCTCGCGAAGGATGTCCACATCTGCATCGCCTCCGTGGATCCGTTGCCCGGCAAAGCGATCTGGCTCCTCGAGAAAGTGAAGCTCGCGATGCGGCCGCACGATCTCTCTCTCGAGTGGGATGCCAACGGCGGCGCGCCCGAGGGGGGCACACCACCGCCGCCGGATCTGGCGCAGGCGTGATGTCGGGAGACGCGCGCGCAGATTCGGTGATGCGCGCGGCCGCTCCTGGCGCGGGCGAGACGAGATCCCTGTCGGGTGAACTGCTCGTCGTCGCGGTGGAGGCTTCGGCAGATCTGCATGGCGCTGCAGTGCTGCGGGAGCTGAAGTTGATGGCGCCCGGCCTGCGTGCTTTCGGGGCAGCCGGACCGCTCATGCGCGCCGAAGGTTGCGAGGCGCTCGTGCGCGCGGAGACGCTCGGCGTGATGGGCCTTGTCGAGGTGCTGCCTGCGATCCCACGTCTTCTGCGCGCGCTCTCAACGCTCGCCACGGCGGCGCGCAAACGCAGACCACGCCTCGCGCTCCTCATCGACAGTCCCGATTTCAACTTGCGCCTCGCGCGCCGATTGAAGCGCGTGAACGTGCCGGTCGCCTACTTCATCGGCCCGAGCGTCTGGGCCTGGCGCACCTATCGCGTCCGCCAGATCGCACGCGACATTCTGCGCATGCTCGTCATTCTTCCCTTCGAGCGAGCCTTCTACGCAGAGCACGGCGTCGAGGCGATCTACGTGGGAAATCCGCTCGCCGACCGACTCGCCGTGGATCAAGATGGTTTGCATACCAATCATCGCGATTCTCTCGACGATGACACGCGCGCGCGGCCTGCGCGGAAGCGCGAGCTCGGTCTTGACCCCGCACGGCCGCTGCTCGCGCTCCTGCCTGGGTCGCGCAAGCAGGAGATCGCCCGACTCTGGAAACCCTTGCTGGGCGCGGCCCAGCTGCTCGCCGCGCGAGATCCTTCGCTTCAGTTCGCCGTTCCCGTCGCGCCCACGATCGACCTTGCCGCGCTGCGAGATTCGGCGCGCGATGCGAAGCTCCCGCTGGCGTTTCTCGAGGGACGCGCGCCCGAACTGCTCGCGGCCAGTGATGCTGCCGTCGTCGCGTCAGGCACCGCGACTCTCGAATCCGCGCTGCAGCTCTGTCCGACAGTGGTGGTCTATCGACTCTCGTGGCTCAGTTATGCGATCGCGCGAATGCTCGTCCGCGTGAAGTTCATCGCGCTGCCGAACCTGCTCGCGCAGCGGGGAATCGTTCCTGAGTTGATTCAAGCGGCCTGCACGCCCGAGACGATCGCAGAGAGTGCACAGACTCTGCTTGCTCGCGGGGGCGTGCGCGAGGGGATGCGGGCGGCGTTGCTGGCGGTGCGCGACGAGATTGCTCCCGCGGGCGCTGCGAACGTCGCGCGCAGAGTGGCCGAGGAGATCAGCGGATTACTGACCGGCGAGTCAGTCATCCGCTGATCCGCAAGCGATTGACCGCTAGTTCGACATCCAGAGCGCGTATTTGTCGGGTGAGCGCGAGCCCGTGAGCTTGGTGATCTGGATGAAGAACGGCCCGCCGCGCGTCGAGCCGTCGGGCGGTGCGACGCACTGGCTCGCGCTCTCTCCACCATGGGCCTGTCCACAGTTGGCGCTGGAGAAGCTCGCCGCGTTCGCGTCGGTGATGCAGATCTGGAACTCGTTGTCGGAGGGCAGCGAGGGGATCCCGAGGCAGGCCACGACGCTCAGCTGATCTCCGTTTCCAGAGTTGGGAGCGGTGAGGGAGTAGACGTCAGCAGTGGGCCACACGCGCGATGTTGGCGCGTCGGCGTGCAGGCGCGTGTCACTCAAGAGCGCGCCCGCGGTGAAGTTCAGCGGGTTGGCGCTGGCCAGATTGAACGCCCGCGCGGTGGCAATCGTGTGGCCCGCTCCATCGTTGTCGACGGCCTCGCAGCCATCGTTGACGTCACCGTTCACGTCGTATGCGTTTCCCAGACAGGTGATCCCGCACTGGCCGGACGCTGTCGCCGAGGAGCAGGTGCGCTGCGTGCGCGCGTCGTCCGGGCCCGGGCAGGAGACTGAGCAACTGCCACAGGCGTCCGGCGTGCCCAACGTGCAAGTGCCTCCGCCCGACGATCCAGCGCTGCCACCTCCGGTGGTGATCGGATCGGGGTTTCCGGTTCCGGTATCGGCAGGACCGCAGGTGCCGTCCATGACGGATGCCGCGAGAACGAGAACCAGGAGCGAGGGCAGGCGAGGAGTATTCATAGGTTAAAAAAATTACGCACCACGCTCTCCGTCTCGTCAATGTGAGCAGCGGTGAGTTCGTGACGCCAGGGGTGTGCATCGCAGGTCTTCTGCGGCGCCTCGCGATCAGCTTGGTGCTGCCCCGAAAAACGCGCGCGCCCGCTCGCTGCGCGGGTTTCCGCAAACCTCGTCTGGCGGGCCATCCTCGACGAGCTTCCCTCCATCGAACACCCAGACGCGTGACGCCACCGCGCGTGCGAAGCCCATTTCGTGCGTCACGATCAGCATCGTTGTGTTCCCGTCGTGCGCGAGATCGCGAAGCACCGCGAGGACCTCGCCACGCATCTCGGGGTCGAGCGCAGAGGTCGGCTCGTCGAGCAGTAGAACTTCGGGCTGCATCGCCAGCGCGCGCGCGATCGCCACCCGCTGCTGCTGGCCACCCGAGAGCATCGACGGCTGCGCGAGGGCTCGATCGCGCAGTCCGACCCGGGCGAGCAACTCGAGTGCGCGCGCCTCGACGCGATCGCGTGACTCGCGCTTCACATGCAGCGGACCGAGGCAGATGTTCTCCAGCACGCTCAGGTGAGGGAAGAGATGGAACCCCTGGAAGACCATCCCGACGCGCGCGCGCAGAGGACGCAGACTCGGCGAGGAGACGTGCGTCGCGGGCGCGATGCTGAGACCCGCGACTTCGAGCGTGCCGGCATCGAAGGCGTGCAGTCCGTTGAGGCAGCGCAGGAACGTGCTCTTGCCGCCGCCGCTCGGGCCGACGAGCGCGATCGTCTCGCCTGCGACGACTTGCGCGTCGATTCCCGCAAGGACCTCTCGGGTTCCGTAGCTCTTGCGCAGGCCGACCGCGCAAATCGGCGCGCGCATGCCGGTCGTCGTCATGGCGTGCCTTTCGCGGCCTGCTCGCGCGGCCCCTGTGCGAGCCGCTCCTCGAGTCGATTGGCGATGCGTCCGAGCGGCCAGCTCATCGCGAAGTAGAAGCCGGCGCAGACAAGTCCCGGCAGTGCCCACGAGCGCACATCGACCGCCGTGATGGTCATCTGCTTGGTCAGTTCGACCACCGTGATCACCGAGATCAGCGAGCTGTCTTTCAAGAGCGCGATGAGGTCGTTCGTCATCGCGGGAAGCGCGGTGCGCAGCGACTGCGGAAGGAGCACGAGCCGCAGAAGTTGCCAGCGCGACATCCCGAGCGCGAGCGCCGCTTCGGTCTGTCCAGCGGGGACGGCACCGAGGGCCGCGCGATGGACCTCGGCTTCGTACGCGCCGTAGTTCATCCCGAGGCCAAGCACGGCCGCGCCGATCGCGCTGAAGTGAATGAACGACGAGAGGCCGTAATAGAGGAGGTAGAGCTGGAGCAGCACCGGCGTGCCGCGCAGCAGCTCGACGTAGGCGTTTGCAAAGACGCGCAGCGGCGCGCTTCCATAGAGGCGCAGCAGCGCGAGCAAGAGGCCGAGCGGTGCGGCCAAGGCCATTGCGAGGAAGGTGACAAGCAGCGTGATTGCTGCGCCGCGCATGAAGAGAAGGATCTGAGCGCGATCGAATCTGGCATGCGGAAGTTCTTCGGGCGTTTGAGCCGGGTTGCTCTCGGCCGCACTGGGCGTGGTCGCGCGCGCTTCGCTCGTGCCGGCCTGTGGCGTCAATGAGCCGGTGCTCGCGATCGATGCGTCTTCGATCTTCCAGCGCGCGAGGATTGCCCCCAGTCGTCCGCTCGCGCGCAGTTGCGCAAGGCTGCTGTCGAGCGCATCGCGCAGCTCAGGCTCCGCCTGGCGCACCGCGATCACATACGTCCCGCGCGAGACATCTCCGTCGGCCAGTTCCAGCGTCGGCTTGTTGAGTCCGTAGCGCGAGGCGATCACCGAATCGAGCAGCACTGCAGAGAGTCTGCTCTGCACCAGATCGCTGTAGGGCTCCTCCTGCCCCTCGTAGAGCACGAGCTCGACGCCGCTCTGGCGCAACAGTTGGTGTGCCAACGACTCCGACAGCGTGCCGACCCGCTGCCCCCGCAGCGCCGGAAGCGAGCGCGCTGCGAATCCCTTGCGCACGACGAGCTGCTCGCGAAAGCCCGCGTAGCCTTGCGTCGTCGCCGTGCGAGCGCGCAGCGCGGGCGTGTCTTCGAGTCCGTTGAGTGCAATGTCGAAATCGCCACGCTCGAGCGACGGAACGAGATTGTGCCAATCGTTCTGCACAAACCGTGCGTGCACACCGAGCGTGGCCGCGAGCGCATCGGCGAGCTCGACTTCGAATCCCAAGAGCCGCGACGGGTCGCGCGGATCGCGAAACACATACGGCTCGCCACCCTGCAGATCCCCCGCGTACGTCAGCTCGCCCTTCGCCCGAATCCGCTCGACCGCACTGGGCGCGGCCCAGCCGCTTGCTGCTGGCAGGACGAGCGCGATCGCGACGACCGCCGGAATCATCGCGCCCGCCGCGCCGCCCGTCACGTTTCGACGCCACTCCCCCATCACGCGTTCAACTTCTCGAGAGCCAGATAGAGCCCCGCTGCACCGAACGCCCCGACGAACCAGCCATAGTCGGTGAGTGCCGCGAGTTGCGGAATGACGAGCCCCAGCCACGCCAACGCGCAGCCGAAGATCGTCGCGATCACCGCGCGCGGATTCCATCCGTGCGTGTAGCGATAGACGCCGTCCGGCAGATAGAGATCCTCGAGAGCGAGCTGCTTCTTGCGGACGATCCAGTAGTCCGCGATCAGGACGCCCGCGACGGTGCCCATGCCGCCGGAGAGCGTCGTCAGCCAACCGAGGTAGCGCGCGCCCGATTCGAGCAGGTGCCACGGCTGCATCGCGATGCCGACGAGGCCGGTGATGAGGCCGCCCGTGCGGAAGCTCAAATGCTTGGGGAACGCGTTGGAGAAGTCGTTCGCCGGAGAGACGACGTTGGCGGCGATGTTCACCGAGAGCGTCGCGACGACGACTGTGAACATCGCGATCGCAACGACGGTGCGGCTCTCGAAGCGGCCGACCAGATCGACCGGATCCCAGATCGCCTTGCCGTAGATGATCGCGCTCGCAGACGTGATGATGACGCCCATGCCCGCGAAGACCGTCATCGTCGTCGGGAGCGCGACGATCTGGCCGATGGCCTGCTCCTTCTGCGAGTGACCGAGCCGCGTGAAGTCCGGCATGTTGAGCGAGAGCGTCGCCCAGTAGCCGACCATCGCGGTGAGCGCGGGGAAGAAGGCGGCCCAGAACGCATCGCCGTGCAGCGTGCCGCCCATCGAGAGGATCGGGCCGAGGCCATGCGCGCGATCGATCGCCCACCAGACGAGCAGCGCAGTCATCACGAGCACGAACGGCGCGGCCCAGTTCTCGACGTGCTTCAGGACCTCCATGCCTTTGTAGACGACGAGAATGTTCAGGCCCCAGAAGACGAGGAAGCTGAACCACTCGGTCGGCAGGTGCCCGCCGATTGCTTGGTGTCCCAAGCATTCTGTCCACGACGGGAAGAGCACGCGCAGGAGCGTCTGCAGCGCCTGCCCGCCGATCCAAGCTTGAATGCCGAACCAGCCGCACGCGACGAGCGCGCGCAGGAGAGCGGGAAGGTTCGAGCCGAAGACGCCGTAGCTCGCGCGCGCGAAGACAGGAAACGGAATTCCGTATTTCGTCCCCGGATGGCTGTTGAGCAGGATCGGCACGAGCACGATGCAGTTGCCGAGGAGAATCGTGCAGAGCGCCTGCGCCCAGTTCATCCCCTTGTCCATCAGCCCCGACGCGAGCATGTACGTCGGGATGCAGTGGGCCATGCTGATCCAGAGCGCGGCGTAGTTGTACGTGGACCAGCTGCGATCCTTCACGCGCACGGGCGCAAGGTCGTGATTGAAGAGGGGACTGGCGTTGATTCGCGACTCGTCAGACAGCTCGACGCGACCGTCGGGGTAGGCGATCTCGGTGGCCATGGAAATCCTTTGTGTACAAACTATCCGGAGTGCGGAGGGTCGCTCTCGGGTGCGAGTTGCAGCCAGGGGAGCGACTTGGCGAGCGCACGCTGCTCCTCGCCCGTCAGCTGGAGATGGAAGCGATTCGCGCGCGTGGACGAGACGAGCCACGGCGTCTTGTCGTTGCTGAGAATGCACAGGTCTTCGGGAAGCGGCGGAGCGAATGCGGCGAGAGAGCCGACGCGCGCGAGAGTGCGGGCCGTCTGCGCTTCAAGCCGATAGAAGCGGACGCAGGCACTTGCGGAATTGGCGTCTGCACCGGGCCAGCGATCGGTCGTCGCTTCGGTGATCAGATGCGGAGCGAGCGCCGCGATGAACTCCTCTGCGCTCGGGCCCCGATCGTCGCGCGATGGCTTCCCGCGCGGCTCTGCGGTTGACACGGGGGCCGTGTTCGCGTGCTGCACCAGCAGAAACGTCGGGTAGTGCGCGCGCCGCGCTGCCGCGAAGCCGAGCAGCGCCTCAAGCTGCGTGCCCTCGGGAGCCGAGAGCAGGCGAAACCAGCTGCGCGTCTCCATTTCGTGGCGGCCCCCGAGCACGCAGCGCGACTACGGAAGCGTCTTCGCCGTCGCGATATTCGACAGCGCCGAGACGTTTCCTGCTGCGTCCGTCACGGTCAGTCCGAAGCAGTACGTCGTGTTCGAATTGAGGCCCGTCACCGTGAGTGCCTCTGCGCTTCCGGTCGCTTGCGGGGCGCCCGTGGTGATCAGCGTCGCACTCGCGAAGTTGTTCGCCGTCAGCGGGCAGGACGAGCCACTCGCCGAGCGGAGCGTGTACGACGCCGCAGTGCCGAATTGGCCGTTGTCACCAACCGCGGTCCAGGTCAGATCCACGGTGGTCGAGGTCGGCCCGGTGGCTGCCAGCGTCGTCACTTTCGCCGGTGGGATCGAATCAGGGATGGCCCCCGTGGTGAACTCCCAGAGATGATCGGCAGCGAGTTCGTTGCCATTGGCGTCGGCGATCGATCTCGCCAGCTTCACTGTGTACTGCGTGTTCGGCTGCAACGCAGTGGCGTGCTTGAAGGTCGCGACAGCGCCCTGCACCTGGATGGTTCCACCGACGGACGGAGAGAGAAAGAAGGTCGTCGCCGTGAACGTCGAGGGGTCGAGCACGGAGGAGAACGTCGCGCTCACGTTGCTTTCGACAGGGACGTTGGTGGCGATCGAACTCGGGACAGTCGAGACCACCACGAGCGGAGTCGGCGCTGCTCCACCGCAGGCGACGAGCGAGGCCGCGAGGGCGAGACCGAGGGAAAAGGGCTGGACGAGGCGGATTGAGTTCATGGCGTTCTCCGATTGGCCGCGCTCGTCTAGACGACTGAACGGTCGGATGCAATACGGTCAACTGCCGGTCGCATCCTCGCCGAGCAAATGGAGCGCACGATCGACGCGGCTGCCGTGATAATTGTCGGCCAAGCGACCATGACGAAAAACTCCATCGGCGACCCAGGTGTGAAGACGCCCAGCGGCCAGGTCTTTCGCGGGCGGGCAATCCGCGATCAGCAGCGGCAGATCCTTCGGCGCGCGCTCGCGGCGATCGGCCATCCGCAAGGCTCGGGGCCACTGGCCTGCGTCTTCGATCTCGACAGCACGCTGCTCGACAATCGGCCCAGGCAGGCTCGCATCGTGCGCGAATTCGCGGAGGCTGCCGGCCAGACGCGGCTACGCGACTGCACTCCCGAGCGCATCGTGAGCTGGGACTTGCGCGACACCGCGCGCCTCTGCGGCTACTCGGCAGACGAAGCAGAGAGCATCTATCCGGCGTTCAAGGAGTTCTGGCGGTCGCGCTTCTTCACCAGCGACTACTGCGCAGACGACGCGCCGATCGCGGGCGCGGGAGAGTTCCTCAAAGCCGTGCTGGGCGCGGGCGGGCGCATCATCTACGTCACGGGCCGACACGTCGGGATGGGCGAAGGAACGGTCGAGAGCTTTCGCCGCGCCGGGTTCCCGTTGCCGCATTGGCCGCTGGGACCGGGTCAGCCGGTGAGTGCAGAGACGGTGCAGTTGTGGCTCAAGCCGGATCCGGCGGGCGACGACGATCTCTGGAAGGAGACCTGTCACGCAGCGCTCGCCGAGGCGCGCGGGATCGCGGCTGCGTTCGACAATGAGCCGACGCACGTGAATGCCTACAAGCGGCGGTTCGCGGATGCCGCGGTGATCCACCTCGACACCGATCACTCCGGCCGCGCTGTCCCGGTGCTTGAGAGCATCCCGTCGATCATCGATTTCTCGCTGGAGACGTGACGGTGGCGGCGCGTCGCAAGTCCGCGGCCTCCTCGCGCAATCAGCCAGCCACGAAGACGCGCAAAACCGCGCCCAGCAAGGCCCGGATGGTCGCTGCGCCTCGGGCGGTTGCGAACGCAAAGAAGAGCTCGAAGGCGCGCGGCCAGGTTCTCGCGGTCGTCGATCTCGGCTCCAACTCGGTGCGGTTGCAGGTCGCGCAGGCGTCGTCCGATGGCCAGATCGCGGTGCTCGCCGAGGATCGTGCGGCGGTCCGTCTTGGCGAGCAGGTCTTTCGCACCGGACGCCTGTCGACCGATTCAATCAACCGCACGGCGGCAGCACTTGCGCGATTTGCCAAGCTCGCGCAGCGCGCAGGCGCCGGGCCTGCAACCATTCGCGCGGTGGCCACCAGCGCGGTCCGCGAAGCCTCCAATCGGCAGCAGCTCGTGCGCACGGTTCGCGCGCTCAGCGGCATCTCCATCGAAGTGATCAGCGGCGCTGAAGAGGCGCGTCTGGTCACGCTCGGTGTGTTGCAGGGCTCACCGCCGCACGAGCGCAATCTCCTGATGGATATCGGCGGCGGCTCCACGGAGATCATCGCGGCCGTCGGCGAGGAGCCGGAGTCGAGCTTCTCGCTGGCGCTCGGTTCGGTGCGGCTCTGGGAGTTCTTCGCCAAGAGCGATCCGATCTCGCGGCGCGACGCCAAACTTGTCGACGAGGCGATCGAAGACGCGATGGGCGGCGTCGATCCTCTGCTGATCGGAAAGTTCAAGCGCATCATCGGCGCCGCGGGAACCACCTCTGCGGTGGTCGCGCTCGCGCGCAGATTCTCCGGTGCGAGCCTCGCAGCGAGGAGCGCGCGCGGCGGCCGGGCGACCTATGCGGAAGTGCGGATGGTGCTCGACAAGCTGCGCGCGAGCTCGGTCAAGCAGCGGCGCAAGTGGGGTGTCGAAGAGCATCGCGTCGACATCATCTATTGCGGCGCTGCGATCTGCGAAGGCGTGATGCGCGCGCTGCGCATCGAGGAGCTCGAGATCACCACGCGCGGTCTTCGCGATGGGCTGATGGCGGATCTCGTGCGCCGCCGGATTCGTCCGCCGGGCACCGGGCAGCATCACGAGAACGCCATCCTCGCGGGCCTGCGCGCATTCGGTCGGCGCGTCGGATATCGCGAGGAGCACGCCGAGCAGGTGATGCGCCTGTCGCTCTCTCTCTTCGATCAGACGAAGGCGATCCACCGGCTCGGCGACGAGGAGCGCGGGCTCCTGCAGGCCGCGGCGCTGCTGCACGATGTCGGCACGTTCATCAGCTACAACCGGCATCACAAGCACAGCTACTACCTGCTCTATCACGCAGACATTCCCGGCTTCACCGACCGCGAGCGCGAGCTGATCGCGACGATCGCGCGCTATCACCGCCGCTCGCCACCGAAGGATCGCCACGAGGCCTTTGCGCTGCTGGCTCCCGAGGAGCGCATCGTCGTGCGTCGGCTGGCGGCGCTTCTGCGCGTCGCCGACGGACTCGATCGCGGGCATCGCCGACACGTGCGCAGCGTGACCGTGAGCCGTCGCAGCGGCCGCTTGATCATCGACGTCGATGCGGACGCCGGCGCCGAACTCGAGGTCTGGTCGGCGCAGCAGAAGTCCGATCTTCTCCAGGACGTGAGCGGCGGGCCCGTCTCGTTCCGCTTGCACACCGCGCGTCGGCCGCGCCGGAGATAAGTGTGATCCGCCTCTATCTTGTTCGCCACGGCATCGCGGCCGAGCCGGCAGATTTCCTCGGGCCCGACGAATCGCGGCCATTGACTGCAAAGGGCCGGCGTCGGCTGCACCGCGCTGGGCGTGCATTTGCACGTCTCGGGGAGTCGATCGATCTGCTCGTCTCGAGTCCGCTTGTGCGCGCCGTGCAGAGCGCGGAGATCCTCGCGTGCGCGCTGCGTGTGGATGTCGTCGCGATCGCGGACGAGCTTAGGCCGGCGCAGAGTCCCGAGACGATCCTGCGGGCGATCGCGGGACGCGTCCACGACGGGCAGGGCGTGATGCTGGTCAGCCACGATCCGCTCATCTCCCGACTTCTCTCTCACGTCGCCGATCTCACGCCGGTCGAGAGCGCGCGCATTGTCTTTCGCAAAGGATCGATCGTTCGCGTCGACGTTGGCGCGCTGCCGACGGCTCGTCCTGCGCAGGCGCGCTGGTGGATGCGGCCGAAGTCGCGCGAACTGCGGCCCGGGCTGCCGCTCGCGAAAGCAGAGGAGGCCGCAAAGCCTCCACGTCCGGCGAGAACGAAGCCGCGTTGAATTGGTTGGTACTCAAACCATCAGCAGCTTGACCATGCCCAGCAAGGCCTGGCGCGTGAACGGCTTGTCGAGCACGCGGCTCTTGTTGAGGCGCACAAACTCTTCCGTCTCATCTGTCGACGCGCCGCCGGTTACGAATCCGAGCCTTGTTGCGAGTCTCGGCAGTGACCGTTCGAGTTCGGCGTGAAAGCCGATCCCTCCGGTGCCGGGAAGCATCAGGTCGCAGAGGATGGCGTCGAACTTCTCTCCCTGCGCGAGCAGCACCAGCGCGGGTTCGACCGCGTGGCAGATCGTCACCTGCGCGTCGTTGAAGAGCATCCGCCGGATCGCCTCAGCGAGCATCGGCTCGTCGTCGATGACCAACAGCCGCGGGAGCGCGCTGGGCGCGGCTTTCGTTGATTCGCTGTCGGTCATTGTCGTCCGCCTCGCGTGCGATCAGACAGGAGAGATTTCGCGCTTGCGGTAGGGCCGCTCGACCTTCTTGCCCTCGGTGAGCCGGAGGTAGTGCGCCAGCGCTGCGCGCGTCTCGCGCGGATCGATCACGTCGTCGACCGCAGCCTGCGCCGCCACACGATGGATGTCGATGTGTGGCCGCAGCGCCGCTGCCAACTGCTCCTTGAGCGCCTTCGGATCCTCGGCCGCCGCGAGCATCTTCTGCGCCGCGATCGCGACCATTCCCTCTGCGCCCATCACGCTGATCTCCGCGCCAGGCCAGGCCAGGAGCGCATCGGGCTCATACGCGCGGCCGTTCATCACGTAGTAGCCGGCGCCGTATCCCTTGCGCAGCACGACGGTGAGCTTCGGCACAGTCGCGGTCGAGACGGCGTAGAGCATCTTCGCGCCGTGACGGATGATGCCGGCCTGCTCGACCTTCGTGCCGACCATGAAGCCGGGCACGTCCTGCAGGAAGATGAGCGGGATCTCGAACGCGTCGCAGAGATTGACGAAGCGCGCGGCCTTGTCGGCCGAGTTCACGTCGAGGATGCCGCCGTAGAACATCGGGTTGTTGGCGACGATGCCGACGCTGCGCCCATCGATGCGCGCGAGCGTCGTGACGATGTTGCGCGCCCACTTCGGCTTGATCTCGAACATCACGCCGTCGTCGACGATCGCCTTGATCACCTTCTTGACGTCGTAGGCCTGCCGCGGATTGTCGGGCACGAAGTCGAGCAGTGCGTCGTCACGGCGATCGATCGGATCGCTGGTCGGCTTGCGCGGTGGCTTCTCTCCCGCGCGCAGCGGAAAGTAGCCCAGGTAGTCGCGCACGGCCTGGATGCAGGCCGCGTCGTCTGCGCATTCGAGATCGCCGACGCCGCTGACCTCCGTGTGGATCTTGCTGCCGCCGAGCGCCTCCTCGGTGACGTCTTCGCCGACGACGCTCTTGACGAGGTAGGGGCCGCCGATCGCGAGCGACGAGGTGCCCTTCACCATCGGGACGAAGTCGGCGAGGCCCGGGATGTACGCGGTACCTGCTGCGCCAGGGCCGACCATTGCGGCGACGAGCGGAACGACGCCGCTCATCACGACCTGCTCGCGGAAGAGGTAGCCCGAATCGGCGAAGTCGGAGAGCGCCTTGGCCGATTCGGGGTCGGCCGAGAGGCGCGCGCCGGCAGAGTCGACCAGCCAGATCATCGGGATGCGCTCGCGCAGCGCCAGTTCTCGCAGGCGCGACACTTTGCGCTCGCCGATCGGTCCGATGCTGCCGCCATGCACGGTGAAGTCGTAGGCCGCGACGCAGGCTGGGCGGCCACCGATCAGTCCGGTTCCGCAGACGACGCCGTCCGCCGGAGAGGGCTTCGACTCGTCGTAGTTGTCGTCGCCCGGCAAGCGACCGAGATGCGTCGCGAGCAGACCGATCTCGCGAAAGCTTCCTTCGTCGAGCAGCAGCGCCAGTCTCGCGCGCGCATCGAGCTTGCCCTTTTCGCGCTGCCGAGCGAGCCGCGACTCGCCGCCCATCTTTCGTGCCTCAGCCTTGCGCTGCTCAAGCTCCGCCACTTTTTCCCGCATCGTCGACATCGAATGGCTCCTCTGCGCGGCCCGGCCTGCTCGCGGACGCGTGCGCCGCGTGACCTATCACGAGCGCGAATTCGCCGTGGATTCCGTGCGCACCTTTCCCCTCCTTGTCGCTTGCGTGCGATTAGACCGCCAAGTAACGTCGAGCGTTTGTTGAAGGGGCCGCATCCTCGGCCTCTGTTCAACCTCACGCGGAGCCAACACTTCGATGTGCGCGATGCCGGTGGCGCCAACGCTTGAAAGCCTGGGCGGGGAGGTCGACCCGCTCATCGGCCGCGTCATCAATGATCGCTATCGCATCCTCGAGCAGATCGGGCAGGGCGGTATGGGGCGCGTCTATCGCGCACTGCAGGCGCCGCTCGACCGCGTGGTCGGCCTGAAAGTCCTCGGCGCCGGGCACGATCGCGACCCGAATTTCCACAAGCGTTTCTTCCTCGAGGCGTCGGTCACTGCCAAGCTGACCCATCCCAATACGATTACCCTCTTCGATTACGGGCGCACCGACGACGGCATCTTCTTCATCGCGATGGAGTATCTCGCGGGCCGCACGCTCTCGGCGGTGATGCAGGCCGAGGGGCCATTCGCGCAAGACCGCGTGATTCATATCGCGCAGCAGATCTGCCGCTCATTGCGCGAGGCCCATGCGCTCGGCATCGTCCACCGCGATCTCAAGCCTGCCAACGTGATGTTGATGCGGCAGCAGGACGATCACGACTTCGTCAAGGTGCTCGACTTCGGTCTTGTGAAGTTCTTCACCGGCGATAATCCGGAAGGCGAGATCACCAATGCGGGCACCTTCATGGGGTCCCCGCATTACATCGCGCCCGAGCAGGCGAGGAATCAGAGTCCCGATCAGCGCTGCGATATCTATTCGTTGGGTATCCTCGTCTATCAAATGCTCACCGGCCGCGTGCCGTTCACGGCGCAGAATCCGGTCGATATCATTCTCAAGCACCTGCATGACCCGCCTGTGCCGCCCAGTGAATTGCGGCCCGACCTCGAGATATCGCCCGCGCTCGAGCAGGTGATCTTCAAATGCCTCGAGAAGGATCGGCTCGATCGGTATCAATCAATGGATGAGCTGTTGATTGCGCTCAAGCAGGTGCGCGCGCAGATCAATGGCGGGCCTATTGGCCTCTCGATGCCGCCGCAGAGCACATATGTCGGCGGCGCGCCGCTTGCCCCGTCGTCGAACACGCCGACCTCACTGCTGACACCCTCTCGGCCAATGTCGATGGTCAGCGCGGGTGCGACCAGTTCCACAGTGCGCACTGGCAAGCATCCGGTGGTGCCTCCTCCGGTGCCGCTTGATATCAGCGGCCCCGCGCCGATTCCGCAGACGGTTGCGAAGCAGGAATCCGCGAAGGGGTCGCGCGCGCCGCTGCCGATTGCTGTGGGGATCGCCGCGCTGGCCCTCGTCGCGGTGGTGGTGCTGCTCGCGACGCGCAGTTCCCATGAGCAGCCGGTTGCGCCAGTCGCTCCAGTGACGCTGCAGCCAACCAGTCCCGCTGCCGAGCCGACAACCGCTCGGCAAGCGCCGTCTCCTTCACCCGTTGCTCCGCCGCCGACCACGCTCGCGACGCCTGCGCCGAATGAGCCGAGTGCGGTTCCCACTGCGCTCGCGGGCACGACGCTGCTGCGCGTGGTGAGCACGCCTTCCGGCGCGGAGGTGCGCGACGTCGATGGTCGCATTCTCGGCGCGACCCCATTCGAGATGCGGGTGCCGAGCAACAAGCCGCTCCAGCTCACTCTGCGCGCCGACGGATACAAGCCGACTGTGCTCAAGGAGCGCAGCGTGACGGGCGATCATCTCGAGCTCGTTGGCACGCTGAAGCGAGACCCGAAGCTCAACACGCGGCCAGATCCCCTGCTGGGGCCGAGGCGGAGCGTCGGATACAAAGACGACCCTTATTAAGAACCAGGGTCCCAGAACCAAACGAATGAGCGGCACATGACGAAACCTGAACGCGCGCTCCTCGCGGGTGCGTTGGCATTAACCCGATATTCCCATCTTCGCCTGCAGCGCAATCTCGCGAAGCTGCTCGCCGCGGCTCTGCTCTGCGCGTTCGTTGGTTTCCCGCGAGCCGCGCGCGCCGATTCGCGCTCCGAGGCCAAGCGTCACTATCACGATGGTATGGCGCTGATTGCGGCCAACCAGCTCCAGCGCGGCATTGACGAGCTCAAGCAGGCCTACGCGATCAAGCCGCATCCGGACGTGCTCTACAATATTGCGCGCGCCTATGTTGACCTTGGGGATATCCCCGAAGCGCTCCGGTACTTCCGGCTCTATATCGCGACCGATCCCGACGATAAGGGCTCCGTCGAGCAGGTGATGCAGCGCCTGACTGCTGCGATCTCTGTGGCGCCAGCGGAGAAGAAGGACGAGCGGCGCGAGCAGGCGCAGACGCAGCAGCCGGCAGGGACCGCGCAGCAGGTAGAGATGGAGAAGCTGCTCGCGCAGCTGCGGACGTTGCTCAATGGCGGCAAGAGCGGGCAGGGCGCGGCTGCGACCGAGAGCCAGAGCAAAGCGGAGGTTGCCAGCGGCGACGAGGATATGTTCGCCCCCGCGGAGATCACCGCGCAGACGAGGGCGAGCGCCAAGGAGATCGCGGCGGGCCTGGGTAATGAGCGCGGCAGCGACGACCTCTTTGAGGAGCAGGTGGTGACCGCCGGCGCGCGCGCGAGTTCGCAGAGCAAGGCGCCCGCGTCATTAACGGTGATCAGCGAGGAGGAGATCCGCGCGTCGGGCGCAACCTCGATTACGGAACTTCTCCGCCGTGTTCCCGGCATCGATGTCGCCGAGATGAACCCGAGCGACGTGAATATCTCGATTCGCGGATTTAATCGGCGCCTCGCGAACAAGGTGCTCGTGCTCGTGGATGGCCGCTCCGTCTACCAGGACTTTCTCGGCGATACCCTCTGGCCGATCATCGACGTTGCGATGCCGGATATCGAGCGCATCGAAGTGATCCGCGGTCCAGGATCGGCGCTCTATGGGGCCAATGCCTTCGCGGGCGTCGTGAATATCATTACCAAGAGCGCCAAAGACCTCCCTGGCGTACGCGCTTGGATGCAGGCGGGCGAACACAACACCGCACTCGCAGGCGCATCGACGGCCGGCAAGAGCGGAAAGTTCAGCTATCGAACCACGGTCGAATATGACCGCGCCGATAAGTGGTCGCGCGACGAGGCCGATGGCCAGGTCGCTGTCGTCCCGCAATTTCCGCAGGTCAATCGCAGCAAGGAAGTCGAGCACGTTGACGGCATCGCGACCTATGACTTCGGCAAGGCGCAATTGAGCGCCTCCGGTGGCTTCGATAACTTCGCGCTGGAGATCTTCCCGGTCGCCGCGCTGCGCACCTATGAAAATATCGGCAACTCTGGATTTGCGCGCCTCGAGCTCGTCTCCGGGGAGACCAAGGTGCGGCTCTATTGGAACGCGCTGCGGATGCTCTCCGGGCCGGAGTATTTCCCCGCGGGCTTGATATCGCTCACGGATACCATTCGCTCCGATCAGCTCGACTTCTCCGCGCAGAGCGGCGTCGCCTTCAAGTTCTATGGCCAGCACCATTTCAACTATGGCATCGGCTATCGCTTCAAGAGCGTCGACTGGGGCTATCTCGGCGCGCAGGCGGATGGTTCGCATCGATATAACGAGAACCACTTCAACCTCTTTTTGCAGGAGGAGTGGCAGGCGAACAAACAATGGAGTGTGGTGCTGAGCTATCGCATCGACCGCGATCCGCTGCTCGCGGCCTCCAACGTCACGCCGGGCGGGCTGATTCAATCGCCGCGCGGCAGCGTGCTCTGGGAGTTCGCGCCCGATCAGGTGCTGCGATTCACCATCGGCACGGCCTTCCGTACGCCGACGTTCCTCGAGAGCTACGTCAATGTCCTCTCTCCGGTTCCGAACCAGCCCGCGCTCGGCGTCTATTTTCAGGGTTCAAAGACACTCAAGCCCGAACAGATCCTTCAAGGCGAATTGGGATATCGCGGCCATATCGGGGAGCGCTTCCAGCCTGAGGTCGTCGCCTATATCGAGCGCGTGACGAACCTGATTGACGACAACGTGCTGGTGCCTCCGACGCTCTCGAACAGCCAGGATCCCGTCACGGGTCAATATATCCTTGGGTATACGGGATATCAGAACCAGCCGGACCCTTTCCTCGGCGTGGGGCTCGAGCTTGGCGGCAAATGGTCGCCAATCGACAGCCTTGATGTTTCGGCGAACTATTCATTTGAGCGCCTCGCCGACTGCGCGGACGGCTGCACCTTCAACGCCAGCGGCCGGGGCGAGGCCGCGTCGGTACTCGGGAATACTGCCGAGCATAAGTTCAATGCCAGTGCACTCTGGCGTCTGCGGCAGGGATTCGACCTCTCTGCAGATATCCACTACGTCTCCTCGGTGACCTGGGTTGAATCGGCCTTCGATCCGAATGCCTCACAGGGCGCCGTCTACAACAGCTATCCGCTCGATGCTTACGTGCTCATCAATGCGCACGTCGGATATCACGTCATCCGAGATCGCCTCGATGTCGGACTCTCGGTCTTCAACGTGCTCGATGACGGCCATCGCGAGCATCCCTTCGGCAACCAGATCGGGCGGCGGGTCACTGCGCTCATCAACGGGAGCTTCTAATGAACGCCCCGCATCGCAATCCCGTCGCGCCCATTGCGGCACTCCTGCTCGCGCTGGTTGGGTGCAGTGCTCCTCCGGTTTCGACGGCGCTTGATAAATACAACTGCCCGAGCGATGGCGGCGACTGTTCACTGCCTGCGCCGAATGGCATCGTTCAAGGCTCCGTCGTTTATCAAGGCTCGCGACGCGGCGATGTCGTGCTGCTCCTCTTTGCGGCCAATCACCTTCCGCCTCCCGACGGCACGGCGACGAGTCCGGTTGAACTCGCGCGCGTCGCCTCGTCGCGGCTTTTCGCTGGGGCCGCACCTGGCTCCACGGGGCCATTCAGTGCGCAGTATCTGTTTACCGACGTCGCGCCGGGTAACTATCAAATCCGCGCATTCCTCGATGTCACCGGCGACTTCGAGCCGCTGGCGGATTTCACGCAATCGCCGCGCGCAGGCGCCCCAACGGGCGGAACGATCTCCATCGATGCCAACGGGCACGCGCAGCTCGCGAACTTCATCGTCGCCAGCAACGCGGTTTCCAATGAGCAGGTTGTGCTCGGCGTCGAGGTTCCGTTTGATCCGCCTGCATTCCAGCTCTCGAGCAGCAGTTCAACCACCTTCCCGCAGGATATCGATCGCCCGCAGCAGCTCGTCCTGCAGTCGATCAATCCTGGCGTTCCGCACGCGCAATTCAATGCCGCGAAGTTCACGGTTCAGCTGCACGGCGATGCCAATGGGCAGCCGCAGGAGTCGGATGGTGACGGGCTGCTCGATGTCTATCCTCAAGTGAATCTGCTGCAGACAACCTCGCTGCAGGAGGACGGAACCATCGTGGCAGTCAGCGGCGCGGCCGCGGCGATAGTTCCCTGCAAGGTATTGCCAACGGCCTTCTGGCCGCTGCTGCTTTCGGAGCCGACGACTCCGATCGGCCTTGACCAGCTCACGGTTCTTATCGAGCCGTTCGCGGTGAAATTCAATGCGACGGGCGATGCACTTCTGCAGCCGACGATTCCCGCGGGGCGATATACCCTCGTCGTTGCCGAACGCACAGGACAGGTCTGGACGCTTCCAAATTCGCTCGGTGCCCAATCCCCGACTAGCGGTTCCTATGTCGCCTCGCAGGCGACTTCGATTCAGTTCACCGCGGTGACTCCGCTGGCGGGCGCGATCTCCGGGCTCGTTCATTATCCGCCTGGTCGGACGCCGCATAACCTGATTATCCAGGCATTCAAGGGCGGGCCGCAGTTCGCGCCTCCTCTTGCAGCGCAGTTGCCCGCGCGCGTGCTCTCCGTGTCCGGTCGGTTCATCTCGCTCGGCGCGGATCGCAATTACGCATATACGCTCACGGGGCTTGCTCCCGGCGCCTACGTCGTGGAAGCGCTCGATGACGGCGACGGAAATTTCAATGCCGTTGATATTCTGCAGTCCCCAACCCGCGGCGATCTGGTCGGCGGCATATTTGATTCGAACGGCGCCCTTGCGGTGTTGAACGTCGCGCGCTCGCCGTTGGTTAATCAGACGATTCAATTGGTCGCGGCGCCGGGCCAGGACGGGCAAGGGAACGGCGTCGCGCTCGATCCTCCTGCATTCGTCTTTGATGAATCCCACGGCGCTGCGCAGATTGCGCAGGACGCGCGCGGCACTGTTCGCATCAACGTGACCGCGCAGCCCGATATCTTCCCGGCGTTGAACCAGCAGGAGGCGACGACGCTCTTCACCGTCGGCCTCGTGCGCGATGCGAGCGGCAATCCGGTGGATAGCGACGGCGATGGTTTGCCCGATGTCTGGCCGCGCGCATTTCTTCTCAAGATCGATCCTGCCGACCCGCAAGGACTGGCGCTCGCAAGCCCGCCGATTGCGCTTCCCGCGGCTGTCGATCCAACTCCGTTCCTCCCCGCGCTTCTCGATCCTGCAGCCGCGAAGACCCTCGTCCTTCCTGCGACGCATCTCTCGATCATCGTGCGTCCCGCGGCTGTGGATCTGACCGATCCGGCCTCGCCCGTGCGGCTCTCAGCAATGCCAGCGGGTCATTACAAGTTGATACTCATGAATGCGACGGGCCAGTTCTGGGAGGTGCCCAATTCGTCCGGGACGGCCGCGCTCGATCCGCGCGCCGCCGTGCTGGTGAATAGTGCGTCGCAGAGTCGCTCGTTTGCCGTGGTTCCTCCGGCGCAAGCGGTTCCTCCTGGCGAAATCGACGGGGCATTGACCATCGTTGGGCCGGGCACATTCAAGTCGGCCTATATCTACGCCTATTCGACGAGCAATCCGCCACCGCCGCTGGGCACTGGGCGGCCGGTTTCCGTCGATGTTCATACTGCTGCCGAATTCACTGCCAGCGGGGCGAACAAGCAGGTCGCCTATTCGTTGCGTGGATTGCCCGCCGGCTCCTATTTGATTACCGCGCTCGCCGACGCCCGTGGCGACTATGCGATCGATCCATTCTATCTCGCGGCCGCACCTGGTCCGGGTTCGTTTGCCGGTGCGCATATCGATAATAACGGTGCCCTCGCCCCTGTCGCGGTCGCCGCAGCGCAAGTGGCTGGCGTGTCGGTGGTGATCTCTGCTGCGCAGGCGACTGCGCTTCCCGCGCGTCCGTCCTTCGTGCTGAGCGACAACGCCAGGCCGATTACTTCCGATATCCGCACGCTGTTTCCCGACGGAGTGACGCCGCAGCGAATTACCCTGACGGCACAGGCCATTCTTGGCGCACAGGCCGCAGCAATCGCGCCTGAGTCCGGTGAGACGCAGTTTCCCGTCGCATTCCAATCGTGCAGCGCGGTCGATCCCACGCGCGGTGTCGACACTGATTTCGACAATCTGCCCGATCTCTATCCGCGCATTCTCGTCGTGAAACTCGCCGATGGCGACGCGAGCGGATTAACGATCGATCCGGCCAATATCGCCATCCCCGCGGCGATTGATCCGACGCCGTTCCTGATCGGACTTGGCAGCTGCGCCGACGCGGCCACGGTGCTTGCGACCAATCTGGACGTGATCCTGCAGCCCATCGCGGTTGAGCAGCAGGCCAATGGCGCGCTCGTGCAGATGCCGATTCCTGCCGGTCGATATGGCATCGTCCTCGAATCGAAGAGTGGGCAGGTATGGCGCATTCCGAACGAGCTCCAGCCCGCGCTGCTTGATCCTCGCGCTGCGTTTACCGCTGAAGGCCAGTTGCTCGCTGCGCAGGGCGTGGCGATTCACGTCGGCGCGCAGGTGCCCGCCGCAACGAGCGGTGGAATTCAAGGGATGATTAAGCTGTCGGGGCAGGGCGCGGGCACGCTTGGGAATATCCTTGTTGCCGCTTATGCCAGTTCCGCGCGTCCTCCTCCGCTTGGATTGGGGCGACCGGTCGCGGTGCAATTGATTCCTCGCCCGATTGCTGCTGCTGCAGCAGGTGGACAATTGCCATATCTGCTCGATAATCTTCCTCCGAGCGGCAACGGTGGATATGTCGTTCTCGCGATGAATGACGTGCGCGACGAGTTGAGCCCGTCGCTCGATTTCATGAGCACGCCGCCGCTCGGCGCGCAGGTTTCATTTCTCGGAGGCAGTGTGTTTTCGTCGATTGCCGTCACCAACAGCGTGGTCACGGCGCAGCCGATCGAGCTCGATGCTTCGCTGCCGTCGATCCCGTTCGAGCGTCCGTCCTTCGCGCTTTCGGGAACGCTCTCGGTCTCCAGCAGCGCGGGCGGCGCATTCGCATCGGTTGCGCTCAATCCGGTTGCGCCCGATGGGCTGCCCTACGCGCTCTCGACGGCGGCCGCATTCCACCCGACGCTGGCATTGAATATGGAAGGACTCCCCTATCGCGATACTTCGTCATCAGCGTGCAAGCCCAGTGGTGCGCTGCCGTGGGCCACGTCTGCACTCTATGCAACGCCGATCGATACCGGTGCACGATATCTCGCATATGTGCGCGTCGATTCCTGCCAGTATTGCCAGGCGCTCACCGGGTCCTCCGACTGCTCAAACGCGCCGCTTGAACCGCCGCACGGACCGCTGCCGATGACCGCGCCGCTCAATGTCCAGATCACCAACATCGCGATCGATCCATTGACACGGCAGCCTGCTGGGGTTGCGCTCCCGCCGGGGCATTACGCGATTACAATGGTCGAGCAGACCGGACAGAGTTGGACGGTTCCAAACCGACTCGCCGAGTCGCCGGGCGCATCGGGAGTCGCGCAGGGCGCGGTGTTTACGGTGCTCCCGTAATCAATGCGTCTCTTATCAATCCAGGTCGGCAAGCCTCGCGCGGTTCCCGTTCCCGCCGGGGCAGCTTCCGGTCCGCTCTTTCGCACCGATAAGCCGTGGCGGACGGGATATGGAAAGCGGCCCGTGCTGGGGCCAATCGTACTGGGCCGCGAGAACCTCGCGGGCGATGGGCAGGCCGATAAGCGACATCATGGAGGTCCGGATATGGCGGTGCTCGCTTATAGCGGCGAGCATTATCCGCGCTGGCGGACTGAACTGGCGATACCAACATTGCCGCACGGCGCCTTCGCGGAGAACTTCACCATCGAGGGCGCGGATGAATCAACCGTCTGCCTCGGAGATATCTGGGCCGTTGGCGACGCGCAATTGCAGATCTCGCAGCCGCGTAAGCCGTGCATCAATATCGCGAAGTATTGGAATCGGAATGACCTGCTCCAGCGCGTCGTCGCGACCGGGAGATATGGCTGGTATCTGCGCGTGCTGCGCGAAGGGCTGATTGAATCGGGGCAGGAGATCCGTCTCATCGCGCGCCCGCATCCTGCGTGGAGCGTCGCGCGTGCGATGGAGGTGCGCCTCGCTCGCGCGCGCCATCCTGCTGCTGCTGCCGAACTCGCTGCACTCCCTGCGCTCGGCGACGATTGGCGTACGCGACTCTCCCGCGAGGAATAGAACGCGGATAGTGCGCCGGATGGTTCCTGATTACTCGATCAATCCACGCTTCTTCAGGGCTCGCTCGAATCTGGGCAGCAGCGCAGGCGCGAATCGCTGCATCATCCAGATCCCCCACGCCTCGGGCGCGACCGGAGTCACGCCACTCCCGCTGCGCGCCGCAGCGACGATCGCGCGTGCGACCAATTCAGGCGGATGTCCGCGCTTGGCGAAGAGCTTCATCGTCTTCGCCTTCATCTTCTCGGGATCCGACGAGCGCATCCGTCCATTCGCGATGATCGACGTGTCGATCATCCCCGGGCAGATCGCGGTGACATCGATTCGATGCGGGGCCAGTTCGCCGCCGAGCGCTTCGGAGAGTCCAACCACGCCGAACTTGCTCGTCGAGTAGCCGATGGTATTGGGCGCCGCATGCAGGCCCAGCACGGACGCGACGTTGATCACCGCGCCACCCGCGCCGCGCTCGACCATCTTCGGCACGAAGAAATGGCAGCCGTGGATTGCGCCCCAGAGGTTGATGTTCAGCACCCACTCCCAATCGTCGAGTGAGGTGTTGAGGATTCCACCGGCGAGCCCGACGCCTGCGTTGTTGAGCAGGACGTCGACGGCGGGAACGAGCGCGTGCACCTGCGCGGCGAACGCCTGCATCTCGTCTCGATCGGAGACATCGACGCGGGCCGCCAGCAGCAAGGCCTCGCGAGCGGTCAGCTCCTTTTCAAGATCGCGCAGACCGATCTCGTTGACGTCGCAGACGATGAGCTTTGCGCCCGCTTCGACGAACAGCCGTGCGCTCGCGCGGCCAATGCCGCTCGCCGCGCCCGTGATCAAGACCGTCTTCCCGCGCAGCTCTCTCATGTCTGGCTCCTCGCGCTGCGCACTCTGCGCGAGCGTGGCGCTCCTTATGCCATGCCGATGGCAGCGAGCGCCTGCTCGGCGAGCGGCCGGTCGTCGATCTCGTCGGGATGAAATCCGGGTCGCAGATAATCAGCGATGCCGCCGAGGAAGACGCGCGCTGCGAGCTTCTTGCGTCTCGCCTTCATCGCCGCGACGATCTCATCGAGCTGTTCGATGCGCGCCGCGCCCAGCTTGCCTCGCAGACTCTCCCTCGGCTCTTCGGGCAGCTTGCGATCCTGCGCGTTGAGCATGACGAAGGCTGCGATCCAGAATGTCGTCAGAAGCGAGCCGCCCATCAACATTCCGGCCGCGCGCCAGCCCCAGCCCGGTGCAACCGCCTGCAGCACATCGAACGCCACCGACTTGTGCTCGAGCTCCTCGGCCGCATGCCACATCAGCAGCTGGCGCAGCGCGGGCGCGGCGTTGGCGAAGATGTCGTTCGAGATGGTGTCGCGGGCGAGCAACGCAGTGAACTGTTCGGCCGCCGCGGTCGCCGCCAGCGAAAGCTTTTCTGGCGCGACCTTCTCGATGAGCTCGTAGCAGACGCGTTGGTAGATCTCGAGGAACTCCTCGATCTCGAATCCCTGCCTCTTCATCGTCGCGAACCACGCTTCGTGCTGGCGCGCGTGATGGCCCTCCTGCTTGTAGAAGCCGCGAATGCGCAGCCGCAGCTCCGGATCCTCGATCTGCTGCGCGAACTTGTGCACCGAGCGGACGAAGAATCGCTCACCCGCCGGGAACAGCAGGTTGACTGCGTTGGCGATGTTCGACGCGACGCGATCGCCGGCCATCCAGTGGCGTGGAACATCGGCGAAGGAGATGTCTGGATCGCGAGCTTCGAGCTGCGCGTGGATCATGTCGGACCGCCCCCAAGATGAACGTCTGATGCCCATAGCAGACGTTCATCCGACGGCCCCGACTCGAAACAATCTTTAATTCTGCCGCGGCACCACCAGGTCGCGCAGCCGCGTCGTCAGATCGAGATAGACGAGCAGCGGCGCACCTTCGTCTTCGAGCGGGTCGAGGAACAGTTCGCGCAGCTCGCTCTTGGCGATCCGGCCCGCCGCGAGCGCGTAGTAGAGCTTCTCGCCGAGCAGATATCCGAGCGCGTGCGTCACCGCGTTGAACAGCTCCGGCCCCGCGCTCGCGTAGATGTCGCGCAGAGCCGACCGCCGCGTCTCGCCGCGCTCGATTCTCAAATGGCGCAGGACCATCCTCGCCACGTCGCGCGTGAACGCATCCGGCGCGCGATGCGCGAGCCGCAGCCAGTCGATCTCCTGCGCGCACTTGCGGCGCGGATTGACGATCTTCGAGCCGAAGAACGCGAACGCCTCCTCGAGCGCGCGCGAATAGAATCCATCGAGCAGCGGCCTCGCTTCGTCACCGGCACCGCTCGCGATGTGCCGCAGAAAGTGGGACGCCTCCTCGGCCGCGTGGTTCACCGAGAGGTTCGCCAGATACGCGGCCTTCGCGCGCGGAATGAAATAGCTCTCGCGAGAAAGAATCTGCCGCTCGATCTGCTTGATCTCCGTCTTGCTGAATCCGCGCGAGGGCAGGGTGCGCAGGAACGAGAGATCGCCCGCGGTGAAGACCGAGAAGTGCGCGAGCTCGTGGCGCAGCTTCTTGCTGTCGAGGTCGAGAAACTTCGCCACCAGCAGCGCGAGCTCCTTGAAGCGCCGCTCGACCCGATCGCTGTCGCCATCGAGTGGACTCTCGCCTCCGTCGATCCAGTCGAGATAGCTCTGCTGCGCGACGACGGGCGGCGTATTGAGCAGGCACCACTCGCCCGGCCGCACCAGCACCGCCTCCGTCTCGAGCGCGCGCCCGCTCGCTTGCAGCGAAAACCAGATCGCTTCGCAGTTCTGATAGACGCTCAATGACGGCAGCGAGTGCCCCCGCTTCGCCAGCTCGCGCGAGACGGCCGCAGGAAGATGCGGTGGCGCGATGTGCAGTTGTCCCGCAAGACAGAACAGCTGCGCGCCCGGATTGGCCTCCATCGCCGCCGCGATCCGCCGCGCCGCATAGGTGTCCCTCTCTGCGAGCGTCGTGCTGCGGGTGCCGATCAAATCGATCGCGATGGCCTTGAGCTTCTGCTTGCGCGCCTCCTCGAAGATCGTCCTGAAGTGCGGCCAGACATCGAAGCGCAGATGCCGCCGATATTCGATTCGCGCCAGAAACGTCTCTTCGCCGATTTTGCTCGAGAGATAGTCATCGAGCGCCGCCTGGTGGCGCCCCTGGACAAACTCGAGCGCCAGCAGCAGCGGCCGATTTGGCCAGCGCCGCTGCACCAGCTTCAGGAAGCTGCGCTGGGCCTGCTTGAGCGTGTGGTAGTCGCCGACGTAGACGAGGTCCGCGGTCGAGACGGCGTGGAGCAGCTCGCCGTAAGTTGCTTCGCGATTGAACGTCCGCACGCGCTTCTGCACGCGAGCTTCGTAGGCGCGGAAATCGGCGTTGCTGCCATGGACGGACGCCGCGATCAGCCGCTTCTGCCGAGCGAAGAGGCGCCGCTGGATTCGATCGATCTCCTCTCGAGCCGTCACGGGTACAGCGTAACGCGCATGGACGGAGAGACAATTTTTCGGACGAGAAAGCTGCGCGTTCAGCGTCGCCGGATCGCGCGGATGGTGAGCAGTTCACTGCCGCGCGGGCGCTCGAACTCGATCTCGTCGCCGACCGCTTGCCCTTGCAGCGCAAGGCCGAGCGGCGATCCGATCGAAATTTTCTGGGTGCGCGCATCGGTCTCATCGGGGCCGACCAACTGGTACGCAACGCGCACGCCGCGCTCGTTCTCGACCTCGACGATGCAACCGAACGCCACGCGCGAGAGATCGGTCGGCGGCCCCTTTTCCACCACGGTCGCCAACGTCGCCGAGAGCAGTTCCTCCCTCCGCGCCAAATCCTCCTGCGCCGCGCTCTTCTTTCTCGCGCCGCCACCCGCTGCCTGATTGAGCGCGCCCAGTTCGCGCTGCACCGCGCGCAACTCCGCCTCCAGCGCGGCTTTCCCGTCGCGCGTGATCGGACGCAGCTCGCCCGCACGCGGCAGAGTCCGTCCGCGCGGCGCCTCGTCTTCGGTCTCTTCGCTGGTGAACGCCTTGGACATCAGACGCGAGAGTGTGCCATGAGCGCGGCCATGTCGTTTCAGAGCTGGTATGCGACCGCCCCGCGCGGCGCCGAGAGTGCACTCGCAGGAGAGTTGGCGCAGATGGGCTGCAAAGGGATCCGTGAGCGTCCGGGTCTGGTGCGGTTCACGGGCACGCGTGAGACGGCGTTGCGTGTCTGCCTCGACTCGCGCTGCGTGTTGCGCGTGCTCGAGCCGATCGGCGAATTCGCCTGCACGAATGCAGACGAGCTGTACGAAGGCTCGCGCGCGCTGCCGTGGGTTGATCTGATCTCTGCGGAGCAGACCTTCGCCGTCTCTGCGACCGGACGCGCGCCCACGCTTGAGAACACGCAGTTCATCGCGCTCAAGGTGAAGGACGCGCTCTGCGATGCGCTCCGCGCCACGCGCGGCTCGCGCCCCGACGTCGACACCGAGAATCCGGGCGTGCGCATCGCGGTGCACATCGGCGATGGCCGCGCCTCAGTCTCGCTCGATCTCGCGGGCTCGCTGCTCTCCGATCGCGGCTATCGCGTGCGCACCGTCGAGGCCCCTCTGCGCGAGGCGCTCGCCGCCGCCGTGATCCGGCTCTCGGGCTGGGATCTCTCTCGCCCGCTCGCAGACCCGCTCTGCGGCTCGGGCACGCTCGCGATCGAAGCGGCTGCGATGGCTTTGCAGATCGCGCCGAATGCGGAGCGCGCGCTCTCCTGCGAATTCTGGCCGCGTACGATGGCGCACGACGGGCCTGCACTTGCGCGCCTGCGCACCGAGCTTGCCGAGCGCGCGCGTGTTCGTCGAGAGCAGCCGCCTCCGCAGATCCGCGCGAGCGATCGAGATCGCGCCGCCGTCGCTGCCGCTCAAGCAAACGTGCGCGCCGCCGGTCTCGAAGGGATCGTCCGCGTTGGAGAGCAGGACGCCCGCATGCAGCGCCCGCTCGATCCGCCCGGCTTCATCCTCTGCAACGTCCCCTACGGCGAGCGCCTCGAGGTCGGCGGCAAGAAGCAGCTCAAGAGCTTTTATCACGCGCTGGGCGCGGCGTTCCGCGCGCTGCCGGGTCATGAGATCGCCGTTCTGTCAGCGAGCGAAGAGTTCGAGAGCGCGTTCGGCTTGCGCCCGCGAGGACGTCCTCTCGAGCTGTGGAACGGGCCGCTGCGGTGCCAGCTGTATCGGTATGCGATCATGTCGGGCGCGTAGGCCCCAAGCACACGGCGGACCTCGCCGATCAGCTCGCCCGTCGGATGCACTCTCTCGTCGTGCCTGCCTCATTCCTCTCGCGCTCACGGCCAGAGCTTGGCGACGTCGTCGGAGAAGGCTCCGTATCCATTCTTGTAGACGGTCGGTTGCTCGTAGTCGCTCGCCTCGGCCGCGCGCATGCGAACGGCAACCACATGCCGCTTGGGCAGGACGACCAAGAACTGCCCGAGCGAGCCGCGCGCAGAAAAGCCGGTCACCGGTCCATCCGTAACCGACGAAAAGAAATGGATGTGGTCGCCCGTCACTTCGGCGGCGTAGAGCTTCTTGACGTTCTCCTCGCCGACGGCCGCCTTCGCCGCTGCGGCGTATTCGTCCCAGGTCGAGAACTTTTTGCCAAGCAACGGAAGGGCTCGCTCCGCGGCCTCATAGAGGCCAAGACGCTGCATGCTCTCCAGCACCGACTCCGACAACACCGGCGCGAACTTGCCTTCTCGCCACCAGAGCAACCCGCAGCGCTCATCGAAGCTCTGTCCCGCATCGATGGAACGCTTGACCCAATCCACAGGGACGAGCTGCTGGCCGTTCCATCGGCCCTCGTCGAGCATCATCATGCCGACCTTCGCGAGGTCGACCGGGCGGATGAGGAGCGCGTCTGCGCCGCGCGCAGTTCCTTCCGAATCCTTCACACAGGAAGCCGCAGCCATATCGAGCTTCTGGAAGAGTCGCGCATCGAGATAGGCATCGAGGGGAATGCCAGCCGCGTGGCGAGCGACCACCGCGAGAAAATCCACCGCGCCGTTGTTGTACTGAAAGTTCGTGCCGGGCATGAAGACGAGCGGCGCCTTCAGTGCGTGCTCGCGAATCGTCTCCTGCTTGTCGAAGTTCGCGCGGGACGGATCGAGCCCCGACGTGTGCGTGAGCAGTTGGCGCACCGTGATCGTGCTCTTGTCTCCTTGATCCTTCCACTCAGGAAGGAGCGCGTCCATGCGCGTGTCGAGCGAGAGTTTGTTGTCGGCGATCAGCATTCCGATCGCGATCGAAACGATCGACTTCGACGCCGACATGGCCGTCAGCGGGCCGCCGTCGTAGCCGTCCCGATACATCTCGACGACGATCTTCCCGTCCTTCACGATCACGATCGCCGAGCTGCGTTCTTCCTTCGCATGCGCAAGGAGCGTCTGCAGCGCATTGCTGTCGACACCGCTCCCGGCGAGTTCTCCCTTCGGCAGCGAATGGGGAACGGCACCGCTCTTGAGTTGCGCTCGCTGGCACCCTCTGCCGGCGCACGCAGCGATGCAGAGCAGACCGATCACGATTGCGGCGCGGGATCTCTTCCGTGATGGATCGGCGAACTGGAGCGTCTTGGCGCGCTGATCCATATGCATCCCGTCGGCAACTGGGCCGGGAAAGCAGAGAGCCTGCCCCCTCGCGGAGACAGGCTCTCTTTGAATCCGAAACTGGTGCCCAGGAGAGGATTCGAACCTCCACGCCTTGCAGCGCTAGCCCCTCAAGCTAGTGTGTCTACCAGTTCCACCACCTGGGCGAAAAACGAAGGGCCGCTTCCGTAGCTCAGACGGCCCTGAGGTGCAAGCGAGAAAGCGCAATCCTCTCGCTTGTGAGAGACAAAATTACTTTGCAGGAGCCGCCGTCTTCGCGGGCGCTGCCGCCGGGGCGGCTGCTGCAGGAGCGGGTGCCGCTGCCGGAACCGCCGCAGGAGCTGGAGCGGCTGCAGGAGCTGCCGGTGCCGCAGTCGGCGCTGCCGGGGCCGCCGCATCGGTCTTCGCGGAGTCGGTCTTGGCCGCATCGGCAGCCTTCGCCGCGCCGGCCTTCTCCTCGGCCGCAATCGCGCGGCGCGACGCCAGCACGGAGGCGCTGTGCGACGAGCGATACGCGAGCGTCAGCGACGTCATCATGAAGATGACCGCGCAGACCTGGGTGACCTTGGCGAGGAACGTGACGGAGCCCTGGCCGCCGAACACCGCGCTGGCCGTGCCGCCGCCACCGCCCATCGCCCCCATGCCGTCTCCCTTCCCCGGCTGCAGGAGGATGACGAAGATGAGGAAGACACTGACGAGGACGTGGATAGTGACGAGGAGCGCGACCATAGGGGCGCCGCGCATACCATGAGGCAAAGCCGCGCGCAACCAATCCCGCAAGGGCGAGCTTCGGCCGACCTCGCGGATCGCCCTACGTCATCACGTGGCCGGGGATGGAGATGTTGTCTCCAGCGACCACCGGCCCGACGGGTACGAACGGCGGAGCGAACGTCGGGATCGGACCTTTCCCGAGCGTGAGCATCAGCTGCTGGCTCGCCAGCCAGATCATGAACGAGAGCGACAGCACCAGCGCGATTGAACCGTAGAGCGCGTCATACTGTTTGGTCTTGTCCTTGTCCTTCAGCCCGCCGTCGAGCGCGTTCCCCATCTCGCTCTGCATCTGGTTGGGCGTGATGATCATGCTCATCTGCCCCGAGATGCAGGCGATCAGCGGCACCGGGATATTCGGCATCGGCGGGGCCATCGGGCCCGGAAACGCGGCGAACGCAGGGTAGAGCGGCAGACCCGGAATGGTCACCTGATCCTGCCACTGCTTGAAGCACTTCGAGACCCCCTTCGCCACGGCGTCGCGGTGCTTCGCCATATTCCCCGTCCAGGCGGCGCACTGGGGCGCGGTCTTGATCAGCGACTCCAACTCCGGTCCGCTCAGGCATCCGGGCGTGCCGATCGCGCTCACGGCCATGATCTGGAGGCTGCCGAACTTGGCCTGCAGCTTCCACATATTGTGGGCGAAGCCGACGGCGTCGATCATCGTGTCGTGAAAATCCTTGAAGTTCTGCCCAATCTTGTCGCAGCTATCCTGCTGGTATTTGTAGCCGGGATGCGGCGCCATGAACCAGGGCGGCATCGTCTGCGGCATGTGCCCCTGCTCGCCCTGCTCGGGATTGCGGTCCTTGTAGTACTTCTCGTCGAAGTTGATCGGCAGTTTGAGGCCGACTGCGAAGAACTTCAGGTTGCCGAGAATCTTGATGAAGTTCAGTGCGGGCATCGAACACTCCTCCAGCGGTGGCGCTGTCGAACGCGACCAGAGCTACGCGCGCAGCGACATTACCACGTCACAAATGAGGCTTCCAGTGTCGTATTTGCGTCCTTTTGTGTCCGAATTGATGTAGAAGGGTGGGTCATATTCGGAGCGCCATGAGCAGCCCTCGCAATCGGTTCCAATTCGACCCTCCCGAGATCGTGCTGCTCGCGCTGGGTGTGCTGGTCTGCGCCTGGACGCTCGAGCGGCAGGCATTCACCCTCTGCATCGAGTGCGCCTTCGCGACCGTACTCGTCGTTTCGGCGATCCTGATCACCGCGCGATTCGCGGCCTCGAGCAGCGGCCTTACCGCCGACCGTTGGGAGCGCGCGCGCGTCTTCGTCTCCTTGCCCTTCCTCCTCTGGTTCTATGGCTCCGCTCTTGGCCGACTGGTGCCCGTTCTCGGCGCGCCCCTGCGCGACGCGACGATGCTCTCAATCGACCGCACGCTCTTCGGTGAGACCCCGTCCGTTCCGGCGATCGCGCTCGCCTCGCCGCTCGCTGTCGAGGTCCTCTCGGCCTGCTATCTCTCGCTCCACGCGATGATGGCCTGCCTGCTCATCTGGGCCTTCATGGGCGACGCGGCCCGGGTGCGGCGCATCTGCCAGCCGTCGTATCTCGCCTTCGCCGTCGGGTTCTTCGGCTACATCGCCATGCCCTGCGTGGGCCCCGAGCACGCTTTTCCCGCGCTCTTCACCGCCGCGCTTCCGGTCGGTCCGATCTCGGCGGTCAACAACAGCGTCATCAGCGCCGGCACGGCTCTCTATGATGTCTTCCCGTCGCTGCACACCGGAATGGCGCTGACCATCCTCATCCACGACGCGCGCGCCTTCCGTCGCCGCTTCTATTTCCTGCTCTTGCCTTGCACGGGAATCATCATCTCCACGATCGTGCTGCGCTACCACTACGCGATCGATCTGATCTTTGGCGCCATCCTCGCCATCACCGTGAGTGCCTGGCCCATCGGTGCGCGCCGGCCCGCCGAAAGCGATGAGCGCGTCCCCGAGGCGCAGGCCGCGTAGGCGTCGTCCCGCTCTAGCCCTGGCCTTCCATCGCCGTCTTTGCGAGCAGCGCCGCTGCTGCTTCCTCCTGCTGCTTGACGAGCGTCTCGAGCGTGGGGTCGGCCTTGATCGCCTCGATCACGGGCTCGAGCTCCGGCACGCCGAGCTTCTCGAGCTGCTTGATCAGCGCCTCGACCGCCTTCTCCTTCGCCTTGCGAGTCGCGATGACAGCTGCCTGCCGCGCTGCCATGCGCTCGATGGTCGCGCGGTCGTTCGTCGGCATCGCCCGAGCGAAGGCCCCGCTCGGATCGCGCACGACGAGCATCTCCATCGCCACTCCGGTCGTCTCCCCGATGCGTTCGCGCTGATCCGCCGTGAGCACGACGCGCTCTTCGGGGCCGCCGCCGTCTCCGTACTGGGCCTGCAGCTTCTTGCCTGCAGCCTCAAGCTCCTTGGCCATCGCGCCAACTTTCGCGGCTGCCTCGAGGAGCTCCTTGGGGTCCTTGATCTCCTGCAGCGCGAGCGCCGCCTTCACGGTCTTCGCGTGTCTCGACATCAGCTCATCTGCAGACGACATCGTGCGCCTTTCGCGGGAGTTGCGAAACTCTCGTCGCAGAGGGAACGCGAGGGGCCACCTGCTTGTCAAGGCCGCGCGGGAGAGAGGCGCACTTTTCTGCGACCCCCGAGCATGATAATCTCATCGCCGAGGAGGCTTCATGCCCGCAGCAGCGCGACTCGGTGATCCAGCGCAGGTGCAGAACGATGCCCACGGCTGCCCGGCCTGCCCGCACCCGGGGCTTGGCCCCATCGTCACCGGCTCGCCCGATGTCTACATCAACAATCTCAATGCGGCCCGGCAGGACGACCTCGGGATTCACGCGATCTGCTGCGGCCCGAACACGTACACGCTCACCAAGGGCTCACCCGACGTCTACGTGAACAACAAGCCGCTGATGCGGATGAACGACAAGACCACCCACTGCGGCGGCAACGGGAACATCAAGCAGGGCTCGCCCGACGTGATGATCGACGACGGTGCGAGCGGCAACGGGCTTGGCAGTTACGCGATCCAGGCGCTCAAGATTCTGCTGGCGCAGGCGGAGAAGACGAAGAAGGCCGAGCCGAAAAGCGGCTCCGATTCCGACGAGGATCAGAGCGAGGACCAGGGGCCGACCGACGCGGCGAAGGACCAGAAGAAGGACGACGCAGCGGGTAGCCTGGTGAGCGCGACGTGGAGCCAGGCACGCGCGTTCAACGGCGCGTCCGTCGATCTGCTCATCGAGTGCAAGGATCCCAAGGGCAGCCTGAAGATCGAGATCTGGGCGGCCTCCTCGGACACGACGCAGGACAAGTCGGTCAAGAAGCTCGACGCGCAGGCGGCCGCGAGCGTGAAGCAGACCTACAAGATCGACATTCCTGCCGACGCGGCCGGGAGCAACGAGAGCCACTTCTACTTCATCGTGAAGGACGAGAAGGGCGGCGAGAAGAAGTCGGACCCGCTCTTCGTCGACCGCGCGCCGTTCCGCTTCTCGAGCTAGATGAGGCCGCGCGCGTTCTGGTCAATCGCGCTCGCGGCCTTGCTGGGTGCGGCTTTGAGCATCGCCGGCTGTCCGGCCGGCGTCTCTCCGCAGGCCGCCGCGATCGGACATACCCGCGCAGGGCTTGGCTGTTACACGAGTGCGCAGTGTGGCCTCGACGTCTGTGACACCACGCTCTTTCCTGGCGGCGCCTGTGTCGGCACGTGCGACGAGTCGCGCGGTTGCCCCGACGATCCCGACGCCGGCGTTGCGCAAGTCTGCATGGGCGCGCCCAACAGCGGCGCCTGCCTGCGCGGCTGCGAACCCGACGGCGGCTGTCTCCGCGACGGTTGGCTCTGCGAGGATGGACCAGGCGGTGGACGGGTCTGCCTGCCGGACTGCCGCACCGATGCTCTGCTCTGCAGCAGCTCCGGAGCGAATTTCAAGTGTAGTACACTCGATGGAATATGCAGAGTATCTGCATCGACGGACGCGGGCCTCTTCTCCTCCTGTGCAGGCCTCTCGCAGTGCGCCCCTCCAGCAGAATGCCTCTCGCTCGCAGGACAGAGCGGCAGCGGCGGTTACTGCACGATCAGCTGCACGCCAGCTCTGCTCGATGGCGGCTCGCCCGACAGCTGTCCCGGTGCCGGCGCTTGCGTGGTCGCGATTTCGCTCCCCGACGGCGGAAGCGAAGGGCGCTGCGCGGGCCTCTGCGAGCAGCTTTCCGATGGCGGCGTGCTCTGTCCTCACGGGCTGCGCTGCCAGTCGATCGCGATCGGAATTCTCGCCGACGGCGGCGCGAACACCATTCCCCTCTGCGCGCCATGAAGTAGAGTCGCGCGCATGTCCACTGCATTGGAACTGCCGCTCATCTCGACGGAGCTCTTGCGCGAGGTCGAATCGTCGGCGCTCGCCAAGGGGCTTCTGCGCGCGAACCTCGTCGAGGCCGCTGCCCGCGCGGCCGCGGCGCTCTCCCGCAAGCTGCTCGAGAACCAGCTCGAGAACGCGACGATCGTGGCGTTGGTCGGCACGGGAGTGAAGGCCGCGGTGGCGCTGCACACGATGCGCATCCTGCAGGGGTTCGGCGCAGAGTGTACCGTGGTGCTCACTTCGGGCGAGAAGGAGATGCGCCCAGAAACGCTCTCTGCCGCGCAGCTGATCGAGAGCCTGCGCCTGCGGATGCTGCAGCCGCGCTCGCCTCTGGTGCGCAACGCCATCGCCGATGCGGATCTCGTGATCGATGGGCTCATCGGCGTCGGGCTCGAAGGTGCTCCTCGCGAGCCGGCTGCGACGCTCATCCGCACGGCCAACGAGCAGCGCGCCGAGGTGCTGTCTCTCGAGGTTCCGACGGGTCTTGATCCCGACTCCGGCGCCCCCTCGCAGCCCACGCTGAAGGCGCGCGCGACTCTCGCTCTCGGCCTTCCCGCGCAAGGTCTCTTCGGTGCGCTCGCGTGGCAATTCACCGGCGAGCTCTGGCTCTGCGATGTCGGGTATCCGCTCAGCGCTCTCGACGAGCACGAGCTGGACGGGGACGGGCTGTTTCGCGAAAACGAGTTGGTGCGCCTGCGCTGACGCTGGACGGCGAGACGAAAAAAGCGGGCCCGCACGATGGCGCCCGCCTTTCTCACCCTCGAACGTTCAGCGTCCGCACTACATCTCGATCAGCCCCTTGCGCAGACCCTCGGTGACCGCCTCGACCCGGTTCGTCACTTCGAGCTTCTCGTAGATGTGCTCGAGATGCGTGCGCACCGTCGCGCGCGAGAGCGAGAGCACATTCGCCGCCTCGTTGTTCGAGAGCCCCTTCGCGATCAGTCGCAGAATCTCGATCTCTCGCTCGGTGAGCGGCCGCGTCGCCGGCTCCTCGCGATTTCCGCGCGGCAGCGGCTTCTCCTCGACCGGCGCGTCCGTCGATTCGGGCACCTTGAAGTGCTGCAGCAGACGGCGCGCGAGATTCGGCTGGATGATCGTCCCGCCCGATTTCACCTCGCGGATCGCCTCGAGGATCTTCTCGCTCGTCGCGCCCTTGAGCAGATAGCCAGACGCGCCCGCTTTGACCGCGTCGATCACCTTCTCCTCTTCATCGAAGATGGTGAAGATCAGCACCTCGGTGTGCGGCCAGCGCTTCTTCACTTCGCGCGTGACCTCGATGCCCGTCATGCGCGGCAAGCCCAGATCCTCGAGGATCACGTCCGGCATCTTCGCGGCATTCTTCTCGTTGGCGGCGAGCCAGTCGAGCGCGGCCTCGCCCGAGAGCGCCGTGCCGACGACCTCGATGTCCGGCGCGTCCTGCAGGATCTTGAGCTGCTGTTTCAAGATCTGCGGCTGGTCCTCCACCACCATCACCTTGATCTTCTCGGCAGGCTTCGCGGCTGCTGCGCTCATCGGTTCTGCTCCTCTCCTGCGTGAACGGTCAGTTCGATCCGTGTTCCCTTGCCCGGTGCTGCGGCGAGGCGGACGCGCCCCCCGACCTTGTTGGCGCGCTCGCGCATATTCGCGAGCCCATAATGTCCCTGTCGCCCCAATTCTGCGAGCGCGTTCGGATCGTCCGGCAGCTCAAATCCCTTTCCGTGATCCTGCACGGTCAGCGTACAGGAGCCGGGCGCGAAGGTCAGCGAGATATCGACCTGCGTGCCCTTTCCGCAATGCTTGGCCGCATTGGTCAGGCTCTCCTGGAGGACGCGGAAGATCGCCAGCGATGCCTCGGGTCCGACGAATCTCTCTCTGCCGATCTTGGTGAAGCGCACGTCGAGCTTGTGCCGCGTGCCCGCGACCTTCGTGTAGTCGCTCACCGACGCGACCAGATCGAAGTTCTCCTTCATCATGCGCAGGCTGCGGCGCAGCTCGTCCATCGACTCCTCGGCCGCCTCGTGCAGCTCGGTGAGCTCCTTGCGAATGGTCGGGATCACCGCCGCACGCGCCTCGGACGTGCCGCTCAATCGGGCGCGCACTTCGGAGCCCTCGATCATGTTGAGCAGATATTCCGACTGGATCACGACGGCCGAAATTACGCCTCCGAGACCGTCGTGGATTTCGCGCGCGAGGCGGTTTCTCTCCTCGACGATCGCCATGTCGCGCAGCGCGCGGCTCATCTTGTGCAGCTCGCCGTGGCGGGCCCGATCGCGCTCGTTCAAGTAGACCATCACGTAGACGAGGATGCAGTTGATCGCCGAGTACCAGAGGAGAATGAAGATATCGATCTGCACCATCGCGTGTCCGCCGAGCAGCTGGTCGAGCTTGGCGACGACAGGGAAGGTGAGCAGCGGCGGAACGACCGCGAGAGGCGTGGGGAAGAGCACGACGAAGAGCGTGGTGAAGAGCAGCTGCGCGGCGAGGAACGGGCTGCGCAGTCCGCCGGTGATCGAGACGAGCCAGACGAGCACGCAGAGATCGGCGCAGAGTGTGACGAAGGTGAGCAGCTTGCCGACGCGCGGCTTGGCGAGGAGTGCGTAGTTGGCCGCGCTGTACGCGACCATGACGAGATAGACCGCGAATGCGCCGGAGCCTCCGAGGCCGAACGCTTGCGACCATGCGGGCAGTCCGATGACGCCGAGGCCGAGCACGAGGAAGGCGAGGCGCGCGTAGAAGAGGGCGCGCGCGCGTGTGAGAAATCGGTCGTGCGAGAAGTTGGCGACCGTCCCCTCGGGGCGATCGTGCCCGAAGGCGCCGCCGTCCGAGCGCGTGCCAATGCTTCCTTCCACCAACGAATCGGTCACTGGGAGACAGTACAGTGCGCTGCCGCGAAGGAGCAATTTCGCGTGCCGAGTCTCGTTGCGGCGAACGTGCTGCGTCTCTATGCTGCTGCGCCCGCGAGATACATTCCGACACGCGGATAGAGATCCGATGATCGATTCGGTCGAGACAGAGAAGCTGGCGGGCGCGCGGCTCGAGCTCTGCATGCGTGCGCGGCCGACGCCGCTTCTGCGTGTGGGCACTGTGCTGGCGAAGCTCGAATCGCTCCGGCCCGCTGGCAGCGCGGTCGATCGCTCGCTCGCAATCTGGGATTCAGCAGCGCTGACGATCGACAGGGCGCGCCCGTTGGTCGCGGTGGTGAGCGGGAGCGGGGCGCTCGCGGGTGCAGGCTGGGCGCGGGCGCGCGGACTTTCGCTGCACCTGGTCGTGCACGGCCCGCTGACGCACGAGACGAACGAGGCGCTCGCGATCTGGGGCATGCGGACAAGCGGCGTCTCGTCGTTCGTTGACGCGGGTGCGAAGGCGAGCCGGCTCGTTTCCGAGGGAGCGCTGCTGCTCCCGTCTCTTGCCGGTGCGGCTGCTGCGGAGGCTGCTCGCAAGACCCTTGGAGAAGAGCTGTTGCGCGATCTCGAGAGCGGCGCAGAAGAGCCGTCGCTCCTGTTTGCTCCCGCAGGAGGTGCGGCAGCGCTGGTTGGTTCGCTGCACGCGCTGCGCGCTCGATGGCCGTCACTGCGTGCGATCGCGCTGCATGCAGCGGGCCCGGGCGACGTTCTTCCCGACCTGCCGGAAGCTGACGAAGCGCGCGAATTTCTCGAGGCGGCGCTGCAGGAGCCATTGGATTCGGCACCGCTCGAGCTGCTCTCGATCACGCGGGTCGAGGCGCAGACCGCGCGGCTTCTGGTGGCACGATCTCACGGTCTCTGCGCGTCCCACGGCGCCGCTGCGGCGCTGCAGATCGCGGCGCAGCAGAAGGCTCGCGGCGCGATCGCCATCGTTCACGCGACCGGTGAGCGCGAGTTCAGTCTCGATCCGCCTGCGACGGCACGATCGTCCGCGCGGCCGCGCTCCTCATGAGCGCGCCGCGACTCGTCCTGCTCGGGCTCGGTGGGCTCGGCTGCCCTGCCGCCCTGGCGCTGCTTGAGGAGGCGCACGTCCGGCGCACGCCGATGACGCTCGTGCTCGTCGATGACGATCGGGTCGATCGCTCGAATCTCGCGCGCCAGACGCTCTTTACCGAGCGGGATGTCGGTCGCCTCAAGGTCGAGGCCGCGCGTGATTCGCTGGGGAGACTCTGTCCCGATTCTTCCGTCGAGCTGATCTCGCGCGCGATGCGTTTCGATGCGTCGACGTCGGCCGAGCTTCTGCGCGGAGCAACGCTGCTGCTCGATGGCACCGACTCGTTCGCGACCCGCTTCCTCGCGAACGACGCTGCGCTCGCCGCCCGTGTTCCACTTGTGCACGGCGCGGCTCTCGGCTGGGTCGGCCAGCTCCTCTCGATCGTCCCGGGTGGTCCGTGCCTGCGCTGTCTCTTCGAGGGCCCTCCTCCTCCCGGCTCCGTCCCCGCCTGCGCCGAGGCTGGAGTCGCCGGCCCGCTCTGCGCGCTGGTCGGCGCGTCGATGGCCGTCGAGGCGATGCGGCTGCTTGCGAGCGAGCCTCCCCTGGCGCGGGGCGCGCTGTTGCGCTGGGACGGCCTCGCCGGGACGTCGCGGACGATCCCGATTCCACCCGATCCTTCATGCCCTGCCTGCCGCGCCATCTGATCGATCTCCCTCGCGCGAGTTGCCGATGGCGACGTTCGGCGACTTGCGGCATCAATCCAGCGCATCCCTCGACAGGAGTCCACCGATGGCCATCACCGTGAAGATCCCCGCGCCGCTGCGCCCGCTGACGCAGAATCTCTCCGAGGTCGCGCTCGAGAGTGCCGCCACCGTCGGGGCCGCTGTCGAAGAGCTGTCGCGACGCTATCCGGGCCTGCGCGAGCGCCTGCTCGACGACAAGGGCGGGTTGCGCCGCTACGTCAATCTCTTCCGCAACGATCAGGACGTGCGCAGCGCCGGCGGCCTCGAGGCGAAGCTGTCCGACGGCGATCGCCTGAGCGTCGTCCCGGCGATCGCAGGCGGGCGTTAGCGCCTCACGGCACAATCGCGCGCCATGCTCAGCCCCGATGATCAAGAGCGCTTCTCGCGCCACCTCCTGCTCGACCGCCTCGGCGGTCTCGGCCAGGAGAGAATCTGCGCAGGAACGGTCCTCATCGAACTTTCTCACTCGTCATCAGGCGCGGCACGAAGCTGTGCGCGCGCGTTGAGTGCAGCTGGCGTGGGCACGTTGATTCTGCGCGGCCCGTGGGCTCCGGCGGTCGCTTCTGAGTGCCGGGAGTTGTCGGCGTCGCTGGCGTGCGCTCTCCTCGACGACGCGACGACCGCTCTTCCCGCGAGGCCGGATGTCAAAGTGTATTCCGTACACGATCCATCCTCCTTCGAGGGCGCCTCGGAGCGCACGCCGGCTCGTCCGCCGTTCGAGATCTGCCTGCCCGCAGACCCGCGCTCACCCGCTGAGGCCGCAGCGCTCGGGGCGCTCGCCGCGCTCGAGGCGCTCAAGCGACTCGCCCAGGTCGGCACGCCCTTCGTGCAGACGCTCGAGGCCTTCCCTCCGTCTGCCGCGCTGCCCGCGGTGGCCACCGTGGCGCGCCGATGATTCTCGATCGGCTCGTCGCGGCCGTCGGCAACACGCCGCAGGTGCGCCTCGCGTCGCTCGAACGCGACGTGCCTGGCGTCGAGCTCTGGGCCAAGCTCGAGTGGTTCAATCCGGGGGGCAGCGTCAAGGATCGCGCAGCGCTCTCGATCATCCAGGACGCGCTTGCCCGCGGCCAGCTTGCTCCGGGTGGTCCTCGGGCGCTGCTCGATTCGACCAGCGGCAACACCGGGATCGCCTACGCCTGGATTGGCGCTGCGCTCGGCCTTCGTGTCTCGCTGGTGATGCCCGAGAACGTCTCGGATGCCCGCAAGAAGCTCACGCACATCTATGGCGCCGAGCAGATCTTCAGCGATCCGCAGGAGCTCTCCGATGGCGCTCAGCGGCTCGCGAGGCAGCTCGCGCGCGACTATCCCGAGCGCTATTTCTACGCCGACCAGTATTCGAACCCGATGAACCCGGCCGCGCACGAGAGCACCGCGCGAGAACTCTGGGAGGCGACGCAGGGACGCGTCACGCACGCCGTCCTCGGACTCGGCACGACCGGCACTGCGATGGGGACCGGGCGCGGCTTGCGCAGGCGCAATCCGGCCATCGAGGTCATTGCGGTCGAGCCGGCCGAGGCGCTGCATGGCCTCGAGGGGCTCAAGCACCTCCCGTCGAGCATCATCCCCGACATCTTCCGCGCCGACGAGTTGACCCGCACGCTGCGCATCTCGACGGACGAGGGCTGGGACATGGCCGATCGGCTCCGTGAGCACGAGGGCCTGCTCGCTGGGCACAGTGCGGGCGCGGCGGCGGCGGGTGCGCTGCGGATCGCGCGGGAGCTCTCCGCAGCAGGGAAGGGCGGGTGCGTCGTCTGCGTCCTCCCCGATCGTGCCGACCGCTACCTGTCTCCACCTCCAACTGCATAACCCCAGCATAATCATGCAAGCGAAAGCGCTTCTCGAGACTGAGCGGCGGCCCAGGAGTGCATATTCATGCAGTCATCCGACCTTGCGCCGCTGCTGCCCGCCATCGCTCTTGAGTGCCAGTTGCGCTACCCCGCGGAGGCGTGCGGGCTCATCCTGTCGAGCGCCTCGGGTGGGCTGCGCTTCGCGGCGATCCCCAACATCGCCGGCACCAGCGCTGCGTCCGGGACCTCATCGCGCACGGGCCGCGACGGCTACGTGATGGACGGGCCGCGCCTGCTTGCCGAACTCGAGCAGGCCGAATCGACGGGCGGCGCACTCGTTGGCATCGCCCATTCGCACCCCGACGTCGGTGCATACTTTTCGCGCGAAGATCGCGAGATGGCTCTTGGCGGCGGCCTGGAACCGCTCTGGCCAGGCGTCGACTATCTCGTCGTCTCCTGCCGCGCTGGCCGCACCGACGACGCGCGCCTCTATCGGTGGGACCCGACGCGCGGCGATTTTCTCGAGGAGATTCTCCCGATGCCGCGCCTCGCAAATGATGAGTCTTGAACGGTTCGCGGCGCCCTACATTCCCGCCAGTTCCCTGTCAAGGCTTGCCAACGATGTAGGATAAGAGTATCGTGTCCGGCCTTTTCAAAACCGGATTCAGGTCCAAAAGCCGGTAAAGAGAGTGGACACGATGAGCGTGGGGATGTCTTCGACCGGTTTTACGGTGTGGTTCACGGGGATGGCGGGCGCGGGGAAGTCGGCGCTTGCGAGTGCGCTGTCGCACCGTCTCAAGCGGCTCGGCATGAGTCCTGAGATTCTCGACACCAACGACGTGTCCGGGATGCTGGCGATTGGCAGCGCGCAGGCCAAGGAAGAGCGCAACGCTGAGGTCAAGCGGCTCGCCTGGGTCTGCCGGCTGATCACGCGCGGCGGCGGAGTTGTCTTCCAGTCGGCTGTCCAGAGCCCCAACCGCGAAGCGCGCGACGAGGCTCGGCGCCAGATCAGCCGCTTCGTCGAGGTCTTCGTTGACTGCCCGATCGACCAGCTGATCTCGCGCGACAAGACCGGCCAGTACAAGCGCGCTCTCTCGGGCGAGTTGAAGAACTTCCCAGGCATCACCGAGCCGTACGAGCCGCCGACGCATCCCGAGGTTCTCGTCGATACGGCCAAGATGTCGATCGATGACGCCGTCGAGCACCTGGTCGGCCAGCTGGTTGCGCTGCGCTACGTCGATCCGGCGCAGGCGGGATTGAAGTCGCGCCCCAAGCTGACTGCGGTCAGCAACAAGGCTCCGTTGCGTCCCGCGCCGCTCTCGCCCGCGCCCAAGCCGGTGCTCTACCAGGCTCCGCCGAAGTCGGCGACGCCCGCTCCGGCTGCGAAGGATCACGGGCACAAGGACGACGCGCGCGCAGCCGATGCAGCCAAGGGTCACAAGGCAGCGCCGACGGCCAAGGTCGCCGCCTCGAAGGCTGCCCCGTCGGCCAAGACTGCTCCAGTGGCCAAGGCCGCGACTCCGGCGAAGGCCGCCCCCGCAGCGAAGGCTGTCGCGAAGGCCGCTCCACAGAAGGCTGCCGCGAAGCCGGCAGCGAATGCAGCCAAGCCCGCTCCCAAGGCGGCCAAGCCGGCGGCGAAGGCTGCCGCGAAGGCACCTGCGAAGCCGGCCAGCAAGTCCGCAGCGAAGGCTCCCGCGAAGAGCGCGAAGGCAGCGGCGCCGGCGAAGTCGACCAAGGTGGCCAAGCCTGCGGCAAAGCCGGCCAAGCCGGCCGCGAAACCAGCGCGCAAGCGTTAGCCGTTCGAGTGCGCTGAGCGGATCGCGGAAGATGACGCAAGATCAGCTCCACGCACTCGCCCCGGTTGCCGAGGCAAAAGGGGCCGCTGTCGTCGCGCGGATTCGCACGCTCGGGTCGGCGCTGGTCGCCTTCTCGGGAGGCCTCGACTCCGCACTGCTTCTCGCGCTGGCTCGGCAGGCGCTCGGCGCGCGTGCGATCGCGTTCACTGCAATCTCTCCCGCCATCGCCTCAGACGAACTCGACGCAGCCCGCGCCGTCGCAAGGCAGCTGGGTGCTGAGCACATCGAGCGCCGTTCGCACGAACTCGACGATGCGCGCTACGCTGCCAATCCGAACAACCGCTGCTACTTTTGCAAGACCGAGCTGTACGGTCTCGCCGAGGCGGAAGCCCGCTCCCGCGGGCTCGCCACGATCCTTGCGGGCACCAATGCGGATGAACTCCACATCACAGGCCAGGCCTCATCGCAGCCCAAGAGCGTGCGATCCTCCAGCCGCTGGCCGATGCGAACATGACGAAGGACGAGATTCGCGCTCTCTCTCTGCAGCTCGGTCTGCCGACGTGGAACAAGCCGCAGCAGCCGTGCCTCTCGTCTCGGATTCCCTACGGCACGGCGGTGACTGCGGAGCGTCTCGCCCAACTGGCGCAGAGCGAGATGGGTCTGCGCTCGCTCGGGCTGCGCGAGTTTCGCGTCCGCTATCACGGGGAGGTCGCGCGCATCGAGGTGGCCGATGACGAGTTGCCGCTGCTCCTCGAGGTTCGCGCGCAGGCCGCGACGCTGCTGCGCGCCGCCGGCTTCCGCTTCATCTCAGTCGACCTCGAGGCGTTCCGCACGGGTCGTCTCAATGAGGCCGCTGGTCTCGTCGCTCTCGGCGGGAGAGTCCCTCGCGCCTAGATCAGGCGCACCTCGCCAGCCATGCGCGCGGTGCGGCGGCGCGCACGTCTTATCGGTCAGTCGCCGGACCACTGTGTCCTTCCTGCGAGACCGCCGAGTCGGGTAGGATCGAAACCGCTACCGAAAATCAGGTCGCATCCTTCTGGAGGTTGTCGCCGCATGCTGCCCTCTGCCAACGCACTGCCCGTCCGCCGCAGCCTCCTGCATCGTTCCCTCTTGTTCGGCCTGATCTTCGCGGTCGGCTGCTCGGGCACCGGCTCCTCCTGCGCGGGTGGCCTGATCACAACGACGAGCCCGGATGGCGGCCCCTTCCGCTTCACCGGCACCAACAAGCTCGACAACACGGTGCAGCTGCGGCTGACGCAGGATCTCTTCAACCAGCTCAATGCGAGCACGCTGAACGGGATCCTCGCCGGACTCGGAAATGGCACCGCGAGCTCTACTTATCCCGGCGCGCTCGCCACCATCCCCTGCACCAAGCTGCTCGACACGAGCGCGTGCATCAGTGGGTTCGGAACGCGGCTGAGCATCCTCGCGGGCGACACGAACTTCAATGGCCACTGCGATGCAGCCGACGCGGGCGCTGCGGACGCGACGCCGATCTACCTCAAGTTCAACAGCGTCGACTGGGTGCTCGATCCCCACGATCAGGTGCTCAAGGCGAACATCTACGTCAACATCCACAGCGGCGATTTCTATCTTCGCACCGGTGAGGCGCACAGCTCGATCTACTCGGACAGCGCTGGCGCTCCCGCGCCGTTCCAGGGCGACATCCAGATCGACGACTCGTCGACCATCTGCCCGATCGGCGTGAACCTCGATGGCGGCGCGCCCTGCAAGGCCGGAATGACGACGCTGTCTCTTGCGTTCAGCTTCACCGAAGCGCCGGATGGTCGCCTGCTGGTGAACATCACGCAGCAGTCGCTCGACAATCTCCTCAAGGGCATCGACATCGGCGGCCTGCTGCACATTACGGCGACGCCGGGCGACAACGCCCATCCTCTTGGCAATCCGGTGCCGCCGACCTACGGCGAGACCGATGGATTCAACGGCTGCGACACCGACAACCAGCAGTTCCTGACGTTGAAGGACAACGGCGCGCTGACAGGCAGCGGCTGGATCATCGGCGGCGGATGCGGCTCCGACAGCACCTCGATCGGCTGCCAGATCATCAGCTACGTCGTCCAGTACCTCCAGGATTACCTGACCACGGCGTTCCAATCGCAGATCGTCGGCTTCCTGCAGCAGCAGATCGACAACATCCGCTGCCAGCGCGCGGTGACGTTCGACGGTGGCTCTGCCGCATGCGCATCCAACAGCGACTGCCCCAAGGATGACAACGGCGCGGCAACGGTCTGCGTGACGAGCCGCGGCGTCTGCGTCGCGTCCACCCAGGCGCTCGACGCCGGACCGGGCAGCGCTTGCGAGCCGACTCCTCTCGCGATCCAGGGAACGCTCGACCTGACGAACCTGACGCAGACCGTGGGCTTCCCCGCGGGAACCAAGATGAACCTGTTTGTCGGCCTCGGCGGCAAGACCGCTCCGGCCGCTGTCGACGACGGTGGCATCCAGTTCGCCGCCGTCGCGGCGACGCAGCCAGCGAGCACGGTCGTGCCGGCGCTCTGCGTGCCGCCGACGACGTTCCCGCCCATCGACACGAACACGATTCCGGCGATGAACTTTGACGATCTGAACAACCAGCCGGACGGCGGAATCGGCGTCTACGACGTCGGCGTCTCGGTTGCGAGCAAGCTGCTGAACTCGGCCTCGTACGATGCGTTCAACTCGGGCGTCTTCTGCATCCAGATCTCGAACAAGACCTCGTCGTATGTGTCGACGCAGCTCTTCAAGTCGTTCCTGCCTTCGCTCAAGCTGCTCACCGGCGGCAGCGATGCGCCGATGGCGATTCTCCTCCGCCCGACGCTCGCTCCTTCGATCCGCGTCGGTCGTGGAACGTTCGCCGAGAATGACGCCGGCACCGACGTCGTCCCGCGCGATCCGCTCGTGACGCTGTCGCTTCCGAAGCTCAACCTCGACTTCTACGCAGTGATCGACAACCGCTGGGTGCGCCTCTTTACCCTCCAGGCGGATGTCTCCGTGCCGCTTGGGTTGCGCACGTTCCCGGGCCAGCAGGCCGACACGATCCAGCCGGTGCTCGGCGATCTGACGCAGGTGATCACGAACATCTCGTCGTCGGACAACGTCATGCTCGCGGAGGATCCGTCCGTGGTGACGGACCTGCTCGGCGCCGTCGTGCAGTTCGCCCAGCCGCTGCTGGCGGGCCTGCTCAAGCCGATCGCCTTGCCGCAGTTGCTCGGTCTGCAGTTGCAGGTCAAGGGGATCGCCGGCGCGGTGCCGGTCTCGAGCAACATCGCGGTGGATGGATACAACCACCTCGCGATCTGGGCGGCGATTGCGCCGGCCTCTTCGCGCGTGCCAGGACACAGCACGCAGACGTCGGCTCGCCTCGCCGCGAGCGACCTGCCGGAGAGCATCGAGGAGCTGCGCGGACCGAATCGCAAGGTTCCGGCGGCCATCATCGAGGCGAGCGCAATGGGCGCGATCAACGGCCCGGCCGAGTTCAGCTACCGCATCGACGGCGGTCTCTGGTCGCCGTGGCTGCGCGAGTCGCGCTTCACCGTGCGCAACCCGATGTTCTTCGTGCAGGGCCACCACACCATCGAGGTCACATCGCGCGACATGGGCGACGACCGTACGCAGGATCTAAACCCTGTCTCGATCGACTTCCTCTCCTCGTACGAGGCGCCGACGGCCGAGTTGGCGCAGCTCAACGATGGCCGCGTCGTGACCCATGCCAAGAGCCAGGCCTCGACCGAGGAGCAGCTGCGCTACAGCTACAAGGTCGGTGACGGAGCCTGGTCGGCCGCTGGACCGGCACGGGCGTTCACGGCGGAGGAGCTCAATGGCCACGCGCTGAACGTTCGCGTGATCGATGAGCGCGGCATGACGACCGAGTCGAGGTTCGACAATGGCGAGCTGGTGGCGAAGTCGCTCTCTGCGAGCGGCTGCGCAACGGCTCCGGGTGCCGCGAGCTGGGCGCTGCTGCCTCTCTGCTGTGTCGGCCTCGTGCTGGCGCTGCGCCGCCGCCGCTCGGCGCAATAGGCAAGCGCGACAGCCCGACCTGGGCTGCCGCGGGACCAGACCTGCTTGACGCGGGCTGTACGAGGTGGAGCCGAGTCTTTCGAGACGGCTCCACTTCGCGCTTCGTGGGCACCTGCGCAGCTGCCGCGCGGTCGGGTGCTGTCAATGAAACATCGCGTTCGCGGGGTCCTCTCTCTGTCCGGCTTGCACCGAGGGGCCGCGCGTTGTATCTCGCCCGCGCTTCACTCTGCTGGTGCACTCCTGGCGCGAGGAACTCCCGATATGAAGATCCACGAGTATCAGGCCAAAGAAATCCTCAGCGGCTTCGGCGTCGCTGTTCCCAAGGGCAAGCTCGCGCTCTCTGTCGATGAGGCGGAAGCGGCGGCTGCAGAGCTGCTCGCGAAGAAGCCTGTCTGCGTCGTCAAGGCCCAGATCCACGCGGGCGGTCGCGGCAAGGGCGGCGGCGTGAAGCTCGCGAAGTCGGCTGCCGAGGCGCGCGCCATCGCTGAGAAGATGTTCGGGATGCAGTTGGTGACGCACCAGACTGGCCCGGCCGGCCAGAAGGTCCGCAAGCTCTACGTCGAAGAGGGCTGCGACATCGCGCGCGAGCTCTACCTCGGGCTCACGCTCGATCGCGCCTCGAGCCGCAACACGTTCATGGCCTCGGCCGAGGGCGGCGTCGAGATCGAAGAGGTCGCCGAGAAGCACCCCGAGAAGATCCTCCGCGCCGCGTGCGATCCGGTCGTCGGCCTCTCGGCCTTCCAGGCGCGCGATCTCGCGTTCGGCCTCGGCCTCTCCGGCCCCGCGGTCAATAGCTTCGTGAAGTTCGCGACCGCCATGTACAAGGCGTTCATCGCCACCGACGCGAGCATCATCGAGATCAACCCGCTCGTCGTCACCAAGCAGGGCGAGGTGATCTGCCTCGACGCGAAGATCAACTTCGACGACAACGCGCTCTTCCGCCACAAGGCGATCGCGGAGCTGCGCGACGCCGACGAGGAGGATCCGCGCGAGGCGCAGGCGAAGGAGTTCGACCTCAGCTACATCGCGCTCGACGGCAACATCGGCTGCATGGTGAACGGCGCCGGCCTCGCGATGGCGACGATGGACATGATCAAGAACGCGGGCGGCATGCCGGCCAACTTCCTCGACGTGGGCGGCGGCGCCGACGAGAAGAAGGTCACGGCGGCGTTCAAGATCATCCTCGGCGACCCGACGGTGAAGGCGGTGCTCGTCAACATCTTCGGCGGCATCATGAAGTGCGACATCATCGCGGCGGGCATCATCGCGGCGGCCAAGCAGGTCAAGCTTCACGTCCCGCTGGTGGTCCGCCTCGAGGGCACCAACGTGAAGGAAGGCAAGGCGCTGCTCGCCTCGAGCGGCCTGCCGATCATCACGGCGGACGATCTCGGCGATGCCGCACGCAAGGCGGTTGCGTCGCTGAAGTAGGATGTTCAGTTGATGCCGCTGAGTGTCGTGTATTGAATGCTCGATACTCAGTGTCTCGATAGGTCGTTTGTCGGGAGCTGTTCTCCTCTGGGAGAAGTGAACACCAAGTAGATGGTTCTAAATGGACGATGTTCAGTGTGTGGTTCTAAGTGGAATATTTTTAGTGGATTACATCAAAAAGATGATTGTAGGTTTCGTGGATTCAGTGTCGGGTGCTTAGTATAATATTCTGGATGTAAGAAACTCGTTGTCTTATTCCAAGTGGCATCTTCTCAGTGGAGAGTTCATGTCCGTCCTGGTGAACAAAGAGACGAAGCTGCTCTGCCAAGGCATCACCGGCAGCGCGGGCACCTTTCACTCGCAGCAGATGCTCGCCTACGGGACGCGTCTGGTGGCAGGCGTCACGCCGGGCAAGGGCGGGACGCAGTTCGAGAGCAAGGTCCCGGTGTTCGACACCGTCGCGCAGGCCGTGAAGTCGACGGGCGCGAACGCCTCGGTCATCTTCGTGCCGCCGCCGTTCGCGGCTGACGCGATCCTCGAGGCGGCCGCGAGCGAAATTCCGCTCATCGTCTGCATCACCGAGGGCATTCCGGTGAACGACATGGTCGCGGTCAAGCGCGCGCTCTCCGGATCGAAGAGCGTCCTCATCGGGCCGAACTGCCCGGGCATCATCACGCCGGACGAGTGCAAGATCGGCATCATGCCGGGGCACATCCACCGCAAGGGCCGCATCGGCATCGTCTCGCGCTCTGGGACGCTGACCTACGAGGCGGTCCACCAGGTCACGCAGATGGGCCTCGGACAGAGCACCGCGATCGGCATCGGCGGCGACCCCGTGCACGGCATGACCTTCACCGACGCGATGAAGCTCTTCGCGGCCGATCCGGAGACGGACGCGGTGATCTTCATCGGCGAGATCGGCGGCGAGGAAGAGGAGCAGGCGGCCGACTGGATCACGAAGAACTACAAGAAGCCCGTGGTCGGGTTCATCGCCGGCGCGACGGCTCCTCCGGGGCGGCGCATGGGCCACGCGGGCGCGATCGTCTCGGGCGGCAAGGGGACGGCGAAGGACAAGTTCGCCGCGCTCGCGAAGGCCGGCGTGCACATCGCGGCGGGACCGCACGAGCTCGGCCGCACGCTCGCGCAGGTCATCGGCAAGGTCGCGAAGGCTTGAGCGCACCCGCGCTGGAGCTGGTCGCGGTTTCGAAGCGGTACGCCGTCGGGGGTTCATCCCCCGTCGTTGCGGTTGACAACGTCTCGTTTCAAGTGCAGGCGGGCCAGGTCGTCGCGCTGCTCGGGCCGAATGGCGCGGGCAAGACGACCGCGATGCAGCTTGCGCTCGCGCTTCTTGATCGCGACGCCGGCGAGGTACGCCTCTTCGGAGAAGATCCCGAGCTGCTCGAGGTGCGTCGGCGCGTGGGATTCGCGCCAGATGCGCCGCTCTTTCCCAGGAGGCTCACTGGCCTCGAAGTGCTCGAGTTGCATGCCGCGCTGCTCGGGCTCGATCGCGCGCAGGCCAGGTCCCGCGCGGTCGCGCTGCTCGATCAGCTCGGCATCGCGGAGGCGGGTCGGCGTCCGTGCAGTGGGTATTCGCGAGGGCAGGGACAGCGTCTGGGCCTTGCGTCCGCGCTGCTCGGTGAGCCCGAACTGCTGCTGCTCGATGAGCCGACTGCAGGCCTCGATCCGGCGGGCGTCGCGGCGATGCGCGAGCTGCTCTCTGGGCTTCGTGCGCGGGGCGCCGCGGTGCTGCTCAACTCGCATCTGCTCAGCGAGGTCGAGAAGGTCTGCGACGTCGCGCTCTTCATGAAGGATGGCAAGCTGCTGCATCGGCATGCGGTCGCCGAGAGCGCGCATCGGGCCGAGGTTCGTGTGGCCAATCTGGAGGCGTTGCGCGTGAAGGTTTCGCAGCTCCTGCCAGACGCGCGCATGTCCGGTGATCGCTTGAGCGTCGCGGTGCAGAGCGCGAGCGCGATGCCTGCGCTTGTCAAGCTGCTCGATGAAGCAGGCGCGCAGATCATTGAGGCGAAGATGGAAGGCGCGATGCTCGAGCGGCTCTATCTCGAGATCGTCGAAGGCAAGGGCGCACTCGCGGCGCAGGGGACGGTCTAGATGAGCGACGCGACCCCCACGAGCGCGACTGCCTCGAACCAGCTCATCTCCTGGCCCATCGCGCTCCAGTGCGCGCGCGAGCGCCTGCGCAGCGGCCCCGCGATCGCCTTCATCGTGCTGCTCGCGTGCACCGGATTCTACTCGTCGGGCATGCGCAGCCCCGCGCAGATTTTCGGCGGCAGTCCGATCCCCAGCATCGCCCACCTGATCGTCATCGGGCTCACGCTGCTCTTGGGCTCGGGGATCATTTCGGAGGAGATCGAGAGCGGCCACGCGCAGCTCGTGCTGCTGCGACCCGTGTCGCGGGCGGCATTCTTCGGGGGCCGCCTCGCAGGCGCCGGGCTGGCGCTCTTCGCTGCGATGCTCCTTCCCTGGATCATCTCCTGTGCACTCGCGATCGCTGCGGGCGATTTCGTTCCTGCCTATCTGCTCGCGCTCCCCGTCGCATTTGTCGAGACGCTCGCGTGGCTCGCCCTCATCGCGGCTCTCTCCTCGGTCCTGCGCGGCTCGGGAAACTCTCTCTGGGCGCTCATCGGCGCGTTCCTCTGGCTCTTCGCCCGATACGGACTCGCGGGGGCGAGTGCGCTCGCAAACCAGCTGCACCGGGGTGAGCTGCTGCAGGCGTTCTCCTCGAAGGTTCAGCTCGTGCTGCCCTTTCTGCGACCACAGGGAACCAGCGAACTCGTCGAGCAGCAGTACCAGCACGCCGCGATCGATTTCGGTCCACTCCTCTTCGATCTCGTCTGGATCGCGGCCTTCTGGACCCTCGGCGCGTACCTCTTTTCGCGACGTGAGTTGGCGCGGAGGCGCGCATGAGCCGGACGCACCAGCGGCTGCTTCCCCCCGCGCTCTACGTCGTCACCGGGCTCTTCTTCGCTCTGTACATCGCCTATCGGCTTCTTGGTGGAGCGGCGCCTTGAAGCAGTTTCTCTCGCGCGGCTCTTGACTGCGCGCGTCTCTTCCGCTATCTCGCCGCTCCCTTGGCTGCGCCTTGATTCGCGCATCCGAACTTCAGGAGTACCGCATGGCCGTGTCGTTGCGTCTCGCCCGCCGGGGCGCCAAGAAGGCTCCGTTCTACCACGTCATCGCGACCGACTCGCGCAACCCGCGTGACGGCAAGTTCAACGAGCAGATCGGCACCTACGATCCCTCCGCGTCGCCCATCGCCGTGACGATGAAGGCCGACCGCCTCGAGCACTGGCTCAAGGTCGGTGCGCAGCCGTCTTCGACGGTCGCGCAGATCATCAAGCTGCACAAGAAGCAGGCTGCTTCCGCAGCCAAGAAGTAGCAGTGAAGGGCGAGACCCCGCCGCCGCTTCTCGCGGTGGGCTATCTGGCCAGGGCGCACGGTCTCAAAGGCCGCGTCCTGGTCACACCGTTCAACGACGAGTCAGAAGGGCTCGAGCGCGCGACTGCGCTCTGGCTCGCGCGTGCTGGCGATCCGTCGCCGCGCTGCTACCCCGTCACGCACGCCGAAGCGGTCGATCTCGGCTACCTCTTTGCTCTGCGTGGGATCAGCGAGCGCAATGCGGCGGAAGCGCTGCGCGGGCTCGAGGTGCGCATCGCGCGTTCTGAGCTTCCAGAACTCGAGGAGGGCGAACTCTTCGAGGCCGATCTGATTGGCCTTACGATCTTCGACGCGAATGCTGCTGAGCCGCGGACATCTCTTGGCCGCGTGCTCGCGCTGGAAGCCGCTGGCCCGAACGAGCTGCTCGTCGTGCAGCTCTCCTCTGGTGTTCAGGCGCTCGCGCCGATTTCGCTCATCCAGGACGTCGATCTCGAGAAGAAGCAGCTCTTTCTCGAGGTGCCGGAAGGTCTCTTTGATCTGCAGCGCGCGACCTCGGCAGGCGACGCCACTGGCTCCACCGAAGACGATTCCTGACCGGCCGGTCATTTATGCTCGCCATCGACGTTCTGACGCTCTTCCCGCGCATGATCGCGGCGCCGCTTGGCGAGAGCATTCTCGGTAAGGCGCAGGAGAAGGGCCTGTTGCGCGTGCGTGCGTGCGACATCCGCGAGCACGCGGCGGGCAAGCACCGCGTCACCGACGACGTGCCCTACGGCGGCGGCGCGGGCATGGTGATGAAGCCCGAGCCTCTCACTGCCGCCATCGAGGCGTCCCGCGCAGAGCTTGTCGCCGAGACGCAGAGCGCGCCGCGCGTGATTCTCATGAGCCCGCAAGGAGCCCGCTTCGATCAGCGCGCGGCCGAGAGGCTCGCGAAGCTTCCTGCACTCATCTTCGTCTGCGGCCGCTACGAGGGCATCGACGAGCGCGTCGCGCCGTGCATCGACGAGGAGCTCTCTCTCGGCGATTTCATTCTCACCGGCGGCGAGTTCGCGGCGCTCGCCTGCATCGATGCGATCGCGCGGCTTGTGCCCGGTGTGCTCGGCAACGAGACGAGCGCCACGACCGAATCGTTCGCCAGCGAGATGCTCCTCGAAGGGCCGAGCTACACGCGCCCGCCCGAGTTTCGCGGCGCGCGCGTGCCCGACATTCTTCTCTCTGGCGATCACGCGAAGATCGCGCGCTGGCGCCGGCAGCAGGCGCTCGTGCGCACGCAAGAGCGGCGTCCCGATCTCTTCGCGAAGCTCAAGCTCAGCAAAGAGGATCGCGCGTTGCTTGAGGATAGAGCTAGCAACGAGAAGTGAAACCGTGTAGAAGGCCCGGCTCCGCAATCGCCTGGATCGGCGGTTGCCACTGCAGCACCAACATTGAGGTTGAACGAAGATGCGCCAGAACGCGATTGAGCTGGTCGAGAAGCGGAACGTCAAGTCGGAGACCCGCGCCCAGGTCCCGAACTTCAAGGTCGGCGACACCGTCAAGGTGCACAGCAAGATCTCGGAAGGCGACAAAGAGCGCATCCAGATCTTCGAGGGCGTCGTCATCCGCAAGCACGGCGGCCACGCGCACTCGACGTTCACCGTCCGCAAGATCAGCTACAGCGTCGGCGTCGAGCGCATCTTCCCGACCTTCTCGCCGCGCATCGACAAGCTCGAGATCGTCTCGAGCACGCACGTCAAGCGCGCGCGCCTGTTCTATCTGCGCGACCTTCAGGGCAAGGCCGCGCGCCTCAAGAGCAGCGACGATCAGCGGGCGTAAGCCTTCTCTTTGCGTCTCTGACGAGCGGGCCGAACGGTGCTGCTCACCGAGCTGCTCTACCAAAGAGTCAGGGAGCTGGGCGCGCAGGGGGCTGTCGCGCTCAAGCCCGGTTACGTCGCGATCCATTCGCGCGCGTCGACTCTGCGCGCGCTGATCTCCGCATCTCTGTTTCCAGGACCGGATGATGCTCATCTGCTCTCTGAGGGAGACGAGTCTGCTCGCGTCGGCGTTGGACTGATCGGCAAGGACACAACGCCCTATCGGATGTTGCGCGAGATCGGTGCCGCCCGGCACCTGCACCACTTCGATCCAGCGCAGAAGCGATTTGTCTCGCTCACCGAGGACGATCTCGAGATCGCCTCCTTCCTGCGTGTCGAGACTGAGCTGCCGACGCCCGAGACATTTCGTTTCTTCCTCCTCTCTCCGCGCGAGCTGCCGAGTCAATACGCGCTCTCGGCCGCGCCCAGCGCGGATCTGGCGAAGGCCGACCTCGCGCAGGCCAAGGCGCTCAAGGCGGAGTTGCTGCAGACGCGGCAGTTCGAAGAGGCGCAGGACAAGCTGTTCAAGGTGCAGCTGCGCATCCAGGAACTTGGCGAGCAGGGGGCAAAGCTCGAGGCCGCCGAGCATGCGGTCGAAGAGCTCACGAGTCAGATGACGCGTGCGCTCTTCACGCCCGCGCAGGTGCGCGACCTGCTGCAGCGGGCGCAGCGCGCGACGGCGGACGAGAAGAAGCACGCAGAGCAGCTCGCGGAGCTGCGCGATCAGCAGCGCAAGCACGCCGCCGAAATGCCAGCCGCGCCCGATGATCTGCATCGCGATCCACTGCTCTGGATCGGTCTTGGACTCGGCTTCACCATCGATGCGCTGGCGTTTCTCTTCGCGAAGCCTGCGATCGCGCTCGCTGGGCTCGTGCCGTTCGCGGCCGCTCTGGTGGCGGCTTTGCGCTGGATCGATGCGCGCGAGCATGAGGCGCAGGCGCATGCGCACACCAAGCGGCTTGTCGATCGCGAGGCGGCGATGAAGAAGGCGTTCGCCGACGATCAGGCGCCGCTGCAGGCCGCGCTTCAGGCTTCGGGAGTGACGAATCCAGACGAGCTTGTCGAACTCGTCCGTCACCGCGACGAGGTGGGCCGACTTCACGACGAGGCACAGGCGCGGCTTGCCGAGCTGCGTGCGATCCCGGGGATCAGCGAAGTTGCAGCAGAGCGGAGCCGGCTCATCGAGCAGAGGCAGATCTTCGAGATGACTGTCGCTGCGCAGGGCTTCGCGCGGCCTGTCGCGGAGGTGGAGCGTGACCTGCGTCGCGCCATGGGAATGCTCAGCGACCCAGGGCTCGCCCGCAGATCCTCGCCGGGCGTCGATCTGGCGCAGGCTCCGCGCACGATCCTCGAGCAGGCTGCGGCTCTCGTCGGCGGCTCCGTGAGCGATCTCTGGACGCAGCTCGAGGCGCGGCTTGGGATCTATCTCGCGGCGCTCACCGACAAGCGGATCTCCGCGCTGCGACTCGAGCCGAACGGCACGCTCACCGCAGTTGCGCCGGACGGTCGCGCCGGTCCCTATGCATCGCTGCCGCACGCGCTGCGCGATCTCGCCTATGCGTCGCTGCGTCTCGCGCTGCTCGAGCGCGTCGCGCAAGTGAAGCACATGCCGATCTTCGTCGACGATACCTTCATGCCTCTCGATCCGGCCAAGCGAGGACTGGTGCACAAGATGCTCAAGAGCATCTCGACGCATACGCAGGTGCTGCACCGCTGCGCCGAGCCGCCGCCCGCGGGGCTTGCAGATCTCCTCGTGCGGGTTCCGTGAGCGAGGCGCGCAAATCGCTCGGCGATGCAGGCGAGGCGCTCGCCGCGCGACATCTCGAATCGCTCGGCTTCCAGATCATCGCGCGGAATCACCGCACGCGAAGAGGCGAGGTTGATCTGATCGCGGAGAAGGGCGAGCTGCTCGTCTTCTGCGAAGTGCGCACGCGCTCGAGCGAGCGATTCGGTTCGCCCGAAGAGACCGTGGATGCGCGCAAGCAGCAGCGCGTCGTGCTGGCCGCGCGAGATTTCCTCGCACGCTTTCGGGGAGGCGAGCGGGCCGTGCGCTTCGACGTGATTGCGATCGTCGATGGCCCGCGCGGGCCGGAGCTGCGCCACGTGCCCGATGCGTTCGACGCGGGCGGATTCTGAAGCGCACTGCGCGCCAACGTGATCGACGTCATAGCGCGCGCGTGACGTGCAGCGCAGGAGTGGCGCGCATGAATGCGATCACGACGACACGACTGCGCCGACTGTTCTGTCTGAGCGCCGTGGGGATAGGGCTGCAAATGGTTAGCGGCTGCGCCACGCATGTCGGCCGCGATCGTTGGGATCAACTTGAGCGCGAGTTACAGGCGGACAATCAGCAGTCGAAGGAAGCCGCGATTGCCCACTTGCTGCACGCGTCGGGCTTGCACCGCATCGACGCACCGATGGGAGTGCTCGTCCTGAGCCCGTACATGCCCTTTCTCAACGGGTGCGTTCAGATCGACAACCAGAGAAAGAAGAGGAGTGCGCTTGCAGCTGCACCGGACGAGATCGCAGGCGAACGCGCGCTCGTTCAGGTCTCATTGAGCAAGCACGATTCCGGCAGTGCGAATCCAACCGATCTCAATATCGAGGGGCCGGTTACCGCGCAGCTCGCCGAACTCTGCGCGTTCATGTTTGGTCCTCAAGACCAGCTGTTCATGTTCGTCCACCGAGACGATCTCCGGCTTACGCTCGAGAGCGGCGAGGCATTCGAGTTGATTCGCGTGCCGGGGCCGCTTGCGAGAGACGACAACGGCGACCTCTGGACCTACTCAGCGACTCCGCGAACCGTGAGCGCTGGGGAACTGCTCGTGGAGATGCACTGCGATCACATGCCGAGTCCGGGGCCGCCCCAGCCGCGCGCCGTGCGATTGCCGGTGATGCGGAAACCGGCAAAGCCGATCCGGCGGTTCTCGACCTCGTACGACGAGAAGAGATTTTCGATGACCTGCACGAAGAACACGGCTTAGCGCGCCGCTCGTTCGCGCTCTCGCCGACCTCGTGCTCTAACCCCGCGCATGCCTCTCTTCCTCGTCGCCACGCCGATCGGAAATCTTGGCGACATCACCGAGCGCGCGCGCGAAGTGCTCGCCGCGTGCGACGCGATCGTCGCCGAGGACACGCGGCACACGGGCAAGCTGCTGCATCATCTCGGCGTGCACAAGCCGCTGCTCTCGCTGCCTGCGTTCGATGAAGGATCGCGCGCGCCCGCTCTGGTGGCTCGTTTGCGCGACGGCCAGTCGCTCGCGCTCTGCACCGATGCGGGCACGCCGGCCATCAGCGATCCGGGCGCGCTGCTTGTGCGCGAGGCAGTGGAAGCGGGCATCGCGATCATTCCGATTCCGGGACCGTGCGCGGCGGCCGCGGCGGTGAGCGCGTCGGGATTTGCCGAGGGACGATTTCATTTCGCGGGATTTCTTCCTCGCGCCGAGGGCGAGCGTGCAGCGCTGCTCCACGAGCTCAAAGGCCTGCGTGCGCAGCTCGTCTTCTACGAGGCTCCGACGCGGCTGCGCGAGACGCTGCACGATTTGCAGAGCGCGCTGGGAGATCGTCCAGCGATGGTCGCGCGCGAGCTGACGAAGCTGCACGAGGAGCTCGCGCGAGGAACGCTTTCGCAGCTGCAGAGCCACTTTGCCGACGAGGTGCGCGGCGAGTGCGCGATCGTCGTCTCGGGCGCGTCAGCACAGGTCGCGGTCGCGGATCCGCAAGCCCTGGAGAACGAAGTGCGTGCGCGGCTTTCGCGCGGCGAACGGCCGAAGGAGATCGCCGAGGCGCTCGCGATGGAGCACGGCAAGCGCGAGGTCTACCAGCTCGCGCTCAAGCTGCGCGACGCGTGATTGCGACGAGACTCGCTGCGTGTTTGCGCGACCGGCTCGATGACCCTGCCGCTGATCAGGGAGCGCCGAGCAGCGCCGCGATCGCCGCGCCGAGTGCATCGCGCAAAGGGAGAAAGCGCGGCGTCGGCTCGTAGAGCGGGAAGTAGAGCGCGACCGTCTTCCCATTGACGACGAGCTTCACATCGCCCGTCGCGATCGGACCCGGTGTCGGCGCGAAGTTGATCGGCTCCGCGATCTTCGCGATCACAAGAGCCGTCTCGATTGCTGCGCGCTGCTCGGTCGAAATCGTCCGTTGTTTGGTCGCGCGACCAATCTTCGGAAAGAGAGGCGTGCCGCCGTTCTCGTTTCCGTCGAAGCGCAGCGTCGCCTCGCCATTCGCACGCAGCACGAGTCCTGCCGACGCGGCCGGCATTCCTCCATATGTCGCGACATATTCGAGGCGCTCAAAGTCCACGGTTCGCTCCTTCGCGGAAATGCTCGCGTCCGCACCTGGCGCGGGCTTGCGCGCTTCAGTGCCCGCATCGATCACCAGGCTCTGCGCGTTCGCACGCTCGCCTCGTGCGCTCGTTCTCTCTTCGGTTTGCGCCCGGTCTGGAGGCGCTGCTTTCGCGCAGGCCAAGGTCGCGGCGACGATGAGAACCACGTGCGCTGGGCCTCGCGGTCTTCGCCTGCGCGATCTTCCCGACGTTGAGTTCAAGCCCGCCTCAGAAGTTCAACGAGACGGTTCCCGAGACGCCCCAGATCAGCGACAGCTCTGCGCGCAGTCGGCGGCCGACCTGATCGACCCGGAAATCGTAGAGCGGATTCTGCTCGGCGCTCTTGGTCGAGCCGCCGGCGGAGATGCTGATCTGGCCATCGCCGTTGAGGTCCTGCCCGATGTTCTCGTTGGTCAGGAAGTGCGGCGTGTCGAAGCCGAGCGAGCCGGAGACGCGGAAGTGCAGCCAGCGCGCGGCCCGGCCGTAGATGCCGAGCGTGCCGATGGTGGTCACGTGCTCGGTCTCGAAGGTGAGCTTGCCGAGCATATCGCTGACCATCGAGTAGTCGCGCGCCTGCGAGAACCAGGTGACGACGCCGTTGAGATCGACGGCGATCTTGCGGCGCGCATCGACGTCCTCGGCGATGACGAACTCGCTGCCGAGCTTGAACGCGCCCGTGTAGGCCGGCTGGTACGCGGTCTGGGTGCCCCAGGCCTTCGTCGTCTGCGCGGTGGCGTTGGCGCCGTTCGCACAGTTCTGCGTCGCGACATCCGCGAGCTGCGGCGCGTTGGGGTTGGTGAGCAGCGAGCAGTTGTCGAACGTGCTGCCCTGCACCGGCACCGGGATCGTGGCGCGCAGGCTGAAGTAGGGATTGACGACGTGGTAGCGGATCGACCAGGCCGTCCACGGCGAGAAGATGTGCGCCTTGCGCAGGAGCGAGCCCGTGTAGCTCGTGGGGGGCGTGCCCGTCTGGTTGATGTTCGCGTACTGCTTGCTCGGGTCGTCGAGATCTCCCGGCAGCGGCAGCGTGTAGTCGAGGCCGATCACCCACGTGGAGAGCCCGTGGCCCGTCGGGAAGAGCTCCGGCTTGAGCCGCTCCTCGCGCTCTTCATTGATCGGGCCCCACGCGATGCCGATGGTCGGATCGCCGAAGCCGCCGCGCTTGGCGGACGCGCCCTTGGTCGCGAAGTTCGTTGGAAGCATCGACTGCGCCGACCCGCACGCGCCGCCGTTGCAGCCGCTGGCGCTGAACGTGTTGTTCCACAGCGTGCTCGTGGTCGTCGTTGTCCCCGAGGCAAATCCCCACGTCTGCGTGTCGCCGACAGAGTAGGGCACGATGAAGTGCAGCTCGAGGTCGTGATAGAGGCCGAGCCCGAGACGGAACGCGGCGTTGTCGTCGACTTGCGAGTGCTGCAGCTCGTTGACGAGGACCGTTCCCTTCGCGGTGCTTGGCCCCACCGGATTCACGGTCTGGAAATTCTCGCGCGTGATCGTCGTGTCGCTGCGCAGGTGGGTATACGTGAAGTCGAGATCGACCTCGAGCGGATGGTCGGGATCGAGCGCGTCGGCGACGTCGGTCTCGTGGGCCGCGCGTGCAGCGGGCGCCGCGACAGAAAGTGCAGTGAGGAGGACCGCAAGCGAGCCCCAGCGAGTTGCGCGCAAGGGAGAGGTGGGCACGGGCAACTCACGCGCAGTCGGGGCAGGCATCGCGCGGCAGAGTAGAAGCGGCCGGCGATGCGCGTCAATTGCAGAGTAGAGATTCAGACGCTCTCCTCTTCGCGCAGCCCGAACTCCTTCATCTTCATTTGCAGACTCTTGCGCGAGATCTTCAGGATCTTCGCCGTGCGCGTGACGTTGCCTTGCGTCACTTCGAGAGCGCGCGCGATCAGCTCCTTCTCGATCGCCTGCACTTGCTCCTTCACGATCTCCTTGAGCGGACCGGGCGCTGCGTTCAAGGCGTTCAGCGCGTCGCCAGAATGCGTCTCGCCCGCGCCCAGAGCGGGCAAGCTGCTTGGGCTGACGGGCGCGCGCACGGGAGCTGCGCGCAGTGAAGCGGGAAGATCCTGCGCACGAATCGTGCGGCCATCGGAGAAGAGGATGGTCCGCTCGAGGATGTTCTCGAGCTCGCGGATGTTGCCCGGCCACGCGTAGGCAGAGAGCGCGGCGAGCGCGTCGTCCTCGATCGCCTCGACCGCCTTGCCCAGGCGCGCGTTGTACTTCTGCCGGAAATGCTCGACGAGCAGCGCGATGTCTTCGCGGCGCTCCCGCAGCGGCGGGAGAATGATCGGCACCACGTTCAGTCGATAGTAGAGGTCTTCGCGGAAGCGTCCCGCCGCGATCTCGCGCGTCAGATCGCGCGACGTCGCGGCGACGAGACGCACCTGCACCTTGATGCTGCGGATCCCGCCGACGCGCTCGAATTCGCTCTCCTGGATCGCGCGCAAAAGCTTCACCTGCATCTCGGTGGGGATGTCGCCGATCTCGTCGAGGAAGAGTGTGCCGCCGTCGGCGAGTTCGAAGCGGCCCGGCTTGGCGTTGATCGCGCCGGTGAACGCGCCCTTCTCGAATCCGAAGAGCTCCGCCTCGACGAGATCGCGCGGGATGGCGGCGCAGTTGATCTTGATGAATGGACGAGAGCTGCGCGAGGACTGCTCGTGCAGCGCCGTCGCGACGAGCTCCTTGCCGGTGCCGCTCTCGCCCGTGATGAGCACCGTCGAGGGCGCGTCGGCAACCTTCGCGATCACCAGCGCGAGTTCCTGCATCTGCTGGCCGCGTCCGACGATCTCGGTGAAGCGGGGCGCACCCTCGCGCGCCTCGCTCGGGATGACGTTCTTCGCGTTCAACTCGCTCTGCGCTGCGGCCTTGGCGATGATCCGCTTGAGCTCCGCCTGCTCGAATGGCTTGGCGACGAAATCGAACGCGCCCGCCTTCATCGCCTCCACCGCACTGTCGATGCGGCCGTGCGCGGTGATGACGATCACGGGCACATCGGGGCGGCGCTGCACGACTTTGCGCAGGAGCGAAAGCCCGTCGAGCTTGGGCATGACGAGGTCGGTGACGATGACGTCGGCACCGTCTCGCTCGAGGGCGACGAGCGCTTCTTCGCCGTCGGCGCACAGCGTGACCTCGTAGCCTTCGCGCTGGAGGGTCGCGGAGAGGACGCGGCGGAGATTGGGTTCGTCGTCGACGACGAGGACGCGGTCGGCCATGAGCGCGTTGGCCTAGCACAGATCGAGATATGCGGCCGCTCGGACCGGGGCTGCTCTTGCGTGCTCGCTGCTCGGTCGCCCGCATGGGGCGACGCTGCGCTGCTCCGCGCGCAAGACCACCCGGGCTCCGGCCGGCCTGTGTCTGCATCTTGCGAGGCCCACGCGAGATGGCGGAGAGCGTCCTCGGTCTTCGAGCGCGCGGGACAAGGAGGGAGTGAGTTCGATTGAACCGGTCTGGATTCTTGTCGGAAGCGAGCGGCGTCGATTGCTCTCGCCGCGAGCGTCGTGAACGCGGCAGAGTCGCGGGCGCGAATTTCCGCTCGCTCGAATCGGCTCTCGATCTTCCGCATGACTGCGCTCTCGCTGCTTTCTCTCCTCGGTGGATTCGCGCTGCTAGCGCTTGGCGCGGAGCTTCTCGTGCGCGGAGCCGTGTCGCTCGCGGCGCTGGCGCGGGTTCCTCCGGCGTTGGTTGGGCTGACGCTCGTCGCGTTCGGAACGAGCGTGCCGGAGCTCGCGGTCTGCCTCGACGCGGCCGCGCGCGGAGAGCCAGGGATCGCGCTCGGCAACGTCGTCGGCTCGAACATCTGCAACGTGCTGCTCATCCTCGGTGCGTCGGCCCTCAGTGCGCCTCTCTGGGTTCCCGAAGCACTCATTCGTTTCGACCTGCCGCTGCTCTGCGGTGTGAGCGTCGCGACGCTCTTCTGCGCGATCGACGGCTCGGTCAGCCGCATCCAGGGAGCGTGCCTGCTGCTCGGACTCATCGGCTGGTGCGCGTTCGAACTCGTCGGCGCGCAGAGCGGTCGCGTGATCGCGCGGCGCACCGAGCAAATTCGTCGCAAGCCCGCGCCCAGTGCGGCTCCGCGTGCGATCCTGCTGGCGCTTGGCGCAGCCGCGATCGGCCTGCTCGGTGTGCTCGGCGGCGCCTCGTTGTCCGTCTCCGGTGCCACCTCGGTCGCGCGTGCCTTTGGCCTGAGCGACACCGTGATCGGCCTGACCATCCTCTCGATCGGCACGGCGCTCCCCGAACTCGCGACCTCGATCGCGGCGGCGTTGCGCGGACAGGGAGAGCTCGCGGTCGGCAACGTCATCGGCAGCAACCTCTTCAACCTGCTCGGCGTGCTTGGCGCAGCCGCGGTGGGCTCTCGCGCAGGAATTCCCGTGCCGCACGGAGCGCTCATCTTCGACATTCCCGTCATGCTCGTGAGCACGCTGTTCTGCATTCCCATTCTGCGCAGCGAGCGCACGGTGTCGCGCGCCGAGGGGGCCGCGCTGCTCGTCAGCTACGCGGCCTATCTCGCGCTGCGATTTCAATCGGCGACGTGATTCGTCGTCGTGCGCGTCGCGCCCGCTCTGCGCGTGAAACTTGCGTCGCCGCGAGCAGGCGTGGAATCTCCCGCGCATGAACGAGCTCCCCGCGCGCGGACCGCTGCTGATCCGCGGTGCACAGATCGCGACGATGAATGCGGCGCGCGATGTGCTGCGTGCAGATCTGCTGATCGAAGATGGTCGCATCGCGCGCATTGGGCCGCGCGGCCGTTCGCTGCGTGCTCCGCGTGGTGTCCGCGTGCTCGACGCGCAGAGGCATGCGCTGATTCCTGGCCTGATCCAGGCGCACGTTCATCTCTGCCAGGTTCTCTTTCGCAACCAGGCCGACGGGCTCGAGTTGCTCGACTGGTTGTCCGAGCGCATCTGGCCGTTCGAGGCGGCGCACGATGCGCGCAGCCTCCGCTTCTCGGCGCGGCTCGGGATCGCGGAACTCCTGCTCTCGGGAACGACCGCGGTGCTCGACATGGCGACGGTGCGGCACACCGAAGAGGTTCTCCGCGCGGCCGAGGAGAGCGGCATCCGCTACGCAGGCGGCAAATGCTTGATGGACACAGGCTACGCAGGTCTTCGCGAGGAGACGGCGGCCGCGCTGCGCGAGACCGAGGCGATCGGAGATCGTTGGCACTCAAAGGATTCCGATCGCATCCGCTACGCGCTCTGCCCTCGCTTTGTCCTCTCGTGCAGCGAGCCACTCTGGATGGCCGTTCGCGATCTCTCTGCGAAGCGCGGCTGGCTCGTCCACACGCACGCGAGCGAGAACAAGAATGAGGTGCGCGAAGTTCGTCGCATCGTCGGCGACGACAACGTCGCCTGGTTCCATCGCATCGGCCTCGGCTCGCCGCGACTGGCGCTCGCGCACTGCGTGCATCTGACTGCGCGCGAGGAGCGCTTGATGGCGAAGAGCGGCGCGAGCGCGGTGCACTGCCCGGGCGCGAATCTCAAGCTCGCCTCTGGATTCGCGCCCGTGCCGCGTCTGCTCGAGCGGGGCATCAACGTCGCGCTCGGCGCTGATGGCGCGCCGTGTAACAACACTCTCGATGCGCTGCGCGAGCTACGCCTCGCCGCGACACTGCCCTTGCCTCGCTTCGGCCCGCGGTCGATGCCGGCGAGCGAAGCGCTGGCGATGGCCACCATCAACGGCGCGCGCGCGCTTGGGCAGGAGAGCGAGATCGGTTCGATCGAGCTGGGCAAGAAGGCCGATCTGACGCTGATCGATCTCACGGGCCCGCATCTCGCGCCGCCTGCGCCGGATCTGCACGCGACGCTCGTCTACTGCGCGCGCGCCTCTGACGTGACCGACGTGATCGTCGACGGCCGCCATCTCGTGCGCGACCGCAAACTCATTTCGCTCAATGCCAGCGCGCTCGCGCGCACTGCGCCTCAGGAACTCGCCCGCCTGCAGCGGCGCCTGCCGCGCTGAGGGATTCACGATGTCGACGTCGCTCAAGCCGGAAGCCACGCAGGCGCTGCTCGTGAAGGTGCGCGAAGCCAATCGCCGCTTCGCCCAGCAGCACGCGGGAGACGTGGCGGCGCGCCAGCCGGTGCACACGGTGTACGGAGGGGCGCACCTCTTCAAGGCCGATCTCGCGGGAAAGCTCGGCGGCATCGCGATCAAGTTCCTGCGCGAATATCTGCCCGACCCGGAGACGCTCTCGGCCGCGCTGGGCCTGCACGAGAACGCCTCGCGCGTGCATGAGCGCATCGTCGAGAAGCTGATGCGCGAGCCGGTCGAGGATCTGCGCTGCGACTTCGAGGATGGCTACGGCAACCGCCCTGATGCCGAAGAGGACGCGCACGCCCGCGAGGCTGCGCTCGAGATGGCGCGGGGGATGGCAGAGCAGACGCTCCCGCCGTTCATCGGCATCCGCATCAAGAGCTTCTCGGATGAGCTCTTGCCGCGCGCGGTGCGCACGCTCGACCTCTTCGTGACGACGCTCTTGTCCGCGAGCGGCGGGAGGCTCCCGGCGAACTTCGTCGTCACGCTGCCCAAGGTGAACCTCGCAGAGCAGGTGCGCACGCTCGCGGCTCTGCTCGCGATGCTCGAAGAGGCGAATGGCCTCTCGCGCGGCGCGCTGAAGCTCGAGATCATGATCGAGACGCCGCAGGCGGTGATTGCGCCGGATGGCTCGGTGCCGCTGCGCGCGCTGGTCTCGGCGGCCGATGGTCGCTGCGTCGCTGCGCACTTCGGGACCTACGACTACACGGCGTCTCTCGACATCACTGCGGCGGTGCAGTCGATGGCGCATCCTGCGTGCGACTTCGCGAAGAGCGTCATGCAGGTCGCGCTCGCCGGCACTGGAGTCGCGCTCTCGGATGGCGCAACGACGAGGTTGCCGATCGCGAAGCACAAGGCGGCAACTGGCGTCCCGCTCACTCCCGTGCAGTTCGCAGAGAATCGCGCGGTCGTTCACGCCGCGAGCAGACTGCACTTCGAGGACGTGCGCCGTTCGCTGCGCGATGGCTTCTATCAAGGCTGGGATCTGCATCCGGCCCAACTCGTCACGCGCTATGCGGCCGTCGCTTCGTTCTTCCTCGAGGGGCAGGACGCGGCGTCGCGTCGTCTGCAGAACTTCGTCGAGAAGGCCGCACAGGCGACGCTTTCGGGCGATGCCTTCGACGACGCGGCGACGGGGCAGGGGTTGCTCAACTTCTTCCTGCGCGGTGTGAACTGCGGCGCGCTCACCGAGGCTGATGCGCTCGCCACTGGACTGACGCTGGACGAGTTGCGCGGCAAGAGCTTCGTCAAGCTGGTCGCGGGCCGACGCGCGAAGTAGCGGTCGCGCGAACGTTCAGAGCGCGAAGAAGACGGCGAGCCAGTCGGTGAGCCCGGCGACGTCGGTCGCGCGGGCGCTCGCGCAGAGCCAGTGCAGCGCGCCCTGGTGGAATCCGCCGCCGCCGTAGACGATCACCGACGGCAGCGGCAGCGTCTCCTGGTTCAGTACGGCGTAGGGCAGCTTCTCGTCTGCGGTGCCCTTCACGCGCTGGTACTTCGCCTCGACCGCGAGACGATTCCCGCTCTGGGCATGGCGGAAGAGAACATCCACTTCGCGATCTCGCCCGTAGATCGTCTTGCCCACCGTCAGCTTGCGGCGGAAGTCGAGGCCGAGCGAGAGGCCGGTCAGCGCGATCAGCCGCTCGAACTCAGCAGGGGCGAGCTCGAACTCGCCAAGCGACGACGCGAGCTGCATGCACTCGGCCGACGAGAGCAGCAGCCGATCCTTCTCCTGCGCACCGACGACCCAGTCGCCCAGACCGCCGATGTCGGCCGCGCGCAGCACCTCGAGCGCCTCGGCGGCGCTGCGTGTCGCGTGCGGAACTCCGCTCAATCCCATCTGGCTCAATTATCGTCTCCCTGCGAGTGCCCAGGCGCGCCACTGTTGAAGCAGCGCGAGCGCGGCCTCGCCTCCGTTGGTGGCGGCGTGCATCGTTGCGCTCGGCGGCAGACTGCGCAGGGCACGACGCATCGCGGCCTCGCGCTCGGTCGCGCGAATCGAGATGAGCTTCTCGAGAGCGGCCGTCGCCTCTGCTCCGTCGAGCCAACCGACCGCCTCGGCGACTGCGTGCAGCGCGAGATCCTCGGACGCCTTCTCGACGAGCTCCTCGAGCGCGGGTGGCGAGACCGCCTCGGTTCCCTCGTCGGGAAGAAGCGCCTTCGCTCGCGGGAGTCCGGGCGGCGCCGCATCGGCGAGGCTCGGGTCGAGATAGGCGAGATCGAGATCTCCGAGGAGAAATCGCCGACCCAGGCCGCGCGCCTCGACGCCGACGACGCCACTGCCGCAGAACGGATCGATCACCAGCTCTCCCTCGTTGCTGCTCTGCGAGATCAGCGTGCGCACGATCGCCGATGGCTTCACTGCGGGCCCGGGCGATTGCGGCCGCGGTGCCATCAGCACGTCGGGGATGCCGAGATCCGAGAGCGCGCGCTTGCCCTTCTCGAAGAAGAGGATGCGCTCGCACGAGGCCCGATAGTGGTAGCCGGTGCCGCCGCGGATCTTCGCGCCATCGAGCGTGGTCTTCGCCCAGATGATCTCCTTCCAGTAGACGAGACCCGAGGCGCAGCGACGCCCGCCATTGCTCATCCGCTCGCCGCCGATGTTCTGCTGCCGCTTGATGACGTCGGCGGTGACCTCGTCGCAGAAGAGATAGAAGTGCCGGTCTGGCTTGAGCGTCCGCGCGACCTGCGCGAGCAGCTCGGGCAGCTTCTCGTCGGGGATGGTCGAGAACCAGTCGGTGGTGAGTCGCGTCGTCGTTCCGCGCGAGCGATGCAGCTCGAGCGACTGGTAGGGCGGATCCGTGATGAAGAGGTCGACCGACTCGTCGGGCAGCTGCGCAAGCAGCGCGAACGCGTCCTGCACCACGACGCGCCCCGCGTGCCCCTGCACCACCGCGCGAATCGCCTCGGCGCTCTGCGGAACCGGCGGCAGCGGCGGCGCGATCGCGGGCGACCGCGCCCCGCCTGTGTTTGCGCGCGTCGGCAACCCCAGCTGCAGCTGCTCCCTCTCTGTGTTCTCCTGCGGCTCGCTCATGGTCGATTCTCTTAGCCGAAGGGTCCGACACCACACCGCGCCTTTTTACTCTTGTCTCGATTCGGAAGCGACGGGTGCGGCTGCGCGATCAGCGATGCACAGGCGCGGCGGGAGTCGAAGCTCGAGGCCGCGCACAGCGCAGTGTTCCCCCTCGCGGGGAACGCGGAGCGAGCACGGATCGAGCTTCGATCCAGCGCGCCGCCCATCACGCTGATCGCGCCCCAGCGCCCCCGCCGATGCCATAATCTCCCCCGCATGCTCGAAAAACTGATGCCCCGGTCCGATGCCTTCTTCGACGCCTTCGATGAGCAGGCCCTCGCCACTGTTGACGGCGCGCGCCTTTTCCACACGCTGCTCGGCGACTTCACCGACGTGCCGACGAAGGTCGCCGCGATCAAGGCCGTCGAGCACGCGGGCGACAAGATCGCGCAGTCTTCCTTCGCGCGTCTGCACAAGCAGTTCATCACGCCGTTCGATCGCGCCGAGATCCATCGCCTGCTCTCGCGCATCGATGACGTGCTCGACCTCACCGACGCCGCCGCGGATCGCCTGATGCTCTACGACGTGCAGTCGGTGCCGCCTCCCGCACGCGAGTTGTCGGGACTTCTCCTGCGCGCTGCCCAGGCCATGCAGGGCGCGGTCCGGCTGCTGCGCGACATCAAGCGGCCCGACGAACTCCTCGCCGCCTGCCGCGAGATTAAATCGCTCGAGAACGAGGCCGACGCGGTCTTCCGCGCCGCGCTCGCGAAGATGTTCAAGGACGGCACCGACGCGATCACGGTCATCAAGTGGAAGGACATCTACGAGCTGATCGAGGACGCGGTCGATCGCTGCGAGGACGTCGCCAACGTGATGGAAGGCGTCGTGCTGGAGCACGCGTGATCTTCGCGGTCATCGTCCTCATCGCAGTCGCGCTCTTCTTCGATTTCATCAACGGCTTCCACGACGCCGCGAACTCGATCGCCACCATCGTCTCGACGCGCGTGCTCTCGCCCGGTTGGGCCGTCGCGTGGGCCGCCTTCTTCAACTTCATCGCTGCATTCGGCGGCGGCGTGAAGGTCGCCGACACGATGGGGCGCGGCGTGATCGAGTTCGAGATGCTCCGCGCGCAAGGTCCGGAGATCGTCCTCTCGGTTCTCTTCGCGGCGCTCATCGGCGCGATCGCGTGGAACCTCCTCACGTGGTGGTGGGGCCTGCCCTCGTCGTCGTCGCACGCGCTCACGGGCGGACTCGTCGGGACCGCGCTCTGTGCGCTCGGACCGCACGGCCTCGTCTCCTCGGGCGTGCTCAAGATCGCGCTCTTCATCGTGCTCTCGCCGCTGATCGGAATGTTCCTCGGCGCCGCGATGACGATCCTCACGGCGTGGATCGTCCGCCACCAGACGCCGGCGCGCGTCGATCGCTGGTTTCGCAGACTGCAGCTCGTCTCGGCCGCGATCTTCTCCTACAGCCACGGCAGCAACGACGCGCAGAAGGTCATGGGCATCATCGCGATCGTCCTCTACGGCACCATCTGGAGCGGCCGTCCGTTCGGTGTCCCGTTCTGGGTCGTGCTGCTCTGCCAGGCCGCGATCGCGATGGGCACGCTGTTCGGCGGCTGGCGAATCGTCCGCACGATGGGGCACAGCCTCACCAAGCTCCTGCCCATCGGCGGGTTCTGCGCGGAGACGGGCGGCGGCGTGACCATCCTCGCGCTCGCGCACGCGGGCATTCCCGTCTCGACGACGCACACGATCACGGGCGCGATCGTCGGCGTGGGCCTCACGCGCGGCTCGCGTGCAGTGCAGTGGGGCGTCGCGGGCCGCATCGTCTGGGCGTGGGTCTTCACGATCCCGGCGTCGGGCCTAGTCGCGGCGGCGGTCTATGGAGTCGTGCGCGCGATCGCGCATGCGCTGTGAGAGGCGGAGGCCAATGTGAATGTGAACTGCCCAGCGTGCGGTGAGCAGACGCCGACGTTCGAGGGGGAAACGCAGGGGTGCGTCCACTGCGGAGCATCGTTCCCGCTCTCGAGTGCCGCGCGGCCCGCACTCGTCGTGTCGACAGAACCCGCGGCTGCAAGCGCATCCTTTCCGGCTGCTGCTCCCGCATCAATCGTGAGTCCCGACGGACTGCCCGGACGAGTCCTCGTCGTCTGTTGTCTCGCGGCCGCTCCGCTGGCGCTGCTCTCGTTTCGAGTTCCGCTGCTCTATGTCCCGGAGCTGTTCGCGCTGGCCTGCAGTGCGGTGCTTCCACTGCTGGGACTCATCGCGGGCGTCGGCGCGTTCAGACCTCACGCTCGCGGAAAGCTGTCTGTGGCTTGGCGAGACATCGCCACGGTCGGCATGTGGATGGATGCGGGCATGGTGGTGCTTGCGCTCGCGACCGGCACCATCGTTGCCTTCCTCTCGAGCATTCGCGCTGCGTGCCTCTGCGCGTGCGCACCCGCTCTGGGCGCGGCTTTGATGCGCTCAGCCCAGTGCTTGCCCGCGCGGTCGTGACTGCCATCACATCGCGATACCTATGCGAGGGTGCAGACAACGATCTCGAATCACGAACGTACTTCGCGCAGCGAGGAGACATCCGTGCTGAACGTGAACTGCCCGATGTGCGAGAAGCCGACGCCGATCGTCGATGGGACGCAGCAGACGTGCGCGCACTGCCAGTCGGACTTCACCGTGCAGGTGTCGGTCGCGGCAGTCGGTGCGCGCGATGGAAACTCGGCGCATCGGTCGACGCAGGCCCCCTCGGAGATTCAGTTTCCCGAGAATCGCGACTTCTCGCCGCCTCCGGAGCGGCACCGATCTCGTGTTGGCTCGGGCGTAGCGTTGGGCTTCGGCACGGCGGCGGTCGGTGCTGGTGTCGCTGGCCTGCTTGCGATCATCGCCGGGCTCATCGCGGTCGTGATGTTTCTCGGCACGATCGCGTATGCCTTCGTGCACCTCGTCACGCTCGGCTGGCTGTAATCGAGCGGCGACGTTCAATCGATCCGCCACCGCATCGATCCCACGCGTCGCGCCGCTCGACCGCACTGGGCGCGGCTTTGCGCGTCTTCGCAAAGTCGCGCGAGTCGCGGCATCTCCGTTCGTCAGTGCTCCGCGACCTCGTACGTCCCGGTCGGAGAGGGCGGTACGATCCCGCTCATCACCACGAACGCGAGCAGCTCCGGATTGCGGCGGAAGATCGACGCCTCGATCTCCGGCAGCGTCACCTTCTGGTGCGACGTCGGCGTGGTCACGATGAGCTCGTTGCCCGACTCGGAGCGCTGGAACGCGAAGGCCGCGGTCGGCGGCACCGACTCGAGATTCGCGCCCTTGTCGAGTTGCTCGAACATCACGTGCCAGCCTTGCCAGCCGGCCGGCGCGTCCGCCTGCGGGCAGAGCGTGACGAGGAGATGCTCGACCGCTCCGTGCCCGGCACCGAGGGCCTGGCTGCCTCCGCTGTGCAGCATCCCCGAGGTGCCCGCGTAGTTCTCGGAGTGGCGCGAGAGGAACCCGCCGTGGCAGCCCGCCGGGATCTCGCGGTCGAGGTCACCAAAGCGAATCACCCTCGCGTCGACCCAGATGCGCAGGAGCTTGCCGGCCGCGGTGTCGGCCTCGAACAGCTTCTTCTTCGCCTCGTAGGTGAACTCGCGATCCTTGCCCGTGTCGGCCGCGCGGACATTGAGCGTGACGAAGTGGTGCGCGCAAGAGGTGAGCAGGAGCGCGACGGCAGTGAGCGGGATCGAGGTTCTGCGGAGCATGTTGTTCTGCCTTTCAAGGAAAGTTCTCAGACGGGCCTGCATGTAGCGGAATTCATCGGGCGGGGCAAAGACAGGGCAGCGTCGAGAGCGGCAGCGCAGGCGGATCGAAGCGATTCCACACTCTCGTCACTCACCGCGCACGATCACGATCTACAGTGCGCGCCATGTCGAAGCTGACCCCCGCAGGACGGCGCAATCGCAATGGGGTCTTCGCGCTCACCTGGACGAGCTACGCGAGCTACTACTTCGTCCGCAAGAATCTCCCGATCGCCAAGACGAGCCTGAAGGGGATCGGCATCACCGACAGCGGGCTGGCGCTCCTCGACACGGTCTTTCTCGTCGTCTACGCAGTCGGGCAGTTCTGCGGCGGATGGCTCGGCGACAAGGTTGGCGCGCGTCGGCTCGTCGGCTTCGGGATGCTCCTCTCGGCGATCTTCTGCGCCGCGTTCGGCGCGTCGAGCACGCTGCTGGCATTCGCGATCTTCCTCGCGCTCGACGGCTTCTTCGAGGCGACCGGGTGGCCGGGCACGATGAAGGCGCTCGCCTCCTGGTACGACACGAAGGAGCGCGGCCGCGTGATGGGCCTGTGGAGCACCTGCTTCCAGGTCGGTCCGATCCTCGCGACTGCGCTCGCAGCAAGGCTCATCGGGCGCGGGCTCGTTGCGCATTTCGGCGGCTGGCTTGCTCCGTTCTCGTTCGACATCCACGGCTGGCGCTCGGCGTTCTTCGTGCCGGCCTGCCTCGTCGCGGTGGTCGGCCTCATCGTGCTGCGGTTTCTCAAGGACACGCCCGGCCCGCGCGATCTGGTCGACGGAGTTGCCGCGCCCGGTGCGACCGCAGAAGAAGAGGCCGAGCGCGTTGCCCGCAATGCGCTGCCCGATCCCGCAGTGGTCCGCCTCGCCCGCCAGGCGGCGCTGAAGAACCCCGTCGTCTGGATGCTCGGCTTCAGCTATTTCGGCATGAAGCTCATCCGCTACTGCATCGACTTCTGGGCGCCGTTCTTCCTCGAGACGTCGCTGCACTACCCGCGCGAGCAGGCCGGATACATGAGCACAGCGTTGCAGGTCGGCGGAATCGTCGGCGCGATCGGCATCGGCTGGATCTCGGATCGATGGTTCCCGACCAAGCGGGGCGCGGTCGCCTGCGTCACCACGGTCGTGCTCGCGGTCTCACTCGCCATCTACGCCAAGACCGCCGCGCTCGGGATGGTGCCGAACCTTCTCGGCCTCGCGCTGATCGGCTTCTGCCTCTTCGGACCTGACGCGCTCATCTCCGGCGTCGCCGCTCAAGACCTCGGCGGACCCTACGCGGCAGCCACTGTCGCGGGCATCATCAACGGCCTCGGTTCCGTCGGCGCAATCGCGCAGGGCTTCCTGTTCACCAGTGTCAACAAGCAGTACGGACTCGAGGCGGTGTTCTACGTGCTGATGGCGCTCGCCGCGATCTCGTCGGTCGGCCTCGGCGCGGTCTGGATCGTCCAGAACAAGCAGAGTGCGCGGTGCCTCGCGCAGCCCGCACTACAGGAGGACTGACGCCATCGCCGAACCCGCGAGCGCGAGGAGCGCACCGGCGGCGACGAGGCTGATGGTCTTGGCGAAGCTCATGCGCAGCAGATGAGCAAGTGGCAGGCCAGATTCGCTGCGGGACGATTCGACAGCGCGGATCCATTCGAAGCGCGGTGGTTCTCGAGAGAAGCGCCGCCGATTTCAGGGCGCGCACCGGTGTCATGCGGCTACGATCGCGTCGAACCTCTGACGAAAAGCAGGGCAAACATGTCGCGGCTGTCGGCCGTTCGACGGTCTTCTCACGTGCTTTGCGAATCGGATAAGGACCCTGGCCCATGAAGAACCAACTCTGCCTCCTGTCCCTCTCCTGCTCTGTTCTCTTCGCCTGCGGCGCGAGCAACCCGTCCGACTCGATGGATCAGCGCGCACGCAACGCCATCCCGACCGCTGACACCGTCGCGATGAAGCCGCCGACGGCATCGGTCGCCGCGAGCCGCTCCGCTCATCCCGACAGCTCGGTCGGCGACGCGTCGGTCTTCCTCGGCGATACCGTCCACCTCGCGACCGTGGTCAACGGCGCAATCGTCTCGACGCTGCACCTGATCAAGTCGATCACGGATCTTCCCGCGACCAGCTGCACCACGACCTCGTGCACCTGGGGCCCCGGCGCGCTCGCGACCGATCCGGTCAGCTGGCAGCTGGTCGTCACCGAGAGCGCGGGGACGTTCGACTACACGCTCAGCGGCCAGGCCAAGGTGGGCGGCGATGGACAGATGCACCCGATCATCATCGGGAGCGCGACGCCGTCGGTGCTGCCGCATCGGGGCAGCGGCAGCTTCTCGTTCGATTTCTCCGAGGCGAAGGTGCTCAATCCGATGAATACGCAGGTCGGCAAACTCGACGTGACCTACTCGAACGCGACGGTCGGCGCGGCGACGATCGACGCGACTTTCCTCGGCACGCTCGACGAGGCGCATCCACCGCAGACCGACAACGCGGCCTACGCGTACGCCGAAGATGGTCACCTGGGCGGCACGCTGCAGATCGCGGTGCGCAATCTGACCAGCGGTGATCTTGTCTCGCTCGAATCGCGCTGGGCCTCGACTGGCGCGGGTCGCAGCGATGTCTCTGTGACCGTGCACGATGGCAGCGGCGGGCACTACTCGGCGACCGAGAGCGAGTGCTGGGCGAACGCGACGTCGACGAGTCCGCTGCCGTACCACGTCGTCTTCTTTACGAGCAGCGATCCGGCGCACCTGGGAGCGGACTCGGGCAGCGCCTCCGACTGCGCGTTCCCGACGGCGCAGCAGACTTCGTTGACCGCGCCGTAGTCGTTCTCAAGAGCCCGATCAGTCATTGCCGGCCATCGAAGCGCACAGCCTCGCCAAGTCGTTCGCGGGCCGTCGTGCGCTCTGGGACCTTTCGTTTTCCGTCGAGCGCGGGGAGGTCTTCGGGCTGCTCGGCCCCAACGGCGCAGGCAAGACGACGGCGCTGCGCATCCTCGCGGGGCTCATCTCTCCCGATAGCGGATCGGCGCAGGTCGCGGGTCACACGATTCTTCCGGGCGCGCCCTCGAACGCGGCGTTGCGCGGCTCGATCGGCCTGCTCACCGAGCAACCCGGCTTCTACGATCGCCTCAGCGCGCGGGAGAATTTAGTTGTCTTTGGCAAGCTTCAGGGCCTCACGGCGCACGAGGCCGATCGCCGCGCGACCGCGCTGCTGGCGCGCTTTCTCCTCGCGGCCCACGCGGATCGCCCCTTCGCGGTGCTCTCGCGCGGGATGAAGCAGAAGCTCGCGATCGCGCGCGCGCTGCTCCACGAGCCGGCGGTGATTCTCCTCGACGAACCGACGGTGGGCCTCGATCCGGAAGCGACGCGTGAGGTGCGCGCGCTGGTGGGCGAGTTGGCCGCGGAGAAGCGCACGATCGTTCTGTGCACGCATCACCTCGATGAGGTCGAGCGGCTCTGCGCTCGGGCGGCCTTCGTCGCCGGAAGGCTGCTCGCGGTTCACGAGGTGAAGTCGCTCGCGACCGGCACCTATCGGCTGCGCATCGGGCTCGATTCGCCAGCGGAGGGAGCGCTGCGGACTCTTCGCGCCCTCCCATTTGTCCTCGATGCGCAGGCCGAGATGGCCATGGGAGCGGCCCTGCGCGCGAATGCTTTGCACTCAAACGATCTCCTCGTCGAGCTCCGGCACGCCTCCTCTGTGCCCGACGCACTGGCCGCGCTCGTCGCGAGCGGCACGCGAATCTCGAGCGCGGTGCCGGTCCGCCATCCTCTCGAGGAGGCCTACCTCGCGCTCCTCGCGCAGGCCCGCGACGAAGGATTGATCTCGTGACCGCTCCCCTGCGCGGTGCGCGCGTGATGGTCGAGAAGGAGCTGCTCGAGTTGCGCCGCTCGCCGCTGCTTCTGCTCTCGATGATCTCGCTTCCGTTCACGGTCGTGCTGATGCCGCTGGGCCTCTACGCGTGGCTCACGCACGCGGCGCCCGAGCAGGCCGTCGATTTTCTGCGCGACCTCTACGGCATCTCTGCCGAGGGCGGCAAAGCCGCGGCGCTGGCGGCCCTGCTCGCGAAGAACTGGCTCCCGATGTTTCTCGTTCTGCCAATCTTCCTGCCCATCCTGATTGCGGCGCAGTCGGTTGGAGGCGAACGCGAGCGGCGCACGCTCGAGCCGCTGCTGGCGACGCCGGTGACGACGCTCGAGATCATTCTCGGCAAGAGCGTCGCGGCGGTGGTGCCGAGCGTGTTCATCACCTGGATTGCGGCCGCGATCTTCTGCGGCGGAATCGATTGGCTCGCGCTGCCGCATATGCCCGTTGGTGCGCGCGCGCCTCTGCCGGACGCGACCTGGCTCTTCGCGACCGTGGTGCTCTCACCGCTGCTCGCCCTCTTCGGAAACGCCATCGCGGTCGTGCTCGGCTCGGTCGTCGCCGATCCGCGTGCCGCGCAGAATCTCGCGGGCATGACCGTCGTGCCGCTGCTCGGCGCACTCGTCGCGCAGCTCGCAGGCCGCGTCTCGCTGGGCTGGCGCTTCTATTCGGTGCTCGCGATCGCGACGCTGCTTGCAGACATTGCGCTCGTCGCCCTCGCGGCGCGGCTCTTTGATCGCGAGAAGCTCCTGACCCGCTGGCGTTAGGCGCACCGCTGCTCTCGTCGCGCGCTCTGGCTTCGGTGAGGGGCTTGCGGATATGAACGTTGCCCCAATCCAAGGCGGGAGCCCATTTCATGCGTCATTCGATTCAATCGAACACCTCGATGCTGGCCCTCGTCTGTACACTCGCGATGTCGATGGCGGCCTGCAGCCGCGATATTGGCCCCGGTAATGGCGGTGGCTCCGGGGGTGGCAGCGGTGGTGGATCAGGCGGCGGAACAGCCGGAGGCAGCGGCGGCGGCGCAGGAGGTGGAAGCGGGGGAATCTGTGCGGAAGGCTGCCCTGCCGGGTATTTGTGCAACAGCGGAGTCTGCACGGGCGGCAATGCGTCGAACCTCGTGCTGGATATCAAGCCGCTGGCGGTGAGCGGTTCAATCACGCTCAATGGTGCGGCGCCGGTCTTGACGAATAACTGCAATTCCTACTTCGGATATCTCTACTTTCACGGCGCGCACGGAAACAGCACGAACTATACGTTCCCCTGCAGCAGCGGGTCGAGCTTCAGCGTGAGCCTGGCAGCGGATACCTACGATATCGGCTTCTATGCCGAGGGAACGGATGCCTCGAATCTCCCCTCGGGGCCGACCTTCATGCTCGCGCAAGGCGTGGTGATCAACGCCAATCGATTGAATCTCAATCTGGATATCAAGCCGCTGGCCGTGCGCGGCGCGATTACGCTCAATGGTGCGGCGCCGGTGTTGACGAACAACTGCAACTCCTACTTCGGATATCTCTTCTTCCATGGCGCGCATGGGAACAGCGCGAACTATACGTTCCCGTGCAGCAGCGGGACGGAATACAGCGTGATGCTGGCGGCGGATACCTACGATATCGGTTTCTATGCCGAGGGAACGGATGCTTCGAATCTCCCCTCGGGCCCGACGTTCACGCTCGCGCAGGGAGTTGTGATCAACGCCAATCAATCCATGCTGAATCTGGATATCAAGCCCGTGACGGTGAGCGGTTCGATCACGCTCAACGGCGCGGCGCCCGTGTTGACGAACAATTGCAATTTCTACTTCGGATATCTCTACTTCCACGGCACGCATGGCAACACCACGAACTATACGTTCCCGTGCAGCAGCGGGCCGACCTTCAGCGTGAGCCTTGCGGCGGATACCTACGATATCGGATTCTATGCGGAAGGGACGGATGCCTCGAATCTCCCCTCGGGGCCGACGTTCGTGCTTGCGCAGGGTGTTGCCGTCAATACCAACCAGTCGAATCTCAATCTGGATATCAGGCCGCTGGCCGTGAGTGGTTCAATCACGCTCAATGGCGCGGCGCCGGTCTTGACGAACAACTGCAATTCCTACTTCGGATATCTCTACTTTCACGGCGCACACGGGAATACCGCGAACTATACGTTTCCCTGCAGCGCCGGGCCGACCTTCAGCATGAACCTCGCGGCGGATACCTACGATATCGGCTTCTATGCCGAAGGGACGGAGGCCTCGAATATCCCCTCGGGGCCGACGCTCATGCTCGCGCAGGGCGTAGTCATCAATACCAACCAGGCGAATCTCAATCTGGATATCAAGCCGCTGGTCGCAAGCGGTTCAATCACGCTCAATGGTGTGGCGCCGGTCTTGACGAATCACTGCAATTCCTACTTCGGATATCTCTACTTTCACGGCGCGCACGGAAACAGCACGAACTATACGTTTCCCTGCAGCAGCGGGCCGGTCTTCAGCGTGAGCCTCGCCGCGGATACCTACGATATCGGCTTCTATGCCGAGGGAACGGATGCCTCGAATATCCCCTCGGGGCCGACGTTCATGCTCGCGCAGGGAGTGGCGATTCCCTGATTCACGTCGGGATATGCCTGGCTCGCGTTACTTCGTCTTCTCGATCGTCGGCGTCCCCACGACCTCGCTCGACAAACCGACGCTGCGGCCATTGTCCTCCCAGCGGAAGCGATAGTCGATGCGGACGATGCCTTCGCAGCGCTGCGCGGACACCACGGTTGCTCGCGTCTGAGCGCCGAACATATCCGTGCCGCGCTTCCCTGCGATGCCCGAGACGCGCGCCTCGATCGTGCCGCTCATCGGCAGCACGGGCCTCCAACTGCGCAAGCTGATGCTCGGCGTATTGAACGGCGGCCAATTGTCTGTCGGCAGACTCGGGCTCATCACCACATCGGCCGGTATGCCGCAGAACGCAGTCGCATTCGCCGGCTCGCTGAGCACGCCGGAGACCAGTTTCTCGACGTCGCTGCGGAGAATGAACCAACCCGACTTGCGGATCAGAATCGTTGCGATCACGATCACCACGAGCAGCACGGCCGAGGCGATCAGGCCTCCGATGATCTTCGCGATGAGCAGCAGCGTTTTCATGCCCGACCTCTCTCTGTGTGTATCTGCCTGCGTCTGGCGATCTCGAAACTCGCAGTGCGGCGCTTCACTCCCAGCGCACCGATGCGTCCGGATTGTCGCCGCCCCACGGCTGCACCGTCACACTGCCATCCGCATGCAGCGTCGTGAACGTCGATTCGTGGCGGATCGAGAGCATGCTGTCACCGCCGTGGCCGTCGCGCGCCGGCCCGATTTCGAATCGCGCGCCGAGATCGAACTGCAGCTCGACGGAACTCGGCCCGCGGCGAACCATCTTCTTGAGGTGCTGCCCGGTGATCCAGTGCACCACCGAGTCGATCTCCTCGCGCTCCGATTGCGAGTGGGCGAGCCGCGTATTGCCCGAGAAGAGCTTCCACGCGGCCATCTCGATCATCAGGCAGTGGTCACCGCCGACTCCCGCGACCCGACGGGTCACGGGCACGCCGAAGAGCTGATCATCGGTGAAGGGCTCGTCGCTCACCGTCGCAAGAGCCACTCCGCACTCGAACGCAATGAACGAGCCATAGCCCTTCCACGACATCCAGACGGGCCGACCGACGACCGCAGCGACAGCGGTTTCGAGAGGCGACCCGTCCGGCATGCGCGCCTTACAGCAGCCCGAGGATCTGGCGCAGCACGTACGGGAGGATGCCGCCGTGCTTGTAGTACTCGACCTCGATCGGCGTATCGATGCGCACGATGACCTGCACGTTCTCCTTCGTGCCGTCCTTGCGCGCGATCGTCAGCGTGGCCTTCATCTGCGGCTTCAAGTCCGCGGCAAAACCGGTCAGCTCGAACGTCTCCGTGCCGTCCAGCTTGAGCGAGGCCGCGTCAGTGCCCTCGAGGAACTGGCAGGGCAGCACGCCCATCCCGACGAGGTTCGAGCGGTGGATGCGCTCGAACGACTTCGCGATCACGGCCTTCACGCCGAGCAGCTTGGTGCCCTTGGCCGCCCAGTCGCGCGACGAGCCGGTGCCGTACTCCTGGCCCGCGAAGACGATCAGCGGCGTCTTCGACTTCTCGTACTCGATCGCGGCGTCATAGATCGCCAGCTGCTTGCCCGCGGGCTGCAGGAGCGTCACGCCGCCCTCGGTGCCGGGCGCCATGAGGTTCTTGATGCGCACGTTGGCAAACGTGCCGCGCACCATCACTTCATGATTTCCGCGACGCGCGCCATACGAGTTGAAGTCGTTCTTCGCGACGCCGTTTGCTTGAAGGTAGATGCCCGCGGGCGAGCTCGCCTTGATGTTGCCCGCAGGCGAGATGTGATCGGTCGTGACGGAGTCGCCGAAGATCGCGAGCGGACGCGCGCCATGGATGTCGCCGATGCCGTGCGGCTTGGCATCGAACGGCATGAACCACGGAGCCTCCTGCACGTACGTGCTCTTCTTGTCCCAGACGTAGACCGCGCCCGTCGGCGAGACGATGTCGGTCCACTCCTTCATGTTGCGCGCGAGATCGCCGCCGTAGTTCTCGCGATACGCCGCGCTGTCGAACGCGGCCGGCAAGAGCGCGCGGACCTCTTCGTCCGTCGGCCAGATGTCCTTGAGGAAGACCGGCTTGCCATCCTTGCCGAGCCCGAGCGGATCCTTCTCGACATCAATATCCACGCGGCCCGCGAGCGCGAACGCGACCACGAGCGGCGGGCTCATCAGGAAGTTCGCCTTGATGTTCTGGTGGACGCGCGCCTCGAAGTTGCGATTGCCCGAGAGCACGCTCGCGGCGACGACGTCATTCTTGACGACGACGTTCTCGAGCTTGCTGTCGATCGGCCCGCTATTGCCGATGCAGGTCGTGCAGCCGTAGCCGACGAGGTTGAAGCCGATCGCGTCGAGGTGCTGCTGCAGCCCCGTTGCCTTCAAGTACTCGGTGACAACGCGCGAGCCGGGCGCGAGCGAGGTCTTCACCTCGGGGCGCACGGTGAGCCCCTTCTCGACGGCCTTCTTCGCGACCAGACCCGCCGCGAGCATCACGCCCGGGTTCGAGGTGTTCGTGCAGCTCGTGATCGCTGCGATCAGCACGTCGCCGTGGCGCACCGTCGCGCCGTCCTCGGTGAACGACTTGCCGAGTTCGCTCTCGGGCTTGCCGTAGCCGGTCGCATCCTTCTTCGAAAAGAGCTCGCCGAACTTCTTGTTGAGGTCGACGAGGTTCACGCGATCCTGCGGCCGCTTCGGTCCGGCGACGCACGGCTGCACCGAGCCGATGTCGAACTCGAGCAGCGTCGAGTAGTCGCACGCGCCCGCGGCGGGAATGCCGAACAGCTCCTGCGCCTGGAAATACTTGCGCACGGCATCGACGTTCTCGTCGGTGCGACCAGTGGCTTTCAAGTACTCGCAGGTCTTCTCGTCGACGCCGAAGAAGCCCATGGTCGCGCCGTACTCGGGCGCCATGTTCGCGATCGTCGCGCGCTCGGTGACCGAGAGAGAAGCCGCTCCCGTGCCGTGGAACTCGACGAGCTTGCCGACGACCTTCGCCTTGCGCAGCATCTCGGTGAGCGCGAGCACGAGGTCGGTCGCGGTCACGCCCGGCTTGAGCGAGCCCTTGAGGTTCACACCGACCACGTCAGGCGTGAGGAAATAGACCGGCTGGCCGAGCATCGCCGCCTCGGCCTCGATGCCGCCGACGCCCCAGCCGACGATGCCGACGCCGTTGATCATCGTGGTGTGCGAGTCGGTGCCGACGAGCGTGTCCGGATAGAAGACGCCGGCCTTCTCGACCACGCCCTTGGCGAGATATTCAAGGTTCACCTGGTGGACGATGCCGACACCCGGCGGGACGATCTGCAGCGTCTCGAACGCCTGCATTCCCCACTTGAGGAATTCGTAACGGGCGTTGTTGCGCTCGAACTCGATGCCCTGGTTGAGCTGGATCGCGTTGGGCACGCGCGCGTAGTCGACCTGCACCGAGTGGTCGATCACGAGGTCAACGGGCACGAGCGGCTCGATCACGGCGGGCTTCTTCTGCGCGCGCTCGACGGCGCTGCGCATGGCCGCGAGGTCGACGATGAGCGGCACGCCCGTGAAGTCCTGCAGCACGACGCGCGCGACGACGAAGGGGATCTCCTCGGTGCGCGCGGCCTTCGGCTGCCAGCTCGCGAGGGCCTTCACGTCCTCATCGCGCACCCGCTTGCCGTCGTTGTTGCGCGCGAGCGACTCGAGCACGATCCGCAGGCACTGCGGCATCCGCGAGAGCTTGCCGAAGCCGGCCTTCTCGAGGGCAGGGAGCGAATAGAACTGTCCGGTCTTCCCGGCGCCGTAGGTGAACTGCGCGAGGGACGTCTTGGTCGTTGTCATGGTGTTTCTCCGAGGGGAGCGGCCTTGCGCGGCAACCCCAAGTTTGCATCCGTGGCCTTGCGCGACGGAGCGGCGTTTCTCTAGCGCGGTTTGGAAAAAGCGCAAGTGGGGGGGCCGCTCGCATATCCTCCGCGACATGGGCTCCCTCACTCTCATCCGCCACGGACAGGCCTCGGCTGACGCCGTCGTCTACGACAAACTCTCTGCGCTCGGTGAAGCGCAGGCGCGCAAGCTGGGTGCGCACTGGGCGAAGCGGGGCGAGACGATCGATCGCATCTACTGCGGTCCGCGCGAGCGGCAGCGGCGCTCGGCGGAGTTGGCGCTCGAGGCGTTTCGCAGCGGGGGCGGGCGCGCGGCGGCCATCGAACAGCTCGAGGAGCTCGACGAGATGCGCATCGAGCCGCTGCTGCAGGATCAGCTCGGGGCAATCTGTGAGCGGCATCCGCTGCTGAACTCGCTTGCGCAGGAGATGCTCTCCGCGACGGATGACGAGTCGCGCACGCGGGCGCGTCGCAGGCTCGGCTCGACCATTCTGCGCCTCTGGAACCAGGGCGTGATTGCGGCGTCGGGGGTGGAGACGTGGCTTGCGTTCCGGGCGCGCGTGCGCTCTGCGCTCGACACGATCCTGCGCGGTTCACCGCGGGGCGCGAACTTCGTGGCGTTCACGTCGGCGGGCGTGATCGGAGCGGCCGCGCAGTTGTCGCTCGACCTCGGTCACGCGCAAGCGCTCGAGTTGGTGCTCCAGATTCGCAACGCCTCCTCGAGCCGCTTTCTCTTCTCCAGCGGAAACGAGCCCCGCTTCTCGCTCGCGAGCTTCAACGAACTCCCGCATCTCGCCGACGCGCCCGACATGGTGACCTCGCTATGACCGACCAGGCTCCGCTCGATCGTGCCCGTCCTGTCCGCGCTGGCGAAGAGCTTCCACTCGAACCGCTCACTCTCTGGTTGCTCGAGAAGCTGCCCGAACTGCGCGCGCCGTTCACCGTCGAGCAGTTCGCCAAGGGCTACTCGAACCTGACCTATCTCGTCATCGACAGCGCTGGGAGAGAGCTGGTGCTGCGTCGTCCTCCTCGAGGCAGCAAGGTCAAGAGCGCGCACGACATGGGGCGCGAGGTGCGCGTGCTCTCGGCGCTCGCTCCGCTCTCCTCGCAGTTTGGCAAGGCCCCGCGGCCGCTCGCGCAATGCGACGACGAGAGTGTGATCGGCGTGCCCTTCTATGTGATGGACCGGCTGCGCGGCACGATCCTGCGCGGCCCGACTCCGCCTGTGCCGATCCCTCCCGAGGAGAAGCGCGCGATCGATTCTGCTCTCGTCGACACGCTCGTTGCGCTGCACGCGCTCGATGTCCGCGCACCCGCGCTCGCAGCGCTCGGCAAGCCCGAGGGATATGTTGAACGCCAGGTATCGGGTTGGACGCGCCGCTACGCCGACGCGAAGACCGACGACGTTCCCGAGATCGAGGAGGCGGCGCGCTGGCTCGCTGCGCATCTGCCGAGGGAGAGCGGGGCAGCGCTCATCCACAATGACTTCAAGTTCGACAACGTCGTTCTCTCGTCGCAGAACCTCACGCAGGTGCTCGGCGTGCTCGATTGGGAGATGGCCACCGTCGGCGACCCGCTGCTCGATCTCGGCACCGCGCTCGCCTATTGGGTCGAGGAGGGCGATCGCGATGAGCTGCGCACGTTCGCGTTCGGCCCGACCTACCTGCCGGGCAGCTTCACGCGGCGCGAATTCGCCCAGGCCTACGCGCTAAAGAGCGGCCGCGACGTCGGAGATCTCTCCTTCTATCTTTCATTCGCGCTCTTCAAGAACGCGGTCGTCGCTCAGCAGATCTACGCGCGCTACAAGGCCGGCCTGACGCAGGACGAGCGGTTCGCCATGCTCGGCTACTGGGTCAAGCTGCTCGCCGAAGAGAGCCTTCGGGTAAGCGCGCAAGGGCACATCTAGAGATCGTTTGTATGCAAATCATCTCCGCGCGACCGCTCCTGGTGCGACCTTGCGCGATCAAGCGCTGCGCGAGATCGCCCCGACCTTCGCTTTTGTCGCGCGCAGATAGTCACCCGGCGCGAGGATGAGCTGCGTCCCGCGCACGCCCGCCGAGACGCTGACGATGTCGAACAACTCGATCGTCTCCTCGACGTAGACGGGAAAATCCTTCTTCGCGCCGAGAGCCGTGACGCCGCCGCGGATGTAGCCGGTGAGCGGCTGCACCTCCTTGAGCGCGACGGTGTCGATGCTCTTGTCTCCCGAGAGTCGCGCGAGCGCTTTGAGATCGAGCGCGGCGTCGGCCGGGACGACCGCCATGCACACGCCGTTCTTGTCTCCGCGACAGACGAGCGTCTTGAAGACCTGCTCGGGAGGCAGGCCCACCTTGCGCGCGACGCTCTCTGCCGAGAGGTCCTCCTCGTCGACAACGTAGTCGCGCAGCTCGTACTGGATTCCAAGCGAGTCGAGGATCCGGGCGGAGTTGGTCTTCATCGCGGCTGTGGAGATTAGCGCGAGTCGCGCAGGCGGGCAGCCTTCCCGAGCCGAGGAGTTTCGACTTTGGGAAATCGCGGCTCTCGAGCGAGAGTGCGCGCCATGTTCAAGCGAAGCATCGCACTTCTCGCTCTCTCTCTGCTCGCTCTTGCATGCACGTCGCGCAGTGTGCCGATGCCGCAGCCCGCTCCTGATGCGCCTTCGAGCGCGGTGCCGGGAGGCGCGGGACAGTCGAAGGTGATCGTCGTGCTGCCGGACGCAGGGCCCGATGCGGTCGCCGCGGCCGAGGCTGCTGTGCGCGCGCAGGTCCACCATCCCGACGCGCCTGCGGTGAGGCTCGACCTGATCGCCGACCTGCTCTCGCCGACCTTGATGGGCGCGGCTCCGGGCGATCCGGTGGAGCCGCTCTTGAGCAAGCTCGGGCCTCCGGAGGAGAAGCTGGAGGCGGTCTGGCGCTGGCCTTCTCTCGGCGTCGAACTCTGGACGGGCGATGGGCGCGTGCGCCGCCTTGCCCTGCGCGCACGGCACCGGCCAGAAAATCCGACGATGAAGGTCTTCGTCGGCGAAGTGCTGCTCGGCAGCGCGGCGCTGACGACGAAGGCACCCGACCTTCGCATCAAGCAAATCGCACAGGCGCTCGGCGTCGGCGGCGCGCGCGGACAGATGGACGGCAACGTCACCGAGCTGGCCTGGCGCCGCGGCAATGGAACGCTCTTTCTCACCTTCGATGACGACACGCTGCTGCTCGAGGCGATCGTGCTCGAGGGATTCGATGCGCAGTTGTGGAACTCGATGAAGCCGCTCGAAGAGGCGCGACAACTCTGGGACGTCGAGCCGGATGCCGTCTCGCAGGCCCGCCTGCGCGATCGCATCGAGTTCGCGCAGCTGCCTGCTGAGTTCAAGGCGCAGGACATTCCCCGCATGCGCCTCGTTGCCCGCCACCAGCCGCATGCGAAGCGATTTTTCGACAACCTCGAGACGAGATTTCTCGCCGCCGGAGAGACGCTGCGCCGCACAGCGAGCGGTCGGGCGGCGATGCTCCGCGCGGCAGGCTGCGAATATCTTGTGCTCGAGCAGCGCGATGATTCGTGGGACGCGCGCAACCCGAGTGCGGTCTGCAAGTTCGAGGATGAGCCGATCGGGCTGAAGAAACTGGTCGCAGCGTTCGACGTTTCGCCGGCGAAGTAGGGGACGCCGCGGGGGGATTTCGCGATACATGTCGCGCCATGGATTCACCACGAGTGACAGCGCAGGTCGTCGGCGGACCGCGGGTCGAGGCGGCGCTGAAGTTCGCGGCTGGCGCAGATCCGGCGGGCTCGCTTGCCGACAGCTTGAAGTATCTCTGCGAGCTGCTCGCCGAAGTCGCGGCCTCACCCGTCGCTTCCGTCTACGTGCTCGAGGGCAAGGATGACCTCGTGCTGCGCGGCAACCACGGGTTTCCCGAGCGGGCGATCGGCGAGGTGCGGCTTCAGGTTGGCCAGGGAATCACCGGCACGGCGGTCGAGACGCTGCGCCCGGTGACGGTCGATGACGCCGGGCTGACCGCGCAGTTCGCCTACTTCCCGCAGTTGGCCGAGGAGCGCTTCCCCGCGTTCCTGGCGGTTCCGCTGCTCGCGGGTGCTCGTCCGTGCGGTGCGCTCGTGCTGCAGCGGGAGATGGGCCCGTTTACGCAAGCAGACGTGCTGCTGGCGCTCGCATGCGCTCGGCCGCTCGCAGCGCTGCTCGGCGCAGAGCGGACCCACGGCGCGCAGGCCCAGTTGACGGGCGAGGGCAACGGTTGCGGCAAGACGCTCGGGATGGTGCATGTTCTCTCTCGCGCTCTCGCCCGCAGGGAAGGGCGCGTGCGTCTCGACGCCGAGTCCCGCGCGAAGGCCATCGCGCAGCTCACGGCCGACTTCGTCGCTGAGAAAGATGAGCTGCGCGAACTGCTCTCGCGCGCACGCCTCGCGCTCGGCAAGGGCGCGCATCTGCCTGTCGAACTCGAGACGGTGATCGAAGACGAGCGCGTCGTCGAGCGTGCATGCGAGCACGTCGAAGCCGGTCTCTCGCCGTCGCAGGCGCTCGAGCGGATCGCGGCCGAGAGTGCGCGCACGCTGGCCGGGCACGGTCCGCTTGCGCGCCGAGCTCTCGAGGTGGAAGCGCTCGCGAGCGCGGTCGCGCATCGACATGCGGGCCTCTCGCCCGATCGCGTCCGTCGCGGAGAGCTGCTCGTGGCCGTCCAGCTTCCCGCGATCGCGGCGCTGCGCGGTTGGGGCCAGGGAGCCGGCGGCGCGCTCTGTGCGGGTCCCGCAGCAGAGAGTCCCGGCATCTCGCTCTGCACCGCGCTGGGCCTTCCCGCCGTCAGCGGCCTGCGTGCACTCTTCGAGCGCGTGGGGAGCGGAGAGAAGGTCGCGGTCGACGCGGCCAGCGGTCAGGTGCTCATCAATCCGAGCGCGACCGACGCGGCTGCATTTCGTCGATAGCGGCGCCGCGGTCTGCTCGCGGAGCGCGCCCTCGGTGAAAATGAATGGTCATTCATTCCAGCTCGATCAGCTCGAAGCGATCCCGCGCCTTCTCCTCCGCCCGAGCGAGCGACTGCGTGCCCGGACACGGCCTGCGTGACATCGGGCCATCCGCGCAGAGGCGACAGACTCCGCCTCGATTGAAGTCGTGCTCGCCCGCCTTCAAGAGCGGAGCAGGAGCTGGAGGTGGTGGCTGCGCGGGAAGGCGCGTGAGCAGTTGCGACAGCTCGAGCGCAACCCTCTCCTCGCGCGCAGCGAAGAGCGCCTCGCGCCCGTCATCCGCGTAGAGCGGGCTCGTCGGTGCGCGCTCCGCGAAGTAGAGACCGATCAGCGCCACCGGTTGTTTCGCGCGCAGCACGACGCCGACCCGCACATCTCCCTCATCGCGCAGCAGCCGCGGCCTCGCCTCGGGCGCCAACCCGAGCGCCGCAAGCATCGGTTCTCCGTCCTTCTCGCGCGCCTCCTGCGGCCACTCCGCGCAGAGAAGGATCTCCATCCGTCCAGCGAACCTCTCCGCCAGCGGCATGAACGGCCGAAGGTGATGCTCCTGCGTGTACATCTCCGAGACGATCGCCAGCAGCGTCGGTCTGTCCGTCAACTCGGCCAGCACCAGCTCGCGCAGCGATTTGCGCAGCCGCCTCGCCGCGTTCCAATTGATGACCGTCAGACCCATTGCGCGAGATTCTAGCAGGCAGGCCCTGCCGCGAGCGCGCGGTTCGTTATATGAGGGGGCGTTTCCACGGAGCCATCCCTTGCGAATCCTCCCAGCCCTCGCGCTGCTTCTCTCCCTCGTGCTCCCATCGGCGGCCCGCGCCGACTCCTCCGCGGACACCGAGACCGCCGCGCACGCCTACGCGCTCGAGGTGCCGATGGAGCTCAAGCTCAAGGCCGGCGAGACGAAGGCTCTTCGCATCGCGGTCGTGCCGAACGCTGGCAGCCACGTCTCGCCCGAGGCGCCCGTCTCGCTGAAGGCCAACGCCGCGACCTCGTTCGAGTTGCCGCGTGCGAAACTCTCCCGAGAAGACTCGAAGGCCACGGCCGCCCAGGGCATCGAGTTCGCGCTCCCCGTCCTCGGCAAGACAAAGGGGCAGAGCGAGCTGGCCGCGACGCTCTCGTTCTACATCTGCGTTGCGAACCTCTGCGCCCACCAGAAGCGCGAGCTCAACATCCACGTCCAGGTCGAGTAGCCGATGCGTTTCCTCTACGGAACAAACCCTGTCATCGAAGCGCTGCGGGCCCACCCGGGCGACATCAAGCGCGTGCTGATCGAGCGCGGCCGCGATGGGCGCCGGTCGGCGGGTGGTGACAAGATCGCCGAGGCGGCGAAGCTCCTCGGCGTGCGCGTCGAGGACGCACCGTTCGGCGATCTCACTCGGCGCACGCAGGGCGGGGTGCACCAGGGAGTCGGCGCGGAGTTGAACGATCTCGCATATGCCGAGCTTCCCGATCTCATCGATGCTGCGAAGAACGCAGGCCGTCCCGCGTTCCTCCTGCTCCTCGATGGCGTGACCGATCCACAGAATCTCGGCGCGCTCGTTCGCTCGGCCTATGCTCTCGGTGCGGATGGCGTCGTGCTGCCCAAGGACCGCTCGGCCGGGATGACTCCTGCCGCGAGCAAGGCCGCTGCCGGCGCGCTCGAGCACTGCCCGATCGCTCGCGTCACCAACCTCTCCCGCGCCGTCGATGAGCTGAAAGAGGCGGGCGTCTGGACCGTCGCGCTCGCCGCCGAGGGAGATCGCGAGCTCTCCGAGATCGACCTGACCAGCCCGATCGCGCTCGTGATGGGCAGCGAAGGAAGCGGAGTGCGCAAGCTGGTCCGCGAACACTGCGACCATGTCGCGCGCATCCCGATGGCTGGCAACCTCGGCTCGCTCAACGTCTCCGCGGCCGGCGCGATCGCGCTCTACGAAGTGGTCCGACAGAGGGGATAGATGCCATGACCACCCCGTCGCTCGCGCCTCGTGTCAAGCCGGCCTGCAAACTTTCGTCCGCAGTGGGCTTGACATCCTGCGCGACTTCCTCTAGAAACTCCGTCCCCCACGCTCCCGTGGCCCCTTGACAACGTAAAAACTTAGCAACTCAAACAACTTATGCTGGTGTAGCTCAGTTGGCAGAGCACCCGCCTTGTAAGCGGAAGGTCGCGAGTTCGATTCTCGCCGCCAGCTCCAAGACTTGAGAAGGCCAGCCAGACGGAGGCAGAACGAGCAACGCCAAGTGTTCTTCAGGAGGGGTGCCCGAGTGGCCAAAGGGAGCGGACTGTAAATCCGCCGGCTTACGCCTTCGAAGGTTCGAATCCTTCCCCCTCCACCAACTGGCGCTGCACGACTCTTTGAGAACTCGCGGGAATAGCTCAGCTGGTAGAGCTTCAGCCTTCCAAGCTGAATGTCACGGGTTCGAATCCCGTTTCCCGCTCCAACTTGCAAGGCAGTGAGTTCGAAACGACTTGAGACGAGAAGACGACAGACCGCCCACATAGCTCAGTTGGCAGAGCACGTCCTTGGTAAGGACGAGGTCACCTGTTCAATCCAGGTTGTGGGCTCCAAAACTTAGCCGGCACCACGCAGTCCGGCGAAGCAAGACCGAGGGATAAAGATGAACCGGACGATCATCACGCTTGAGTGCACCGAGTGCAAAGAGCGCAACTACACGACCACGAAGAACAAGCGGACCATGCCTGACAAGCTGGAGCTGCCCAAGTTTTGCCCGCGCTGCCGGAAGCACACGGCGCACAAGGAGACGAAGTAGGCCTCCTCTGTCGTACGGGCGGCGCAGGTACAGGCCAGTAGCTCCAATGGTAGAGCGGCGGTCTCCAAAACCGCATGTTCCAGGTTCGAGTCCTGGCTGGCCTGCCATTCGTAGTTCCACGGTTGTTTGAGGCTGGGAAAGGGTGGCGCAAGGCTGTCGCAGGGCTTTGCGCTTCGGGCTTGTCCGATGACGAACTCCAGAATGGTCACAGTTGCGTATGTCATCTTCGGGCTGCTCGCGGGCTTCTTCCTCGAGCACGTGCTGCTCTCTGCGTTCGGTGTGTTCTCCTCGACGCAGCCGCTGACGACGACGATGTTCGCGCTGCCGCTCGGTCCGGGCGAGCCGAAGGATTTCTCCTGGGCGACGATCATCGGCCTCGCGCTCTCTGCCGCGGCCTTCGCCTACGCCTACAACAACGTCGCCGCCCGCACGTTCTCGGAAGAGATCGCCGCAGAGCTGCGCAAGGTCAGCTGGCCCTCGATCGAGGAGACCCGCGCCGCGACGATCGCCGTGATCGTTGCCAGCCTGATCGCCGCCTGCCTGCTCGGCCTCTTCGACGTGTTCTGGCAGTTCCTCACCGACAAGATCCAGAACCCGACTCTTTAGGTTGGATCCCTCCATGGAAGCCGCGATGACCAGCGAGAGCCAGCCCGTGAAGAAGAAGTGGTACGTCGTCCACACCTACTCGGGCTTTGAAAACAAGGCGAAGAAGTCGCTCGAGGAGCGCATCAAGCAGCACGCGCTCGAAGACCTCTTTGGCGACATCCTCATCCCGATGGAGAACGTCGTCGAGATGGTCAAGGGAGAGAAGCGCGCCTCCAAGCGCAAGTTCTTCCCTGGCTACATCCTCGTCCAGATCCGCGAGCTGCATAAGGACGAGCCGAACTCGATGCGCGCGATGCACCTGGTGAAGAACACGCCCAAGGTGACCGGCTTCATCGGTGGCGACGTGCAGCAGCCGTTCCCCGTCAGCGAGGCGGAGATTGCTCGCCTCACGACGCAGCTCTCCGAGGGCGCCCTCAAGCCGAAGCCGAAGGTTGAGTTCGAGACCGGCGACAACGTCCGCGTCGTCGACGGACCCTTCTCGAATTTCAACGGCACCGTCGAGGAAGTGAACCCCGACAAGGGCCGCGTTCGCGTGCTGGTGAGCATCTTCGGGCGCGCCACGCCGGTCGAGCTCGACTTCATGCAGGTCGAGAAGACTTAAGAGGACTCCACTCGTCCGCTTGACATTTTGCGTCGGGTGCGGCAGAAGCCGCGCCCCCGTTGCATCAGAGCGCTTTTGCAGTTCCACCCGTGGGAGGTCGCATACCGCGACCGCTGACCACAGACGAAGGAAGAGACGGACATGAAGAAGATCACTGGGCTCGTGAAGCTGCAGCTCCCCGCCGGCAAGGCCAACCCGTCGCCGCCGGTCGGCCCCGCGCTCGGCCAGCACGGCGTGAACATCATGGGCTTCTGCAAGGAGTTCAACGCGCAGACCCAGGCCGCCGCGAAGGAGAACCTGATCATCCCTGTGTTGATCACGATCTACTCCGACCGCACCTTCTCGTTCATCCTCAAGACTCCGCCGGCCGCCGTCCTCATCAAGAAGGCGCTCGGTCTGCACACCGATAAGAAGAAGGGCTCGGGCGCACACAAGCCGGGCAAGGAAAAGGTCGGCTCGCTGACCAAGAAGCAGGTCGAGGCCATCGCGAAGCAGAAGATGAGCGACATGACTGCCGGCACTCTCGAGGCAGCCATGAACTCGATCATGGGCACGGCTCGCAGCATGGGCGTCGACATCGTCGGCTAGTCCCGCTTCCTACCTTTTTCAAGACTGAGGATTACGAACATGGCACACGGCAAGAAGTACATCGACGCGCAGAAGGCAGTCGACGCGAACAAGCGCTACACCATCGAAGAGGCGTGCGCGCTGGTCGGCAAGACGGCGAAGAAGAAGTTCGACGAGACCGTTGACGTCTCGATCCGCCTCGGCGTCGACCCGAAGCACGCGGACCAGATGGTTCGCGGCGCGGTCGTTCTCCCGCACGGCATCGGCAAGTCGGTTCGCGTCGCGGTCTTCGCGAAGGGCGAGAAGGCGAAGGAGGCCGAGGCAGCAGGCGCGGACATCGTCGGCGCCGAAGAGCTCGCGGCCAAGGTCGCAGAGGGCTACCTCGACTTCGACGTCGCCATCGCGACGCCGGACATGATGGGTGTCGTCGGTCGCCTCGGTAAGGTCCTCGGACCGCGCGGCCTGATGCCGAACCCCAAGGTCGGAACGGTGACGGCAGACGTCGCGCGCGCCGTCCGTGAGTCGAAGGCCGGTAAGGTCGAGTTCCGCGCCGAGAAGGCCGGAATCGTCCACGCGCCGATTGGCAAGGCCTCGTTCGACGCAAAGAAGCTCCAGGACAACGTCACCGCCCTGATCGAAGTGATCTTCAAGGCGAAGCCGGCGACGGCCAAGGGCGTCTACCTCAAGGGCGTCTCCATCAGCACCACGATGGGCCCTGGCATCCGCCTCGACGCGGCCGCCATCGCGAGCAACTACAAGTAGGGTCTGGAGGTCTGACTTGAGGACTCTGAGATCTCAGTCTGAGATCTCAGAGATTCAAGAGTCTGAGATCCGGATCTCAGAGTTCCACTTTTCACAGCAAGACTGGTCACAGACAGCAGGCGGTCCGGAAGCAGCGGGCCTCAAACGGCAAGCCTGCCGAGACAGCTGCAGAGAGATCTGCAGCGTAGAGCTGGGCCAGGGGTTCATCACCGCAGCTTGCGCTGCGTGACCGAACCAAGATCACGCGCAGGAAGGGAGGTGAGGTCATGCAGCGCAACGAGAAACAAGAAATGGTGAATGCCCTTCACACGAAGCTTGCCAAGGCAGATTTTGCCGTGGCGGTTGCGTACAAGGACATCGACGCCGAGGCCACCGTGAAGCTGCGGAAGACATTCCGCGACGGCAAGGTGGACTACAAGGTCGTCAAGAACACCCTGGCAAAGCTCGCAGCGAAGGGAACCCCCGCCGAGAAGTTCGCGGATAAGCTCACGGGTCCCTCCGCAATCATCATCGGGTACGGCGATGTTGTCGCCCCGGCGAAGCTCCTTCAGGACATCTTGAAGGATCAGGGCGAGAAGATGACGGTCAAGGCAGGTATCGTTCAGGGAAACCTGGTCGATGCAGCCGGACTGAAGGCGCTCGCCAGCTTGCCGGGCTTGCACGAACTCAGAGGGATGATCGCAGGAATGATCAACTCTCCGGCTTCGTCGCTGGTTCGCTTGCTCAACACGCCGGGCAGCCAGATCGCGCAGGTCATCAAGGCTCACGCCGAGAAGGCCGCGTAGTTCTGAACGTCCGCACCCCGAGTCTGATGCCAGTCGCAGTGAAATCAACTTTCGCGTTCTTACCGGAACGCCATTCTCAAGGAAGCAACAATGTCTGACCTGAACCAGATCGCCGAGTCCCTGAGCTCCCTCACCGTCCTCCAGGCGGCCGAGCTCGTGAAGATGCTGGAGACCAAGTGGGGCGTTTCCGCCGCTGCTCCCGTCGCTGCTGCCGCCGCTCCTGCGGCCGGTGGTGGTGCGGCTGCCGCGAAGGCCGAGGAGAAGACCGAGTTCACGCTCGTTCTCGCCAACGCCGGTGACAAGAAGATCAACGTCATCAAGGAAGTCCGCACCATCACGGGCCTCGGCTTGAAGGAAGCCAAGGATCTCGTCGAGGGCGCGCCCAAGACGGTCAAGGAAGGCCTGTCGAAGGAAGATGCGACGAAGTTTGCCGAGCTGCTCAAGGCGGCCGGCGCGACGGTGGAGCTGAAGTAGTCGTTCCGCCGCGACCGTCGCGGCAATTTGCCGGCATCGGTGGACGCGTTCGCGCATCCACCGGTGCCGGAGTTTTCGCTTCGGCGTCCTGAATTTCGAGCAGCCGCTCGAGGGACGTGAAGTGAAGCACGCTTAGAAGTGATTCCCGATCTGCAGTTGGGGCAGTGCGAAACGAACCGGAGCTGTCGCTAAATGGCGCCTACGATCCAGAACAACTTCCGTACGCGGAAGAACTTCGCGAAGATTCAGAAGATCATTGACATCCCCAACCTGATCGACATCCAGAAACACAGCTATTACAAATTTCTGCAGGCCGATGTCGCCGCCGATCGCCGTGAGGACCTCGGCCTTCAGGGCGTGTTCAAGTCGGTCTTCCCGATCAAGGATTTCAACGAGACCAGCTCGCTCGAGTTCGTGAGCTACCACCTCGAGAAGCCCAAGTACGACGTCGACGAGTGCCACCAGCGCGGCATGACGTACAGCGCGCCCATCAAGGTGGTCGTTCGCCTCGTCGTCTGGGACAAGGACGAGGAGACGGGCGCGCTCTCGATCCGCGACGTCAAGGAGCAGGAGGTCTACTTCGGCGAGATCCCGCTCATGACCGAGAACGGGACGTTCATCATCAACGGCACCGAGCGCGTGGTCGTTTCGCAGCTCCACCGTTCGCCGGGCGCGTTCTTCGATCACGACAAGGGCAAGAGCCACTCGTCGGGCAAGCTGCTCTACTCGGCCCGCATCATCCCGTACCGCGGCTCGTGGATCGACTTCGAGTTCGACCACAAGGACATCCTCTACGTCCGCATCGATCGCCGCCGCAAGCTGCCCGCGACGGTGCTCCTGCGCGCTCTCGGCGCGGTCCCGGACACCTCGAAGAAGAGCCCGATCGACTTCAAGGGCTCTCCCGAGGAGATGCTGAACTTCTTCTACGCGACCGAGACGATCTTCTGCGGCGCGAAGGGCGAGTACGAGAAGTCGGTCGAGCTCGATCTCCTCCCTGGCCAGCGCGCCACGCGGGACATCAAGAATCCGAAGACCGGCGAAATCATCGTCAAGAAGAACCGCAAGTTCACCCGCGGCGCGATCAAGAAGCTCGAGCAGGCCAAGCTCAAGACGCTGCCCCTCGACGTCGAGGAGCTCGTCACGAAGTTCTCCGCGCGCGACGTGGTCGATGAGTCCACGGGCGAAGTGCTCCTCGAGTGCAACGAGGAAGTGACCGAGGAGAAGGTCGACGCGCTCCGCGAGAAGGGCATCAACGAGTTCAAGGTTCTCTTCATCGACAACCTGAACGTCGGGCCGTACCTGCGCGACACGCTGATGGCCGACAAGATCACCTCGCCGGAAGAGGCGATCATGGAGATCTATCGCCGCCTGCGCCCGGGCGATCCGCCGACGGTCGAGACGGCGACGAACCTCTTCATCAACCTCTTCTTCAACCCCGAGCGCTACGACCTCTCGAAGGTCGGTCGCCTCAAGCTGAACTACAAGTTCGGCATCGACGAGCCGCTTGAGCAGGCGGTCGTCACGAAGAAGGACATCCTCGAGGTCGTCCGCTACCTGATCGATCTCAAGAATGGCAAGGGCGCGATCGACGACATCGACCACCTCGGCAACCGTCGCGTTCGCGCGGTGGGCGAGCTGCTCGAGAACCAGTACCGCATCGGTCTCGTCCGTATGGAGCGCGCGATCAAGGAGCGCATGAGCCTCCAGGAGATCGAGACGCTCATGCCGCACGACCTGATCAACGCCAAGCCGGTCACGGCCGTGATCAAGGAGTTCTTCGGATCCTCGCAGCTCTCGCAGTTCATGGATCAGACGAACCCGCTCTCGGAAGTCACGCACAAGCGGCGCCTCTCGGCCCTCGGGCCTGGCGGTCTGACGCGTGAGCGCGCGGGCTTCGAAGTCCGCGACGTTCACCCGACGCACTACGGCCGCATCTGCCCGATCGAGACGCCGGAAGGTCCGAACATCGGCCTCATCGCGTCGCTCTCGACCTTCGCGCGCGTCAACGAGTACGGCTTCGTCGAGACCCCGTACCGCTCTGTCGCGGACGGCAAGGTCACCGACGAGGTGAAGTTCTACTCGGCGCTCGAGGAGGAGAAGCACGTCATCGCGCAGGCGAATGCCGTCTTCGACAAGAAGGGCCACTTCGAGACCGCGCTCGTGTCGTGCCGCAAGGCCGGCGAGTTCCCGCAGTCGCGCCCGGAAGACATCTCGCTGATGGATGTCTCGCCGAACCAGCTCGTCTCGGTCGCCGCTTCGCTCATCCCGTTCCTCGAGAACGACGACGCGAACCGCGCGCTCATGGGTTCGAACATGCAGCGCCAGGCTGTGCCGCTCCTGCGCACGGCCGCGCCGCTCGTCGGTACCGGCATCGAGGCGACTGTCGCCCGCGATTCCGGCGTCTGCATGGTCGCGCGCCGCGATGGCATCGTCGATCAGGTCGACGCAGGTCGCATCGTGCTCCGCGCTGACTCGAAGGGCGAGCACATCGATGTCGCCAGCGAAGTCGACATCTACAACCTCATCAAGTACCAGCGCTCGAACCAGAACACCTGCATCAACCAGAAGCCGATCGTGAAGGCCGGCGACAAGGTGAAGAAGGGCGATGTGATCGCGGACGGTCCCGCGTGCGAGGTCGGTGAGCTCGCGCTCGGACAGAACGTCGTCGTCGCGTTCATGCCCTGGCAGGGATACAACTTCGAGGACTCGATCCTCGTCTCCGAGCGCATCACGCGCGAGGACGTGTTCACCTCGATCCACATCGAGGAGTTCGAGTGCATCGCGCGCGACACCAAGCTGGGCAAGGAAGAGATCACGCGCGACATCCCGAACGTCGGCGAAGAGGCGCTCAAGGATCTCGACGACTCCGGCATCATCCGGATCGGCGCTGAGGTCGTCCCGGGCTCGATCCTCGTCGGCAAGATCACGCCGAAGGGCGAGACGCAGCTCTCTCCCGAAGAGAAGCTCCTGCGGGCGATCTTCGGCGAGAAGGCCGGCGACGTGCGCGACAGCTCGCTGCGCGTTCCTCCGGGCGTCACGGGCACCGTGATCAACGCGAAGGTCTTCTCGCGCAAGGGCGTCGACAAGGACGAGCGCGCCAAGGACATCGAGAACCAGGAAGAGGCGAAGCTCCTCAAGGATCAGAACGACGAAATCAAGATCCTCAAGGACTCGGCCTACAAGCGCGTCAAGCGCATGTTCCACGGCAAGGCCACCACGGCCAAGCTGGTCGATGACAAGGGCAAGGTCCTGCTCAACAAGGGCCAGGAGATCAACGACGCGCTCCTCGACGAGATCCCGGAGAAGTACTGGCCGGAGATCGCGGCGGGCGGCGTCGAGGAGAAGGTCACCAAGATCCTCGAGAACTTCAACGAGCAGAAGGAGCTCGTGAAGCTCGTGTTCGGCGAGAAGATCAGCCGCCTCAAGAAGGGCGACGAGCTTCCCCCGGGCGTGATCAAGATGGTCAAGGTCTACGTCGCCATCAAGCGCAAGCTGGCCGTCGGCGACAAGATGGCCGGACGCCACGGCAACAAGGGCGTTGTCTCGCGCGTGCTCGCCGAAGAGGACATGCCGTACCTCGAGAACGGCCGCTGCGTTGACCTCGTCTTGAATCCGCTCGGCGTGCCTTCCCGCATGAACATCGGGCAGATCCTCGAAGTCCACCTCGGCTGGGCCGCGCGTGGCCTCGGCGAGCAGATCCAGAAGATGATCGACGAGAAGTATTCGCCGGACGCCATCCGCAAGGACCTGAAGAAGATCTACGACTCGAAGGAAATGCAGGAGATGATCGACGGCCTGCCCGACAAGGAAGTGATGAAGCTCGCGGGCAAGCTGACCAAGGGTGTCCACTTCGCCTCGCCGGTGTTCGACGGCGCGCGCGAGCACGAGATCCTCGATCGTCTGGAGCTCGCCGAGTTGCCGCGCACGGGCCAGATGGTCCTCTTCGACGGCCGCACGGGTGAGGCGTTCGACCAGGACGTCACGGTGGGCATCATGTACATGCTCAAGCTCCACCACCTCGTCGACGAGAAGATTCACGCGCGCTCGATTGGTCCGTACTCGCTCGTCACCCAGCAGCCGCTCGGTGGCAAGGCGCAGTTCGGCGGCCAGAGACTCGGCGAAATGGAAGTCTGGGCGATGGAAGCGTACGGCGCTGCCTACTCGCTCCAGGAGTTCCTCACGGTGAAGTCCGACGACGTGGTCGGCCGCACCCGCATGTACGAGTCGATCGTCAAGGGCGAGTACGCGCTCGAGTCGGGCCTGCCCGAGTCGTTCAACGTGCTCATCAAGGAGCTCCAGAGCCTCGGCCTCGATGTCGAGCTGATGGAGAAGCCGCCCGAGCCGGATCCGCTGCTGAAGAAGCCGATCGCCGTGGCGTAGAAGCCACGCGTTCGAGGGGCCCGGAAGGGCCCCAATCCGCACTCAAGCCGCTTTTATCGAATCGATAATTTTCGGTAACCAAATTTTCGGAGCGCCCCAATGAAGGACATTTTCAATTTCTTCGAGAAGCCGAAGGACCCGCTCTCGTTCAGCGCGATTCGCATTTCGCTCGCCAGCCCGGAGAAGATCCGCAACTGGTCGCACGGCGAAGTGAAGAAGCCGGAGACGATCAACTACCGCACGTTCAAGCCTGAGCGGGACGGCCTCTTCTGCGCGAAGATCTTCGGACCCGTGAAGGACTACGAGTGCAACTGCGGCAAGTACAAGCGCATGAAGCACCGTGGCGTCGTCTGCGAGAAGTGCGGCGTCGAGGTCATCCAGAGCAAGGTGCGTCGTGAGCGCCTCGGGCACATCAACCTGGCCACGCCGGTCGCGCACATCTGGTTCCTCAAGTCGCTGCCGAGCCGCATCGGCAACCTCCTCGACATGACGCTGAAGGATCTCGAGAAGGTTCTCTACTGCGAGAGCTATATCGTCATCGATCCGAAGAAGACGGATCTGACGCGCGCTGAGCTCATCAGCGAGGACAAGTTCTACAAGCTCAAGGAAGAGTACGGCGAGGACTCGTTCTCGGCCGGCATGGGCGGCGAGGCCGTGCGCGAGCTGCTCCGCCAGATCGACATCGAGAAGCTCGGTGACGAGCTGCGTGCCGACATGAAGGAGGCGACCAGCGACGCGAAGAAGAAGAAGCTCTCCAAGCGCCTCAAGGTCGTCGAGTCGTTCCGCGAGTCGACCAACAAGCCCGATTGGATGATGCTCGACGTGATCCCGGTCATCCCGCCGGATCTGCGTCCGCTCGTTCCCCTCGACGGCGGCCGCTTCGCGACGTCGGACCTGAACGATCTCTATCGCCGCGTGATCAACCGCAACAACCGCCTCAAGCGTCTGCAAGAGCTGAACGCGCCTGACATCATCATCCGCAACGAGAAGCGGATGCTGCAGGAGGCGGTCGACGCGCTCTTCGACAACGGCCGTCGCGGCAAGACGATCACGGGCCCCAACAAGCGCCCGCTCAAGTCGCTCTCCGACATGCTCAAGGGCAAGCAGGGCCGGTTCCGTCAGAACCTGCTCGGCAAGCGCGTCGACTACTCGGGCCGCTCGGTCATCGTCGTCGGTCCCGAGCTGCGCCTGCACCAGTGCGGTCTGCCGAAGATCATGGCGCTCGAGCTCTTCAAGCCGTTCATCTACAACAAGCTCGAGGAGCGCGGCCACGTCACGACCATCAAGAGCGCGAAGAAGATGGTCGAGAAGGAGCGTCCTGAGGTCTGGGACATCCTCGACGAGGTCATCCGCGAGCACCCGGTTCTTCTGAACCGCGCCCCGACGCTCCACCGCCTCGGCATCCAGGCGTTCGAGCCCGTGCTCATCGAGGGCAAGGCGATCCAGCTGCACCCGCTCGTCTGCTCGGCCTTCAACGCCGACTTCGACGGTGACCAGATGGCCGTGCACGTCCCGCTCTCCATCGAAGCGCAGATGGAAGCGCGCGTGCTGATGATGAGCACGAACAACATCCTGTCGCCTGCGCACGGCAAGCCGATCATCGTGCCGACGCAGGACATCGTGCTCGGTCTCTACTACCTGACCCGCGAGCGCGCGCTCGCACAGGGCGAGGGCCGTATCTTCTCGTCGCCGCAGGAAGTCCGCGTTGCCTACGATCACCACGAGGTGAATCTTCAGGCGAAGATCGTCTGCCGCATGGATCAGTTCGATGCGGAAGGCAAGCCTGCCGGCCGTGCGCGCGTCGAGACGACGGTCGGCCGCGTGCTGCTCTCCGACATCCTCCCGCACAAGATCCAGTTCTCGGCCATCAACAAGACGATGGACAAGAAGACGCTCGGGAACCTGATCGACATCTGCTACCGCCACTGCGGCGAGAAGGAGACCGTGCTGATGGCGGATCGCCTCCGCTCGCTCGGCTACGGCTATGCGACCAAGGCGGGCATCTCCGTCTCCATCAAGGACATGGTCATCCCCGAGGAGAAGCAGGTCAAACTCGAGGAGGCGCAGAAGGAAGTCGCCGAGATCGAGAACCAGTACCTCGAGGGTCTGATCACCGACGGCGAGCGCTACAACAAGGTCATCGACATCTGGTCGGCCACGACGGAAGAAGTGACCAAGGTGATGATGAAGAAGATCTCCGAAGAGGAGGTCACCGGCTACAACAAGGCCGGCAAGAAGGAGACGCGCAAGCAGCCCTCCTTCAACCCGATCTTCATCATGGCCGACTCCGGCGCCCGCGGATCGCAGCAGCAGATCCGCCAGCTGGCCGGTATGCGCGGTCTGATGGCGAAGCCGTCCGGCGAAATCATCGAGACGCCCATCACGGCGAACTTCCGTGAAGGCCTCACGGTGCTCCAGTACTTCATCTCCACGCACGGCGCTCGTAAGGGTCTCGCGGACACGGCGCTCAAGACGGCCAACTCCGGTTACCTCACGCGCCGTCTCGTCGATGTCGCGCAGGACGCGATCATCGCCGAGTACGACTGCGGCACGATGGACGGCATCGAGATCGGCGCGCTGGTCGAGGGCGGCGAAGTCATCGAGCAGATGGGCGAGCGCATCCTTGGCCGCGTCGCGCTCGACGACGTCGAGGAGCCGTTCACGCACGAGATCCTCGTGAAGGCGAACGAGGAGATCGACGAGGTCAAGATCAACGCCATCGAGAAGGCGGGCATCGAGAAGGTCCGCATCCGCTCGGTGCTCACCTGCCAGGCTCGCCGCGGAATCTGCGTCGAGTGCTACGGGCGCGATCTGGCCCGCGGACGGCGCGTCAACATCGGCGAGGCGGTCGGCGTCATCGCGGCCCAGTCGATCGGCGAGCCGGGTACGCAGCTGACGATGCGCACGTTCCACATCGGTGGAACTGCAACTCGTAAGGCCGAGGCGAGCACGATCGAGAACCGCCACCCGGGTACCGTGAAGTTCGTTGGCCTGAACACCGTCAAGAAGAAGGACGGCTCGGTCATCGTCATGAACCGCAACGGCGAGATGATCGTCGCGGACGAGAACGGTCGCGAGCGCGAGCGGTATGGCGTGGTCTACGGCGCGAAGCTGAACGTCAAGGATGGCCAGAAGATCGAAGCCGCCACGACGCTCGCCGAGTGGGACCCCTTCGCCATGCCGATCGTCTCGGAAGTCTCGGGCACGATGAAGTACGAGGACGTCATCGACGGCGTCACGATGAACGAGCAGCTCGACGAGGTCACCGGCCTCTCGCGCAAGTCGATCATCGAGTCCCGCGATGCCGATGCCCGCCCGCGCCTCAGCGTCATCGACGCCAAGGGCAACGTGCGCACCATCGGTAGCGGCCAGCCGGCGACCTACTTCCTGCCGCTCGGCGCGAACATCTCGATCAACGACGGCGATGAGATCGACGCCGGCGAGGTGATCGCCCGCATCCCGCGCGAGTCTGCGAAGACCAAGGACATTACGGGCGGTCTGCCGCGAGTGGCCGAGCTCTTCGAGGCGCGCAAGCCGAAGGAGCACGCCGTCATCTCGGAGATCGAGGGCGTCGTCTCGTTCGGCAAGGACACCAAGGGCAAGCGCAAGGTGCTCGTCACGCCGGAGATCGACGGCAAGATGCGCGACGATCTGGTGAAGGAGTACCTGATCGGCAAGGGCAAGCACATCAACGTGCACTCTGGCGATCGCGTTCGCGCAGGCGACCCGCTGATGGATGGCGCGGCCAACCCGCACGACATCCTCAAGGTGCTCGGCGAGAAGGAACTCGCGCGCTACATGGTCGACGAAGTCCAGGAGGTCTACCGACTCCAGGGCGTGAAGATCAACGACAAGCACATCGAGACGATCGTGCGGCAGATGCTGCGCCGCGTGCGCGTCTCGGAAGTGAACGACACGGGCTTCCTCATCGACGAGCAGGTCGAGAAGTTCGTCTTCGAAGAGGAGAACCGGCGCGTGATGGCGGCGGGTGGCAAGCCGGCCGTCGGTGAGCCGCTGCTGCTCGGCATCACCAAGGCGTCGCTCTCGACCGAGTCGTTCATCTCGGCCTCGTCGTTCCAGGAGACCACCAAGGTGCTCACCGAGGCGGCGATCTCGGGACGCGTCGACTACCTGCGCGGCCTCAAGGAGAACGTCATCATGGGCCGCCTGATTCCGGCGGGCACGGGACTCAACGCGTACAAGCATCTCGACATCGAGGTCGAGACGCCGATCGACGAGATCGAGGCCGCCGAAGAGGCCCTCGCGATCGCGTCGGGCGCGGAGTCGATGGCCGAAGCGGATTAGTTCTCGCGCGAAGCAATTCGCAGAGAGCAGTTCAAGACGGGCGCTGCCGAGAGATCGGGGCGCCCGTTTTGTTGTCTGGAGCACCGCGATCCGCAGATGTCTTGAGGAGGCGAAATGGCCGCGAAGAAGAAGCCGGCAAGCGCCGCGCAGCCCGATGAGTTGCCGACGATCGCGTTTGCCGATCGCGCCGCGTGGCAACTCTGGCTCTCCACGCACCACGCCTCGTCGAGCGGCCTCTGGCTGAAGTTCGCCAAGAAGGGGTCGCCGACGTCCTCGATCAGCTACGCGCAGGCTCTCGACGTCGCGCTCGCGTGGGGATGGATCGATGGACAGAAGCGCGCACTGGATACGCTCTGGTGGCGGCAGCGCTTCACGCGGCGCGGCCCGCGGAGCATCTGGTCGCGCATCAATCGGGACAAGGCGCTCGCGCTGATCGCCGCAGGAGAGATGCAGCCGGCGGGGCTCGCCGAGGTCGAGCGGGCGCAGCTCGATGGTCGCTGGGATGGCGCGTACGAATCGCAGAGCCGCGCGACAGTCCCGCCCGACCTCGCTGCTGCGCTCCAGGCCAATCCTCGTGCCGCAGCGTTCTTCGCAACGCTCTCGTCGCAGAACCGCTACGCGATTCTCTTTCGACTGCACACGGCGAAACGTGCGCAGACGCGGCTCGCGCGGATCGGGAAATTTGTCGAGATGCTCGCGCGAGGAGAGACGCTGCACCCGTGAGCCTCTCGTTGCCCGGCCGCGTGCACGTTTCGAATCAATTCAGTTGACTCGCACCCGGTTACTTCGGCCTGCAGTGCCGCCCTCGTTTTCACTGATCTGGGGAGATCACTTTGCTCGCAAAACTGACGATTCCTCTCGCTGCTCTGGCACTGATTCTCTCTGGCTGCGGAGGCGGTGCGGGCGCGCCCGGCGCCACCGGTGCAACTGGAGCGACGGGTGCAACTGGTGAGAATGGCGCGAGCGGAGCAGCCGGGGCGACTGGCGCGACGGGAGACGCGGGCGCAACTGGGGCCACCGGTGCAGGCGCGACTGGAGCGACCGGTGACAACGGCGCCACGGGCGCAACGGGCGCGGGCGCGACTGGAGCCACCGGCGCGACCGGAGCAAACGGCGCGACTGGAGCCACCGGCGCGACCGGAGCAAACGGCGCAACGGGTTCGACGGGCGCGAATGGTGCCACCGGAGCAACGGGCGCGGGCGCGACCGGGGCCACTGGCGCGACAGGAGCGAATGGCGCGACGGGTTCGACGGGCGCGAATGGTGCCACCGGAGCAACGGGCGCGGGCGCGACCGGGGCCACTGGCGCGACGGGAGCGAATGGCGCGACGGGATCGACTGGCGCGAATGGGGCCACCGGAGCGACGGGCTCGGGAGCAACTGGAGCAACCGGGAACACTGGTGCGACGGGATCGACTGGCGCGAATGGGGCCACCGGAGCGACGGGCTCGGGTGCAACCGGTGCCACTGGGGCGACGGGAGCGAATGGCGCGACGGGATCGACTGGCGCGAATGGGGCCACCGGAGCGACGGGCTCGGGTGCAACCGGTGCCACTGGGGCGACGGGAGCAAATGGCGCGACGGGATCGACAGGCGTAACAGGCAACAATGGAGCGACGGGCGCAACCGGCAACAACGGCGCGACTGGCGTAACCGGCAACAACGGCGCGACTGGAGCAACTGGAAGCAACGGCGCAACCGGAAGCAACGGCGCGACTGGCGCAACCGGCAACAATGGAGCGACGGGCCCAACCGGCAACAACGGCGCGACGGGCGCAACCGGCAACAACGGCGCGACTGGAGCAACTGGTTCGACGGGCGTCGGCTTCTCCTGGCAGATCGTCAACCAAGCCACGGCAACCGCGAACTACAACACCGGCTACATGATTCAGAGCGGTGCGCAGACGACGCTCACTCTGCCCGTCGCGGATGAAAGCAAGCTCGGCGACATCATCTGGGTCTCCAGCGGAGATTCCCACGGGTGGAAGATCGCGCCGGCTGCGTCGGGGACAACGGAGACCATCCGCATTGCCGACCTGCCGTACCCGACGGGATGGCTTGGCATCACTTGGAACACCCAGTCTGGGAGCGGCGTCCACTACTGGGCCGGCATCGCGTCGTCAAAGGACGGAACGCACCTCGCTGCCATCGACCAGCAGGGGAGCGGCACCGGTGGATACATCTACACCTCGGCCGACTCAGGGATGACCTGGACGCAGCGAGCGAGCGCGCAGTTCTGGTCGGCCATCGCGATGTCCAGCGATGGGACCAAGCTGGCCGCGACCGTGGAGTTGGGCGGAATCTATATCTCGTCTGACTCTGGTGTGACCTGGAGCAATGCCAACAACGCGGGCTCGCTCTACTGGAACTCGATCGCTTCGTCGGCTGACGGAACGCACCTGGCGGCAACCGTCGGCGGGAGCGCCGCTGGCAACATCTACACCTCGAGCAACTCGGGCGCGACGTGGGTGCAGCGGGCCACCAGCCAGTACTGGTCAGGCGTCACGATGTCGAACGATGGAACCAAGCTCGCGGCAGCGGCCAATCTCGCAGGCGATGGAACCACCAGCGGCCAAGTCTACGTCTCGAGCGATTCGGGCGTCACCTGGACGGCGAGCGGCAGCGGCGCACAACGCTGGTGGTCAATCGCCGGATCCAGCGACGGGACCCACCTCGCGGCCTCAGTGCTGCACGGCGATATCTTCACGTCAACCAACTCGGGCGTGACCTGGACGGATAGCGCCAGCGGTTCTCAGCTCTACTGGAGCGTCGGCATGTCCGGCGATGGCACGCTCCTCCTCGGCGCGGCCCTCGGCGATCATCTCTACTCGTCCGTCGACTTCGGCACCACGTGGGTATCGGATCGCCTCGGCTCCACCAAGAACTGGGTCGCTATCGCCTCGTCCTACGACGGCACTGCTGTCGCGGCGCCGGCCTCTGGCAGCTACGTCTCCACGGGCACGCCGCAGAACACGACCACGCCGACCACCGGATATCTGATCGGCAATGGCTACTCGTCGATCGAGTTGCAGTACGTCGGCAGCGGGCTGTTCAACATCATCTACAGCGACGGGCGCTTCACGCCATATTAACGGCAGGCCAACTCGAACCTCGGTTCACCAGCACGAATCTTCTCTCGGTAGGCTCGCGAATCATCCGCGAGCCTGCCGTTTCATTTGAATCGCCGCCGCCGCAACGGAATTTCTAATCGTTACGCTCGTGCCGATTTCCATTAGACTCCTTCCAATGAATCGCCCGCTCGCGATCGCACTGCTCTGCATATTCGCCTGCACGAATACGAAGCCGCCGCCGCCCAATCCTCTCCTCCTCGGAACTCCACGCGCGGGCGTCTATTCGGAAGTCACCGACTATGCCTCTATTGAACCCGCGTTAACCAACCTCGCGGCCAATCACCTCGACCTCTTCCAGGTCATGCCCTCGTCTGATATCGGCTCGCCCGCGCTGGCGGCGCTGATTCGCGCGGCGGGGAAGGCGCAGGTCGGCGTGCGCGCCTGGTTGGTCTTGCCAAAGGATCAGGGCTATTGGCTGAATGAAGCGGATATCGATCAATATGCGCTCCAGTTGACGAAGCTGCTCGCGTGGATTCGCACCGAGAATCTGCCCGTTACGGCCATTACCTTTGATATCGAGCCGGGCTGGGACTACACGCAGCAGTTCATCGCGCTCGCGTCGAATACCGGCCGCCCGACGCGCGTGAATGATCTGGTCGCGTTAATGAAGCATCACGTCGATCACGCTGCATTCCTCGTCTCCCAACAGCGATTCGAAGCCCTCATCGATCAGGTCCATGCCGCGGGGCTTGCGGCCCATTGCGTGACCTATCCGATGGTATTGGACGACTATCAGAACCGGGATTCGATTCTCCAGGACGCGCTGGATATCCCCGTCGCCGGACTCGATTGGGACGAGACGAGCTTCATGATCTATCGCTCGACGTTCCAGTTGCTCGCGGAACAGTCGTTGAGCAATGACCTGATCTATAGCTATGCCGTCGATGCGGTCGCGCATTTTGGCGCGAACGCGGGGGCTGATTTCGGCGTGATTGGGGACGACCCGGTATCGGGCGCAAAGGGATATGAGACGCCGGCCGAACTATCGGCTGATATATCCGCTGCTGTCGCCGCAGGGATATCGCCGACGCGGTTGCATCTCTATAGTTACGAGGAGGCCGCGCTCCTGCCGCCCCTTGCACCCTGGCTCGCATTTCCAGCCGCTCCGGATATCCCAGCGCCAGCGACGGATCCGAATGTATCCGCGCTGCGCAGTGAGTTCGCGCTACTGTCGGTGCTGCTGCGCGAGTAATCATCCGGCCTGATCGGGGGACGAATGCGGATCACCTTCACGTCGTTGATTCGCCCGCTCGCGATGAGCATTCTCGCGTGCGCCTGCTGCACGTCTGCTTCAGTTCCCTCTGCCGCACATGCCCCCGCGCCGATTGCCACGCTGCCGCAAACCACCGGAGCGCCCGTGATTCCTCCTCGTGAATCGGTCGAACTCTCGCTGGCCTCCTCGGCCCCTGTGCAGGCCTTCGGGATTTCGATCGCGCTCGTCGGGCGCACGCACAAGCAGTTCAAGGATCCCGCGCTCGGCGTTGTCGGCGTCTGGAATTTCCACGTCGAGAAGATCGGTTCGACCGCGCCAGGACTGGACCAGAGCGTTTCGGGCGCGTCTCTCCATCTCGAAGGGGCGGGGCTCGGCGCGACATGGATCATCGAAGGCGACTACGATGCCGAGCACGTCACCGTCCTGCGCGGAGAGAGTGCTGCGCTCGATCGGGACGCCGCGATGAAGCTGGCGGAAGAGGCCACGCATCATGTTGGCGAAGACGGGTCGCGCAGCTCGAGCGTGGAGGGCGGCGTGCTCAACGCAACCCTGGAAGACGGCTCGCGACGCACGCGCGTGCGGGTCGGGCTCTACTCGCACAAGATCCTCTCCATCGAGGAGGTCGGCCCGTAGCCCTCATTGCGCTGATACTTGCTGTGACGGATTGTCGTGGCCGCCCCAAATCCTCTGGTTGACGAGCTGTTCTTCGTGAACCCCAGCAGGAGCAAACGCATGCGGACTCAAGCGACGCGATCTGCGCTGTCTCTCTGTGTTGCTTTGGCTGCGGGCGGGGCCGTCTCCTGCAGCGCCAGGTTGCTCGCCGTCGACGGGAGCATCGCCGTCTCGCCGTCGCATCTCGTCTTCGGCACGGCCTCCGTCAACTCCGCGCAGAGCCTCTCCGTCCAGGTCGCAAACGAGGGGACCGCCCCGCTCACGGTCGCGCGGATCAAGCTCTCGAGCAATCCTTCCGGCGACCTCTCCGTGCTCAACCTTCTCTCGACCGACTGCACGGGAGCTCCGCGCGCGGGCGGCTTCACTCTCTCTCCCGGCGACTGCGCGATCTTTACGGTGGCGTGGAGCCCGACGACGTCAGAGTCCGCTCTGGGCGCGGTCGAGATCGATTCGAGCGACTCACAGAATCCCATCATCACACTCCCTGTCAGCGGCACGAGCGTCGTCAGCCCAGGCGGTGGCAGCGGCGGCGGTTCTGCTGGTGGGAGCGGCGGAGGAACAGCTGGCGGCTCTGGCGGAGGAAGCGCGGGCGGCTCTGCTGGCGGATCGGCGGGCGGTGCGGGCGGCGGCTCTTCGGGCGGCTCCGCTGGCGGGAGCGGCGGTGGCTCGGGAGGCGGAAGCGTTACGACGTTGCTGGCCGCGGGCTATTTCTACACCTGCGCGATCATCGGCGGCGGCGCTCAATGCTGGGGCGCCAACAGCTTCGGCCAGCTCGGCAACAACTCGGTCGCAGACAGCTTGACGCCGGTTCCCGTGACTGGACTCTCGAGCGGAGTGACGGCCATCTCGATCGCGGTCCGCCACTCCTGCGCTCTCTCTGGCGGAGCGGTGTTCTGCTGGGGTGACAACGAGTTTGGCGAGCTTGGCGACAACACGACCACGAACAGTTCGGTCCCGATCGCCGTGCACGGAATGGAGAGCGGCGTGACGGCCATTGCCGTCGGCTATGCGCATACCTGCGCGCTCAAGAACGGTGGCGTGTTCTGCTGGGGCTACAACAGCACAGGTCCCGTTGGCGACGGCACGACCACCGATGCCCACCTGCCGGTCCAGGTCTCGAACCTCTCGAGTGGAGTCACGGCGATCGCGGCCGGCGACGCCGAGTCCTGCGCTGTGCTCAACGGTAGCCTTTTCTGCTGGGGCGACGGCGGTTACGGCGAGCTCGGCAACGGCGGGCAGACCGACAGCCACGTGCCCACGCAGGTCTCGATTGCTGCAAGCGGCTTTCAGACCGCCTCGGTCGGCAACGCCCACTCGTGCGCGGTGATCAACGACGGCGTCGTCTGCTGGGGCAACGACGACTTCTCCCAGGTTGGCGACGAGAACGTGCTCGGAGAAAAGATCCTCCTGCCATTTGCCATCTCGAGCCTTGCCAGCAATGTGCAGGGCGTCTCGGCCGGCTACTACAACACCTGCGCGGTCCAGAACGGCGGCCTGAAATGCTGGGGCGGGAACAACTACGGGCAGCTCGGTCCCAACGCGAGCAATCCGACCTCCGCGCCGATCCCGATCGCAGGGCTCGGCAGCGGCGTAACGGCCATCTCGACCGGCATCGATCACATCTGCGCGATGGCGAACGGCGCGGTCTGGTGCTGGGGCAACAACGCGAACGGCGGGCTCGGGAACAATTCGACCGTCAGTAGTTCCGTGCCCGTGCAAGTGCCCGGATTGGTCGCGGGAAACTAACGGCAGGCGCTCGCGGATCGTCGCGACCGGCGCCTCTCAACGCGTCTTGCGGTTCTCGCGAGGGGGGCCAGACGGACGAGGGTTTCCTCGCCGTGTCTTCTGGATCGCTCCGGTGCGTCGGACATCGGCGCGAAGAGCGAATCGCCTGCTGGACGCCCAATGGTTTCGGACTCGGCGCCGGCACCCCGCACGCCAGGTTGTCCCTGTGCCGGACCTTGATCGGGCCGGGATTGTGAATTCGCATCGCACAACTTTCCGCCCGTTCGGATTTCCCGGTTTCACCCGCGATCGTTGTGTTACGGACGTTGCGCTGATTTCCCAACCTTATTCCCTCTCGGGGGCAGTTCACGCAGACGCGAAGCATTTTGCCGATTCTCTCGATGACCCTTTTCATGCTCGGCTGCGCAGGAGGCAAGGGCGACGCCGGTTTGGCTGGCGCGACTGGCGCGACTGGCGCGACTGGAGCAGCTGGCGCGGAGGGAAACACGGGCGCCGCTGGGGCAAACGGAGCAACGGGCGCGAATGGTGCAACCGGCGCGAATGGTGCAACGGGCGCGATCGGAGCGACGGGCGCCAATGGAGCCAATGGCGCGACGGGCGCAACTGGCAACGACGGCTCGATTGGGTCCAATGGCGCAACGGGCGCAACCGGGGCGACAGGTGAAATCGGCACGACCGGCGGCATCGGCGCAACGGGCGACGTTGGCGCGACGGGCGCGACGGGCGCGACGGGCGACGTCGGTGCAACTGGCGCGACCGGCACCAATGGCTCCACTGGTGGGACTGGACTGACTGGAGCGACGGGAAAGACCGGCTCCACCGGCGCAACTGGTGTGACTGGTGTGACTGGCGCGACGGGATCGACTGGAGTCACGGGCGCAACGGGCTCGACTGGAGCGACGGGCAGCAACGGGCAGAGCGCAGCGAACATCGTCCTCGCAGCCGGTGCGAATTTCGTGTGCGCGACGACCCCCTCCGCAACCGTGCAGTGCTGGGGCAACAACCTGGCCGGCGTGCTCGGTAACAACACGACGGGCGCGAGCGCGAACGTCACGACGCCGACGACCATCGCTGGCATCTCCAACGTCGTCACTCTTGCCGCTGGCAACGCCCACGCCTGCGCGCTCAACGGTTCGGGCAAGGTCTACTGCTGGGGGGCGGACCAGGTTGGCCAGCTCGGGGTGGGCGGTGGTTCCGTCAGCTCGACCGCCTTCTCGTCGACGCCGATCCAGATCTCGGGCGGCTGGAACAGCTTGAATGAGACGCCGGTCGATGTTCAGTCGGGTGGCCTTGCTGGCGTCGGAGGCACCAACTGCGTCCAGACAACGCGCGGCAACATCTACTGCTGGGGAGGAAACGGCGGTGGGCAGCTCGGCAACAACAACACGACGACCCCTCTCACGACGCCGACTTTTCTCGCGGGAGGCCAGAACTCGGTCTGTGTTGGGGCAGAGTCCACCTGCGTTGCCGATGGCTCCTCCATCATCTGTGCGGGAACCGATGCTTTCGGAGAGTTCGCGAACGGTGGAGCGACCAGCGCAGCGCCCAATGAAACTTTGCAACCGCACGCGTTCCTGGACCAGACCCTGACCTGCGGTGCCTTCTTCGGATGCGGCATTACCGAAGCGGGCGGCGCGAACTGCTGGGGAGCGGGGACCCTTGGACAGATCGGAGATCAAACCGTCCACAACACGCCGGCGCTGTCGCCTGCGGCGGTCGTCAACTTGACCGCAGGCGTCGTGAGCCTCGCGGCCGGAAACGACCATGCCTGCGCGCTCACCGAGGCCGGAAAGGTCTACTGCTGGGGCAACGGAGCCAGCGGTCAACTCGGCAACGGCAACACGGGAGGGAGCAACGCGCCGCTCGAGGTTCACGGCCTTGGCACGCATATCGTCGCGATCGCGGCCGGCAACGGGTTCAGCTGTGCGGCTAACGAGTCGGGGCACATCTACTGCTGGGGAAATAACTCCAACGGGCAGCTCGGCCCGAATGCATCGGTCGGCGCCAACGCGTCGCTGCCTGTCTTTGTGCAGTAGCGATCTGCTCCGCGGCTGATCAGAAGAGCTGCCTGATGTCAAAGCGGCAGGTTCGCGAACAGCTCGCGGGCCTGCCGCTTTCGTTTTGCGTGGGAGCGAGTAAGTCGCAGCAGGCGCTCCCCTGGGAGCAGATGGCTTTGCGTCCGCACGCTGGCGCGTTCTGGCGACCCGCAGGCCTGGAGAAGTGGATCTGCTGACATGCGAGGGGCAGACCGTGTTCGGGAGTGAGCGGCGCCGTGAGCAGCGCGCCGAGAGCGGCTGCGAGTCACAACGCGGCTGCGTGAGAGTCCACCTGCTCGCACGATCAACTCTTCCTGCGAGCCTCCCATGCGCAAGACCGCCCTCGTCGTCCTCCTCTGCTTCAGCGCTGCCTGCTCATCGCGCCACAACCTGCGGCCCGACGAGCTGCGCAAACTCGACGGCTACTCGCCTTCGCACATTGTCGAAGCTCCGCTCGTGCATGCCGAGGAGAACGGCGTCCGCGTCCTGCGCACGCACCTGCTCGCGCCCGGCATCGTGCGGCTGCAAGACACCAGCGGAGAGTGGTTCGACTTCGATCCCGACACGCACCTGCGCATCGCCAGCGCGGCTGGCCCCCTCGGCGACAGCGAGCTTCTCGCCGCCCGCGTCGACGCGCAGGCGTTCGCAGGAGAGCTCGATGACGGAACGCATCTCGAGGTTCCGCTCGCCGCCATCGAGCACGTCGAGACCTCGAAGTTCCACGTCGGCCGCACCATCGCGCTCGCCGCCAGCCTGGGCGCCGTGGGATCGCTTGTCGTCGGATCGCTCCTGATCGGGCTGCTGCTCAAGCCCAATCAAGGGCACATCTACTTCTGATGGCTGGAACATCTCCGTCGCCGCCGGCCGTACGGAGTTGCTTCCCACGCGTTGGCGGCTGCACTCCTTAGTTGTGATAAAAGCACGCCGCCTCTTGCCGACGCCGTGACGTGAGGAGCAGCCAAATGTCTGTTTCACCTCTGGCCGGTCTGCCGCGACAGTCCCTGATGCTTCTCGCCGGGTTTGCGCTCGTGGCGCTCCTCTCCACCGCAGGATGCAGCAGCGACCCGTGCCGCTGCTCGGCCACCACAGGAGCGAACACCTTCGACATTGCCTGCGGACAGACTGCCTGTGTGAGCGGGCTTCAGTTCCTCTGCGTCAGCGCCGGTCAGGTCCAGTCGAGTGGACAGACGTGCAACGGCTCGGGGGGCGGTTCCGCAGGCGGCAGCGCCGGTGGTTCTGGAGGCGGCTCAGCCGGAGGGAGCGCGGGCGGATCTGGTGGCGGCTCGGCCGGTGGCAGCGCGGGCGGATCCGGTGGCGGCTCGGCCGGTGGCAGCGCAGGCGGCTCTGCAGGCGGAACAGCTGGAGGCAGCGCGGGCGGCTCTGGTGGCGGCTCAGGCGGAGGGAGTTCGTCTCCTGGCTTCACGTTCTCGGTCGCGGGAGCCAAGCTCTCGACCGCGATCACCACGCTCCTTCCGGCATTGGGCGACGTCTTCGTCGTCGTGCGCGTCGTCGTTGCGAACCAGTCACTCTCGACGCCGGTCCTGGCGGACCCGACCGTCTACTCCCTCGTCACGGCAGATCAGACCGCCTACGCGGCGACCAGCGAGTCCTCCAACAGCCCTGACGGCTGCGCCACTGGAGTCACGGTCTCGTCGGGCGCGCAGCGTGCCTGCATGGTCGCATTCGAGATCCCCGCGACCAGCACCCCTGCGAGCGTCAGCTTCCACTCTCATTCGCTCACCGCATCCGCGCCGATCGGGGCGGTGCAGGGATTGAACGCGCAGACCTGTGAAGGTCTACCCGGTGCCGCCTACAATCGATTCAACTGCGAGACCTGCGAGCAGACCGCCCAGACCGGAGGTGGTGACTGTGTCTCGCTGGTGACCGCGGCGCAGAGCAGCTGCAGCGCAGACAGCGCCTGCTTGTTCCCCTCTGACCCCACCTGTCCGGCGGATGCAGCGCGCGACTGCATTCCCCTCGGCGATTGCGCGAACGCCATCAGCGCGGTGAACGCGTGCCTCGTCTCTTCATGCATCGCAGCTGGCTGCGCTCCTCCGGCGCCAGTGGGGGCGCCCTGCGCCAACGACCACACGTGCGCAGGCATCTGCCAGACGGGAGGGACTGCTGGCGACAGCCTCGTCTGGCCTGGCGGCTACTGCATGGACTCGTGCGCGCACAGTGCTCCATGCCCGACCGGATCGACCTGCACCTCCGTGGATGTGAACATCCAGAGTGACAACGCTGAGTACTACGACGAGTGCCTGGCGAACTGTTCGTCGTCGAGTTGCCGCACCGGCTACACCTGCTGCTTCGAACTCGGGCAGGTCTGCGTGCCGACCGGGGGCTGCCACAACTAGACCCGCACGCGAAGTGTTCGCGCGAGGTTCCCAGACGACAAACGACGCGCGCGTGCCGCCGAGTCCCACCGCGCGCTGCATCCAGCGCGCGGACGATTCGCCCGCCGCACCAAGTCGCCGCTTGACACCCGAACGCCGATCCGTATTATGCGCGCCCCTCGCTCCCCGTGAGCGCAGTGAAAGGCCTCAACAGCAATGCCGACGATCAGCCAACTCATCCGTAAGGGCCGCACCAAGGTCATCTACAAGGGCAAGGCGCCCGCGATGACCCGTTGCCCGCAGAAGCGCGGTGTCTGCACCCGCGTCTACACGACCACCCCGAAGAAGCCGAACTCCGCGCTCCGCAAGGTCGCGCGCGTTCGCCTCACCAACGGGATGGAAGTGACGAGCTACATTCCGGGCGTCGGCCACAACCTCCAGGAGCACTCGGTCGTCATGATTCGCGGAGGCCGCGTGAAGGACCTCCCGGGCGTCCGCTACCACATCATCCGCGGAACTCTCGACTCGGTCGGCGTTGCCGGCCGCAAGCAGAGCCGCTCGAAGTACGGCGCCAAGCGGCCGAGCTAATCGCTCGTCTGTCTCAAACGCTGGACTTTCTCGGGGCCGCCTCGTGGCGGCCTCGTCAATTTCTGTCGGTCGTAGATTCACGTCCCCCCTCGCGGCGCATCACGCTTGTCGGCCACCTGCCGCGGGGCCTTTCAAATCAGTTCCCACCTGAGAGTTCACGATGCCCCGTCGCCGCGAAGTACCGAAGCGCAAGATCACCCCGGACCCGAAGTTCCAGGACCGCGTCCTCGCGAAGTTCATGAACGACATGATGCGCAAGGGCAAGAAGTCGATCGCCGAAGCCGTCTGCTACAAGGCGCTCGACCTCGTCCAGCAGCGCACCAACGAAGATCCGTTGAAGATCTTCAAGAAGGCGCTCGACAACGTGAAGCCGGTGCTCGAGGTCAAGAGCCGCCGCGTCGGTGGCGCGACCTACCAGGTTCCCGTCGAAGTCCGCCAGGACCGCCGGCAGGCCCTCGCGATGCGCTGGCTGATCGACTACTCGAAGGAGCGCGGCGAGAAGACGATGGACCAGAAGCTCGCGGGCGAGCTCATCGACGCCGCCAACAACCGCGGCAACGCGGTCAAGAAGCGCGAAGACACGCACAAGATGGCGGAAGCCAACAAGGCGTTCGCGCACTACCGCTGGTAGTTTGAGCACCAACGATCTGCGCGCGTGATGCGTGTGGCTCGAAGCAGACGAGGCGCTTCCCGAAGAGGGAGGCGCCTTGTTTCGTTTCGGAGAGCAGCCCCCCCGCGAGGGCGCGTTGCTCCTCGCTGCAATCGACTTCTCGGGACAGCTACTGGACCCTGATCGAGCCGAACATCCCGCTGCCTTCGTGGTTGCCGCAGTAGTACGGGTAAGTGCCTGCAGTGGGGAATGTGAACGACGCGGTTGAGCCGGAGCTGGTGAGGCTGATCGGGTTGTTGCTGGAGCCGGCTCCGCTCGACGAGGGCGCGGTTCCGGGAGTGAGCGGATGGAAGGAGAAGTTCCCGGAGAACGTGACTGACTGTCCGGCCGAGACGAGCATGCAGGGCGGGGTGTAGGCGGGGAATGTGAACGTCACTGTGCGCGAGTCATTGCTCGCCGTGTGGTCGACGTAGCTCGAGCAGCCGTTGACTGTAGTCTGTCCGCTGCCGCCGCCTGAGCCGCCCGCGCTGCCGCCTGCAGAGCCGCCTCCGCTGCCGCCTGCAGCGCCGCCTCCGCTGCCGCCTGCAGCGCCTCCCGCGCTGCCTCCTCCTGCTCCTCCGGCCGAGCCTCCTGCGGATCCTCCGCCGTTGCCGCCGTCTGTACTTCCCCCGCAGGCCGCGACGAGGAGCGCCGCGACGACGGACGCGAGGAATGCTCCAGCTGCTCCGCTTGCGCGCGAAGAGACGTTCGAGAGCGGGGACAACTGCTTCGAGGACGACAGGCCCATGCGTGAACTCCGAGGAGATGGGCCGGAGATGCGGCCGCGATCGCGCCGGAACAGTGGACCACTGTCACCCGACGGGCACGCAGAAAATGCGCGCCCCTCAGAGATGTCACGCACCTGGCGCCGCGCGACTACTTCGCGTTCGGCGTGTGCGGCTTGCCATCGTGCTTGCCCTTGCCGTCAAGCAGCGGCTTCTTCTCCGTCGGCGGCTTGCTATGTGCCCGCTTGCCCGGCGAGGTCTTCACTCCGCCGCTCTTGCCCGCTGCCGACTTGCGGGCCGCCGGCGTCGTGGTGCTCATCTCTCCCTCGTCCTTGACTGCGCGCGGGTCATTCACCAACTCCGGCGGCAACTCTGCGTCGGGCTCCGCGCCTTCAGCAACCCGCAGCACCTCTTCCTCCGCGGCGTCCACGCTCTGCATTTCGGCAACCGACTCGCCAAGCGTCTCGCCCGGCGCGCGCAGTTCGATGTCCCGCAGGCAGAGCTGCGCGACCGCCTTCGCGGAGGCAGGATTCTGTCCCGTTACGAGCCGCCCGTCGCGCACCGCGTGCCCGATGAACGGAGCCGCGCACTCGAACCTCGCGCCCAGCTTGCGCAGCCGCGTCTCGAGGAGAAACGGCATTTCCGTCGCCAGCCCGATCGCCTGCTCCTCGGCGTTGGTGAACGAGGTCATCCGCTTGCCCTGCACGATCGGCCGGCCTTGAAGATCCTGCGCGTTCACGAGCGCGGCAGGCCCGTGGCAGAGCGCGGCGACGATGCCTCCGTCGCGCCAGACCTGCTCGATCAGGTCGGCCGCTTGCGGCGACTCGGCCAGATCGAACATCGGTCCGTGACCGCCCGTGAAGAAGAGCACGTCGATGTCCGGGTCCAACTCGGCAAGCGCGACGCTCTTGTCGAGTTGGCGATGCGCCTCGGGATCCTCGAGGAACTCCTGGATCGCGGGGCTCTCCGTCTTCGCGCTCTTCGGGTCACAGGGCGGCGTTCCCCCGAGCGGCGACGCGATGATGACCTGCGCGCCGGACTTCTTGAACTCGAGATACGGCACGGCAAGCTCCTCGAGGTTGTAGCCGGTCTTCTCTCCGGTCTTCCCGAGCGTGTCGTGGCTGGTGACGACGATGACGATCTTTGCAGGCTGAGTCTTCATGGCGGACCTCTTGAGCAGTGCGCGTCAAAGAGGGCGCGTGCCCTCGGTATAGGGACGCCGCGGGCTGGACGCTTGCCTCATCGCGCGAGTTCCGCGGAACCTTGCGGCGCGTCTGAAATCGCCGCAGGCGCAGCCCGTAACATTCTGGCATGAACGCCTCGCTGAACCCGCTCGCTGCCGGCGCCCGGCGCATCACCGCTGGCGTCGCGGGCGGCCTCGCCTGCCTGTATGTCCTCGCTTGTGCGACCCTCTTCGTCGCGCAGCGCGGCCTGATCTTTCCGCGCCCGCCGCCGACGCCCGTGCAGGTTCAAGGCGCCACGCTGCTCACACTGCCGCGCTCTGATGCGCCGCCGGCCTGGGCGCTTTGGCTGCCACCGCCCGAAGGAGCGCCAGTGGTGGTTCTCTTTCATGGAAACGCGGAGGACCTCGCTGGCGTTGGCGACCTGGTGCATGCGTTTGCCGCGGCGGGCCTGGGTGTCCTTGTCGTTGAGTTCCCCGGGTACGGCCCTGCGTACGCCGAGTCGCCCTCCGAGGATGGCTGTTATGCCGCTGCCGAGGCAGCCTTAGTGTACTTGCAACACGATCTCGGTGTTCCCGCAGACCGTACGGTGCTCGTCGGCCGATCGCTCGGCAGTGGCGTGGCGGCGGAGATGGCAGCGCGCCGCCACGGGGCACGGCTCGTACTCGTCTCGCCATACACCTCGATTCCCGATGTCGGCGCGCGGCTGTTCCCGTGGCTGCCGGTGCGGCTGCTGGCGCGCGACCGCTTCGCGACAGCAGCGAAGGCCACGCAGCTGCGGCTGCCAACGCTGGTGGTGCATGGCACGGCCGACCGGGTGATTCCGTATGAGATGGGCGTCGCTGTCTCGCATCGCATCGTCGGCGCGCGCCTCGTGACGGTGCCAGACGGTGACCATGACGGCAGCTGGCTGCGGCCGTCGGTTTGGGCCGAGATCGTCGCGTTCGCGCTTGGCATGTAGGCCATCCGATTCCCGCCCCTGCTTGACAGCGCCGCCGCCCGTGCAGTTGGCCAATCGGACAGACCTACGAGCGGGCAAAACAAGCCCTGCGGGCGCATGTGACTCTTCTTGCGTTCCCATGCGCAACCTCGGATGTTCCCCGTCGCGATGGGGCAACTATCGAGCGTGCCGTTGCTGCTTCCCTCGCGAACCCGCGGCTGGGTGCGCGCCGATGCGATCGATCCGCTGCAACCATGGATCTCGCTCCTGATCGTCTCGACGTTCGTGCTCGCCATCGTCGGTTGGTGGACGACCATCATTGCGGCGCTGCTCTGTTCTGCGGCGGTGATCGCCCGCAGCATCCTCTGGCTGCGAAACGTCGCCGCGGGGCTCGGTCGTTTCGAAGCGTGGATCGAGCGCGCGAAGGTCGATGCTGGCGAACAAATCCGAGTCACCGTTCTTCTTCCCGCACCGCTCGGCGGATCCACCGTGACGGCAACTCTCGAGGAGCGCGACCGCGAAGGAGACACGGGCAGCCCGGCGAAACGATTCGCAGCGATCGAAGTCAAGGAGTGGCAGGAGATCCCTGAAGAGGTCGGACAGAGGCGGGGTGCGACGTTGAGCTTCGACCTGCCTCAGAGCGTGAACAGCTTCTGGAACGGCCAGCGCTACTCTCGACACTGGGCGATTGAGATCGACCTCACGACAGTGGACGGCCGCAGGTGGAGAATCGAAGCGCCGCTGACCGTCAGGCAGTTTCGCTGAATCGACAGCTCGTCGGCTCGCGCCAATCGCGCATTGATCGCATTTCCGTGCTTTGGGCCGCCGATGGTTGCGGATCCGCTTAGTTTCCCGCCGCCACGGGGCAGCGGCCCCCTCTTGACAGAGCGGCCCGCCCTGCAGTAGAGACGCCGCGCTTTTGTTCGTCTGAGAGCTCTTTCTCAGGCAGTCCTTCGTCTCCGAACCCCAAGGCCCGCGCACTCGCGCAGGCCGTACCGAGGATTCTCACGTGGCCCGGACCTTCCCCCTCGAGCGCTGCCGGAACATCGGCATCATGGCGCACATCGATGCGGGCAAGACCACCACGACCGAGCGAATCCTCTTCTACACAGGGGTCAGCTACAAAATCGGAGAGGTTCACGAAGGCACTGCAGTGATGGACTGGATGGCGCAGGAGCAGGAGCGCGGCATCACCATCACCGCCGCGGCGACGACCTGCTTCTGGCCCGCGGCAGAGGCGGATCCGCTCCGCCCCACGCACCGAATCAACATCATCGATACGCCCGGCCACGTCGATTTCACGATCGAGGTCGAGCGCTCTCTGCGCGTGCTCGATGGCGCCTGCGCCGTGTTCGACGCGGTCAACGGCGTCGAGCCGCAGAGTGAGACTGTGTGGCGGCAGGCGGACAAGTATCACGTGCCGCGCATCTGCTTCGTCAACAAGATGGATCGCATCGGCGCCGACTTTTTCATGTCGGTGCGCTCGCTCCACGAGCGGCTGCACGCGAACGCAGTGCCCATCCAGGTCCCGATGGGCGCGGAAGATCAGTTCGCGGGCGTCGTCGATCTCGTCGCGATGAAGGCTCTGCGCTTCGAGGGAGAGAAGGGCGAGAAGGTCGTTCCCTTCGACATCCCCGCGGAGTTCCGCGAGCTGGCTGACGAGTGGCGCGGCAAGCTCCTCGAGAGCGTCGCCGAGTACGACGACGAGGCGCTCGCGACGTATCTCGACGGCAAAGACGTTCCTGTCGTTGCGCTCAATCGCGCGATCCGCAAGGCGACCATTGCGCGCGCCTGCTTCCCGGTCATCTGCGGCAGCGCCTTCAAGAACAAGGGCGTGCAGAAGCTGCTCGACGCAGTCGTCGATTATCTGCCCGGCCCTCTCGACATCCCGTCCGTGCACGGTCTCGTCGAGGGCAAGGACGAGGCGCGACCCGCTTCAGACGACGCGCCATTCGCGGGCCTCGCGTTCAAGATCATCGCCGACCCGTTCGTGGGACAGCTGACCTATGTGCGCTGCTACTCGGGCCGTCTTGTCTCGGGCGGCACTGTGTGGAACACGGCCAAGGGCAAGCGCGAGCGCATTGGACGCCTGCTGCGCATGCACGCCAACAAGCGCGAGGACATCGACGAGATCCTCGCGGGTGATATCGGCGCAGTCGTCGGCCTCAAGCTGACGACCACTGGCGACACGCTCTGCGACGCGGATCATCCGATTCTCCTCGAGAAGATGGAGTTTGCGGACCCCGTGATCTCGATCGCCGTCGAGCCGAAGAGCACAGCCGACCAGGAGAAGATGGTCGTCGCGCTGCAGCGCCTCGCCGCCGAGGATCCGACCTTCCGCGTGCGCACCGATTCCGAGACGGGACAGATCATCATCTCGGGAATGGGCGAGCTTCACCTCGACATCATGGTCGACCGGATGAAGCGCGAGTACAAGGTCGAGGCGAACATCGGCAAGCCGCAGGTCGCCTACCGCGAGACGATTACGCTCGAGGCGACAGGCGAGGGCAAGTACATCCGCCAGTCGGGCGGGAAGGGCCAGTACGGCCACGCTGTTATCAAGGTGCGCCCGGCCGCGACCGGCAAGGGCTTCTCCTTCATCAACAGCATCACGGGCGGCAAGATCCCCGCTGAGTTCATCTCGCCCATCGAGAAGGGCGTCTCCGAGGCCCTGGAGGGCGGCTACATCGCCGGCTACCAGATGGTCGACGTCGAGGCAGAGCTCATCGATGGCAGCTTCCACGACGTGGATTCGAACGAACTCGCGTTCAAGATCGCCGGCTCGCTCGCGTTCAAGGACGCCGTCGCGAAGGCCGGCCCGGTCCTGCTCGAGCCGATCATGTCTACGGAAGTTGTCGTACCGGAGCAGTTTATGGGCTCCGTGATCGGCGATCTCTCTTCCCGTCGAGGCAAGATCAACGGTATGGAGCCCCGCATGGGCGCTCAGGTCATCTCCGCACACGTCCCTCTGGCAGAAATGTTTGGCTACAGCACGAGCCTGCGTTCAGCCACGGAAGGACGAGCAGTTTACACGATGCAGTTCCATCACTACGCAGCAGTTCCCATCACGGTCGGCGATCAGCTTGTTGCAAAAAATAGAGGCCTAGTGTAATAGCGCCGGCCCCCATCGATTCCCCCACTACACGGCAGTCAAAGGAGCAAGGTCCATGTCGAAGGAAAAGTTCGAGCGCAAGAAGCCACACGTGAACGTCGGAACCATCGGCCACGTCGACCACGGCAAGACCACCCTGACCGCGGCCCTCACCAAGGTCTCGAGCGACATGGGCTGGTCGAAGTTCGTGCCGTACGACGAAGTCGCCAAGGCCTCCGCCTCGCAGGGCCGCCGCGATGCGACCAAGATTCTCACCATCGCGACCTCCCACGTCGAGTACGAGTCGGAGAAGCGCCACTACGCGCACGTCGACTGCCCCGGTCACGCCGACTACGTGAAGAACATGATCACGGGCGCGGCGCAGATGGACGGCGCAATCCTCGTGGTCTCCGCCGTCGACGGCCCGATGCCGCAGACGCGTGAGCACGTCCTCCTCGCGAGCCAGGTGAACGTGGCCCGCCTCGTGGTCTTCCTGAACAAGGTCGATCTCGTTGAGGACGCGGAGCTGCTCGAGTTGGTCGAAATGGAAATCCGCGACCTCCTCAAGCACTACAAGTTCCCGGGCGACGAGACCCCGATCATCCGCGGCGCGGCCTTCAAGGCGCTCTCGGGCGACCAGGGCGAGCAGGGCAAGGGCGCAATCCTGAACCTGCTGAACGCGATGGACTCGTACATCCCCGAGCCCCAGCGTCAGACCGACAAGCCGTTCCTGATGCCGGTCGAGGACGTGTTCTCGATCGCCGGCCGCGGCACGGTTGCCACGGGCCGCATCGAGAAGGGCATCATCAAGGTTGGCGAGGAAGTCGAAATCGTTGGCCTCAAGGCGACCGTCAAGACCACGGTCACCGGCGTCGAGTCGTTCCGCAAGCTCCTCGATGAGGGCCGTGCGGGCGAGAACGTCGGCTGCCTCCTCCGCGGAACCAAGCGCGAGGAAATCGAGCGTGGCCAGGTGCTCGCGAAGCCGGGTTCGGTGACGCCGCACACGAAGTTCAAGGCCAACGTCTACGTCCTCACCAAGGACGAAGGCGGTCGCCACACGCCGTTCCTCAACGGCTACAAGCCCCAGTTCTACTTCCGCACCACCGACGTGACGGGCTCGGTTCAGTTGCCTGCCGGCACGGAGATGGTGATGCCGGGCGACAACATCGAGATGAGCGTTGAGCTGATGCAGCCCATCGCGCTCGAGAAGGAGCTCCGGTTCGCCATCCGCGAGGGTGGTCGTACCGTCGGCGCCGGCGTCGTCACTGTGGTTACGGAGTAACTGCGGCCCTTGGCTCCCGGGTGAGCGATCGCCCGGGAGCTGAATTTCGTTCTTTGACTTGAAAAGCGGCAACAGGCCGAACGGTGAAGGACTCCCGGGTACCGCGAGATTCGCGGGCACGGGGCCCGAGCCAGACGGTCGATAGCCCAAGTCGTCTCTGAGAGGTAACAAGCAATGGCTACACAAAAGATCCGGATCCGCCTCAAGGCGTACGACTACAAGCTTCTCGACCAGTCGGCCGGGGAGATTGTCGAGACCGCCAAGCGCACGGGCGCCAAGGTTGTCGGGCCGATCCCGCTGCCGACGCGCATCAACAAGTTCACCGTCCTTCGCTCGCCGCACGTCGATAAGAAGTCGCGCGAGCAGTTCGAGATCAGGACGCACAAGCGTCTCCTCGACATCCTCGAGCCCACGCAGCAGACCCTCGACGCGCTGATGAAGCTCGATCTGAGCGCTGGCGTGGACGTTGAGATCAAGTCCTAACGGACTCTCGGAGACATCCATGGCAACCCTCGACATGTACAATTTGGAGAAGCAGAAGGTCGGCACCATCGACCTCGCTGACTCCCTCGTGAACGCGGACCTCGGCAACGCCGATGCCCTCTTCTACGAGGTGGTCAAGGCACAGCTCGCTTCGCGGCGCGCAGGAACGGTGGGCGTGAAGAACCGCTCGCTCGTCTCCGGCGGCGGCAAGAAGCCCTACAAGCAGAAGGGCACCGGGCGCGCGCGCCAGGGCTCCATCCGCGCCAGCCAGTGGGTCGGCGGCGGCAAGGCGATGGCGCCGAAGATGCGCGACCACGAGTATCACGTGCCGAAGAAGGTTCGGCGCGCGGGCCTGCGTGCGGCGATCAGCAAGCGCCACGCGGACAAGGCGCTCTTCATCGTCAAGGAGTGGAAGCTCGCGAAGCCGTCCACCAAGACCACGGTGACGACGCTCGCGAAGCTCGGCTTCAAGAACGCGCTGGTCATCGACATGCTGGGCAATGAGCTGCTCTTCAAGTCGGTGCGCAACGCGAAGAACTACAAGTTCCTGCCTCCCGAAGGCGCGAACGTTTACGACATCCTCAACCACCACGCGCTGGTGTTGACTGAGGCCTCTGCCAAGGCGCTCGAGGGAGCACTCCAGTGAACCGCTTCGAAATCATCAAGCGTCCTCTCGACACCGAGAAGGTCGACAAGATGCGCGACCGCGAGAACAAGTTCGCGTTCGAGGTCGCCGTCCAGTCGAACAAGACGGAAATCAAGCAGGCCATCGAGGCGATCTTCAAGGTGAAGGTCATCGCGATTCGCACTGCGATCGCCAAGGGCAAGATGCGTCGCATCGGGAAGAACTCCGGAATGCGGCCCAACTGGAAGAAGGCGATCGTCACGCTCAAAGAGGGCGATGCGATCTCGCTCTTCGAGGGGAAGTAAACAGCCATGGCACTCAAAGCCTATAAGCCGACAAGCCCCGCACGTCGCCACACGACGTCGCCTGACTTTGCCGAACTGACCAAGGGCAAGAAGCCGGAGCGCAAGCTTACGGTCTCGACCTCGAGCAGCGGCGGACGCAACCAGCACGGGCGCATCACCACGCGTCACCGTGGTGGTGGCCACAAGCAGAGCGTCCGCATCATCGACTGGAAGCGCGCCAAGGATGGCGTGGGCGCCAAGGTCGCGGCGATCGAATACGATCCGGGCCGCTCGGCACGCATCGCGCTGCTCCACTACACCGACGGAACCAAGGCCTATATCCTCTGGCCGGTCGGCGTGAACGTGGGCGACGTGCTGATGTCGGGAGAGAACGTCGACATCCGGCCGGGCAATGCCCTGCCGCTCTCGTCGATCCCGCTCGGTACGGTCATCCACTCGGTCGAGCTCAAGCCGGGCGCGGGCGCGCAGATGATCCGCTCCGCCGGCTCCTTCGGCCAGCTGATGGCCAAGGAAGGCACGATGGCGCAGATCCGCATGCCCTCCACGGAGGTCCGTGAAGTGCGCATCGACTGCAAGGCTACCATCGGACAGCTCGGCAACACCGAGCACGAAATCGTCCGCATCGGCAAGGCCGGTCGCAATCGCTGGAAGGGCTGGCGTCCGACTGTCCGCGGTCTCGCGATGAACCCCGTCGACCACCCGCACGGCGGCGGCGAAGGCAAGTCCGGCCAGGGAAATCCGCACCCGGTCTCGCCGTGGGGCAAGCCGACCAAGGGATACAAGACCCGCGTCAACAAGCGCACGACGAAGTTCATCGTCAAGCGCCGCGACAAGGGTGTCCGCTAGTTCTTCATTCACTTTTTTCAATTTGCAGCTTGTGGGCGCCGCGGAAGCGGCCTAAGGACTCCGGCCCCGTCGGCCGGAGTGCCCGTGGAAAGGGAAGCACATGGCTCGTTCTATCAAGAAGGGACCGTTCATCGATCGCCACCTGAGCAAGAAGGTGGAAGAGATGAACCGTTCGAACCAGAAGAAGGTCATCAAGACCTGGTCGCGCCGCTCGACCATCATCCCCGATCTCGTCGGGCACACGTTCGCCGTTCACAACGGGCGCAAGTTCATCCCCGTGTTCGTGACGGAGAACATGGTCGGACACAAGCTCGGTGAGTTTGCGCCCACGCGCACGTTCCACGGCCACAACCCGGGCGACAAGAAGGCCAAGCCCGCCGGCGGCGCCACTGCTGCTGCTCCGGCCGCGAAGTAACTCGGGAGACTGACATGGAAGCCACTGCCAAACTGAGTTACCTCCGCATCACCCCTCGCAAGGTTCGCATCGTCGCGAACCTCATCCGCGGCCAGAAGGTCGGCGCGGCGCTGAGCATGCTCGCCTACGTCGAGAAGCGCGCGGCTGAGCCGCTCGCGAAGCTGCTTCGCTCGGCCGTCTCCAATGCGGAGCAGGCCGCGAAGGGCGGCTCGTTCGACGCCGACAAGCTCGTCGTCAAGGAGTTGATGGTCGACCAGGGTCCGTCGCTGCGGCGCTTCATGCCGCGCGCGATGGGGCGCGCCTTCAAGATTCTCAAGAAGACGAGCCACATCTCGCTCACCGTCGCGGACGACGTGGTCGAGAAGAAGAAGCTCACCAAGAAGCAGGCCGGTGCGAAGAAGTCGAAGCGCATTGCCGCCGCAACCAAGCCCCTGGCCGCCTCGGCGAAGGTTTAAGGAGTCTACGATGGGTCAAAAAGTCAATCCGATCGGCTTTCGCCTCGGCGTCATTCGTACCTGGGATTCGAAGTGGTACGAAGAGAAGAACTACGCCAAGTGGCTCCACCAGGATATTCGCCTGCGCGAATACATCAAGAAGAAGCTCGGCCAGGCCGGCATCAGCAAGGTCGAGATCGAGCGCGCAGCGAACAAGGTGAAGATCAACGTCCACACTGCGCGTCCGGGCATCGTCATCGGCAAGCGCGGTGCGGGCATCGAGCAGATCAAGAAGGAGCTCCAGGCCTTCACCGAGAACGAGGTGTTCCTCAACATCGTCGAGGTCCGCAAGGCCGAGACCGACGCGCAGCTCGTCGCTGAGAACATCACGACCCAGCTCGAGCGCCGCATTGCGTTCCGTCGCGCCATGAAGAAGGCGATCCAGACGGCGCAGAAGTTCGGCGCCAAGGGAATCCGCGTTGCCTGCTCGGGCCGCCTCGGCGGCGCTGAAATGGCCCGCTACGAGTGGTATCGCGAAGGTCGCGTTCCACTGCACACGCTGCGCGCCGACATCGACTACGGCTTTGCCGAAGCGAAGACGACGTACGGCAAAATCGGCTGCAAGGTCTGGATCTTCAAGGGCGAGGTTCTGCCCGAGACGGCCAACGCCGACAAGAAGCCGACGCCGCGCGCCGCAGCTCCTCGCAGCGCTCTTCCCACTCCCGCGCCCGTTCAGTAACGGCGCTCTTCAATCTACGGACGCGAGGATAGACAGCCATGTTGCAACCTAAGCGCACCAAGTTCCGCAAGCAGATGAAGGGCCGCCACAAGGGCAAGGCCTATCGCGGTGGCGATCTCGCCCACGGCGATTACGGCCTCAAGGCCATGGAGTCGGGTCGTCTGACTGCGCGCCAGATCGAAGCGGCGCGCATCGCGATGACCCGCTTCATCAAGCGCAGCGGCAAGATCTGGATTCGGGTGTTTCCGGACAAGCCGGTCACCAAGAAGCCTGCCGAAACCCGAATGGGTCACGGTAAGGGCAACGTCGAGGAGTGGCACGCAGTCATCAAGATGGGCCGCATCCTCTATGAGATGGAAGGCGTGACGCCCGAGGTCGCCAAGAAGGCGATGCAGATCGCGGCGCACAAGCTCCCGATGCACACCAAGCTGGTCCGCCGCTCGAATGAGCTCGGCGCTTAACGAGGAATGAAGATGAACGCCACCGAGCTCAAGGAACTCAGCATCGAGGAGCTGTCGCGCAAGGCTGCCGAGATGCGCGAGAACCTCTTCAATCTCAAGATCCGCCACAAGGCCGGTTCGCTCTCGTCGAGCGCCGACCTGGGCAAGACCAAGCGCGACCTCGCTCGCGTGAACACTGTGCTGACGCAGAAGCAGATCGCCGCCAAGGCGACCGCGCCGGCGAAGGCTTAAGAGGAATTATGACCGAGACTACGCAAGCGAGCGCGACTGCCGAGCGCGGAACGCCCAAGAGCCGCATCGGCATCGTCGTTTCCAACAAGATGACCAAGACTGTGGTCGTCGTGGTGGAGCGCCGCATGAAGCACGGCCAGTACGGGAAGTATCTGACCGTGAAGAAGAAGTTCAAGGCCCACGACGAGAAGAATGCGTGTGGCGTTGGCGATCGCGTTCGCATCTCTGAGACCCGCCCGATGTCGAAGGAGAAGCGCTGGCGCGTCGCTGAGATCATCGCGAAGGCTGAAGGACTCGACGCTCCGAAAGCTGAGGCGAAGTAGCCATGATCCAGACAACCACTGTCCTCGATGTCGCTGACAACAGCGGCGCCAAGAAGGTCGGCTGCATCAAGGTGCTCGGCGGCACGCGCCGTCGCTACGCCTCGATCGGCGATGTGATCGTCGTCTCCATCAAGGAGGCCTCGGTGACCGGCAAGGTGAAGAAGGGCGACATCGCCCGGGCCGTCATCGTCCGCACCAAGCGCGAAGTGAAGCGCGTGGACGGCAGCTACATCAAGTTCGACAACAACAGCGCCGTGCTGATCAGCAAGGAAGGCGAGCCGATCGGCACTCGCATCTTCGGGCCCGTCGCCCGCGAGCTGCGCGCGAAGAAGTTCATGAAGATCATCTCGCTCGCCCCTGAGGTTCTCTAGCCATGGCCCGCGCAGCTATCCGCATCAAGAAGGGTGACAACGTCTATGTCCTCTCCGGCAAGGAGAAGGGCAACACGGGCAAGGTCCTCTCGATCGATCACGAGAAGCAGCGTGCGGTTGTCGAGAAGCTGATGGTGGTCAAGCGCCACGTCAAGCGCGGCAAGAACCCGGCCTCGCCCGAGGGCGGGATCATCGAGAAGAACGGTTCGATCCACATCTCGAACCTCTCTCTGCTCGATCCCGAGTCGAAGAAGCCCACCCGCATCGGCACCAAGGTGCTCGAAGGCGGCAAGCGGGTTCGCGTTGCCAAGCGGTCCGGCGCGCAGATCGATCAGTAACTTTCGATAATTTTCGGTAACCGGATTTCGGTTCCCCAAGGATTCAAGAATCATGGCTGACGACAAGAAGAACGAAAAGGCGGAGAAGCCCGCCGCCGGTGCAGACGCAAAGCCCAAGACCGACAAGGCCAAGGGCAAGCGCAAGGAGAAGGCTGCTGCGACCATCGTGGCTGCGCCTGGCAAGGCCGCCGCGAAGGGCGAGAAGCCTGCGCGCATGCGCGCGACCTACAAGGACACGGTCATCCCGGCCCTCATGAAGGAGTTCGGCTACAAGAACCTCATGCAGGTTCCCAAGCTGGAGAAGATTGTCGTCAACATGGGTCTCGGCGAGGCGATCAGCAACAACAAGCTGATCGAGCAGGCCGAGGAACAGATGATGGCGATCGTCGGCCAGAAGGGTGTCGTGACCCGCTCGCGCAAGAGCATCGCGAACTTCAAGCTGCGCGAGAACCAGCCGATCGGCTGCATGGTCACGCTGCGCTCGCACCGCATGTACGAGTTCTTCGACCGCCTCGTCAACATCGCGCTCCCGCGCGTTCGCGACTTCAAGGGCGTCTCCTCGAAGGCCTTCGATGGCAAGGGCAATTTCACCCTCGGCATCAAGGAGCAGATCATCTTCCCGGAAATCAACTACGACAAGATCGAGAAGATCAAGGGAATGAACGTCACCATCGTCACCACTGCCAATAGCGACGACGAGGGCCGCGCCCTCCTTCGCCACATGGGCATGCCCTTCCGTACCGCTTAAGCAAGGATTTCAATCATGGCCAAGCTGTCGAAAATTGCCCAGGCGAAGCGCAAGCCGAAGTTCAAGGTTCGCGCTTACAATCGCTGCCCGATCTGTGGACGCAATCGCGCCTATCTCCGCAAGTTCGAGATGTGCCGCATCTGCTTCCGCAACCGCGCCCTCAAGGGCGAGATCACGGGCGTCATCAAGTCTTCCTGGTAGTTCCAACGCAGCATCAACGTCGGCGCGCCCAAGGGTACGGCCGGCAGGAGAAGCAAGCACATGAGCATGACCGATCCAATCGCAGATCTTCTCACCCGCATCCGCAATGCGCAGCGCGCGGGGCTGGAGAAGATCGAGCTGCCGTCCTCGAAGCTGAAGGTCAAGGTGAGCGAGGCCCTGAAGAAGGAAGGCTTCGTCGGCGAGGTTTCCGTTCGCGCCGATGGAAAGCAGGGCGTCCTGACCCTCGTCCTCAAGTATGACGAGCAGAAGAATCCGGTGATTAGCGAGATCCGCCGCAAGAGCAAGCCGGGCCTGCGCGTCTACGTGAAGCACACGGACATTCCGAAGGTCATGAACGGCCTGGGTATCGCACTCGTCTCGACCAGCAAGGGCATCCTGGTCGATCGCGAAGCGCGCAAGGCACACCTGGGTGGCGAGCTGCTCGCCACGGTCTGGTAGGAGCTGCCATGTCGCGTATCGGAAGAATGACAATCAAGGTTCCGGACAAGGTCAAGATCACGGCCGAGCCGGGTCTGGTCACTGTCGAAGGGCCGAAGGGCAAGATCTCGCAGAAGCTCGACGCGCGCATCAAGGTCGTCGTCGAGAAGGGCGAGATTCACGTCCAGCGCCCCGACGAGACGACGCGCTCGAAGGAGCTGCACGGCCTCTCGCGCACGCTGGTGGCCAACATGGTCATCGGCGTCACCACCGGCTTCGCACGCTCGCTCGAGATCACGGGCGTCGGTTACAAGGCGGAGCTCAAGGGCCAGGACATCCACTTCGCCCTCGGCTTCTCGCACCCGATCGTCTACCCGCTTCCCAAGGGCGTGACGGCCGAGTACGACGCCAAGGCGAACAAGCTGACCGTGAAGGGCGCCGACAAGCACCAGATCGGCCTCATCGCCGCTGAGATTCGCAAGCTGCGCCCGCCCGAGCCGTACAAGGGCAAGGGCGTCAAGTACTCGGAAGAGACCATCCGCCGCAAGCAGGGCAAGACGGGAGCCGCGTAATGAGCTCGAGCACGATTCAGAAGAAGCTGGCATCGCGTCACAAGCGTGCGGCTCACATCCGCAAGCGCGTGACGGGCGATGCTTCGCGTCCCCGCCTCACCGTGTACCGCAGCCTCAATCACATCTACGCGCAGGTGATCGACGACGCTTCCGGCAAGACGCTGGCGGCGGCTTCGACCCTCTCGCCCGAGCTGAAGGACGGCAAGGGCAAGAAGGCCGAGCTCGCCAAGGAAGTCGGCAAGCTGGTCGCGAAGAAGTGCGTCGATGCGAAGATCGAGGCTGTTGTGTTCGATCGCAACGGGTTCAACTACCACGGCCGCATTGCAGCCGTCGCTGAGGGCGCCCGCGAGGGCGGCCTCAAGTTCTAGGAGATTCTGCGAATGGCTGCTCCGATCAATCCGAACGACCTCCCCGAGTTGACTGACCGGGTGGTTCACATCAACCGCGTTGCCAAGGTGGTCAAGGGCGGCCGGCGCTTCAGCTTCTCCGCGCTGGTCGTCGTCGGCGATGGCCAGGGCCACGTCGGCGCTGGTCTCGGCAAGGCGAACGAGGTTCCCGAGGCCATCCGCAAGGGCGGCGAGCAGGCGAAGAAGAACCTCTTCAAGGTTCCGCTCTCCGGCTCGACCATCCCGCACGAGATCCGCGGCCACTTCGGCGCGGGCAAGGTGCTGCTCAAGCCCGCAGGCGAAGGTACTGGCGTCATCGCCGGTGGCTCCGTCCGCGCGGTGCTCGAGGCTGTCGGCGTCCGCAACATCCTGACCAAGAGCCAGGGTTCGCGGAATCCGCACAACGTGGTCAAGGCAGCTCTCGACGGCCTGCGCAAGCTGCGCGCGCCCGAGGAGATGGCCCGGCTGCGCGGCAAGGAGCTCTCCGAGCTCGTCGGCGAGTCATAGATTCAGTTCGTTTGCAAGCTCCCGCGAGGAGCATTTGAGCATCTCGCGGGAGAGTGCACTTGACGTTACCCGCGGGTCGGGCTAGGACGCCCGGCCCGCCTGTCGTTTAGCGCTGGAGTCGAACATGGCATACCGAGTGAAGCTGGTCCGCGGAATGAGCGGCCACACCGAGAAGCACCGCGAGACGCTGCGCGGCCTGGGTCTCACGCGCGTTGGCGTTTCCCGCCTCGTGCAGGACACCCCGGAGACGAAGGGGATGATCGCGAAGGTTGCGTACCTGCTCGAGGTTGAGCAGACCAACGAGAAGTTCGTGCCCTTCGGTCGCCGTGCGCAGAAGAAGGCGCAGCTGGCGGCGAACGCGGCCGCGAAGAAGTAGTTCGCGGTCGTTGTCTCTTCCGTATCTCGAGTGGCAGCTATTCAGTAGACGATACAAGCTGTATTCCACCAAGTGTAGAGGTGCTCGAATGAGCGCCTCGAGCGAGCGGGCGCAAACCCCGCGAGGAGCAGTCCGATGAATGAACTTTCCAAGCTCACGCCCCCAAAGGGCGGCGGTGCAAAAGAGAAGAAGCGCGTTGGTCGTGGCCAGGCGTCCGGCCAGGGCAAGACGGCAGGCCGCGGTGGCAAGGGCCAGAAGGCCCGCAGCGGCAACATGAACTTCATCGGCTTCGAGGGTGGCCAGTCGCCCCTCCAGCGCCGCGTGCCGAAGCGCGGGTTCACCAACCCCTTCCGCATCGAGTACGCGCTCGTCAATGTCGCGGAGCTCGAGACGCTCGTGCAGGGTGGCGCCAAGGGCACGCTCGGCCCGATCGAACTCCATACGCACGGACTCTTCAAGGACCACAAGCACGGGCTGAAGATCCTCGGCGATGGCGAGATCACCAAGGCCATCACGGTGCGCGCGCACAAGTTCTCCGCCTCGGCCAGGGAGAAGATCGAGAAGGCCGGCGGCACGTGCGAGGTCATTGAGATCAAGCACAAGGTGACGCCGCAGGAGAAGAAGGCCGCCGAGCGTACCGCCGCGAAGGCCGCCAAGGCCAAGGCCTAGCGCTTTCGCATCCGGTAGTGCCTGACACAGTTTCGCATCCGCAAGGAATGGCCGCGCAAGCTGCGGCCGTTCAGAGATGAGGCAGCCGACGTGTCGTTCGCCAACGCCTTCAGCAACCTGTTCAAGATCGCCGAGCTCCGCAAGCGGCTGAGCTATTCGCTCTTGTATCTTGCGATCTATCGCGTCGGCGTCTTCGTGACCGCGCCGGGCGTCAACCGCGTGGTGATGAAGAAGTACATCGAGACGTCGGGCGGGTTCCTCAACCTGCTCAACCTCTTCACCGGCGGCGGTTTCGAGCAGCTCTCGATCTTCGCGCTCGGCATCATGCCATACGTCTCCGCGAGCATCATCCTGCAGCTGCTCACGGTTGTGGTCCCCGCGCTCGAGAAGCTCTCGAAAGAGGGCGAGATGGGCCGGCGCAAGATCACGCAGTACACGCGCTACGGCACCATTCTCCTCTCGATCGTCCAGGGCATCGGCATCGCGCGCTACCTCGAGTCGGTCAAGGCCGGCAACGAGAGCGTCGTTCCGGACGACGTCAAGGGCTGGGGTTTCCGCTTGATGACGGTCGTGACGCTCACCGCGGGCACGGCATTCATCATGTGGCTCGGCGAGCAGATCACCGAGCGCGGCATCGGCAACGGCATCTCGCTGATCATCTTCGCGGGCATCGTCGCGCGCATTCCGCAGGCGGCGATCCAGACGTACGCGACCTTCCGCGACAAGGCCGACGACAACACCGTCGACATGATCATCCTCGCGGCGGTGATGCTCGTGACCATCGGCGTGATCGTCTACGTCGAGCGTGCGCAGAGGAAGATTCCCGTGCACTACGCCAAGCGCGTGGTGGGCCAGCAGACCTTCTCGGGACAGAGCACGCACCTGCCGCTCAAGGTGAACACGGCCGGCGTCATCCCTCCCATCTTCGCCTCTTCCGTGCTGATGTTTCCGGCGACGCTCGCGACCTGGTTCCCGCGCCTCAAGCCGTTCGCGGACGCCATGCAGCGCGGCGGATGGATCTACGATGGCCTCTACGTGCTCGGCATCGTCTTCTTCGCTTACTTCTACACGGCCGTGACCTTCAATCCGGTCGACGTCGCGGACAATCTGAAGAAGTACGGCGGCTACATTCCTGGTATCCGCCCGGGCAAGAAGACGGCTGAGTACATCGACCACGTCCTCTCGCGCATCACGTTCGGCGGCGCGATCTACATGAGCGCGGTCTGCGTGCTCCCCGGCATTCTCGCAGCGAAGTACAACGTGCCGTTCCAGTTTGGTGGCACCGCGCTGCTGATCGTCGTCGGCGTTGCGCTCGATACCGTGCAGCAGATCGAGAGCCATCTCATCACGCGCCACTACGAGGGCTTCACCGGACCGCGCGGGCCGCGGATTCGTGGTCGCCGTGACGGCAGTGGAATCGGCGTTCCCTCTGGCGCTGGCGCCACGGCTTAGTGCCGCGGGGAGTGGCGACGTGAATCTGATCTTTCTTGGACCGCCAGGCGCAGGGAAGGGCACGCAGGCACAGCGCCTGATCGCCCTGCTCGGCATCCCGCAACTTTCGACGGGCGACATCCTGCGCAAGGCCGTCGCGGCCGGCACCGAGCTGGGCCGCAAGGCCAAGGCGATCATGGAAGCCGGCAACCTCGTCCCCGACGAGGTCGTCAACGGGATCATCGACGACGCGCTCAGCAAGCCGGAACAGGCGGGCGGATTTCTCCTCGATGGTTTCCCGCGCACTGTCGCGCAGGCCGAAGCGCTCGACGCGATGCTCGCCAAGCGCGGCAAGAAGATCGATCACGTTCTCGCGCTGGAGGTCGGCAAGGACGTTCTCGTCGGCCGCCTGAGCGGTCGGGAGACCTGCCCGAAGTGCGGCGCGAGCTACCACACGACATCGCAGCCCACGAAGGTCAAGGGTCTCTGCGACAAGTGCGGCTCGCACGTCGTGTCGCGCGCTGATGATGCGCCGGAGCGCGTGCGGCAGCGTCTCGTGGAGTACGAGAGCAAGACGTCGCTACTCACGGGCTACTACGAGAAGCAGGGCGTCGTGCGACACATCGACGGCGTCGGCACGCTCGACGAAGTTGGCCAGCGGATCCTCCGCGCCATCGGCAAGTAGTCGGGCGCGGACATGACCGGCGGCATCCAGCTGAAATCCAAAGAAGAGCTGGCGCGCATGCGCGAGGCGTCGCTTTTCACCTACGAAGTACTCGAGGAGATCGAGAAGGCGGTCGCGCCGGGGATCTCTCTCGAGGAGCTCGACGCCATCGCCGAGCGCGAGACGAAGAAGCGCGGCGGCGTCTGCGCATTCAAGGGGATGTACGGCTTCCCCAGAAACATCTGCATCTCGGTCAACGAGCAGGTCGTCCACGGCATCCCGACCAAACGGAAGCTGGTCGAGGGCGATCTCTGCAAGCTCGATTTCGGCGTCGTGCTGCACGGCTTCTATGGCGACTCTGCGCGCACGGTCGCGGTCGGCAAGATTTCACCTGCGGCCCGTCAACTTCTCGATGCGACGCGCGACTCCCTCGAGGCTGGCATTCGAGCGATGGTGGTCGGCAACCGGATCAGCGACATCGGTGCGGCCATCGAATCGTCCGTCGCGCCGTTTGGTTTCGGCATCGTCCGCGACTACGTTGGACACGGCATCGGGCGCAAGCTCCACGAAGAGCCGCAGGTTCCGAACTACGGGCCAAGCCATTGGGGCGCGAGCCAGAAGAATCCGCGTATGCAGCCAGGCATGGTGCTCGCCGTCGAGCCGATGATCAACCTCGGCACGCATGAAGTCGAGACGCTGCCTGACGGCTGGACGGTCGTGACTGCCGACGGGAAGTATTCGGCGCACTGGGAGCACACCATCGCGATCACCGACGACGGCCCGAAGGTGCTGACGCGCCCTTAATCTGGCAGCGCGTGGTTTGAACGACCAGCGGAGCTGCTGACCTCCCGATCCGTGCGGGATGCACGCCCGCACTCGCCGCAGGTGAGTCCTTGCGCGGCGCCTGTGCATGGTTCGAGCGCGATCCCTCCAGTTCGTCATTCCGGCTGCGACCAATGTCGCGCGACTTGCGGCGGACACGCGCGCCCATTTCTCTGTCGCACAGCCAGACGACCGACTGTAGCGCCTCACGCGATCATCTACTCGCAATGCTGCTGTTCTCTCTGAGGTGTGCCGATGACGCCGATCATTCGTTCGCTGTTGCTCCTTCCGATCGCTGGCCTGATGCTCTCGGCGTGCGCCGGTTCCCATGGTTCGGGCTGCACCGACAACGCCGAATGCAGCGCGTCGCAGGTCTGCAGCAACGGGTTGTGCGTCCTGCAGGCAAGCGGCTTCTCGCTCGTGCCGGCCTCGTTGGCCGTGTCTGATCAGGTCGGGACGACGCCGGCGCCACAGACTGTCGTCCTCTCGTACAGCGGCAGCGGAAGCCTCTCCTACGCGATCACGTGCGACCACGCCACCACAGCGACTCCCTCGAGCGGCCAGGTCTCCAGCTCCTCTAATGCAATGATTTCCATTCGTGTGCCCGTGCAATCGAGTGTCGGGACTGCGTCGGTGACCTGCTCGATCACATCGCCGCAGGACTCGACGTTGACTGCCTCCTTGCGCGTCTCTGTCCACACCACGAGCCCTGGAGGAGGAGGCGGGTCTGGTGGCGGTTCGGCCGGTGGTAGTGCAGGCGGCTCGGCGGGTGGCAGCGCAGGTGGGTCGGCAGGCGGTAGCGCGGGCGGCAGCGGTGGTGGCAGCGCAGGTGGCTCAGCGGGCGGTAGCGGTGGTGGCTCAGCTGGTGGCAGCGCAGGTGGATCAGCGGGCGGCAGCGGTGGCGGCTCAGCTGGTGGCAGCGGTGGCGGCGCAGCTGGTGGCAGCGCAGGCGGCTCAGCGGGAGGCAGCGCAGGCGGCTCAGCGGGAGGCAGCGCAGGTGGATCCGCGGGAGGCAGTGGCGGCGGCTCTGGTGGCGGCTCGGCGATCACCAACGGTGATTTCGAGAGCGGCCTGGCGAGCTGGTCGTCGGTTGGCACCACCTCGAGCAGCACCACCGCCCACGGTGGAAGCCAGTCGGCGCAGGTCGGCAGCAAGACTTCAACCGGAACCAGCTCGATCTCGCAGAGCTTCACAGTTCCCGCTGGCGGCGGCGTGCTTTCGTTCTGGTATCAGGGCTTCTGCAACGACACGATCACCTACACTTGGGCGCTCGCCACGCTCGTCGATAACACGGCGAGCAGCACAACCACGCCGCTGGCGAAGACCTGCAGCAACAGCGGCTCGTGGGTCCACGTGACGACGGGTGCGCTGACCGCGGGCCACAGCATGACGCTCACGTTGACCAGCGTCGGCGAGGTCTATCAGACCAAATACAACTACACGCTGTTCGACGACGTGCAGCTGACCGGCAATAGCTCCGGCGGCGGCAGCGGTGGCGGCTCGGCGGGAGGATCCGCAGGCGGGAGCGGTGGTGGCTCGGCAGGCGGATCCGCGGGCGGCAGCGGCGGCGGCTCTGCAGGAGGATCCGCAGGCGGCAGCGGTGGCGGCTCGGCGGGTGGATCTGCGGGCGGCAGCGGTGGTGGCTCAGCGGGCGGCTCCGGCGGCGGCGGAGGCAACAACATCAAGTATGTCTTCGTCATCGTCGAGGAGAACGCCGGGGCGAACCAGATCTACCCGACGCCGCTCGGCACCTCGACGAGCACGCCCTATATCGCGAGCCTGATGAATACCTATGGCTATGCGACCAACTATATCGACCCGCCGGGGCTTGCGAGCCCCCAGATCAAGCTCAGCCAGCCGCATTACATCTGGATGGAGGCCGGTACGAATGTATTCAGTGATTTCTCCTTCACTGCCGATCTGACGCCCGTGACGGCTGCGCACAGCACTGGATCGACCGCCCATCTGGCGACCCAATTGAATACCGCTGGTATCTCCTGGATGTCCTATCAGGAGGATATGCCGACCTCGTGTCCGATCGCTTCGTCCGGCTTCTACGCGCCGAAGCACGACCCCTTCGTCTGGTTCCGCGATATCTCGGGCAGCACGCCGTCCTCGACCAATGCGGCCTGCGCTGCGCACCACAAGGATTTCGCGACACACTTCGCGACCGACCTCGCGAACAAAGCGGTTGCGCAATACAACTTCATTACTCCGAATCTCTGCGACGATATGCACGGGAATACCTCGTGCTCCAACTCCTGCAGCGCAAGCGGCAGCGCCTGCTTCTCCGCGGGCGATACGTGGCTGCAGAACAACCTGCCGCCGATCATCAACTTCGTGAATGCCAACCAGGGCGTGATCTTCCTCGTCTGGGATGAGCCCGAGTCCTATACGCACCAGGCGTTTCTCGTCATCGGGCCGAACGTGAAGCAGGGCGGAGATGGCAACTCGCTGGGCGCAGGGCCGGCTTACACCCATGGCTCGCTGTTGAAATCGACCGAGGAGATCTTCAATCTCCCAGTGCTTCCGACTGTCTCGAGCGAGAGCGACTTCAGCGCGTTCTTCAACTCCGGAAAATTTCCCTAGGGCAGCGGGCGTCGTATGGTCCGTGCGCTCGCTCTTGCTGCGAGAGTCGAACGTCTCTTGTGCGCACCAACGATGGTGCGGAGGATGGGTTCATGAATCGTATCGCTATCGTGATTGCCGCGCTCGCGCTGTCCGCTCGCCCCGTGTTTGCAGACGAGCCTGGTTCTGTGATCAGCGCGCGGGCCGCGAGTGAATGGACCCTGAGCAACAGCGATCGGGTCTTCCTGATCTCCTCGCTCGCCGACACGATGCCCGCGATGTCGTTCCGTGTCGGGACGGTCGACCAGCTCCAGACAGTGCAGGCCGGTGCGGGCAATGGATGGGGGAGCGGGCAGGGCTTCTCGGGTTACTACGCCGACGTCTTCGCCGACTTCGCGCCGCTCTCGTGGCTGCAGCTCGGAATCACGATGAACTATGCGACGGTCGGCGATCCCGCGACGGTGAACATCGCTGCGCCGACGGCCTACGTGAAGGCCCAGTTTCTCCGGCAGGACCGCGCGGGAGTGAACATGGCGTTCGCGGTCAACTTCAAGAAGATTGGATTTACCCGGCCGACCGACGAGCACCCGAATGACGGCGAAGTCGAAGCGCACCTCGATATGGATAAGCGCATCGGCAACGTCCTCCTCGTCGCCAACGCAGTCTTCGGCAAGTCCTTCAGCGTTCCAGATTCCGACGCGGAGCTGAAGCTGTCGGCGGGATATTACGTCGCGCACAACGTGATTATCGGGCTCGATACCATCACGCGCTACGACACGTCGTTCGACGGCGGCCCGCAGGACGGAACGCGCTATTGGGAGTTCACGGGCGGCGCGATGGCGACGTGGAAGGTCTGGCGCCTTGGCCTCTCGATGCTCGCCGGCCTCGCAAGCCCGATGCATACGCCAGTGGGTGTCTCGGGCCTTGGCCCAACCGGTATGATTCAAGTTGCGTTGATGCCGTAGCGCTTTCGCTGCTGCGCGGCTGGCGGAGCGCAATTCAACAGTCCGCTAATCGCACGGTCCCTGGCATCTGGCCGGTCCTCCATCACCGGCCGACTGGCAGCGATCTGAGGCGCACTCCTCCCTGGTTTCGCAAAGGGCGCCCGCGCGCGATTTCGCGACGCAGACGCCCACTGCTCCACTCATGCGGCAGAACCCAGTGCGACACGAGCGGAATGGCCCGCATGCGCGGCCAGTTTCCTGAGGTCGCTCGCAGGTCGCTCCGCCAGAGAATCCCGCATCGGCCGAGTTCGGAATGCATTCAAGCTCGGCAAGGCACTGGTAGGGACCCGCGCATGACGCGCCCTCGGCGCCGAGAGCCAGGCAGGAACCGCCAACGCAGCGTGTGCTGAGGATGCACGCTCCGTAGTCGACGGGTCGGCACGCTTCCCCCGCGCGCAATTGTGGAGCGCAGAGTCCGTTGCCCTCGGCTCCATCGGAGTTGCGGCAATAGAGACCCGAGCGGCAGTCGCTCAAATCGTGGCACGGCGCGCCCTGGGGTTCGCTGAATGGACGCACGACGCATCGACTGCCGACGCAGCGGGCCTCAGCATCCAGGCAGCTGTTCTCTCGCGCGTCTGGGCTGCACTTCTCACCCGTCTTGACTCGCGGCGAGCAACGACTTCCGTCGGCGCCGTGGCGACAATAGGAGGTGGTCGCGCAGTCACGACTCTCCCGGCAATCGATCGCATCGGCCGTCGCCGAGCATTGCCGACCTCCCGCGTCTGCGTTGCGGCAGATTCCTCCCGCGCACTCCTCTCCTCGTTCGCACGCAGCGCCGTTCGTCTTCAGTCCCGCACAGTGACCGCCAGCATCACCAAGGTTGCAGTACGCGCGGGTGGGATCGCAGGCGTCGCCTCCGAGCGTGCAGGTCGCTCCGATCGACGCGAACGCGCGGCAGGTATGGCAACCGAGCTCCGAGTAAGGACAGCTTCCCTCCTTGCAATCGGACGGCAACGCGCACGCGTCATCCAGCCGTGAGTTCGGCCGCAGTTCGTCGAGTTCGCAGCGGTCGGTCAGCTCAAAGATATCCTGGTCGTCGTCGCCCAGGACTGACATGACCGCGCCGCAATTCGCGTCGTGGAGACCCTCGATGCACTCTTCCTGGGCTTCCTCGTCGAGCAGTCGGACGCCCTTGCGCAAGCGCCAGCCGAGGTCTGCTTCACAATCGCGCGCGTGTCGCTCGATGCATGCCTGGGATTGCGCGGCCGCGAGACCGCCACACTGCTCGAGCTTTTCGCAGAAGATCTGCGCGGCCTTCACGCAGAGGGGCGCCATTGTCGCGAGGGCCGGAGAGAGCTGCGCCGGGGAGTGTGCCGAACGCCAGCGCAGGCCCACCGTCGTTGCCAGTCCAATCACTACAAGTGCGACGCCTGCCACCCTGATTGTCCGCATCTGTCTGTTCATTGGTGACGCTCGGCAGAAACGGGAAAGGGGAGTCGTTCAACTACCACCGAGTTTTGCAAATCGACTGCCAGTTTCTGGACGAGCTGGTTCATTCAGGCGAATAGCCCTCGTTCCCCGCGTCGGTCCGAATCGAGACCCCGCGAGGTCCAAATCGAGACCCGCAGTGGTCCATTTTGAGACCCTCCCGGCATCGTTCCCTCGTGGAGAGGTTCGGCACGGGTGTTGAACAGTTGCGTCGGTTCACACCTGGAAGGAGAAGCACCATGAAGGCTCTTGTGGCGATGACGTTCCTGTTGGCGTCGTGCGGCGGCGCGCAGGTCAGTGCGCAAAGGGACGCGGCTCCCTCCGCATTTGCGACCCAGTTCAGCGGGACCTATCTCGGCCCGACAGATTTCGCGGCGCTCGAGCTGAATCGCGATGGTACCTACGTCGCCGTACGCGCCGGAAAAGTGTTGCACGGGCGATTCACCACCGACGCAACCCGCACGCTTCCTTTATCGATCTCATTTGCAGCGCCGCTTGCAGAGGTCGGTACCGTGACTGGATATGATGGGCGTCTCGTGATTGGCGGTTCTCTGCTCAATCTTCAGCGCCCTGCCACGTCGGACGAAGAGCTTTGCGATAACACTGGCGGAGGCTGGACGGACGACGACGCTGACCCCCTGACTGGGCTCTACTGCATCTGTCCCTCTCCTGACCTGTTCATTCCGGCGAGTGGTGGCTGCGTTGCCGTGGGGGGATAAGCCGGATATCCAGCCGCAACGAGTCTTGGCTCGCGTCGTCCGACCGGGTAGGGGAAAGCGGGGTGAATGATGGATCGTCGAATACACATCGCCCTGCTTGCGCTCCTGGCCGTTGGCATCGGCCTCCGCGTCCACTTCAATGACGTGTCGAGTTTCTCGCGCGCCGACGAGACGACCTACCTCGATGGCGCGCGCACGTTGGCTCCGGGCGTGTTCGCGCGCTTTCCGCAGTTCGCTGCCGATTACGCGAAAAGCCCAGAGCTCTGGGCCTTCCCGCCGCCAACGCGCTGGGGACACTGGGCACTGCTCGGCAGCGCGTGCTCGCTCTCGAGAGAGTGCGGCTACCACACGTTGGCCTGGCTCTCGACTCTCGGCGGGATCGCTGCGCTGATCTTCACTGGATTGCTCGCCCGTGAACTACTCGGCGAGAAGGCCGCGCTGGTGGCGATCGCGCTCTCGCTGGCCGCGCCGCTGCAACTCCATCTCGGGCGCCGCGCTCTGCAGGATGAACTCGCGGGCGCGGCGACGCTGGCCGCTCTGTGGGCCGTTGCGCGGGCACTCGCTGTCGATCCGCAAAAGCGAAGCCTTGGGCGCCATCTCTTCGCAGTGATCGTTTGCACTTTGGCGCTTGCGGAAAAGGAGACGGCGCTGCTCTGGACTCCGGCAATGGCCGGTCTCTGGCTCGTGCGCCACCGTGCGCGGGGATGGCGGAAAGAGGATCTCCTCTTTGGGTTGGCTCCGCTGCTCTTCGTCGGCGGCTTCTGCGTCCTCTCGCGCAGCTTCACGCTTTTCTTCATCGACGTGCGCGCCAACTTCAGCTCGCTGGGCGGCTCAACGTACGTCGCCCAGTACATGTCCGGGCCGCTGCATCGCTATCCCTTCGATCTCTTCCTTCTTGCCCCGATCGTGTTTCTCCTCGCTGTTGGGGCGAGCGGGGTGGCACTGCTGGACGAATCGCCGGAGGCGCGTGGTTTGCGCGAAGCCGCGCTCCTTCTCGCTCTCGGACTCGCGGTCTGGGTGAACACGCCGAAGGACGTCCGCTACGTGGCCGCAGTGGATGGGTTGCTGCGAATCCTCGCGGCGTGGCTTCTCGTCGCGCTGGCCACGCGTCGGCGCAGGGCCGTCGTGCTGGTGGCGATCCTTCTCTGTGTGAACTTCGGGTGGGAGTTGCAACTGTTCCACCGCGTTTCGGTCGAGCGCGAGATCTACGACCCCACTACGTTCGGGATCCTCAACGCGCTCGATGCCATTCCTCGTTAGCGGCCGCGGAGACTTCGTCACCGATCGAGGATGTCGCGGATTCGGGCCAGCAGATCTGGCTTGGCGAACGGCTTGGCGATGAAGTGCCGCCCTGAACCGAGACCGTGCAGAGAGGCCATGGCTGCGTCGTTGTAGCCCGACATGAACAGCACCTTCACGTCGGGACGGAACTGTTTGGCCCGCTCGACAAATTGCGGGCCGCCCATCTCGGGCATCACCACGTCGGAGAGGATCATCGCGATCGATGACGGCTGGCTCGAGAAGAGGGCGAGCGCCTCACGACCGTTCGTCGCGGCGAGCACTGTGTAGCCGGCGTTTGTCAACATGCGCTCGCAGATGGTCCGGATCGTCCGGTCATCCTCCACCAGCAGCACGGTTTCGCTTCCGACCGCGCTCTGTGTCGGCGCCGTCTCGGTTGGCACGGTCTCGGCTGTCGGCTCCTGGCGGGGGAGGAAGATCTTGAACGTCGTGCCCTGCCCCAGGGCACTCTCGACTTCGATGTGGCCGCGGTGCTGCTTGATGATTCCATAGACGGTGGAGAGTCCGAGGCCGGTGCCCTGATCGCGCGCCTTCGTGGTGAAGAACGGCTCGAAGATCTGCACGATCGTCTGCGCATCCATACCGCTGCCGGTGTCGGTCACCTCGATCATGACGCACGGCCCGGTCGCTGCATACTCGAGCAGCCCCACGTGCTCCGCTCCCAGCGTGACGTTGCGGGACGCGATGCGCAGCTTGCCTCCCTCGGGCATCGCGTGGCGCGCGTTGATCACGAGGTTCATCAGCACCTGCTCGAACTGCCCCGGGTCTGCCTGCACAACCCCAAGGTCCGGCGCGAGTTCGAGCGAAAGCTTGACGTCTTCTCCGATGATCCGCCGCAGCATCTTCTCGAGGTCCGTGATGGCGCGGTTCAAGTCGAGCGGCACCGGCTGCAGCACCTGCTTGCGGCTGAACGCGAGAAGCTGCCGCGTCAGTGTCGCCGCACGTTTTCCCGCATGATCGATTTCGAGGAGATCCTCGCGCAGCCCGCTTCCTTCCTGCGCGCCCTGCAGCAGCACGTCCGTGCAACTGAGGATGACCGTGAGGATGTTGTTGAAGTCGTGCGCGATCCCTCCAGCGAGTCGGCCGATCCCCTCCATCTTCTGCGACTGCAGCAGCTGCGCCTCGAGGCCGAGGTCGCGCGTGATGTCGCGCTTGACTGCGACGTAGTTGGTGATCACGCCGACCGCGTCCCGCACGGGCGAGATGGTCGCCTCCTCCGTGAAGAGCGTTCCGTCTTTTCTGCGGTTGACCATGCGGCCGTGCCACGTCTCGCCGTTGCCGATCGTCGCCCAGAGCGTGCGATAATAGAACTCGTCGGGCTGCTGGCCGCTCTTGAGCAGGCGCGGGTTCTTCCCGAGCACCTCTGCGCGCGAGTAGCCGGTGATCCGCTCGAAGGCCGGATTCGCGTAGACGATGTTTCCGGCAATGTCGCTGACGACGACGATCTCCGCGGCCTGCTCGATGGCCATGATCAGCCGGTCGCGCTCCGCCTCGGCCCGCTTGCGCTCGGTGACGTCCTGGAGGATCCCCGCGAGCATCAGCGGCTTGCCGGACGGATCGCGCGTGAAGTGTCCGCTCTGCGCCCAGACGATGCGCTCGCTGCCATCGGGGCGCAGGATGCGATACGTGCGCTCCGAAGCGATGTCCCTTTCGAACGCGTCCTGAATTCCCTGCAACACGCCCGCGCGATCGTCTGGATGGATGGCGTTCGGCGCAACGACCGCGAGGTCCCCGTTGAACGTCGCCGGATCGAGCCCGCAGATCCGGTACATCTCGTCGGACCAGGTGCGCTCGCCGGTCTGCACGTTGAGCGTCCATGTCCCGATGTGCGCGATGCTCTGGACCGCCCGCAGTTCGCTGTTGCGCTGCGCTTGCTCGAGCCGCTCGCGCAGCAGATGCAGACCGTGCGAGACGTCGTGAGAGAGCTGCCCGAGAATCTCGAGCTCCTCGTCGTCGAACGCGTCGAGGTCGGCGCTGTACATGCTGATGACGCCGATCGCGCGTCCATCATCGAGGAGCGGCACGCCGATCGATCGCTTGTAGCCTCGTTTGAGCGCCTGCTCACGCCACGGTGAGAGCGTCGGATCGTCGCCGAAGTATTCGCCGATGACAGGCTTGCCCGTGCGGATCGCCTTGCCGATCGGGCCGCGTCCATTGGGTGCATTCTCGTCCCAGACGCCGTTCACCGCCGCGATGTACCCGTCCTCCATTCCCGCATGCGCGATGGGCCGCACCGTCTTGGCCTCGTCGTGTTCAGCGATGCCGACCCAGCACATCCGATAGCCGCCGACTTCGACCATCGCTCGGCAGAGCTCCGCAAAGAGCGCCTCTTCGCTGCTGGCGCGGGCGACCGCCTGGTTGCAGCGCGTGAGCAGTCGCAGCGCGCGTCTCGTGCGCCAGAGGACCGTCTCCTGCTTTCGCCGCGGACCGTGGTCGTTGAACGTGAAGCAGATGGTGGACTGTCCGTCTCCGTCCTTGAGCTTCGCCGCAGTGAACAGTGCGAGGAGAAACGTGCCGTCAGGCAGGCGGAAGCGAATCTCTCCCTGGGCCGCGTTGAGCGTCTCGAGGCGGTCGAGCGCGTCCACCGGGCGCGCGTCCTCGACGGCAAGGCCTCCCCATCCTGCGCGGACGATCTCCTCCTCGCTGCGCTTGAGCTCCGCGCACGCCGCCGGATTCGCACGCAGGACCGCTCCGTCGGCGCGCACGATGAGCACGCCGCTGATGGAGTGCATGAAGATCTGCTCGTAGAGGATCACGTGCTGCGGCAAATGCCCACCCGGTGACTCCCCGCGCGTGTTGCCCCGCACTCGGTGAGGAATCGGGCTGATCCATCCGGCAGGTGCAGTGCGATGTCAATGGGCGCGCGGCGAAGCGACTCACTGAGGCCCGTGCACCAGTGCCGCGGCTGGCGACGCCTGACTCAACGACGGCTCTCGACCGCAGCGCGAGATGCGCGATAGAGATCCGCTCCCCATGAGACCGTACGAAGAGATCGCGGCGCTGTTCAGGCAGAATGAGGTGGGCCGTCGCGCGTCGATCGAGACGCCGTTCGGCAAGCGGCTCATCTGCTACGCCGACCTGACTGCGACCGGCAGATACCTCCATTTCGTCGAGGCCTGGATCAGCCGCACGCAGTCGTTCTACGCGAACACGCACACGGCGATCTCCTCGACGGGCCGGATCATGTCGGAGCTGCGCGAGGAGTCTCGCCGCGTGGTGCGCCGCTCGGTGAATGCGGGCGAGCACGACGAGGTGCTCTTTGTCGGCTCAGGCGCGACGGCTGCGGTGAACAAGCTCGTCGGTCTTCTCGGCCTGCGCATTCCAGAGCCGCTCGAGCGCGAATTCTCACTCTCGAAGCAGATCCCACTCGAGCGTCGGCCGGTCGTCTTCGTGGGCCCATACGAGCATCACTCCAATGAGCTGCCGTGGCTCGAGTCGATCGCGGAGGTCGTCGAGATCGAGCTGACGCCCGAGGGTGGAATCGACCTCGCGGATCTCGAGCGGAAGCTCGCACTGCACAAGGACCGGCCGCTGAAGATCGGCACGTTCTCCGCCGCCTCGAACGTCAACGGCGTGCTCTCCGATGTGCCCGCGATCGCAAAGCTGCTCCACCGCGGCGGAGCGATCGCCTGCTTCGATTACGCGGCGGCTGCGCCCTACGTGCCGATCGACATGCACCCGGCCGATCCCGAGGCGCGCATCGACGCGCTCTTTCTCTCGACGCACAAGTTCATCGGCGGACCGCAAGGCTCGGGCGTTCTGGTGGCCCATCGCGCGCTCTTTCGCGGCAATGTCCCCGAGCGCCCGGGCGGCGGCACGGTCGACTACGTCTCCGCGTTCGAGAGATTGTCGGTCGACTACACGCGCCGCCTCGACGAGCGTGAAGAGGGCGGCACGCCCGCGATCATCAACGACCTGCGCGCGGGCATCGCGTTTCTCGTCAAGGAGATGATCGGCCCGGAGCGGATTCTCGAGCACGAGATGCGCATCGCGAAGAAGGCCTGCGAGCGTCTATCGAAGCATCCGAAGCTGCGCTCGCTCGGCGCGACGCGGCTGCCGCGGCTCGCGATCATTTCGTTCAACGTCGAGGGGCTGCACCACGATCTCGTCTCGGCGCTGCTCGATCATCTCTTCGGCATCCAGAATCGCGCGGGCTGCTCCTGCGCAGGGCCGTATGGGCATCGCCTCCTCGGCATCGAGCGGGCGCGCTCCGAGCGATATCGCGCGCAGATCAGCCGCGGCCTGCTGGGCATCAAGCCAGGCTGGGTGCGCATCTCGCTGCCGTACTACGCGTCCGACGAGGATCTCGAGTTCATCGTGCGCGCAGTTGAGTTCGTCGCCGATCACGGGATGGATTTTGTTCCGATGTATCGGCTCGGCTGGCTCGACGGCGTCTGGCGCCACATCGAGCAGCCCGTCCCCGACGTGCGGCCGATCGAGTTGACGGTCGACGCTCTCTTCGAATCGACGCAGAGCTTCGCCGCGGGCGATCACGAGTCGCCTCTTTCGGAGCAGCAGCTTCGCCTCGAGCGGGCCCGTTATTTCGTCGAGGCCGAGCGGATGGCGGCGTCGTTGCGCGAGCGGTGGAAACAGTCGCCGCCCGAGTGGAACCGCCCGACCGGAGATGCCGAGGTCGATGCGCTGGTCTGGTTCCGGTACGCCGTCAGCGACGATCCGTTTCAGCGCTTCCCATAGGCGCCAAGCAGCCGCTTGTTCGCGTTCGCCTCGTGCTCGAGCGCGAGCACGAGGAGTCGCTCGACCGCCGCTTTCGCTTCCTTGCCAACTGGACCGTCGGGCAGATCGTTGGCCTCGAGCCGCTCGATCAGCTTGCAGTCGCGCAGCAGCTGCTTGGCCTTCGAGAACTCTCCACGATTGAGCGCGGCGGTCAGCTCGCGAACCTGGGCAAGGAAATCATCCGCCACCGCCGCCTCCTTCCGACATCCGCTCCTTCACGCCTGCGACTAGCGAGGACCCATCGGCGCACCGGGAGCCAACAGCGGAGCTTGAACCGGAACGAGACTCGAGTCCATCGACGAGCTCGGCAGCGGGGCGCTCGGCGACTCGACCCCCGCGGCCTTGAGCTTGCGCACCAGCTCCTGCCACTTGTGGAAATCGGTCACCGCATCGAGATGGGAATCGGCGAGCTTCTTCTTCACATTCGCTTCCGTTGCCTCGGCGCGCGCGAGATTCTCCTCGTAATCATCGACCTGCTTGTTCTGCACTTCGGTCGAGCCCGCGGCCGCGAGCGAGTCGAACTTGGCTTTCTCGGTGGCCGCCTGCGCGGTCGTGAGATGCGCCGTCGCCGCGTCCTGCCGCAGGGCAGCGAGGTCGGCCAGATCCTTAAGATAGGTGACCCTCCGCTCCTGCGATTTCACCTTGAGCTCCGCGACGTCGACCGCGGCCCTGGCCATCGCGAGCGACTGGTTGTCCGCCTTCTGCGCCGTGACCGCGTCGAGATCGGCCTTGGCCTTCTTGAACTCCGCATTGGCGACCTCGACATCGGCCTTCGCGACCGACACCTGGTTCGCCGCGTCGGTCTTCGCCTGCTTCGCGCTCGCGACCTGATCCACCGCGTGCGCCTCGCTCGTGCGCGCGTCGTCGATGGGCCGCATCTGCGCGTCGCTCAGCTTTGCCACTGCCCCACGATCAATCGTGGCCGGCTTGCTGGTCCCGCAGCTGCCGAGCATTCCCATCGCCATCGCCAATCCAGCTGCTCTGCGTACGTTCATGTCTGTCCTCTGATGAGCGGCCCCCTGATTCGCGAGCGCCGGAGCGCGCGACCATGGGGCACGGGGCTGCGCCATGCAAGGTGACTCGCGTTACTTGCGACGCGCAAACTGCAGGGCGCTGCGAAACTCATGCACCACCTGGTTGCCGAACTCGCGCTCGAGCAGCTCACGCAGCTCGGCAAAGAGCGTGTCGCGCGTTGCCGGCGGGAGCGTCAGATAGTTCGAATAGGTGCCGAGCAGGCCGAGATATTCCTGAGGAGAGAACGTGCGCGTGAAGCGGAACTCCTCGTGGCTGAAGTCGATGAAGTCGGGCGCGCCGAGGAGGATGCCCGGCACGGCGCGCGACATCCGGGATGGCGCTGATTCACGCGCTCGCTCGACGAGCAGCTCCGGTGCGAGACGCTGGTAGATCGGGCGGGCCGCGCGCGCGAAGGGGTGATCGTCCGCTTCGGGGGCCGACGTCCAGAGGAGAGCCAGGAGTCCGCCCGAGCGCAGCGCCGTCGAGATCTTCGGAAGCGCCTGCGCGTGCAGCAGCCAATGAAACGCCGAGGCGCAGACGACCAGATCTGCGCTCTGCGATTCGACGTGCGACTCTTCGAATCGGCCGACGTCGATCTGGACCGCGGGATAGGCCGACAATTTCTCTCGCGCGATCGCCGCGAGTCGCTCGCCGAGCTCAATGCCGCGAATCGGGTAGCCGCGCTGGGCGAGAGGCAGCGTTGCGTGGCCCGTCCCGCCGGCGATCTCGAGCACCCGCGCTGGCGGTGGCATCCGGGCGGCGAGTGCCGTGAAGAGCTCGTCGGGATATCCAGGTCGATACGTATCGTACGCAGCCGCGGCCGCGTCGAAGCTGCGTCGGCGCTCCTCTTGACGGGCATCGCGCGCGGCGATCTCCTTCGCGCGCGCGTCGTCTGGCGGGCCGTTCATCGCTCCCGCCGAACGAGCACTCAGTTCGCCGTTCCGGCGCTCGACGTCGGCGCGACACGGCCCTGGAGCACGGTGCGCGGCCAGACGAACTGGAAGCGGGTCCCTTCACCGGGCTCGCTCTGGATGCGCACCTTGCCGCCGCTCGATTCGCAGGCGACACGCACCGCAGACATTCCGACGCCGCGGCCGGAGATCTCGTTTGCCTCGTCGCGCGTCGAGACGCCGCTTGCGAACAGCGCATCGACGAGGTCGGCGCGCGTCTCTGTCCGCAGCCCGGCCGCCTTGGCCTTCTCCGCGAGCTTCTTCCAGTTGATGCCGCGCCCGTCGTCCTCGATCTCGACGACAAACTCATCGCCGCGCAGCAGCGTGCGCAGCTGAAGCGTGCCCACCGCGCTCTTGCGCGCCTCGGCGCGTTCAGCCGGCGACTCGATCCCGTGATCGATCGCGTTGCGGATGAGGTGCGTGAACGCGGCCCAGAACTCCGGAAGGATTGTCTCGTGGAGCCGCAGATTGTTGGACTCAACGAGCACCCGGATATCGCCCTTGTTGAGACGCTTGGCGAGCTCCTTGGCCTGATCCCCGAAGCGCACAAGGCGCTTCTGTGCGGGCTCAAGGCTCCAGTTGCGCAGCTCCGTCTCGATCTCACCGTGCGGTGCCCCGCGCGAAACCGTGTCGAGCAGCGCGCTGTGCTCCGACATCTCGACCTCGAGATGCTTTTTCGCACCGTCTCCGAGGAGGCTGCGCCGGTGCTCGCTGACCCGCGCCCACGCTGCCCGAAGCGCGTCCCGGTCCTCGGCAGAGACCGTCTTGCTGCCCTCGTCGAATCCGTTCTCGATGGTCTGGCAGATCGCCACGACGCTCTGCTGGCCGAAGAATCCTGAGTTGCCCTTGAGCGTGTGGACCTCGCGCTTGAGCAGCGCGAAATCCGGACTGTCCGTCTCGAGCAGGAAACGAACGATCCGGTCGGCCTCCTGGAAGAACTGCACCAGGCCGGAGCGATCGGAGGCGACGCGCTGGAAGATCGACACCAGCTCTTCCTGGGCCTGCTTGGTGCGCTCCTGCTCGATCTCGGGCGTGATGTCAGAGAGCACGAGGAGGATGTTGATCGACTTGCCCTCCTCGATCGGCCGGTAGACGATCGAGTACGTGTTCGCGCCGATCCGGAATCGTGTGGGGAGCTGGCCCATCGCCACGTCGAGCGGAAGAATGCCGCTCGAGACGTTGTCCCAGAGCCCGCCGATCGACGAGGCCGCCTTCGGTGCCTTGCGCGCGAGATAGCCCACGAAGCTCTCGCCGCTCTTCGGCCACGGGCCCATCCACGTCTCGACGATCGCCGAGTGCTCGGGCAGCAACACGCCATCGCGCGTGACGGCGAGGAAGCCCTGCGCGACATTGTCCATGATGCGCTTCATGTCCGCGTTGCGCTTGCGGACATCGGCCTCGCGTTGTTCGACGGTTTCAGCCATCCGGCCGAACGCAAGTGCGAGCGTGCCGACTTCGTCATTCGCGGAGATGCTGCCGAGATCGACCTTCTCACCCGCCTCGAGCTGCTTGACGCCGCCGAGCAGCGTGCCCAGTGGCGACGTGATCCAGATGCGCGTGGCGAGCGCGAGCAGAAGCGCGATGAGCAACACCAAGGACCCCGATGCAAAGAGGATCTCGTGGCGCAGCGCCTCGAACGCGCTGTTCTCCTTGTCGAGCGAGAACTGAATCGCCGCGTAGGCGATGGTCTGGTGATCGGTATCGAAGATCGGTCCTCGCAGCACGAGGCGAGCGGGGAAGCGGACGATCAGGTTGCTCGCGGCTGCGTCTGGACCCGCGCTGACCGGCGACTCGCCGCGCAGCTCGACGGCGATCTGCTTTCCGGCCTTGCTCGCCGGCTCGGCTTTCCACAGCTCGACGCCGAGCACTTCGGGATCGCGCAGCAAGAGGCCGATGCTCTCCTTGATCGCCGTCGGATCATCGAAGACCACGGCGGCGGCGACCGTGCGCAGGAAGAGGCCGCCCGATGATTTCGCGGTCTGCTCCTTGGCCGCGATCATCTTCTCGCGTTCGAATGAGCTGAGACCGACATAGACCGCGGCTGTCACGGCCGCGAGAACCACAAACGCGGCGATGATGAGCTTGGTTCCCACGGAGACGAATCGTCCCCGTGGTGCACTGTTCGGATTGTCAGATACGGCCAGCCTCTCGGGAATGCGGCGTAGCTTCGGATTACAGACCGGTGAACTGATACTGCAACCCGCCCACGAGGAACAGGCGGGATGTGTCCGGGCGGATCACGTAGGTCAGGGGCGTGTCCGTCTGAAACGTGATCGAGTAGGGCAGCATCGGGTTCACGCTGTAGCCGGCAGCGAGTCGCCAGCGCAACCGCTCCATCTGTCCAAACGGTCCCGCGAAAGCGAGACGGAAATCGAGGCGATTGCCGAGCATGAACGATGTTGTATTCGCGTCCTGCATGATGCGCCGTGGGGCCGAATAGACGCTCGAGAGCATGACAGAGTAGCCGTTCTCAGCAGACTGCCAGCCGACGCGGACATTTCCGAACCACTCTGGGAGGCGATCGAAGACGTGATTGTTTTCGTCGATGGCGCGGCCGAGGTTGAAGGTGCCATCCGCCGTGAATCCCGCGGGCAGACGGGCCTTCACCGACGCTGATCCGCCGAGCACGCGCAGCGATCCGATGTTGGCGTTGACGACGAAGTTGTTCCAATCGGCCGTCGCGGACACGCGCGAGGGATCGACTGCATTGAACTCTGCCTCCGTCACCGGGTGGGCCTCGATGATGTCGGAATAGACGGCGTAGTATCCGCGCAGCGAAGCCGTGATGTGAGAGATGCGCGTGAGCAGTTCGATCTCTCCCGAGCGGACCGTCTCAGGGCGCAGCGAGACCGGCGTCAGGCGGTAGGTCGGGTCGAACTCGGTGAGCTCATATTGAGACGGCGCGCGGAAGGCCTCCGAGTAGCTGATGCGGAGGTTCGTGCTCTCACTCGGGCTGACGACAATCGCAGCGCGCGGCGAAGCACGGGCGCCGAACACGCTGTCCCAGTCAAGACGTGCGCCGGCGTTGATGGCCAGCCAGTCGAGCGCATGCCACACTTGTTGAACGAAGAGCGCGCCGATGAAGGACGTCCCGCTCGAACTCGGCGTCGGCGTGGTCGGTGACGGCGCCCCCGTCAATCGATCGAGGTAGGTCGCCGGTGCCGAATCGAAGAAGCGCGGGCGCGCGTCGAAGCCCATTGTGGTGACGAACTTTCCGTCGTGGAACCAGTCAGCGCCGAGTCGCTCCTCGAGGCCGAACCAGCGGGAGGTGGCGGTGCTCGTCTCGGTGCAGCCGTTCGGCTGGCCATCAACGCACCAGAAGGACTCGCCGTACGCCGAGCGCTCCTCGAATTTGTGGTAGCCAAAGTAGAGGCGTGAATCCAGAGAGAAGGTCGGGTTGATCGCCAGCGAGTGGCTCAAGTCGACGTGAACGCCCTGTTGGACCTCGCGGCCGAAGAAGTTGAAGGCGCCGACCAGCGGCATTCCGCGTTGGTAGTAGTTGCCAGCGACCTGCAGCCGGAAGTCTCCGAGGCGTGCCGTGATGACGGCACTCGGCGCATACATCTGATGGCTCGCGACGCCACCCCAGGTCGTCTGGTCTGGGAGAAAAGATTGGTCGTTGGCGTTGCCCTGCGTGAACGGCACGATCCCGTACGTCTGCGAGATCTCGTGGGTCCACTCGAACATTCCCGTGACTTCGCCGTCCATGCCCGCGAGGTGGAAACGCTGTCCGCCGCCGAGCGACGCGCGATACCGAAGGCCGGGGTGTGTGCCTGGTCCTGACGCCGGATTTGCATTGTCGTCGAGTGCGGGTGTTCCCTGCGCCTCGCCTGAAACGTGAAGTCCGTCGATGTCGCGCGCGCGCTTGGTCACGACGTTGATCACCGCGAGCATGGCGTTCGAGCCGTACATCACCGAACCGGGACCGAGCATGACCTCGATGTGGTCGACCAACTCGAGCGGGATTCCAACGGCCTCGTTGAACGAGATGCGGCCGGAGCCCTGGTCATTGAGGATCTGCCCGTCGAGCAGCACGAGGATGTGGCGCCCTGAGTCGCGGAACATCAGCCCCTGCGCACCGACGTCGACGCCCGTGGCGTAGTCGCGCGGTTTGGCGACGTAGAGACCGAGCCCGAGGAACTCAAGCGCCTCGTCGAGCGTGCGCGCACCCGAGGCGAGGATCTCGGCGGCCGTGACACTGTAGACAGTCGAGGGGGCAACACTGGCCCGTTCGGCGCTGCGCGAGGCCGTCGTGACGACCGCTTCCCCGAGGAGGGATTCGAGATCTCCGGTGTCGCCGCCGCCTGCCTCCGGACCGGCCGCCGAAGCGGCTGGTTTGGCGGGCTCGATCGGTGCTTCGGGGAGCGGTCTGGCGGCCTGCGCCGTAATGTCGCTGGGGGGGGGGCAGATGCCACCGACGTCGCCGTTTGGCCAAACGCGCCGAACGAAAACGTCGCCATCGCCGACGCGATCACCACTGTGCGGCCCAATCGAACTGAGTGTGCGCCCATAAGGTATCGACCATAGGACCCACTCTTCCGAAGTTGCGACTGTTCTTCTAGCAGGGTGTTGATTTTCTGATCGACGGGGATCTTCGGCTGTGATCGAGTTGCTGCATGCGCGGACCGGTCGAGCAACAGGCGACGATGTTGAGCACGGTGTCGACGGATTCGCGGGTGCCATCGCGGCATCCGCTGCG
>CAIWCD010000047.1 GCA_903911145.1 uncultured delta proteobacterium | reverse complement strand
TGCCGGCGCGACGGCATCGGTCGGCGTTGCGACGTTGACTGGTCTTGCTGTGACGGCAACCGCAGCGAATGGGTTCTCGCTGACCGCCTCGAGCAACGGATTAACGCAAGCAACAAGCGGCACGTTTAATGTTTCTGCTGGTGCGGCGTCGAAACTCGCGTTTACGACTCAGCCGTCGAACGTTGCCTCCGGTGCCGCGTTTGCGCCCGTCGTGGTGGTCAAGGTCGAAGATGGTGCCGGCAATGTTGCGAGCGGTTCGTCCGCGCTGGTGACGGTTGGCCTGGCGACCGGTGCGGGCACGCTTGCGAACGCCTCGGCGACCGCGTCGAGCGGAATCGCGACTTTGACCGGGCTTTCCCTGTCGGCCGCCGCCGGGACAGGCTTTTCGTTGTCTGCCACCAGCAACGGACTCACCTCGGCGACGAGCGGCCTGTTCAATGTTTCTGCCGCCGGCGGAACCGATGGAGGGACGACGGACGGTGGGTCGAGTGATGGCGGCACGGTCGATACCAGCGGGGATGCCTGGAACCTCGACGCGGGTTCCGGGCCAGTGACTCCGCTCTGCAGCGCGTCGAATTGCGTGAACTATTACGTTTCGAACTCGGGGAGCGATTCGAACGCCGGGACCTCTCCTTCTGCGCCGTGGTTGACGATGTCGAAGGTCTACGGTTCGCAGAGCAAGATTCATCCTGGCGATAACGTGCTCTTCAAGCGCGGCGATCACTTCTACGGAAATATCTATTGGACGAGTTCCGGCAGCACTGGAGCGCCGATCACGTTCGGCAACTACGGGACGGGCGCCAACCCGACGTTCGAGTATCCGCCCGGGGCGACCAATGCGTTAACGGCGCGGAGTGCATTTTATTGTGACGGGGCGAGTTACCTCGTGTTCGACGGCTTGACGATTACCGATCGGGTGATTGCAGCCAACCCCACCCAGGTGGCGGATAAGAATATGTTTGCCTATTTAAGCGCGGGCATCGATCTCGTCGGGACCTCCGCGGCTCCCGTGCATGACAACGTCATTCGCAATTGTTCGATGTCGTTAATCGGTCTTGGGGTTGTCATCGAGTACGGCAACAACAACACGGTCGAAAACAGCAGCTTTACGAATCTCAAGAACGTGGTGAATACCGCGACGCCTACCTATGATGATTTCGGAGCCAACGGGATCACGCTGACAGGCAACAACAATCTATTCATCCACAACTACTTTAATGGCACCTGGTGCAACAGTCTCGACTTTGGCTACAGCGGTGGTGCGTTTGAGGTGTTCCATACGTCGAGTGGAAACCAGTTTCTCTACAACACGGTGATTGACGGCGGGGGCATGGCCGAGTTCGGCAGCAGCGACAACGGCACGGCCAACGATAACCTCTTCGCCTACAACCTCCTGGTCAACAACGGCATGCTGACCTGGCTGAATATGAGCGGCGTCTTCGCGATCCAGGTATCCAACGTGGAGTATTTCAACAACACGATCATCTCGACGCCGTCTGATCGGTTTGTCGTTGGGCGCTCTGATAACGGCGTGAATACCGGCGCAACGCCCTACATGTTTGGCTTCAGCGGGACGGGCAATGCGAGCGTCGTGTTTAACCTCAAGAATAATATTTTCTATCTGAGTTCCGGAATTAACGTCTGGCAGAACGGCGCGGCGTCCACACAGGTGCTGCACCAGAACAACCTCTTTCGATTGCTCAACAGCAGCGCGACGAATCTGACGCTCGCGAGCGGCGAGGTTGTGACGACGAATAGCATCTTCGCGAACAGCGCTTCCGCTGACGCGACCCAGTGGAACGTCGCGCTGCCGGTGGGTTCGCCTGCCATCGGGATGGGCCAGTCGCTGGGATTTACGACCGACGCCATCGGTCTGCCGTTGACGTCTCCACCGGACGTCGGGGCATTGCAGCATCGGTAGTCGCGATCCGAGGAACCTCCAGTGGTATATCGCTGTCATGCCACTGCCGAGTTTCCGCGGGACCTCGAACTACCTGACCTCCTCGTCTCTTGAGTCCGCGGTGAACTGCGCGCTCGCGCTGCAGCGGCCGCTTCTCGTGCGCGGTGAGCCTGGCACGGGCAAGACGCAGTTGGCCGAGGCGCTCGCAGCTTCGCTGTCGATGCCGCTCTTGCACTGGCCGGTCAAGAGCACGACGAAGGCGCAGGACGGTCTCTACGTCTACGACACCGTGCAGAGGCTCTACGATTCGCGCTTCGGCGACGGAGACGTGAAGGACATCCGCCGCTACATCAAGATGGGCCCGCTCGGGCGCGCGTTTCAGCAAGGCAATGCCTGCCTGTTAATCGACGAGATCGATAAGGCAGATCTCGAATTTCCCAACGACCTTCTCCACGAACTCGACAAGATGCGCTTCACGGTTGCGGAGACCGGCGACGAGATCATCGCCTCCGTGCGGCCCGTGGTCGTCATTACCAGCAACGCAGAGAAGGAGCTGCCCGACGCGTTCCTGCGCCGCTGCGTCTTTCACTTCATCGAGTTTCCCGAGCGGGATCTAATGACGCGCATCGTGCGTGTGCATCACCCGGAGCTCGAGGAGAAGCTGCTCGAGCAGGCGATGAAGACCTTCTATGCGCTGCGCGAGTTGCCGGGTCTGCGCAAGCGGCCCTCGACGAGCGAGCTGATTGATTGGATCGCCGTCTTGAAGAAGGCCGGGATTGGCTCGGTCGAGCTCGATGCGTCGCTCCCGTTTCTTGGTGCATTGATTAAGCGAGAGCAGGACTTGATCGCCTTCGGCGAGGCAATGCAGCGCGGCCGGCGCGTGCGCGCTTAATGAGCCATGCGACGTTAAGTTAACCTCGCGCGCGACGATTCCATGTTCATCGACTTCCTCTATGATCTGCGCGAGCGCGGACTGCGGGTCGGCTCCCACGAGGCGCTGCAACTCGCGCGCGCGGTCGCGCTGGGCCTGCACGATTCGCGGCTCGACGGATTCTATGAAGTTGCCCGCGCGCTCTGCGTGCATCGCGAGCAGGATCTCGATGCCTTCGATCGGGCGTTTGCGCATACGTTCCGCGGCGTCACTGACGATGCGCTCTCGCTGACCGAGGAGATGCTGCGCTGGCTCGATGACGAGAAGCCCGGGCGAGATCTGACCGAGGAGGAGAAAGAGGTTCTGCGCTCGCTCGATCTTGACGAGGTTCGCAAGCTGCTGCGCGAGCGGCTCGCCGAGCAGCGCGAGCGTCACGACGGCGGCAGCAAGTGGGTCGGAACGGGTGGAGCCTCTCCGTTTGGTCGAGGAGGGAAGGGCGAGCGCGGACTGCGCATCGGGGGAGGCCCGCGCGGTGGTCGTGGCGCGCTGGCGATGGCCGAGGAGCGCCGCTTTCGCGCGCTTCGCTCGGATGTCACGCTCGATACCAGGCAGATCTCGACCGCCCTGCGCGCGCTGCGGGCCTTCGCACGCACGGGCGCAGAGGAGGAACTCGATATCAATGGCACGATCGACGCGACCGCGAAGAACGCGGGCGAGCTTGAGATTCGGCTTCGCGCTCCTCGCAAGCCGGATCTGCGGGTGCTCTTATTGCTCGACGTCGGCGGCTCGATGGATCCCTACGCCGATGCTTGCGAACGGCTCTTCTCTGCGGCGAAGCGCGCGACCCATTTCAAGGAGCTGCGCACGCTCTACTTCCACAACTGCGTCTATGGCCGCCTCTACGAATCGCATCACCTTTCGCGCAGCGAATTGGTCACCGATCTTCTGCAGAAGTGCGATCCGACGTGGCGGCTCATCGTCGTCGGGGATGCGCTGATGAGTCCGTGGGAGCTGCAGGCGTCGGGCAGTCGCTGGGGCGGCGATGAGAGCGGCTCGTCGGGGCTGGCGTGGCTGGTCGCGCTGCGGGAGCACTTCGTGCATTCGGCCTGGCTCAACCCCGAGCCCGAGGTCGCGTGGCAGGGAACCGCCGCAGTGATCCGCCGCGCGTTTCCCATGTATCGCCTCTCGCTCGATGGTTTGACGGCCGCGGTCGCCGATTTGATGAAGGGCGGCGCGCGCAGATAGCCAGAGCACAGTATTGCCGCTCGACCGCGCGGGCCAAGGTCGCGCGCGATCGGGAGACTCCGCGGTGGGAGCATGCGAGCGACGGTCCTGTTAGGATGCCGCGCATGGAAACGGCGAAGGCCTCGACGGCGAATCGGTTGCAGCTCGACATCTGGTCCGACGTGGCCTGCCCGTGGTGCTACGTGGGCAAGCGGCGTTTCGATGCGGCTCTCGCGCGCTTTGCGAATCGCGATGCGGTCGACGTGACGTGGCGCTCGTTCGAGCTCGACCCCTCTGCGCCTGCTGTGATCGCGAGCGACATCTCGCACGCGGCGCGCATCGCCGCGAAGTACCGCATGCCGGTCGAGCAGGCGCAGAAGATGATCGACAGCATGACCGAGACAGCGAAGGCCGACGGGATCACCATGCGGCTCGACGTCGCGCGCTCGGGCAACACCTTCGACGCGCACCGCGTGCTCCACTTCGCGCAGCGACACGGGGTGCAGACGCAACTCAAGGAGCGCCTCTTCCGCGCCTACTTCTCCGAGGGGGAAGCGCTCGGTGAGCGCGCAGTTCTCGTGCGCCTGGCGAGCGAAGTCGGACTCGACGCGGAGGCCGTGCGCGCGATGTTGGCGAGCGATGCAGAGACGAAGGAAGTGCGCAGCGATGAAGCGACCGCGCGCGAACTTGGCATCAACGGCGTGCCGTTCTTTGTCTTCGCGGGGCGCTACGGCGTCTCGGGCGCGCAGAGCGTGGACGTGCTGCTCGAGGTGCTGGAGAAGGCGTGGAGTGAGCTGCCCGAACCGGCGGTGCTCGAGGGCGCGACGTGCGGACCCGCGGGCTGCGCCTAGCTCGCGAGAGCACGCGCGTCGTGGATGATCATCAAGGCGTGCGTCGCAGCATCCGCATCGCCTCGATGTGGCGTGCCTCGGAGGGATCGCGGGCGAGTTGCTCGAGTGCGCGCCGCGCTGCTGCATCGTCGCCGCCGCGCCAGCCGCAGAGTGCGCGCATGCGCAGTGCCTCGGTCACGAAGAGCGGTCCCGGCAACTCTCTCGTGAGCGCACTGGCGCTGAAGCGCAGGCAGCTGTCCCAGGCGCTGATGTTCTGCGCCTGCTTGGCGAGCAGATAGGCCGCGAACCCTTCTTGCGGGCGGGCGACGTCGAGATCGCGCAGCAGCAGCCACGTCTCGGCGCCCGCGTCGTTGTTCGCCAGAAGTCGCCGCGTCGCCGCCCAGCGCGCACGCTCGCCCATCGCGTATTGGCGCGCTTCGAGAGCGCGGCTCTGCCCTTCTGGCTGAGGCAACGCCGCGGCCTCCGCGTAGTGCTGCGCGGCGAGCGCCGTATCGTCCGCGCGCCAGGCTGTGTCTCCGAGTTCGCTGAGCAGTTGCGCCCTCTGCGGCTGGGACAGTTTGGGATGCGCGAGCAGCTCCTCCTCGACGACGTGGGCCTTGTCGGCGAGCCCCTGGTTGAGCAGCGCGCGTCGCTCCTGGATCAGCAACGAGGGATCGTCCGGCTCGAGGGAAACGCAGCTGCCCCAGAGTTCCACCGAACGCGCGCTGTCTCCGCTGCTCGCGGCCTGCTCCGCCTCGTGCTCCAGCTCCGCCACCTCGTGCGCGCAGCGCTGCCGGATGATCGCGGGCGCCGAGAACTGCAGCTGCGCCAGTGCCAGCACTCGAGGAGGCACCGTGATCGTGTCGAGGTATTTGAGGTAGGTCGTCGCCAGCACCGGGACCTCGCCGAACGACGCGAAGCCCTGCGGAAGTCCGTACGCCGTGCGCAGCGCCGCTCCTCCTCGCTCTCTCCAGACGTAGCGCACGAACGAACCAGCAGCAGTGTACGCATTGGGTCCGGCCTCGCCGTAGAAGCGGCCCGGCGCGAAGAGCGTCGGGAGATCGGGGAGCTTGCCGAGCTGTTTGAGCGCGGCCGCCTCCTCGTCGATCGTGCCTTCCTGCACCGGCCAGTCCGCGGCCACCGCGAGGCCCTCGATGAAGGCCATGTCGGGGAGCAGACCGCCGAGTCGACCAGGCACGCCGAACGGACCCTTCGCGAAGTCCGCGCCCAGCGCGTGCGCGAGCTCATGCCGGAGAATCCGATGCGGCGCCGGCCCATCATTCGTGTGGATCTGCCGCAGCCACGGTTTCGTGAAGCTCGTATCGGCCGCGCCGATCAGCCGCCGTTTCTCCTCGGCCGAGCGATAGAGGAACACGTCGATGCGCGCGTGCGCAGTGCCGGGCGCCTCGAAGAACTCGAGCACCTCATCGACCGAAGCCTCCGCGTCGCGCGCGAGCAATTTGCGCTCGAGCTCAGACTTCTCCTTCGGCACGTGCAGCACCAGATGCGCGGTCTCAATCCGTGCGCCGAGCACCGCGTCGAGCTGCGCCACCGAGCTGTCGAAATGCAATTCCTCTCCGCGGCGCGAGAGCGAGATCGCGCTGAGGCCCGCCACCAGAGCGATCAATCCGAGCACCAGACGCGGCGCCAACGTCTCGTTGGCGAGGCGAGGCGCGAGCAGCAGCGCGAGAGCGGCGCCAGCGAGCGCATAGACCAGCGTCGTCTCGCGAAACGAGATCAGCGCGGGCGTGATGCCGATCGCCTGATCATAGATGGGCCCTGGATACATGCCGCCGAGGTGATGGAAGACGAAGACCTGTGGCCCGTGCCAGAGAGGCCAGAGCGAGTAGGCGAGCGTGCCGAGGAAGATCGGCCAGAGGAGAGCCGCGGTCAGCTTGGGCTCGAGCTGCGTGCAGAGAAATCCGACGATGCAGGAGAGCAGCGCCGACGGGCACGCGAGGAGCGCGAACATCGCGAGGCCCGAGAGCGGCTCGCAGACGGGGCGGCGCACGGCATCGAGCAGTGTGAGCGACAGAGGCACCAGCAGCGCGACTTGCGAGATGAGCACGGCCGCGCCAAGTGCGCGCACCGAAGCATAGAGTCCGCCGATCGGCCGCGCCCTTCGCGCCGCGCCGACGCCGACTGCCACGCCGAACGCGCCAGCACCGAGCGCGATCAGCTCGGACAGTTCGTAGCCGACGTGATCGGTGAGCGGAAACGCCCAGCCAAGCAGCGACAGCACCGCCAGCATCGCGACGTAGAGTTGAACACCGCGCCGCTCGAGCAGCGCGACCAGCTCGCCGCCCGTCGTCTCCCATCGAACAGCTCTTGCGATCTCCGCCATCGTCCTGTCATGCTCCCAAGAATGTCGAACGAGCCACAGACCAAGCCCAATCCGGCCGACCTGCGCACCTCTACTCGCGCACCGATCAAGCTGCGCGTCGACTACGAACGGATGAACTCGTTCTTCGCCGACTACACCAAGAACATCTCCAAGGGCGGCACGTTCATCAAGACTGGCCGTCCGCTTCCGATTGGCACGCGCTTCACGTTTGCACTCTCTGTTCCCGCACTCTCCGAAGCGGTTTCGCTGGTCGGCGAGGTGACGTGGGCGCTGACGAACGAGCAGGCGGCCGAGCGCCAGGAAGAGCCGGGGATGGGCATCCGCTTCATCTTCGCCGACGAGCAGGCGCAGCGCGAATTTGAGGCGCTTGTCGAGCGGATGATGGAGGAGAGTTTCGGCGCCGAAGTGACGCGCAATCTGCTCAAGAAGGACTGATCGAAAATCGCGCCCGTCCGCACTGGGCGCGGATCTGCGCTCCTCTACTCATCGACGCCGACGAACTGCGCGCGCACGCCCGGGCCCACTCCGTGCGTCGCCGCTTCGCCGCCCGAGACCTCGAGCACATAGCGCGCTGGCCTGCCCACTTCGCGCCCTGTGTCGGTCTGCGGCTCGGCGTTCGCGACCACGCCGACGACGCTGCGATCCTCGCCGAGGAAGATCATGTCGAGGCGCAGGAGAGTGTTGTGCATCCAGAAGCGCTGCTCGCGCGTCTCGTCGAAGACGAAGAGCATGCCGTGATCCGGCGCGAGCTCTCTGCGGAACATCAGGCCGCGCGCGTGTTCCTCGGGGGAGTGCGCGAGTTCAGCGTCGACGAGCCAATCTCCATTCGCCGTCGCGAAGCGGACGGTGCCGTGCTTCATCGGCGAGCTGTCGGCCGCGCGCGCGGTGCTCTCTTCTGCCGTGGAGGTGGCCGCCTTCGCATCCGCTCTTGGTGTGCGCGCGTCGCCCGCTGCGTGGCAACTGGCGGCGCCAATGAGGAGCAGCAGCGAGAGCGCGCGAACAGAAGAGGGCGCGGCCGCGGAGGGATCGCGATTCGTGATCAACACAGGGCTACGCTACTCCAACTTTGGCGTATGCTGCGGGGCTCGTCCGCACGCACATGCGCTTCTCCTGCAAGAGCTGCCTGGCCACGTTCCAGACCGCGACCGGCGCGCCGGCCGTCGTGACGTTCCGTTGCCCGTCGTGTAATGGCGAGATGGCCGCGGTCGCCGAAGTCGTCGACCTCTGGCAGGACCGCATCCCGACGCGCCGCTACGACCTCGACGATCTGCGCGCTCGCCTCACGCACGAGAAGGAAGAGGCGGCCAAGACGCGCGTCGCGCCGCGCAGTCCGGATCAGGTCTGGTTCGCCGCGGTTCAGGGTCGGCAGGTCGGGCCACTCTCGGCCGCTGGCATCGCGGGTCTGCGCGCGCGCGGGCAGCTCTCGGCGGCGTCGCTCGTCTGGCGCGAAGGGTGGTCCGCGTGGGTCGCGGCCGAGGCGGTCGAGGAGTTGAGAACGATCCTCGGGCTTCCCGAGGAGAAGCTCGGCCAGCCGTTCCCGGTGCGGCCAGCCGCGCCCGCGCCGCCGCCGATCGATTCGACCTACGCTGCAGCTCATGCTCCGCCTTCGGACGATCTGCTCGAGCAGGCGCTTGCTGCGCTTGGCGAGAAGACCGATCCGGCAGCCCACTTGCCTCCCGCTCCGTTCGCAACCCAGTCCGATCTTCCAGCGGCGCCCGCTGAATCCGAGTCGGCGCCCTCCTCCACGCCGGAGGAAAATCCGGCGACCGCGAACCCGACGGCAGAGAGTCTCCGCGACGGCGCGTCCGACGCTGCCGCTGTGCCGCTCGAAGAGTCTGCGCGCCTCGAGGAATCGCTCCCGGCCGCTCCCAGCGCGGCCCAGCCGCTCGAGGTCCGCGCGCCGCCTTCGCTTCCGCACGCCGACGCGATGTCGCTTGAGGACGCGGCCTCGTCGGTCTTCGCGCAGGCACGTGGCGCCCCGGACGCCGCCGCTGAACTCCCGCCGTCCTCGGAACCCGCGCAGGTCGTCGCGCTGCATGGTGCGCGCGAATCCGCTCCTGGCGCGGTCGAGCGCGATTCGGAAGCGTATCCATCCGAGGCCGCGCCGTCCGGCACTGACGCTGCCCGACCCGACGCGGCGCCGTCTCCGATTCACTCAGAGCCTGTCCGCGCAGCATCCGCGTCTGCCGAGCAGGAGGCGCCGCCTCCGATGATCGATCTCTCGGCCGCCGCGGGCTCGAGCGACGAGCTTCCCGCTGCACGTCGCGCGCGCCGGCAGCAGCAGGACTGGTTCTCGGCCGCAGAGGAGCCGCGCGAGCCGCCGCTGCGTTCGCGCACCGTGCTCGCCGTCGCGCTGGTGATCGCGCTGGTCGCTCTCGCGCTCGCGCTGCGCAGCCACTAGCAGCAGATCGACTCGCGATTGCTTGACGTAGCGTCGCTGCCGCGATACCTGACCCGCCGCGCTTTCTAAAGGGCACCGTAGCCAAGTTGGTAAGGCAAGGGACTGCAAATCCCTCATACATCGGTTCGACTCCGATCGGTGCCTCCACTCTTTCTCCCGTAAAATCCGGCAGTTTCGCAGCAAGTCGCCTTCGGGCGGCTTTGCCCGAATTTGCCCGAATCGGCCCAAAACGAGTGGATAGCGAGTGGATGAATCCGGTCCATCCACTCGGCCTCCAGTTGTTCTCCTCTGAGGACTCCGTTCGGGCATCCACTCGGCGTCCACTCGCCATCCACTCGGCCCCGCGTGTTCTCCTCTGAGAAAACCACTTTTCCATCCACTCGCCCCCTGCGAGAACGCATCACGTGGACGATGCGGCGACCCACAGGACGCCGAACTCACTTCCCTGCGAGGGCGTCTGCGTAGGAGAGCCGAGCGCGAGATTTCGTCTCGGTGTGCTGTGGCTCCTTCGCTCGCAAACCCTTCGCTGGTTTGCTGCGGCGCTTCTTTCCGCCGAACCCATCGCGTTCAAGGCGCTCAATCTCCTCGACCGAAATGCGACGGCGGCTTCGGCCCCAGGGGATCGTTGCGACCAACTTGGCGGCGATGGCGGGCATCAGCGTGCGGCTCGTGCTCACGCCGAGTCGTTTCGCGGCCTGTGCGATTGAGAGTGGAGTCCCGGAGGGAGGAACGCGCGCTGACTCGAGTACAGCGACGGCTTGGCGAACCTGATCTTCAAACGCCGAGGTTTCGGCGCCGAGAATTGCCGCGGCGACGAGACGGGACAGCACGTCAGCCTGCATCTCGCGAGAGACGCCTGCCACGACAGGCTGGCGGGAGTGACGAGCGGCAATCGATCCAACGGCGGGTTGGCGAGGCAGCACGCCGCCACTGGGCGAAGACACGGCTTCAGCAGCCGCCCCACGATCCCTCGCCTCATTTTCAACCGCATCCGCAACTTCGCCAGCACCAACCGCGACAGCCTCGAGGGCCACCGTCTTGAAGTCCTGCACAACTCACACGGGCCGGGTGGCACCCCGGCTCCTTGTGTCCAACTGCCGTGTGACCTCGCGCGGTGGCGTTACGCCACCAGGGTTCACACACTGATCGTTGCGGGGGCACGCCTTGCTTCGGCGTGAAGCACTCCCCCGCGACGGCGGGACTTCGTGCTTGCGAGCTCAAGGCTCGGAATGCGGCCAATGCAGTGCCTGCATGGGCGCGCGGTGTTTCGTTGCTCCAAAATGAGCATTGGATCGGCCGAGTCAACTCTCCGATGCGCACTCTTTTTCAGCGCGCGAATTCGCAGCGCCAGCGTGCTCTTCGTCGAGTCAAAAGAAGAGCGGCGCAGGCATCACGCCCAGCCTCTCTCCCTTCACTTCTTCAGCCTGCCCAACTCCTCGAGCAGGAGCATGAGCAACGCTGCGATCACCAGCGGCGCTTCTCGCGTCTCTTCCTCCGTGCCGAGGCCCTCAACGACGTACGCATCGACGAGAAGCCGAGCAGCTTTCACGAGAGACGTGATGCGCGCGAGCTCCTGTTGGCGGCTCACGGCAGCGTCTCGCACGGCGCACGAAACGGACAGCCTCTGCACTGCCAGCCGCGCACCGGGTAGCTGACACCGGCGTCGATGCCACGCAGGACTCCAACTGCCGTGCGGAGAAAATCGTCATTGGCCAGCGGGCCGCGAACGATATCGTCCAACTGCACCGCTGGTGTCTTCGTCTTCGTCAGGACCTGGAAGCGCAGACCTGTTTCGCTCCAGCCAAGTTCATTCGCCGCGAACTTGTAGCCGCTCATCTGCAGGTCGTGCTCCAGCTGATCCTGCGCGTACTTCTTCGCAGACGTCTTGTGCTCCACGATCACCCGGCGCTCGCCCTCGCGAACAACCAGGTCGAACACGCCGATGAGCATCTCCTCCAGCACTTCGCCCGTGGAGGGATCGTGCAGCGGTACTGCGAACGGCGACTCGATGGCCTCCACGAGCACGGGCTTGTCGGCCGCGTGCGCATGGAAGACGGTGAGCATCCGCACGCCGAGATCGATGAGCTTGGTGATGTCCTCGTCATCGTCCACCTGCAACGGCACTGGACCTGCTGTCGCTGCGGCCCACGCGTCTCTGAACGTCTGCGTGATCAACTCCAGCGGCGGTGCTGTGCCGTTGAGCTGATGCCCCAGATAGAAGCGCGCGAGTGCCGAATGAACTGCCGTGCCGAACGCCAGCGCAGCAGGGATGAACGCCGGTGACGCTCCACGCACGTAGCGGAGGTCAAACTTCCTCGGGCACATCAGGAACGTCTTGAGCTGAGAGACGCTGGCGTACAGCGTCCCGTACTCGACGATGGGCAACGCGCCCATCTCAGCCCTCTTGCCCGACCTGGCGCTCCTCGTACTGCGCAGCGTGTCCGTTGCCGAGCTGAGCAGACATCTCGCCGATGAGCTTCGAGGCGATCTCGCGCGAGAGAAATTCCGGCTGCACTCCTTCGCGTTGACGGATGCTCTGCCGGAACTGGCTCTGATCGTGCCCGAGCTTGCGGGCCAAGGCCCACAGCGCTGCGAGCTGCTTGCTGGTGAGGCGATTGCGACTCGGCGTCTGCATCGGGAGCGGCGTGGGTGTTGGGGTTGCACGCGGCGGTGGTGCGGACTGCTGCTGCGTCGGCGCTGCGGGTGCAGGAGCAGACGGGATGCGAATCACGTTCTCGCCCTCAGCCTCTGCAGGCACCGCATCGTCATCGATGCTGCCCTCGTAGGCCTGCCTGCCCACGCCGAAGAACGCAGCCGCCTTCTTGAAGGCATTGGTGTAGGCGCCCTTGCGCGCATCGCCCTCGGACATGGACTGGTGAGCGCCATCACTGAGCGACTCCGCGAAGCAGACGAACTCGCCGTTGATCCACTCGCCGAGCTCCAGTGTCAGGTCGCAGATGGCCTCGAAGGCAGGACGACCCTTCGCGGTCTGCATCTCCTTCACGGTCACGGTGCGGTGAGCACGGTAGCTGCCGATGCCCAGCACCTCGTTGAGGCGGTTGACGACGTACTGGTACTTGATGCCGGTCGTGGAATATCCGCGGCCGGTGACGCGGCCATCAGTGCGCTCAATCGCGTCCTCGGGGAACGGTGCAGACAGCGCGGCGTACAGAGCCTTCTTCTCATTGGCGGTCATATCGACTCCTGAAGGGCATGCGCTGCCCTCGAAGCGGCAACGCCCCCGCGCTCGTGAGAGCGAAGAGGCGCAGCGGTTGAAATTCGGAATTTGGAACGGACGGCGCAAGGCCGCGGGCTAGAGGTTCTCTCCGGCGCGTGGCAATTCGGACCTGCGCACGAACGTCAGGCCAGTGGTCACGTCCCCGCTACATTCTCGGGACGGAGCGGAGTCTGTCGTGCCGCTTAACGGGGCAGATGGTTCAGCTTGTCGGCGAGCAACCGCACGCGTGCAGAGGCGTCAGTCATTTCAAGCAACTTCTGCTGCTCTGGGAATTCATCTCCGAGGTTGCCTCCGATCGCCCAGGTCTGATCACTGAGCGGGGACGCTTCAACTCGGTTCAACCAGTCATTCCAGGTCGCCACAGTCGCTGTCGGCGGCATCGGCATCGCGTTGCGATACAGCTTCAGCAAGTCGCTCGGGCCGTGCGCTGGCAATGCGACCGTATCGGCCATTTCTGCCGGCGCGCTGGTCAACCAGTCGGCCTCCTGCTGAATCGCGCCTGCTCTCACTCGGCGAATCCCCTGCAGAACGACCATCAGGCTTCCGTCTGGCTGCTGCTCGATCACGACGATGCGCGCGAGGCATCCAATGGAATAGAGATTCGCAGGTGCGATCGGCCCTGGCTGCGCAGGATCTCGAGTCGTCAGCGCGAGCAGCAGTCCACCTTTGCCAACCGCGCCGATCAACTTAACGGTCTCCGGACGCCCGACAAGAAGTGGAGCAGAAGCGGTCGGGAAGAGGACCGCACCACGCATCGCGAACACCGGCAACCGTCGCGGAAGAGCTTCCATTGGCGTCAACGGAACGGTGACTGCCGCATGCCGTCCTGAGTCCACCTGCTTCTGATATGCCTCGTTCGACACGGACCCTCCATCGACGGCAAGTTGGGCTGCCAGCAGAAGAGAAGTGAGGGCTGCGATCATGGCGGCACCTTCTATCACCGTGTTGCGTGACCGTGATTAGCGACAACGGCTGGCGAAGAGCGCAGGAAAGCCAGGGGCCGGGAGACGAGATCTCCCCCGAGCCCCTGCCGATCTCGTGCTGGTTGAAGTCACCGCGAGAGAGCGCACGTTGCGGACTCGCAGCTCTTCCGGCTACCGCCTGTCGCCTCTGATGTTTCCCGCGATCGCCATCAGCAATGCAGCCGCAAGCATTCGCGCCTGCCTGCTGGTGAGCAATCGCTGGAAGGTCTTCAGCGCCGTGTTTGCCACGATCAACTCCTCACTCCGCGGCGCCGCGAAGAGGGGTGAGTTGCGAGGAGCTGATGCAGGCGGCGGCCGAAAGTCCGGCTACAGCCCGAACAGCATCGTGGCGGCTGCGTCATCCATCTCGAGCTTCTGAACAACGCGAAGCTGATCGCACCAAGGCTGGATGATCTCCTCGCCAACACCGATGCCGAATCCCAGCACGGTGACGCCAAGCTCCTTCGCCAGTGCGCGCAGAGCAGGAGCACTGCTGGGCTCGCTCCATCCATCGGTGATGAGAACGACGTCGGCCTTCTTCAACTGCGCCGGCGTCGTCTCGATCAGATCCAGCGCCCGTTTCATTGCGTCGCCGATTTCAGTGCCGCCACTCGGCTTCACGAACAACCCTTCTTCAGGCAGCGGATCCCCCGGCAGCACAGTGGCCTCGTAGCGCAACACGGACTCGAAACAGATGAGATGGAAGATGCGCCGCTGCTTCTGCGCGATGTCCAGGAGCGCCAGTGCGATCGCCGTTCCCCAGACGTCCTTCGCGCCATCCATGCTGCCGCTCTTATCCAAGAGCAGAACCAGCGGACCCTTGCCCAGCGGCTCTTTCCCGCTGAGCCGATACTGCATGCACTGCCGCTCGGTCAGGTCTCGCAGGAACGACAGCCGCTGCGCTGGCTGATTCAAACGGCAGAGCTCCGACGGCAACAGCCTCCCGATGTCAGCGCCCATCTCAACGTCGGCGATCTCGTCAGCGCCGTGCTTCACTTTGCTCCGCTGTTTGTTCGCCGCGATGCGCTTGAACCTGCCAGCGAGCTTGGCGATGTCCCGCAGGCGGGGATCATCTTTGAGCCGCTTGGCCAACGCGCGAGATGAGATCGGATTCCGAGACCCGGTCGCATTGCCGAGCTTGCTGCTGAAGCCCACCTGCTCGAGAGCATCAACGGCTTCGCTCTGCGCATCGATGGCAGCCACTGCCTTGCTGCATCCGGCGTTGATGGCCCGGCGTAGCAGTGGCGCTGATGCTTCGTCAGGCGGCTTCTGCAGATGTGGTTCGAGCAGATCCATCAGCTCTTCGACGGCCATTCCGGCGACATCGGCATCGCCACGGCAGTACGAGGTCAGCCGCTGGAATTCCGGCAGCTGATCGCAGACGCCGTGGATCTTCTCCGCCCACTCTCGCAGCTCTGCAGAGCGCTGCTTCTCCGGAAGCAGATCGGGCTCTCCCGAGTACAACCTCTCGAACAGCTCATCTTCAAAGCGCACTCTCGCGTCGTCACTGGTCTCGGCCAGCGGCAGACCTCGTGAAGTCCGGTGCATGAGCACGTGCCATTTCGGAACGTCATAGATGATCCGCTTCACGACGCGCTCCGGAGCCCCAGCCCGGCACTCACGCTGCGAGCGAGATCTGCGTGCAGCGATTCGATGTCGCTGGTCGCGTCGGAGATGACTTCCTTCGCGCGCCTGCCTGCGGAGCGAGCCAGCTTCGTCAGCGCGGTCTTCTGTTGGCCGAACTGCTCCAACGCCTGCGCGGCCTGAGCGATGTAGCTCTTGCGATCACCGCTCTTGAGCGCCGCGACTTTCTGCGACGTCTCTCGTGCAGCGTCCAGGATCTCCGTGGCCTGCGAGCTCACGGGATCGGCGAGCTTCCCAACCAGGCGAGCAACCTTCGCCCGCTCCTTCGGCTCGCGCCACAGCGAGTCCGTGAGCAGCGCCGCATCCTCGGGACTGGTCTCCTTTGCACCAGCGAGATACGCCGCGCTCTGGAGGATCTTCAGACTCTTCTTCCAGCGCCGATCACTGGCGATGATTCCCTCTGCTGCGCACGCCTCGCGAATGGAGATCACGGCATCCACAGTGGCGTCCGTGAGCTTCACCGCAGCGGAATCTCGCTGAGCCTTGCGCAGATCTGCCATCGATAGCGCCGTCGTCAGGACAGGCTCGGGCGCGAGCATGACGGCACGCAGATTCGCCGGACGCAGCAGGTAGCCCACGTCGAAGCGGAGCATGAATCGATCGAACAGCGCCTCGAGCTCCTTGCCGTCAGGAAGTTCATTGCTCGCGCCGAAGAGACTGACGAGCGGGCAGGGGATCGGCGCTCCGTCGTTATGAAAGACGCGTTCGTTCACGAGCGTCAGCAGCGAGTTCAAGATCGCGCTGTTGGCCTTGAAGATCTCATCGACGAATGCGAACTCGGCTTCGGGCAGCTTTCCGGTGAGAACGCGGGCGAAGCGATCCTGCTCGAGGGCTTTCAAGCTGATCGGACCGAACAACTCCTCGGGCGTGGAGAACTTGGTGAGCAGCCGCTCGAAGTAGATGCCGGAGAACGCCTGCGCGATTGCCCTGACGAGCGCGGACTTGGCCGTACCCGGAGGGCCAATGAGCAGGACGTGCTCGCCAGCGAGGATTGCAGAGAGAGCGCCGTCGATGACGGATTTGCGTTCGGGGAAACGGGAAGCGAGATCTGCGCGGAGCTGCTGGATGGGATTGACCATAAGCGTGCCTCTGAACGTGAAAAGGGCAGCCCCGGCGTTGACCAGGACTGCCCTCGAGTTGGTGATGGGGATGGATCGCTGGCGGCTACTTCACAGCGGCAACGACGGTATCCAGTGCGAGCAGCATCGAGCGAGGATGCGGAGCAGCTGGGTCGAGGTCGATGAATCCGTACTTCGCGTAGAACGCCACCGCCGAATCGTCTTTGGCGTGGACGAGAACTCCCGCGCACCCGACAGCATTCGCAGCGGAGAGAATGCGGCGAAACGCGTCGATGAGCAGCGCCTCTCCGAGCCTACGACCCTGCGCGCGTTGGTCAACTGCGAGACGGCCAATCAGCGCGACAGGGATATCGCGGGGCACGTTTGAACGAACCTTCCGCGGCGCTCGCGCCAGTCCTTCGCGAGCGATACTGCTCATGCAGAGCGTGTAGAAGCCGATGACCGTCGGCAGACTGGCTTCGTTGGCGTGGAGCACGAACGTCTTGCCGAGACCGCGCTCGTGGTTGCTGTGAGCGCGCTGCGAGAAGAATTCGTCGAGCTCCGCCTTCCCACAGGTGAACCCCGCGGAAGAGTCGTGCGCCTGAATCTCTTCCGTGATGAGCCCGGTCATCGCGGACCGGCTACCGCGGAGTGCGCCGAGCAAACGCCTTACGAAGCGCCGCCGTTGGCGCGGCTGGCTTTGCCAATGCTTTGCGCGCTCGCTTGCGTGCAACCGGGGTCAGCTCCGCAGCGGCCTCGTGAGCGGTCCATCCGAGCTGTGACAGAGACGGCAACGCAATCTCCCGGACGTTTTCGCGCGCAGCATCAACGAACGCGAGCCGATGCCCGCGCCTGGTTTCCTGGGCAGCCTCCAGGAGAATCGTCACGGCCTCGCCGACAAGATCGCTTTTCGACATGTGCAGCTCGGTCGCGAGCCGTTGGAGCTGCAACACGCGAGGGGCAGGAAGAGTGGCTTCGAGACGAGTGCTCATCGGTGTTACCTCAGAAGTGAGGAGGATCTGAGGATAGGCTTCGTCGAGACGGCCCGTCAAGCCGCCTGCTTCTGCTGGAGCAGTTGCTCCACCGACGCCGTCATTCCGTCGAGCTGCTGATCGAGATCTGCAACCTGCACCTGCAGGACGTCCCGATAGAGCTGTGCCCGAGACCGCAGGGCTTCATACGCATCGAACCGACGAGCCAGCGTTGAAGGCCTCTCCGGTGGCGCTGCAACGAAGCCATCGACCTCTGCCTTCAGTTGCTCAAGCTCTGCCTGAATCGAGCCCAGAGCGGCATCTCCCAGCGTGCGAGCGGCATCGGCTGAGTCGTGCACGGGCAGGAGATACATCTTGCTCTGGCCAATCTTCTCGACGGCCGATTGCAACTGCCTGAGTTGCTGCGCGTAGACCGTTGGAATCCAATAGACGCCGCCACTCTCGCGGAGAGCTACCGCAGCGAATGAGTTAATCGTCCTGACAACGGCGCGGCGAACATCGTCTGACGTATGCGTCGTGCGAAGCCGCTCATACGAGAGCGATACGGACTTGGCGATATCGTGGTTGCTATCGTCCGCGGATACCTTCTCCGTAGCTCGGTCGAGAAGAATCCTCGTCTCCTGGAAGTAGCTGACGCTGCCTTCGAGGTGCTTTCGCTCCTCGACAACCGCGAACACGATCTGCGACTGGTTCTCCAGAGATAACCGGATCAGCCTGTCGTGCTGTCCCAGCGCCGCTTCTCTCGCGGCCAGCTTGAATGCCTTCTCGGACGTCGGAGGTTCGGGAAGTAATCCCGGCGCGAGTCCCGCCGCGGCCCAATGCCACTCCAGTGAGACGCGATCAATTGCAGCGTCGGAGAGGCTCCACCAGAGAAGATCTCCGAGGTGAGCACCTCCCTGATTCAAAGCGTGTTTGATTTCATCGATCATATCAGCCTCCAATGAGGTGGTATCGGGAGCGCGATATCGATGCGATATGTCCCCGATATAGGCTGATACCAACGATGGGGGCTGGATTACTGAGGGTGAACCGGGCCGGCTGCGCCTATGGATTGTCTTGGCCTGCGGGCGCAGGGGCGCCGTGATCCGAGTTGCCGGAAGCGATGTTGTCCGCCCCAAGACGCTCGTGGAACGCGCAGTCGCCTTAGTGTTTCTTCTTCGGCGTGCTTTCGGGGAGCTGCCACAGTGGCTTGTGGTCCGCGCCGAGTGCCGTCACCAACGGACGCTTGGGGGCCGGTGAGAAAGAATAGGGCCCCGCGCCGTTGGCGAACCCTACCGTTATGGCTTGCACGGGATCCGTTGCCTCGAGCGCAAGCCCCGGGCCCGGGTAGAATCCGTCGGCGGTGTTGAGCGACGCACTCCCATTCTCGCCGTAGAGATGGAGTGAAGCCCCGTCCTTGTTTTGTGAGAGTACGCCGGTGTGTTTCCCTGCGCCGTCGTCGAGCTTGAATTCGCCTTCCGCCCCTCCTGGGGCGGCGGCGTTGGACAATGATGCGGTCAGCCGCATCTTGCCGTTCACGTCCAACACTGAGAGTCCAGACAGCCAGGCGCCGGATCGTAGCGAAACGTTGGGGGCATTGGCGTTGCGGAGCGAGAGGCTTGCGCCGTTATCAGACGCCTCCAGTTCGACCTGTGGCTTGTCGTTCGGTTGTTTTCCGTAGAATGCGAGTGATCGTTCGCCGCCGGAGAGACCCCCAAGTATTGCAGTTGTTTTTCCCTCCCGATCCCGGATGACGATAGAGCTCGCGTAGATCGTACCGGCCTCGATCGTGTTGTCGAAAACTGCCGGGCCATCCACGTGCATCTTATGTACGACCGCAAGCTCCAGCGCCGTGACCTGATCGGCGTTCACTGCAAAGCCGCTGAAGACCTGAGCGGCATGCTGCGCGACAGCACTACGCGCGCCACCAACGAGGAGCCATAAGCACAGCGCCCCAGCAGAGACCCGCTTCCACAGGCGGCTGTCCTTCTCGAGCTGCTCAACGCGACGAACAAGATCTTCATTGGTTTGAACCATGCCTCCAGAGGGGCACGCGGGTGGATGGCCGTCAACAATCCATCTCGCCCGCGCTATCCACAGCGAACGTGGTCGCCATCGCCACCAATTATCGAGGCGGGACCAATGAAGCCAGCGCGTGATTAAACACAGACTGGCCCGAAATGGACTCGGGGGTCTATTTCACCCTCCGGGCGCGCACGTTCTTGAGTCTGCTATCGCGTTCCTTCTTGGTGATTGTTCCATCCACGTAATCCTTCTCGATTGCCGCCCGCTGGGCCTGAGCCCTCGCCGCGAACCGCCGGTTTGCCTTGTCAATGGGGTCGTCGGGCCCGCTCAAGACAAGAGTCAGTAGGTCAAAGAGCGACATGCTCATCTCCTTCCGTTGCTATGAATGACAGCCGCGCTCCCTCATTCGCGCTGCGACTATCGTCACCACTGCGTGCCAGCGAGAGAGCCGATGGACCAGAGCACTGCGCGCGAGTGCTGGCAAGTCTCTCGCGCGGCGGTCACCCGTTCTGCAGCAGCGACCAGAAGTCGATCCCAAGGGCGCCAGCCAGGCGCAGCAGCGTTTTCACGGTCGGGTTGACCCGTCCGCCCTCCAAATCCTGATATCGCTTGTAATCGACCTCAGCAGCCTCTGCGACGCCCTGTTGCGTCATGCCTGCAGTGAGACGGGCCGCTTTCAGGCGACGGCCGATCTCCCTCTGAACCTGTTTCTGCGTCGGCTGCCTGAGCACGGGCCCAGAGGAACGGATTGGTCAGCGTCGGACCACCTGTGTAGAGTACCCCTCGTCGTCAAACATCGCGAGGAGGGGCGCACATGGCGGACGAATCGAAGCTGCTGGAAGAGTGGGACGTCACTGAGTGGTGGGCAGCGCGCACGACACTGGAGAAGGTTGGCGTTGGCGCACTGGCCGCAGGTGCCGCGATCCTCACCGCCGTTGCCGTTGCTCCAGAGTTGGCAAGCGCGACGGTGGGCGGCGGTTTGGCGGCTGCGGGCGGATGGTTCCTGCGGCGAGGATTTCGGTCATGAGCGAGACCATCAAGACCTCGGAGCCCGGCTGGCTTGCGCGTCTTGCTGCTTCTTATAAAGACCGAGTGCCGGTCACGATTATCGACGATGCCCATACGGGAATTGATCCACTGCATCAGACGCTCTTCGACATGGGCAGATCCGCGAGTCTGACGGCCAGGGAGATCGTTGGGGTCTGCGTCGCGTGCGGGATGGGGCTGGCAGGCGCGGTGATGGTCGTGGCTGCGATTCTCGACCCCGACCCAACCAGCAAGCTGGGCATCTTAATCGCGAGTGGTGCCTTCCTAGCGTTCACCGGCGGCTTCGCTGCGATACGTATCCTGACGAGGGACAAACCACCGAACGTGAAGGGGGGACGGGATGGATTCGAGGTCGATTGGGGTTGAGTGGTGGCGCACGCCGCGCCGGCGATCAGCCGGGAGGCTCCAAGGACCGGGCCCAGCGAGGAGGATGATGCGCGAACACTCACGAGGCGGGGGCAACTGATGGCAGCATTCAAGCAACGCCCGTCAATTCCCGTAATCGACGTCGATCTGTCCAGCGATACCTCCTGGTCCTCGGCGTTGAGGCTATCGCCCTGCAACGGGTCGAAGCTCCTCACGGCGTTCAACAAGCAGGGCGAGGGCGTTATCGGTTCAATGCGCTGGTCGTTGCTCAAGCTCAGCGCCGGTGCGTTGCATTCACTTCTGGGCAGCCACTACGAGGAAGAGATCAACGACCTCGCGGACCATTTCAATATGCCTGCGCGAGACGTCCTGCTCGCGAATGCTGCCTATGACATCTCGAACGTAGGTTGCTCGACCATCGCCGCTGCGACGCCGAATGGTCCATTGCACGCGCGAAACCTTGATTGGGAGTTCCCGCGATCGCTCCTCAAGAAGCACCTGGTCGTCGCACGAATGAAGAATGGACCATGCGGTGACTACGCTGCCGTGACCTGGCCGGGGCTCTTCGGTGTGATCACTGGCGTCGCGCCTGGCCGGTTCAGCATCACCGTCAACTTCGTGCGGAGCGAAGAGGAAAGCGGATATCTCGGATTGCCGAAGCGAGCTGCGCTTGGGTATTGGCCGGTTTCGTGGGCCGTTCGCCGCGCATTCGACGAGGCCAAGGACTTCAACGCCGCGGTGAAGTTGTTGAAGAGCGAGTTTCTGCTCAGCCCGGTGCTCTTGACGGTCGTCGGCACGAAGAACGACGAGCGTGTCGTGATCGAGCGCGGCTGCGATCGCAATGCTCTGCGCAAAGCGACTGGCGGTGAGCCGCTGCTGGTGACCAACCACTACGTCAGCGGGAAGCTCTCCGACGATAACGTCGATCTCGAAGATTGGGATACCTGCGAGCGCCTTGAGGCGCTTGAGCGGAAGACCGCGGATAAGCAGGTGACGGTGGACAGCGCGTTCAAGGTGCTCTCGTCCTCGGCCATCTTCGCAGACGACACGCAGCACCAGGTTGTGATGCAGCCGAAGACCGGGCAAATGATCGTCCGCGTGCCAGGCGGCGCTACCCTCGACCTGCAACTCTGAGCGAGGCTCCCCGATGAAGATTGCCGTCCTATCTGACCAGCATATCGACTGCGAGGCCGAGCCAGCGTCCTGGGACCTCGCCCGCGAGGCATTCAAGGCCGCGGTGAAGGCGAAGGCCGATCACGTGGTGCTGGTTGGCGACACGTTCGACTGCGCTTCCGCCATGGAGCGCGACCGAGAACGCGTTGAGAAATACCTGCGCAAGATTGGCCTCTGGAGCGCCGACAGGCTCACGGTTGTCGTTGGCAATCACGACATCTTCCACACTCCACATCGTGGAGGTCTGGTGCGTCGCGCGCTTGAATTTGCAAAGGCGGCAACGGCGGACGCGCAGGAGAGTTACGACACCTTCTGCGACTGGGCCGGGCAACTGGCGAGAGCGGAACACCTCCTGGCTGGTGACGACGATCTCTTCCCCCTGGCGAAAGACCTCGGCGACACGATGCTCCTTGCTGCGGATACAACCTCGGCAACGACCGGGCATTCCGCCAATGGGTTCTGGCGGAAGAAAGATGATGCGCGACTTCACGCCGTGCGTATCAGACGAGGCCAGTCATCCGTGCTGGCCATCCACAACGCGCCTTTCCAGAGCAGCCTGTTCAGCATCAACGACTGGATTGGCGGTGAGGATGTGGCTGGATTTCCTGCGGCGGATTTTCGCCGGCTTGAGCGTTTCGCCGATAAGCGCAAGCTCGACACCATCGTCTGCGGGCATATCCACGCGATGGGAGAGGATGACCCTTGGGAATGGACGGTCGGCAAACAAGCCACCGCCTATCTGATGGGCCGAACCGGCGGCGTTCACGAATCCGAGCCCGTGATTGGAATTCTCACCGCGCTGGCAGATGGCTCGACGAGATGGAAGGAGATCGAGCTGTAGGGCGACTGGTTATCGTACGTCCCGCAGCAGCGACCAGAAGTCGGTCTTCATGGCGGTGGCCAAGCGCAGCAGCGTGCGAATGGTCGGATTCACGCCGCCGTTTTCGAGGCGTTGGTAGCGCTTGGAGTCCACGGACGCTGCGGCAGCGACCTTCTCCTGAGTCGGGCCAGCGACGAGGCGTGCCGCTTTCAGGCGACGGCCGATCTCTTTCTGGACCTGCTTGAGCGATGGCTGCCTGGACACAGGCCCAGAGGAACCGATTGATCAGTGTCGGACCACCTGCCTATAGTACCCCCTGCAAAGAAAACAGAGAGTGGGGAGCGCACTTGGCTACCGAGCTTTACGAATCAACTTTCGACTTACCCGTCTGGCCCTTCGGCGGTTTCAAGCTCCCAGTGCCGACAGCAATCGTCGCCGGCGGTGCCGAGGCGATCCTGCCGTGGATTGGCGATGCCGTTGGTGGCGGAGCGGGCAGTGTCGTTGTTCGCCTTCTTAGCCCGTTCCTTTCGTCGTTGCTTGGCGATATCGAGGATCTAACGATCTCTATTTCTGGCAACGGTCGAGTGCGAATCAAATACCATATGGAGGGGGACTGCGATCACCCGACCGCAGAGAAATGGATGAACTATTGCCCCGACTGCGGCGTAGGCCTGCAGTGGGAGGCGGGCAAGAACCCGCCGTGCCCAAACTGTGCTGCGCCGTCTCACGACGCCTTCAACTACTGTTGGGCGTGCCAACAGGACTTCGGTCTGGAGAACACGCCGCGGGCGAAGGCTAAGGGATACAAGCTGGAGTTGGACTGCGACAACGACGACTGCGATGGAAAGATCGCAGCTTGGATGGCGTACTGCCCTTGGTGTAGCGAGGAGCAGTTGGCGTGGTCCTTCGATGACGAAGCCGAATGCAGCGGATGCGACTGCACTATATCTGCCGACTGGAGTTACTGCGCGTTCTGCGGCGCGGAGCCGTAATGCGCTCCGACTTCGTCGAGAAGAGATTTACCTGCATCTTGTGCGGCGACTCGTTCTCGGCGCTGACGGGCGAGTCGCCGCCAGTGGATGTCGTGTGCGGCAGCTGCGGCCTCCAGCATTCGCACGAGGAGCGTAAGCGGCGGATTGCTGAAGTGAAGGCGAAGCGGAGGTCAAAATGAAACGTCGGCACTCGAAGTGGAACCGCAAAACGACTATCGCTCATGGGTTTGTTGGTGTTCCGGCCAGCCGCTTCAATCGTCGCGTACAAGACGACGACTATAGTTGCGGTGCCAACAGCGTCTGGATGGCGGCGAATCACGTCCTGTCGAAGCAATGCCCGCCGTTCGCGGAAATACTGAAGCTGACGAAGACCAAGAAGGGACACGGCGCCGGTGGCGAGAGCATGGCTGACGCTCTCCGTGGGCTTGGACTGCAGGTCTATGGGCCTGAGGACATCTCATTCAAGGAACTCCGAGATTGCCTAAAAGCGGAGGAACTCGTCATCGCGCTGGTGGACGAAGAAGACCATTGGCTGGTCGTCCATGGAATCGATTCGGAAAGCGTACACGTGGCCGATCCCTCGGAGGCCGCGTGCCCAAGAAGACAGACGCACGAAGCGTTCAAGGAGCGCTCGGATTGCTGGGGAATTCGCATCGTAGTCTGTGCGCACGAACAGTGCGTGCCTTGGATGAGCTTCTGCCCCGATTGTGGCGCGGAGCGGGATTGGAGTCATTACGCGAAGGCGAGCCGCACCTGCAAGCCAGTTGATAACGCTGATGACTCCTGCGAGAGCACGATAAGCAGCGAGTGGGGCTTTTGCGCTTATTGCGGGGAAGAGCAGTAATTTGATGTCTTTCGCGCCATGTTTCACCGATGGGGCGAAGTTGTTGCCATTCGCCAGGGGGAGGCGGCGCCGGTGAAGGAATCGTCGCACCGGGCCGGGTTCCGCAGGCTCATGATCGGCATCGTGCTGGATCTCGTCGAGGCGCCCTACGCCGACGTGCACGGGAAATTGAAGGCGCTGGCGGATCGCGAATAAACGGAGCCGGATTGTTTGGACGCCCAGACGATCTTCTCACCGCTGAGAACATTGCCCTCAACAACCCCGACGGCCGCGCCGTGCAGATGCGATGCGGTCGTCGGGCAGAAGGCTGACAGCGTTAGGCTGCTGACTGAGCTTCGCTCTCCTCCATTACGTCATCGTCTGAGTCATCAATGTCGTCCTGCGCCCCAAAGATCTCGCGCACTGCAGCGCTCAACGCCTCGTAGGAGATCCCGCGGAACAGATGGGCGACAACGTGGCCAGGCGCGACGTCTTCCCATGGCCCACGCGCATTCCAGACCTTTCCTCCGGGCGGGTAGACGCCGCTTTCTACATAGGCACCGCCATCGTCCTCGACGAGTTTGCACAGTTCTCCATAGGCGAGATTCCTGCTCGCGCTGTGGCCGTCTTTGAAGTCTGCGCCCGGTACAAGATCGACGACACCGATGTCGCCATTGCCGATCGGGCATAGCAAGCGAGGATGGTCTTTTCCCGCGCGATACGCACTGAGTGCGACAACCCCGCCCAGTGACATCGCGCCATTCAGGTTCTCCGCCATCGACTTCTCCATCTTCGCCACGTTAGCAGCGACACTCGACGGGCCCGTTGGCGGTGGGCTCTGATGCGGCGCCCGATGGGCGATATCGACGTTCCGGAGGTTCAATGTGAACTCCTCGCACTCGGCAGGCGTCAGGACGCAGCCCCAATAGGCGAGTCTCGCTTCGGTCGTTTCAATGACCTTAGACCCGTCCCAGGCCCAGCTATGCAGCCGCCATAGTCCGTCGTCGGAAATGGCGAATCCGGTGACGATCTGCCGATTGCTCTTGTCTTCATTCCACAGCTTTGCCGCGTTCCAATGGCACCGACTCGGATCGCCGAGGATCATTTGGATCGGCACGTCGAAGAACGACTGGCTCCTGGACGCGATCTTAACGATGTCGTCATCGGGAGCGAACCGGGCGTCGATTCCTCCAATCGCGAGGAGCAGGGCCCGCGCGTCGTTGTAGGCAGGATTGAATGCGGACAATACAGAGACTTCTGCCGCGAGCATCGTCTTGGTGTCGTTCTTGATCCGCTTCCACTTCATCTTCGCAAGCGCCACTGCGGTCAATGTCTTGATTCCGAACGGCCGCGATAAATTCTTATTCGTCGTCATGTGTTGATAACCTCGGTTAGTGTTTGCCAGCCCTGCGCCGCCAGAACTCATTTCCTGGAGGTGCGGCGCAGAGCCGGCTGGCATTGAAAATGGCTGCGTCCGCGATGGATTGCGGGGGCCGATAACAACCTTATACGGGTGCTGATAAGGGCTGCAGATGCTCGTGATTATTGACGGGCGATCCGCAACCGCTACAACGCTTTCCACTGTTCTCATGTACTGCCTCGAGGATCGAACTGAATGCATAGACCACGTCTGCTACGGTTATTCCTCGGAACGCCAAGACGACCGATCGACCAGATTTCGCCCGCCCCCAATGTGGAGGCGGATACGTCACACGCAATTCCTGACTGGCGCCTTTTCCCTCGAGCATCTTGCGCAGAACCTTGTGCTGGAGGTCTCGCATCACGCTGTGCCCGTCTCGAAGATCCCGATACTTACAGCCATCCCAGAAGAAGACGAGATCGTCCCCTTCACTCCAAACGTCTCGAACCTTATCGGTCAGTTGGTTGTACTTTTCCTTCGCTGCCTTGATCGCAATCTTCTTTGCTGAGTGACCGTTCATGCTGCACCGTCCGCGATACTTCTCCTTGTCTACTGCCGCTCGCTGCCTGATTGTTGTTGTTCACTGCACTGGGCTGCTACCCCAACGGCGGCACCCCATGGATGCTCGTTGAAGGGTGTAGCCACATTAACGCATTAACCTGTTAATGGCAAGCGACCGCGCATTAAAAAAGCCAGCTTTCTGTGTCAGGGCTGGCGAGAACAAATTAACCGTAAGGGCTAGATCGAAACGCATGGCCCTACACGCTCACCATGGGCACGGGCAGCGGTGCCGATACCCGCTTCCCGCTGCGCTGAGTCCACGGGTTATGCCTCCCGTGCCACTTCTGGCAACGATTACAGCCCCAAGCACCATTAGCGAAGCCTATGGTTCCTGTGCGCAGCTTGCAGCCAGGGCATTCCAGCCAGGTGCGCATTCCACCCTTGCACGACGCAAACGCCTCACGCAGCAGGTTCACTCGAACGGGATTAAATGCCGCCTCGACGATCACGTGATCGAGCTGCTTAAATACGCTCGGCTTGAATTGCGCCCGGATCGATCTCAGGCCAACGCGCAGGACGTCCTCGCGGTAGATCGTCATTTCCCGTCTCCATTGGTCGCGTAGATGCTCGCGTGCTGGGTGGTCACCTGCACCGTCGGCTGCGACGAGTATTCTTGGCGATGCACGAGGATGAGATCGCCATACCGGCGCGTGAGACGATCAAGCATGCGATCCAGTTGCTCGACGGCCTTCCAGTTCTGAGCAGCCAGAGCCTGGCCCTGGAGCATCTGCAGCACGGAGAGTTGCGAGTTCGTCATCGCCAGCGCGCGCGCGATATTGCGTCTCCGAGCGGAGGTTGCGTCTGGGCCAATGAGGGACTGAGCGCGATCTCTGATCTCGTCGAGGAGCGCCTTGGGATCACCGGAGACGAACGAGACGGCAGCCTTCGAATCGAGCCAACTGAGGCCGATGTGATTGGGGACGTGCGTTGACCGCGATATGCGCGTGATGACGGGGCGCATGCGTGGTTCGCTGCTGTTGGTCTCGGAAATGGCGATCTGTGCCGCGGGAGATGGGACCATGCAGAAGCATAGGTCAGGGCGGCGGAGGCGCAAGGGGAGGGGGCGGAGCTGCTGCGCGCGTGAAATGTCTCACGATGAGAACTCAGGCCGCGGTCGCGATGGCAATCGCGGACTCGCCCATGATTAGTGCGGTGTGCGCAGGATGGCGACCGGCCGACGCCAAATCATCTACGGTCCCGCGTCGGAGGGATCAGCTACAGTCATCGTACGAAGTGTCCTCTGGCCGCTAGGATGGATCTCACGATGGCGACACCAAAGCTCGTTGTGCTCGAAAATATCTGGGACGTGGAATGGGAGGAGGACCGCAGCGTGCGCCCACTCTTCGAGGGCTGGTCTCGTTCGATGGGCATCGACGTGGCGTACAAGCCGTTCGGCAACAGCGAACAACTGCACGCTTGGCTCGAAATGTTCGCAGCGACAAAGGGCTCCCCCTCCGTGTGTTACATCGCTGGGCATGGAGTCGGTAAGCGCCTCGCGGGTTTCGCCAAGAACGATATCAACCTCGGTGCGCAAATCCAGAATGCCTTTCCACGTCGCCGAGGTCGAATCCCTAAGATCGGTGCCGTGCAGAAGGGAGTACTGGTTGGCGCATGCGGAAGCTGGTCTGAGAGCGAGTTGGAGAGGGTTCTCGCAGTAACCAACATGAACCTCGGTTGGTTCGCCGCCTATCACGGCGATACTTGGTGGTTCGAATCGACTATGGCGGATCTTCTCCTGCTGACCTACCTGTTTGAGGGAAGCCCTAAGGCCCGTGCAGTGGGTGGTGTAGCCGAGTATTCGGGGGGAGGGACAGGGCCGATGAGCCCAATGAGCGCGGCAAGCGCCATGATTCGGGACTTCCCTCTCGCTAAGGCGATGGGGTTCAACATCGCGGTGCGATAACGGCTAGCAATGAATCGAAGGGGGCAGACCCATGCACGTCAGGACAGCGAACAAGCTCATCCGTCTTCGTCCCGGTCAGTCAAGGGTGCCGGGAGCTCGTGTGTACCTGAACTCCCGCGACGATGAGATCGTCTGCGCCAACTGCCAGGCGGACCTAACCACGAGCGCAGTGTGGCAAGCGGATCGCTTGGTGAAGTGCGACGATTGTGGCTCCGGCCTGAGCGTTCGTGGCGTGGAGAAGCCGCATTGGAGCAACGCGCTTGGACTACTCAACGTCTGCGATGACGCCGCACGAAAATGGGCGCTAACCCAACCAGATTTTGCAACAGCTTGGGAGCAATGTCGCCACGCTGGATGGATGCTGTGGTTGGCGGCTCAGACAAAGGGAAACGACCTTCGCGTCGTGGCTCGCATTGCCTGCGATTGCCAAGAACGTCTTTGGCCGTACCTTGGTCCTCGTCCCGACGAAACAGCGTGGCCGATAGAGAAGAGTCGCAACGATACTGAATTCAGATGGAGAGGAGAGCCACGCACCGCAAGGCTTTTTGCTGTGCATCTGACGCGGCAATGGGCAGCGGGGAGAGTTGATCTGAAGACTATGCGCGCAGCGGTCGAGGCTGACTGGACAAGCATTAGTGTTGGTGCCTGGCGACGTCCTCTCGCGGCGGCCGCTAGCGCTGAATACATCGCGCAGGAGGATTGGATGTCTGCTTGGTTTCTCCTATTGGGCAGTGATCTCGATTGGGCAGCATTTCGCGGCACGGACAATCGGTACTCGACGACTTGGCAGGGAACGATGAAGATCCAGCAGGCGGACATGGTGCGAGCTCAGTTGTCTCGCCCCGTGCTGATGTGAGCCGATGGCTCTCCTGTCATCGCGGTCGTGACGACGCCGAGCTGCTATGGTGCGGACCTCGTCGCTCCTCGGACTGTGGGGATGATCAACGTGAGACCAGCTCTCCTTGTCGCGCTGTTCACCGTGATCGCTGTCCTTTCCGCACATGCCGACGGCCAGAAGCGTCTTGCTGTGCTCGAGTTCGAGGTGGCGCAGGGTGTGAAGATCGATCGCACTTACTTTAGCGATCTCGCCCGCGGCGCGGTGAAGAAGCAGGCGCCGCAGCTTTTCGTGATGACGCGAGAGAGCACCGAGGTGTTGCTCCAAGCGAACGGCAAGACTTTGGCCGATTGCACCGGCGAGTGCGAAGTCGAGATTGGCCGCAAGCTGGGAGCGGACTACATCATCAGCGGGCGCATCACGCAGATCGGCACGCGGCAAGTCTTGACGCTGCGGCTGTTCTCCACTGCCGACGGCGCCCTGATGGCTGACGAGGAAGCGAGCGGAAAATCGCAGGACCAGCTCTTTGATGAATCGAAGGCTGCGATGGGCCGGTTGATCAAATCGCTGACGGCCGAAGTGATCACGCCTACGGCGAAGGTTGCTCCCGTTGAAGCCGCCTTGACGGAAGCGGCGGCAACCAACGCCGCTGAATCTCAGGCGCGCCCTTCAGTTCTTCACCCGGGCCAGACCAAGATTGATCCGAAGAGTGGCTTGGAGTTCGTCGCGATCCCAGGTGGGACGTTCTACTTCAAGGGGGGCATGATCGTTTCGCTGAAAGCCTTCTCTCTCGGCACGACAGCGGTGACCGTGGAGGCGTATGCGCGTTGCGTCCAAGCTGGCCCATGCGCCAAGGCAGCCACGGCAGCCGATCATGCCGGTTGCAACTTAGGAACGGACCGAACAAACCACCCGATGAACTGTGTGGATTGGAACCACGCGACGGCGTTCTGCAAATGGATCGGTGGGAGAATGCCCACGAAGGAGGAACGGGCGTACGTCGCGTCTGGCGGGACCGAAGGACGATTGTATCCGTGGGGGGGGCGTATGGGTGCGGGGAAGATGGAAGATGAGCCGGGGGCACGCGTCTGCTGGAGCGGACAAGGAAATGATTCCGGCAAACGCGGACAAGCAACAACGTGTCCCGTGGGTTCGCACTCCGCGGGAGATTCGAAGTGGGGAATACACGATCTCGCGGGGAACGTTTGGGAGTGGGTCAGCAGCCACCAATATCCGAGTAACGAGGTCCTTGGCGGCGGCTCGTGGAATGAATACGACCCATCGCACCTCTGGGCGCAATTCTTCAGCATGGAGGCGGACGAGCCATCGCTGAGCCCGCAATCGATTGGGTTTCGCTGCGCAATGTAGGTTTCATACTGTTTGACGACCAGAACATCTTTCCAGTTCAACGTGAACATGTTCGGAGCATCACAAAATCATTCGACAACGTGGTTGTCGCGGCGCGATCATCTCCGCATGGCCAAATACGATCCGCTGGTGCATTTCTTCGCGCGCTGCAAGGATACCGAGTTGACGATGCGCTTTTCCGAAATTGAGTCCGTCCTCGAGGCGAAGCTTCCTCCTTCGGCGCGAAAGTACCGGGAGTGGTGGAACGAGGGAAACGGATCGCACTACTGGGCGAACGCCTGGATGGCTGCCGGGTATCGCCTCGACGACCTTAATCAGACTGCAGAGCGCGTACGGTTCGTGAAGCGCTGAGTCAGGTCTGGTAGCGGCAGTGATGACCGTCCATGTCGGACCCGCAGGATAGCCTCCGGGCCATGAAATCAACCAAGGCGGTCGGACTGAAGCAGGCGACGGTAGCGGCGCTCATCAACTCTCTGGAACGAGACGAGCCGCGGACCGCGAAACAACTCGAGGCCAGGCTCGCGGGCGTGCATCCCCGAGCCATTTGCAATGCCCTCCTCGGGTTGCTTGAACGTCCGGGTATCAAGAAGACGACCTCGTCATGGATATCGCCCTCGCTGGCCGCGCTTGGCTGCGAGTTTCTCGATCTCAACCGTGCCCGCCGGATTGCACGCAATACGCGGATCGGAATCTTGGCGCGCGCGCTCGCTCTGGAAGCAATGGATGCGGCAAACGCGTTTAAGGACGGTCCGGGGGAGGACGAGAAGCTGGAGGTGTGGTTGCATTGGGCAGCCAGCTGCTACCACTCGCGAAAGGGAGCCGAGCGCGAGTTGGACTTGGCTCCACTTCGGCTCGTCCCCATCCTTCTTGCGACAGACGTTGGACCGCGAGGATCTACGGCCACGGGGCAGGAGTTCGTTCGCGTGTGTTTCGAGACAGCAGATCCGTCGATCCGAAAGGAACTGTGGACGGACTTTGAATCGGTCCGTGAGCGAGCGCGTGTGGCAGCACGGACTGCGTATGCGGCCTTGAGCCGCCGTCCAGCTCTACTTGGTGACGAGCAACCTGAGTTGCTGGCGACAATCCTCCGCGAAGGGCGACCGAGTGACCAGCACGCACCCGTCGGTCGCAAAGCGGCGCGGCTGGCGTTGATCCACCCGCTGAAAACGGAGGCCGTGGAACTATGACGACAACTGTCTAGATATGCGGCAACTCCGCGCTTGCGTTTCTGCCGGCGAGGTGTTCTGCGTCTCGATACAGGTGCCGCGCGAAGCATTCTGCGCAGGGCAGGCGGCACTACCTGCAATTTGGGGGCACCATGAATCGGATTATTTGTGTTGTTGTCGGTGCGACAGTTGGTTTCGCACCAACGTCGCCTGCGTCTGCGCAATTTGGAAACCTGGTGAAGGTAGCCGGAACGGCCGGTGCGCGGCTTCTATTGAAGGACCCGATCGACAAGAAATGTACCGACGCAGGGCTAAAGAATTGCCAGGACATCACGGAGGGGCTGTTACTCTACGCCGAAGGTAAGCCCGAAGATGGCAAGCCGCATCTGCGGACGGCAGCCCTGGCGAACTCGCCCGATCAGGTTCAAACGTTTGCGACGGCGATCACGGCTATTGGAGATATCCCGGGGACGGCAAAATACCTCGGCCCCGTATTGGATGCTGCCCGTTTTCTCGCGTTCACGGCAAGTGCTGGTGGGGCTCCATCTTCGCCGTCTGCGGTTGCCGACGACTCCGGGAATCAACCGTCATCCCGTAGCGCAATGGCCTCGGCCATTGATATGGACCGCCTCCTCGGCGGCATGGCGACCCCTTTGGCAAACCCATCCGCAGTGCGATGTGGTGCCGGTGGTATCGCCGCCTCGTGTGTCCGCGTCGCTTCCGGGCCGATGCTGCTTACCGGCGTTTATTTCGTCGGCCAGTGTCCGGAGGTTGCTCTTGCTCTCTCTGCTGATTCCAACGGAGATATGGGAGCCCCGCGTTGGGCCGTTACTGTGTCACGCAGCCAACCTGTACTCAACGGCGCTCAACTTCTGGTGCCCGTAGGGCAGTCCCTTTTTGTCGGGCTGTCGGGAAAGGCTGCACAACAACAGTGCGCCATAACTTGGAGCGGGAGCCGCCTATCTGGTACTGGCTCGGCCGTTCCTGAGCCGATGCCGTCTGCACCGCCGGTTGTTGCAACTTCCCGAACAGAGAAGCCACTTGTCGCGCCCACTCCCGTGATCCCGGAACCGACCACAGTCGGCAAGGATAAGGGGAAGAGGACAGGATCGAGCTCTGATGAAACGATCCTGCTAGGCGTTAAGCCGCAAACACCTGGCGTGCAGCAGCCCGTTGCTTCGGCGCCGGTCGAGATACCGCTATCCGCCCGCGCCGTCCCCGCTTCCACGTTTCCAAGCGTGCGTGTTGAAGTTGCAACTGCGGCCCCGGATGTCCGGACCACGCAACCCACAGGTGTCGATAGCATTGCCGCCTCGGATGGGCCGCATGCTGGCGGGGACATCAAGACTAGCCAGAAAAGCGGTCTTGAATACGTTTATATCCCCGCTGGCTCATTCCACTTTGGCTGTGAGCCACAAGACGGGAGTTGCGGCGACGATGAAAAGCCAGGTCGCACGGCGACGGTTCACGCTCTGTGGGTCGGGAAGACAGACGTAACTGTAGCTGCCTACCAACGATGTGTAGATGACAAGGGCTGTACGGAACCGAAGGCTGGATCGTGGTCGAACAACTGTAATTACGGCAAGCGGCCCGACCATCCGGTCAACTGCGTCGATTGGAATCAGGCGTCAGCATTCTGCGCGTGGAGCGGCGGAACCAGTGGTCGGCTACCAACGGCGGAGGAGTGGGAGTACGTGGCCAAGGGAGGAGAGAGCCGTATCTATCCCTGGGGAAACGAAGAGCCGAATCAACAACTCGTTTATACGGCCGGGTCGCAAGACGGAACCGAATCAATAGGACGGCACCCGGGCGGAGCGAGCAAAATGGGAGTGCTGGATCTGGAGGGCAACGTCTGGCAATGGACCGGCAGTGATTATGACTCGGGCTCGAAGGAAATACGTGGCGGCGGACGCGACGGTCGCGCGAAACACCTCCGCTCATCATGCCGAGATAACCGGGGCCCATCGCGGCGATCTGACGAAATTGGGTTTCGGTGTGTGATGTGATGTCGGTCACTTCATCCTTCAAAGCTAATCCAGCCGCGCCATTTCCTGCGCAACTCCTGACCTCCTTCGCTCGTTGCGTGCGACCTGGCGTTGGGCCGACGGGGAGGGAGGCCCAATCGAAGAAGCGTTAAGCCAAGCAGACATCACGATTCAGCAGGTGCAGGTTTCGCCGGTATCCTACGCTTACAAAGGAGACACATTGAAAACGATCGGTTCCATTGCATTCCTAGCCACAGTCGCTCTTGCCACTAGCTGCTCGACCCTTGAGACATTACGCCCCACCGCACCAGTCGCCACGACCAAGACTGGCTCTCCAACTCCATTCCTGGTGCCGGAGAAGGAGAACCCAGATGTCATATGGTTCGTGCGCGCGACGGATGGGAAGGATTCCAATGGCGACACCAAGACCATGTACGGGTTGTTTGCCTGCTATCGGGGTCCGCCAGCGGCGCCGGGAGCCAAATGCTACATGGCGCAATACTCGTGGAAGATGGAGGATCTCAATTGGCCCGGAGAGACTCAGCAGGCCGTAGCGATCGTAGCAGCCCAGCCCGTGGCAACCGTAGCAGTCCAGCCCGTAGCGGTGGTAGCACCTCAGCCCATAGCGGCTGCACCAACTCAGCCCGTAGCAACCGTGGCAGCTCAACCCATAGCGGCTACAGTGGCTCAGCCCGTAGTTAACGTAGCAACTCAGGTCGAGCCAACGGCCGCAACCGCACCGGCCGATCCACCAAACTGCTCGAAGCTGACGGCGCGCCAACGCGATGCTGCCGCGAAGGCTCTGGACGCTGCGGGGAATGCCAAAGCAGCAGCGGCGACGCGGGCTCGCCCGCTTTGCACACGGGCAGCGCCATAGATCGGGACAACTCGGTTGGTGAACGCGATGCGGCCTCACCAGCGCGGTGATGGTCGTATCGAGACATCAAACGGTGCCAGCCGTTCCAGCACGCGCAACTCTTCCTCGGTTGCGGTCGGCTTGGATAGCTGCCCAGTGATCAGATCGGCGCACGCATCGCACTCGCGCAGATGCGCGTCGATGGCCGGAGCCACACCAGCACGAAAGTGCCGGAACTGCTCTGAATCGGGGCAGGTCATAGAGTTCGGATAGTACCATCCGGTCGGACCGGGATAGGAACTGCCGACCGTCGCGATGGAGCGCATCGCTGGCCACTCCTCTTATTGCCTGAACTGCACTGAAGATCGGCAGGGAACGGGAGGGGCAATGGCGCCGAGATGACGGGAACGGACCCGACTGTCGAAGATGCTCGCGGAAGACCGGCTGCCGCCGCGCCAGACCCTCCGTCGGGAGGTCCTGTGTCAGAGTTCTGCATCGCTGTGTCAGCGACTTCTTGAGGTCTGACACAGGCCTAAGACTTTGCAAACAGTGGCTATTTCTATCTTCTGTGTCAGGTGTCAGCTCTTTTTGATTAAGTTCAATAAGAACTCAGAAAAAAATCCTATACAGAAAAAAGAAGAGATAGAGGGTAGTAGCCTGCTTTACGGAGGCTATGGGGTAGGTAGGGCTCCCTATAGAAAATAGTTTCCCGGCTTATGCCTATAGAGATTCCCCGAAACCCCCGACACCTGACACAGAAGCAAGTAAGATGCTGTGTTGTATAGCTTTTTTCTGTGTCAGCGTGCCGGTTCTGGCCGACACTGCCTCTGACACAGCGAGCTCAGGCCGCCTCAGGTGCGATCCCGAATGTTCCGCAGCCGAAGATTCGATCCCCAGCGGTCTCTTCGCCGGCACCTCCGGCTGCAGAGTCAGACTCCCTGCTCACGCCACCGTATAGGTAGCCTTCGATCGCTCACCCTTCAGGGCCACCTTCTTGGTCTCTCGGAGCTTGCTGAGAACCCGCGCAGCCTGCTTGCCGTCGATGCCCGCTGCCTTCTGGATCTGAACGCTGGTGAGGTTGGGCTTCTTCGCGAGCACCCCGAGGATGACATCGAGCTCTGCCTGCGTGATCGGGTGACGCTTCCTCTTGCTCTTCGAGGGCTTCGGCTTCTCCGTGACCACGTCCGCTGCCTTCTTCGATTTGGAGCCAGGCGGACGTCCGATCCGCTTCGGTGCTGACGACGGCCCAACGTTGGCCGCAGGCGCCTTGCCCATGATTTCAGCAGCGAGGGTCTCGCGCACGGCATGGGCGATCTGCTTTGCCATTGATGCCGCGGAGTCGGCGATGATCTTCTGGATATGAGATTCAAGGTTGTTGAGCATGCGGAAAAGCTAATCATGGAGATCGCGAGCTGGCAATTCTATTACGACCTGGCGAATCGCCGATCTCACTCGGGTATGTATCAGTAGCAGGTCCGGTGGCGATGCCACTTGCGCCGCAAGCGTGTCGCCATCAACGCTACCGAATTCGTCGTCTGCATTTCCTCGATTGCGTTGTGAATGGTCAGCGCGCATGTTGGAAGGGGAAGACTGGGGCCTCCACCGCATCCGAGATTTGGAATGATTGACAAAGAAACATACACAAGACGTTGCAGACACGACCGCGCATCTCGTGCGTCCATGACGCGCGTTACACTATATGATGGCTCGGTTGGCGGTTGCCCCAGCTGCGGAAAAACGTTCAAGTTTAACGATGATGAACGCACGCAGAAGGAGACGATCCGGCCGAGTATAAAGCGACCACGGAAATTGCTCTCTGGCGGCAGCGAATGAGTGCGGGGTCTCGGTCGCGTGTCTGGAATCAGAGGCGTGAGACCAACGTGCACAGTAGTGCCGCGGGCATCCACGGCGACGAGGCGGATACCTACGGTCATGTGGCCGTGCTTCCGCGGACTCCCCAAACGTTTTTCGCCGCTGGCATCTCGGCGGCGCAGAAGCCGACTTCTCTGGTACGCATTACGAAGGTCCTAGGGATGATGCTTTCCGTCGTCATACTGGCCGCTTGCTCCGAACTGATGCAAAAACTCAGGCCGGAGAACAAAGGGGACCCCCAAGCCGCCCCCCAGCGGATCGCCGTTCTTGAGTTACGATCTCAACTTGTCGCTGCTGACGCACTCCTCGTACCCACATCCTATTTCTCCGATTCCATTCGAGGATACATTCACGACAGAGTTCCTTCGCTTAGTATGCTGACGAAGGAAAACATCGAACTTCTGCTCCCAGAGAAGAGTGGTGCGCTGGCCGACTGCGAATCCGACTGTGAGGTCGAAACCGGCCGAAGGCTGGGAGCTGACCTGATTGTTACTGGCGAGACGCTCCGCATCGGGGGCCAGCTCAAGCTCGTCGTCCGAATGCACGATACACGAACGGGTGCGTTGATCAAACGAACGGAGATCACAGGTACAGGCCCAGAAGAGTTGCGAGCAAGTCTCCCTGCCGCCGCAGATGCTCTCATTTCTGCAGCTGGCCTCACTTCAATAGGCACTTTATCGAAGAACAGGTCTGAACAAATCATTGCCCCCGCCCAATTAACCAACGAATCCGCGCGCAGTCTCGGCACCGTGATCCGGTTTGAGAGCGTGCCAGCTGGCGCAATCGTCCGGCTCGACGAGGAATTGCTCTGTGCGGCAACGCCTTGTCAGCGCAGCATCGTTGCAGGCGAGCATATGGTACGGATGGAAAAGGAGGGCTTTCACGCTGCGGGCGAGCGAGCTAGCCTTGGCGCAGGGACGACCGTCTCCTTAGTGTTACAACCCCGCTTCGCCGTCTTATTGATTGAGACTGTTCCTAACGGGCTGCGCGTACTGATCAATGGCTCGCCGAGTAAGTCCACCGAGCTTCGGCTCGACCCGGGCGAATATCGTCTAGTCGCCGATGATCCATGCTACCAACCCGATGGACATGTCATTGTCCTAGGTGAGGGAGACCATAAGCGGCTGCGGCTAGCGCCCCGCTCCCGGCTCGCAAAAGTGAGCGTCTTTGTAACGGACGGCGCTGGAAACGACATCGTCGATGCGGAGGTCACCGTTGGTGGACGTGTCATGGGTGTTGCGCCGCTCGCGCTGACGGTGCCTGTCTGCACTCACCTGTTGACGGCGAAGGATCCACGCGGTCGCACTTCCACTGCTCCCCTCGATCTGCACGAAGGAGAAAGTCGTGAAGTGCGCCTCCTGGTGAGTGCGAGCACGCCCGTCCCAGATGACGCCGTGCCCTCGCGGTTTCAAAGCGCCGGATATGAAAGTGGTGCGATGTCGTCTTGCAGGTCTACCCAGAACACCATTCACCAGGTGTCTGGGTGGGGGGGGCTCGCCACAGGTATCGCCGGGGTTGCCGGATTCATCGCCGCCTTTGCCGAAAAGCAAAACGTCGATTCACTCCCGCCAGGAGACCCGAGCATTAGCGGGGATATCTCAACAGGACAGGCCCTAAATATCGCCGGGGGCATTGGTTTGGGGCTGGCCGCAATAGGCTTAACCACGTTCTTATTGTCGCTTCCAGTACAAGATTATTGCGGAGGTGGAAAGTGATCTGGCGGTGGTTGGTGCTCATTCTGCCGATTGCGGTGTTGGGGTGCCTTGATTTCCGCGCAGGGCTACAGTGCAATACGAACAGCGACTGTCAAGGATACTACTGTGCCAATGGACGATGTCAGGCTGACGATGTCGCTGGTGGTGGCAGCGGCGGCATTGGGGGTGGAGGCAACAACGGGGGCGGAGGCGGGTCAATGGGAGGGGCGTGTCCCCTGACGATATCGTCCGTGTACCCAGGAACGATCTATGGAACCGTCGGCGACGCAGGGACATGTTATGCGGTGACTAATTATGGTCCCTGCCCGCTCCACGCCGGCGACGAGGGCTATATCTTAGTTGGTGTCCATAATGGCACGTTTTCGGATCCGACTATCAGCATTGCATCGGCGCAAATTACACCGTCCACGACCGGAGTAACTATCGGCAACGGTTCCAACTTGTACATCCCGGACATCAATTATGACTACCTTGGCTGCGCGAGTATCCCTGGCGCTCAAGGTATAGCCAGCGACGGATGTGTGGCTAACGATCCAACCCCTTACCCTTCCGTTAGGGTTTCGAACAGTCTCCAAGGTGGTTCCCGCATCGCACTTACGCTTTCCATTCGAGACACTAAGGGTGACAGTTGTGCGCTGCCGTTTGCCCTGGTGGTCCAATAGTATGACACGGGCCTCTCGCGGATTTGGAATCCGACGAGACCAACTTGACGTTGGGATTGCGCGGGAGATGGAACGCCCGCGTGCGATTGTGCCATCTCATTGACGACAAGGGTGGGGACGCGATGAATCTAGCTATGGGCAGCCGATTGGACGAATCATGTTCGAAAACTCCTGGCGGATCCGTCGCGTCATCAGCTCGTTATAGCCATCGAATCCGTTGTGTCAGAACAGGATGGTTGTCGAAATGACCATCAAATCCTGTTCGGAGTGCAGTGGCAAAGTCTCGTCTCGCGCAGCAGCTTGTCCTCACTGCGGAAGCCCATGCAGCCAAGAGACCGGTTCCACTCCACCACAATCGGACACGGCGCCGCAATGGTGGGCGCAGGCGCTTGATTCAGGCGGGACGGCCTCTCGCTTTTCCCCTCCAGGCGATGTGCCTAGTCATATTCTCCGGAACGAGCCACGAAGGCGATCCATCTGGATTTGGATCTGTGCATCGTGGAGCCCTTTCGTACTCGGATCCGTCGTGTGGTTGGTGTATTGCGGATGGATGGCCGAGGCCGTCAACCGTGGATTTGTCGAAGACCTACGGAGCGGCCATTTGTCGCTGATCGACCGCGTTGTAACTCAACAAATCCTCAAGAATGGTGGCGCTACTATTTGGTCTATTGCCTCAGGAATTCTGTGGGTGCCGTTGAGCCTGGCGGCTGTCGGCGTCATCGCAACGATCGTTGTATGCCTCGTGTCGATGGCAACGAGAGATTAGAATGTCCTGTTCGAGGTAAAGCACGGTACCTGGCCCCAGCGAGACGCACTTTCCATCTCGCTGGAAGGCCGAACCACTGTGGCACTCAGGGAGCAATATCGCCAGAGCGGCGCGAAACGGTCCCGTCGTCTTCGACCACGAGCGGGATTCCAGCCCAGGTGTATACAGCGTTGGTGCCGGAGCCCAGTCGCTTGCGCTCCTTGGTAGCACCAAGCGTCTCTTTCAACGCGGCCGCGAGTTCATGCGAGCTGGGAAGGACCGCGCCGTTCGTTCGGCAGTGATACTGAGCGACGGCGGCCATCGCATCTACGGTGACGTACTCACGTCCCGTGCTGTGGCTGAGGGTAACTGGAACGACTCTCCCGTTGGTCGAGATCGCGTGGAGCGCCTCTTGGTGCAGAACCTGCCATCCCTCCGTCTTCAAGCGTCGAGCGAAAGTACCTGCACCAGTGCGGTTGGCATCGATGATGTCCTTCTTCGCCTCAGTTTCAAATAGATCGTTAATTGCGATCTTGATCGGGAGTTGCAGCAGGGCGTGATAAAAGGCCGAAATCTGCACTTTGGTTCCCGTGATGTCGTCATCAATCGCCGCCGCGATCTTTGTTGGCAGCCTCACGGTGGACTTGA
>CAIWCD010000046.1 GCA_903911145.1 uncultured delta proteobacterium | reverse complement strand
GTCAGCGAGATTCAGCGAAGCGTTGTAATCACTGCCGCTCCCGGCCACGCCCAGTGCGGTCGTGCGCGTCACGCCCGCGCCTTGCTGGAACGCGAATTTCACCTGCGTCGGGCCGCCCGGCGCAAACGCTTCGCCGACAACGGCGAGGGGATTCACAATGCCGATTAACATGCCGGCGTCGGGCTGCAGGATCTTGATCGAACCGGTCGTTGGCAATACGCAGCCATATCCGCCATCGATCTCCGGTAGGCACTGCTCATTGACTGGGCATTGCGGATGGCAGGTCACCTGCTCGCACGCGGGAGGGTTAATGCCGGTGTTGCACGTCTGGTAGCTTAAGTCGCATGCGGGGATGCAGTCGGTCTGCACGCACTGGTATCCGCCGTCGAGCGGCTCGCACTGATATCCCGCGGTGCAGGCGGGCGCGCACGTCGCAGCCACGCACTGGTTGCTCAGACATATCTGGTTCAATGTGCAGACTCTGTCGCCACAAGAGGAGACGCAGACGCCGATCCCGGATGTGACGTCGCAGAATTCTCGTCCGGCATCGCCGTTCGGGCAGTCCGCGCTGGTCGAGCATTGACCGGGAAGGTTATTGACCTTGGCGCTGCATGCCGCGAGCAGGGCGAGGAGGATTGCGCTCAGGGAGTTGCGAAACATATTGGGCTCTCGAATCCGGAGTGAAGCAACGACAGGAGATACGCGACGCGTCTGCGTGAACATGGCGGCTCTCAAAACGCGAAGTAGAGAACGCCACCGAGAACAACCAGGCCCGCGCCGACGGCAGAGAGGGCAATGCTGGTGGTATGCGCGGTGCGCGCGCTGCTGATGCTCGTGACGTCGGAGGGCTTATAGTATCCATTGTTCGCATAATCATTCGCTGCCTGGTTGGCCAGCGACTGCGAATGGGAGAACTGCTGGATCGCGACCGCGCCTGCAATCACACCCAGCCCCGCGGAGACGAGCCCGACAACGCGCGTGGGCTTCATTCCATTGCGAAACTCAATGCTCGGGGCCGGGATATCACCGGGCTTCAATTCGCTCTTGAGCATGACGGGAATTCCACCGTCCGCCGTCTGCCGCACATAGATGGTATCGGGCTGGTTGCGCCGCACAGCGAGCGTCAGTTCGCGGCTCGTGCGCTGGCCGATGGTGGCGCGGATCTTATATACGCCGGGCATCAACGAGAGCTGTTCCGGCTTGCCCGGCACGATACCCGGCTTGCGGTCGATCGGCTTGTTATCGACCAATACCTTCATATCAGCGCGATCGGCGTCGAGCTGCTCGACCGCGCTGCAGTTGACCTTGAGCGCGCGGCAGGCCTGTCCCTCTGCCCACGCGGCCATCTCCGATTCATCAGCCGTCGCGACCACCTGGTTGACCTTGGCGATCAGCTTCCCCTTCTTCGCGTCGACCATGCGCGCACGCAGCGTAAAGCCGTTGTCCTCGCGCGTGGCCCGACCGGCAATGACCGCCTGGCAACCGGTAAACCCGCCGAGCGCGGCAATGCACGTCACGTCTTCAATCCCGCAGATCGGCGCGTCCTTGCCGAGCGTGATCGTGTCCTTGAGGAGCGGCGCGCTGTGCGCGACGTCGGAGAAGATCTTCTGAATCCGCTCGAGGTTCTGGCCGGACGATTTCACGCCCGCCGCATCGGCCACCTTGTCCTCTTTAATGAACGGGAAGATGCACAGCGAAACATCCTTCAACAGCTTTGCGTCGACGTCTTCAAACGCGGGGATATCCGTCAGAGGTAGTTCATTGCTATTCGCGCTAACCTTCGCACTCGGGGCGGCAGCCGGACCCGGCGCTGCAGGCGGCGTTGCGGGCGCTGCGGCCTTTGCTGGAGGGGCTGCAACGACAGGAGCGGTCGGCGCAGTGCTTGGCGCGGCTGGCTTGTTCGGGCTCGCAGCGGCTGCAGTGGTTGCGCTCTTCGGCTTTGCGCGCGCGGTGTCCGCAACGGCTTGATTCGGACTGAGGTCGAGCGTGAGTTCGCGCCCAGCCAGGACTGGCGCGGCTGCCAGCAACACAACGGTGAATGCCATCGGACGCAACGACATCGTTCCTGCCTTTCGATCGGCGCACGGGCGCACGCGAACAACCCGTCGGACTGCCGACGAGCGGCGCGACCTTCGTACAACTCCACGACCGAATCAATTTCTTGGCCGACGCCCCGCCGTCGGGCGTCCGACCTACTTCACGTCGCTCAAATCCATCAACCCTTCGGCCTGCGCCGGCGCGTCCTGTGAGCCCTTCTTCTTCTTCGGCCCCTTCTGCTTATCGTCGGCAACCGGCACGGCCGGAAGCGGCTTGAGGGTCGCCTTTACCTGCTGGGCCTTGTCCGCAATCACCTCGGTCACGAAGGGCGAAAATCCCTCCTTCGAATATTCGAAATGGACCTTGGTGTTGTTCTTCACTTCAATCGAGAACGGAGTGGTTCCGTGCTTCGTCTCCTCGGGCCAGGTCGCATCGACGGTCGCGCCGGCCGGCTCGGATACGATCGAGAGGAAGATATGCTCATCCTTCTTCGCCGCGTCTTCCTTGGCCTGCACTTCGGCCGCAGCGGCGTCCGCGATCTCCTTCTCCCTGCGCTTCTTCTCGAGCTCACGAAGCCGGGCAGCGGATGCTTCGGCTTTGGTATTGGCGGCATTGATTGAATAGAAGACGCCGCCGCCACCGATCACCACGACGGCCGCGACGATTCCGATGATCAGCCCGAGGTTGCTCTTCTTCGGCTCCACGGGAGGCTGCGTCGCGCCGGAGTGGCTGCGCGAGGCGGGCGGCCTTGATGCAGGCCGACTTCCGCTCACGGAAGGGTTGGACGGATTGCGCGTTCCGGTTGCCTGCCGCGGATTGGACGGATTGCGCGGAGGGCTCGACGGCATTCGCGGAGGATTGGTCTGTCGCCCCGGCCGCGATCGATTTCCCGGATTAGACGGCTCGCCGAGAAACTCGAGTGGCGCCATCTCGACCGTCTCGTCAGCAGCGGGCAGTTCCGCGGAGATGCCGTGCGTCTGCATGACGCTGAAGATCGCCTCGCGCAGCGCCGACATGCTCTGGTAGCGGTCGTCTTGCCGCTTCTCGAGGCACTTGAGAATCACCGCTTCGTAATCGGGCTGGATCTGCGGATTGATGGTGCGAGGCGCGTCGGGCTTCTTCTGCAGATGCCCCATCAGCACTTCGCCGAAGTTGGTGCCGGGGAACGGCAGCCTCCCGGTGGCCATCTGATACATCATCACGCCGAGCGAATAGATATCGCTGCGCGCATCGATCTTGTTCGTCTCGCCGCTGCCCTGCTCCGGCGACATATACGCGGGCGTTCCCATGACCATGCCGGTCTGGGTCTTTCCGGTACTCGCGCCTTCGGCGTCGGTCAGCTTGGCAATGCCGAAGTCGACCACCTTCACGAAGTTCTGCCGCCCCTGCAGAGTAATCAAATAGACGTTATCGGGCTTCAAATCGCGGTGGATGATCCCCTTATCGTGCGCGGCCTGCAGGGCATTACACATCTGCAGGAGGATAGGTCCGGTGATATCGAGACCAATCGGGACATTCGGCTGCACGATATGCTGGAGCGCCCGCCCGTGCAGGTACTCCATGACGAAGTAATGGCGATTATCGTCGGTAACGTTGAGATCGAGAATCTTGAGGACGTTGTCATGGCCGATGATGTTGACGGCGCGCGCCTCATTGAAGAAGCGCTCGACGATCTTCTCGTCCGTCGAATACTGCGGGTGGAGAAACTTGATCGCGACGCGCGAGCCGATGACGGGATGGTGGCCGCCATAGACGGAGCCCATGCCGCCCTTGCCGAGCATCTTGGTGATCTTGTACGAGCCGACCGTGCGGCCGATCAGCTCGTCAACCGGCTCGACGCCCTCGAGGCTGAAGCCATCCTCGGGGCAGTGAGCGACGTCATCGTCGTAGTTCTGCTGGCACTCAGGACAAGTCCGCACGCGCTCTCTCATTCCCTGGAAGACAAGGCGCCCATCTCATCCTTGGCCCAGCTCTGGTGTCAAGGATTCGGCGGGTACCGCGACAACATGTGAGTCTCGCCGGAAACGCTCGAGACGCGCAGAGATATTTTGCTGCTGTTATGATCCGACCGATGCACTTCGCGAAGCTGCATGGACTCGGAAACGACTTCGTCCTCGTCGATCTGCGCGGCGCGCCGGCTGGAGCGTGGAGTCCCGACGCGGCCTGGGCTGCGCGGGTCTGCGATCGGCACCGCGGAATCGGCGCGGACGGCGTGCTGGCTCTGCTCGATGCGCTCCCCTCCGAGAATGCGCCAGGCGGCAGCACACTCTGCGCACGACTGGTGATCCACAACTCCGACGGTTCACGACCCGAGATGTGCGGCAACGGCGCTCGCTGCGCCGCTCTCTGGATCGCGACGGACGGGTGCACACGACCTGCGCGAAGCGAGGTTCTGCTCCTCACCGACGCGGGGCCGCGCCTCTGCAGGGTCGAGGCGATAGATTCCTTGAGCGCGCAAGTCGAGGTGGACATGGGCCCGCCGCGCGTCGAGCCCGCGCGCGCCGTCGAGTGCGATGGGCTCGAGGAACAGATGACGCCGGTCTCGATGGGCAACCCCCATCGCGTGATTTTTCCCGTTGCAGCTGACGCCGCCGATCTCGCGGAACTCTGCGCTGGGAGCGGTCCAAAGCTCTGCGCGGTCGAGGGGGCGAACATCGAATTCGCGCGTGCAGTGGGGCACCAACGCTTCGTCGCGACGGTCTGGGAGCGCGGCGCGGGCGCAACGCAGGCGTGTGGAACCGGTGCGTGCGCAGTCGCGGCGGCAGCGATCGCGCGCGGCCTCGCGAAGGCCGACGAGGTCATCGTGGTCGAGCTGCCAGGAGGTACTCTCTGTCTGCGGATGGACGGCGACTCCATGAAGATGCGTGGCGAAGCCGTGCTGGTCTTCCACGGAGAGCTTGCGCCTTAGAGAATCCGGAAAGCCGCGCCCAGCCTGCTCGCGCGCGATCTCGACGAACGGCTACTGCTCGTCGAAGATCTTCTTCAAGGTGAACTTCTCGCCCGATTCGATCTCGACGTCTTCAGTGACGTCCTTGCCGAGATCGGGGTTGACGAGCCGCACCTTGTGCGTTCCGGGCGAGAGGCGAATCGGATTGGGCAGAGGCGTGTCGCCGACCTCGCGCCCATCGACGAGCACCTTCGCCCATGGACGGACCTGCAGGACGAGCTCGCCCTTCGCAGGAGGCGGCGGCGGGGGCGGAGCTGCCTGCTCGTGGATGACGAGCACAGGCGACGGGGCCTGCGGAATCGGAGCAACGATCGCCTGCGCGGGAGCGGGCGCTGCAGCCGGCGCGGCAGCCAGACCGTTGGGCTGCGCGACAGCGACTTTGCGGCCGGACGTCTTTCCCTGCTGAACCGTGGCATCGGCCGGATGAGCAACCTCGGTCGGCGCAGGAACCGGGGTTGGAGTCGGGGTCGGAGTCGGGCCTGCGCTCGGCGCCGGCGGAGTGTTCGCGGCTGCATTCGCCTGCGGATCTACGACCGGTGCCGGAGGCTTCACAGGCTCGACCAACCGGGCGGGCGCGCGCTCCACCTCGACCGGCTCATCGGTCGGACCGTGCGGCTGCATCGCGTACCAGGCGCCCGTTCCCGCCACCGCGACGACGAAGAAGGTGATCACCCCGTACAGCGCCGCGCGGCTCTGCGGCTGCGCGTTCGGGTTGGTCATCATCTTCGTGCCGGGGTCGCTGCTCATCAACGTCGCACCGTTGCCCGACGGATTGATGTTCTGCACGGCCAGCGCGGGCGCCATCCCCGTCCCGAAGGTCTGCTCCTCGATCGACGAGAGCTCCGCGTTCGTCCCTTCGGTGCTCTCGTTCTCCTGCTTGGGCGGCGAGTAGGCGCGCACGAAATCGGCGACGCGGCTCTGCGTGATGCTCTGCCCCATCTGCACCAGCAGCGCCTCGAGATCGGCGAGCAGCTCGTTGCAGCTCTGGTAGCGCGTCTCGCGCTCCTTCGAGATGGCCTTGTGCACGATGGCGACGAGCTGCTCCGGTGCGTCGGGGCGCAGCTCGTTGAGCGGCGTCGCGTCCATCGTCATGATCTGGCCGATGAGCGCGACCTCGTTGTCGGCCTCCCACGGACGGCGGCCGCCGATGAGCTCGTAGAGCACGACGCCGAGAGCGAAGACGTCGGTGCGCCGGTCGAGCGCCTCGCCGCGCAGCTGCTCGGGAGGCATGTACGCAACCTTCCCCTTGAGCGTTCCGGTCCGCGTCGCGCCTGAGCTTCCGGCTGCCTTCGCGATGCCGAAGTCGACGACCTTCGCGGTGCCGTTGCGATGAACGAGAATGTTGTCCGGCGAGATGTCGCGGTGCACGAGGCCGAGCGAATGGCCGTCGCGATCCGCGAGATCGTGCGCGTACTGCAGGCCCGCCGCGGCCTGGGCGACGATCTTCACCACCTCGGCGATGGGAAGAAACTCGTTCATCTCGGCCGCACGCTTCGCAACGCCGCGCAGGTTCGGCCCGTCGATGAACTCCATCGCGATGAAGTAGTTTCCGTTCGCTTCGCCGAGATCGAAGATCGAGACGATGTTCGGATGATCGAGCTGCGAAGCGAGGCGCGCTTCGTTCAAGAACATGTCGACGAACTGCTTGTCGCGCGCGAGATGCGGAAGGATCCGCTTGAGACAGACCTGCTTCTCGAACCCCGCTGCTCCAGCCTGCCGCGCGAGATAGACCTCCGCCATTCCACCGGCGGCGATGAGCTTCACGAGCTTGTACTTCCCGAGCGGAGTCGTCATAGGGGGGAGCGGAACTTAGCCTAAGCGTGTAGGAGGAACAACGCGTTGTTCTGCAGAAGGATCTAACAGTGGCTCGCGCACGCGAGCACGCCGATCACTTCGATGGCGCCCAAGCCCAGCGCGCGATCATCACGCAGCATTACCGGGCGCGGCTGGCGCCAGAGCTGATTGAGCTGGGCGCCGACGCGCTCTGCGGTTTGACCGCAGCGGGCGCGATCGCTGACGCGGGCGAGGGAGCAGCGGCAGGAGGTTCCGCGAGGGTGGCCGGCGCAGCCATCGCGGAGCCGCCATCCGCGAGTGGGGCAGTTGCAACTGGCGCCGCCGCAACAGGAGATGCAGCGATCGGCGCGGCCGCGACAGGCGTCGGTGCCGGGAGCAGATTGCTTTGAACACAAAACGATTCCGGGCCGCGGCCGTCGGCAGCGTTGTGCGGCGAGAGCGCGGCGCCGGCGACGAAGCAGGCTCCGAACGCAGCGAGGCGCGCAGAGAGGACGTCGAGGTGTTCGGCAAGACCTCCCGCCAGCGGGGCGTGTTCTCCCGCGTTGGCGCGCGCCTCCTCGAGCTTGCGTCGCGCGGCCGTGAGCGCGGTGAGCGCAGCCTGCACATCTCCTCCGGCCGACCAGAACGCGAGCTCTGCCCGCAGCGAATTCAAGTCGCTGTGATCCTCCGCGGTCAGTCCAGGCAGGAGCGAGAGCCGCTTGGCGAGCGAATCGGCCTCCGCGTAGGCGGTCGCGTCGCCCTTCTTCGCGAGCGCGTGCGCCGCGTTCGAGAGCAGCTCGTACAGGGCCCGATCGAGCTCGCCTTGATCGTCATATTCGGTTTCCGGAATATTCTTCGCGCCCATCGGGAGCGCAAGACCCGCGTAGAGCTTTCCCAGCGCGTCGCCCTCTCCGATCGCGCTGGTGCCGGTCGGGAAGTAGTGGCCGCGGCTCACAACCAGCGCCGCCCCGCGCGAGGAGAGCGTGAACTTGCGCGCGTTGCGCTCCGAGGCAAGCCACCAGACCGCGCCGAGCAGGGCAAGAATGACGAGCCAGAGAAGCGCGCGCGAACCGCTTCCACCTTTGTTCGCCTGCGCTGCGTCTGCCATCTCGATACTCCCGGGATTCTGCGTGGACGAATCTGGACTAGCTCGGCTTCATCACGCCGATGAACGGCACGTTTCGATACTTCTCCCCCGCGTCGAGTCCGTAGCCGACGACGAACAGGTCGGGCACCGTGAAGCCGAGATACTCGATGGGAATGCGCGTGCGCGCCCGCGAGGGCTTGTGCAGGAGCGAGCAGATCTTCACCGAAGCGGGATGCCGCGTCGCGAGGTTGTCGAGCAGGTAGCGCATCGTCAGGCCGGTATCGATGATGTCCTCGATCACCAGCACGTGCTTCCCCTCGATCGGCCGCGACAGATCAGAGGTGATCTTCACCACGCCCGAGCTCTCGGTCGCCTCGCCGTACGAGGAGAGTCCGATGAAGTCGAACGCGAGAGGGAGATCGATCGCGCGGCAGAGATCGGCGGCAAAGAGGATCGCCCCCTTGAGCACACCGACGAGCACGAGATCCTTTCCCGCGTAGTCGTGCGCGATCTGCGCGCCGAGCTCAGTGACGCGCTTCTGGATCGCTTCCGCCGAGTGCAGCACTTCCAGTTTCTCTGCGAGCTTCATCTCTCAACCCCTGGTTGCAGTTCCCAATGCCCAACACCCAACGCCCGCGTTTCTACACGTACGCGTTGTTCATCAGCTCCCCGAAACCGCCGCCGCCGGGGACGATGTACTGCTTGTCGTCGAGCCCACGCTCTTTATCCCAATGCGTGCCGGGCACGGTGTTGAAGACCTCTTCAGGCGAGAGTCCGCGGTCGAGGCGCAGCGCATAGATCACCGCGTTCGGGTGCTGCGTGGTGACGCGCTTCAAGTACTCGGGCGTGACGATGAGGTGCGCGCAGATGATCTTGCGCGGCGTGCCCGCGACCTTCTTGTACTCGTCCATCGCGAGGCAAAGAGACCCGCCGGTCGCGCCCATCGGATCAGGAAAGAGCAGGATGCTGTCATCGACGTCGCCGCCGATTTTGCTGCCGGAGATCGCCGCTCCGATCACGCGCCCCTTCTCATCCACCGTGCGCGCCATGACGAAATGGTCCTGCCGCACCAGCCGCGGATCGAGCACCTGGTTGAGATAGTCGTAGGTGATCTGCGACGGCAGCGTGCCCGCGCGCGCGATGTTCACGGTCACGGCGCGAACTTGAGGATCGATCACCTCGCCCTGGAACACGCCGTGCGGCGTGACGTCGATCATCCGCGTCGGCTGCGCCATCGCGTGCCGGGGAAACTCGGCGTTGATGATCGCGCGAACGAGGATTCCGTAGAGCTCGCCGACGAGCCGGTTGATCTCGGGCTGGAACGTTCCTTTGGCGCACAGGCGCGCAAGCTGCGTGAGCGCGAGCGGATCGGCGAGGACGTGCACGTTCTGGCCGTAGCGGTGGGCCATCTCGGCGGGCCGATAGGGAATCGTGTCGTAGGCGTGGTCGCGCATGGCAGCTCCGTTATCGAAAATTACCGAATCGCAAATTTCGTCTTATCGAAGAAAGGGCAACAACTCTTGCTCGGGCGGCTCGGTGGCGGGGCTAGGCTCGACGGTGAAGCATTTGCGGCAACGCGGCTCATACGCGCCACCAGCGCCGACGAGAACGAGATCCTCGGCCGCGATGGTGCGCTGTGAGCGCGTCGCGGGCTCGCCGCAGACGACGCAGATCGCGGCCTCTTTCGTGATGTGCTCGGCGACGGCAAGCAGGCTCGGCATCGGATCGAACGGCACGCCGCGGAAGTCGAGATCAAGGCCGGCAACGATCACGCGCACGCCGCGATTGGCGAGGTTCTCGCAAACGGCGACGACGTCCGGACCGAGAAACTGAACCTCGTCGATGCCGACCACCTGCGTGTCCGCGAGCACCTTCTCGAGGATCTGATCGGCGCTGTCGACGACGATGCTGCGCAGCTTCTGGGCAGAGTGGCTGACGACCGCCTCGGCATCGTAACGCACGTCGATGCGCGGCTTGAAGATCTGCACGCGGCGCTTGGCGATCACTGCGCGCTTGAGACGGCGGATGAGCTCTTCGGTCTTGCCGGAGAACATCGGGCCGCAGATGACTTCGAGCGAGCCCATCTAGCGCCCGGGCCCTGCAGCAGTCGCAGCGGTCGCAGGCAGAAATCGCAGCGTGATGGTCGCAGTGATGCCGCTCGCTTCCGGGCGCGCATCGACGATCGCATCGCGCAGACCGTGAACGCGCTCGATGAAGCGACGCACGCCCACGCCGACGAATCCGCCCTGCGCATCAGCGGCGTCCTGGAGACGTGCGAGCGTGCCGTGGATGTCGACCCAGAGCAGTTGCGCGGACGGAGCGGTGAGCGGGAGTTCGATCCCCTTGAGCTGCTGCGCGAGTACCGCCGCGCCCGCGGGAGCGAGCAGCACCGAGGCGAGCGGCCCGATCTCCGTCGCGGTCAGCTCTCGCGCCGGAGCGATCGCGCTCTTTTTCGTTGAGGGCGTGCGCTTCGCCGCCGCCTTCTCGCCACCATGCGGATCGGCGCGATGATCGTCGCCGCCATTGTCGAACTCGGGAGTGCCGCCGACCGCCGCGAACATCACGCCGCCGCGAATCGCCACTTGCAGTCCATCGGAGAGTTTCCAGAAGGTCGCACCGCGCACGGGCTTGCCGCCGCCGCTCTCTTTCGACGCGTGCTCGAGCGCACTGCGCAGAGGAGCCTCCGCACCGACCTTCAGCTCCTGCGCGGTGATGAACGTCGAGCGATCGAGCGAGGCGACCTGCTCACCGAGAAGCGCCTCGATGAGCGACTGCGCGTCGAGGTAGAGCGCGACCGCACCGTTGCCAGTGAAGGCAGCGACGAGCGAATCGACATCGCTGCCGAACACGTCGTGGAGCCGATCGCGCAACGCCGCACCATCCGCGCCGAGTTGGTGCAGGAGCTCGCGCCAGATCAGCGGCGGCGCGCCGGAGACCTTGGCGAAGAACGCCGCGCCCACAGGCAGCTGCGCGGTGAAGTCAGGAGGAGTCGCCTGCGGAGTGAACGCGTCGACGAGCGGCTGGCCAATCAGATTGCGCGGCTGGCCGAAGGCGCGGATCTGCATCTGCTCCGTGCTCGCGGTGATCGCAAACGCCGAGGCGCCGATCTGGTTCGCGAAGCGAGTCGAGATCGCATCACCCTCGCGTCCGGCCGAGTAGAAGAACGCATCTCCGCTGCCGACGTGTGCGAGTGCAGCGTTGAACCCGGAGTCCTTCTCGAGGCCCGCGTCGGCCGCAAGCTTCGCGACGCTCGCGAGCGCCAGCAGCGGGTCGCTCGCGCCCGGCACGCGCAGGTAGAGATAGCCGAGGTGCTCGAGGTACCCGATCTTCTCCGCGCCGCCCGCGCGCTCGCCGAGCGTGACCGGCGTGCCATCGGCGAGCTTCTCCTCGCGCAGCGTGAACGGCCCGCCGCGATCGTGCGCGAGCAGATGCTGCAAGGCCGCGATCGCCTTCGCTGGATCGGAGATGCCCGCGCACGCGACGAGCGCTTCGTAGTCTTGAGGAACGGTGTACAGCGCGAGCCCCTCGTCGGTGTCGACGCCGCTCGCCTCCGCGGCCTTCGGGTCGCTCGCAGTGAAGCCGAAGAGCTCGCTGAACTCGCGGTTGGTCTCGTCGAAGAGTTCTCCGAGACCGATGCGCAGCGCGGCCTGCCTCTGCAGCTCGACGTGGGTCCATGGCCGATCGAGGATCAGCGCCGAGCGTGCGTCGGCCGGGATCGCCGAGGCGACTGCACGCCGCGTGATCTGCGCCTGAAGCGATGCGGACCGCTGCTGCCCGTCGCGATCGAGCACGGTCTCGACGACGGTGAAACTTCCGGCGCGCGGAAACGTGTGCACGACCTGCGCGCCGAGCTGCTCTGGCGTGCCGTCGCCGAACTGCCAGTGGATACTCGAGCCCTCGGGAAGCTCCTGCGGCGCACCGAACGACACCGACGTACCAGAGGGAGCCGTCCGCGTTTCGCCCGGCGAAGGAGCGATCCGCTTGATGCAGGCACAGCAGAGGAGGAGTGAGGCGCAAAGCAGGCGGGTGCGCATGGGCGGGGGTCTACCACGGGCGCGCGCAAGAGAGATCGGATGCGCGAGAACGACGCTTAAAATTCCAGCGAGAGTCCGAATCGCCACTGGCGATCGCTGAGGATCAACACGCCGCCGCTGCGAAATCCGTCGAGGCGGGTCCAGCCGTACTCGGCGAAGACCGACGTGCGCTGCAATCCGAGATCGATATAGGCCTCGTTGGAAATGCTCGGATCGATCGCGTCGAGGGAGATCGCCACGCCCAGCGCGGTCGTGTAGCCGGTCGTCCAGCCCGAGCCGCGACCGGTGCTCGTCTTCGCCACCGCGCCGTTGCCCGAGTAGATCGTCCAGAGCGCGGCCATCAGTCCGGCCTTCGCGTACGGAATGATCGGCAGCCAGCGATAACGCTCGCAGAGTCCGTCGTAGCGCCACTGTGCCTCGACACCCATGGGCCAGATATCGAGGAGCGTCGTGTCGCTTGACGGCTGGCCCTTGTTCGGCCCGCTCGCGAAGATCCCCTTGCCGAAGTTCTGCCAGAAACCGAACGAGCCGCCGATGAGGAAGGAGCCGAAGTTGCGCGTCGGCAGCGCCTCCCAGGCGAGCTCACCCTGCACACGCCAGGGGATGCGCGACTTGAAGATGTCGCGATAGGGGGTCGCGCCGTTCAGATCCTTCTCCGAGTCGATCCGCGGCGTGTAGCGGTCCGCTTCGATCGCGAAGAAGACGCGGCGATCGGCCCGCTGGATCGACGACGTCGAGCCGAGCATGGAGTCGTCGGCGCGGGCGCTCCCCGCCGCAGAGAAGAGCACGAGCAGACCGACCAGCATCGTCGAAGAGATTCGCGCGCGCATCGAGCGGCGCTTGCGCACCACAAAGATGAGCGCGACCGCCACCAGAGCGCTCCAGAGCGTTCCCTCTGCGCTCTGGCAACCGTGACCACCGCGCGCGCTGCCGCCATCGCTCTGGTAGTAGCCGTAGAAATCGAGCACGGGCTCGGGGATCTGTCCGGCCAGGGGCGCCGAGAGCGGGGAGGCGTTGCCGTACGTGTCGGTCGCGCTGACCGCGACGGTGTACGCGTCGCCATTCACGAGCGCGCCGCCGTCGATTCCCGTGCGCCCGACCGCCGTGTCGGTGCCCGAGACCTGCGTTGAGTATTTTGTGGTGTCGAACGTCCCTGGCCCGCCGTCCGCCGCGTCCGATTCGCAGAACACCTGGTAGTTGGCGATGGTCGCGCTCGCGTCCTGCGGCGTCCAGCTCACATGGAGCTGCGCGTCTCCAGGCTGGACGGTGATGCCGACCGGCGCACCCGGCGGCTGCATCGCGTAATTGACCGTGACGTGTCCGCTGTCATCGACCGTCGAGTTCACCTGAAGCAGCACGCAGAAGTAGGCGACGCCCGGATTGGCCGAGGTCGTCGTCGTGCTCGCGTTGCATGCCGTGCCGAAAAGAAAATCGCTCAGCTTGACCGAGACGGAGCCGGTCTTCGCGGACTGGCTTGGCGGCGTGTACGTGTAGCCCTTCGTCGAGTCCGCCGAGCAGTCCGAATTGGGCGTCGCGCGGATGATGACGGTCGGCGACGAGTTCGCGTAGCTCGACGCGGAGAAGTCATAGGCGAACGTGACCGCCGTGCCGGCGTTGCAGGTCGAGTTGCCGAAGAGATAGGTGGCGCTCGAGCCGTTCGCCGTCACGGTGACTGTCGCGCGCGCGGCCGGCGCAGCCGCGAGCGAAAACAGCGCGAGACAGAGGGCGACGATCGAGCGCGGGGCGTGACGCGGAAGTGGGCGCATGCGCGAATTGAGCCTTTGCCTTCGCCTTCGAAGGAGATTGGGCGGAGGGTTTAGCAAGCCTCACGCCACGCCGCAGCAGCCTTCTTGGAGCGCTCTTGCACGAGGGGCAGGCCGCTGTTGCCGACAGACCGGTCCAGCGAGTGACAAAAAGTCAGAGCGCTACGCTTCGCTCTGGACAGATTGTCGTTGCGGCCGCGTTCCTCAATTCGTCAGTTGCGCGCCGAGCGCTGCGGCGTGCTTTGCGAGAAGCAGCTCGGCGATCTGCACCGCGTTGCTCGCGGCCCCCTTGCGCAGGTTGTCACTGACGACGAACATCGAGAGGGCGCGCTCCTCCGCAAGATCGGTGCGGATGCGGCCCACGAACGTCGCATCGTCTCCCGCGCCGAGCAGAGGCATCGGGTAGATGTGCTCGGCGAGATTGTCGAGGAGCTTCACTCCCGGCGCCTTCCGCAGCAGCTCGCGCGCCGCATCGGGAGTGAGCGCGCGAGTGAAGCTTGCCGTCACCGACTCGCTGTGGCAGGCGAAGATCGGCACGCGCACGCAGGTCGCAGAGACGCGCAGCTTCGGCAGTCCCATGATCTTGCGCGTCTCGTTCACCATCTTCATCTCCTCTTCCGTGTAGCCGTTGCCGCTGTCGGCGCCGATCTCGGGAATGAGGTTGAAGGCGATGCGGTGCGGGAACTTCTCGTTCTTGATCTCGCCGAGATTGAACAGCGCGCGGCTCTGCTCCTCGAGCTCGTCGATCCCTTTCTGTCCCGCGCCGCTCACGGCCTGGTAGGTCGCGACGATCACCTTCTCGAGGCCAGCGGCGTCGTGGAGTGGCTTGAGCGCAACGACCATCTGGATCGTCGAGCAGTTCGGATTGGCGATGATGCGGCGCCCGCCCGGCTTGATCGCGAGCAGCACGTCGGCGGGATTCACCTCGGGGACGACCAGCGGGCAGTCTTCGTCCATGCGGAACGCGGACGAGTTGTCGATCACGACCGCTCCGGCGCGCGCGGCGTGCGGCGCGAACTCCTTCGAGACCTTCGAGCCCGGCGAGAAGAGCGCGATGTCGACGCCCTTAAATGACTGGTCGGTCAGTTTTGCCACCCGGACCGAACCGTCCTGCCACTCGAGCTCCTGCCCCGCGCTGCGCTCGCTCGCGAGCGCGACGAGTTCGCTGATGGGAAACTCGCGCTCCTCCAGCACGCGCATCATCTCGCGTCCCACTGCACCCGTCGCACCGGCGATTGCCACCTTGAGTTTGCGCATGAGGGTCGGTGTGCACGAGCCCGCGGGCGACGTCAAGAAAGCGGCTTCCCGCCATCGCGACGCAGCGACACCGCGAGATTGACGGAGGCGGCGGTCGCAACTCGCATGATAGATGGCGCGGATGAACGCAGACACCCACGCTCCGTCGGGCCCCCTTCCCGCTCGCGCCTCCGACTACGCACACGCGCGACACGTCGGCAATGTCGGCGACGTCTTCAAGCACGTCGCGCTCTGCGCAACGATCCAGGCCTGCCCGACGCGGGTGTCGCTCTACGCGGAATCGCACGCGGGCGACGGGCTCTTCACGCTCGGCTCGGTCGGAGAGTGGACCGCCGGTGTGCAGAAGCTCTGGACACCGGCCAACTCGCCGACGCAGCCGCCGACCGCAGGAACGTCGGGAGTGGGGCTGCGCTGGATGAACGCCGTGCGCGGCTTCTCCTCGAGCGAAGCGACGCGGCCCGAGAAGTATCCGGGCTCGCCGCTGCTGGCGCATTCGCTCCTCCCTCCCGAGACGCGGCTTGCGCTCCATGAGGTCGATCCCCAGGCCGCCGAGGTGCTGCGTCGCGCCCTCGCCAATCGCGGTGCCGCGCACGTCGAGGTTCGCGAGCAGGATGGATTTGCTGCGCTGCCAACAGCGCTCTTGTCGGCCAACGGTGCGCCCGCCGTCGCGCTGATCGATCCTCCGTACACGCAGAAGTCAGAGTGGTCGCAGGCGGCCGCGGTGCTCGCCGCGAGCGCCGAAGCCGCGCCCCAGGCCGCTCTGCTGCTCTGGTATCCGATCAAAGCGCTCACCCGTCCGCGCGCGCTGCTCGCCGAGATGGTCAAGCTGGGCCTGCACGGGACGCTCGTCGAGCTCGTCACCACTCCGCTGCGGCTCAAGCGCGAGAAGCTCTGCGGCAGCGGGATGGTCTTCATTCATCCTCCCGCGGGCGCGGTCGAGGGGCTGCTCGCGGAGCTGCCGTGGCTGGGCACTGCGCTCGCGACGCATGGCGAGTGGAGCGCTGCGCAGATCGGCTTCTAGACGCCGCGGCGGGCGAACATGCTGAGGCGAAGATGAATCGATCGACACGTCCGAGATCGCGCGCGACCGCGCTGGTAGCGGTTCTGCTTGCACTCGCATCGCCGCCTCTGCTCGCTGACAGTGCGGTCGCGGATCAGATCGAGACCGACGCACAGGTCACAGCACGACTCGCGAAGATCACCGCTGCGCTCGAGACAGGAGAGCGCGACGCAAGGCTCTGGTGGGGCAGCTGGCTGGGGATCTTCGGCGCGTCGATGCTCACGTCCGACCTGCTCTCGTACACCGCGACCGATCCCGCGACCCAACGGGTCAACCGCATCGGCGCGGCCCGCTCGGCGCTCGGCGTCTTCTCGGTCGTGCTCCTCGATTTCCCCGCCGCACACGGCCCAGCCAAGCTGCGCGCGCTTCCCGAGTCGACTCCGGATGAGCGCAAAGCCAAGCTGCGCGCGGCCGAGACGACTCTGCGCAACGCAGCCAAGGTCGAGCAGTTCAGCCGATCCTGGTTCCCCCATGTCGCAAGCATCGCGGTCAACTGCGCGTTCACTGCATGGGTCTGGGCCGGCTACCACAAGCCCGGTTCGGCCGCGATCGCCTTCACCACTGGCATGCTCGCGAGCGAAGCGAAGATCTTCACGCAGCCGACGCAGGCGATCGACGACGCAGCAGCGTTGCTCGATTCGCCGGGTGCAGAAGCATCTGCGCCAACCGCGTCCTCGCGCACAAACTCCGCGATCAATGACGGCGCACCGATCGGATCCACGCGTGCGCAACAGCAGAACGAGGCTCACTCGCAGCTCCTCCTCGCTCCGATGCCGGGTGGAGTTCTCGTCAGCGCGTCGTTCTGATCGGGACAAAAAGAAAGGGCGCGCAGCCTCTCGGCGCGCGCCCTCGCTTTGCTTGAAAACAGCTTGAGCGAACTAGCTCAGGTGCTTGTTCACGAGCGCGGTCATCTCGAACATCGTGACCGTCTTCTTGCCGCCGAACACTGCCTTGAGATTCTCGTCGGCGTTGATGTTGCGCTTCTCCTTCTTGTCCTGCAGCTCGTTCTTCTTGACGTACGCCCAGATCTTCTTGACGACCTCGGTGCGCGGCTGGGCCTTGTCGCCAACGATCTTGGCGAGGGCAGCGCTCGGGGTCATCGGCTTCATGAACGCGGCGTTCGGCTTACGGGCAGTCTTCTTCGCGGCCGGCTTCTTTGCAGCAGCCTTCTTGGCAGCCATCGTGTTTTCTCCAGGGTGAAGTGAGTGGGGTGTGGCGGAAACGGTGCGCACTCTTGCAGAGGAGAATCGAAACAGTAAAGAGCTTTTTCCCTCGAGCGATGTCGAAAGTTCCCTCTGCGTCATCGCATCGGAGTCCACGCGGGGCGCGATCGGGACAACATTCGCCCCTCGCGCGCCCTCGAGCTGAATCGCTTTGGACCGCGCCAGCATTGATCAAGATCGATCTCGATCGCGCATACGAATGCACGCCGCGGCACCAGGTCCGGGTTCGTCAGGCGATGTGCAGACCGAGCGGAAGAGCCTCGCCAAAAACCCGCTGCTCGTCCCGCTCGCCGAGCGCGATCACCTCGCGCAGACCTCGCGCCCACTCCGCAGCCCCTGCATGTTCGAGACGCACGGCCGCACGTTCGCGCAGCGCCACGTCGAGATCGCGCGAGCGATCGCCCGAGAGCCGACCGAGCTGCGCGACGGCAAACGGTGCCTCGTCGTGCTTCTTCCAGTCGAGCGCGAGCAGCTTCTCGAGCAGCGCCGCCGCAACCTCTGGAGCGAGCACGCTCTCGGCAGCACCGGCCACTGGCACGCGCGCTCCGAGACGGCCGAGAGCCCAGACGACGCCGGGCGCGCTTCCTGATTCGAGCCGCGCCAGGAGCCAACTTGCGGCCTCTTCCTTCTTCTGCGGAGCGAGCCGCTCGAGCGCGCCGAGCAGGCGGATCATCTCATCGACCGCAAGCCCCGGAGGCTTCTTGCCGGGATTGACGACGCGGCCGACGGGCAGCGGCCTCAAGTGCGGCTCGATCGCATCGAAGAGCGCGCGGTGCGCCTCCTCGGGAAGGCCAGCTGCGACGCGCCGCCAGAGCACCCACCACGCGGCCCAGACCGGAGCATCCTTGTGGCGCGTGAGCCCCTGCGAAAAGAGCGTCCACAATTGATTGGTGCGCCAGGCATCGAGCGGCGCGCCGAAGCCCGGGCGCAGAAAGAATCCCGCCAGAGAGAAGAAGACCCGCTCGTGATCGGCAGAGCGGCGGCGCTTCTGCGCGCCCGACCAGAGGGGTCCGAAGAGATCGCGATTGACCGCGAGGCTCCAGCGCGCGCGCTCGCCGAGCGTCTTCTCGAGCACGCGCCAGAGGTCCTTCACTTCGCGGCCCTGCACCGGCGCTGGCTTCTTGCCGAAGACAATCTGCAGCGCCTCGCGCGCCGGCTCGATCGCTTTCGGCAGCACGACGACACTGCTCGCAGCCGCAGCGGATTCCGGCTGGCCGCGGAGTTGGAACTCGAGCTTCCAGCGCCGCTCCTGATCCGCGGCGCAGTGGATCTCGAGCGTGCCGATCTCTGTGAGCTGCGCGCGCAGAGAGACTTCGGCGCGCCCTTCTCCTGGCACCACCGCCTGCAGTGGCGGCAGCTCGTGCAACTCGTCGCGCGTGCTCTCGTCGAGGGCGATCAGATCGCCAGGCTGCTCTGGTCGGTATCCGCTCGCCGCAAGCAGGCGAAAGCGGACCGGTTGCCCGAGCACCAGCATGAACGTGCGATTGGGAATCGACAGTTCGACGCCCTCGGCCGCGCCGCGCGGGATCGCGCAGACGGCCTGAGCGCCCTCGCCCACGGCCAGATAGTACGAGCGCGGACTGCCGCCACCGATGCGCAAGCCCAGGCCGCGGCGCACCAGCGCGTAGGTCGCAGCGCCGCGCGCGACAGCGAGATCGGGCGCGTCGTTGGAGAGCAGCTTGAGCGGCCGCGCACCGGGCGTGCGCCATGCGGAGATCGCCGAGGAGAGCCGTTCGGAAAGCAGCGCGGGCGAGAGCGCGCCACCGTTGTAGAGGACCGCGTCGACGGGAACGAACGGAGAAGAATCGGTCGAGCCCTCGCTCGATGCAGACCCACGAGCGATTGCCGCCGAACCCGCCGGGCCGCTCTGGGAGCGGGCGAGCGCGATCGTGCGCGCGTGGCGACGAAGGAACGCAGCGAGGTGGCGCGTGATCGCGGCGTCCTGCGCGTAGGGGAGTCCGAGCTCGGCGAGGCCCGCTTGCGGAGACGCGCGCGTCGGCGATGCAGCGAGCGGCACGAGAGGAAAAAATCCGTCGAGGAGCAGCTCTCGCACCTCGTCGCGGGTGAGTTCGGCCGTGAGCGCGCCGCCGATCAGCCGCGAGCCCGCACCGGGAACGATCACCGTCGCCCGCTCGGGAGCATCAGGCTTGAGCAGCAGCTCCTTCGCCGCGCGGCACGACTGCACGAGCTGCAGCCACTGCGCGGGATTGAGCTTGGCGGGCAGACGCGACTCGGCACGGTGCGCGAGCGCAATGTCCATATTGTCGCCGCCGAGGAGAAGATGATCGCCGACCGCGAGACGGCGCAACGTCGGCGCGCCACCCTCCTCGGCTGGCGGCACCGCTTCGATCAGCGTGAGGTCGGTCGTGCCACCGCCGACATCCACAACGAGCAGCAGGCGCGCGCCGGCAAGCGCCCCGGAGAGATCGGCGCGGTGTCTTCGCGTCCAGTCGTAGAACGCGGCCTGCGGCTCCTCGAGAAGTGCCGGCCGACCAAGCCCGGCGCGCTCGGCCGCCTCCAGCGTGAGCGCGCGCGCCGCCTCGTCGAACGACGCGGGCACGGTGATGACGAGCTCCTGCTGCGACAACGGCGCGTCGGGATGCTTTGAGTCCCAGGCCTCTCGCAGGTGCGTGAGGATTCTTGCCGACGCCTCGACGGGCGAGATGCGCGGAACGCCAGCCGGCGCGCCCCACGGCAGAATCGCGGCCGTCCGATCGACGCGCGGATGGCAGAGCCAGCTCTTCGCCGACCCGACGTGGCGCGTGCCGACCTTCGCGCCGAGATCGCGCGCGATCATGCCCACCGCGGCCCGCAGCGTTTGTGCGTCGGCAGACTCGGGCCTGCTCCAGGGAAGTTTCAGCGCGTCGCTCGCAAGTTCATGCTCGCCCGCGAGGTAGAGGTGTGACGGCAGCAGCGCGCGAGAAGCGACCTCGCCCGGTGCCGCCAACTGCGGGACTTCAAAGACCCGAACGCCCTCGCCAGGATCGATAGCGCCGAGCTCCGCATAGGCGAGCGCGGTGTTGCTGGTGCCGAGATCGATGCCGATGGCGAATCGGGCCTGGCTCATTCGGCGCTCTCGCGCACCGAGAACTCGAGCCGCCAGTGGCGCGGCGGACTCTCGTGCGAGACGAGCTCGAGCGAGAGCGTTCCCACCTCGGTGACGGCCGCGTGCAGACCCACTGGAATCACGGAACCCACCGGCGCGTCCTGCGCGGGAAGCGTCGCTTCGATGGGTGACAGTTCGACAAGTTCTGTCACATCGTCACATCGTGCTCCGGGCCGATCGTCGCGGCGATCGGCCGAGGAGAAGAAGCGGAACGCAGTGGTCTCGCCGACGAATGCGCCGACCTCGAGATCGGGGAGATCGACCGCGCTGCCCTCCTCCATCCCGAACGGCGCGAGGCAGACGGCGTGAACGGGAGCAGCGAAGCCGGGGATCGCTGGAGCGGCCGCCTCGACGCCGACGTAGTAGCTGCGCGCGATGCCGCCGCGGATGCGGATGCCGCGACCCGCGCGGGCCATCCCTGAGTAGGCCGCGCCGAGCGCAACGGAGAGATCGAGGCTCTGCGCCTCGAGACGCTTGAGCGGCGCGCCGGTCCACCCCCCGACCATCGTCGCCACGCGATCGCGCAGCGCCGCATCCTTGAAGACGCCGCCGTTGAAGAGAATCGCCGTCGGACGCGCAGTCGCGTTCTTGCGCAGGAAGGCCGCGAGGTGTCGCGTGATCGCCGGGTCCTGCGCGTAGGGAAGTCCGAGAGCAGAGAGACCTGCGCGGCGCGCGCTCTGCGGCTGCGCGTCGGCGGGAACGTCGGGGAAGAAGGCGAGCGCCGTCTCCTGCAGCTCCTCGCGCGACAACTCCGTTCGCAACATCCCGCCGAGCAGTCCGCTGCCGCGACCCGGGATCGCCAGCGCCGCTGGCCCAGGCTCCGCGCGGCCCGGCTCTTCTTTCACCTGCCGGCAGGCGAACGTGAGCGCCGCCATCTGCCAGGCATCGAGCTTGTGACCGTCGGCCGTCAGCTTCTGCGCGGCGCGCATCGCGAGCGCGAGATCGATGTTGTCGCCGCCGAGGAGAATGTGTTCGCCGACCGCGAGCCGCTCAAGCGAGAGGCGGCCCTGCTCTTCGCCGACACGGATGAGCGAATAGTCGCTGGTGCCGCCGCCGACGTCGACGACGAGGATCACATCTCCCGGCTTCACCTGCGCGCGCCACGCGTCTCCTGCGCCCTGCACCCATGCGTAGAGCGCGGCCTGCGGCTCCTCGAGCAGAGTCACCTTCGCCAGGCCCGCCAGCGAGGCAGCCTGCACCGTCAGCTCGCGCGCCTGCGGATCGAATGAGGCCGGCACCGTCAGCGTCACCGCCTGGTCGGCGAGTCGCATCGGCGCGCCGTCGTCGCCCGTCTCGAACGCGTGGGCCGCTTCCCAGGCCTCGCGCAGATGGGTCAAGAGGCGCGCGCCCGCCTCGACGGGAGAGATGCGGACGATGTCGTCGTCGAATCCGGGAGCGCGCAGCGGCAGGAGCGCGGAGCGGCGATCGACGGCCGCGTGCGACAGCCAGCTCTTCGACGACGAGACGAGGCGCCCCGGAACCTGCGCGCCGCGCTCCTTCGCGTAACGACCGACGACGAAATTGCGCGCCGGATCCCACGGCAGCGCGAACGCTCCCGGCGGCGCCTCGTGCGGGCTCGGCAGATAGATGAAGGACGGAAGCAGCTCGAGCGCAGAGACCTCGAAGGGCGCGCGGATCTGCGGCACGGAGAGAGGCAGCGGACCGGGAAGCGGCTCGCCGGGGCCTGCCGGCTCGACCGCGAGATCGACATCCGCGAGAGCGCTGTTGGTGGTGCCGAGATCGATCCCGACTGCGTAGCGGGCGCTCACGAGAGTTCAACCTCGGCGGGCGCGAGCAGTCGCGACGCCTCGCCGCGCACGGGCTCCGGCAGCTTGACCTTCAGGGCTTTCCATCCGTGGTGCTTGAGCGTGCCCGAGAAAGGAGGCGCGCCGACGATGTTGCCGGTGAGCCGATTGGCGCGCGCGTCGAAGCCCGCAGAGAGCGTGACCGGCGCACCCTCGGCCTCGCTGCGCACCGGCGCGAGGTCGAGATGTTCGCGCAGAGCCTTGCGACAGCCGCTGTGCACCAGGCGCGCGGCGGCGCCGATCGCGGCGTCCGAGAATCCGGTCAGCTCCTCCTCGCAGAAGTCGAGCAGGCGCGCCTCCCGCTGGAGAATCGCGAGCAGATGGAGCGCGCCTTCCTGCGAGGTCGCCACGTCAGGCAGCGCGGGCGGCGGCGCAGCAATCGGGGCAGCGACGATCGGTGCAATCAATGCGGGAGCCGGAGGAAGAGACGGCGGAGGCGGGAGCGGCACGACCGCGCCAGGAGCGGCCGGGAGAGCGTTCGAGGCCTGCAGCTGCACCAGTATGGAAGCGAAGCGCGCGTCGGAGAGTGCGCGCGCAAAGCAGGAGATCGCGATCCAGATTCGAGCGGGCAACGATGGCAGCTGGTCGGTCACAGGGAACCTCGAACTGAGCGCGTGGAAGCGGCGCAAAAAGGAGCAGCCCTCAAGCACAGTCAGCAGGGAGCGGTCAACTCGGCAGCCGGGGGAGCAAACGCGACCCGGCCGATGGCCGCGCGATCGGCGGATGTTGAATGGGTGAGAGTTCGTGGCACAGAGCGTCTCTTTTCTGCTCCGAGGATCTCGATGGACCGTTCCAACTCGCGGTATTCGACGCGCCTGCGCACGCTGGCCACGCTCTTGTCGGCTCTGCTTGCGCTTGGCCCTGGCGGCGCCGCACTGGCCGCTCCTGCTCGCACGCCGCTCGTCGCACTCCCCTACTCTCCGTTGCCCGGAGCCCCCGACGCCTTCGCGTTGCGCGTCTCCGCGCAGGTCTTCTCGGAGCTCACGCAGCGCACGACGCTCAAGCTCGTCGATGCTCCTGCGAGCCGCGAGGCGATCCCGACGACGGAGAAGCTCAAGGCCGACGCGGAGAAGGCGCGCGCGAACGTCGCGCAGCAGATGATGAAGGCGAGCGACCTGTCGAAGAAGGGCAAGTCGAAGCAGGCCGCGCAGCTCTTGCAGAAGACGCTCGCGCAGTTCACCGCGCAGCCGTTCGCGATCGACGAGGCGGGCGGAAAGCTCCTCGGCGATCTGCTGCTCCAGCTGGCGGCCGCGCGCACGCTCTCGGGAGATGACAGCGGCGCAGACGCGACGCTCAATGAGTTCGTCACCCGCGCGCCCGATCGCACGGTGGCTGCGGGGAGCTATCCGCCCGCGTTCGTTCACGCGATCGAGGCGGCCCGTCAGCGCACGCTCTCGAACGTGCGGGCGACCGTGCGGATCCTCGGGCAGCAAGGTGCACCGGCCGCTCGGGTTCTCCTCGATGGCCGACCGCTCGGCAACGCGCCGCTCCTGCTCACTGATGCCCTGCCGGGAGCGCACGCGCTGCGCGTCGAGGGAGCGGACTCGGCGTGGGCCGATTCGGTCGTTCTGGTTGCGGGCGCGGAGCTCTCGGTGATGCCGCGGCTCGGTGCACCGGGGACGCCCGAGCAGGAGCTCGCGGGCGCTCTCGGCCAGGGACGCATCGATCGCGCGACCGCTTCCCGCGCGGCTCGGCTCGCGAAGGCCGCGAACGCGCAGGCGACGCTCGTCGGCACCATCGCTCGAGAAGGAGATGGCTTCACTGTCCGCTCGGCGCTGGTGCTCGCACGCAATGAAAAGGTGATCGCACTCGCGCCGCTGACTCTCGATGCGGAGATGCTCTCGGCCTCGCTCGAGGTGCTTCGCCTTGTCGACGACCTGGTCGCCAAGCTTGCGGCATCGCCCGATGGCGCGGCGTTGCCACTGGCGATGGGCGGCGCAGTCTCGGATGGCGCGGAGCTTCCGACCGCGGTCGCGGCGCCGCCTCCGCCCGAGAGTGCGGTCGGCCTGCCGAAAGCTGCAGAGATCGCCGCGGCAGCAGGAGCGGGAAGCAAGGAGTTGCCCCTGCCCGAAGCGAGCGAGACGCCCGCCGAGCACCTGGATGCCGACGCGCTGCCAGTTCGACGCGCAGTGGTTCCGTCTGCGGTTGCTGCGCCGGAGAGCACGACCAAAGAAGCTGCCGTCGCGCTCGCTGTGGCCCCACCTGCTCCTGTCGCTGCCGTCGCACCGGCACCGGTCGCGGCCCCTGCGCCCGCGCCGATCGCGGTGACCAAGCCCGCGGCAGCGCCTCCGGCGGTCAAGCTCTCGACGCCTCCGGAGCCGAAGGCCGCGGCGCCCGCAGCGAAGGTCGCCGCAGCCGCACCGACGCCAGCTCCTGCGTTGACTGCAGCGCGGCCGACTCCGCCAGCGCCTGAACCCGCTCCGGCGCAGCCGATCGCTCCCGAGAGCGAACCGGCGAGCCCGACCGCAGAGCGCCGCGTCTTCGTTCCCGGCAGCACGCCGCCGCCTGAACTGCCGTCACCTGCGCGCACCGCGCCCGCGCCCAGCAAGGCCGAGAGCGTTCCTGCGACGACCGAGGCGGCGCCGCTCGCGAGCAAGAACATCAAGACTGACACCCAGCCAGAGGCCGCCCAGTCGCGCGATCTCTTCGTGCCGCGCAAGGCGACGCAGCGTGAAGACGAGGAGCAACAGGTTGCCGAGGTGGTCGAGCCTCCGGCCAGCACTGCGGCACCGTTTGCCGCCACGCGCGTCGAAGCCCGCGAGGCGAATGAGATCGCGACCATTCGTGATGAGCAGCCGGCCAAGGACCACACGGTGCTCTGGATCGTCGCTGGCGCACTGCTTGTCGGCGGCGCCGCGATCGCCGGCGGCGTCGTCTATGCCAACAGCCGCACCGCGACGATCAGCAACGTCTCGCTGACCTGGAGCCACTGATGAACGCGCACACTCCCCACCGCCCCGCAGCGCTCTGCTCGCTCGTCGCTCTGCTCGGCGCATCGTTCGGCTGTGCTGCCCCGGTCGGCTCGATCAACGTCAACGTCGTCACCACCGCCTGTTCGTTCGCAACCGCGATCGATCTTCAGCGAAACCCGACTCTCGGCGTCGATCAGATCACCTTCACGATCACCGGAGATGGGCTCGCGCCGATCACGGTGAACGCGCCGTTCGGATCGAACACGGCAAGCATTCCGAATGTCCCGATCGGCACCCATCGACGCATCGTCGCCACGGCCACCAACGGCGGCCTCGTGCGTTCGCGCGCCGACAGCGGACTGTTCGACAACACGGGCAGCGGCAACGCCCAGATCACGCTCTTTTTGCGCGTCGTCGATGCGTTCGTCTTCACCAACGACAGCAGCGGCACCACCTGCTCGCACTTGAACACGCCGCGCGCGGGCCACCAGATGACGGCGCTGCCCGATGGCCGCGTGCTGATCACGGGTGGCTACACGCTCGATGGTGCCGGGGCACGCCAGTACCTGACGCAGGCGGAGCTGTACGATCCGGCCGACGGAACCTTCTCGAATGTCGACGCGCCGCAAGGTTTCGCGCGCGCAGGACACGCAGCGTTGCCGGTCACGGTGGGCGGCGCGCAGCAGGTCCTTCTGCTCGGAGGAGAGGGGCCGTCGTTCAGCGGCAGCGTCGGACCGATCGGATCGTTCGAGCTCTACAACAATGGACAGTTCAGCAAGATCGCGCTGCCCCAGTCTGTCCAGTCACGCGAGCGCGCGGCGACTGTCGTCGATGTCAAGACCGGATACGCGGTGCTCGGCGGCGGCGCGAATGGACCCGACGTGCCCGGCGGCAGTCTCACCGTATTCAGCTCGCTGGCCTATTTCGATCCGACGCAGAGCGCAATCATCCAGGCCGCACAGCCGCTCGCGCAAGGGTTTGCGGACGCGGTCGCTGTGTCCCGCAAGAACGCGGCGATCTCCGGTGGCACCGGTCAAGGTGGGGTCGTCTTCATCGGCGGCCGCGACCAGAACGGCAATGCGCTCGCGCAGATCTCGGGCGTGATCTTCAACGAGGCGCAGCACCAGTACGTCGCAGACACGACCTATGAGCAGCCCGCTCTGCGCACGCTGCCCGCGCCGCGCGTGCAACACTCGGCAATCGTGGCGACGGACGACACCGTTCTGATCCTCGGCGGCGCGACCAGCGTGACGACGAACTACGCGACCACGACCGACGCAATCACGGTGATCGAGCCGCGTCTGTTGACGGTGGGCAACGCGAGCGAGGTGCTTTCGCAGCAGCGCGCCGACGGCTGTGCGGCGCTGCTCAACAGCGGCGAGATCATCTACGCGGGCGGCGCCTGGAACGACGGAAGCTCGCTCCACTCAACCTCGTCGGTGGACATCGTGTCGCCCGCGGGAGTGGCCACCAGCGTGCGCGCGCTCGAGGGACCGACGCCTGGCGGCACCTGGGGACTGCAGTCGCCTCGACACGGCGCGGCCTGCCTCAAGCTCGCGGATGGAACCGTGCTGGTCACGGGTGGCCTGCAGTTCGAGAGCGCGAGCGGCTCTCCGACGACGCTGGGCAGCGCCGAGATCTACACGCCATAGAGCGCACCACGCGCAGCAATGCGCTTCGCGCACGGTCTCTCGGAAGAGAGCGTGGGCGAAGCAAGACGGCCATCGACACCTCTGCGATGTCGATGGCCGCGAATGCGAATCGGAACGTGAGTCGAGTCCGGCTCAGGCCTTCGGGGCCTCGGCCGGAGTGGCTCCGGGACGACGGCGCAGCGGGCTGACAGCCTGCGGGCTGCCATCGGCATTATTCTCGACGGGCGCGGACTCTTCGGCAGGCGCAGCCGCGGGCTCCGTGTGCTCATGGGAAGAAGAGGACGCAGCGACCTCCTGCGCGGGAGCTGCCGCAGCGGCACTCTCCGCGAGTGCAGCAGCTTCGGCGACGCGATCAGCAGCGGCGGGACCCGTGGCCTTCGGGCGCTCGGGAGCAGCAGGGACCGGAAGCACGATGCCTGCCTGCCAGAGGCGCCGCTCAGCCTGCGCGAGACGCTCCTTGATCAGCTCGGCCTCGCCCTTGGCCACAAGGAACGCGCGGTTGTTCGTCTCCGCGCGGCCCTTCGCCTTGCGCGCTTCGTCGCGCGCCTTCTGCTCGCGATCGCGCAGCGTGAGCAGCTGCGAGTCGAGATCGCCAAGCCGTGCGCGGGCCTCGCGCGCCTTCTCCTCGGCGCGACGGGCGTCGCTCTGCGCCGAGACGAGCGCGGCGTTGTTCTGCGCGTCGACCGAGGCATCCCCCGTCGCAACCGCTGCGGGACGCGAGGCGACTTCGCGCAACTTCTCCTGCGCTGCGCGCAGCTCGGACTCCTTCGCCGCGAGCGCGCTCTTCGCCTCGGCAGCCTGCTTGCGAGCCGCCTGTGCGCTGGCCTGCGCCTCCTCGGAGAGCTCCCGCGCGTGCGCAAGATCCTCGACGAGTTCTGCCTCGCGGGCCGCGCGCGGCTGCGACTTCTGCGTCTTCTGCTCGCCGCGCTTCTTCTGATCCGCAAGCTTCTCGCGCAGCTCGACGAGTTGCTGCGAGCGGGCCTTGAGTTCAGCCTGCGCCTCGCGCAGCGCCGCCCGATCTCCCTCGGTGGACTTGTGCTCGGCCGCGAGCTCGTCCTTGAACGCGAGGAGCGCTGCACCCGACGAACGGGCCTGCGCAAAGAAGATCACCGCCGCCACTGCCGCGCTCACCGCGACCAGGAAAAGAATGCCCGTCATCAGCCGTGCTCCAATGAAAAAGCTCGCCTCGCGGCGACCCGAAACGGGGCGCGGGGGTGAGCGGGCGCGGGACAATAGTCGATCGCGCGCGCGATTCAAGCTCGGCGCCGCTCAGATCGTCGGAGCGCTGCCCTTCATCTCCGCGAAGATCGCCTGCTCGACGGCAGAGCGGTGCTGCTTTTCGGGAGCGAAGTGATAGCGCGGGCCGACAAACTTCACGCCCTCTGCGCCGTGGTTCTTGCACTCCTCGAGATGAAGCTCGACGAGCGCGCAGGGAAACGGCGCGGCAGCGATGCGCTCCTTCTCCACCACCGCGTGCCCGCGCAGGCCGTAGCAGAGGTCGTCGCCGAGCACCTCAATGGCGACCTGCGGGTTCTGCCGGATGTTGGCGAGCGCCTTGCCGCGCACGTCGATCGCGATGGAGATCGTCTGCGGATCGCGCGCGACCACCCACGTCATCAGCGTCGTCATCGGGCGGTGCTGTTCATCGACGGTGGCGACGATGCAGGTCTGTCCACCGAGCAGCAGGCGAACGAGTTCCGCAGGCATCTGCGCCGGCCGCTCGCGGGCTGCTTCGTTGTGCGAACTCATGCGCGCTCCCTCTTGAAAACGGTGGCGAGGCGATCAGGGACAAGCGGGCAGACGACCCGCGTGGGCACGAAACACCGCGCAGGCCTGGTCGCGCTCGGAGCCATTGAGCTGCTCGACAACCAGTGAGAGCAGCGGGCTGTCGTGTTCGCGCCCCGAGGCGAGTGCACGCGAAGCGGCGAGTGCCGCGCGGGCAGCCCCAAGCGGATCGCCCGATGCGTCGGACCAGGCCCAGAGCGCTCCGGCGACGATCGCAGCGGAAGACGCATCGGCGAGAAGCGGGCGCGACAGATCGAGCTCACCGCGCGGATCGCCGAGCGCTTGCGAGCCGGCGAGATATCCGGGATCGCCCGACGCAGCAGCGCCGAGGAAGAGCGCGAGACCCTCTGCCTCCTCTGGATGCAGCTCGGCGAGCGCGCGAAGCTGGCGACGGGAAACCTCGCGCGTCACCGCGCCGGGATTGAGTCCCGCGGGAATGCGCGCGCCCGTCGGACCGGAGAGCAGCGTGAAGAGATCGAGGCGCGCGACATAGTGCAGACCGGGCCCGAACTCGCCCTCGGCAGCGGACTCTGCGTGCGCATCGAAACGCGGCTCAGCCACGACCAGCGCGGGCGCGAGCGATTCGGCCCCCGCCGCGAGAAGGAATCCGCGAGCCCGTTCGAGAGTCGCGTAGGCACCGAGCAGAGAAGCGCACCGCGCGCTCGTAGGCTGCTGGATGTTGCCCGCACCGCGAACCATCTGGCAATCCGGCGAGGCCCCGCCGACAACCCGGGCCGATTCGAGTGATGCACCGAGCAGCACCGTTCCCGCCGGCCCGCGCACGTTCGCAAGATCGGCAGCAGGAAGCTCCGCTTCGATCGTCGAGAGCGCACCGCTGAGCGGATCGACGCCAGGGACGGACGCGCGCGGCGACGGCGCCTGCTGCGGCCCGCACGCGGCGACGAGGCTCGCGAGTACTGCGATGGAGAGGTTGCGCACCATGCTCGCGAGCGATCTACCTCAAGTGCGGGGCTCGCGCCTACTCGCACGCAGCGAGAAGCCTTTGTTATGGTGCGCGCCCCATGTCCAACCAAGACCTCGAAAGCCGCGCGAAGAAAGTCCTCTTCCAGAACTACCGCACGCAGCCGATCGCGCTCCTGCACGGCGAAGGCTCGTGGGTCTGGGACGCTGATGGAAAGAAGTATCTCGACTGCATCGGCGGCATCGCCACCATCTCGCTCGGCCACGCGAACGTGAAGCTGCGGGCCGCGGTGGACGCGCAGATCGCGAAGATCTGGCACAGCTCGAATCTCTACTTCACCGAACCGCAGATCCGTCTCGCCGAGATGCTCACGAGCCGCTCGTTTGCCGATCGGGTCTTCTTCTGCAACTCGGGCGCGGAGGCGAATGAAGGGATGATCAAGCTCGCGCGCCACTGGCACGTCTCGCAGGGGCACGCTGAGCGGATCGAGGTCGTCTGCATGGAGAACTCGTTCCACGGCCGCACGATGGGCGCGCTCGCGGCCACGGGGCAACCGAAGTACCAGCAGGGATTCGGGCCGCTGCCAGCAGGGTTTCGCTTCGTGAAGTTCGGCGACATCGAGGCGCTTCGCGCGGTGGTGAACGACAAGACCTGCGCGGTGATGCTCGAACCCGTGCAGGGAGAAGCGGGCGTGCTGGTGCCGCCGGCGGGTTATCTGAAGCAGGTGCGCGAGCTCTGCACCGCGACCGGCGCGCTGATGCTGCTCGACGAGGTGCAGGCCGGAATGGGGCGCACGGGCAAGCTCTTCTGCCACCAGTGGTTCGACTTCGCGCCCGACGCGATGAGCCTCGCCAAGGGGATCGCAGGCGGGCTGCCGCTCGGCGCGCTGCTCGCGACCGATGCGCTGGCAATGAGCCTGACGCCGGGCACGCACGCTTCGACGTTCGGAGGAAATCCGATCGCGACGGCCGCAGCCTGCTCCGTGATGGAACAGCTCGATGAGCCGCTCCTGGCGCAGGTTTGCGCGCGCGGCGAGCAACTCTCGGAAGGGTTGAAGTCGCTCGCGCAACGCTCGACGAAAGTTGCGGGAGAGCGCGGAATGGGGCTCTGGCGCGGCCTCTTGCTCAACGAGGACGTCGCGCCCAAACTGGTCGCGCGTGCACGCGAACTGGGCCTGCTCATCAACGCGGTCGGCGAGCGGATCATCCGCATCGCGCCTGCGCTGACGATCTCCGAGAGCGAAATCGCGCAGAGCATCGAGCTGCTGGGCCGCGCGCTCGCGGAGGTCTAGTCGTTGATGACGCCCGGAGAGCCAGCGCCGGTCGAGCTGCCGGAAGATCTGCAGAGTGAACTCGACGCTCTCGCTGCGGGCGAGACGACGCTCTCGCACTATGCGCTGCTTGGCGTGGCCGCAGACGCGGACGTGCGCACCATTCGACGCGCCTATCTTGAACGGAGTCGCCGCTACCATCCCGACTCCTGGTACGGCAAACAGCTCGGGCGATTCGCGCCGCTGCTCACGCGCGCGTTCCAGCGGCTCAACCGCGCCTTCCAGACCCTCTGCGAGGATGGTCTTCGCGCCGAGTATGATCGCGACCACCTGGAGAAGTTCTCTCCGAACGAGCGGACGCAAATTCTCGCGAGGCAGGCCGCAGAGGCCGATGAGTCGAGGCGCGTTCAGGAACGACGCAGTCGACTCTTACGCACCAAGGGATTCGCCCGGCTCGGCGCGGCCCGACAGCTCTACGAGCAGGCGCTCCAGCACGCCAACGAAGGTCAGCGGGGCCTCGCCATCAGCGCGCTGACGTGCGCGCGCGAGCTCGATCCGGAGCGCAAGGAGATCGTGCAGCGACTGCATGATCTCGAGAAGGAGCAGGTGCAACTGCGGGCTGCGTCGGCGCTCGCGGTCGCGCGAGATCAAGAGGACGCGCGCGCCTGGTCGAAGGCGCTTTCTCTCTACGCCACGGCGCTGCAGCTCAATCCCCGCGTGGCTGATGCAGCTCTGGGTGCGACCCGATGCGCCGCCGCGCTCGGCGATTTCGCGCAGCAACTGACGTTCGCGTTGCGGGCCTGCGAGCTCGCGCCGATGAACCTCGATGGCCACCTCAGCGCCGCCCGCGCGTTCGCCGCGCTCAAGCAGAAACCGCGCGCGAAGGCCCAGCTTCAATTGATCCTTGCGCGCGAGCCGCATCACTCTGAAGCGCTCGCGTTGATGAAATCGCTCTGATCCCAAGCCGCAAAGTTTTGTAGAACGGAAGTCTCACCATCCAGCGCGGGCAGCGAGGCTTCGTGGAACCGGTCATCGGAATCGATCTCGGCACAACCAACTCCGTCGTGGCGATCGTGCACGGCGGCGTGCCGACGGTCATTCCCAATCGGAGTGGCTATCGGCTCACGCCCTCGGTCGTCGCCCTTGCGAAGAACGGCAAGCGCCTCGTCGGTCAGCTCGCGCGGCGGCAGGCGGTCACCAACGCGGAACGCACGGTGGTGGCGGTCAAGCGGCTGATGGGTCGCAAGTTCAGCTCGCGTGCGCTGCAGGACGTGCTGCCGCGGATGCCATACACGGTGATCGCCGGCGCTCACGATGATCCGCAGGTTGTGCTCGGAGACAAGCAGCACTCGCCCGCCGAACTCAGCGCGATGGTGCTGACCGAGCTGAGGCTCGACGCCGAAGCATTCCTCGGAGAGAGCGTCTCCAAGGCGGTCATCACGGTGCCCGCGTATTTCAACGATGCGCAGCGCAACGCGACCAAGGACGCCGGGCGCATCGCCGGCCTCGAGGTCATCCGCATCATCAATGAGCCGACTTCGGCCGCGCTCGCGTACGGCTTCGGCAAGAGCCTCGATGAAAAGACGATCGCCATCTTCGATCTCGGCGGCGGCACGTTCGACTTCACTGTGCTGCACATGTTCAAGGGCGTCTTCGAAGTGATGGCCACCGGCGGTGACACGCTGCTCGGCGGCGAGGACTTCGACGCCCGGATCATCGACTGGCTCTCGCAATCCTTCCTCGAGAAGCACCAGCTCGATCTGCGCCGCGACAAGATGGCGCTGCAGCGGCTGCGCGACGCGGCGGAGAAGGCGAAGTGCGAGCTCTCGTCGATGCGGCAGACAGAAGTGAACCTGCCTTTCATCGCGGCCTCGCCGACGGCAGGACCGCTGCATCTGCAGGCGACGCTGACGCGCGAGGCGCTTGAGCAAATGGCGGAGGATCTCATCCAGCGCACGCTCGCCGTCTGCGCCAACGTGATGGCCGACGCCAAGGTGCACGCGTCAGTCATCGCCGATGTGCTGCTCGTCGGCGGACAGACGCGCATGCCGCGCATTCACGACGCCGTGAAGGGACTCTTCGGAAAAGAGCCGAGCAAGTCGGTGAACCCCGATGAGGCGGTCGCAGTCGGCGCGGCCATCCAGGGCTTCAGCCTCATCAGCGGCACGGCGAAGGAGGAGATGCTGCTGCTCGACGTCACGCCCCACTCGCTCGGCATCGCGATCGCGGGCGGATATTTCTCTCGCATCATCCACAAGAACACGACCGTGCCGACCTCGGCGCACCACGTCTTCACGACGGTGAAGGACGGACAGACTTCAGCGAAGATCACCGTCGTACAGGGAGAGAACGATCTGGCGGCGCAGAACGAGCTGCTCGGGGAGTTCATGCTCAGCGGGCTACGCGAGGCGCCGCGTGGGCAGGTCGACATCAGCGTCACGTTCGACATTTCGGCGGATGGAATCGTCTCGGTCTCGGCGGTGGATGCGCAGACTGGCGTGCGGCAGAGCATCACGGTGACCGCCTCGAGCGGGCTGACCGAGGAAGAGCTCCGCGTGGCCGCTGCGGCGAACGAGGATTGGCTGCTCACGCAGCGCACCGATCCGGAGTTCGAAGTGCGCAAGGCGGAGGCGGAGCGGCTCTTCAAGGAGTTCGAAGAGCTCTGGCCGCGGCTCGCGCAGGCCGCGGGCAGCGGACTCGGGCAGGAGGCGCTGCAGCGTGCACAGGCCGCGCTGGCGCTGGCGCGGATCCAGCTGTTGCAGAGGGAGAGCGAGGGGCTCGCCGGTTCGGTGGAACGCCTCGAGCGCATGCTCGCGGCGCTGCGCGGCGCGATCGATCGCACCATCGAGACCACAGCCGGAGAGAGTTGATGCCAGAGGAGGACTCGAGCCGCTTCTCCTCTCTGCTTCTCGACGGGCTCGACCAGTACCGTCGCGGCAAGATGGTCGAGGCGGTGCGCGCGTGGGAGGCGGCCTACCAACTCGAGCCGACGAACCTGCGCGCGCGGGAGTTCCTCCGCTCTGCTCTCGAGAGGATTCACGCGAAGATGGCGGAAGAGGGCAGCGACGTCGACGCCGGGATCACCCTCGACGACATGCCGGCGCTCGATCCACTCGTGCTCTCCAACGAACCCGCCGCTGATGCGCACGCGGCGTTTCGCACGTTCGATCGCCATCCGTGGTTGCGCTCGCCGATGCAGTCTGCAGCAGGCCAACCGCGGGCGCGAAGTGCAGGATCTCCTCCCCCGCCGCCGGAGGAGATCGGCGCTCAAGCCCAACCCACGGCTGGCTCCGCAGCGACTCCACCGATCTGGACGTTGCATCGGCCGCCGCCCGCGCCCCGCAACGACGTCTCGGACGAGGCAGAGTTGTGGATGACTGCGGCCGGGGAGTTGCTCGACCTCGACGACTTCAGCGGCGCACTCGAGCTCGCGAGCAAGGTGCTCGCGCGCCATCCTGAACACGAACCCGCGCAGGCGATGCGCGACCGCTGCGAGGAGAATCTGCTGCAGATGTACGAAAGCCGTCTCGGGCACACCCGCAGCAGGCCACGGGTGGTTCTCGGGCCGGACGAGGTGATCTGGCTCAACCTCGACCCGCGCGCAGGCTTCGTGCTCGCGCAGATCGACGGAGATGTCAGCTTCGACGATCTCTACGCCATCTGCGGCCTGAGCCCGATCGACACCGCGCGCATCTTGAGCCAGCTGCTCGAGGCGGGTGTGATCGCAACGACCCTGTCCTAGATCGAGTCCGCTAGTTGACGCCGTCTTCGCGCTCGGGGATCTCCCAGAGATCACCCCAGAGCGATGCGCCGCCGTCAATGCGCAGCACCGCGCCGGTGACGAAGAGCGCTGCAGGCGACGCAAGATAGACGATGGCGTGCGCGGTCTCCTCGACGCTGCCGAGCCGCTTCTGGGGCGTACGCGTGACGCTGCCCGCGACCAGTTCGGGCGGATATTGATCCATGCCCGACGAGCGGATGATCCCCGGCGCAACCGCGTTCACGCGCACGTCGGCATAAGCCCACTCGACCGCCAGCGACTGCGTCATGTTCTCCACGCCCGCGCGCGCAGCCCCCGTGTGCATCATGCCGGGGAAGCCGCGCGAGACCATCGCCGTGACGTTGACGATCGCGCCCTGCTTCGCCGGCAGCATCGCGCGCGTCGCGACTTCTCTCGTGACGTAGAAGGTGCCGCTGAGGTTGTTGCGAATCACCGCGTCGAACCCGCGCGTCGAGAGCTCGGACGCGGGCATCGGAAACTGCCCGCCCGCGTTGTTCACCAGCACATCGATGCGGCCGAACTTCTCGAGCACGGCGTCAACCAGCAGCTTGATCTGCTCGGGCTCGCGAATGTCGCAAACCCGCGCCAGGAGCCGCTCTGCGCGATTCGAATCGACGCCCGCATCAACGGCAAGCAACTCTGCGACGGCGGCGTCGAGCTTCTCCTGCTTGCGGCTGGCGATGACCACCTTCGCGCCGAGCTGGAGAAATTCGCGCGCACACGCGAGCCCGATTCCCGTGCCGCCGCCCGTTACCAGCGCGACCTGTCCCGCGAAGAGACCGGGCGCAAATGGATTCCGCTTCGCCGCCGCAACATCAAGCATGCACATCTCCGCTATATGAATCGCACTCCATGACCGACACCGCCTCGCTCTATCAGACGCTGCCGCCTGACCGGACCACCTTCGGCGGCCACCCTCGTGCACTGCGCACGCTCTTCCTCACCGAGATGTGGGAGCGCTTCAGTTACTACGGCATGCGCGCGCTGCTGATGCTCTACATGGTCGCGCCAGTCGCGAACGGCGGACTCGGATTCGAGGTGCCCAGGGCCGCGGCGATCTACGGCTGGTACACGTCGCTCGTCTACTTGAGCGCGCTGCCGGGTGGATTTCTCGCGGATGCGTTCCTCGGCCAGCGACGTGCCGTGATGCTCGGGGGCGCCGTGATTGCGCTCGGCCATTTCTGCCTCGCGCTGCCTGCGCTGCCCGCGTTCTACGCGGGTCTCACGATGATCGTCGTCGGCACGGGACTCTTGAAGCCCAACGTCAGCACGCTCGTCGGCGGCCTCTACGCGCCAGATGATGCGCGCCGCGATGGCGGCTTCTCCATCTTCTATATGGGCATCAATCTCGGCGCGATGATCTCGCCGATTGCGTGCGGATACCTCGCGCAGAGCGAATCCTTCCTCGCGTTTCTCACCGCGCACGGCCTCGACGCACACCTCGGGTGGCACTTCGGATTCGCCGCCGCGGGCCTCGGCATGCTGCTCGGACTTGCGCAGTTCGCGCTCGGCCTGCGCGATTTCGGCCGCGTCGGCGAAGCCCCCACGAGCGCATCAGAGGGAGAGCGCGCACACTCGACAACGAGCGCAAACCCAGGCGGGGAGCGGCCGAGCGCACTCACGCGCGACGACTGGACGCGACTCGCAGCCATCGTTGTGCTCTTCCTCTTCGCGACCTTCTTCTGGGCCGCCTACGAACAGGCCGGCTCCTCGCTCAACCTCTTCGCCGATCAGCTCACCGACAATCGCCTCTTCGGATTCTCGTTCCCCTCGAGTTGGCTGCAGTCGGTCAACTCGATCTTCGTCATCGCGCTCGCGCCCGTGTTCGCCTGGCTCTGGGTCGCGCTCGGCAAGCGTGATCCGTCGAGCCCCGGGAAGTTCGCGCTGGGCCTGCTCGCGGTGGCGGTCTCGTTCTTCATCGTCGCGGGCGGCGCGCAGCTCGCGGTGACGAGCGGCGGCAAGGTCTCACCGCTCTGGCTCATCGCCGTCTACCTCTTCAGCACGCTCGGCGAACTCTGCCTCTCGCCCGTCGGACTCTCCACCGTCTCCAAGCTCGCCCCACCCCGCTTCGCCGCGCTGATGATGGGAGTCTGGTTCCTCTCACTCGCCGCGGGCAACAAGCTCGGCGGCTTCATCGCCGGCCACTACGATCCGAGCGCGTCGCTGCCGTGGCTGTTTCTCACGGTCGCGCTCTCCGCGCTGGGCGCGGCTTTCCTGCTCGCGCTGCTTCTGCGTCCGATTCGCAAGTTGATGGCGGGCGTGCACTGATGGAAATCACGGGCAGCGAGATGGTTGGCACTCAAAGCATCTCGGATCACGATTTTCTCCGCACGCTGCTCGAGACTCGCAGCTTCACCAACGGGATGCCGCAGAGCATCCAGCTCACTCCCGACGGACGGCACGCGCTCTTTCTGCGCAGCGGCCCGCGCGACACCGAACTGCGTCTTTACGCAGTTGATTTCGAGAGCGGCAGTGAGCGGGAGCTGGCCTCCCGCGAATCCCTGCTCGGCGACAGCGGCGATTCGCTGACGCCAGAGGAGCAGGCCCGGCGCGAGCGTATGCGCATCACCGCAAGCGGCATCGTCAGCTACCAACTCTCCAGCGACGGTCATCTCGCGCTCTTCATGCTGGGCGGTCGGGCCTTCGTCATCGCGCTCGTGGGCGGGCGTGCGAGAGAGATCGCCGGCCCTGACGAAACGGGCGCTGCGCTCTTTGATCCCGAACTCTCGCCCGACGGCACCCGCTGTGCGTTTGTCCGCGCCGGCGAACTCTGGGTGGTGCCCGTGCATGTCGAGGAGCAGCGCCAGCCCGGCCCAGGAGCGGTCCAGCTCACGCACGGCGCAACCTCGACGCTGCTGCACGCGCGCGCAGAGTTCGTCGCACAGGAAGAGTTTTCGCGCTTCCGCGGCTTCTGGTGGTCGCCCGATTCGGCCGCGCTTCTCTACGAAGAGGTCGACGAAGAATCGGTCGAGAAGCTTTTCCTGCAGGACCCGGCGCACGCGTTTCGCGCGCCCGCGCCGCAGGCCTATCCGCGCGCGGGGCGACATAACGCGAAGTGCCGCTTCGGCATCGTCCCGGCGACCGGAGGAGAGACGCGGTGGCTGCCGCTCAAGCCGCATTGGGAGTACGTCGCGCGCGTGGAATGGGCGGCACCTGAGAAGCTGCTCCTGATCGCGCTCACCCGCGACCAGCGCGACCTGGCGCTGATCTCGTTCGACGCGCAACTGCGCGCCCGCACGCTGCTCACCGAGCACGACGAAGCGTTCCTCAACTCGGCGCGCGACCTCCTCTGGCTTCCGGATAGCTCGGGCTTTCTCTGGAGCAGCGAGGGGGCAGGCGCGCTGCAGTTGTTCCATCACGCGGCCGACGGCACACTCCTGCGTGAACTGACTCCACTGGCATTTCGTTTCGCTTCGATTGCCGGATTCGACGAGGCAACCGACACGCTGTTTCTCCTGCGCCACCCGACACCGCTGGCGTCCGAGTTGTGGCGTCAACGGCTTCACGACGAGAACGACACGCTACCGGCGAGCAAGCTCGCGCCCGCAGACGGCGTGGCTGAGAGCATCACTGCTGTCTTCGCGCAGAGCGGACGGACGCATCTGCGCGTCTGCGCTCCACTGCGCGGCGGTGCGCGATTCGAACTGGTCCGCCAGGACGGAACCATCGCCGGCCAGTTGCGCTCGGTCGCCGAACCGATGCCTCCCGCTCCGCGGATCGAGTTCGCACAGGTCGGTGAGCCGCCGCTCTGCGCCGACGGCCATCGCGCCGACGGAGGTTTCCATTCCCTCCTCGTGCGACCGCGCGATTTTGTTGCACAAGGCAACTATCCGCTCATCGTCCAGCTCTACGGAGGACCGCACGTCAACACCGTGCGTGCACAGAGCGCGGCCTACCTGCTCGATCAATGGATCGCCGATCACGGCTTTCTCGTGCTGCGCGTCGACAACCGCGGCACGCCGCTTCGTGGCCGGGACTGGGAGCGCGCGATCGCAGGGAAGTTCTGCGAGGTGCCGCTCGACGATCAGATCGCTGCACTGCACGCGTGGGCTGCGCGCGAACCGGCAATCGATCTGACGCGCGTCGGCGCGATGGGGCACAGCTTCGGCGGCTATCTCGCGGCGCTCTCTGTGCTGCGCCGCCCCGACGTCTTCAAGGCCGCCGTCGCGGGCGCTCCCGTGGTCGACTGGATGAACTACGACACGGGCTACACCGAACGGTATCTCGGCGTCCCTCCGCCCGAGGGAAATCCGCTCTACGCTCGCAACGGGCTCCTCGATGCAGCGTCGCAGCCAACGCTCGAACATCGGCCGCTGCTGATTTCTCACGGCACCGCCGACGACAACGTCCACTTCAGCGAGTCGCTGCTGCTCTGCGACGCGCTCTTCCGTGCGGGGAAGCCGTTCGAGCTCCTGCCGCAACTCGGGCAGACGCACCAGTTTCATGAGCCAGCTCTTCTGCAGCGCTACTGGGAGCGCGTCTTCGCCTTCTTCCGCACGCATCTTTGAACGACGCCAACCGGGGTGCGGCTGCCTTGTTCATCGTGCCGCGAGCAGCGCCCCGATCAGCGCAGGAAGCGCAACCTCGGTACGCAGCGGACGCGCGCCCAGACTGATCCGCGTGAATCCGCGAGCTGCGAGCAGCTCGAGCTCGAACGGCACCCAGCCACCCTCGGGTCCGACGGCGAGGAGCGTGCGGCCCATTTCTGACCGGCCGGTCAATAATTCCGGAAACGACGCATCGGCGGCCGGATGCGCGAGCAGACGCAGGCTGGGTGCGGGGAAGAGCGCGTCGAGGCGATCTTCGACGAAGGGACGAAAGAGCGTCTCCAGAGAGAGAGTCGGCGCCACCGTGTCACGCGACTGCTCGAGGCCGAGCGAGAACAGCTCGGCGATCGACCCGGGCGCGAGCAGCGGCGTCGCGAAGTAGCTCTTCTCCACCGTCGCGGCATTGACGAGCACGATGCGATCGATGCCGAGCGATGCGAGCGCAGGAAGGATGCGCTTGAGCACCTTGGGCCGCGGCATCCCGAGGAGCAGATCGACGCCCCGCCGCTCTGGTGGCGGCTGCGCGAGCGCGACGCGAAGCACGAGTTCGCGCGCATCGATGGAGACGACCTCGCCATCGCCGACGTTTCCACCGCGCATTCCTACGCGCAGCCGGTCGCTCTTCTGCGCGCGCAGAACCTCATTCGCATGGACGAGGCGTCGGCCACCGAGTCGCGCGAGCCCGCTCTCGTCGACCTCACCTGGCTCAAGCAGCAAGAGATTCATCGAAGGCCGGGAGCGCCGCCGCCCTGCGGCAGCAGCTCGCGCGTCAGGTTGCGCAGGCCGCTCTTGCCCACCACGACGTCGTCTTCAATCCGCACGCCGCCGAACTTCGTCAGCTCGTCGCAGAGCGCCCAGTCGATGGCGGTCGCGTGCTGTCCTGCGCGAAAGGGCGCGAGCAGCGCGTCGATGAAGTAGACGCCCGGCTCGATGGTGAAGGTCTGGCGGTCCGCGATCGTGCTGGTGTTGCGCAGCCACGCATTCTCCGCTCGCGGCGCTTTCAACGCGCAGCCGACGTCGTGGCAGGTGAGGCCAAGCGAGTGGCCAAGACCATGCGGAAAGAAAGCGCGCGTCAGCCCGCTCTCGATCAGCTCCGCCGACGAGCAGCGCGCGATGCCGACCGCTCTCAACGCATCCGCGATCAGCTCATGCGCATGATCGTGCAGCGACTCGTACTCACGCCCCACCCGCGCCTCGCCGCAGAGTCGCTGTTGCAGAGCCTCGACCTGCGCGACGAGCGCTCCAAACGCACTCGCCCCCGCGCCGCCGCCCTTCACCCAGGTGCGCGTGATGTCCGAGCAGTAGCCCGCGAAAGAGGCGCCCGCGTCGACGAGCAGCGACAGCGCAGGCTGCGCGCGCTTCTCGTAGCTGACGTGGTGGAGCGTCGCCGCATGCGCGCCGAGCGCAACGATGTTCTTGTAGGGCGTCTCCGAATCGTCCTGGCTGGTCGCGCGCAAGAACGAGAGATGCAGCTGCAGCTCGGGAAGATCGCCGCCCGCGAAGAGCGCACGCAACTCCTCATGGCCGACGGCCGCACGCCGATTCGCCTCGACGAGACAGAGCTCCTCATACGCGCTCTTGCTCACGCGCAGCACATCGAGCGCGCGCATCAGGGCCGCGCCGTTTGCCGCCGCAGAGAGAGAGAGAGCCTCGGCCGCAGCGAGGTCGTCGCCGACGAACGCCGTGCGGCCACCCGACAACGCCCGGGCTTCCGCAAGCAGCGCCGCCCGACTGCCTTCGCGAACCTCGAACGAGCTCCAGAAATGATCGGACGCGGGAGGATGCGGCGCCTCCCAGAAGTCGAACTCCTGCGGCCGCAGCAGCAGCGGGAGCTTTCCCGCGCGGATGATCAGATGACAGCCCGGCTCCTCGAGCGGCAGCCAGTGCATGAACCAGGGCGAGGGCCGCAGCGGCCAGAACTGGTCGTCGAACGAAGTGCGCTTCTGCGGCGTGCCCGAGTGGAGCACGAGCGTATCGAGCCCCTGCGCGCGCAGCACCGCTTCGCAGCTCAACTGCAAGGCGCGGCAATGCTCGGCGTGCAGAGACGAGAGAGTCGATCTGTCCATCGACTGACTCTACCCGCTGTGGCTACTCGTCGTCGTCATCGTCATCGTCATTGCCGCTCTGCATCGCGGCCTTGCGCTTGAGTTCGCGAAAGCGCGCGTCGCCGCGGAGCGAGGCGAGATCGTCGTCATCGTCCATCGAATCGGCAGCGCCTGCATTCGCGTCGATCGCCTTCTGCAGCGAATCGAGTGCCGCATCCTTATGCCCCGCGCGGGCCTGCGCGCAGGCGAGATCATAGAGCGTCGTGCCCGTTCGATACGAGAGGGCGAGAGCCTTTGCGAACGACGCCTCTGCGCCCGACGCATCCTTCGCCGCGAGCTGCGCATATCCGAGATTGAACTGTGCCCGCCCGAGCTGCGGATGCTTCTTCGCCATCTCCTGGTAGTGCGCGACGTCCTCGGCGCTGCGCTTCTTGCTGCCCTTGCGCGTCCAGACATGCACGCTGCCGAGATTGAGCACGAAGGTGTTCCGCTCGACGTCGAGTTCGAGATCGCGCGCGAGCTGCGCAAGCTCAATGAACTGCGGTTCATCGCGAACGCTGTCGAGGTCGTCGTCGTGCTTGAGTTGGTGGAGATCGTCGAAGCCCTGCTCGATGGCGCGCTCAAGCTGCGCGAGCGCCGCCTTCTTGTCGCCCTTGAGCGAGAGCGCGCAGGCCGCATTGTAGAGCGAGTTCCCCGGCTCCGTTGTGCGCTCGGCTGCAGAGGAGAACGCCTTGAAGGCGAGGTCGTACGCTCCCGCATCGAGTAGCTCTTTGCCGAGGCTGCTCCACGGCTCATCACTCTTCGGTGCGCGCGAGAGGAGCCGCTGGTAGCGCCGTTCGAGGCGGGCCTGCTCGGACGCGTGGCGGTGCGCTCGCTGCGCATGCAGCTCTTGAAGGCCCGCGCGAAACTTCGCGTCGCTGCGAATCGGATCGAAGTCGTCGTCGCTGCCGACCATGCTCTCCGCGTCGGCCCCTTCGTCAGTGGCGCGCTTGAGCCACTCGACGGCGTGCTCGACATCGCCGAGCTGCGCGTAGTCGCAGGCAATGTTGTAGCTGGCGTCGTCCGCGCGCTGGTCGGCATCGATGGCCTTCTGGAAGGCCGCGATCGCATCCTTGAAATGCCCGCGCTTGTGCTGCCGCATTCCGCGCGCGTACCAGTCCTCCTCATCGTCTTCGTCGGCCCCGCGATGGTGCAGCCGATCGGCGAGGCCGGAGAGCTTGGTGCGCACCTTCACGAGCTGCTCGCGCACCTCGTGCTTGATCTGCGCGCCGAGCTTTTCACTCCCTTCGGACGACTCGTCGGCCGACGCCGCATCGAGCGATCGCGCCACCGCGGGCCTCGCGAACGCGAGCAGCAAGAGCGCGCTGCCGAGAAGCGAGGTGGCGTGCTGGAAGCGTGTTCCAACTCTGCGCGGGATCTGGCGGGCGTGGTCTGCACTCATGGAGAAGGAGGCTTTCGTGCGCGCCGAAGTCCACAGCAGCGAAGGGCCGGCGCAATCTCCCCGCTGCTCGCTGCCCGTCTACGCGGACGAGCGCTCCTTGTTTCACGTCGGAGAGGATTCGCGTCAGTCCATTGTCGAACAGGCGATCGAGATCGAGTGCCGCACCCGTAGAGGCGACGAGCGCTTCTTGCTAAGAGGCTGGGCATGACCCTGCCCGCGTTCGACGCCGCCGCAGCGACTGCTCGCTCTGAAGAGATGTGGGAGCGCGAGATCCTGCCTTCGCTCCACGAGTACGTCCGCATCCCCAACCGCTCGCCTGCGTTCGATGCGCAGTGGCAGGAGCGCGGAGAGATGGATCGCGCGGTCGCGCTGGTCGAGCGGTTCTGCAAGCAGCAGCCGCTGCCGGGCCTGACCGTCGAGGTGGTGCGTCTGCCGGGCCGCACGCCGGTCATCTTCATGGAGTCGCCCGCGGAGAGCGACGAGAGCGCCGAGACCATCCTGCTCTACGGCCATCTTGACAAGCAGCCGGAGATGACGGGCTGGCGCGAGGGGCTGTCGCCGTGGGAGCCCGTGCGCGAGGGAGACCGCCTCTACGGACGCGGTGCGGCCGACGATGGCTATGCGGCCTACGCGTCGCTCGCGGCACTGCGATTGCTCGCTGAGCAGAAGCTGCCGAGAGCTCGCTGCGTGGTGCTGATCGAGGCCTGCGAAGAGAGCGGCTCGCCGGATCTTCCCGCGTACATCGAGCACCTCGCGAAGCGAATCGGCTCGCCCAGCTTGGTGGTCTGCCTCGACTCGGGCTGCGGCAACTACGAGCAACTCTGGAGCACCACCTCTCTGCGCGGAATGATCGCGGGCACGCTTCGCGTGCAGATTCTCACCGAGGGGATCCACTCTGGCGACGGCAGCGGCATCGTCCCGTCGAGCTTCCGCATCGCCCGCCAGCTGCTCTCGCGCATCGAGGATGAAGAGACCGGCAAGATGCTGCTGCCCGAGCTGTTCGTCGAGATCCCGGCGGCGCGGCGTGCGCAGGCACAGACGTCGGCGAAGGCGCTCGGCACGGCGGTCTACGACAAGTTCCCCTTCGTCGCGGGCGCGGTGCCGATGGGAAACGACCTCGCTGGGCTTGTGCTCGCGCGCACCTGGAATCCGACCGTGTCGGTCGTGGGCGCGGCCGGAATGCCCTCGCTCGAGAGTGCAGGAAATGTGCTGCGCCCCGAGACGGCGCTGAAACTGTCGATCCGCATTCCGCCGCGCGTGGAGCCCAAAGCCGCGCTGGCTGCGGTCAAGCGCGCGCTCGAGAGCAATCCTCCCTACGGCGCGAAGGTGACGTTCGAGGGGGACAAGGCGAGTGTCGGCTGGGACGCGCCGGCTCTCGCGCCGTGGCTCGACCGCGCGATCGAAGAGGCCTCGCAGACGTTCTGGAAGCAGCCCGCAGCGAGCATGGGCGAAGGAGGCACCATCCCGTTCATGGGAATGCTCGGCGAGAAATTTCCCGCCGCACAGTTCCTCATCACGGGCGTGCTCGGGCCGCAGTCGAACGCGCACGGCCCGAATGAGTTTCTCCACATCCCAACCGGCAAGAAGCTGACGTGCGCGGTGGCCAGCATCATCGCGGCGCACTATCGCGCGACCCGCTGAAGGCACACTGTGGCGCACCTTTCGCGCCTTGCATTTCGTCACTCGCTTGTGAGGAAGTGAGGATCCTATGGCACTGCGTGAATGGGTTGCGGAGTTCAGGAAGCTGCATGAGCGCGCTCGCAAGAAGGAGCTCACCGACGAGGAGAACACCGAATACCTCCGCGGGAGGGAGGAGCTCGCCAACGCGCTCCTCTCCGCGCAGCAGCTTGATCTCAAGCCCGGGCAGACGGCGCGCCAGAGCCTGCGCGTGCAGCGCACTCTGCAGGCGGACCTGATCATCAGCAACGGGATGACTCTGCGAGCGATGACGCTCGACATCTCGGTCGGCGGGTTGGCCGCGATGCTCGGCTACTGCCCGACCGTGGGCGAGCCAGCGACGGTGACGCTGCGGCTGCCCGACGAACCTGCGCCGCTCGTCTGCAAAGCGATCGTCAGCGGCGTCAAGCGGCAGGGGCCGGCGTTCCGCGTCTCCTTGTCGTTCGGCCCGCTACCGGCAACCGATCGCGACCGGCTCGGCTTCGTCGTCTTCGACACCGTGCTCGAGTCGCTCAAGGTCTAGACAAAAAAAGGCAGCCCGCGCACACGCACGGGCTGCCAGAAGTCCAGCGCGATTCTCTAGCGGAAGCCGACCCGCTCGTTGCTCGAGCCGCCGCTCTTGACGCGCCAGAAAATGAAACCACCGATCGCGAGCAGTGCGCCGATCACGATGAGCCAGGTGGGAACGCCGCCGCCAGACGGGTCTTCCTTCTTGTCGCCTGCCGCCGCCGCGTCTCCGGCCTTCGCGCCGATCGCCTTGTCGAGCATCTTGATGGTCGCGTCGATCTCATCGATCGAGCGCTGGCTGCCCGGGTGCGTGCTCCCGTTGGCCTTCTGATACTTCTCCATCATCTGCTCGATCTTCTCGAGCACGAGCTTCTTGCGCTTCATCGCCTCGACGTTGACGCCGTTGGCGAAGTACTCGGGATACTTCGACTGCACCTGCGAGATGACCTTGCTCTCGTCGGCCATCAGCGCGCGAATCTCCTCCATCGGCTTCTCGATGCGGCGGCCCTCGACCTGCGTCGTGAAGCTGATCGACTCGGTGCCCGCGAGGTTGAAGAGGTCGTTGTAGATGTCCTCATTCACGGTGCCCATCTCGTCGAGCTGCTTCTTCAGACGGTCGAGTTCCTGCCCGCGCGTCTCGAGCAAGCGGCTCTTGTCCTCAAGCTGGCTCTGCGCCTCGCGCACCTTCTTCGAGAGCGATCCGAGCTGCCCGCGGTAGGTGGCGAGGATGAGGTTCTCGGACTTCTCGAAGGTGTCGTGGAGGCTCGCTGCGTCCTCGACGAGAGGCTTGTAGACGGCATCGCAGTCGAGGAACTCCTCGCGCATTTCGAAGATGCGCTGGCGCGTCTGATCGAGCTCGTGCCAGAGGGAAACCATCTGGTCCATGTGGCCGCTGATCCGCGAGCGGTTTGCCATCAGCTCGCTGAGCTCCTGCTGCTCGCGGTGCGCCATGGAGCGGGCGGAGTCGAGGTCCTTCTGAAGCTCAGGCGTGACCTCGCACGGATCGACCTTGTCGTTGGCGAGCTCATCTGCCTGGCCAGGCATGCCGGCGAGGAACTCCTTCACCTGGCCCCAGAAGACGCAGCGCTGATCTTTTCCGGTCAGGAGCTTGCGCGCGATCTGCGTCGCCCGCTTGGCCTCGCCGCGCTCCTTGGACCCCTGCGCGCTCTCGAAGAGCGACCGCTGGCGCGCGTTCGGCTGGCAGGCGCGATAGCAATCCTCGAGCTTGTCGATCTTGTTCTGCGCGATCGACTCAAGCTCTCCTGCGCGAGCCTTGTCCGAGACGCGGCTCGCGCGCTCGAGGGCTGCTTGATAGCCCTGATAGGCAACCTCGCACTGCTGTGCTTTTTCTGCCTGCGCTGCAGCGGCGATCTGCTGCTCGACGTCCTTCGGCGACGATGGCGCGGCGAAGGTCGGCGCGGGTGTCGCAGCAGGCGCAAAGGCCGGAGCCGGCGCGGGAGTCGGAGAGAAGGCAGGCTCCGGCATCGGGGCCGGCGCCGGCGTCGGCTCAGGAGGCGGGACATAGGCCGAGCGCGACGGCACGGGCTCGGGTGCCGGCTCGGGAGCAGGCTGGAACGTCGGCTGCGGTGCGGCCACTTCGCGCATCGGAGCAGCGGCGGCAGGAGACGGTGCCCCTGACAGCGGCGCGATGTCGGGATCCGGAGCTGGGGCCATCCCTCCGCCCGGCATGATCACGCCCGTGCGCGCGGGCGCGGAATCAGGAGCAGGTGCCGGGTCCGCCGGCATCGGAGGCAACCCGGCATACGGACTCTCCGCGGGCGGCGCGTCCTCCGCGGCAGCGGCCTTCTTCTTCTTCTTCTTCGCCTCCGCCTGCGCCTGCTTGAGGGACTTCACTTCGTCATCAGCGCGGGCCGCGGGCGCAAACGCGAGCGCCAGCAGAAGAGCAGCGGACGCGCGAATCATCCGGCCAGAGAGGTGGCTACGCATCGGGGCACGCCTTTGCATCGTGGTCGCCGCCGCTCGTCACGAACCACTGCGACTGGGAGGCACCCTTGGTGAAGGTGAAACGAACGCACTTTCCTGCCGGCTCGAGAGCAACGCCGGAAAAGCCGCTCCCCGGCGCGGTGATGTCATCGACCGCCTGGTAGTGGACCTCGTCCTGCCCTCCCGGCCAGAGGCGCCAGAGGTGCTTGAACCCCTCGCCGACGAGGAGGTAGCTGCCGTGCACCTTGAACACGACGACGTGATCGACCCGTCCTTCGGCCGCACGGATGGGCGACAGATCGAAGCTCTCGCCCGTGCTCTTGAGCGAGGCGTAGCCCTTGTCGGAGATCTTCATATCGTCCGCGACGAGGAAGCTCTGGTTGAAGCGCAGAGTGGGCGCGCAGCCTGCTGCGCCAAGCGCGAGGCAGGTGACGAACAGCGCGATCGTTGCCTTGTGCATGCGTCGTTCCTTCTTGGTGGACCCTTCAGGAGGGCGCCATCTAGCACGGCGATCGCTCTCACGCGCGACCGAGGATTGACCGATGCGACGCCGTCCGCGATCCCTCCCTTCCATGCCGCGGCCATTCGCGATAGTCGGCACGCCTTCGCCCCGGAGCCCGCCTATGAAAGCCGCGCATCTCGCCTGCCCTCTCGCGCTTCTCGCCGCCTGTGCCACCGCGCAGCCCACGCCGCACGCCGCAGCGCTCACGGGCGCGCCCACGGCCGACGAGGCGAAGCAGTTCGTCGCACGCACTGCGGATGAGCTGCAGCGGCTCTCGACGCGGGACAACGTCGCACAGTGGATCAAGTCGACAAACATCACCGACGACACCGAGCTGAACGCGGCCTCGGCCGACGACGATCTCCTCGCCGCCCAGACGCGCGCGGTGCATGACGCGACCCGCTTCGACGGACTCGCGGGCCTCGACGCGGACACTGCGCGCCAGTTGCTGCTCATCAAGCTCAACGACGTCGGCCCTGCCGATGCGAAGGAGCGCGAAGAGGAGACGCAGCTCGCCGCGAAGCTCGAAGGTCTCTACGGCAAGGGCAAGTGGTGCGGCCCCGACGGCAAGGCCCGCTGCCGCGATCTGCAGGAACTCGAAGAGGTGCTCGCGCGCAGCCACGACCCGTCCGAGCTGCGCGATGCGTGGGTCGGCTGGCACAGCATCTCGCGAGAGATGAAGCCGCTCTATGCGCGCTTCGTCGAGCTGCAGAACAAGGCCGCGCGCGGGATCGGCTTTGCGGACGAGGGAGCGTTCTGGCGCGCCCGCTACGATATGCCCGCCGATGATTTCGAGAAGGAGCTCGACCGGCTCTGGGCGCAGGTCAAGCCGCTCTATGACGACCTGCATTGCTATGTGCGTGGCCGCTTGCAGAAGACCTATGGCAAGGAGCTCGTCCCCGACGGGAAACCCATTCCTGCCAACCTGCTCGGCAATATGTGGGCGCAGGAGTGGACGAATATCTGGCCGCTCGTGGAGCCATATCCCGGGGGCTCAAGCCTCGATATCACCAAGGCAATGGAAACGCAGAAGTGGGACGCGAAGCGGATCGTGAAGACGGGCGAATCTTTCTATACGTCGATGGGGCTCGATCCATTGCCGGAGACGTTCTGGCAGCGCTCGCAGTTCGTGAAGCCCGCCGGCCGCGATGTGGTCTGCCACGCCTCAGCGTGGAACGTGCTCATTCAAAACGATCTGCGCGTGAAGATGTGCATCAAGGCCAACCAGGAGGATCTCGAGACGATCCACCACGAGCTTGGCCATAACTACTATGAGCACTCCTATTACAAGCTGCCATGGCTCTATCACGGCGGCGCGAACGACGGCTTCCACGAGGCGATCGGCGATTCTCTCGTGCTCTCGATGACTCCCGGATATCTGCAGAAGCTGGGTCTGCTCGACAAGGTTCCGACCGACGAGAAAGGGTTGATTGAGGTCCAATTAAGAGACGCATTAACGCGCGTCTCATTTCTTCCCTTCGGCCTGTTAATCGATAAGTGGCGTTGGGAGGTCTTCAGCGGAAAGGTATCGCCGGCTCATTACAACCAGGCATGGTGGGAGCTGCGGCAGAAGTATCAGGGAGTATCAGCGCCGGTATCGCGCTCCGAGGAGGATTTCGATCCGGGCGCGAAGTATCACGTGCCGGCGAATGTTCCCTATGCGCGATACTTCCTCGCACGCATCCTTCAATATCAATTCCACCGCTCGATGTGCCAGGCCTCGGGATTCAAGGGGCCGCTGCATGAATGCTCGGTCTACGGCAGCAAGGCGGCGGGCGATCAACTCAAGGCGATGCTCGCCCTCGGCGCCAGCAAGCCCTGGCAGGAGGCGCTCGCGACGATGACCGGCTCGCGCGAGATGGATGCGACGGCGATCCTCGATTACTTCGCGCCGCTGCAGACGTGGCTGAAGGAGCAGAACAAGGGCGCGCGCTGCGGCTGGTAATCAATCCCCTGCCTTGCGGAAGCAGCCGACGAGATGGTCATCGACCATTCCCGTCGCCTGCATGAAGGCATAACAGATCGTCGGACCGACGAAGCGGAAGTCGCGCGCGCGCAGCATCTTCGACATCGCACGGCTCTCCTTCGTCTCGGTCGGGATATCGCGCGGGCGCTTTGGTTGGTTCACGATCGGCGCGTCATTCACGAAGCTCCAGAGCAGCGGTGCGAAGCCTTCCTTCGCTTCAATCTCCAGATATGCGCGCGCGTTCGAAATGGTCGCTTCGATCTTGCCTCGGTGCCGGACAATTCCCGCATCGGCCAATAGCCGCTTGATATCCCGCTCATTAAACCGCGCGATCTTCTCGGGATTAAACTGCGCGAAGGCCCGTTCGAAGGCTGCGCGCTTATGCAGGATCGTGCGCCACGACAACCCGGCCTGGAATCCATCGAGGATCAACTTCGCGAAGAGCGCGCGCGAGTCCCGCTCGGGGCGCCCCCACTCTTCGTCGTGATAGGCGACCATCTGCGCGTCGTCGCTCGGCCACGGGCAGCGCGATTCATCGTTGGGCATTGTCCGCCGATACCACGCGTCCGCGCGCTTTGCGATACGCGCGCCAGTCGAGCAGGAGCAGCGCGCCGCCGAGCAGTTCGCCAAAGAGGACATAACTGCTCGTCAACGAGGCTGCGTGCTCGCCGAATGAATGAAATGGCGCGATGGGAAAATGCGGGCCAAGCAGAGGAAAGAGCATTCCCTCGAGCGTGCTCGGTCCGATGCGCGGCAGCGGAGGAGTGCCGGTGATTAAGTCGGCGATCGGCCCCCAGACCTCACCGCCGAGGTCGAGGAGAAAGTGCGTCAGCAGTCCAACGAAGAGCGCAAACCCGCGCCCAGCAAGGCCGGGCGCACGCGTGAATCTGCGGTCAGCGAGAAACCAGCAGAGCGTCGCCAAGAAAAACGTGTGCCCGAACGTCCGCGTACTGGAGATGAGCCCGAGCTCCTGCGCGTGCTTTCCCGTCGCCAACGAGAGACCGTAATAGAGCGGCTTGTCGATGACGTCGGGCAGCACGCAGCCGAGAAGAAGCCACGGCATCACCTCGCGCGAGACGAGAGGGCGGCCGAGGCGGGAACCGATCCCGATGTGTCCAAGCAGGAACATGGAGGGGAGTTCATCTCACGGGTCTGCGGGCAAACAACATTCGCTCAATTGAGTCAGCAGCTGTTCGACACGCAGGCTGTCTTCTCTGCCTCGGCAATTTCACTCAGCAGATCTGTCGCGCGGCCGATTCAAAATGGCCATCGCATTCATTCGCCAACCAGGAGGGGACAGATGGATCCGTATCATACGATTCCGGGGAAGTTGACGTGCTGCTGGGAACCCAGTGTGTCGGCCGTGGTCGACACCTGGCAGAGCTATTTCGTCACGCTCGATGCATTCAAAGAAACCGTCATGGTGAAGGGCGTGAGTGAGGCACGGGCGAGAGGCGGCAAGGCCTGGATCGTCGACTCAAGTACGGCGAAGGGGAACTTCCCGCCTGAGATCCAGTCGTTCATCGGCACCGACGTGTTCAAGAAGTTTGCCGAGATCGGCATCAAGTACTTCATCACCATCAGTTCGCAGAGCGCCGCGACCAACATGACCATCAAGAACTACAGCGCCAAGGTCGGCCCCGCGGGGATTGAACTCGTCGAGGCGACGAGTGCGAAAGACGCCATCGAATGGCTGAAGCAGAAGGGCGTGGAGTAGATCCGCGTTCTGGTCAGCAAGGATCCGGCAGCGCCTCGCGCGCGATTGGATGACGACGCGCGAGGCGCGAACCGATCCCGATGTCTCTGCGCGGGAACATGGAGGTAAGTTCATTCCATGGGTCTGCGGGCAAACAACATTCGGCGATTGGGTGAGCAGCTCTTCGACACGCTGGTGATTGGCGGCGGCATCAATGGCGCCGTCTCCGCGGCCGCGCTGAGCGCACGCGGGCTGCGCGTGGCGCTGATCGATCGCGGCGACTTCGCCGGCGTCACCAGCGAGCAGTCGAGCAACCTCGCGTGGGGCGGCATCAAGTATCTCGAGTCGTTCGAGTTCAAGCTCGTGCGCAAGCTCTGCATGGTGCGCAATCGCCTGATCCGCGCCTATCCCAGCACGGTGCAGGAGATCCGTTTCTTCATGGCGCACGAGAAGGGTTTCCGCCACGGGCTCTGGAAGCTGCTCGCGGGAAGCTGGCTCTACTGGTTCATGGGCAACGGCTTCACCAAGCGGCCGCGCCTGATGAGCACGAACGAGATGAATCGCGACGAGCCGATCGTCAACACGTCCCTCTGCGACGGCGGCTTCGAATATTCCGACGCCTATCTGCACGACAACGACGCGCGCTTTGTCTGGCTCTTCATTCGGGCCGCTCTCGACCACGGCTGCGCGGGCGCGAACTATGTCGAGTCGCTCTCGGCGAAGCGCGTCGGCGATGAGTGGCGCGTGCAGGCGCGCGACAAAGAGAGCGGCAAGACGTTCGAGATCCGCACGCGCACGCTCATCAATGCGTGCGGCCCCTACGCGGACGAGCAGAACCGGCGCTCTGGCGTGACGACTTCGCACAAGCACGCGCTCTCGAAAGGCATCCACATTCTCGTGCGCAAGCTGACCCCTCACCGGCGCGTGCTGACGTTCTTCGCCGACGATGGCCGCCTCTTCTTCGTCATCCCGATGGGGCCGCGCACCTGCATCGGCACGACCGACACGAAGGTCGATTCGCCTGAGGTGGTCGTCACGCCCGAGGATCGCCGCTTCGTCCTCGAGAACATCAACAAGCGGCTCAAGCTCGAGGAGCCGCTCACCGAGAAGGACATCATCGCCGAGCGCTGCGGCGTGCGGCCCCTCGCGGTTGGCGCGCAGGCCGCGGGCGGCAAGGACTGGATGCAGCTGTCGCGCAAGCATGTCGTCGAGGTCGACGCGGCGACGAAGCATCTGACGATCTTCGGCGGCAAGCTCACCGACTGCCTCAACGTGGGCGAGGAGATCTCGAAGATCATCGGAGAGCTCGGCATCGCGCTGCCGTGGCCGAAGCGGCGCTGGTATGGCGAGCCGTCCGAGCAGACGCGCGAGGAGTGGTTCCACCGCGCGCAGTTGATGGATCTCGACGCGCTGACTGCGGCCTCCTCGTCAGAGAAGCTCTCGACGAGACTCTGGCGCCGCTACGGCACCGAGGCGTTCGCGCTGCTCGAGGCAATCCGCTCCGACCCGCGCGAAGCGGAGGTGCTAATCGAGAACGCCGAGTATCTACGCTGCGAGATCGAGCAGGCGGCGCGGCGCGAGATGGTCGTCACGCTCGAGGATTTCCTCCGGAGGCGCAGCAAGATCTCGCTGGTCGTGCGCAACGAGGAGCTCAGGAGCGCCGCGGGCCTGCGCGAGGCCTGCGCGATTCTGTTTGGCGAGAAGGCAGACGAGAAGTGGCGCGACTACTTCGCCCGCCACGGCTCGCTCGACGCGGCGCCTGCCGCAACGCACTGATCGAGAGAGAGCGGCATGGAGATCGAGTCGGCCGTCGCAGCGATCTTGAAGCGCGAGCAGGATCCGGATCATCCCGACTTCGACCTCACCGCGCTGTCGGATGCGGTTGAGGATCTGTTCCGCGCTCAAGGCTGCGAAGACATCGCGCCACTCGTCGAGCAGTTGGTCCGCGAGGAGCGATTGTCGTTGCGCGCCGCAAGTGCGCTGCTCGCGGTCGCGACGTGGAGCGGCAGTGAGAACGGAGAGTCCCTCCAACGGACGTTGGAGCAGTGGCTTCGCGAAGGAGACGATTCGCGGAGGATCTCACTCGCGCTGCACGAGGGAGTGTTTCCCTTCGTCTCCACGTCCGAGATGGACGAGGTGCTCATGCGAGTCGCGGCGCGCTTTCCCGAGCACGCCGCGCGGTGCCGAGATCTGATCGTCAATCGTCCTCGGTGACTGCAGTCACTTTCCGGCGAGCGCTGCACTGACGATCCCGCGCGCCTCGTCGAGAATTCGCGCGAGGTGCGCCTCGTCTTTGAAACTCTCCGCATAGATTTTGTAGACGTCCTCGGTGCCGCTCGGCCGCGCTGCGAACCAGCCGCTCGCCGTCTCGACCTTGAGGCCACCGATCTCCGCGCCGTCGCCTGGCGCACGCGTGAGCTTGCGCGTGATCGGCTCGCCCGCCAGCTGCGCGGCCTTCACGCTCTCGGGAGAGAGCTTCTTGAGCTTCGCTTTCTCCTCGGGCGTGGCCGGCGCATCGACGCGCGTGTAGACCGGCTTTCCCAGCGTCGCGAAGAGCTCCTGCACGCGAACGCCCGGATCCTTCCCGCTCGTCGCCATCATCTCCGCGGCGAGCAGGTCGAGAATGATCCCGTCCTTATCCGTCGTCCAGACCGTGCCGTCCTTGCGCAGGAACGACGCGCCCGCGCTCTCCTCGCCGCCGAAACCGAGTGAGCCGTGAAGCAGGCCCTGCACGAAATATTTGAAGCCGACGGGAACCTCGTAGAGCCGACGCCCGAGTGAATTGGCGACGCGATCGATCAGCGCACTCGAGACGAGCGTCTTGCCAATCGCGGTGTCCGCCTTCCATGCGCGCGCGCGGAAGAGTTGGTCGATCGCGACAGAGAGAAAATGATTCGGATTGAGCAGTCCCATGCTCTTCGTCACGATGCCGTGCCGATCGGAATCGCCGTCGTTTCCGAACGAGAGATCGAACTTGTCCTTGAGCGCAATCAGGTTCGCCATCGCGTACGGCGACGAACAGTCGGTGCGGATCTTCCCATCGTGATCGAGCGGCATGAACCGGAATGTCGGGTCGACGGTGCGGTCGACGACGGTGATATCAAGTCCATATCGAGCAACGATCGGGTCCCAATACTGGATGTTCGCGCCGCCGAGCGGAGCCGCGCCCAGCTTGAGTTTGCTCGCACGAATCGCGTCGATATCCACGACGCTGCTCAAATCATTGACATATGGATTGATATAGTCGTGCTCGCGGATGCCGGGCGCGCGCAGGGCGGCCGCGAGAGGGATCCGCTTCACCGAAGCGCACTTCTCCTCGAGCAACTGGTTGGCCCGTTTCTCGATCCATCCAGTCACGTCGGTATCAGCGGGGCCGCCGTTGGGCGGGTTGTACTTGATGCCGCCGTCCTCGGGTGGATTGTGCGACGGCGTGATCACCAGACCATCCGCGAAGCCGCTTTCTCGTCCCCGGTTCCAACCGAGGATCGCGTGCGAGATGACCGGCGTCGGCGTGAAGCCGCCGCTGCCCGCGTGGAACACAGAGGCGCCGTTTCCCGCGAGCACCTCGAGCGCGGTCTCCTGCGCCGGCCCGCTGAGCGCGTGCGTGTCCTTGCCGATGAAGAGCGGCCCATCGATCTTGTGCGCCGCGCGGTATTCGCAGACCGCCTGCACGATCGCGAGGATGTGCGACTCGTTGAAACTCACGCGCAGCGACGAACCGCGATGGCCCGACGTGCCGAAGGCGACGCGCTCGCTCTGGACGCGAGGGTCAGGAACCGCGTCGAAATAGCGCGAGAGAAGTTTCGAGATATCGACCAGCGACGAGGCCGGAGCCGGCTGTCCTGCGAGCGGATGGGTCATGGCGCGTGAAGTTCTCGCACAGGACGCGAGCGCGCGCTGCTCTCTGCGCGACGACGATCGCGAGCGTGATATTCGCAAGCGCACTGCCCTCGCGCGCAAACGACCCGCGCTGCGCGCACCGACACGGGAAGAGGAACGTCATGTCGATTGAGAGTCTGTTGGACAGTCACGACGCGCTCGGGTTGGCGCAGTTGGTCCGCGAGCGAGCCGTCTCTCCGCTGGAACTGCTCGAGGCGACGATCGCGCGGGTCGAGGCCCGCGATGGCGAACTCAACGCCGTGGTGGTGAAGCTTTTCGATCGTGCCCGAGCCCGCGCAAAGATGCTCGCGGCCGCGCCAGGAGCGGGCGAGCGCACGCAGGCGTTTCGCGGCGTCCCGTTTCTGCTCAAGGATCTGCTGCAGACGATGAGCGGCGTGCCGACCTCGTGCGGCTCACGCTTTCTCGCAAAGACGCCCCTCGATCACGACAGCGAGCTGGTGCGCCGCTACGAGGCGGCGGGACTCGTCATCGCGGGAAAAACGAACACGCCTGAGCTGGGCCTCCTGCCTGTCACAGAGCCGGAGTTGTGGGGGCCCTGCAGGAACCCCTGGGATCGCGCGCGCACGCCGGGTGGCTCCAGTGGCGGCTCCGCTGCGTCGGTGGCGGCGCGATACGTCCCGATGGCACACGGAGGAGACGGCGGCGGGTCGCTGCGCATTCCCGGTTCGTGCTGCGGATTGTTTGCACTCAAACCATCTCGCGGACGCAATCCGCTTGGGCCAGACGTCGGCGAGGGTTGGAACGGCATCGCCGTCGAGCACGTGCTGACCCGCTCGGTTCGCGACAGCGCAGCGGCGCTCGACGCAACGCACGGCCCCGACGCCGGCGCGCCCTACTCTGCTCCGCCGCCGGAACGTCCATTTCTCGAGGAGGTTTCGCGCGCGCCCGGAAAGCTGCGCCTGGCCTTCACTGCGCGCTCGCTGCTCGGCGCGCAGGTGCACGCGGATTGCGTCACGGCCGTGCGCGATGCCGCCGCGCTCTGCGCTTCGCTCGGCCACGAGGTCGAGGAGGGCCATCCGCCGATCGATGCGAAGACGTTGACCCGCGCCTATCTCACCGTCGTCGCGGCCTCGACGGCCTGCGAGATTCGGACGGTTGCCGAGATGATGGGCCGCAAGCCGACGGCGGACCAGTTCGAGCTCGGCACGTGGATGCTCGGACAGATTGGTGAGCGCAAGAGCGCGCTCGATCTCGAGCTGGCGCTGCAGACGATCCACACCGCGCACAGGTCCTACGCACGCTGGGCCGCGAGCTACGATGCGGTGCTCACGCCCGTGCTGGGCGCGCCCCCGCTGCTCCTCGGCGCGCTCGCGCAGAAGCCAGCCGAGCGGGTTGCGATGCACGCGCTGCGCCGCTTCCCTCTCGACTTCGCGATGAACGCGGTGCTCGATCGCATCGCCGACACAGCGTTCGAGTTCGCCGGTTTCACTGCCGTCGCCAATCTCTTCGGCCTGCCCGCGATGTCGGTGCCGCTCTTCTGGAACAGCGCGCAGCTCCCCATCGGCGTGCAGTTCATCGGTCGGCCATTTGATGAGTCGGGACTCTTGCGACTCGCAGGGCAGCTCGAGCAGGCGAGGCCGTGGGCGCAGCGAAAGCCGACGATGTCTGCGCAGGCTCCCGCCGCGCGCACTGAAGCGTGAGCGCCGTGAACGCAATCCACGCCCGTTCGGCGAAATCACGCGCGGCCTTGCTGGGTGCGGGCTTGCTGCTCTTGGCGTTTGGACTGAGCGGCTGCTTCTCCCTGCACTACGCGCTGCAGGCGGGCGCGGGAGAGTTCACGCTGCTCACGTCCGCGCGTCCCAACGAAGAGCTGCTCGAGCGTCCGGACACAGCGCCGCGGCTCGCCTTGCTCCTCGCCGCCGTTCCCCTTGTGAAGCAGTTCGGCGAGTCGATGGGTCTGACGCCCACGGCGAACGACCAGCGCTACACGCAGCTCGATCGCCCCGCCGCAGTCTGGGTGGTGAGCGCGTGCCCTGAGTTTTCGCTCGCACCTCGCCTCTTCGAATTTCCCATCGCGGGCGCCGTTCCCTACCTCGGCTGGTTTGAGCTGCGCGCAGCGAAGGATTTCGCCGCGACACTCTCGGCGCAGAAGCTCGACGTCTCCGTGCGCGGCGCCGCCGCATTCTCCACGCTCGGCTGGTTCGACGATCCGCTGCTCTCCTCGATGATCACGCCCACAGCCCACGACGCGGCCCTTGGAGATCTCGCGGAGACGGTGCTGCACGAGTCCGCTCACGCGACGCTCTACCTGCCGGGCCAATCGTCGTTCAATGAGGGCCTTGCCGAGTTTGTCGCCCTGCGCCTCACGCCCCGCTTTCTCTCCGCGCATGCAACCTCGCGAGAAGCGCACGCGTGGACCGCGCAGCGCGCTCGCAGCGCGGCCAGAGCGAAGCTGCTGCACGCTGCGACCGCGCAACTCGAGGCGCTCTATGCCTCGTCTCTGTCGGACGAAGAGAAGCGCGCGAAGAAAGCCGCGACGTTGGCCGAACTCGCGCAGGCGCTCCATTCGATCCGGCCGCTCAACAACGCTGTCCTCTCCGGCCACCGCACCTACTCCGCGGGACAGCGTGGGTTCGCACGGCTCCTCGCGGCCTGCGGCGACGACTGGCGCGTTTTCTTCTCGGCGCTGCGCAAGCTCGATCCGGCGCAGGTTGCCTCGTCGAACGAGGCAACGCTCGATGATCTCCTCGAGCGCGTGGCCGAGCGGATACCCGCGCCCACGCTCGTGAAGTAACCGACGAGCGCGCGAACGCTGTTGCAGCCGCGCACGTCGTGCCTCACGCTCCGCGAATGCCTATGCAGCTGACGGCCACCATCGATCGCGCGACGCTCTCCGAACTCTTGCGCGAGGTGACTCCGCTTCGGGTCAAGCTCGGCAGCGCGACGCAGGACCGCTTCTTCACCATCGAGCCACCGAGCCTGATCGAGTTCCTGCCCGCGCGGGGCGTGCGTTTGCGCACGCAAGCCCATGTGCAGTGGTCGGTGGCCGGCGTTGCGATTCCGCTCACGCTCGAGAGCGCAACGTTCGTTCTCATCCCGTCGCTCGCGCCCGCGCCAGAAGCGGGCAAGCTCGTCTTCGAGCTGAAGCTCGAGCAGCTGGATTTGAAAAATGTTCCGAAGATGATCGAATCGACGCTGGTGCCGCTGATCAACGATGGACTCGCAGCTCTCGACAAACCGCTGGGATGGGACTTCGCGAAGACGCTGACCCACCGCTTCGCGATCTCACCGAAAGCCGCGCCGCTCGCGGCCTTCACGCTTGCGACGGGTCGCTCATCGCTCGAGGTCACGGCTGACGCGATCGTGCTGTCGCTCGCGCTCGAGATGCATTTCGAGACGACCAACCCCGCGCCTGCGGCCGCTAATAGACCTGCGACAAGTTCAAGCTGAACGCGAGGCCGCTCGTCTGCCCCGCGCGTCGGCCCATCGAGAAATCAGCGTCGACGTTGATCGCGTCCCAGACCAGCGAGTGGAATCCGATGCCGACGCAGCCCGCGAAGGAGCCGCGCTCGGGCAGTCCCGGCTGCGGGTTGAGGCGGCCGAACGCCAGCGCATGCGCGAGCACCGAGACCTTGAACTGGTCGCGCAGCAGCGAGTAGCGGAACTCGCCACCGACTTCGACGAGATGCTGCGTGAAGACGTCGTTGAAGACGCTCTGCAGGTAGTTGCCGAGCGACTCCTCGTCGAAGAACTGCGAGTCGCCGCCGAGTGAAAATGCGTGCGCATCGGCGCGCAGTTCGTGCCACCCGAAGGGGATGGCGTAGTCCATTCCCGCGTTGACGCGATACGCGAGACGACCATTGGTAAACGACTCGCGGAAGACCTGCGCCGTGATGGTGACGGGGTTGCGAAAGTCGGAGCGCAGCTCTCCCGGGTCGAGTGTGAGCCTGAGCGCGCCAATGAAGAACGGCCGGATCTGCCGCGGGATCGGCGGCTGCATCGGTGTGCCGGTCTCGTCGGGATCGTCGAGGTCGAAGAACCAGCGTGCATCGACACCAACGCCGCCAGCAATAAAGACGCGAGGGCTGAGCGTATCGCTCACGCCCACAGCGGCCTGCAGCGTTTCGCGCCGGAAGAGGTTGTAGCCGACATCGTGACGCGACTGCTCGAGGAGATCGGAGCTGATGAGCAGGCCGGGGCGGAAGCTGTCGCCCCAGAGTGGCGGCGCCCAGTAGTGGAGTTCAGCGAGCGCGCGCGACAACACGAAGAGAGAGCCTCTCTGGTCGAGAGATGGGAGCGACGCGAAGCCGGCGCGAAGGCGCATCTCCCAGCGGTCATCGACCGGCAGCAGGCGCGCGCCGCGCAGCGTGCCGCCGATGCCGATGCCGTCGAGACCTCCGATGATGATCTCGGGCGAGAAGCCGCTGCCCCACCCTCCTTGCCGAATCGAAATGTGCAGCTCGTAGACGCCTGGCTCGGAGACAAGTCCGGCCTCGCGCAGCTCGTCGAGCGCTCCGCTGCGCTCGAGCAGTCGCGTCGTCTCGGGGCGGTCCTGCGTGCGAACGAGCTGGTAGCTCGCGTCGGTCAGGCCCATGCGCGATGAGAGCGCGCGCAGTCTCGCCTCGAGCTCGGGTCGATTGAAGATTTCGAAGGGAAGCGCCAGCTGCAATCGCAGCCGCACCGTGTTGACCGCGCTCTCTCCGGTGATCACCACTTTGTCGAGGCGCCCCTCGTCGATCGAGACGCGCAGCACCTCGTCGTCCACCTCGACATCGACCTGCGCGAGATCGTAGCCGGCCCGCTTGAGGAAGCGGGTGAGCTGCACCAGCACGAGCTGCGCAGTCTTCTTGTTGGCCGCAGCGCTCTTCGGCAGCTGAAGCACCGAGCGATACGTGAAGTCATTGAAGAGGACGTTGCCGGTGAAGAGCACAAGCTCCGTCTGCTCGTGCGTGTCCTTGACGAAGACGGGGGCCGGTGGGCCGTCCGGTTCGGCGGCCACGGACGCGGAGGCGCAAATCACAATGAGAGCGAGTGCAGCTGTCGCGAACCGGTCGAGCACAGAACGAGATCTATCACGCGACTTCGATCGATCTGCGTCCGAGACAGCGGGAGTCGATTGACAGCGCCGCGCCGCCCGTGCTGCAACGCGCGCCATGTCAAAGACGAAGAAGTTCTCCGTCGGTCTGGTGCAGATGCATTGCGACGCGGACCCCGAGGCCAATCGCGAGAAGATCGTCGCGCGCATCCGTGAGGCGGCGAAGCTCGGCGCGCAGATCGTCTGCACGCAGGAGCTCTTCACCTCGCACTACTTCTGCCAGCGCGAGGATTCCGCGCTGTTCGATCTTGCCGAGCCCATTCCTGGCCCGAGCACGAAGGTCCTCTCGCAGATCGCGAAGGAGTGCGGCGTGGTGATCGTCGGCTCTCTCTTCGAGCGGCGCGCGGCGGGCCTCTACCACAACACCGCGGTGGTCCATGACGCGGACGGATCGCTCCTGGGAATGTACCGGAAGATGCACATTCCGGACGATCCGCTCTACTACGAGAAGTACTACTTCACGCCAGGCGACATCGGCTTCCGCGCCTTCGAGACGAAGTTCGCCAAGCTCGGCGTGCTCGTCTGCTGGGACCAGTGGTACCCGGAAGGCGCGCGGCTCACGGCGCTGCAAGGGGCCGACGTCCTCTTCTACCCGACCGCGATCGGTTGGCATCCGAGCGAGAAGGCGCAGTACGGAGCAGCGCAGGCAGACGCGTGGCGCACCATGCAGCGCGCGCACGCGATCTCCAATGGCGTCTACGTCTGCGCGGTCAATCGCGTCGGACACGAAGGCGCCACCGAAGTCGCGGGCAAGAAGGAGGGCGGCCTCGAGTTCTGGGGCGGCTCGTTCGTCAGCGATCCGTTCGGGGTCGTCCTGAAGGAGGGCTCGCGCACAGACGAAGAGATCCTCGTCGTCGAGTGCGATCCCGCACACCAGGAATCGGTGCGGCGCAACTGGCCCTTCCTTCGCGACCGGCGAATCGACGCGTACGGCGGGATCACGCAGCGCTACCTCGATGGAACGGGCAGCGCGGGCGGGAGCGGATCGCGATGAGTGCGGCCGCAGCGAAAGCGCGCAAAGCTGCGCCCAGCAAGGTCGCGCGCGACTCAGCAGACGCGGCCGAGACACCCGCGTCGCGCGGATTCTTCATGCCCGCCGAGTGGGAAGAGCACGCTGCCACCTGGCTCGCCTGGCCGCACGAAGAGGAGGATTGGCCGGGAAAGATCGCGCCGATCCCGTGGGTCTTCGCCGAGGCTGTCCGCCAGCTCGCGCAGGGCGAACGCGTGCGTATCTTCGTCGGCACGGCCGCGCTGGAGAAGAGCGCGCGCACGCTCCTCAAGCGCGTCGGCGTCGATCTGCGCGAGATCGATTTCGTGCGCGCGCCGACCGACCGCGTCTGGACGCGCGATTCGCTGCCGCAGATTCTCCGGCACAAGGATGGCTCGCGCGCGCTCTCATCGTGCCACTTCAACGGCTGGGCGAAATATCCGAATCACAAGCGCGATGCGCTGCTGCCGCTCTCGGTCGCGGGCCGGCTCGGACTCGAAATCTGGACGCCGATGCGCGAAGGAAAGCGCGTCGTCCTCGAGGGCGGTGCAATCGATGTGAACGGCCGCGGCTCGCTGCTCACGACCGAAGAGTGCCTTCTCTCGGATGTGCAGGTGCGCAACCCGGGCATGACGCGAGACGAGTACGAGCAGCTCTTCGCGGAGCAACTCGGCGCGCGCCACACCATCTGGCTCGGCGAGGGAATCGTCGGCGACGACACGCACGGACACGTCGATGATCTCGCCCGCTTCGTCGATGCGCGGACCGTGCTGCTGGCGGTCGAGCGCGATCGCAGCGATGAAAACTACGCGCGTCTGCAGGACAACCTGCGCCGCTTGAAGAAGGCGAAGGATCAGGATGGGCGCCCCCTTCACGTGCTCGAGTTGCCGATGCCCGCGCCGCTTCTCCTCGATGGGCAGCGGCTTCCGGCGAGCTACGCGAATTTCTATATCGGCAACGCGGCGGTGATCGTTCCGACGTTCAACGATCCCAACGATCGCGTCGCGCTGAATCTGATCGCGAAGCTGTTTCCCCGACGGCGCGTCGTCGGCATCCATGCAGTCGACCTCGTCTGGGGCCTCGGCACGCTGCACTGCATGACGCAGCAGGAGCCGGCCTAGAGATTTCTCCGGGGGGCTTGCGCGGCATTCGCTCTTGCGGGCTGCGCGAAGAAGCCGTACCTCCTCTCCCAAGCGCGGGGGCGAGCGCCTGGGGAGCTTGAACTCCATGCAGCAACTGTTCGGCAAATATGAGTTGCTCGATCGCCTCGCCATTGGCGGGATGGCGGAGATCTTCCTCGCGCGCCAGACGGGCCTCGAGGGGTTCGAGAAGCCGGTCGTGCTCAAGCGAATCCGACCGCACCTCTCGGATAAGAAGAGCTTCGTGAGGATGTTTCTCAACGAGGCGAAGCTTGCCGCGCAGCTCAATCACCACAACGTCGTGCAGATCCTCGACCTCGGCAAAGTCGGCGACAGCTTCTTCATCGCGATGGAGTACCTGTTCGGCCGCGACATGCGCCGCGTGGTTCCCAAGGCGGAGCTGCAGGGGATCAGCTTCCCCATCGTCTACGCGTGCAAGATCGCGTCGCAGGTGCTCGAGGGGCTCTTCTACGCGCACCAGAAGACCGACGCGCGCGGACAGCCGCTCGGCATCGTCCACCGCGACGTGACGCCGGAGAACATCTTCGTCACCTTCGACGGCGGCGTGAAGATCCTCGACTTCGGCATCGCCAAGGCCGCGAACATCGTTGAGCAGACGCGCGCGGGAGAGATCAAGGGCAAGCTCAGCTACATGTCGCCCGAGCAGTGCGCGGGCCGGCCGCTCGATCACAGAAGCGATCTCTTCTCTCTCGGCGTCGTGCTCTACGAGTGGGTGACGGGCTTCAAGCTCTTCACCGGCGACAGCGACATCGCGCTGCTCAAGTCGATCACCGACGGCAAGATCTACCGGCCGAGCTACTTCAAGGCCGACGTGCCGGAAGCGGTCGAGCAGATCCTCATGCGCGCGCTCGAGAAGAATCCGGACAACCGCTACCAGACTGCGTGGGAGATGCAGTTCGAGCTCGATCGCTTTCTCGCCAACAACGAATTCACGCCGTCGAACAATCACCTCGCGACCTTCGTCAAGCAGCTCTTCACCGACGAGATCGAGGCGGAGAGCAAGCGCCTGCTCGGCAGCGGCGTCGGGCTCGCTTCCTTAAGCGGCGGACGATTCTCCGAGCTCGATGTCGAAGCTCTCGCGGCCGAGAAGCATGGCTCGGGGCCTCGCTACATGTCGTCGGCGCCCTACTCGTCCGGGCCCTATTCGTCGGGCCCCACGAACATTCCGATTCCGACACACGCGGACGGACCGCTCGCACGCGGGGAGCGCACCGACCTGCGCATTCCGCTCGACGCGGCCTCGATGAGCCAACTCATCACTCTCGCGGCGCGCCTGTCGCTGACTCCTGAACAGCTCGTCGAACGACTCCTGCACAGCCATCTCGATTTGCTTTGAACACCAACCATCTCCCCACGTCCCTCGCCGCGGCCCACTCGCGGTGAAGAGGAGCCTCCATGTCGCTGACAACCCGCCTCGCTTCTGCTCTGCCGACCAAGCACATCTGCGATCTGCTCGCGCTCTTCGTGCGCGAAGGAACGCTTTCCGGGCCTGACGCCGATGCCCGTCTACGCGCCATCGATCGCGCGCTTGGCGGACAGTTCGCACGCGCCAGCGCTGACGAGGAGTTTCGCGCACGCGAGGGCCAGCAGTTGATGCTGCAGGGCGGGAAGAAGATCGGCGCCAAGCGCGTGCTGGTGATCGGCCTGGGCAAGTCGCGCAATGCCGAGAGCGATCGCGAGACGCTGCGCACCTGCGCGGCCAAGTCCGTGCGCGCCTCGAGGGCTGCGGGAGTCAAGACGCTCGCGATCTCCTGGCCGAGCGCCGAAGGCCCGCAGGCGCTCGCCGCCGAGCTGTGCGCGCTCACCGAGGGCGCGTCGCTGGGTGCGTATCGTTTCGACAAGTACCTCACCGAGAAGCGCGCGCTGAAGCTGACCGAGCTGCGGCTGCTCCTCGACGGCGATTCCGCGCACAAGCAGTTCAAGAGTCCCTCGCAGAGGATGCCGCTCGACCTCGCGATCGAAGAGGGGGCGGCGATCGCCGACGCCACCTGCCTCGCCCGCGATCTCGTCAATGAGCCGGCCAGCGTGATGACGCCGCGCGCGCTCGCGGAGGCAGCGGAGGCCGTCGCGAAGAAGCACGGGCTCGCCTTTGAGCTGCACGGCCGCAACGCGATCGAGAAGATGGGGATGAATCTCTTCCTCGCCGTTTCGCAGGGCTCGGCGGAGAAGCCGCAGCTGGTGAAGCTGAGCTGGATTCCCAAAGGCGAGAACGGGAAGAAGAAGCCGCTCGCGCTCGTCGGCAAGGCGATCACGTTCGACTCCGGCGGTCTGTCGATCAAGACGGCTGGTGGCATGGAGGACATGAAGGTCGATATGGCGGGCGCGGCCGCGGTGATCGGCGCGATGGAGCTTGTCGCGCGCATCAAGCCGCCCTTCCCTGTGCACGCGTTTTTCGGTGCCTGCGAGAACATGCCGAGCGGAACGGCCTATCGCCCCGGAGACGTGATTCGCGGCAAGGGCGGACCGACGGTGGAGATCCTCAACACCGACGCCGAGGGGAGACTGGTGCTCGCCGATGTGCTCGCGTGGGCCGTCGAGCACGAGCCGGCGGCGATCGTCGACCTCGCGACGCTGACCGGTGCAGTCATGGTTGCGCTCGGGCCATCGATGACAGGCCTCTTTGCGAACAACGATCCGCTCGCCGGAGAACTGCTCGAGGCCGCACAGGGCGCGGGAGAGAGCGTCTGGCGCATGCCGATGCCGACTGAGATGGAGGAGCTGATCAAGAGCCCGATCGCCGACATCAAGAACACCGGTGGACGTTTCGGCGGCTCGATCACGGCGGCGCTCTTCCTCCAGCGCTTCGTGGCGAAGGTGCCGTGGGTCCACCTCGACATCGCGGGAGCGGCGAGCGCAGACAAGGAGCGCGGCGTGAACCCCCGAGGCGCGACGGGCGCGGGCGTACGGATGCTCGTTGAGTGGATCAAGAAGCGCGCAGCAGCGGTGTAGTGCGCAGCTCATCAATCGCGGATACGGACATGAACCACGACCAGGCGATCGCTGCGTTCGAGCAGCTGCTCAAGAAGAACCGGCTCAAGCTCGAGGCACTGGCGCCCAAGCAGGGCCTCGCGCTGATGCTGCGCTTCTACCGGACGAGCCGCGCAGACGACTGCGACCTCGCGGACGGCGGCGACAAGCTGCTCGTGCAGTGGGGCGTCCGAACCGATCGGGAGAGCGGCGACGAGACGTTTCAGTTCAACGTCACGCGCCAGTTCATGCCCATCGAGGCAGACGGCGCGACGTCGCAACTGTCACTGACGTTTGCGTTCGAGCTCGACGATGAGTTCGAGGATCTCGAAGCAGAGAAGTCCTGGTGCGGACACCCGCAGGAGGCCGAAGATCTCGAGGAGGAGATCGTCGCGAACGAATCGTACGAGCAGATCTCCGAACGCGATGACGCCACCGTTACGCTTGAGCAGGACGAGATCTAGCGGCGCTACTTCCCGCCGCTGCCCGTGAACCCGTCTTCCTTGTCGCGGAAGAGCACATTGAACGTCGTGAGCGACCCGTAGCAGGCAGTCACATACGCCTGCATATCGACCTTCTCGGCGTCGGTGAGCTTCACGTTCGCGTTGATCTTCTGCTCGAGCACACGCAGCCGATCGCGAATCATCACGACCTTGTGCAGGAGCGCATCGAGCGGCAGCTCCTTGCCCTGCAGCGTTGGATCGTGTGGTTTCAACACTAAGGTGCCCCCCTCCCACTTCGGCGCCAGCGCCGCCTCGGTCGCGCCCCGCTCCTCGTCCATCGCTTCCCGGATCAGCGCCTTCAGCTCTTCGCGATTCATCTCAAGCTCTCCGCAGGGTCCATCGGGGATGCGCTGCTTGACCAGGCTGGGCGCGGCTTCGCGCACCGCACCGCTGTTGCGCGTCGGCAGGCGCGGCGCTCTCGCGGCATTGCCGGCCGCGCGGGAAATATTCAGCGCGACGTTCGCGCCCTCGGTCGAGCGCCCCTTCGCGTCGAGTGCGCCCTGCCGCGGCAGATACGAATCGCAGATGGGCGCAGTGCAGGGAAACTCCCCGCGCTCGCCTCGCACGCGGCAGGCGCCGAGCAGGAGACCGCGCGCGGTCTCAATCGGCCGGTAGATGACGCACGTCCCGCAGATCGGCCCGTACGAACAGACGTGGCCGATCTCGGCGGCGTCGGCGATGCAATCTTCGACGTCAGGACAGTTGTCGCGCGGCGTCTGCGGCTTCGCGGACGGCGCTGGAGACGCTGGCGGGGAGGAAGGCAGATCGCTCATCGGACGCGGACGATGCGGCATCGCGGCGCCTTCGAGCAAGCGCAAGGTTCGCGCCGCCAATTCACACGCATGAAATCGAACCGGCGCTCGCGCGTTAGAGTGGATGCATGATCGACGCGGCTTCCGCTCCTGCTCGTCTCACGCGGCCCCAGTTGCTCGCCGCGCTCGCGACCTCTGCCGCCGCGGGGATCTTCCTCTGGCACTTCTGGGCGCTCTACCCGTTCAAGCTGCTCGTCGTGCTGATGCATGAGAGCGGGCACGCAGTCGCGACGCTCCTCTGCGGCGGCAGCGTCGACGTCATCAAGATCAGTCCGAACGAGGGCGGCGTGACGTGGAGCCGCTACGTGCCGACATTGTTGCATAAGATAACTATTTCCAGCGCAGGCTACGTCGGCTCCACCGTCTCGGGATGCGTGCTGATCGCCACCGCCGCTCGCGCACGCACGGGCAAGCTCCCGCTGTTGCTCCTCGCCGCCTGGACGTTCGCGACCGCGCTTTTGTGGGTGCGCGATCTCTTCACCCTCTGCTTCACGCTCGGCTGCACGCTCGCGCTTTTTCTCGTCGCGCGATTCGGCAGCGCATTGTTGCGCAAGCTGCTGCTCGCGTTCCTCGCTTCGTTCTCGGTGCTCTACGCGCTCTTCGACATCCAGGACGATCTGCTCCATCTGCACGGCTCGGGACAGAGCGACGCCGACGCGCTCGCGAACGCGACGTTCATCCCCGCGATCATCTGGGGCCTCGCCTGGGGCGCGCTCTCGCTCTTTCTCGTCTTCATCACGCTGCGCGCGGTGATCGGCGCGAACACGCGTGAAGGATCGACTCCGACGCGCGCCAACGTCGACGCACGCTGACCCTTGTCGCTCCAGCGCATCTTCTCCGGACGCGCTGGAGCACGCCCAGCAAGGCCGGAAATCCAGCCGCGTGCTCAGCGGCCACCCGACTGGGGCGTCAGTGGCCAGCGACCACCATGATGCCCCACTGGCTCACCGTTCCGTCGAAGTGCAGCGCGCCTGCCGTGTGCTCGCCGGCCGTCAGCTGCACGACTCCCGTCAAGGACCCGGCCGCCTTCACCTGGCCGAAGAGATTGTCGCCCGCGCCCACGACGGTGCCGTCCTGGAGCAGCGCAAACCAGCGCCCGCTCGACGTTGGATCGTCCACCGATGCCGTATTGCGAGACCCTCCCGCGACGACGGCCACGGCGTTGGTCACCGTCGAGGGATCGAGATCGCCCGGCTGCGAGATGTTGTTGCCCCAGATGCTGATGGTCCCGTCGGCATGCAGCGCAGCCCCGAGCAGGCCGGCCATAGAGAGACCCGTGACGTGGGCGAGTGCAGGAGGGGTGGCAGGGATGCCGAAGAAGAGTCCCCAGACGCTGATCGTTCCGTCGGCCAGAAGTGCGCCGCCGTTCCCGCTTCCCGACGAGACCGCGATGGCGTTCGTCGGTTGGACCGCCGTCGAGCAGGGCTGAGCGCAGGAGGCGGCCGTGGGCGGCGGATAGATCGTCGTCGTCGGATTCCACTCCGAGACGGCATCGGCGTCTCCCCATACCGTGACCGTTCCGTCAGCTTTTAGCGCGAGAGCGCTGTCGCCGCCGGCTGCGATCGACGTGACGCCGGAGAGTCCCTGCGGAACCGTCGCCGCCCCACCGCATCCCCACGCGACCACGGTGCCGTCGTTGAGCAGCGCGAGCGAGTGCTGGCCACCGGCTGCGACCTGCTTCACGTTCGCGAGGCCATGCGGGATCGCCGCTGCGCCGCAGCTGTCCGAGCCCCAGTTGACCCAGCTCGTCACCGTGCCGTCCGAGTGCAGCACCAGCGTGTGCGAGTCGGTGTCGGTGGCGAGGTTCGACTTCTCCGGATTGATCGAGATCTGCACGGCGTCCTTCACTCCGAGCGACGCGAACGGCAGCCCCGCGCCTTCGTTCCCGTTGAAATATCCGATCGTGCCGCCTGGCTTGAGCCCGACGCAGAAGCCGCGGCCTGCCGCGATCGAGATGAAGCCGGTATTTCCCGTCGGCGCGCTGAAGGCATCAACGCTGTTGCTCCAGGCGGTCGCCGTGCCGTCGCTGTGGAGGACGCAGCGCGTGTAGTACTGCGCGGAAGCCGCCGTCGCGTTCGCGAGCGCGCTCGACGCCGGCGTGGGATAGGCGCCGAAGCCGTCCCAGCCGACGTAGTGCACCTGCCCGCTGGAGTCGAGGAGCGTGGCTCCGACGCGGCCTGCGGAGATCGACGTGATGTGCGTCAGCGCGGTCGCGCCGGAGATCTGTCCGAGCCCATCGCTGCCCCAGCCGACGACGGTGCCGTCGCCCTTGAGCGCGAGCGAGAAGTTCGAGCCGGCCGCGACCGCGATGACGTTGTTCAGCCCCTGCGGCACGACAGCCTGCGGCGGCGCGGTGCCCGAGCCGTTGTCGGCGTACCAGGAGACCACGGTCCCGTTGAACGTCAGGCCCAGCACGTGCGACTCGCCGGCAGAGACCGCGGCGATGTTCCCGCTCGGCGTGCCGATGAAGGTCACGCCGGCGTTGCCCCACTGATCGAAAGTTCCATTCGAGTGGAGCGCGATCGCGTAGTTCGGACCCGCGACGAGATCCGACACCATGGAGAGTCCGGCGGGCATCTGGCACTGCCCGTTGCTGTTCTGGCCCCAGCAGTAGACGTAGCCGTCGCTGGTCAGCCCCATGAAGTAGGCCCAGCCGGCGACCACTTTGCTGAATGTGACCGCGGGATCGCCGTGGACGCCGACGTGGACGTAGCTGGACGCCGCAGGTGCGCCGGGCGCGCCCGTGGCCGTCAGCGTGAACTGGTATCCAACCCCGCTGGGAGTGCGGTTGGCCGGCATCACGACTCTGGCCGTCGTATCCGTTGCGGTGAGCACCGGGAGGTGGACGCCGGCGGACGGTGAGACGGAGAGCGAGAGGCCTTGCGCATGCGGCGCAGCGAACGTGAAGTTCACCACGCCGCCCGGCGCATCGAAGACCTGGGTGTCAGCGGTGAATGACGTGATCGCGGGCTTCGGCACCGCGAACGCCTGGTACGTGCTGAACGCGGACGTCTGGACGCTGACCGTGGTCGCCTGCACCGAGACCGGACCGTGCAGCGTGAGCGCCTGCGTGCTGTCATCGCGCTCGAGGACGGTCAGCGTGTTGTCTGCGAGCTGAGAGGAGTCGAACGGCACGGTGACGGTGACGGGCGAGCTGAACTGCGTTCCGCCTGGACCGAACTGGACCGGCGGCCCGATGGCCGTTCCGTCGGCGAAGGTGACGTCGGTGCCGTTGGCCACGGTGATGGTCACGCCCGAGGGAGCTGCGCCCTGCGGGAGTTGGACAGAGGCACCAGCACCCGGGCCGCTCGAGAGCGAGACGTTCGATTGCGGCGCGCAGCTCGTGCCGTCGACGCCGAGGACTTCGCCCGCATTGCAGGAGCAGACATGGCTCCCCGGCGTGTTCGTGCAGATCTCCGCGCAGCCTCCGTTCGAGATGGAGCAGTCCGGAAGGCCGGCATCCGAGCCCGCGTCGCTGCCGCCATCCGAGGGAGTTCCTGCATCAGAGCCCGCATCGCTGCTGCCGCCGTCGGAGGGAGTTCCTGCATCCGAACCCGCGTCGCTGCCGCCCGCATCGGCCGGCGTCCCGGCGTCGCTGTTGTGCGTCTTGCTACCTCCGCACGCAGCAACCAGCAGGCAAGAGAGAACGAAGACGGGGAGTCCGCTGCGCGAGCAGTTTCATGGAAGTTTTTCCCTGCGAGTCAAGAGGGCGCGGCCTTTTATCGCATCCGAAGGCTTGGCCACAAGCGAGCGAAAGAGTTGTCACTCGCCGAAGAAACTTCCCGTGAACGCCTGTTTGCCGGCCGCTTGCGTTGTCATCACGCCGCGCGCGCCACATCGATCCGCGCAGCAGCGATGCGCCCCCGACGACGCCTTCAGCTCCGCGGCCGCATCCGCAACGCCGCGAACTGCTCGAGCTCTCCAAGCCGCGACAGATAGGGATTGCGCTCCTTCTCTCGCGCGATGGACGAGACGGGAACATCGCCGTAGTCGTGCCCGGGATAGAGCGTCACTTCGTCACCGAGCGAGGCGAGGCGGCGCAGGCTCTCGAACATCAGCGCTGGGTCTCCTCCGCGCAGATCGCAGCGGCCGCATGCATTCACAAAGAGCGTATCGCCCGAGAAGATCGCGCCTGCATCGCGCGCGTCTCCCGAGACCGGCGCCGCCACGTGCCACGTCGTCGAACCCGGCGTGTGCCCGGGCGTGTGCAGCCCGCGCAAGCTGAGCGCACCGACCTGCACCGCGTCGCCGCCGTCGATGCCCTGCACCTCGCCGCGCACCTCCGACGGCAGATCGGGAATGTCAGCCTTGTGGCAGTAAATCGGCACGCCGCGCTTCGCGAGCAGCGGCACAAGCCCATTGGTGTGATCAGCGTGCCAGTGGCTCACCAGCGCGTGCGTGATCTCGCGGCCGTCTGCATTCGCCGCCGCAATCGCCGCCTCGATGTCCCACGCCGCGTCGATGATCGCCGTCTCGCGCGAGCCGATCGCGCCGACGAGATAGACAAAGTTCTCCATCGGCCCGAGCTGCAGCTGCTTCACGTAGAGGTCGCGCATGCTGCTCCTGCGGGTCAGTGAATGGTCGTGCTGCTGGGCGCGGCGCGAGCGAGAAGCACCGTCTGCTGCACGTTCTGCGCGATCGCTTCGACAGCGGTGATGTGTCCCTCGCAGAGCGCGTACTCCTCGCCGCCCTGCAGCTCAAGCCACGCCTGCGCCCAGTAGCCAGAGCGTGCAATTCCAATCCGGCGAACATCGTTGGTATGCAAACGATCGATCTTCACGCGCGGCCGCATATGCTCGAACGAGAGCCAGCGCACGACGATCTCGTCACCAGCAATGCGCCACGACCACGCTCCCCCGACGAGATTCACGACGAGAAACACGCCAAAGAGCACGAGTTGCGCAAGCGTGAGAAGCGGCCGCTCGAGACGAAGATCAACCAACGCGGGAACCAACGAGGCCGCCGTCACGACGCGCCAGACCGTTCGCGAACGAGAGTCCCGCACAAGCAAGAGTGCGCCCGGAGCGCGCGGGGCCTGCACCAGCGCTGCATCCCGCCGAAACCGTCCACGCATCAGTTCAACCTCGAGCCACCGTTCACGCACGAGAGGATAACCAAGGTGAACCGCGACGCACGCAGCCCGCCAAGCGATTCATCCTCTCCTCTTGTCCCAGGTTTGTGGAGGACGAGCACGCCATCGAGCTTCGATCCGAGCGCCCCGGCTAAACGTCGAGCTCCTTCACCTCGCCCGCCCGCTCCATGATGAAGCGAAAACGCGCGCTCACATCCTTGCCGAGCAGCTCGTTGATCACGCGATCGGTCTCGAGCGGATCGGAGATGGCGACGCGCAGCACCGCGCGCCGCTTGGGATCGAGCGTCGTCGACTTCAGCTCATCCGCAGTCATCTCGCCGAGTCCCTTGAAGCGCATGATGTTGGGCTTCACGTTCCCCTTCGCGTGCGCTGCAAGGATGCGATCGCGGTCCGGTTCATCGAGCGCCCAGAAGACCTGCTTGCCGAGTTCGATCTTGTAGAGCGGCGGCTGCGCGATGAAGACGTGTCCGCCCTCGATGAGCTTCTTCAAGTGGCGATAGAAGAAGGTGAGCAGCAGCGTCGAGATGTGGTGGCCGTCAGAGTCAGCGTCCATCAAGAGAAAGACGCGGCCGTATCGCAAGCGGGAGAGATCGCAATCGGCGCCCAGCCCGCAGCCAAGCGCGCTGACGATGTCGCTGAGCTCCTTGTTGCTCGCCACTTTCTCGCTGCCGGCCTGCTCGGAGTTGAGGACCTTGCCGCGCAGAGGAAGGATCGCCTGCGTCTTGCGATCGCGCCCCTGCTTCGCGGAGCCACCGGCGCTGTCGCCCTCGACGATGAACAGCTCGCTCTCGTTCGGATCGGTCGAGGAGCAGTCGGCGAGCTTGCCCGGCAGGTTGAGCTTGTGGCTCACGGCCGTCTTGCGCGAGACCGCCTGCACCGCGGCCCGCGACGCCTCACGCGCGCGCGCCGCGAGGATGATGCGCGCGATGATCGCCTCGGCGACGCTCTGGTTCTCGTTGAGCCACTTCTCAAGCGCGGGCCGGATCACGCCGTCCACTTGCGCCGCCACCTCGGGATTGTTCAGGCGCCCCTTCGTCTGCCCCTGGAACTGCGGCTCGACGACGTAGCAGGAGAGGATCGCGACGAGCCCCTCGCGGATGTCCTCCGCCGTCAGCGAGACCCCCTTCGGGCCGATGCCGTGCGTGTCGATGTAGTTGCGCACCGCCTTGACGAGACCCGTGCGCAGACCGGCCTCGTGCGTGCCGCCATTCGCAGTCGGGATGCCGTTGACGTAGCTCTTGACGTACTCGTCGGTCGACTCGCTCCAGCAGAGCGCGACCTCGAGGCGGGCCTCTCCCTCGGCGCTCTTATAGAACGACGCGCCGGGGCCAATCTGGACGCGGCCGCTGTGCGTTGGCTTGGGATCAAACAGCCCGCTCTGTTCGGCGGCACCCGCGTGCGCGCCTTCGTGGCTCTCTGGCGAGATCGTTTGAGTACCAACCATCTCGCCGCTGGCACCGCTCGACGCTTCGCTGGTCGATTCGGCTGCGCCATCCGCACTGCCATCCGCCGATGCGAATGCGAGATGATCACGCGGACCCGCGCTGGGCGCGACCTGGCGCGCGGGAGGGATCGTCGGCTTTCCGCGCTCCCCGATCAGCTTGCCGAGATACTCCGCGATGCCACCGTCGTGTTTGAAGGTGATCTCCTCGGCGGGACTTTTCGTCTCATCGCGCCAGACGACCTCCATCCCGCGGTGCAGATAGCTCTTCGCCTCGAGCCGCTCGCGGATGAGTGCGGCGTCGAACTTGAGTCGCTCGCCGAAGATCTCCGCGTCGGGCGTGAACGTCGTCGCAGTTCCGGTGCCGCGCGCGTTGCCCTCCTGCTTGAGCTTGCTCGTCGGCAGACCGCGCGAATAGGTCTGCACATGCCACTTGCCTTCGCGCCGCACGCGCACCGTCAGCGCCGACGAGAGCGCGTTCACCACCGACGAGCCGACGCCGTGCAGACCTCCTGAGTGGATGTAGTTGCCCTGCTCGAACTTGCCGCCTGAGTGCAGCGTCGTCAGCAGCACCTCGAGCGCCGACTTCTTGAACTTCGGCATGATGTCGACAGGGATGCCGCGCCCATCGTCGCTGACGCTGATCGTCTTGCCATCACGGAAGAGCGTCACGTCGACCTTCGAGCCGAACCCGTTGATCACCTCGTCGACAGAGTTGTCGAGGATCTCCCAGAGCAGGTGGTGGTAGCCGGTCGCGTCGGTGCCGCCGATGTACATCGCCGGCCGCTTTCGCACCGGCTCGAGCCCTTCGAGGACCTGGATGTCAGAGGCGTTGTAGCTGGTCTTTTTTGCCATGGTGATCGCGAGTCCTTAAACCAACTTGTCCTGCTTCGGTTCCGTCTGCGGCAGCGGCACGAAGACCACCGCCTGCACTGGCGCCTCGAGCTTGTCTTTGCGAACAAGCTCCCGGCCCTTGCCGCCGCGCGCGACCACTTCCGAGCGGCGCAGCTCAAGCTGCACCTTCTTGCCCTTCTCGCTCTCGAGTGAAATCACTCCGTGGTCGCCGCGCGCCTCGGGCGCGACCTTGATCGCGATCACGCGATCTCCCTCGTCCAGCTTGATCGCCGTAACGCCGCGCCCCGGCCCCGACAGCTCGTTCACCTCGGCGAGAGGGAAAACGATCGCGTGTCCACGCTCGCTGACAAGACCGAGCAACTGCCCGTCGGCGTCGCTGACCGGAATGACGAACCCGAGCTCGTCTCCCTCGGCAGGACGCGCGAAGCGGCGACCAGCACGCGTCGAGATCTCCGTGTGCGCCGCGAGACCAAAGCGGAGCGACAGACCTTGCTTCGAGATCGCCAGGAGCTTGTCCGGCCGCGGCAGGCGCGCATCGAGGGAGAGCCCGAAGATGATGTGCTCGCCATCGTCGAACTTGAAGAGCTTCTGCACCGGATCGCCGTAGCCCGTCGAGGCGGGCACGTCGTTGAAGCGCGTGACGTAGGCAGTCCCGAAGTTCGTGAAGAGCACGAGATTGCCGCGCAGCGAACCCGCGAGCACGTGCGTGACCGCGTCCCCTTCGCGCAGACGTGTCTGCGCCGGGTCCTTGATCTCGCGCACGCGCTTGATCCAGCCGTCGCGCGTGATCACGACATGCGCGTCCTCATCGATGATGAACGCGTCATCGGCGAGCTCGATCTCCTCTCCGACGCCGCCGATCTTCGTGCGTCGCTTGTCGGCAAACGTCGCGCCGTTCGTCTCCAGCTCACTCTTGACGGTGTTCCAGCGCAGCTTGTCGGAGTTGAGCAGACGAGAGAGCTTCTTCGCTTCGCTGCGCTTCTCGTCGGCCTCCTTCTGGATGACGAGGATCTCGAGGCGCGCCAACTTGAACAAGCGCAATTCGAGGATCGCGTCGGCCTGCTCGTCGTCGAGACCAAATCGCTTCTGCAGCTTCTGCGACGCATCCGCCTTGCCTTCGCTCTTGCGGATGATCTTCAGCATCTCATCGAGCGCGTCGTAGACCTTCTCGAAGCCCTCGAGCACGTGCAGTCGCTTCTCGAGCTGCGCGAGATCGTGTGCGAGCCGCCGCGTGATCACCTGAAATCGGAAGTCGAGGAAGTGGCGCAGGATCGATTTGAGGTCGAGCCGCAGCGGCGTGCCGACCTCGGGATTCTCCGTCGGCACCAGACACGTGAGGTTCACGCCGAACGTGCTCTGCAGCGTCGTCTGCTTGTAGAGGAACGCCATCACGAGCTCGGGATTGGCGTCCCGCTTGAGCTCGAGCGCGATGCGGACGTCCTTCGTGCTCTCATCGCGCACGTCGGTGATGAGCGGGATCTTCCTGTCGCGCACCAGCTCGCCGATCTTGGCGACCATGGTCGACTTGTTCACCATGTACGGAATGCTGGTGATGATGATCTGCTGCCCGCCGCGCGGAAGCTCTTCGAGCTTGTACTCGCCGCGCACGCGCAGAGAGCCGCTGCCCGTCTCGTAGATCTCGCGCAGCTCAGCCTTGTTGTTGAGCAGCTGCCCGCCCGTCGGGAAGTCGGGCCCCTTGATGTACTTGAGCAGATCCTTTGTCTCGAGCGTCGGCTCGTCGATGAGGGCCGCGCAGGCGGCGACGAGCTCACCGAGATTGTGCGGCGGGATGTTCGTCGCCATGCCGACCGCGATGCCCGTGCTCCCATTCATCAAGAGCTGCGGCAGCCTCGATGGCAGCACGATCGGCTCTTCGCGCGTGCCGTCGTACGAGGGACGGAAATCGACCGTCTTGCTCGCCAACTCGTCGAGCAACTCAGATGCGAGAGGAGCCGGACGGCACTCGGTGTAGCGATAGGCTGCTGCCGAATCTCCGTCGAGCGAGCCGAAGTTTCCGTGCCCATCGACGAGCATGTAGCGCAGCGAAAAGTCCTGCGCCATGCGCACCAGCGCTTCGTAGATCGCCGAGTCGCCGTGCGGGTGATAGCGGCCCATGATGGCCCCCACGACCTGCGCGCACTTCGTGTACTTCGACTCGAACGAGAGCGAGAGATCGTTCCACATCCCGTAGAGGATGCGGCGCTGCACGGGCTTGAGGCCGTCGCGCACGTCGGGCAGGGCGCGCGAGGTGATCACGCTGAGCGCGTAGTTGAGATAGCGCCGGCGCGCCTCATCGTGCAGCGAGACCGAGCGCGCGGAACCTCCGCTGCCGCCACTGCCGCCGCTGCGACCGCGTCCGCCGCCACCGCCGCCACCACCGCTGCCGCCGCCCGTCGGACCCGCACCGCCGCCGGCGACGCTCTCCGCAGTCACGCCGCCGACAACCATCGATGCGCTCGCGACCGCTGCTGGCGCGGTGGAGCCGATCGTTTGAGTGCCAATGATTGGTGTACCAACGATTCCTGTCGCGACCGGTGCGCCCGCGGGCTGCGCCTGTACGTCGCGCTTCTTCCTCTGCGCAGCGTCGAAGATGCTCATCTGTTCAGTCATGTCTGGGACACATCCAACATTTCCCGGCTGATGTCGATCCCTCTTTAAGTGCGAGTCGCATCGAGCGCGCGGGACGGCACTGAGCTGCGCCAACTCGGTCTATGCTGCACGGACCATGCGCGCATTCCGCATTCCCTTCTTCCCCGCCGCTTCAGTCACACTCTGCGCGCTCGTCGCGCTCACTCCCGCGCGCCTCTTCGCGCAGGACGCCTCCGATCCGGTGCCCGAGAGCGAGCACCCGGGCTCGGACAGTCCCGAGTCGGTCACCGCGGCCCAGCTGCGCGCGACGCTCGGGAGAAAGCGCGCGCAGGCGTTCCTCGTCCCTCTCGACGAGAAGGCGCGCAAGGCCACGACCCGCATCGCGCAGGCGCTCGAGCACGCCCTCTCCGCGGCCAAGCAGTACGAGGTCGTCGATCTCGCCAAGGAGCTCGCCAGCGACGCTGAGCCAGCGCAGGAGCAGAAGGCCGCCGACGGTCGCAAGCTGCTCGCCGACGCGAACCAGTCGTTTGCGTCGCACGCGTATGGCGAGGCCACGACGAAGTACAAGGCCGCGCTCAAGGGGCTCGTGTCCGGGCTCGCGGCTCTCGAGACGCACGACATCGCCGAGGTCTATCTGCGGCTCGCGGCCGCGCAGCAACTCTCCGGCGAGCCGAAGGAGGTCAAGGCCGCGCACGAGAGCTACCTGGCGGCGGCGCTGCTCGATCCGCAGGCCAGGCTGCAGGCTTCGAGCGTCGACCCGATCGCCGAGCAGGCGCTGCTGCTCGCGCGCAACGACGCCGAACATGTCCCGATCGGCAAGCTCGAGGTCGAGACCCGGCCGCCGGGTGCGCGCGTCTACATCGATGGGCAGCCGCAGGGAACGAGCCCGACGCGCGTGGAGCTGACCGGCGGCAAGCATCTGCTGCGCCTCGAGCGCACGGGCTTCTACCCGACCGCCGAGCTTGTCGACGTCGCCTCAAGAAGGGAGACGCTCTACACGGTCACTCTCTCTGCGACGCCGGGTGCATCCACGCTCAACCAGCTGATCGCGAGCGCTGCAGATGAGGCTGGGCGCGGCCGTGCGGGTGATCGCACGCAGGAGCTTGCCGGAAAATTCCATCTCGATCGGCTGCTGATCGGCGCAGTCTCGTCGCACGGAATGAAGGTCTCGCTGATGCTCGCCATCGCCGATCCCAAGACGGGCCAGCTGCTCGGACGGCAGCAGATGCTGCTCATCGCCGACGGCACAGACTCCGACCAACTCGAGTTCGATTCACAGGAGGCCGCGCGCAAGCTGTTCGCTCTCGATGAGGCGGGCCGCCCGTTTGCGCCAACCGAGGCCTCCGCGCCGCCGGCCGCGACGACGAGCCCGAACGCAGCGCAAGCTCCGCGCGCGCCACCAGCGCCGCCAACTCCCGCGCCCGCCGCCACCGCACAGGCAGAGAGTTCGCACCGCGCGATCATGCCGGGCTCGGCGCCTACCGCCGCTGCTCCGCCCGAGCCGACGCCGGACGAGCCGGGTCTCGTCGGCAAGGATCGCCGCGCGGCCGCGCCAGGTGCGGCTCCCGCGTTCTCTCCCGATGCGCCCGCTCCGTCGGCGACGCCCGCTCCTGCAGCCACGTCGAACGAGAGCACAGCCGAACAGCCTGCCCCGAAGAAGGACGAAAAGAAGAAAAAGAAGGGGAAGGATCTGCACCACAAGGACGGCACAGAAGGTTGGGACTCAAACTAAATTGATTGGCACTCAAATCAATTTAGTTTGCACTCAAACAAACAGGCTGGAGAGCGAATCCGCGTTGTAGATGCGCCGGATCGCCTCGCCGAAGACGCGTGCGACAGAGAGCTGCGAGATCTTCTTGCAGCTGCGCGCGCGCTCCTGCAGCGGGATCGTGTTGGCGACGATCACCTCGTCGAGCACCGACTCCTCGATGCGTTGGATGGCCGGGCCCGAAAGCACCGGATGCACGCAGTAGGCGGAGACGCGCTTGGCGCCGTGCTCCACAACGGCCTTCGCCGCCTGCGTGAGGGTACCGGCGGTGTCGACCATGTCGTCGAGGATGATCGCCGACTTGCCCTTCACGTCGCCGATCAGATTCATCACCTCGGCCACGTTCGCCTTGGTGCGCCGCTTGTCGACGATCGCCAGCGTGCAGCCGAGCCGCTTGGCGTATGCGCGCGCGCGCTCGACGCCGCCCGCGTCGGGGCTGATCACCACGACCTCATCCGGATTCGGGTGGCGAGAGAGCATGTGCTCGAGCAGCACGGGCGCGGCGTAGAGGTGATCGGAGGGCATGTCGAAGAAGCCCTGGATCTGGCCCGCGTGCAGCTCCATCGAGACGAATCGATCCGCACCAGCTGACGTAATGAGATCCGCGACGAGGCGCGCAGTGATCGGCACACGCGGCGCCACCTTGCGATCCTGCCGCGCATATCCGAAGTAGGGAACCACCGCCGTGATCGACGCCGCCGAAGCCCGCTTGGCCGCGTCGATCATGATGAGCAGCTCCATCAGATGATCGTTCACCGGCATCGACGTGCTCTGCACGAGGAAGACATCGCGGCCGCGCACGTTCTCGCGGATCTCGACCTGGATCTCGCCGTCGGAGAACTTCCCGACCTCGCACTTGCCGAGCGGCACGCCGAGATATTCGCAGATCTCGACCGACAAGCTCTTGTGCGAGTTGCCAGAGAAAACGACGAAGTCGTTGCCATTCCGCATGGGGTCTCCGCCGCGCACGTCAGCTGTCCACGTCTGTCTTGGGCTGCACAGCGCCTGGGGTGCGCGCCATTTCCCGCTCGTACTCGGCGAGCACCGCCGCCTCGAGGCGCTCACGCATCTCGCTGTTGAGCGGATGCGCGATGTCCTTGAACGTCCCGTCCTTGCGCCTCTTGGCCGGCATCGCCACGAAGAGTCCGGTGTTGCCCGCAATCACCTTCAAGTCGCGAACCACGAAGCAGTGATCGAGCGTGATCGTCACGTACGCCTTGAGGCGCTCTTCGTGGACGGGAAAGACCCGGACCTCGGTGATCTCCATTCTTGAGCGACCTCAGGCGATGGCGACCGGTGGGGAACGGAAAGCGGCCGGCTCGATCAGAGCGAACCCTGGCAATAACGCTTGCCACCGCTCGCCGCGACCGCAGCTCCGCACACCGTGTTCGGCGGGCAGCTGCCGCCGTCTGCACTGCACTCCCACTGGCAGTAGGTGTTGACCGCGACGCCTTCAAACGCGCCGCACGAAACACCGGTCGGAATCTGCTCGCAAACAGTGGTCGTCCCCTGGCAGGCGTGCGTGCAGATGCCCTGGTCGGTCGCCGTATACTGCTTGCAGATGAGCGTCCCCGAGCAGGTATTGGTCCCCGTGCCGCTGAGGATGCACGGCGTTCCATACGTCCCTTGCAGGCCCGTTGCGCTCAGCGTGATCCCGAGAACGGGCAGCGCCTCGCCGGCCGTCACGGGAGTGAATGAGCCGCTGACGTTCGCGACCGCCACGGGAGTGTGATCGATGTCATCGGCCTCCACCTGCACGGTGTAGGCGCCCGAAGCGATGGTCGGAAACGTGACGACCAGAGGCGCCGAAGCATAGACGCCATTCCCGAAGCTTGGGTCGCGCTCGGTGAGCGCGGTCGAAGAGTCGGTGACCACCACGGAAACAGAGACGGCGCTCTCTGGAATGCCCGTGATGTCGAACTCGAGCGCGCCCTGGATGTGGTTGTAGTTGCAGCCAGCGAGCGCGCAGACGACGGCGCAGATTGCGGTGCGGATAAATGCGGTGCGCATGTGATCGAGGACCTTTGTTCTAGAAATGCGCGAGCGCGACGTCGCCGTTGCCGGTGACCATTTGCGACTCTGCGTGGGCCGGGAAGATGAGCAGGAGCGTGATGCTGACCGCGAGCGACGCACCCGCCGCGATGCCGAAGTACTTCGCCCGATTGTCATAGGCGATGGTGCGCGCGTGCAGGGCCGGATCGATGCGGCCGCTGTAGCTGTACGTCTGCTGATAGGCTTGGTCAGCCGACCATGCACCGTACATCTCGCCGCCGACCATGAGCGTGCTGGCGGCGAATCCGCCCATGAAGATCCAGCCGACCCAACGACCCGGGTTCGGAGAGAAGGGGATCTTCACGAGGTGCGGCTGGGGCTTCTCAGGGAGCGCTGGCTGACCAGGAGCGGGCGGCGCGATGGCCGGCTTTTCAGTGACCGTAATCTGGTACGGCACGTTCGGGCCCCCGGAGCGTCCTGGACCGTTGCCATACTGGTCGTACGCCTCGAGGTAGTACTCGAGATCTCCCGTCACGACCGACGCGGGCATCGTCGCAGTGAAGTCGTCGCCGCCGATGTTTCCCATCGGCAGCGTGCGGAAGTCGTGCTCGCCGCTGTGGCGGAAGAAGACCTTCGCGGCCGAGACGCCAGTGTCACCGACGAGCTTGGCGTTGATCTCGATCGGCGCGCCCTTGTACGCCTTCGCGATCGTCGAGTGGCTGATCGCGGGAGGCGCACCCGGGTGCTTCTCCTCGACCTTCTCCTGCTTGCCGACGATCACCGGCGCCTTCTTCTCCTCCTCGAGCTTGATGGTCAGCGGAGTCTCGGGAGAGCCTGCGCGCGCGGGGCCGTTGCCGACGTTGTCGTAGCACTCGATGTAGTACTCGAGGTCGACCGAGATGAGCTTCGCGTCCACCTCGACGGCGTACTCGCCCTGCGCAAGCTTGGAGCCGATCATCTTGATGGGGATGTAATCGCCACTGCCGCGCTTGCGCAGATAGAGGACCGGCTGGAAGACGCCGCTGGCGTCGGTGATGCGCGCCGTGAACACGAGCGGCTTGTTCTTCATCGCCTTGGCGATCGCCGTATGCGAGATGGTCGGCGGGTCGTCGTCGTAGGGCCCGGTCTGGACAGGCTCGACCACCTCGGGCGCGGCCGCAGGCGGCGGCGCCTTGATCATCACGGTGACCGTCTGCGGCGCAGCCGGCGTCGGAACCACCACGGGCGTGGGAGCAGACTTGGGCGGGGGCGGCGCGAGCGCGTCGCCAGGAGAGAGACTCGACGAAGCAGTCGGCGCTGTGTCGGTCTGGCCCTTCTTCTTGCGCTTTCCCTTCGCCGGCGCGGCGCCTGCATCAGCCGGTGCGGCGTCCTTCGCAGCATCCTTGTCCGCGGCTGGGGCAGCAGCATCGGTCGCAGCGTCTTTGGACTTCGACTTTCGCTTCTTCTTGGCAGGCGCAGCGTCGGCACCCGCTGCGGGAGCTGCTGCGGCCGCAGGGCCGTCGGTCTGCGCGAGCGCAGGAGAAGTGGAAGCGCCGCCAACAAAGACGAGCAGCGAGGCGGCGATGGACGCGAACGAGAGCATGCGCATGCGAGAAAAACCCTCCGAGAGGCGGCGGGACCATACTTTCGGAGTCCGTGCTCGTCAACGCGCGAAACGTGGGGCGCGCGATCCTTTTTCAGGGCCGAGTCGATCCGAGCACGTCGCGGCGCCGATGCGAGAGCGCCGGAAGATCACGCCGGACCTGCTCGAGGCGTGAACGATCAATCGCCGCCAGCGCCATCCCCTCGCCCGACGGCCCGGCGTCCGCGAGCAATTCACCCCACGGGTCGATGATGGACGCGTGTCCCCAGGCGAGCCGGCGCTCCGCCTCCGGCCCGATCTGTCCGGCCTGTGCAGGTGCGAGCACGAAGGCCTGGTTCTCGACGGCGCGCGCGCGCAGAAGCAGTTCCCAGTGCGCACGCCCGGTGTACGCCGTGAACGCGGCAGGCACGGCGATCAGTTCCGCGCCCTGATCGGCGAGGCGTCGATAGAGTTCGGGAAAGCGCAGGTCGTAGCAGACGGAGAGGCCGAGCTTGAAGCCAAGGTCCCCGAGAGACACGACCGGCGGCACCGCATCGCCCGCGGCGACCTGCTCCGACTCGCGGTAGCGCGCACCGTCGGGGATGTCGACATCGAAGAGGTGGAGCTTGCGATAGCTCGCCGCGATCGAACCGTCGGGGGCGATCAGCGCGCTGGTGTTGTGGAAGCGGCCATCAGTGGAGCGCTCGGCGATCGAGCCGGCGAGACACCAGAGGCCGCGCTTGACGCAGAGTTCGCGCAGAGGAGAAAGCTGCCGCCCCTCGAGCGGCCCGGCGAACGCGGCCTTCTCCTTCGCCGGCCCGATGTGCTCCCACATCTCGGGGAGCAGCACGAGTTTCGCACTTCGATCGGCGGCGGCGTTGACCAGCGCGAGCGCGCGCGTCTCGTTGTGCGCGCGATCAGGCCCGGTCTGCATCTGGATGGCAGCGGCGAGGAGCATGGAACAAGGATAACCGAGGCACCGGTGTCAAGGTCCAACGACCGTCGCCGGTCTTGACGCAACGCTGGAGATCCGCTAGTCCGCGCCGCACATTTTCAACGGGTCTGGAGCCTCTGGCTTCCGGCCAGTGGAAAGTGGGCGCGGTCGGCCCGCTTTTTTTATTGTTCGAGTGAGCACAGGTCATGGGACGCAAAGACGAGATCATCGAGCGTGTGCGCGCAGTCGCCGCGCCTCTGGCCGAGCAGGAGGGGCTCGAGCTGATCGACGTGCAGCTCGGCGGCTCCGGCCGCGTCGAGCTGACGCTCTTCATCGACAAGCGTGAAGGAGCGCCTGGCGCAACGCCTGCCAACATGCTGGCCGAGAGCGATGCGATGACCTTCACGGGAGACGAGACGGTCTCAATGGCGCCGGTCATTGTCCCGATCGATGACGAGGCGACCATCGAAGCGCAGCCGCTCGGTTCGCTCGTCGACGAAGAAGACGGCGACGAGACGATGGTCGACGACGACGACGTGACCGTGGTCGAGGTGGCAGAAGGCAATGTTGTCGGCAAGCGGGGCGTCACGCTCGACGACTGCGCGAACTTCTCCCGCATCGTCTCAGCCGCGCTGGACGTGGAAGATCCGCTCGACAGCACCTACGAGCTGGTCGTCTCCAGCCCCGGCATCGATCGTCCGCTGCGCACACGCGAGCATTTCGAGCGCTACCGCGGCAAGCGCGCGCGCCTGAAGACCTACGGACCGATCCCCGACTGCGGGAATCGCAAGACCTTCGTGGGCAACCTGCTCGGCTACGACGCGGCGAACAGCGCCGTGATGATCGATGTCGACGGAACCACGTTCGCAGTGCCGCACCAGCAGATCAGCAAGGCCAATCTCGATCCGGTCTTCGACATCTAGAAACGCCGCAAAGCCGCTCCCAGAGCCGTCCGCACGTCCACAACAGAAAAACAGACAAAACCAAAAACAGGAGTCTTCAAGATGGCAACCCCCGTCGCCCCGCAGATGCCCGTCAGTCTGAACATGATCCTGGACCAGGTCGCCAAGGACAAAGGCATCGAGCGCAATGTCCTCATCGATACGCTGCAGAACGCGATCGCCCAGGCCGCCAAGAAGCACTTCGGCCAGGACCGCGCGATCGAGGCGCGCTACGACGAGGAGAAGGGTGTCGTCGAAGTGTTCCAGACGCTCACCGTCGTGGAGCGCGTGGAGATTGAAGACCCGATCAAGAGCGTGAATCAGATCTCGCTCGAGGACGCGGGCAAGAAGGGCATCGAAGCGGAGATCGGCGACGAGCTGCTCTTCCAGATCTTCTACCGGCCCGAGGACAGCGAAGAGGCGCGCGTGCAGGACGAGCGCTACGGCGACATCCTGCGGCTCAAGACCCACCGCAAGGAGTTCGGCCGCATCGCCGCGCAGACGGCCAAGCAGGTCATCATCCAGCGCACCCGCGACGCCGAGCGCGAGAACGTCTTCAACGACTACAAGGATCGCAAGAACGAGATCGTCTCGGGCATCGCGCTGCGGTTCGAGCGCGGGAACATCATCGTCAACCTCGGCCGCGCCGAGGCCGTGCTGCCCGTTCGCGAGCAGACGCCGCGTGAGTCGTACCGCGCGGGAGACCGCGTGCAGGCGTTCGTCGTCGACGTGCTCCGCGAGAGCAAGGGCCCGCAGATCGTGCTGTCGCGCGGCTCGCCCGAGCTCGTGCGCAAGCTGTTCGAGATGGAGGTCCCCGAGATCGCCGAGGGCGTCGTCGTGATCGAGGCGATCGCGCGCGAGGCCGGCGGGCGCACGAAGATCGCCGTTGCGTCGCGCGACCAGGATGTCGATCCGGTCGGCGCCTGCGTCGGCATGAAGGGTTCGCGCGTGCAGGCGGTGGTGCAGGAGCTGCGCGGCGAGAAGATCGACATCGTCCCGTGGGATGAGGATCCGGCCCGCTTCGTCTGCAACGCGCTGCAGCCCGCGGAAGTTTCGCGCGTGCTCCTCGACGAGCAGAACAAGGCGATGGAGATCATCGTTCCCGACGACCAGCTCTCGCTCGCCATCGGCCGTCGAGGACAGAACGTGCGTCTCGCGGCGCAGCTGACGGGATGGAAGCTCGACATCAACAGCGAGAGCCGCGTGAAGGAACTGCGGGAGTTCGCGACCCGTTCTCTCACCGCGCTTGGGCTGCCCGACGCCACCGTGGATCTCCTCTACGCGCACGGCTTCCGCAGCGCGAAGGACTTCGCCAATGCGTCTGCCGAGGTGCTGCTGCAGATGCCGGGCATCACGCCCGACAACGTCGAGCGCTTCCTCGATCTCGCCCGCGGGCAGATCGGCAAGGACGAGGAGGAGCTGGCCCGTCTCGATCGCGAGCGTGAAGAGGCGCGCGCGGCCGAGGCCCGCCGTCACCCGAGCGAGCTGACGCAGACCGAGCGCCTGCTGCGCGTGCGCGGCATCTCCGATCGCAACATCGAGCAGATGGCGACCGCCGGCTACCGCACCGTCGAGGACATCCACAACGAGCCCGACGTGATCAAGTTCGGCGAAGCCACGGGCCTGGGCGTGAAGAAGGGCAAGCAGGTCAAGGCCGCAGTCGACCACTACCTGCAGGAGGAGACGCGCATCAAGGCGGAGATGGACGCCAAGAAGGCGTCAGAGACGCCCGCTCCGACGCAGGCGCCCGCTTCGGCTTAGTGTCAAAAGTACACCATGCCTCGCGGCCGCCGATTGAACCGCCAGCGCCCGTCTGAACCGACGCGGCGCTGCATCGGATGCCGCGAGGCCCATCCCGCGCACGAGCTGCTTCGTGTCGCGTTGCGGGATGGAGCAGCAGTTCCGGACCACGCGCGCATTCTCCCCGGGCGAGGCGCGTGGATCTGCCGCAAGGCCCGCTGTGTTGAAATTGCGATCAAGGGACGACAGCTCTCCCGATCGCTGAAGGGCAAGGTCCGCGAGCCGTCCGTCGCGGAGTTGTCGAGCTGGATCTCAGTCGTGCTTCCCTTGACGCCCGCCCCCGCGAGCAGCTAGAGAGGCGGGCCCTCGGCAGCCTGGGGGTCCCTGATTCATTCATTTCGGGGAAAGAAGGGAAGACGGAATTCCGCATGGCCAAGAAGCGCGTATACGAGCTCGCCAAGGATTTGGGCCTCTCCAACAAGGAGATGGTGGATTGGCTCCGAGCCCATGAGTACGACGTGAAGAGCCACTCATCTTCGCTCGAGGATGATCAGGCCCAAGCTGTGCTGGAGAAGGTTCTCGCAGAGCGCGCGCCCAAGCCGGTCGCGATCAAGCCGGCCGCGAGCGGCATCGTGCTGCGGCGCAAGAAGGCCGACACGCTCGGCCCCGATGGCCAGCCGGTCGGTCATCACGAGGCTGCTCCGGACGGGCATCACGTCCCCGCCCATGCGGAGCCGCCGGTGACCGCCGCGCACACGCACGTGGAAGAGAAGCCCGCGGCGCACGTCGAGCCTGTGCACGCGATCGCCGCGACTGCCGCTGCGGCCCATCCCGTCGCGGCAGTCGAAGAATCGCAGCCCGCGCACGTCGAACCGATCGTCGAGGCGGCGCCTGCCGAGCCTGTCGCGGCCGCAGTCGAGCCGGTTGCTGCCGTCGTCGCTCCTGTCGTCGAGAGCGCGCCCGAGCCCGTTGTTGAAGCTGCCGCGCCACACGCAGACGCAACCAAGGCGTCCACTGCTGCGACCGCTGCAAGCATCGCGAGCAACGTTCCTGCGGGCGTGATCAAGGTCGCGGCCAAGCCCGCGCCGCCGCCTCCCGCGCGGGTCGTTCGTCCCGCGCCTCTTCCTCCGTCGGGTCCGATCGTTGCCGGTCCGGGTGGCACGCAGTCGGTGCAGACCGCCGAGCACGCATCGCGCCCGACCGCCACCCGCGCGGTCGTCCTCTCTCGTCCGCTGATTCCGATCGCCCGCCCTGCCCCGCGTCCGGGCGCAGCGGGCGGCCCCGGCAGCTTCCGTCCTCGCCCTGCTGGCGAAGTGCGCGAGCTCGCCGTCGTCTCGGGCGGACCTGGCCGCGGCCGGGAGTTCATCGACGTCACCAAGGACAAGCAGAAGACCAAGAAGGGTCCGCGCGTCGACAAGAACGAGTCCCTCTCCAAGCAGGACCTCGTCGAGCTGGCGCGGCAGCGGGCCTACGTGCCCGTGCGCGGCCACAAGAAGAAGATGGGGAAGAAGGGCAAGGGCACCGAGATCACCGAGATGGCCGAGCACAAGAAGGTTGTGCGCATCGAGGACACGATCACGGTCTCCGAGCTCTCGCAGGAGATGGGCGTCAAGGGCAACGAGCTCATTCGCAAGCTGGTCGCGCTCGGGAAGATGGTCACCATCAACCAGCCGATCGACTTCGACACCGCGTCGCTGCTCGCGGTCGACTTCGGCTGGAAGGTCGAGAAGGTCGGCTTCGAGATCGACGACTACCTGCCCGAGGTCGAGAACAAGGAAGAGGACAACGTCTGGCGTCCGCCCGTCGTCACCATCATGGGCCACGTCGACCACGGCAAGACTTCGCTGCTCGACGCGATCCGCAAGACCACCGTGGCTGCAGGCGAGGCCGGCGGGATCACGCAGCACATCGGCGCCTACTCGGTCGATGTCGTCGGCTCTGATGGCGGCGAAGCGGCGATCACCTTTCTCGACACGCCTGGCCACGAAGCGTTTACGGCGATGCGTGCGCGCGGCGCGAACATCACCGACATCGCGGTGCTGGTGGTCTCGGCCGACGACGGCGTGATGCCGCAGACGATCGAGTCGATCAACCACGCGAAGGCCGCGAAGACGCAGATCCTCGTCGCCATCAACAAGATCGACAAGCCGGGCGCGCAGCCCGAGCGCATCAAGCAGCAGCTCTCCGAGCACGGTCTGCTCGCGGAAGACTGGGGCGGCGACGTGATGATGGTCCCCGTCTCGGCCCGCACGGGAGAGGGTCTCGACAAGCTGCTCGAGGCGATTCTCCTCCAGGCCGAAGTGCTCGAGCTCAAGGCGAATCCGAACATCACGCCGGTCGGTGTGGTGATCGAGGCGAAGCTTGAGAAGGGCCGCGGCCCGGTCATTACCGTGCTCGTCAAGCAGGGCACGCTGCGCGTCGGTGATCCGATCGTCGTCGGCATCCAGAGCGGCCGCGTGCGCTCGCTGATGAACGAGCATGGCGAGGCGATCGATGACGTCCCGCCTGGCTTCCCGGTGGAGGTGCTCGGCCTCGACGGCGTGCCCAACGCGGGCGACGAGCTGAACGTGGTCGAGGACGAACAGGCCGCGGGAGTCATCGCGGATCACCGCCGCATCAAGGCGCGTGATCTCGAGCTGACCAAGTCGACCGGCAAGATGACGATGGAAGACGTCCTCAAGGCGTCGAGCAAGGACGAGGCGAAGGAGCTGCGCGTCATCGTCAAGGCCGACGTCGGTGGATCGCTCGAGGCGCTCAAAGTCGCGCTCACCAAGCTCTCCACGCCCAAGGTCAACGTCCGCATTCTCCACTCGGCTGTCGGCAACGTCAGCGAGAGCGACGTGATGCTGGGCCTCGTCTCCAAGGCGATCCTCGTCGGCTTCAACGTCAAGACCGAGAGCAAAGCTGCTGAGACGGCCGCGCAGAAGGGCGTGACGCTCAAGACGTACACGATCATCTACGAAGTTCTCGATGACGTGAAGCTCGCGATGGAAGGGCTGCTCGAGGCGATCATCAAGGAGAAGGCGCTCGGCAAGGCGCGCGTGCAGGCGCTCTTCAACGTGCCCAAGCTCGGCACCATCGCCGGCTCCTCGGTCACCGACGGCAAGATCACGCGGACCGCGTTCGTGCGCGTCCAGCGCGACTCCAAGTCGATCTTCAGCGGCAAGATCGCGTCGCTGCGCCGCTTCAAGGACGACGTCAAGGAAGTCGACAAGGGCTTCGAGTGCGGCATCGGCATCGAGGGCTTCAACGAGCTCCGCGAGGGCGATGTGATCGAGGCCTACGAACTCGAGACGATCCGCCCGTCGCTGACGTAGAGTCTTCGGTCGAATCGCGGAGCGCCGCTCCCAGCGCGGGTGCGGCGCTCATCGACCGGAAGAAGACAGGGCGTCCATGGTGGTCGGAATCCTCAGGTTGACGCTCTCGATCCCGGGCGCGCAGTCGCTCAAGGACAAGCGGCACGTGCTGCGCAAGATCGTCGACCGCGCACGCTCCCGCTACAACGCATCGATCGCCGAGGTGGGCGAGAACGACGTCTGGCAGCGCGCGCAGATCGGCGTCTCGGTGGTCTCCAACGATCGCCGCTTCGTCGACGAGGTGCTCGCGAAGTTCACGCGCGATGTCGAGGCGAACGCGGACGTCTCGCTGCTCGGGCGCGAAGTGGAGATCGAGACGATCGGGCAGATGCGCGAATCGCTCGCCGACAAGCCAATGCTCGATCCGACTCCCGAAGAGATCGCGGCAGACAGCGGCTGGGATCTCGAGGAAGAGGAGCGGCTGCTCGCCAATGCCGACGATGAGACGAGCGCGGCGCCGACTGGCACGTCGGCCATTGGAGCGCAGGACGCGGGCACGACGGAAGCAGGCTGGTTGACCGAATCGGATTTCGAGGAGAAGGCCAAGTGAGCACACACAGCAGGCCGGCGCGCGTGGGGCAGATGGTGCAGCAGTGTCTGGGCGAGGTGCTCGCGCGCGGGCTGCGCGACCCGCGGCTGGGGCTCGTCACCATCACGGGCGCGAAGGTCTCGCCCGATCTGCGGCAGGCGCGCGTCTACTGGACGGTGCATGGCGACGCGGCGGTGCAGAAGGCGACCGCGCAAGGACTCGAGGCGGCGAAGGGATATCTGCGGCGCGAGTTGGGGCACACGCTCGGCATGCGCGTCGTGCCCGAGTTGTCGTTCACCTACGACGAGGCGATCGATCGCGGCGACAGGATCGATCAGCTGCTGCGCGAAGCGAAGGCGAGCGACGCCCGACTGATGGCCGAATCGCCGCGCGACGAAGAGAGCAGCACGGCCGCGACAGGAGCGGGCGCGCGCGATTCGTCTGCCGCGGCACCGGGAGACAAGGAGCCGCGATGAAGGCCATCAACGTCGGGGTGAAGAACGCGCGCGACTGGCGGCCCGAGGAGAATCTTCCTCTGGTCATCGATGCGCTCAAAGGTGCGCGGCGCGTGCTCTGCACGATGCATCGACATCCCGACGGAGATGCGCTCGGGAGCGCGCTGGCGCTGGCCGCGGCGCTGCGTGAACTCGGGCGCGAGGTGGTCGTCTACAACCCGGACGAGCTGCCCTACAACTATCGCTTTCTCGCCGGCGCAGATCGTGTCGTTCGTACACTAAGCCCGGACGAGCGGTTCGACGCGACGGTGGCGACCGATTCCGGCGCGGCATCGCGACTCGGACCCGACCTGCCGGATGGTGCGCGCAGAGGTGTCTTCATCAACCTCGATCACCACATCACCACTGAGCCGTTTGGCGACATCAACTACGTCGATCCCGCAGCGGCCGCAGTGGGAGTACTCGTGCACAAGATCATCCGGGGCCTCGGCCACGCGGTCTCGCGCGATTCGGCCGAGAGCATCTACGCGAGCATCCTCGCGGACACGGGCGGATTCCGCTACGCGAGCACCGACCCCGAATCGCTGCGCTGCGCGGCCGAGTTGCTCGAGGCGGGCGTTGACCCGTGGGAGATGACGGTGCGCGTATACGAGCAGCAGCCGCTCGCGCGCATGAAGCTGCTCGCCGACGTGCTCGGGACGCTTGAGGTCGCGCCCGGCGGGAAGCTCGCGACGCTGACGATCACCAACGAGATGAAGCGACGTTGCGGCTCGAGCGACGAGCTGAGCGACGGCTTCATCAACCACGCCCGCTCGATCCGCGGCGTCGAGGTCGCGGCGCAGTTCACCGAGCCCGAAGAGAATGCGGGCTCGAACGCGGGCAGCGTCGGCGGCATGGTCTGCGACTGGCGGGTCAGCTTCCGCTCGCGCGGCACTGTCGACGTCGCCTCAATCGCGCAGAAGTTCGGCGGCGGCGGTCATCGCAACGCCGCCGGCTGCACCATCCGCGGCAGCGAGGGTGAGCTGCGTGGATTCATCGCCACCGAGATTGAGCGCGCGCTGGAAACGCTTGCAGCACTGCGGAGCTGATGAACCGTCTTTGGTTGTATTCGACAACTATTTCCTGCGCACGCAGCTCACTTTGGCGCAGCCCCTGATCAGCAGTGAAAGTGAAGGCGCAATCCCCGATGGCAGAGAAGCTCGACTGGTCAGGCGTGGTGGTGGTCAACAAGCCGTCGGGGCCGACGTCGTTCGATGTCGTGCGGCGCGTGAAGACGATCTTCAAGGTGAAGCGCTGCGGGCACACCGGGACGCTCGATCCGACAGCGACGGGCGTGCTGCCGATCTGCATCGGCAACGCCACCAAGGTCGCCGGCTTCATCTCCGACGGCGAGAAGGAGTACGAGGCGCTCATCCGTTTCGGCGAGAGCACCGACACGCAGGACGCCGCGGGCAAGACGCTCACGCGCGCACCCTGCGAGGGCGTGACCGAGGCGCGGCTGCTCGAAGAGTTGCGAGGATTCGTCGGACTGATCGAGCAGACGCCGCCGATGTACTCGGCGCGCAAGATCGATGGACAGCGGCTCTATGCGCTCGCGCGCCAAGGTGTCGAGGTTGAGCGCGCGCCACGATCGGTCTTTGTCGAATCGGCGGAGCTCAAGTCGTTCACGGGACCGCTCCCGCATCCGGACGGGGGCTCGCCCGTCTTCGATGCATCGATCTACGTGCGCTGCTCGAAGGGAACGTATCTGCGGACGATGGCGCACGACCTCGGCGAGAGGTTCGGCTGCGGCGCGCATCTGCGCGGGCTGCGGCGCACGCGCGTTGGCGCGTTCGGGATCGAGGAGGCCGTCGGGCTCGATCAGCTCATGACCTGGAACAAGGCCGGACAACGCGATGAGCTCGCACGCGTGCTCATGCCGCTCTCGCGCGCGCTCGAGGATCTCGCGGAGCTGCGGCTTGATCCGGCTCTCGCCAAGCGGGTCAGCCACGGCCACACGCTCGGCCCCGCCGACCTCTCTCGCCTGCGCGCCCCGCCCTACCCGCGCGGCCGCAAGGTGCGCCTCACGACGGGGGACGGAGACGTGCTCGCGGTCGCCGAGAGCGACGGCGTCGGGACGCTCAAGCTCCTGCGCGTGCTCAGCGAGGGCGGCATTGAGAGCAGCGGCGAGCGCGACTCCTCGTCCGAATCGCACGACTGAGGCGAGGGCACTGCTGCGTGGACGCCGCCGAGCACACGTGGAGTCCGCTGCTCAAGCCGCTCCTCCCGGCAGACGATGAGGTGCTGCTCGCGCTCGCGACGCTCGATCTGTCGGGCCCGCGCATCCAGCAGCTGAGCGACACGCTCTCTCCCGACGAGATCGATCGCGCCGATCGGTTCGCCACCGAGGAGCTGCACAATCGGTGGGTCGCCTGCCGGGGCCTGCTGCGCGAGCTGCTCGGGGCCTTGCTGGGCGCGGCTCCGGAGCGCCTGCGCTTCCTCTACGGCTCGCACGGCAAGCCCTGGTCGATCCCGACAGCGTTCCGGCGCAGCAGGAGCCACGGCTCACGTTCAACGTCAGCCACTCGCGCGATCACGCGCTCTTCGCGCTCGCGCGCGGCAGAGAGGTCGGGGTCGATCTCGAGAGCATCCGCGAGCGCAACAGCGACGGCGTCGCCGATCGCTTCTTCACGCCCGACGAGAGCGCAGCGCTGCGCGCGCTCGACGACGAATCGGAGCGGCGCCGCGCCTTCTTCTCGCTCTGGTCGGCGAAGGAGGCGTTCATCAAGGCCACCGGTCTCGGCCTGTCGCAGAGCCTCGCTTCGTTCGGCTTCGAGCTGGCGCGCGTCAGCGTGCCTGGAGCGCGAGAGCGCGCGCCGGGCCTCGTGCCCGTGCAGCTGCGCTGGCATCGCGACGATCCGCGAGCCTCGGAGAGCTGGCGCGTGCACGCGCTCGCACCGAACGACGAGTTCGCCGCCGCGCTCGTCACCGCTGGGAATCCGCGCACGCTCAGCCTGCGCGTCTGGAACGCGGCGCGGGCGCTGCCTCTGCCGGAGACGAACACCGGCGCCACAATTCTTTGAGATGCGTAGACAAGAACGCCTCGGAGCGCGCTCTCCCTGAGCATGACCGGGGATCCATGGCCTCCGAATCGCATCCAATCTCTCGAGCCGACGACGTCGCTGCGATCTACGACCAGTTCGCGCCGCGGCTCTATGCCGTCGCGGTGCGCCTTCTGGGTGTTCGCGAGGAGGCCGAAGAGTGCGTGCAGGATCTCTTCGTCGCGCTCGTTCGATCCCGCACCGATCGCGTCGAGATCACCGACCTGCGCGCCTACCTCTTCTCTGCGCTTCGACACGCCGTGGGGCAGCGAGCGAACGCGCACGGCCGGCGCGAGCAACTGCACGCCGTGCTGGAGCGGACGGGCGAACCGCAGAGCGCAGCCCCTGACGAGGGCGCGTCGCGCGCGCTGCAGAGCCTGCCCGAGGAACAGCGCGAAGTCGTCGCGCTGAAGATCGATGGCCAGCTGACGTTCGCGGAGATCGCCGAGACCATGGGAACGAGCCTCAACACCGCCGCCAGCCGCTATCGCTACGCGCTCGAACGACTGCGCGCACAGCTCGGGGAGGTCGCGTGAGCTCCCCGCTTCCCACCGAGCTGGCGGCCATCGAGCGGCTGCTCGATCAGAGCGTGGCGGCTCCTTCTGCGCAGCTGCGCGCTCGCGTGCTGGCCGCCGCAGAGGCCCCCGCGAAGCTCGGACGACCGCGACGCGAACCGCGCACATGGCTCGCCGCCTCGATCGCTGCGGGCGTGCTGCTCTTCTTCAATCTCGTCCGCAGCGCCTCGCTCTCCGCTCCGCCGAGCAGCGCGCCCCGCGCGATCGCGATCTGCACCGCGCGCGCCAGCAACGACGAGCGCGCGCCAGCCGATCTCAGCCCCGCACTCCGCCGCCTCTGTCAAACGCTCCAACTCTCGCCCGTCGAGGAATAGCGCATGGACTTCATTCTGCTCTGGATCGAAGGAGTCTCACTGCTGCTCCTCTGGGCGGCACTGGTGCTTGCCATCGACGCGCAGTTGCCGCGTGGGCGCTGGATCTTCCTCGCGGCGCTGCTCCTGACCGGCGCGCCGCTCGCGCTCCTGCTCCTCGGCGTCACCGCCGCCGCGATCGCGTTGCACGTTCCCTTCGCGATCGGCTTCTTCGGATCCGCCATCACCGCTGCCGCGATCGGCAAGGTGCTGCTCTTCCGCTACGGCCGGCGCTCCAGCGAGCCCGGCCTCGCAACGAGGGTGCACAGCTGGCCGTGGAAGAGGCTCGCGCTCGGATGCGCCGTGGCGGCCGCGCTCTTCGCCACCACGCTGCACGACATGAGCGTCTCGGCGGGCCAGCTGTGCGCACGAGAGACGGCCGAGCTTCAACAGATGCTCTCCTTGCTCAATCCGCCGCCGCCGCTCGCGTTGAACTCGGCGCCGATCTACGAGGCGGCCTATCCGCACCTCGTGCGCGTCGACGATGTGCCCGGTGCGCGCGCGGCGCTTGAGCAGCTGGAGGGGAACAACGCGCCTGCATCTCTCGCTCTCGCGGCGCCGCTCCAGGAGTGGGTGGAGAAGAATCGCGTGGCGCTTGGGCTCGCCAGCCGCGCGGCTGCGCTGCCGGGATACAGCACGCTCGAGGAGACGACCTACCGGACCTGGCTGTTTGATCGCACGAGTCGGCAGGGGAAAGTTGCCGGCCTCGAGCTCGCCCGCACGCGCCCCGACGATCACGTCGTCGGCCACGTGACCGGCCGCAAGCGGCTCGGCGATCTCCTCGAGGTTGAGGCGCTGCGCTCAGCGGCAGGAGGGCAGCGCACCCGCGCCATCGAGAAAGAGAATGAGCTGCTCGCGCTCGAGCGCCACGGAGGGTATCGGGCGGAGCTTCCGCTTCAGGTGCTCGAAAAGATGTTCGCGGTGCAGGGATGGACCGACGAGGAGCTCGCGGTCCTCGATCTGCGCGCGCCCGAGCTGCACACGCGCCTGCAGCTGATGCTGGCCAACGCGGAGCTCGCCGATCTGGAGACGCTCACGGCCATCTGGATGCTGTCGCTCATTCCGCCGAACGGACACATCACGAGAGTCGAGCGGGCCGGCCTCGCCTTCGTCAACGTGGGCCGCGCGCTCTTCGCCTCGGCGGCGATGTCGTCGATGGTCGAAGCCAACCGAGCCGATTACGACGATCTCTGGAAGGCGCTTTATTCGGACGCATCGGTGCGCTACGCCGACCTCGAGCAACTGGCCAGGAAGGAGCGCTCATCGAGGCTCTTCCTTCCCCTCGACAACCGGCTCCGCTCGATCACGACGGAGGATGCGCGCCACAGCTGCGCCGAGACCGCCGTCGCGATCGCGCGTTTTCGCCTGCACCACGGCCGCTTGCCCGAGACGCTCACCGAGCTGGCGCCGGAGCAGCTGCTCGAGATTCCGGTCGATCCGTTCGACGGACAGCCGCTGCGCTACCGCCGCGACGGCGAGGCCGCGATCATCTACAGCGTCGGCCCCGACCGCAAAGACAACAGCGGCAAGGTCGAGACGTACCCCGACGGCGAGTTCATCGAGCAGGGCAGCGATCTCGTCTTCCATCTGCCGGCGCTGCGCTGATCGGGATCGAGCCGCGACGCCGATCGTTTGCACTCAAACGATCGATCGAGACAACGCTTCCGCCTTGTCTAGCCGCGGGGTAGCCGAGGTGGCGGCCCGCGCGCAGTTCAGGAGCGGCCGCAACCGGCCCCGCAGCCAGCAGGGAGGTCAGCCGCGGATGCATGTCCGAGCACGGGCCGCCACCTCGGTGCCCCGCGGCGCCTAGATCGCCTCGAGATACTCCGCGTTGCTCTTCGTCTCCGCGATGCTCTTGATCAGCCGCTCCATCGCCTCGACCGGCTTGAGCGCAAAGAGCGCCCCGCGCAGCTTCTTCACCTTCTCGTACTCGTGCTGCGAGAAGAGCTTCTCCTCTTTGCGCGTGCCCGAGGTCTGGATGTTGATCGCCGGGAAGATGCGCTTCTCCGCGAGCGCGCGGTCGAGGTTGATCTCGAGATTTCCGGTGCCCTTGAACTCCTCGAAGATCACTTCGTCCATGCGCGAGCCGGTGTCGATGAGCGCAGTCGCGATGATGGTGAGCGAGCCACCCTCTTCTGCATTGCGGGCCGCGCCGAAGAGCCGCTTGGGACGCTCGAGCGCGCGAGAATCGACGCCGCCCGAGAGCGTGCGGCCCGACGACTCGACCTCCTTGTTGTAGGCGCGCGAGAGGCGCGTGATCGAGTCGAGCAGAATGACGACATCCTTGCCGCCCTCGACGAGACGCTTGGCGCGCTCCATCGCCATCTCGGCAACCTGGAGGTGCTCCTCGGTCGGCCGATCACTCGACGAGGCGTAGACCTCGGCCTTCACCGTGCGCCGGAAGTCGGTGACCTCCTCGGGCCGCTCGTCGACGAGCAGCACCATCTGCACCACCTCGGGGCGGTTGATGGTGATGGCGTGGCAGATCTTCTGCAGCATGATCGTCTTGCCCGTCTTCGGCGGCGCGACGATGAGCGCGCGCTGTCCGAGGCCGATCGGCGAGATGAGATCGATGACGCGCGTGAGCAGCTCCTTGGGCGTCGTCTCCATCAGCAAGCGATCATCGGGATCGATCACGGTGAGATTCTGGAAGAGCGTCCGGGCCGCTGCCTGCGCGGGCGGGAGCCCCTCCACCGTCTCGACGCGCGACATCTGCAGACGGCCATTTCGCTTTAATGACTGGCCGGTCAGTAATGAGCCAGCACGCAGCCGCTCGCGATCGATCAGGTGGCGCGGCACCTCCGGATCGTCCGGCTGCGCGAGGAAGTTGAACTTCTGCAGACGCAGCCGTCCGTTCCCGCGGTGGTCGACATCGAGATAGCCCTCGACGGGGAAGGTCTGCTCGGGCGGCCGCGGCTGCTGCGGGTGGCGCTGCTGCTGGTTGCGATTCTGCCCGTGCTGGTGGCGGCCGCCGTGCTGCTGGCCGCCCTGACCCTGCTGCTGTCCTTGCTGCTGACCTTGCTGCTGCTGGCCGTGCTGCGGCGGCGGCTGGCTCGAGTGCGCGGTCGCTGCCACCGCACTGGTGGCCGCGGCGGCATCGATCGTCACCGCCGATTGCAGACTCGCGGCACCGTCTGGCGCGGCGCCTGCACCAGCAGCATCGCTCGCGACCGCGCTGGGCGCGGGCTGGCCGTCGCTCACCGCGGGAGCTTCGCTCGAGTTGTCGCGAGCAGCCTGCGCGCGATTTCCATCCTGCGGTTCGCGTGGCGCAGAGACCGGCGCGGGCTTCTGCGCGGCGTTCCCGTTCGCCTCGTCGTCCGGCCCGTCGTCGTCGGAGTCATTCTCGATGTCGTAGATGCGCCCCTGCGCGTCGAGCGGCGGCGCGTATCCCGGCAGGTTCTGCTGCTGCTGCCCGCCATTCGGCTTGCCCTTGCCGCGCCCGCGTCCACCACGGCGCTGCCGACGGAAACGTCGACGCCCACCGCCCTCACCCGCGGGCTGCTGGCCTCCACCGCCATGGCCTCCCGCCTGACCGCCCTGCTGCTGCGCGGGGAGTCGTGCGTTGCCTGGCTCGGGGCCGTCGTCTGGGGGTCGCTGACCGTCTGCGCTCATGTGCTGTTCCTTTTTTCCATCACGACTTCTTAAAGAGGCTTCCAAAGAAGCCGGGCTTCTTCGTCTGTTGTGCAGCGAGCTTGGTTCGGATGCGCGCGGCCTCGGCCTTCGCCATCGCGTTGTCAGGATGCTGCTCGAGCAGCTTGCGAAGGATGCGGCGCGCACCTTCGTCGTCGCCCTGCGCGCTCTGGATCGCCGCGAGGAAGACCTGCGCGCTGGCGAGCTTCGGATCGAGGCTGCGCGCCTTCTCGAGGTGAGGCAGCGCATCCTGCGCTCGGTTGCGCCGGCGAAAAAGCGTCATTCCCAGATAGGCGTGAAACTCGGCCTCAGCGCGATTGAGCGCGATCGCCTCACGAAAGACAGGCTCGGCGTCGTCGAACTTCCCGGCGTTGAAGAGCAGCTCGCCCTTCTGGAAGAGCGATTCGGCCTGCATGATCAGCGCGACGTCGGTGGGCAGCCCCTTCGCCTTGCGATCGAGGAGGACGTCGTACTCGGCGCGTTCGGTCGCCGAGCTGAGCGCCTGGTTCGCTTCGTTCACGCGCTGGAACAGCTCGGTGATGGTCCCGCGCGCGGAGCCAAGCTCCTGGCCGCTGAACGCATCGGAATGGAACTTCCGCACCGCCACCAGATAGGCCGCGCGGATCTCCGCCACCGTCGCGGTTGGCGCAACGCCGAGCACTTCGTAGTGGCTCGCGTGCTTCAATCGATCGCGCTCGCCGAAGAGCATGCGGCGCGTCTCCTGCTCCTGCGGCGAGAAGATCTTGTGGCGATCTTCGTCGCCCGAGCCGGCTGGCGCGCCCGGATGAACCTTCGCGCTCGAGACAGAGAGAACCAGCAGCCCAGACGAGGCGAGCGCATGAAGCAGCGAGAGCTCCGGCCCCTGCACGCGCGCAACCAGCTCCCCCAGTGGCCGCCCCGACACGAGCTGGCTCGTGACCGATTCGCCCGGCCAGATTGCTTTGAGTGCAAACGATTCCTTCTCCAGCTCCGAGCTGCGAGCGACGCGCAGCTGGGCGCGAGCATCGAGCCAGGCGCGCATCGTCTGCGCATCCACCGGCGACCGGCGCGCCCACTCGAGCACCAGCCCGACCGTCGAGACGCGCGCATCGGGGACAGGCCCTTGCGCCTCGAGAAGCCTGGACGCGAACTGGTGCGTACCCGCCCGCATCGCCAGCGCGCCGAGCGCGACTTCACTGGTCTGCTGCTTGAGGGCGGGCTTGAGCTGCTCTGGCGTGAGCACGTTCGCCGCCACGAGCGCGTCGTGCATCGCGAGCTTCTGCTCCTTCGCCAACGCGAGCGCGCGATCGAACGACGCCTGCGTGATCTGTCCGGCAGCAACCTGCGCGCGCCCAGCGAGTTCGGTGCGGACATTGCTCACCGCGAAGCGCAGCGCGCCCGCCTGCAGATGGAGCACGCGCACGACGGGATCGTCCTTGAGCGTGAGCACGCCGGAGAGCCGCTCGCGCAGAATTTCGACGAGCAGCTGCGCCACCGGCTTGTCGGCGACGCGCCCCTCTGCGCTCTGGTTCTGCGATCTCTCCACGCCTTCGCCCACTCCTGAAAAACGGTGCCGTCGCTCGCGCTGAACGTTGATGTGCAGGGCTGGAGGTGAATCGATCGGGCGCGTCGTTGAACGCACCCACGCGGAAGAGAACCGCTTTCACAACCAGCTTGTCGAGGCTTCGCGGCGGAGAAGGACCCCACCGCGGAAAACCCATTGACGTTCGTAAGTCGCCTGCGGGGCTAGAGAACACCCGATTGGCTGACGGCCGAAGACTCTATGCGAGGTCGGTGCGGTTTTCCAGCAAGAAAACCAGAGGGGGATCGGACGATCGGCGCCGCTGCGCGTTGCCTGCTAAGGTCGCGCGCCGCGAAGCGTGCCCTGCAAGGGAGCCTATGATCGACCCGAAGAAGATTCGCAACGTCGCCATCATCGCTCACGACGGCGCAGGCAAGACCGCGCTCACCGAAGCGCTGCTGCGCCACAACGCCCCCTCGCGCGCGAGCACGGACGGCTCAACGAGCCGCCTCGATGCGGACCCAGAGGAGACCAAGCGCAACTTCACCGTCGCCACGCACATCACGTTCGCCGAGCACGAAGGCGTGCTGCTGAACCTGCTCGACACCGCCGGCTTCTCGGACTTCCTCACCGACGCCGATCGCTCGATGGCCGTGAGCGAGGGCGGCCTCCTGCTCGTCTCGGCGGTCTCCGGAGTGAAGCGGCAGACGGAGCGGCAGTGGTCGATGGCGGCCGAGCGCGCGCTGCCGCTGCTTGCCTGCGTGAACAAGCTCGACCGCGAGCGCGCCTCGTTTCTGCGCGCGCTCGACGATCTGGAGAAATCGCTCTCGGCCAGGCCTGTCGCGCTCCAGCTGCCGATCGGTCTGGGCGATTCGTTCACCGGCGTCGTCGATCTCGTCTCGATGCGCGCGCACGTCTACGCGCGGCGGGCCGATGGGCGCTTCGGTGGATTCATCGACGAAGAGGTGCCGCACGAGCTGCTCGCAGAGGCGAAGCGGCTGCGCGCGCGGCTGATCGAAGCGGTCGCGGCGACGGACGATCTGCTGCTCGAGAAGTATCTCGATGGCCAGGAGCCTGGCGAAGATCGATTGCGCCGCGCGATCGCCGAGGCCGTGCTCGGGCGGCGCTTTCTCCCCGTGGTTGCATGCGCAGCGCGGCCAGGCGTCGGCGTGCGCGACGTGGCGCAGGCGATGGTCGACTATCTGCCGGGTCCGCTCTCGCGGCGGGCGATCGCAGGGACCACGAACGGCAAGCCCGTCGAGCGGCCAGCGCGCACCGAATCGCCTGCGACGCTGCTCGCCTTCCGCCACACCTCGAGCGACGAAGCGGGCGGACTGACCGCGGTGCGGGTATTCGCCGGGCAGATCAAGCGGGGCGCACAGCTCGTCAACATGCGCACGGGCAACACCGAGACGGTCGAGCAGATCTTCCACCTCGATGGCAGCCGCATCATCGAGACGCAGACGGCGACCGCGGGAGAGATCATCGGGCTGCTGCACTTGAACAACGCGCGCGTCGGAGATGTTCTCTGCGCTCCCGATGCGCCGCTTGCGTTCGATCTGCTCGGCCGCCCGCGCCGCGCGATTGCCTACGCTCTCAAGATCGATCGCGATCAGGAAGCGCAGGCGAGCGTCGCTCTGCGCAAGCTGCTCGAGGAGGATCCGTCGCTCGAGTTGGTGCACGACGTTGAGACAGGCGAGACGCTGCTCAAAGGCATGGGCCAGGTCCACGTCGAGGTCGCCGTCGAGAAGCTCAAGCGCAAGTTCAACGTCGACGTTCATCCCGAGTTGCCGCTCTCCGCGTACCACGAGACGATATCCGGGCCTGCGCAGGGCCGCGGCCGCTACAAGAAGGAGCGCGCCGGCCGTCTGCAGTTCGGCGAGGTGGAGCTCGAGCTGGCTCCGCTTCCTCGCGGTGCAGGCGTGCAGATCCTCGATGCGCTCCCTCCCGGCGTTGTCCCGAAGAATTTCGTTCCCGCGATCGAAGGCGGGATCCGCGATGCAGCGTTGCGCGGACCACTGGGCAGATTCCCGCTCGTGGACGTTGAGATCCGCATCACCGGCGGCGCGTTCCACGCGGTCGACTCGAGCGAGCACGCGTTCCGCTGCGCCGCGTCCATGGCGGTCAAGAGCGCGCTCTCCCGCGTGCGGATGATTCTGCTCGAGCCGATCATGCGCCTCGAAGTGGTGGTGCCCGACGCGCTGATCGGCGCGATCATCGTCGACCTGACTGCGCGACGAGGACGGATCTCGGGAATGGAGCCGTCGTCGAAGGGCACGCTCATCTACGCGCGCGCGCCGCAGACCGAGTTGCGCACGTACGCGGCCGAGTTGCGCGAACTCACCAAGGGCGCGGGCTACTTCACGATGGAGGTCGCGTCGTACGAAGAGGTGCCGACGCACGAGGCGCAGCGCGTGCTCGGGGCGCGGCATGTCGAGCAAGGGAAGGAACTCTTGCGCGTGAACCAGCCGATCGGGCGCGCGTAGGACGCAGCGGGGCTGCGACGGTGGCGGCCGTGCTCAAACATGCATCCGCGGCTGGTGTCCGTGCTCGCAGCGGGGGACGGGATTTGAGGCGATGACAGGGCGAGCGTCTCGTGGCTTTCTCTGCGGCCATGAATCGAGCCTTGGCTGTCGATGCACGACGCGGAATTCCTCAATGTGACACTGTTTCACTGTTTGTCACTTTGTCACTCGTCTCGTTCGGCGCCTGCGCCGCGCGGGGGACTGTTCGTGAGGCGAAGGGTGCGCCGACCGAGAGCGCGGCAGATCGGGCTGCGTTTGAATCGCCGCTCGAGTTGATCGAGTCAGCGCCGATCGAGAGCACGCTCGATCACGCGGACCTTCGCGATGCGAAGGATGTCTGGCCGCAGATGTTTGCGCGGGCCCAGAAGAGAATCGATGTCGAGCAGTTCTATCTCGCGAATGAGGCGGGGCAGAGTCTGGAGCCGAGCATTCTGGCGCTCGAGGCGGCGGCGGCGCGAGGCGTGAAGGTTCGCGTGCTCGCGGACGCGAAGATGGGCGCGACGTATCCCGAGACGCTCTCACGTCTCGCGGCGCGCGCGAACGTGACGGTGCAGCAGATCGACTATCGGCATCTTGCGGGCGGCGTGCAGCACGCGAAGTTCTTCGTCGTCGATGCCGGGAGCGAAAGCGCGGAGGCGTACGAGGGGAGCCAGAATTTCGACTGGCGCTCGCTCTCGCACATCCAGGAGATCGGGTTGCGCTTTCGCGCGCCGGCGGCCGTGCGCGCGCTCGAAGATGTCTTCGAGACCGACTGGGCGCTGGCGACGGGAACTGATCGCAGCGCGCGCGCGGCCTCGACGCCGACCGATCGATTCCCCACTCCTGCCGGCACGGACGATGGCGCGCGCCTCACGCTGGTGGCGAGTCCGAAGGGATATCTCCCCGACGAGACCCACTGGGATCTGCCGGCGATCGTCGCGTTGATCGATGGCGCGAAGGAGTCCGTGCGCGTGCAGGTGTTGACCTATCGCGCGCACGGCCGCGGAGATTTTCCCGAGCTGGAAGATGCGCTCAAGCGGGCCGCCTCACGCGGCGTTTCGGTGAGCCTGCTCGTCTCCCACTGGAGTCTGCGCAAAGGAACAATCGAGGGACTGCAGGCGCTCGCGAAGTGGAGGCCCGAGGCGCAGCCCGCTGCAGCCGAATCGCGCGCGACCGCTCTGGGCAAGGACGGGAGCGTTCCTGCAGCGGGAACGCTGAAGCCGATCGACGTGCGGATCTTCACCGTGCCGGAGCTGGCGAGCGGCTACCTTCCCTTCGCCCGCGTCGCCCACGCGAAGTATCTCGTCGTCGACGGCGCGAGCGCGTGGGTCGGCACCAACAACTGGGAGAAGGACTACTTCACGAAGACGCGCAACGTCGGGCTCATCGTCGAGGGAGGCACGGTGCCGGCGCGGCTGGCGAAGTTCTTCGAGCAGAACTGGAGCGGCCCGTATGCCGCGCCGCTCGATCCCGACAAGACGTATCCGCAGCCGCACACGGGCGAGTAGACGGAAGGCGCGCGCGACTACTTCCGCGCGCCGTCGCTCTGCAACGCTTCCAGATCGACCAGATCCTTCGGGCGACCGGCCGCGCGCTTGTTCGTGATCATGTCCACGCGCCCGAGCAGCGGCAGCGATCGCCCGTCGATCGTCGCGTCCAGTCTGCGCGTCCACGCATCGGCAAACTCGACGCCGTCGATCTTCGTCAGCACATCGATGCGATGCGGAGGGAGCCCCATCTGGAAGATGATTCCCGGCCTCGAAAGCTCATCGATCGAGAGATCCCCGAGCGGCGCGCCGAACGCCACCAGCGCGGCCCAGACACGTTCTGCATTCTCCGGCGTCGCGTTCACCCAGAGGTCGAGATCGCCCGTCGCGCGCGGAAACCCGTGCGCCGCAAGGGCGTGAGCGCCGACGACGAGAAATTCAGCTCCTGCCGCGAACAGTGCGGACAACATCTCGTCGAAGTCGCGATTCATTCCAGTGCCCATCCTTGAAGGTCCAGGCCTGCTTCGTGAGCTCCTCGACCATCTCCACGCGCTGCCCCGGCGTGAGGTGCGCAACATCGAGCGGCTCCGCCTCGCCCAGTTGCAGTTTGCGCGTCGGCCAGTTCGATCGATCGGTCACACGCTGAATCTTATCAGAGGACACCGCTCGACGACGCACGCCGCTCACGCGACGTCCTCGACACTCGCGCCGAATGCGCGCCTCTCGGCTATCTCGACTCTCTCGGCGCTCGCGATCGCGGACCCGACGGGACGGCGGAGGCCCGAACCATTTTTTGCCGCGCGCAGCCTCGCAATCTCCCCTTGCGGGAGATGAGAAGCGAGCACGGAAAAAATGGATCGGATCGCCGGCCGGAAAGTTTCGCCGCGCTCGCCAGACCGGGCCGATGCTAGCTTGCGTCCATGCGTCCATGCGTCCATGCGTCCATGCGTCCATGCGTCCATGCGTCCATGCGTCCATGCGCCTGCTCGCACGCGCCGCGCTGCTCTGCGCGCTCGTCGGCGCTCCTACGTGCACGCTGATCGTCGGCGGCAAGATGTCCGACGGTGCCGCTGACGCAGGCGGAGGATCGGCAGGAGGATCTGGGGGCGGCAGCGCAGGCGGCGCTGCGGGCGGCTCTGGTGGCGGCTCCGCGGGTGGATCGGCTGGCGGCAGCGGCGGCGATGCAGGCCCCGTGGACGATCCCTGCAACGTCGCGCTCTGGAACCCGGTTGAGCTCACGCCGACCTCGATCGATGCTGGCGTCTCGAACGCCGTCTTCCACTCCGCGGCCGGGCCCGTCAACGGCGAGAAGCCTGTCGCCGCTGTCGCATTCTCCATCGGCACCGAGGCCTATCTCGTGCTCGGCACTCCACGCGACAGCTCGCTCGCCAATCCGCTCGCGCAGGCCGCCGCGCTGTTCGACGTCGGTGGGAACGACCACCCGATCACGGGACTCGCGGTCGGGCCAGGCCGCACGGTCGGCGGCGTGCGCTGCGCCTCCGTGCTCGGAGTCTCGAGCTTCGGCACCTTCCTCAGCGGCCCGGTCAACTGCTGGAACAGCGAGGCGCTCGCCTATAGCGGCATCTCCGACCCGAACGGAATTGCACTCGGTGGAATCACGTCGCCGAGCGGCGACCTCGATGCGGGAATGAATCTGATCATCGTGGGCACGCAGGCGCACTTCTGCTCGGACAGGAGCTATCCAAACTGCACAGGCATCGCGGGGCCGACCGTTCCTGCGCTCCCCGACGGCGGCTCGCGCGTGCTCGACGCGATCGTCGATTCCGCTCGCACCACGCACTGGCTCCTCGCGACCAACAGCGCGGATGGCGGAGCCGCGGTCGATCTCACCGTGCCGAGCAACACGCTTACCATCGAGCCCAACCCAGTGAGCACAGCGGTTCTATCGGCAGCGTCGAAGCAGTGGTACGTGCAGTCGGCCTTCTTTGGCCCGGGCGTCGACGGCGGGCTGGTGCTCTTCTCGATCTTCAGGTCCCAGGACCTGAATAATCCGTCGGTCTCGCTGAGCAGCACGCTCCCGTCCGATCCCGATCTGGCGTCGCTGCACACAATGCCGATCGACGAGCGCGACGGCGGAACCACGCTGCGCGCGGTCTGGACCTCGGATGGCGGCGTCTACTTCGCCGACCTGCCCGTCGTCGATGGCACCAACACGAACTGGGGCCCCGCCGCGCTGGACTCATGCAGCCGCAACATCGCGTTCGCCGCGCCGCTCAACCGCGATCTGATCTTCACGGTCGACCAGAGCGGCAACGCGCGCGTGCACCGCGTGCCGAATGGGCCGAGCGACGGAGGGCTCTGATCGGACTTTGAGTCAACGGTGCATCCCGCCGCGATCGAAGCGCACGCAATCGCGGGACGGGTCCGGCGGTGGAAGCCGGGCGGCCTTAGAGCGTGAATCGCTCGGCGCCGCAGGGACCACGGCGCGCACGCAGCGCCTCGTGCGAAACGCGAAACTGGGCGAGAAAGCGCGCGTAGTCCGCAGGTGAGAGCTGGCTTGCCGCCGACGCCTTGCGCAGCGCCGCCACATCCCCCGCGCTCATCGACCGCAAGAGATCAAGCCCGGCCGCGGGCGCGCTGGAGCTCTTCAAATCGCGCGAGGAGACCATGCCGATGGAAGTATCCGCGCACCACGTCTTCGTCAACGCCCGGCAGGTCGAGGAGCGCCTGGATGTCTGCCAGATCGCGGAAGACGCGGGACGGATCGTTCTTGATCGCCAGCACCTTCATGGCGGCGAGGTGCTCCGCGCACGGTACTGGCAGCGTGACGCCGCTGAAGATCTCCCGGGGTTGCGCGCTGCCGAAGAGGACATCGGCGGTGTGCGGATCCAGATAGATGAAGTCGAGTCGTCCGAGCGCGGCGTCAGGGTGGAGGTGGTTGGAAAATCCGGCAGACGCGTGGAGCTGCTCGTAGCCGAGCGCCGAGAGGTGCTCACGCAGCGCCTGCGCGCCGGACTCTTCGACCACGAGATCGAGGTCGCTCGTCGCGCGCGTCACACCATGCGCGTGCAACGCGATTGCGCCAGCCGCGCCGCAGCGAATCCCTCTCTCGGCAAAGAAGGCGACCAGCTCCGCAAGCACGTTCGCAAAGTCCACGAAGCAACCTCCCAGAAGAGAACTCTACTCGGGAAGTCGGCGCGCCTTCCCATCATCGCGTCCGAGGGGCAGACGGGACGGCGGAACGAATCCCGAGCAATCGCGAATGTCAGAGTGCCGCGCCAGAATGCGCTCCGCACGCGCGAGTCAGAGAGCCAACCCGCCTCGCAAATAAAGCGTAAGAGAGACGCCACATGAGCCACGACCCACAAGAGACGACGCCCGCAGAGCCCGATGTGATGGAGGATACGTACTGGCGCAAGAACGGCTGGAGCGCGCGCGTCATCAAGAATGAAGATGACGACGGCTGGGCCGTCGAGATTCGCAAAGCCGGTCTCGCGGAGCCCGCGCTGATCAGTCCGTGGGTGATGGGGCGCGATAAGAAAAATCCCAAGCCGTTCGATGGGCCCGCGTTCACCACGTTCGTCAAGACCGCATCGGAAGTGCTCGAGCGCTCGGCGCGCCAGCGGGATGCGGCGATGAAGAAGCGCGCCTCGGTCGCGTGGGGAGGCATCTGGTACGACGTCACGCTCGAGCAGATCCCCGACGAGTACGAGCCGCACGCGATCCTCTCTGCGCTCGATCCGCAGGGCAAGCGCGTCGGCCACTGCCGCGTGCCCGCGAATTTCAAGTTCAGCCGCGACATCGCCACCGAGTGGGCAAAGAACGAATTTCGCGCGATCGGGGCGTAGCAGCGCGCCTCAGCGCTGATCACTCAGGGCGAGACGGCGGTCGCATCGCCGCGTGCGTTTCATCGCTGGCGCGACGGGCGGCGAATGCTAGCTTGCGCAGCTCCGTTCAGCCCAAAGGCTTGTCTGCCGGGTGTGCGGACTCTCGTCGCGAGGACTCATTGAACGCCGCTCGAATGAACATCGCGCGCAAAGCGGCCCCGCTCGCAGCACTGCTTTGCGCGCTCGGCGCCGCGCCCGCGTGCTCGCTGCTCGTCGATCGCGCGCTCGACAACCGGTCGCTCGAATCCTCTGATGGCGGCGGCGACGCGGGCGACGGAGGAGACGCGGGGAGCGACGCAGGCGGCAGCGACGCAGGCATCGACTCGGGCTGCGGCTTCGCGATCATCGACGGCAACGACGGAGGACCGCTCGTCGGTCCCGTCCTCTATCCCGCCTATCACTCCGCCGCCCTCCCCAGTCCGAGCGCGCCAGGCTATGCGGCAGTCGCGTTCGTCGCCAACGGCCGGACCTATCTGGTGCTCACTGGCGCGAGCGACACCAGCGTCTCCGCGATCGATGTCTCGGGAGTCTGGCCCCGTGAGCCCTCGCAGGTCGCCGTCGGGCCGGGGCGGACGATCAGCGGCGAACCTTGCGCGTCCGTGCTGACGATCCTCGGCGATTCGCCGGCTGATTCCTGGCTGAGCGGCCCGCCGAGCTGCTGGAACAGCACGGGCACGCCGCCGCAGTCGTTTCCGCTCTCCAGTTCCAATGGCGTCGCACTCGGAGGAATCGGGGACGCCGCCCACGTGACCATCATCTCCGCCGGCACCGACGCACAGGTCTGCGAAGATCGGCATTTTCCCAACTGCGCGGGGCAGAGCATTACCTTCCCGACAATGCCGGCTCCGGTCGCAGATGGAGGATGGCGCGTCCTCGACCTGCTGGTCGAAGATGGTGGCGCGCATATTCTCGTCGCGACCGACGGCCCCGATGCAGGTGCACTCGCTGATCTCACGAACAGCTCTCTGCCTCTCCCCGGCCCTCAGTTCGTGTCGCCTCTCGCAACGACTCCCTACTCTTCGCAGCTCGCTGGAGCGCAACTCCTCGTGCTCGAGTACGTGTACTCGGATGGAGCCAACAAGATCCTCGAGCGCGCCCTTTACGCGCCGCCGCTGTTGACCGCCGTAGGAGGGCCGATCGTCGACGCACAGGCAGACCCTGCGTCGCTTCACCTGCTGGCAGTTGATCGCGCCAGCGGAGCAAGCGCCGTGCGTTCCGTCTGGCTCGCAGATGGAGGCGTGTTCATGGCCGACCTCGACAATCCCGCGGACGACGTCAACGCGAAGTTCAGTCTGCCGCGCCGCGACTCGTGCGGCAGCGACATCACGTTCGCCGCGCCGCTGAATGCGGGGCTGATCTTCACGGTCGACCGCGCCCACAACGCGCGCGTCCATCGCGTGCCGAGCAACCTGCAGGATTCTCGCGGCGTGGGCCACTAGCGGCTGCGTTCATTCGCGGGACACGAGCGGCCGCGACGATGCTAGCTTGCGCGGATGCACTCACGCGCTCCTTTTCTCTCGCGGATCTCCGGGCTCATCACTCTCGTCGCGCTGGTCGTCTCGACGGGCCTGCGCGCCGCGCCTGCGGCCACTCCCGCGACGCACGCCAAAGGCCCGGCCAAGGTCGTCGTGATGGACGTGCATCTCGATGCGCAGATCGACGCCGCGCTCGGCCCGTACCTGACGCAGCTTCTTGCGAGCGAAGTCGGTGAGCGCCGTGGCGTGCCTCCGCTGGTCTCCACCGACATCCGCGCGCTGCTCGGGTTTCAGGAGACCAAGCGCAAGATGGGTTGCGACGAGGAGAGCGAGCGCTGCATCGCGGAGCTCGCGGGCGCGATGGGCGTGGATGAAGTGGTGCAGGCCAGCGTCTCGGTCGCGGGAAACCAGTACCTCATCTCGGCCGTGCGCATCGACGCGCACCACGCGCAGCCACTCGCGCGCTACGCCGACAGCGTCGCGAAGGCGCAGGCGCTGCTCGTGCGTTCGATGCGCGCAGCTGCGACCAAGCTGTTCGCGGAGACCACGAGCGTCGCCAACGCGAATGCATCAAGCAGCAGCGCGACCAGCAGCAACCCGGCCACCAGCGCGGCGCCCACGCAGGGCGCGCCACTCGTCTCGACCGATGCACACTCGAGCGGGATCTCCCGTCGGCAGTGGGCGATCATCACGGGGAGTGCCGCAGCAGTGCTCGCAGGCGTCGGCGCAGGATTCGGCATCGCCGCGCTCAATGCGGTCAACGCCTCGCCGCACTCGGACTCGGCGCTCGCCCGCGCGCACACCGCAGACATTCTCTACGGTGCCGCCGCGCTCAGCGCCGGTGCAGCCCTCTGGCTCTGGCTCGGCGCTCCAAGCGAATCCGCGCCGACCGCAGCGATCGCCCCCCCACGCAGCACGGCGGCGAAATTCTCCTCGCGAGGTCGTTTTGAGCTCGACTCGACTCAACCGCCTGCGCAGCGCCGGACCGCTCGCAGCGCTGCTTTGCGCGATCGTCGTCGCCCCCGCGTGCACGCTGATTGTCGGCGGAAAGATGTCGGACAGCGCGCCCGACGCGGGTGGTGGTGGTGGAGGTCACGGCGGCGGTAGCGCTGGAGGTGCTGCGGGCGGCTCTGGTGGCGGCGTCGCGGGTGGCGCAGCCGGAGGAAGTGCGGGCAGCGCGGGAGGTGGCAGCGCGGGAGGTGCTGCGGGTGGCTCTGGTGGCGGCTCCGCGGGCGGTGCAGGAGGAGGCTCCGGCGGCGGTAGCGCCTGCAACGACCCGATCATCGACGCAGATCACAGGGGCAGCGACATCGTCTTCGACAGCGTCGACGTCTCGCAGCCGATCGCGTTCCACTCGGCGGCGATCCCGTTCAATCCGAGCAGCGAGAAGCCGATCTCGACCGTCGCGTTCGTGGCCAACGGGACCACCTATCTTCTCCTCGGCACTGTCGATAGCGGAATCCAGGCGTGGAATGTGGGCCTGACGAATCAGGCCCGGCTCACCGCGCTCGCGGTCGGGCCGGGGCGCTACGTGAACAACATCCCCTGCGCGGAAGTGATAGGCGCGACCACTGTGAACTCCTTGAGCGAGATCTTCCTGACCGGGCCGAGCAACAGTTGCTGGAGCAACCAGTCCCAGTTGCCGCAGTGGCTCTCAGGGCTTTCGACCGACGGACTCGCGGTCGCCGGAGTAACGGCAGGAGGGCTGGAGCAGGGAGGCTCGAGCGCGGTCGCGTTCGGCGCCACCGCTGTGCTCTGCGCGGACACCACTTATCCAGCCTGCCTCCTCGATTCCAGTTCGCGCGGTCCGCTCGCAGATGGTGGCACCAACATCGGAGCCATTCCGGACGGGGGCTGGCGCACCCTCGACGTGTTGGTCGAGCTCGACGGAGGCAAGCACTGGATCTTGACCGACAACGTGGCTGACGCTGGCCTCGTTCGGGACCTGGCCGGGGATCCATCAGGGAACAGGGATCACTTCGCGGATATCAGCGGATCACCCGCCAGCACATCGATGATCGCGACTCCGGATGGCGTCCAATACGTCGCAGTGACGGTCTTCTCCGCAGGCGACGGCGGGGCGAACAAACTCGACACCTTGTTCCAGAGGCCGGACAGCCGGTATCAGCTGAGTGCGCAGGGCAGCGAGCCGCTCGCCGCGGACGCAACCTCTCTGCGGACCCTGACGCTCGCTCTTGGCGACGGAGGAACTGCACTGCGCGCCGTCTGGATCACGGATGGAGGCGTCTCCTACTCCGACGCGGCACCGAAGCCCGGCGCCGGCATACCCGGATGGAGCTGGACCCACTCCGCCATCGATCACTGCAGCAGCAACGTGGTCTTCGCCGCGCCGCTCACTGCCGAGCAGATCCTCACGATCGACACGAGCGGCCACGCGCGCGTCCACAAAGTACCGAACTGATCGACCGACGGCGGCCTCTGAGCGGTCCTCAAGGAGAGGTGCAGCGCGCGCGGATCGTGACGCATGCGATTGCGGGTCGCTTCTGCTTGTGCTCACGCCAGCCATCGTGCTTGAGCTTTCACGATCGCATGTTGATACGCGCACACCGCGTTGAGGCCCTCCAGATGCAACGCCGCTCGACGCAAACCAGCTCTCCCGCCGCGCTGGCGCCCCTGATCGCGCTGCTCGTATCTGCATCAGGCTGTTCGCTGATCGTGAATGCAGCGCTCGACGCCAGCTCCGACGGAGGCAGCGGAGGCGGCATGGGAGGAGGGAGCGGTGGCGGCTCGGCAGGAGGGAGCGCCGGCGGCACTGGAGGTGGCAGCGCGGGAGGCGCAGGAGGAGGAAGGGCGGAGGCGATACCTCGCCGATCGGTCCCTGCAACATGGCCATCACGAATGGCGAAGACGGCGGGACGATCACATTCCAGAACGTCTCGCTGCCGGTCTTCCACGCCGGTGCGGTCCCCAACGTCGGCGAGCCCAGCTATTCGGCGATCGCCTTCGTCGCCAATGGCGGGAAGACCTACCTTCTACTCGGCGACTCGGCCGGAGGAGTCACGGCCTACAACGTCGGCCCGAAGAACTCTGCCGTCGTTCCCACTGCGCTCGCAGTCGGGCCCGGACGATTCGTCGGCGGCATTCCCTGCGCGTCGGTGATCGGCTTCGCGCCAGGTTCGACGTTCCTCAGCGGGCCAGACAGCTGCCGAAACGGAGAGCAGGCGCAGCTCTTCTCCGATGGAGGATTCAGCTCGGGTCTCGCGCTGGGCGGCCTGACCTCCGGCTCAGACCCTCAGAATCCTGAGACGGGCGGAACGAACTTGATCGCGTTCGGGAACGTCGCAACGCTCTGCCCAGACTCGAGCTTCCCGCTCTGCGACCCGGCGGACGCGGGCGTGGGTCCGCACGGATCGCCCGCTCTCCCGGACGTCGGGAACAACGACGTTCGCATCCTCGATCCGCTGCTGCTCCCCGGAGGCAACACGCACTGGCTCATGACGACCAACGCGGCGAACGCTTCCTCCATTACGAAGGCATCGACGACGATCGACCTCGCCACCGGCTCGCTCTTCGGCAGCACCACGAGCGACCCGCGGCCGCCGAATAGTCCGCTCGTACTCAAGGCCTCTGGATCCGCTCCGCAGATCTATGTCTCGACGTTCATCTACCTCTACTCGTCGACGCAGGAGTTCCAGTTCAACGCGTTGACGCCAGTAAGCCCGGATGGCGCATCGGCGCACCCATCCTGGTCCAGCCAGCGCACCATCTGGAGCACCGCCATCACTGGAGCACCTGGCGCGGTCGACGACCCGACGACGCTCCACACTCTGATGATCGACCAGGCGACGCCATCGAACACCACCAGCACGCTGCGCTCCGCATGGATCGCGGTGGACGGCATCTACACGTTCGACTTCACCATCGACGTCTCCAACGCGGACAACTCTCTCGAGATCTACCAAGAGCCCCCTCCCGTTCTCGACGGCTGCCCGACGAGCACCGCGGGCGCCAAGTTCACGTTCGTCGCGCCGCTGAGCGCCACTCAGCTCTTCACCGTCGACAGCACCGGCGCAGCTCGCGTCCACCACTACAGCGCCGACGGCGGCATCTGATCGCACTCAGAGGGTGAAGCGCTCGTCTCCACATGGGCCCTTCGCGGTTGCGAAGCGGCTCGTGAGAAACGCGAAACTGCGCCAGAAAGCGCGCATAGTCGGCAGGAGAGAGATGGCTGGCGGTAGACGCCCGGCGTAGCACCGCCGCATCCTCCGGGGTCATCGTGAGCGAAAGCTCAAGCTCGACCGCGGGCGCGCTGGAGGTCTTCCACGCGAGTGAGGAGGCCATGTCGCTGAAGATCTCCCTGGGCCGCCCCGTGCCGAATCCCACGGCCAGCGAAGAAGGCGATCAGCTCCGACAGCACTCTTGCAAAGTCCACGAAGCAACTTCCGAGAGACGGACTCTACCCGGGACTCCTTCCTCCTCTCTCTCTTCTCTTTCGCCCGGCCCCGCAGGCGGCGCACGCGCGCCAGGATCGAGACGCCCACGATCGCCGTCCGTATAGCTTCCCAAAAGAGCGTGAGCGCCCGATCGCAGGCCCCACTTGCGCCTCCCGCGCCCCCATGCTAGTCACCGCCCCCCTTTCGGGCAGATCCACTCCCCGAGGGCCACCATTCCCATGCCGCAGCAGCCCGCTGCGACGGTGGCTACATCGGTCTTCACGGAGCACACAAGATGTCGACGTCGACTGAAACCCAGAAACTCCCCGCGACCCTCCGCACGCTCTCTGGCAAGGGTCCCGCGCGCCAGCTCCGCTTCAAGGGGCTCATCCCTGCCGTCTGCTACAGCAAGCACGACAAGCCGGCGCACATCGCCATCGACCCGCTGCTGCTCAAGAAGGCGATCGCGACGCCGCGCAAGTTCAACACGGTCATCGAGCTGGTCATCGATGGCGGTCAGAACCGCACCGTGCTCTTCAAGGATTACGAGAAGGATCCGCTCAACGGCGCCGTCCTCCACGCCGACTTCCTCGACATCCGGATGGACCACGACGTGACCGTGCCGGTCCCGGTTGTCCTCATCGGCAAGCCCGCGGGCGCGGCCGACGGCGGCATCCTCCAGCAGGTCGCGCGCACCATTCTCGTCGAGTGCCTCCCGGGCATCATCCCCGAGAAGATTGAAGTCGACGTCTCGAGCCTCGGCATCGCTGAGTCGCTCCACGTCTCCGACGTCAAGCCGCCCGCGGGCGTGAAGTTCCGCGTCGACGGCACGGCGACCATCGCGGTCGTGGCCATCCCCGAGAAGGAGGAGGTCAAGGTCGAGGCCGCCGCGGTTCCGGGCGCCGAGGCCGCCGCAGTGGGCGCCGATGGCAAGCCGGCTCCGAAGGCTGCCGACGGCAAGGCCGCACCGGCCGCCGCGGATGGCAAGGCTGCTCCGGCCGCCGCGAAGGGCGCGAAGAAGTAGTCCATGCAGCTCGTCGTCGGTCTGGGAAATCCGGGTGCGAAGTACACGCGCACCCGGCACAACGTCGGGTTTCGGGCCGCCGAGGAGGTGGCCCGCATCTGCGGCGCCCGGATCGACCAGAGTCGCTACGACGCGCTCCTCGGCACCGGCCGCCACCACGGCGACAGCGTGATGGTTCTGCAACCGCAGACCTTCATGAACGCAAGTGGAGAAGCGGTCGGGCCTGCAGCGCGCTTCTACCGGGTGGAATTGAACTCAATCGTCGTCATCCACGACGAACTCGACTTCGAATTCGGCCGCATCAGCATCAAGGTCGGCGGCGGAGACGGAGGGCACAACGGATTGAAGAGCCTGCGCCAGCATCTCGGGCAAGGCGAGTTCATCCGGGTTCGAGTCGGAGTCGGCAGGCCCCCCGCACAGTGGGATCCGGCCGACTGGGTTCTCTCGAATTTCTCCTCGGAAGAGGAGGCAGCGCTCGAAGGATCCGATGGTCTCTTGAGCCGGGCAGCACAAGCGGCGCTCCTCGCACTGGCCGAGGGTCCGAAGAAGGCGATGAATGCCTTCAACATCAAGCCGAAGCAGGGCAAGCAGTCGCAGGAGAAGTATTAGAGCAGCAAGCAGTCCCACCGCAGTTGCAAGCCTCGCTGCCTCACCAGGCAGCTACAACCCACGAGGTCACCATGTCTGAAGCAACCACCAGCGCATCGACGGCAGCAGCCGGTCCGGTGCACGCCGCCGGAGTCCGGCTGCGCGAGTACGAGACCATTTTCCTCATGCGGCCCGATCTGGCCGACGACCTGGTCGACAAGGTCGTTGAGCGCATGCGCGGAGTTGTTCACCGCGACGGCGGCAAGGTAATCAAGGTCACCAACATGGGCAAGAAGAAGACGGCGTTCGAGGTGAAGAAGCACCCGCGCGCGATCTTCGTTCAGTTCCAGTTCCTCGGCGATTCGAAGGCCGTGGCCGAGTTCGAGCGCAACCTGCGCATGACCGACGACGTGCTCAAGTACCAGTCGGTGAAGATCGCCGAGAACGTCGAAGCAGCGACGCGCGCCATCGAGGCCGACGTCAAGCTGCCGGGCGATCCCGAGACGCCGGAGCGCACGGGCCGTGAAGAGTTCGGCGGCGACCGCGGCTTTGGCGAGCGCAGCTTTGGCGAAGAGCGCGTCGCGCCGGATGAGATTGCCGACGTTGAGGCCGAGTAGTTCACCGCCATCCACCTTTCGGAGACGAATATGAACGACGGATTCAAGAAGAGCGGCGGCGGATTTGGCGGCAAGAGCAGCGGCGGCGGCGATCGCAGCGATCGCGGTGACCGTGGCGACCGTGGTGATCGCGGTGGCGACGAGCGCGGCGGGCGTGGATTCTCGCGCCGCAAGGTCTGCCGGTACTGCGCCGACAAGAACGCCAAGATCGACTACAAGAACAACGGCGAGTTGAAGTACTTCATCACCGAGCGCGGCAAGATCGTTCCCCGCCGCATCTCGGGCAACTGCGCCCTGCACCAGCGCGAAGTCGCGACCGCCATCAAGCGGGCCCGCAACGTCGCGCTGCTCCCCTACACCGTCATGCAGAACGCCTAAAGGATCGCGCCATGAAAGTCATTCTGACGAAGGACATGGAGCATCTCGGCAAGGCCGGAACGCTCGTCGATGTCAAGACCGGCTACGGCCGCAACTTCCTCCTCCCGAACGCGCACGCCGTGCTCGCGACGGAGAAGAACGTGCGCCAGATGGAGCACGAGAAGTCGGGCATCCTCGCGCGCGCAGCCAAGCACCGCACAAACATGACGGCGCAGGCCGCGAAGCTCTCGGCGATCGAGCTCTCGTTCACCCGCAAGGTGGGCGAGGAGAAGAAGATGTTCGGCTCGGTGACGAGCAAGGACATCCACGATCAGCTCGCGTCGAAGGGCTACGAGATCGACCGCAAGCAGATCCACCTCCACGAGCCCCTCAAGGAGCTTGGCAACCACGAGGTCGAGGTCAAGCTGCACCCCGAAGTCGTGGCGAAACTTAAAGTTACGATCGCGGCGGAGAAGTAGTCGGCGGCTGTGTCTGCGAGGAGCCGCCTGGGTGCGGACCTCGCCGATGCAGCGCTCTTGTTGTGCGAGGCGGCGCGTTGGTGGCGAGAGATCGCTCCCCATGCGCCGCTTTCGCATTTGCAGAATGGCCACACGAAGCGCGAAGGTGCGTTTCGCGCAGCGCCGAGATGGAGAAAGAGCGGCAGATGACGACGGCGGCCAGGTACTCGATTCTCCTCTGCGCGGGCCTGCTGCTGGCCGCCCAGGCCGCGCGCGCGCAGGCGGGGAAGACACCTCGGCTGCAGCAGGCGAAGAGCGGCGCATCGGCAGCCAGCGCGGACGCTCCGCCGAGCGCGAACGCAGCGACGGGCAACGCGCAACCCTCCAATATGACCGGTGCAACGACGCCCGGGAGTTCAACAGCGCCGGGAGGGCCGACGGCGCCGACAGGGCCACAGACCGCGCCCATCAAGCCCCCGCAGCCGCTTCCGTTCGTCGCGCGCTTCGGCCGATTCGATCTCGAACAGCCGCTCACGCAGCTTGCAGCGCTGGCGGAACTCAAGAGCTGCGCAACCGCGCTCGCCGCGCCGATGGGGCACGCGGAGTGCGCGCTCACCGCAAACGACGAGAAGATCGCCAAGCTGAACCTCGCCTGGGACGACACGCGCGCTGGAGGTGAGCTGCTCGCGCTCAGGCTCACCTTCGATCCGCAGCTTGCGCCGCCGCTGACCGATCTCGAGTTTCAGCTCACGCGCGCCTGGGGCTCTCCAGCGCTCGAGCAGTTGCGGCGCGATCACGACAACAAGATCTTCACGCTGCAGTGGGAAGACGGCGATCACCGCGCCGCGCTCGAGGCCGCTGGACCTCTTTCGCAGCCTGCGCGCGCCGTCGCGATCGTGCTCGAGCGCAAGCCGCATCCGCTCTCCGGCGAGCTGGCAAATCTGCGCCCCAAGCCGTTCGCCAACATGCGTGTCCGCATGGCGCGGCGGCTCGACTACGACGGGCAGCCCTACGCGATCCTCTGGGGAACGAGCCTGACCCCGTCGCAGGAGGCGCTCGGCGAATCGGGCCCGACGTGGGCGGCGCAGCGCAGCTATATCGGACTCTTCAAGCTCGACCCTTCCGGCGCGATCAAGCGACGCTGGAAGCCGCTCTGGGAGCGGACGAGCGGCGACGAGGAGGACAACGATCTGCAGAAGATCACGCATGTCGAGACACACGATGTGACCGGCGACAGCGATCCCGATCTGCTCGTGGAGCTCTCCTGCCCGAGCTGCGGCGAGCGTGCGAGCGAGCTGGTGGTGAAGACCGTGCGCGCGGGAAAAGCCGTCGATCTCCTCGACAAGCACGACCTCTATCGCGCCCGCGTCGATGCGCGCGTCGGCCAGATCCGGATTCGCGAAGCCGAAGGAGACGATGCGGTGACGGTGAGCACCTACGTCTACGACAAGAGCAAAGGCGCGTTCGTGCTGGCCCGCGAAGAGCGCGAGAGTGAGCATTCCGCCGAGTAGGAATGCGAGTCGAAGAGTGCCCGCACCCTCGTGCTATCGTCTCGCGCATGGGTCCAAAACGTCCGCCGCTTCCTCCCTGGCTTGAGCACGCCGCTGCCGTTCGCAAGAAGCTGAAGGATCGCGGCTTCAAGCCCTCCGATCGCGTGCAGGCCTGCGAGCTCTGCGACGAGTACGCCGAGGAGACCTGGTCCTTGCGAGGCGAAACGCTCGGCGGGCGCGACCTCTGCTACTGCGCGAACTGCGGCCGCTCGCGCTCGTGGAAAGGCGCGGGAGAAAATCGCCGCGTCGAGGAGCCGTTCGATCTGATGACGTTCCTCGGGATCAAACCCGAAGCGTAGATCGGCTCGTGCTGAACGTGTCGCCATCTCCTCTCGACGATCGCGAGCTGTTTGAAGACGAGACGTTCACCGAGCTCGATCTCGCCGCGCAGGTGATTGCGGGCAAGGAGTTCGTCCGCTGCACCTTCCGCAATCTCAAGCTGGGCGCGACCCGCTGGCCCGCGACGATCTTCGAGGATTGCGTCTTCGACGATTGCGATCTCGCGCGGATGGTCCCGACGCAGATGCGGCTGCGCGGCGTGGAGTTCCGTCGCAGCCGGCTGATGGGCATCGACTGGACCGACGTCGCGAAGAATCCCGAGCTGCGATTCGTCGACTGCAACGTGCGCTACGCCTCGTTCGTCGGGACGAACCTGCGCAAGACAGAGTTTCTTCGCTGCGCGCTCAACGAGTCCAACTTCGCGAGCGCCGACCTCTGCGCCGCAACGTTTTCCGAGTGCGATCTCACCGGAGCGACGTTCACCGCCTGCGACCTCAGCAAGGCCGATCTGTCAGGTGCGCGCGGTCTCTTCCTCGACCCGGCGAAGAATCGCGTCAAGGGTCTGCGCGTTCCGCTTGAACTCGCGGTGCTGCTCGCCGAGTCGGCCGGGATGATCGTCGCGCGCTGAGCAGCAAGCCGCTCGTCCGCGCCCAGCTTGATTCTCCGCTACCGAAGCGCCCGGCGCAGCTCGGTCGCGCGGCGCCGCACACTGGGGATCCCGCTGTCGACCTCGACGGTCGAGAGCCGCTGCTTGAGCGCTGGAGGAGCCTTCAACGTGCCGGCCTTGTGCAGCTCCTCGAGCCGCGTCAACGCCTGCTCGACCACGTCTTCATCGGGATGCGAGAGGAGCCGATCAAGCAGACGAGGATCGTCGGGCAGCGCGTGGCTCTTCAAGAACTCCGTCGCCGCCGCGTTGAAGAGCTTGCCGTCCTCGATGGCGAAGAGCTTCTTGCGCGCCTCATCGCGGACCGCGCCCTCCCCGCTCGGGTCGGCCTTCTCGCGCATGTGCTCGGGAAGCTCGACTCCGCCGGAGAAGAGCCGGTCGAGGTTCGCCTTGTATTTGCTGTAGCCGGTCGTCTTCTCGAACGACTCGCGCTCGCGATCGCCGCCGCGCCGCGCGCCGCTCTTGTCGCGCTGCTTGTCGATCTCGCTCCAGCTCTTCGTCCGCTTCGGCCGCTCGTCATCAGGCATGGACCGCGCACTCTACTGCAAATCGCTGCACGCATCGAGGCAGCGCGTTTTCTCCTTGCTCCGCGCAAGCACAGGTTGGATCTCTCCAACGGTCGCCCGAGGAGGATTCAGCTTGAGCCAGGCACTCACCGAAGTTCGCCCAGCACCTGTGGGACGCATTCCGCCGCAGAACCTCGATGCCGAGCGCAGCGTGCTCGGTGGCGTGCTCCTCGACAGCTCCGCCTTCGATGACGTGCAGGAGATCCTCAAGGCGGAGGACTTCTATCGAGAGGCGCACCGGCGCGTGTTCGAGGCGATGCGCGAGCTGTCGCAGAAAAGCCAGCCGATCGATCGCGTCACGCTCAAGGATGCGCTCACGCAGCAGGGAGTCTTCGCGTCGATCGGCGGCGACGACTTCATCGACCTGCTCGACAAGGTGGTGCCCGTCACCACGAACGTCGCCTGGTATGCGCGCATCGTGCGCGAGAAGGCCGTCGCGCGCCGGATGATCGAAGCGGCGCAGGCGATCGCCGCGCAGGGATTCGAGCAGCAGGGCGAGGTCGGCGATTTCCTCGACGATGCCCAGCGCCGCATCTTCGCCATCACCGAGCAGCAGAACCAGAGCGGCTTCATCGCGGTGAAGGAGATCGTCAAGGACGCCTTCAAGCAGATCGAGAGCCTCTACGAGCGGCAGGAGGAGATCACGGGGATCTCGACCGGCTTCTCCGATCTCGATCGACTCACCTCGGGATTTCAGCCCGGCGATCTGGTGATCCTCGCGGCCCGCCCGTCGATGGGAAAGACAGCGTTCTGTCTGAACATCGCAGCGCACGCTGCGATTCGCGCAAAGTTCAACGCGAAAAAGGTCGGCGTCGCGATCTTCTCTCTGGAAATGCCGTCGGTGCAGCTGGTGATGCGCATGCTCGCGAGCGAGGCGCGCGTCGATGCGCAGCGGCTGCGCACGGGCCGGCTGATCGAGAGCGATTGGCCGAAGCTCGCACACGCGGCGGGCCAGCTCGCCGAGACGACGATGCACATCGATGACTCGCCTGGCCTCACTGCGCTCGATCTTCGCGCGAAGTGCCGCCGCCTCGCGGCCAAGCTGATGACGACCGAAGCACCGCTGGGCCTGATCATCATCGACTACCTGCAGCTGATGAAAGGCAACGAACGGATCGAATCGCGCGAGCAGCAGATCAGCGAGATTTCGCGCTCGCTCAAAGGTCTCGCCAAGGAGCTCAAGCTGCCGGTGATCGCGCTCTCGCAGCTCAACCGCTCTCTCGAGAAGCGGCCCGACAAGCGGCCGATCATGAGCGACCTGCGCGAGTCGGGCGCCATCGAACAGGACGCAGACACGATCTGTTTTCTCTATCGCGAAGAGGTCTACGAGAAGGACAACGAGAACGTGAAGGGCGTGGCCGAGGTGATCATCGGCAAGCAGCGCAACGGCCCCATCGGAACGGCGAACATCGCCTTCCTTCACGAGTTCACGCGCTTCGAGAATCTCGCACGCGAGTACGTTCCGTCGGGGGGCGAGTAGCGCGCTGCTTGCTTCATGCGGTGCGGGCTGCGGGCTCAAAGACAACTGCAGCCGATGTGACAACGTTACATCCAGTGTCACATTGCTCGAACTACACGTCGCGCCCTGCTCCGCCGCCGCCCGAGTCGCCGCCGCCTCCGCCAGAGAAGCCACCCGAATCTCCACCGCCTCCGCTGTCGCTCCAGGAGCTCCCGCCGCCTCCGCCGCTGTAACTCGAAGGTGGCGAACGGCGCGCGAGCACGCGGTCGTAGTCGCGACCGTATTTGCAGCGCGTGCATCTCTCCATCACGTGAGCCATGCCCGTGGAGAACGCAGTCGGCGCCACCAGCACCCGCTCGTGGATTCGTACCCACGCGCGGCACTGCGGACACTTGTGGCCGAGGATGCTCCAGTAGGAGAGCCCGTTGACGACGAGGCCGCCCGCGAGCGCGAGCCAGCCCATGGGTCCGCCGAAGACGAGGAGCGCGAACACCGACGCGCCGACGAGCGCCGCGCCGATGAGCGCCGTTCCTGCTCCGGGAAACCGCCGGCGGCCCGCGCTGACCATCAACACGACGAGCAGCGTGCACATCGCGATCACTGCCGCCGCGAGACCGAAGACGCCGTCCGCCTCTTGCTGCCCGCGGCTGCCGACACCGAGGCCGATGCCGCCACGCATCCCGTCTACGGCCGGAGCGCTGTCTCCACCTGCCGCCGCGTCGGAGTTGAGCACCTGCGCAATCCCGACCGCGAGCGAGGCCGCAGCGGGTCCGTATTCGTCGCGCTTGAGATGAGGGACCGCGAGCGCATCGAGCAGCGCGCCGACCTTGCCGTCGGGAAGAACACCCTCGAGCCCGTAGCCGACTTCCACCTTGATCTTGCGGTGACCTGGCGGGCCCGGCACCAGCAGGATCAGGACGCCATCGGCCTTCTTCTTTCCATGCCCGAGACCCCACTGCTTGAAGAGCGTTGTCGCGTACTCCTCTTTCGACACGTCGCCCAGCGTCTCGGCCGTGATGGTGCAGAGCGCAAGCTGCGCGATGCCCGAGTGATCGAGTTGCGACGCGAGCTGGGTGAACTGAGCGAGGCTCGCCGCGTCAATGATCTGGGCTCGATCGACGACGTATCCCGTGAACGCCGGGAGCTCTGCGGACTGCGCTGCGCGCGGGTTTGCGAAGAGGAGCAGCGAAAGAACAAGCAGCGCTGCACGAGTGAAGCTGCGGCGCAAAGCAAGGGAGTGACGCACGGCGCGCACTCTACGGGATCGTCACGCGCCGACCAGCGGCGCGAGCACCGCGCGCGCGATCGGGTGGTAGCGCGATGAGGCCTCGGCGAAGAGAGTGCGCGCGAACTGGCGCGTCTCTCCACGCGCAGAGAGAGCGCCATAGAGCGGCCGCAGAAACTTCATCCGCCCGGTGGTGAGCAGAAGCTCTCGCGCGCGCCCGTCCGCGCCAGGCATGGCCGCGCGCACTGCGATGCAGAGGAACGCACAGCGCAGCTCGACGCTCTGCTTCTCTCGAAGCGCGAAGAGTCGATCGAGTTCGGCGCACGTCTCGGCGGTGAGTGACGCAGGCAGCGACTGCAGGAGGAGCAGCAACTCGGCGGGCGTGAACGAAGCGGCTTGCGTCGCCGTCGGAAGTTCGCCGCGCGAGATGCTCTCGACCGATCGTTTGACCTCAAACCATCTCTCCGACTCCGCGCGGGGCGCATGCTCGGGAATGCCCGCGCCGTCGATCCACGCGAGCAGAGGCACGCGGCTCTCCACGCCCGGCAACTGCTCGCGCACGAGAGTGAGAAACGCGTCGGTGGTCACGCTCTGGAAGGAGTGGCGTTCAATCCACGCATGGAGGAAACGATCGAACGCGGCGCGCCCTTCGCTCTCCTCGAGTGCGCGCAAAAACAGGTAGCCCTTCTCGTACGGCACCTGCGAGTAGGCGACGTCGGGATCGGTACCGACCAGATCGTTGCGCAGCCGCGTCAGCTCCGGCGTCTTCGCAAAATCGGTGATCGCCTCTTCGAGTTCGTGTCGACCGATGGCGGCGTGCAGCTCGCTCGCCGCGCGACCAGAGAGCGCCTCGAGAATGCGCCGCTCCGCATAGACGGTGAAGCCTTCGTTGAGCCAGAAGTGATTCGCGTCCGCGTTGGTGACGAGATTGCCCGTCCACGCATGCGCGAGTTCGTGCGCGACAACGTTGGCGAGCGAGCGATCTCCCGCGAGCAGCGAGGGTGTGAGGAACGTGAGCCGCGGATTTTCCATCCCGCCGTAGGGAAACGACGGCGGCATCAGCAGCAGATCGAAGCGCTCCCACGCGTAGGGTCCGAAGAGCTTCTCGGCCGCGTCCATCATCGCGCCGACCTCGGCGAACTCCCACGCCGCCGCATCGAGCTGCGAGGGCTCGGCGACCACCGACGAGCGCTTGGTGATCGCGCGCTCCGCGAGATCGCCGACCGCGAGCGCGAGCAGATACGGGGGGATCGCCTGCGGCATCTCGAACGCGTCGCAGGCCCACGCAGCTCCGAATCGCGAATCGCTCCGGCCCAGGCTGCGCGCGGACATCCGCGATTTCAGCGCGCGTGGAACGTGCAGGCGCGCAGCGTACGTCATGCGCGCACGGGGCGTGTCCTGCAGCGGCACCACCGCGCGCGCGTGGATCGCCTGGCACTGCGAGAAGAGATACGGATGCACGCCGCCTGCGGTCTGCGCGGGTTCGAGCCACTGCAGCGCGCTCGCGTCCGGTGAGGTTCGATACCGCACGACAACACTCTTCGCGCCCTTCGGCAGCTCGACGCGCAGACGCTCGCCCATCCATTCCGCACCGTTCGGCGGAGCATGTAGCGTGAACGCGAGCGCCAGGCCAGAATCCGCTCGCCCGCCCCCAGAGCGGTCCTGCGTATCTCCGCCGAGATCGCTGGCAAGCTGCACCGACTCGATCGCAAGCCCACGCGTGTCGAGATCGAGAGGCCCACCGCGAGACGGCTCCGCGAGGATCAGCGTCGCTTCCCCCTCGAGAATCTTCTTCTCGAAATCAACGCGCAGCTCCAGCTGCACCGCGCGCACCTGCCCCTGCGAAAGATCGGCACAGCTATGCGGATCAAGCATCGCCATCGTCAAGCTCCTCCGGAATCAACCCACGCGCCGCAATCCCACGACGAGTATCCCGCCGCGCTTTTGATCGGTCATCAGCTGCGGGGCAGCCGATGGTCGCGGCCGCGCGCAGTTCAGGAGCGGCCCCACCGATCCCCGCAGCAAGCACGGCCGCGACCATCGGTGCCCCGCGGCGCACTAGTAATCGAGCGGATAGCGCCCCTTCGCGAGCAGCGCCTCCACGATCGGCTCCCGCACGGCCCCAGCATTCACCGGCGTGTAGCGATAGAGCTTCTCGAGTCGCGCCATCTGCTCGCCGACGTCGGCCTCGCCGATCACCGACGAGAGCGCCGCACGCGCACGCGTCATCGCCCGCTCGCGGCTCTCCATGCAGAAGAAGCGGCAGAGCGCATCGCGCAGCGCTGCATTGGGCTCGTCAGCCGCCTGAGCCAGAGTGCGCCCCAGCATCGAGTCCATCGCGTAGGCCTCGATCGCGACATCCGCGAGCGCCGCGAGAACCTCCTGGTGCTGCTCGAGCTCGGGCCCGAGCATTGCGGCCGCGCGCGCGACAAAGAGGAACTGCCGCTTCGCCATCTCCGCGCCGCGCGCCTCTGCAGCGAGGCGCCCCGTCGGCGCCGGCATCAGCGCGGCATTGTCGATCTCGGCGTCGATGTCGCTCGTGGTGTCGAGCAGCGGCAGCTCGCCCTTCATCGCCCGCTTGAAGAACGTACCCGGGATGAGCAGCCGGTTGATCTCGTTGGTCCCTTCGAAGATGCGATTGACGCGGTTGTCGCGATACGCGCGCTCGATCGGATAGTCCTCGACGAAGCCGTTGCCGCCGTGGATCTGCAGCACCTCGTCGATGATCTGGAAGAGCCACTCCGAGCCTGCGACCTTCATCATCGAGGCCTCGAGCGCGTACTCCTCGATCGCGTGCATCACGGCCGCATGGCTCTCCGAGCCGCCATGGGCGCCGCCGCGCGCGATCACCTCGTCGATGAGACCGCTCGCACGATAAGTCATCGATTCGGCCGCGTAGATCTGCGCGGCGCTGCGCGCGAGCTTCTCGCGGATGAGTCCGAACGACGCGATCGCCTTGCCGAACTGCTTGCGCTCGCTCGCGTAGGAGATCCCCTTCTCGAGCGCCGCCTTCATCCCGCCGAGCGAGAACGCGCCGAGCTTGAGCCGCCCGACGTTGAGGATGTTGAAGGCGATCTTGTGGCCCTTGCCGATCTCTCCGAGAACGTTCTCGGCCGGCACGCGCGCCTCCTCGAAGATCAGCGGCGTCGTCGACGAGCCACGGATGCCGAGCTTGTGCTCCTCGCGCCCGATGGTGAAGCCGGGCGTGCCGCGCTCGATGATCATCGCGGTGAACTTGTCGCCGTCGATCTTGAGGAAGACGATGAAGATGTCGGCGAAGCCACCGTTGGTGATCCACATCTTGCCGCCGTTGACGACGTACTCTTTCCCATCGGGCGAAAGCTTGGCGATCGTCCGCGCACCGAGTGCATCCGAGCCGCTCCCAGCCTCGCTCAGCGCGTACGCGGCCACTTTCCTGCCAGTGGCGAGATCGGGCAGGTACTTCGCCTTCTGCGCCTCGGTTCCGAAGAAGACGATCGGCAGCGTGCCGATGCCGGTGTGCGCGCCGAACGTCGTCGTCCACGAGCCGTAGTGGCTCTGCGATTCGGCGACCAGCATCGACGTGGTCTTGTCGAGACCCATGCCTTCGTACGCTTCGGGAACGTCGACCGAGAGCAGGCCCAGCTCGCCCGCGCGACCGACCAGCGAGCGCATCAGCGCGTTGTCCTTCTTCTCGAGCTGCTCGATCTTGGTGTCGACCTCCTTGACCTCGAAGTCGGAGCCGGTGCGGAAGAACTCGCGCTGCTCAGGCGAGAACATCTCCGGCGTCGTGAACGGGCGCGCAGCCACGGGCGTGAAGAGGAAGCCGCCGCCACGGCCCTGCGCGACGGCGAGAGGGGAGAGTTCGGAGGACGAATCGGCCATGTTGGATCCTCTGCGGCGGGCGCCAGGCGCGCAAGGGAGTGAGCGCGCGGGCGCGTCTTAGCGCGCAGGGATTGGGCGCGCAACGCGAGGAATGTCGCAGCGACGATATGGAAGAATGCGCGCGTGCTCTACCGATTCAGCGCACTGCGCGAACCGGCGTGTGACGCGGCGAAGAGGCGAGCCGATGCAGCCGCGACTGAAGCCGCCCCTCGACGCCCAGCATGGCGATCCGCTCGCTCTCACTGCGCGGAGTGCGCCCCGCGAGCTCGGCCTTTACCGCGGCACGCTCTCTGTCCTGCTGGCGATGCACGATGCCCGCGCGCGCGACGAAAGAGCCAGCGCAGATCAAGGCGGCACACCAGAGCGCAATCGTCAGCTTCATCTGCATCCTCGTCGTGGCAATCGTGCAGAGGCCTGCCCTGCTCGAATTCGCGGCACTCATCTCACGCGCAGAGGAACCGTCAATTTTTGCGCCGGCACGTGATGCGCGGCGCGAATTGACCGAGCCAGGAGTGAGGTGTAGGCAGCTGCGCCGATGACGACCTCGGGGAAAGAGATCCAGATCGGCGATGGTTCGCTGCGCGTTGGCGACCGCGTTGTCTATCCAAACCAGGGCATCTGCCGCATCACCGGTGTCGAGGTGAAACAGATCGCCGCGGGCCACTCGCTCGAGATGGTGCTGCTCAAGCGCGAAGAGGACGGCGCGACGGTGATGGTGCCGCGCGCGAAGGTGATGGGCATCGGCCTGCGCAAGGTGGCGTCAGCGGAGATCATCGACGAGGTGTTCGACTATCTCGCCTCGCCGAACGACGATCCGCAGCTCGACTGGAAGGTTCGTCACCGCGAGAACGCGGACAAGATGACGGGCGGCGGCCTCTTCGGAACTGCCGAGGTGCTCAAAGGTCTGCACGCGCTCACGCGCATCCGGCCGCTGCCGCAGAAGGAGCGCGAGCTCTACGATTCGGCGCGCCACCTGCTGCTCGGAGAGATCGCGGCGGCCTGCAACATCTCGATGCACACCGCCGAGGACAACCTCGACTACGCGCTCTTCCCTCCCGCGGGGATGAAGCGCAAGGGAGTCGAGCTCAAGCTGATCGCGCCCGTGGTCGCGCTTCCGCTCAAGGGAATGCGCAGCGCGGATGACGACCTCGGATTCGAAGATGAGGACGAAGAGGACGTCGCTGAGGTTGCGCCAGCCGGAGCAAGCGAAGAGTCCGAGGAGGACGGCGAGGCCGAGGAAGAGAAGCCCAAGCGCAAGCTGCAGCTCGTGCCGAAGGGCGGCGGCGCGGTGAAGGCGGCCAGGAGCGAGAGCAAGGCCAAGCCCGCGGCCAAGGCGGCCAAGAGCGCGAAGGAGAAGAAGCCCGCGAAGGCGGCCGCTCCCGCGAAGGCTGCTGCAGCCAAGAAGCCAGCGAAGGGCGACAAGCCCAAGAGTGCGGTCAAGGCGAAGAAGGGGAAGTCATGATCCGCATCGTCACACTTGGCGAGTTCCCGCCCGATGTGCTCGACCATGTCCAGCGCAGGCTGCACGCCGCCTACGGGATGGGCTGCGAGCTGCAGGGCGAGGCGAAGCTGCCCAAGAGCGCGCTCGATCAGGCCCTGGGCGGTTACGACGGCGCCAAGCTGATCGACCAGATCGACGATGACACCGAGCTCTACGGCGACGACAAGCTCCTGTATCTGACGACCGCGCCGATCTCCGCGCCGCTCGGGCCGATGGGCAAGGGGCCGACCGACGGCTTCGCTCAGCAGGGCGCAGGAAAGTGCGTTGTGAGCTCGGCTCTGCTCGGAGGGAAGAACCAGTTGTCGCTCGAGGCGGGCCTCGCCAAGCGGGCCGCGCACTACGTCGGTCACCTCTGGGATCTGCACCACTGCTACGACCCGCGCTGCGCGATGCACCCGGGATGGGCGCCGGGATTTCTCCAGTATCCAGAGGTCGCGCTCTGTCTCTTCTGCCGCGAGAAGAGCGAGAAGAAGATCAAGCTGGGTCAGGGCTAGAGTCTTGAGTCGCGCGCCAGGATTCATCGCGCTCGCGCTGCTCTCGCTCGGCGCGCTCGCGTTCGATTTCACTCTCTCATCGCGGCTTCCCTCGAGCGGGAACTACGGCGAGGCCGCGGCCTATCTGCGCGGGCATATGCAGGCCGGCGACGCGGTGCAGATCTGGCCGCCGTGGCTTGAGCGCGCACGCCTCTTCGTCGACACAGGCCCCGTGCTCGCCGAGGAGGATCTCTCTCACGCGGACTACGTCGGCGCGTCCCACCTGTGGATGCTCGCGCTGCCCGGCACGCCATTTTCGGGATTCACGCGCGCGGAGGATCAGCTGCGCACGCGCGGCGCGACGATGCAGGGAGAGGCGCTCCGCTTCGGCCCGCTCTCGCTGACGGCCTGGGATCTCCACGCGCCGCCGCTCGCGACCGATCTCGCCTTCCCGATGCCGCCGCTCGAGTGGCATGAGGTGCAGTACGTCACGCACGCCTGCCGCGCGATGCCAGTGGGCGGCGAGCGCGATCCGGCGCGGCTCACTCTCTCTGGCGACGCGGGAAGCAAGCTCCATCTGCGCGCTGGCGTGATCGGCGAGAGGGCCTATGACAACCAGCTCGTCCCCATCCGCGTCGAAGCGTTTTCGGGCGAGCAGAAACTCGGCGAAGTCGTGCTTGCTCGGACGGTCGATTCTTCACCTGCGTGGCTCGGCACGGACGTTCCCTCCGGCAGCGCAAGCCCGCTTCAGCTCGAGCTGCGCGCCTCGACGCCCGGCCCCTTCCGCCCGACGATCTGCATCGCCGCCTGGACGACACGATGAGCGCGGCCAAAGCGAAGCACCCGCAGATGGTTGGTACACCAATAGTTGGTACACCAATCATTGGCACTCAAACGACTCTGCCGCCCGCTCCCGCGCCAGGCGGCCTCTCCGAGCGCGCGCTCGCAGCGCTCATGGGCCTGGCCACGTTCATCGCGCTGTTCGTGACTCAAGCGCCCATCGGATTCACGCGCGACGAGGGCTACTACTTCGCGGCAGCCTCGAGCTACGAAGAGTGGATCCGACTCTTCCTGCGCGCGCCCCTCACCGCGATGGAAGCGGGCGCGACCGAGCAGTTCTTCCGCATCAACTCGGAGCACCCGGCGCTGGCGAAGATGTGCTTCGCCGCCTCTCATCTCCTTTTCGCACGCACGCTCGGCCTGCTCGGCGACACGACCGCCTGGCGCATGCCCGCCTTCGTCTTCGGCGGCATCCTCACCTACTGCATCGCACGCCTCGCGTTCACGCGCTCACGCGCAGCGGGAATCATCGCGCCGATGATCTTCTGGTTCACCGAGCGCACGTTCTTCCACGGCCACCTCGCCTGCTTCGACATCCCGATCTGCGCGCTCACCGCCGCAGTCGCGCTCACGTGGGCCCGCGCACTCGGCCTCATCGATGGCGAGCCTCCTCGTGCGTGGAAGCGCAATCTCGTCTTCGGCGTCGTCTATGGACTCGCGCTCGCGACCAAGCACAACGCATGGTTTCTCCCGCCCGTGCTGCTCGCACACGCGTTGCTCTGTCCGGGTGCGCTGCGCATCCGCGCGCTCAAGACGCTGCCCTGGATTCTCGTCGGGCCGTTCGTGCTCATCGCCGTCTGGCCGCTGCTCTGGCACGACACCACCCGGCATCTGAACGACTGGATCTCGTTTCATCTGAATCACGTCCACTACTCGTGGTGGTACCTCGGCGATCTGCTTCGCCAGCCGCCCTTCCCCATCAGCTATCCGGTCGCGCTGCTCGCGCTGACGTTGCCGATCACGACGGTGGCGTTGCTGGGCGCGGCCGGCGTGCGTCTGCTCTGGCGATTTGCCCGGCGCACACTCTCGCCACTTGCGCTTCTCGAACTCGGCGTCGCGGGCGCAAGCCTTCTGCCGTTCATGCTGCGCACGACGCCCATCTTCGGCGGCATCAAGCATTGGCTGGTCGTTCCCGCGCTGCTCGCGCCCGAGGCCGCGTCGATCCTCGTCGAGCTCGCGCACGATGCCGCAGCAGCGTTCCCCCGGCTCAGCGAGCGTCGTGCGGTCGTTCTCTCGGCGGTGCTCGCGCTCGCGCCTGGCCTGGTCCAGATCGTTCGCGTGCATCCGTACGGAACGTCTGCCTACGGCGAGTTCGCAGGCAACGAGCCGGGCGCAGCGAGCCTCGGGATGCAGCGCCAGTACTGGTCGGGCAACGTCACTGCGGTCCTGCCCTGGATCAACAGCCACGCCCCGATCGGCGCTCGCATCTTCTTCCACGAGGTCAACGGCGAGAGCTTCCACGCCTACCAGTTGATGAACATGCTGCGCCGCGATCTGCGCTACTCGAACGGGCCGGGCGACGCGGATTACGCAGCGCTGCAATGGCATCGGGAGTTCCGCGATCGCGAGCCGGAGACGTGGAACGCGTTTCGCACCACGCGGCCCGCGACCGGGCTCTACCTCGACGAGACGCCGCAGATTGTCGTCTACGCGCGGCCGGGCAGGCCTGGCGCGCCCTAGCCGGGTGTTGAATTTCGCGAACGAGCGGTACCGTTGTGTACGGCGACGAGGAGAGACGCGGGATTGCGCGGCGGATCGTTCGTTCACGAGGATCTCCTCCCTTCTTCGATTCCGGCGACCGAGGCGAAGTTCAACACCCTGCTTGCGCCATCTGGGCCTGTCGGGCCTCCGGCGTTGCGTCGGACTTTAATCGTCCGGGCGCCCTTGCCATGCCCCCTTCGCTGCCTTAGCTTCCAAGCCTCCCGTTATGTACGCTCCGACGAACCAGACCGGCCCGCAGAGTGCGGCGACCGAACCGCCCGCTCCGACCGACGGCCACCCGCCGGACGCCGCTCTGGTGCTGCTCGCGCAGAAGGGGGATTCGCAGGCGTTCGCCATCCTCGTCGCGCGCCACCAGCGGCAGCTCTATCGGCTCGCGCTGCGCATGACCGGAAGCGAGGCCGATGCGCAGGAGATCCTGCAGGAGTCGTTTCTCAACGCGTGGCAGAAGCTGCCGCTCTTCCGCGGCGACGCGCAGTTCTCCAGCTGGCTCTATCGGATCGCGGCGAACGGTGCGCTGATGCGGCTGCGTCGCAAGCGGCGCGCGCCCGATGCGGTCTCGGAGCAGGCCGAGGAGCTGGCAGGTCCGAAGTTCACTGCCGATGGCCAGCACGAGGAGCCGCCGCACAGCGACTGGTCGCAGCGCGCCGACGAAAAGCTGCTCTCGCAGGAACTCGGCGAACACATCAACGCGGCGGTCCGCACGCTTCCCGACGACTACCGCACGGTGTTTCTGCTCAAGGACGTCGACGGCCTGTCGAATGAAGACATCGCCGACGCGCTCGAGCTGACCGTGCCCGCAGTGAAGAGCCGTCTTCACCGCGCCCGGCTTGCGCTGCGCGAACAACTGGGCGACTTTTTCGGCGGATAGTGCAAGATTCTGCAGAGGCTTTCTCTCGCCCATCCCGAATCCGGCAAGGCCCGGGCGCATCTGGATGGAGTGAGGTTTCACGTAGAGCGCGCGGCAAGAGCGGGTCCGCGCAACACCGAGGCGAGCACAAGTGGTCGAACTCATCGAACAGTGCTCCGAGTGCGTGTCGCTCCTGGGCGACTACCTGGAAGGTTCGCTCTCGCGCGAGCGGACGACAGCGCTCGAGACGCACCTGTCTCGCTGCATGCCTTGCATCACATTTGTGCGGACCTACAAGAAGACCACAGTGCTGGCGCGTGAAACGCTCGCCGCGCAGATGCCAAGAGAGCTCGTGACGTCGCTGCAGCAGTTCCTCAAAGGGGCCATCCCTGGCTTCACCTGCGACAGCAAGAAGGGCGACTGCGGCAGCAGCGCGCAACAGCCTGACTCAAGCTCTGATACAAAGAAGAGCTGAATGAAGTGACCCGGCCCAATTCTGGGCCAACAAGAAGAGATCGTTTGAACTCAAATCATCGTGAAGTGATCGAAGCAGAGGCTCTGCTTGCAGCGCTCAAGAGCGCGCCGGCTGGCCTGACCCTGAAACAACTTTCTGAGCAGATTCCCGCCAGCGGTGGGCGCAAGCCCAAGCTGCGCGCGTCTCTGCGCACGCTGGTGAACGACGGGAGCGCCGTGTTCGATGGCGCTCGCTATCGACTCGCCACGCACCCGGCACCGACAGCGCCGGTCCACGCCGCGGCTCCGCATCCGCGCAAAGAGAAGTCTCGCGGGCGACAGCCGCTGGTGCCGCCACATGTCCGGGAACGCGCTACAACGCAGGCGAAACCGGCCGCGCACACCCTGGCGAAAGCGCATCGTGCAGCGGTGACGCACGAGGGGCCGCCCCCCGAGAAGCAGTTCCATGCGGCGAAGGTGACTCCTGCCGCGCACGCGCCGGCCGCAGCGGCGCACCGACACGCAGCATCTGGGAGCGAGCAGCTGGCCGAGCCTGCCCATGGTGCTCGCGCAGCAGCGCGCAGCGGGCCCGCGAAGACTGTGGCGGCGAAGGTTCCCGCCGCGCTTGCCGAAGGCGTCCGGTTGCGCAAGCACGCGCAAGCGCAGACCGAGATACGCACTGCGCCTCGCGGTGCGGCTGCATGGGGAGAGGCGAGAGAGAAGAAGCCCGCGCCTGCGCCGCGTCCTCGCTCGGGAGAGCTGGTCGGACTGATCCACCTCAAAGCCGAAGGGTACGGATTCGTCTCTGCGCTGCTCGGCGGGTCGAGCCGCGATGAAGATGTCTTCGTTCCGCCCGGCAGCACTGCCGACGCGATCGACGGCGACATCGTCCGTGTGCGGATCGCGCCAGGCCGCGATGGGCGCACGATCGGCGAGGTCGTGCAGATCGTCGAGGCGCGAAGGCAGCTGGCCATCGGCACCTATCGCGTGCGGGGAAAAGAGGCGCTCGTCGAGCCGCATGACCGACGCATGGCGGGGCCGATCTTCGTGCCGCGCGATCCGGCGCTGCAGGACGGCGCGCTCGTCAAGGTACGCCTGCGTCGTGAAACCCAAGGTCCGATGCGCGGCGAGATGATCGGTCCGCTCGGAGCGCGGGGCGAAGCGCGTTTCGAGATTCTCGCATCGGCATACGCGCAGGGCTTCTCCGACGAGTTCGACGCAGCGGTGCAGCAGGCCGCCGAAGCCGTTCCCGACCACGTGCGCCCGGAGGACCACGAAGGTCGCCGCGATCTGCGCACGCTCCCGCTCGTCACCATCGACGGCGAAGACGCCCGCGATTTCGACGACGCCGTCTTCGTCGAGAAGAGCGGCGCAGGATATCGACTGGTCGTCGCCATCGCGGATGTCGCGAGCTACGTCACCGAGGAGGGGCCGATTGATCGCGAAGCCTTGCGGCGCGCGACGTCGGTCTACTTCCCGGGCACCGTGCTGCCGATGCTCCCCGAGGAGCTGTCGAACGGAATCTGCTCGCTCAACCCCGACGTCGAGCGGCTCTGCATGGTCTGCGATCTGCAACTCGACGCGAACGGCGTTCCGGGCGCGGCCGAGCTCTATCCGGCCGTGATGAAGAGCCACGCGCGCCTGACGTACACGCAAGTGGCCGCGGTGCTCGCGGGCGAGGCGCAGAGTGAAGAACGCGTAGCGGTGCGCGTACCTGAACTGCTCGTCGCGGGCGAGCTGGCGAAGAAGATGACGGCGGTCCGGTTCGGCCGCGGCGCGCTCGACTTCGATCTGCCGGAAGCGAAGATCATCCTCGACGAGAAAGGCGCGGTCACCGAGATCGTCTCGCGCCCGCGCAACGACGCGCATCGGCTCGTCGAAGAGTTCATGCTCGCGGCCAACGAAGCGGTCGCGCGCTTCTTCTCGCAGAGCAATCTGCCGACGCTCTATCGCATCCACGACCAGCCTGACGCGGACAAGCTCATCGCGTTCGGTGGGCTCGCCGGTACGCATGGCTTCAAGCTGCCCGCGCGGCTCACGCCGTCGGCGCTCGGCGATCTGCTCAAGCAGCTCGAGGGCCACCCCGCGCAGCGCGCTCTCACGCAGCTGCTCTTGCGCTCGATGATGCAGGCGCTCTACGCGCCCGACGACATCGGCCACTACGGTCTCGCGGCGCCGACCTACCTGCACTTCACCTCGCCGATTCGCCGCTATCCCGATCTCACCGTGCATCGCCTGCTCTGGAAGCAGTGGGCCCGCGGAGGAAAGCCGCAGAGCAAGCAGGAGCGCGACGACGAAGAGGCGCAGCTTGCGGGAGTCGGCGCGCAGTGCTCGGAGCGCGAACGCGCGGCGATGCGCGCAGAGCGGGATGTCGTCTCGTTCTACTGCGCGTCGTTCATGCAGGAGCACGTCGGCGAAGAGTTCCGTGCGACGATCACGGGCGTCGCGGACCTGGGCCTCTTCTGTCTGCTCGATGCGCCGGCGGTCGAAGGCCTCGTTCCCGCAGAGTCGCTCGGCCACGGACTTCGCCTCGACACCGAGCTGCAGAAGATCACCATGGGCAGCTCAGGCAAGAGCTGGGCGCTCGGCGACGTCATCCAGATTCGCGTGGTGAGCGCGGAGCCTTCGCGGCGGCGGATCAACTTCGCCATCGTCGGCGAGCCCGAGCAGGTGAGCCCTGCCCCACGTTCGATCCGCGCGGGCAAGCGCGAGCTGAGAAGCACGCCCGTCCATGCTGGGCGCGGAGGAGAGCGCATTCCGCCGCGACGGATCGCGCCGCTCGAGACATTCGAAGAGCAGGCCCCGAAGCGGCCGCACGCGGGTCCGCGCGAAGAAGCGCACGCACCTGCGCGCCACGCCCAACGCGGATTCGTCAAGCACCACGCAGAGGCGAAACCGGCGCCGACGCGCAGCTTCGAGAAGCGGCGCGACGAACCCGCTCATGCAGAGAGCGGCAAGGAGCGCTGGCTGCGCGAGCAGGATCTTTTCGCGCCGCCAGGCAGCAAGCCTACGCCGCCGAAGATCCCGACTGCAGGGCCGCCGCAGCATCAGAACTCTTCACGGCGCGGCCCTCCGCCTCATCGTGGACAAAAACCATCCCGCCGTCGATGAAGGCGCGGAAGAACGTGTCCCAGCCAATGCGCACGTCGTCCTCGCCGCACGAATCGTTGGTGCTCAAACGAATCGCCGCGTGGTCGGCCTTCTTCGCCACCGGGAACAGATGATGCGCGCCGGCGAAGTGGATGATGCGGCCATGATCGGTCGTCGCCTGTTTGCTCATGGCGGCGGCTGTAACACGAACCCTCGCGCGGCGTCTCTCGCGCACGCGGCGGCTGGCTTCGTGGCGCCCACCGCAGCACGCTCAACCTAGAGTTCTCTCTCCAAAGGAAGCCATCGTGGCCCGCTACTCTCTCGGTCGTCGCGCCGGTCTGCTCCTCCCGCTCTCCTCTGTCCGCGGACCGCGCGGTGAGCTCGCGTCCTACGCCGACGCGCCAGCGATCGCGCGGCTCCTGCGCAGCGCCGGTTGCTCGCTCTGGCAGTTCCTGCCGCTCAACGAGGTGTCGCCGGGACAGGACAGTCCGTATGCCGCGGGCAGTTCGAACGCGCTCGAACCGGTGCACATCGAGCTGTCGCAAGTGCCGGAGCATGGCGGCGACGAATCGCTCACTGGCGACGAGCGTGCGGCGCTTGCGGCGCATCGCGCAGCCCACCGCGTCGACTTCTCCAGCGTGCGCAAAGTCAAGCTGGCAGCGCTCGGGCGCGCGTTCACGAAGTTCAAGAACGGTGCGCAGGCAAACGGTGATGAACGCGCACGAGACTTCGCGGCCTTCCGCGAACGTCACAAGAGCTGGATCGAAGAGTTCGCGCTCTACCGCGCGCTGCACGACGAGCGAGAGAAGAGCTGGCGAGACTGGGAGCCCGCGCTGAGGCAGCGTGAGCCGAGCGTGCTTGCACACGCGCGCGAATCGCACGCGCACCAGATCGAGCAGCTGATCTGGATCCAGTGGCTCGCTGATGCGCAGTGGAGAAAAGCGCGCGCGGAGTGCAATGCGCTGGGCGTGAAGATGGTCGGCGACCTTCCGTTCATGTGCGCGGAGGATTCATCGGAGGTCTGGGAGCTGCAGCGATTCTTCCGCTTCGATGCGACCGTGGGTGTTCCGCCCGATGCCTACTCTGCCGATGGCCAGGATTGGGGACTGCCCGTCCCGCGCTGGGACGAGATGCGCCACGCTGGAGACCCGTGGCTGACGCCGCGCGCGGCCCGCGCTGCCGAGCTGTACGACGCGTTCCGGGCAGATCACGTCGTCGGGCTCTATCGAACCTACGGTCGACCGATCGTGATCAATGGCCGGCGCGCGCCCGCATTCTTCACGCCGTCCGACGAGCGATCGCAGCTCATGCAGGGCGAGCGCATTCTCTCGCTGCTCGGCCAGCGCGCGCAGCTGCTCGCCGAGGACCTCGGCACGGTGCCTGATTTCGTGCGCCACTCGCTCTCGCGCATGGGTCTGCCGGGTACGAAAGTTCTTCGCTGGGAAAACGACAACGGGCAGCCGCGCGATGTGCGGCGCTTCCCGTCGATCTCTCTGTGCGTGACGGGCACGCACGACAGCGAAGCGGTCGCGACCTGGTGGGAGTCGCTTTCCGATGGAGAGCGCCGTCTGCAGTTGGCGCAGCCGGAGTTGCGCGGTCTTGAAGGAATCGACGCGCATCGCTTCACCGCACGCACGCGCGATGCGTTCCTCCGGCTCGCCTACGTCTCGTCGTCGGATGCTCTGCTCATTCCGATCACCGACGCGCTCGGCTGGGCCGATCGGATGAACACGCCCGGCACTGTCGGTACGCACAATTGGACCTGGCGTCTGCCGTGGAAACTCGGTGGCGAACTGGAGAACGAGCCGCAGATCCGCGCGATGGCCAGCACGCTGCGCAATCTCGCGCAGGAGACGGGCCGCCTTCGCTGACGGCAGCGGCGCACGGTGCAGGCGCTCGCGAGATGTGTTGAGTGCCAATGATTGGCATACAAACGATTTCGACTACGACAACTCGGCGACCGTGACCTGATCGCCTCCCTCGTGGGGCGCGGCCGCGCGCACCTTCTTCACGTAGGGACTTCGCGCCAGATGCTCGCGCACGGCGCTCTTGAGCGCGCCCGTGCCGTGACCGTGCAGCACCTGCACCTCCTCGACGCCCGCGCGCAGATGGCCGTCGAGCGACTCCTCGAGGAATCGCAGCGCCTCCTCGACCCGATGGCCGCGCACGTCGATCACGGTCTGCCGCGCGACGAGCGGAACCGCTCTGGCCGCGGCGCCGCGCTCGAGCCGTTCCGCCTTGCTCTTCTTGAACTGGGCATCGGGAGCGCGAGCTTTCCGAGCGAGTGGAATCAGTTCGGCGAGTTCGACCTTGATGCGAAGCGAGCCCATCTGCACGAGCGCCTGATCCCCGAGCAGTTCGACGATCTGCCCTTCACTGCCGAGGCGCGCATGGCGAACGCTTGCACCCGCGACCAGCGTCGCCTCGTCTTTCTCCGGATGGGCCGTCGCGCGCGCAGAGCCGCGCCCAGCCTGGACTGGCGCGTTTTCCGTTTCAGCCTCCTGCTCCGCACGCACCTGCGCTGCCGCGCGCGATCGCTCCCCTTGCTGCAGTTCGCTCGCGGCCATCGCCTTGAGCGCCTGCTCGGCCCGCACCGCCCCGGCCATGCTGGGCGCGGCCTGCAGCTCCGCGATGAGCTGCACCGCCTCTTGCCTGCGCTGCTCGAGGTCCTCGATCAACAAGTCGCGCGCCCCTTCGCGCGTCGCCTGTTCGAGCGCCTTGAGCGCACGCCGCTCGCGATCAAAGAGCAGCCGCGACTTCTCGAGTTCTGCACGCTCCGCCTGCGCTGCCGCACGCGCCGCCGCGAGCTCGCCCTGCTCGCGCTCGAGCTTTTCCAACGCCGCCGCGATTGCCGAGCTGCCACCGCCGAGGATAGCGCGCGCCCGCTCGCAGAGCGGCTCCGGAAGCCCCACACGCCGCGCGATCTCGATCGCCGACGACGCGCCCGCTGCACCCAACGCCAGCTGGTAGGTCGGCGCGAGCTTGTTCACGTCGAAGCCAACGCTCGCCGAAGCGAAGCGAGGATCGGTCAGGCCGAGCGCCTTGAGCTCCTCGAGATGCGTCGTGATGAGCACCTGTGCGCCCGCCTCGACAAGCTGCTCGAGCGCCGCGACTGCGATGGCCGCGCCCTCGCGCGGATCGGTGTCGGCGGCCATCTCGTCGATGAGCACCAGCGTGCCGGGAGCAGCCTGCTGGAGAATCCGATTGAGCGCAGCCAGGTGCGCCGTGAACGTCGAGAGATCGCGCGAAAGATCTCCTTCGTCGCCGATCGCCGTCAGCACCTGCGCGTAGAGCGGCAACACCGACCCGCGCGCTGCCGGAATGGGAATCCCCGCGCGCGCCATCAGCGCCGAGAGCCCGACTGCGGTGATCGTCACCGTCTTCCCACCCGCGTTCGGACCGCTGACGATCAGCGCCCGCGCCCGCCCGGAGAGTGAAACATCGTTGGCGATCACGTTCACCTTGCGGCCTGGATCGGCCAACGCGCGCGCCTGCTGCTGCAGGACAAGAAGCGGATGGCGAAGTTCGCGCAGACGAAAAAGATCGCCGCTCTTCGCATTGCCCGGATCGCTCCCGGTCGCGCCTGGAGCCGCTGAGCGCTCATTCAGTACGGCCGGCGTCGCGTTGAGATCGTCCGCGAGACGGGCCGCGGCGGCCACCTCATCCATCCAGGAGAGCGTCTCGACATCGCGGGACAGTTCGGGCGCGCGCCGACCGACCGCGCTCGAGAGTTCGGCAAGAATGCGCTGCTCCTCCTCGAGCGCCGAAGCCTCCGCGATGGTCAACTGGTTGCCGAGCTCGACGAGTTCCTGCGGCTCGATGAAGAGCGTCTGCCCGCTGCCGCTGGCGTTGTGCACGATGCCGGGGAGATGGCTCTTGTGCTCGGCGCGCACGGGCAGCACGTAGCGATCGCCGCGCACCGAGTAGTAGGTGTCGCGAAGCATTCCCGTGACGTCGCTGTTCTCGAGCATGCCGTCGAGTCGCCCCTTGATCGCGCGGTGCAGGCCAGTCGCACGCGCGCGCAACTCGGCCAGGAGCGCACTTGCGCCGTCGAGGAGCTTGCCGCCCGCATCGAATGCACGCGCGAGTTCATTCGCGAGCGGCAGCAGATCGGTCAGCGTTTCGCTCCAGGCAAAGTGCAGCGGCGCACGATCGGCCTGCGTCGCGAGAAAGCGGCGCGCGCTTGAGGCGGCGCGAATGAGTCGTTCGATCTGCAGCAGTTCAGCGGGCTCGAGAGCACCTTCGCGAGCGGCCCGGCCCAGTGACGTGCGGACATCGAGAGCATCCGCGAGAGGCACCTCTCGATCGAGACGGCGCAGGAGCCGCGCCTCCTCCACGCGAGCAAGCCGCGCATCGATCTCGCCAACGTCGAGGCCGGGTGTCATCGCCCGACAGAGCGCACGGCCCATCGGCGTGCGCGCCCGCGCTTCGAGCGCTGCCGTCAACGTCGGCCAACCGAGCGCCTCCAACGCCTTCGCGTCGATCGGCGACAACATCCCTGCGAGTCCAGAGTGCATGAGGGGCGAGAGAGTCATCGATCCCTCCGCGCGGCGCAAATGACCGTGCGTGATCGCGATCACACGCGCCCAGACCGTATCCGCGACGCGCCTGTCATAGCTGCGCACACGCTCGAGGGGATCGAGCGAAGACGAAATCGTTTGCACTCAACCGGTTAGAGATCTCCGGCCACTGGGCACGCGCGGTGCATTCCCCTCTGCGCATGGCCAACTCCTTCTCGAACTGCGCAGAGCAAAGCCGCACTGCTGCACGTCCGGTTCCCATCAAGCCCATGCTGACGCTCGTCCCCGACGATGCGACGCAGGACGCGCAGTTGGTCGCGCGCGCTCTCGCCGGAGGGCGCGCAGGACGGCAAGCGCAGGAGGCGCTCTACGCGAAGCATCGAGCGGGAGTGTCGCGCGTGGCCGCGTCCTTCAACGATCTCGACGCCGACGAAGCGGAGGACATCGTGCAGGAGTCCTTCGTCCGCGCGTTCCGAGCGCTCGCATCGCTGCAGGACGCCGATCGATTCGCGGCCTGGCTGTCCACCATCGCGAGAAATCGTGCGCGCAGCCATCTGACGGCGCGAAGCACGCGTCGCCGCGCCGCCGATGAAGCGACGCGCGAGTCGCTCCTCTCCAACGACAGCGCGCCCGCGGCTTGCGATCAACTCGAGCGCGAAGCCGCGCTGCAGGCGGTCCGCAGCGTGATCGACGGTCTGCGCGAAGGTCCGGAGAAAGAGACGGTGCAGCTCTTCTACCTGGAGGGGACGCTCTCAGCGCGAGAGATCGCCCAGCGCATGGGCGTGGGCAAGAGCGCCGTCACGATGCGGCTCGAACGCTTCCGCGCGCGCGTGAAGGATCAGCTGACGGAGGCCGTGCTCGGATAGTTTGAGTGCAAACCATCTCGCGGAAAGCCACGCTGGGTGCGGCTTTCCGCGATCGCTCAACGACTCAGGCGGGATCGATGCGGAGGATCTGCTCGCCGACGAGCAGTAGATCGCCGCTCGCCACCGGCGCGCTGCCGGAGATGCGCACGAAGGTTCCGTTGGCGGAGCCGAGGTCCTTCACGGAGAGCGCGCCGTCATCGACCGTGATCATCGCGTGGCGGCTTGAGACGTAGCCGTCGCTCGGGAAGCTGACGTCTCCGGTGCCGCGGCCGATGAGGTTGTCGCCCGCCTTGAGCGGATAGACGTCGCCATCGCCGCCGCCCTCGAGCAGCTGGACTGCGCGCGCGGCATAGCCGGGATTCGGACTGCCGAAGAGCTGCTGCTCCGAAGTGTCCTCCGGCTCGTCGGGGATCCACTCGATGCGCAGTCGCTGCCGGCCCACGCGCAGCTCGTCGCCCGACTCGAGCGCGCGCTGCTTCATCCAGAGGAAGACGCCGTTCTGCGTGCCTGCGTCCTGCACGGTGAGCTGGCCGTTGTCGAATTTGAAGACAGCGTGGACTGGGCCGATGAACGGATCCTGATCGAGCTTCACCTCGCCCTCGGCGACGGCGCGACCGACGCGGGTCTCATCGCGCGTGAGGATGAAGTCTGCCGACGTCGAGCCATCGCGGGCGATCGCGCTGACACGTGCGCGAGGGCGCGGCGCCGGCGCGGGCTTGGGAGCCGGGCGCGACGGAGGAGGCGGTGCTGGCCGCGCTGGAGCCTTTGCGATGGGCGCAGGCTTGGCCGCCACTGGCGCGGCCTTGGGCGCAGGACGCGGAGCGGGCGCAGCAGCCGGAGGCGGAGCCGCCGGAATCGCCTGCGGCTTGAGCGCGACACCGGTGGCACCGAGCGGAGTCCCGCAGCGCGCGCAGAATTTGAACGCCGCCGCGTTGAGCGTGCTGCAGCTCGGACACTGCTTGGGAGGCACGCCGCTCGCCGTCAGACGCGGACTCGAACCGGCGCGCGCAGGCGCCTTTCCGCCGACGAATGTGGGCCTCGCTGCCTCGACTTCAGGAAGCGTCGCGCCGCAGGAGAGGCAGGAGCCAACCGGGTTCTCGTTGAACGCACCGCACTTAGGGCAATCCATGGGGCGCCGTTTTTATGCCGTCGATCCGATGCGGTCAATCGCTGACCGACAGAGCCTCTCTCCAACCCTGTCCCTTCAGCTGCAGATCTGTGCGATCCTCTGCTCGCTTGAACTGCACGCGCTGCCAGACGCCGTATCCCGAGGAACCGACTCTCTCCTGCGCCGCGTGCGGCGACGCCAGGCCCGGCGCGGCCCGCCCGCGCGATCCCCTCCTCGGCCAGACCATCGCCGGCCGCTTCCGCATCGAGGGCGTGATCGGCCAGGGCGGCATGGGCAAGGTCTACAAGGCGATGCACCTCTCGCTCGGCAAGGAGATCTGCCTCAAGGTGCTCAAGCCCGCGCTGCTCGACGATCCGACGCTCGTTGGCCGTTTCGAGCGGGAGGCCCAGGCGGCGAGTCGACTCAACCATCCCAACGCGATCCACGTGGTCGACTTCGGTCGGGTCAGCGACGGGGGGACGCTCTACATCGCGATGGAGTACGTGCAGGGCAAGGACCTGCGCACGCTGCTGCGCGACGAAGGGCCGCTCTCCGAGACGCGCATCATCCATCTCGTCGCGCAGGTGCTCTCGGCGCTGGCCGAGGCGCACGCGCACAACGTCATCCACCGCGACCTCAAGCCGGAGAACATCATGGTCGAGCAGCGGCTTGATCAGGCCGACGCCGTCAAGGTGCTCGACTTCGGGATCGCCAAGATCCTCGACTCGAATCTGCCTGGGCTGACTCGCTCGGATGTCGTCTGCGGGACGCCGCAGTACATGTCTCCCGAGCAGGCGACCGGGAGCGACATCGACGCGCGCTGCGACCTCTACGCCGTCGGCATCATTCTCTATCAGCTGACGACGGGAGAGCTGCCGTTCGACGGCGGGAACTCGATGGAAGTGCTGACGCGCCAGGTGAACGAGGAGCCAATGCCACCGCGCCAACGCGCGCCGCAAGCGGCGATCAGCCCAGAGATGGAGCGGCTGATTCTGCGCGCGATGGACAAGGAGCCGAGCGCGCGACCGCAGGATGCGGGCGAGTTTCGGCGGCTGCTGCTCGAGCTGCACGCCGCGCCAGGGAGCAGCCTGTCGCCTCAGGAGCTGTCACAGAGGCCGACGGCGATTCACACACCGGCCGTGACCGCGACGCAGCCGGCGAACGCGCAGTCCGGGCCGACGGCGCTCAAGCGCCTCCCCACGAAGTTTCGGTGGGTCGCGCTGTTCGCCGGGCTGCTCGGCGCGATCGGGCTCTCGCTCTTCATCGGCCGCAGGCAGACTGCATCTCCCGCGAGCGGAGAGTTATCGAAATTACCGAAATTATCGAATTCGATAACCTCAGCGGCGGGTGCCGATGCAGCGCCGGCCTCGGAGGCTCGCGCAAAGGCATCAACCCTTTTCGAACAGGCCCACCAGCTCCAGCGAGAGAGCGATACGGCCTCCGCGCGGGATCTCCTTGAGCAGGCCGTCGCGCTCGATCCCGACAATGCGCGAGCGCACTACAGCCTCGCCGGCCTCTACCTTCACACGCAGCCCGCCCGCGCTCGCGCCCAGTATGATCTGGCAGTCAAGCTCGACGCGGCGACGTATGCGGCGCAGGTCGCGCTGATTGAATCGACGCTGCCGCCCGCGGATCCGGGCGAGCAGCGCGATCGCTGACGACGATTCGCCGCTCTACATCTCGACGCGCATGACCTGCGTGCCGATCTGCAGCAGATCGCCGGTCTGCAGTTCGATCGCGGCACCGTGCGCCAGCCGCAGCAGAACCCCCGACTCGCCCGTGCCGAGATCGACGATCGACGCCGTCCCGTCCTCAGCAAGATGGATCTCCGCGTGGCGGCCCGCGAGCAGCGGATCAGCGGGGAAGTTCAGGTCACAGCCAGTCTTGCCCACCGCGATCACCGGACCTGCGCGATGGCAGCTGCGGCCGAGTTTGCCGCCCGCGAGCATCTCGACAACCCGCACGACGTTGGCCGGCGGCCGCGGCGAACCCTGGAACGGAGGCTCGGCAACCTCGGAGGTACCGAGCTCGACCGGCCCCTCGAAGCGAAGCAGTCGCTCACCCGCGATGAACTGATCGCCCGGCTCGATCGCGGTCGGTTCACGCAGCTTGACGAAGACACCGTTCGGCGCACCTTCATCGCGCAGAATGAGCCGCTGCTCCTCGAAGTAGACCGTCGCGTGGTGGCCGGCGACGTGCTGGTCGTCCGTGAGTTCGACGGACGCATCCGCGCCGCCGATCGTGTTCTCGAGCGCGAGCAGTTGGAACGAAGTCCCCGCGTGCGCACCCTGCTCGACGACGAGCTGGACGGTGAACGGGGGCTCCTGCGCAACCGGCTCCTGCGCAACCGGCTCCTCCGCAGGCGCCTCGGCAGCAGCCGCGAACTCCTCCTCCGCAGGCGCCTCGGCAGCAGCCGCGAACTCCTCCTCAGCAGGCACCTCGGCAGCAGCCGCGGGAAGTTCTTCTTCGTGTGCCGGCTCTTCATGCGCCGGCTCTTCATGCGCCGGCTCTTCGTGCGCCGGCTCTTCGTGCGCCAGCTCTTCGTGCGCCGACTCTTCGTGCGCCAGCTCTTCGTGCGCCGACTCTTCGTGCGCCGACTCTTCGTGCGCCAGCTCTTCGTGCGCCAGCTCTTCGTGCGCCGGCTCTTCGTGCGCCAGCTCTTCGTGTGCCGGCTCTTCGGCAAGCTCGAGCGGCGGGTGCTCTGCGGTCACCTCGGCGCCACGCACTCGCGCGCGCATGCTCGGATCGGTCTTCTGCGCGTCGAACTCCGGCGCACTCGACTCCTCTTCGTGCGTCTCCGCAGGCGCATCATCATGCAGCTGCGCGTGTGCCTCCTCGTGGCTCTCCTCGTGAGATGCAGCCGCATGCATCTCCTCGTTCGGCGCCTCGACGTGGGCAGGCTCTTCGTGAGCAATCACCGTCGATGCAGCGGCAACCACCGGCGCGACCGCGGCTGGCGCGGCTGCGACGTTCTTCGGGAACGGCGTTCCACACTCCGCGCAGAACTTCGCGTTGGGCAGATTGATCGAAGCGCAGCTCGCGCAGGTCTTCTCTGTCGCTGCGGGAGCCGAGATGGGGGCCGCTGCGATCGGCGCCGCCACGGGAGCTGCGATCGGCGCAGCCGTGCGGGGCGCGGACACAGGCACGACCGAGGAAACTGGACGTCGGGTCGGCGTAGGCTCGAACGCGGGCTCAGCGGAGAGCGACTCCTGCACATGCTCGTGCTCGTGCGCTTGCTCCGCCTCGGCGGCGACCGGCGCGAGACCATCCGCAGGCGTGGCGTCGTCATGGTGCGGCGCGGGGTGCTCGTCCGCGTGTGCCGCGTGCGCATCCTCTCCGTGCGCCGCGTGCGCCTCGTCCGCAGAGATCGCCAGACCGTCGACCTCATCGGCGAGGCCCGAGGTTGCCTCGGCAGGCGTGTCGTGCGCTGTCGCCTGCTCGTGCTCGTGCTCGTGCGCAGTGGGTTCGGCCGCACCGACCAGCGGATATCCGCAAGTGGTGCACCGCTCGACTCCCGGCTCATTGAACGTCTCGCAGCGGCCGCAGATTGCCCCGGCATCGTTCGCCTCGACCGGCGCCTCGGCGGCGGGCGCGGCGTGGGCGTCAACAGCCAGATCCTCCTGGAACGGAACGTGGCAGCGGCGGCACTCGACGGCGGTGTCTTGATTCTCCACGCCGCAGTTCGGACAGAACATGGATCGATCTCGTGGCGCGCGTTTTGGCTCTGCGCGCATTCGGGGGTGAACAGGAACGGCCGCGGACTTTACGGAGGGATGTGCGCGGTCCGCAAGTGGAGCCTCGCGGGAAAGAGACGATGGCGCGAGCCGGTTTCAGCAAAGCGATTGCGCGGCGCGGCATCTGTCCGTTACCTTCTCCGGTTCCCGCAATGATCCGCCTCAACGACATCCTCGAGCGCGTCGCGAGCTACCGGCCCGAGGCCGATCTCGATCTGATCAAGAAGGCCTACGTCTACTCGGCGAAGGTCCACCAGGGGCAGATCCGCAAATCGGGCGAGCCGTACCTGATTCATCCGCTCGAGGTGGCAGGCCTGCTCGCGGAGCTCAAGCTCGACGAGGCGAGCATCGTCGCGGGACTGCTCCACGACACCATCGAGGACACGCTCGCCAAGCCCGAGGAGATTCGCGACCTCTTCGGCCAGGGCGTGCTCGATCTGGTCGAGGGCGTGACCAAGCTGTCGAATGTCCCGCTCGCCCAGGCCACGCACGAGGAGAAGCAGGCCGAGAACCTGCGCAAGATGCTCGTGGCGATGGCGAAGGATATCCGCGTCATCCTCGTCAAGCTGGCCGACCGCACGCACAACATGCGGACGCTCGAGCATATGAAGCCCGATTCGCAGAAGCGGATCGCGCAGGAGACGCTGGATATCTATGCGCCGCTCGCGCACCGGCTGGGTATCCAGTGGATTAAGATCGAATTAGAAGATCACGCCTTCAAGTATCTCAAGCCGGCCGAATATGCGGCGATTGAAGCTGAGGTCGCACAGTCGCAGAAGGATCGGCAGAAGTTCATCGATGAGGTCGTCGAACTGCTGCAGGTTAAGCTCAAGGAAGCGGGATTAACCTCGCGCGTCGACGGGCGGCCCAAGCATCTCTATTCAATCTGGCGAAAGATGTCGAAGAGCCAGATCGCCTTCTCTGAGCTGCACGATCTCGTCGCGTTCCGGTTAATCCTGCAATCGGTGCCCGCCTGTTACGAGGCCTTGGGTTTAATCCACTCGCTCTGGAAGCCGGTGCCGGGTCGATTCAAGGATTACATCGCGATCCCCAAGCCCAATCGATACCAGTCGCTGCACACCACCGTGATTGGTCCCGCGGGCGAGCGCATCGAGATCCAGATGCGCACCGAGGAGATGCACCGGATCGCCGAAGAAGGCATCGCGGCGCATTGGGCTTATAAGGAAGGTCGCGCGGCGAAGGACGAGAAGGAGTTCGCCTGGCTTCGGCAGTTAATGGAATGGCAGAGCGAGCTGAAGGATTCGCGCGAGTTTCTCGATACCGTTAAAGTGGACCTCTTCAGCGACGAGGTTTTCGTCTTTACGCCGAAGGGCGAAGTCAAGAGCCTCCCGTATGGTTCGACCCCGATCGACCTCGCTTATGCCATCCACTCCGAGGTCGGTTCGCACTGTGCGGGCGCCAAGGTCGCGGGCAAGATCGTTCCGCTGCGATATATGCTGAAGAACGGCGATAGCGTCGAAATCCTCACCAATCCGAATATCCGGCCCAATAAGGACTGGCTCTCGTTCGTCAAGACCAGCCGGGCGCAGGCGCGCATCCGCGCCTATATCAAGCAGCAGCAGCGGGAGAAGAGCCTTGATATCGGGCGCGACCTGCTCGATCGCGAATTCAAGCGGTTCGATCTCAACTTCTCGAAGCTCGCCAAGTCGTCCGACTTCCTCAAGGCCGCCAATGAAATGGGGCACGCGCGCGCCGACGATTTAATCAGCGCAGTCGGGTACGGCAAGCTCTCGCCGACCAACGTGCTGCAGAAGCTGGTTCCTCCGGAAAAGCTCGCGGCGAAGAATCCCGAAGCGCGCACAGACGAGACGCCGGCCGTTAATCCCGCCGGGAGATTAACCGAACTCTTCAAGCGGGTCGCGCAGCGCACGCGCACCACGGGCGGCGTGCGTATCGGTGGTATCGACGATGTATTGGTCCGCTATGGCAAGTGCTGCGCGCCGGTGCCCGGCGATCCGATTACCGGATTCATTACCCGCGGCCGCGGCGTCACCGTGCACGTGCGCGGCTGCAAGAAGGCGATGGAGTCGGATCTCGAGCGGCGCGTCGACGTGCAGTGGGACGTGCGCGGGGATTTCAAGCGCTCGGTCCATCTGCGCATCAAGAGCGACGATAAGAAGGGCCTGCTCGCGAAGATGTCGGAGACGTTCGCTGATATCGGCGTGAATATCGTCCACGCGGATGCGCGCGCGACGCAGGATAAGCGCGGAGCCGTGAGTACGTTCGAGATTGAAGTGACGGATGCGAAGCAGCTGAATGATGCGATTCGCGCAATCGGAAGTATCCCGGGCGTGCATACCGTCGAGCGCGTCTAGAGCTTGACGCTCACCCCGCGAGGCTTCGAGGATGCCCAGCCCATGAGCCGACACGTCATCTCGACCCCCGATGCCCCCGCAGCGATTGGACCCTACTCGCAGGCGATCGCCGTCGGTTCGCTGCTCTTTACCAGCGGCCAGATCCCGCTCGACCCGAAGACGCAGGCGATGGTCGAGGGCGATATCCGCGCGCAAGCGGAGCGCGTGATGCAGAACCTCGAGGCGGTGCTCAAGGCCGCTCAGTGCAGCTTCGCGAACGTCGTCAAGAGCACCATCTTTCTCGTCGACCTCGCGGACTTCGCGGTCGTGAATGAGGTCTACGGCAAGCGGTTCGCCGAGGCGCCGCCCGCGCGCTCGACCGTGCAGGTGGCGGCGCTGCCGAAGGGGGCGCGTGTCGAGATCGAGATGATCGCGCTGCGTCCCGCGGCGAGCTGAGGCAGCAACGGACCGACAGGCACGTCGACGATGCGCGGCTCTGTGCCGCTGTGCTGTTCTGCGCCTGCACTGATTCTGCTTCGCCCGCTGGCGGCGCTCTCTGCTCACAACCCGAGCGGCGGGAAACTCCCGGGGCGGGCTCCCCCATGCCACGCGGAGGAATCCGCGCCCTGCCCTGCGCCGATTGGTCGCGCCCGCACGGACCATGCGCGGCTTGACCTGCGTGCGCTGCGGGAGCATGTTTGCGATGAAATTGAGTTTGATTATCATAATTGAAATCTCCTTCTGCACTCTGCTGGACAAGGCCGCATGTCGCTCGATGTTCCCGTTCTTCCCTTGAATGAACTCGACGACGCCGCCCAGGCGCCCCGTCTCGAGCCGCGCGTCTGTCTTGCCGATCTTCCGCTCGGCGCGGCGGCAATTCTCGGTGAGGCCGACGGGCTCAACACGACCATCCTGCGTCTGCTGGAGATGGGACTGACGCCAGGTACGTCGCTGACTCTGACGCGGCGCGCGCCCGGCGGAGATCCGATCGAAGTGCGCGTGCGCGGAACGAGGCTCTGCGTGCGGCGGGCCGATCTCTCGCGCTTCGCGGTCCGGTCGGTCACGCTGCCGACACCGCGCACTGGCCGGGATCGCAAGTGAGCGGCGCTGCTCGCGCGGAGGCGACGCTGCTCGAGGCCGCGCCAGGAGCGGCCCGGCAGGAGATCGTCGCGCTGCTCGGCAATCCCAATTCCGGCAAGACCACGCTCTTCAATGCGCTGACCGACTCGCGCGCGCATGTGGCGAACTATCCCGGCGTCACCGTGGAACATCGCGAAGCGCTCGTCGCGCTCGGTGGCGGACAGACCGCGCGGTTGGTCGATCTGCCGGGTACCTACAGCCTCGTGCCGCGCGCCGAAGACGAGGCCGTCGCTCTCAATGGACTGCTCGGGAGGCTGCCGGGAACGCCGCGACCGAGCGTGATCATCGCGGTGGTCGACGCGACGAACCTCGAGCGCAATCTCTATCTGGTCGCGGTGCTGCGCGAGCTTGGCCTTCCCGTCATCGTCGCGCTGACGATGATGGACACGGTCGAGGCCGACGGCACGACGATCGATGTGGCGCGCCTCGCGAAGGAGCTTGGCACAAAGGTGGTCGCGGTCGCCGCGGCGCGCGGACAGGGAGTGAAGGAGCTGCGCGAGGCCATCGCTGCGCAGCAGAGCGTGCCACCAGTGCCTGCGCACGAACCACCGGTGAACGCCTCGCCGGAGATCATCGCACTCGGACAACGCGTCGCGGATGAGCTTGGGCTCGCGGGAGACGCTGCCTCGATCGGGCTGTGGGCCGTCGCGCTCAACGCGGGCGCTACGAATGCCGTGCAGTTCAGCGAACCCGTGCGCGGCCTGCTCTCGCGCATCGATGGCGCGGGAATCATCGAGCGCGCCGTCGCCTCTCGCTATGCCCGCATCGCCGCCTGGCACATCGCCGTGACGCAGCAGCGCGCGCCCGATGCGCTCACCCGCTCCGAACGCCTCACCGCGCGGATCGATTCATTTGCACTCAACAGATTTCTCGGCCCGCTGATCCTGGTGACCATCTTCGGCGCACTCTTCCAGACGCTCTTCGCCGGCATCAAGCCGGTGATGGACGCGATCCAGGATGGGATGCACGGGCTCGGAATCCACGTCGCGCAACTGCTGCCCGCACGGATGCCGCTGCTGCGCTCGCTGGTGATCGACGGCGTGATCGCGGGCGTCGGCAACGTTGTCGTCTTCGTCCCGCAGATCGTCGTGCTCTTCCTCTTCCTCGGCCTGCTCGAGGATTCCGGATATCTCGCGCGCGCCGCATTCCTGCTCGACCGTGTGCTCTCGCGCGTCGGCCTCCACGGCCGCGCCTTCGTGCCGATGCTCTCGGGCTTTGCCTGCGCCGTCCCCGCCATCCTCGCGGCGCGCACCATCGAAAATCGCCGCGATCGTCTCGTCACCATCCTCGTGACGCCGCTCATCTCCTGCTCGGCGCGCCTGCCTGTCTACGGCCTGATGATCGCCACCGTCTTCGCCACGCGCGCACCCGTGCTCGGCTTCATCCAGGTCGGCACCATCGTGATGATTTCGATGTACGCGCTCTCCATCACGGCTGCGCTCTGCATGGCCGCGCTCTTCAAGCGCACGCTGCTCGCCACTGCGCCCTCGCCGTTCGTCCTCGAGTTGCCGCCCTATCGTCGCCCGCGCCTACGCGCGCTCACGCGCCATGTCTGGTCGAAGGTCTCGCGCTTCCTTATCGACGCCGGCACGATCATCCTCGCCATCACGATTCTGCTCTGGGCTCTCTTTAATTTTCCCCGCTCAGCGAAGCTGGAGGCTGACTACGCAGACGCCAAGCTCACGCTCGCGCCCGCGCCAGATGCGGGTGAACGTGATTCGCAGCTTGCCGCGCTGGAAGCGAAGTTCGCCAAGCAGCGGCTCGAGCAGAGCGTCGCCGGCCGCCTTGGCCACGCGATTGAACCGGCGCTGCGCCCCTTCGGCTGGGATTGGAAGGTCGGCGTCGGACTCATCGCCAGCTTCGCCGCGCGCGAGGTTCTCGTCTCGACGCTCGGCCTCGTCTACGGCCTCGGGCAAGGCGCCGAGGATCATCCCGAATCGCTGCAAGATGCCATGCGCGACGATCGCGATGAGGCCGGCCGCCCGGTGCACACGCCGCTCTCCGGTCTATCGCTGATGGTCTTCTTCGTGCTGGCCATGCAGTGCGCAAGCACGCTTGCGACCGTCCGCCGCGAAACCGGCTCGTGGCGCTGGCCCGCATTCCAGTTCGCCTACATGCTCGCGCTTGCGCTCGGCGGATCGTTCATCGTCTATCAGGGCGGTCGCTGGCTGGGCTTCACCTGACCATGATTCCCTCTCTCGATATCGTGGTCACCGCCGGACTCTGCGCGATAGCCGCCGCATATATCGTCTGGCGCTTTGGGATTTCACGCACCGCGAACTCCTGCGCAGCGGAAGCACCGCCCAAGGAGCAGGTCATCCTCGGCGCGAGCCTCGCGCGCGGGCTCGCGAAGGCAAAGCGCACCAAGCGCAGCTGAGCCTCGCACAGCTGCTGTTGCGCTGCGGATATGCCGTGCGCGCCGAGAACGCGCATTCGCAACGTTGAACGAACTCCGGCGCCCGGTGCACAATCCGGATATCCGCGCGAAACGAGTTCGAAGGCCACACCAGTCGCGCGCGTTCGAGGGGCCAACTTGACGAACGCAATTGTGCGAGCGGTCACGCGTTTGAGCAGCAGCAGGGTTCGTCTCAACTGCATCGCAGGCCTGCTCGTCGCGACGTCCGCCGCCTGCAGCAATGCTCCGCCACACCAGCAGCCACGATTGATTATTCCGTCGGCGGAACCGTCTCCGGCCTCATCGGCAGTGGGCTCGTTCTGCAGGACAACGCTTCCGACGACCTCACGATCACCGCTGGTGCGACGACGTTTCAATTCGCGACGAAGGTCGCCGATACCGCCGCATATCTCGTCAGCATCAAGTCGCAGCCGGCGACGCAGAACTGCAGCCTCTCGAAGGCGAGCGGACATATCGCGGGCGCGGATATCAG
>CAIWCD010000045.1 GCA_903911145.1 uncultured delta proteobacterium | reverse complement strand
CTATGCCTTATTTTCGGCTTGCGCGCGTCTCGCGCGATGGGTGAGAGTAGCGACCAGAGAACAGATCTCTGAGCAGAAGGCGCGCAGATCGAGGCGGCGACTTGATGGGTGGCCACTTGAAGTGCTTATCGCCCCACTTGAAGTGCTTATCGCCTCTGGGGAGGTCGTTCATGCTTCGAAGTTCTGCGCTCACGTGTGCGCTCGCTGTGCTCTCGCTGTGGTCCTCTGGTTGCGGCTCGAGTCAGATCGACCCCTGTGGCGCGGCGCCCTGCGAGCACGGGAGCTGCCTGGGCAGCGCCGGGAAGTTCGTGTGCGTCTGCGCCGAGGGCTACACCGGCGCGACCTGCGGCACCAACCTCGACGACTGCGCGCCCAACCCCTGCTTCAACGGCGGCACCTGCACCGACGGCGTCGACACCTTCACCTGCGCCTGCCCCACCGGCTTCTCGGGCACCCAGTGCGAGAAGAACGTCGACGACTGCAGCGGCTCGCCCTGCGCCAACGGCGGCGTCTGCCTCGACGGCGTCAACCAGTACACCTGCGTCTGCGCCGTGGGCTTCGCCGGCGCCACCTGCGCCACCAACCTCGACGACTGCGCACCCAACCCCTGCTTCAACGGCGGCACCTGCACCGACGGCGTCAACGCCTTCACCTGCGCCTGCCCCCTCGGCTTCTCAGGCACCCAATGCGAGAAGAACGCCGATGACTGCAGCGGCTCGCCCTGCGCCAACGGCGGCGCGTGCATCGACGGCGTCAACCGGTACACCTGCGTCTGCGCGGCGGGCTACGGCGGCGCCACCTGCGGCACCAACGTCGACGACTGTGCGCCCAACCCCTGCTTCAACGGCGGCGCCTGCACCGACGGCGTCAACACCTTCACCTGCGCCTGCCCCGCCGGCTTCTGGGGCGCTCACTGTGAGCTCGCGCAGATTCAGCTCTCGATCAGCACCACCTCGCCCCTGAGCACCGCCGTGGTGGGCATCGCCTGGTCGGCGCCGCTGGTCCGCGCGGGAGGCTCGACCACCGCGGTCTGGACCCTCGAGGCCGGCGGCACCAACAGCGCCTGGCTCACGCTCGACGCGGCGACCGGGGTGCTGCAGGGCACGCCCTCCGCGGCCCAGCTCGGCGCCGTCAGCGTCACGGTGCGCGTCCAAGATCCGCTCATCGCGGCGAACTTCGCCGAGAAGACGTTCACCCTGACGGTGATCCCCTCGCCTCCCTCTCCCTACGACACCAGCTTCGAGACCGGCTGCCCCGGTGGCTGGACGCTGACCGGCGACTGGCAATGTGGGGCGCCGAGCAACGTGGGGCCGAGCACGGCGTTCGCCGGCACGGCCTGTCTCGGCACGCAGCTCGCCTCGACGTACAGCAGCAACCAGACGTGGGCGGGCGCCACTGCGACCTCTCCCGCCATCGTGCTCCCCGCGGCTCCGAACTACCTGCTGAACTTTCGACTGTGGGTCGACACCGAAGGGAGCACCTATGACGGGGTGAACCTCAGCGTCAGCACTGACAGTGGGGCCACCTGGTCGGTGCTCACCACCGTGCTGCCTGCCTACCCGCTCGTGATCGCCGGCCAGCCAGCCTGGGGAGGGCACCAGGCCCTGCTCGGTTGGCAGCTCATGCAGGCCGATCTCTCGGCCTTCGCGGGAATGACGGTCCGCGTGAGGTTCGCGTTCCAGAGCGACTCCTCGGGGACGTTCGCCGGCGCCTACGTCGATGACCTGCACACGGTCGTCAAGTAGCCCCGGGCCCCGAGCGCGTCACCCGGAGCACCTCACGGGCAGTGGCTGACCATCCCCACCAGCTCGCTCCCTTGCGCGCGTCTCGCGCGATGGGTGAGAGTAGCGACCAGAGAACAGATCTCTGAGCAGAAGGCGCGCAGATCGAGGCGGCGACTTGATGGGTGGCCACTTGAAGTGCTTATCGCCCGTAGAAACTCGGCAACGGCTTCTTCAAGCAACGCCTGCATCGTGGGACGCCTCCCGCCGTTCTTTTCAGCGCGGCGGTTGCGCAAAACATCGAACGTTGCCCTGTCGCTGAGCTGCATCCTGATCGTGGTTGTGACGTGCGGCTGGTTCATGACTGCTCCTTCGGTAGTGAACTGGACTGCTACAAGCGTAGGCAACGGGTCCTGGATTCACAAATCACTGGGTCCGTAGGTCCGCTTCGGCGCGTGATCGCAGCGGCCAAGACGTTGTCGTTCAGGAGGAGAAGCGGCCCAAGTGACACTGCGGCTACGGGCGTCGTCTACGTGCACGGGCAGTGCGGTGCCAGTGTCGTTCGCAATTGCAATGCCTGGTAAATAGTAACCCTGTTTGCCGACTGAGACAGGCGCGCCCAGCCAACAATGCAAGCGAAACGACGAGTCCCGCAGGGGTTCCCTGACCTACTGGCCCGACGTTGGGCCAGTTCGCGATCTCCCTGTTGCATTTATCGTCAACTCGGCTAGCGTGCTCCGCATGGCCAAGAAATCAGCGTCGAAACCTGAGGCGACGGGTACTAAGAACTTGGTTCCTCTTCCAGATCTGGACGATGGCAAGCCTGACGAAGGGCTTGTGAATGAGACGGTGGAGTGGATTCGCAACAAAATCGTAACGACCGTATTTCGGGGCACGTTTGAGATCGGCGATCATGTCTTCAGGAAATTCTTCGATAGCGACCCCAAAGAACTTCACTCAAAGAATCCGAAGAAGAACGCGTCACTTCGCGCGCTCTACGAGAGGTGCGGAACCGATGAACTGCCGACCCTGTCGCGATCTGCGTTGCAGCGTGCCGTGAGCACCGCTGCGATGGTTCATGAACTTGGACCGGAAACGGCCTTCGCGAAGCTCTACCCCTCACAGCAGGCCGCGCTCTTGCCAATGCGCGAGGCAAAGACAATCGAGACGTTGGCCGTGGCGGCGACAGAGAAGAAGCTGTCCGTTCGCGAGATCAGAGATTTGGTTACCACAAAGAAGAAAGCTGCTTCCGCGGGCAAGAAGAGGCGTGGCGCTCCCGAGAAATCGGAGGTCCTCAAGGCCATTGATCGGTCGTTCAAGGGGTTCGGCAAGAAGACGACCTTCACTAGCGCCGAGGTTAAGCTGCTCAAGCCGGAGGATGCGAAAGCCGCGCTGAAGAAGGCAGAGGACCTGTCGGGGTGGGTGAGTAAGCTGATCGGACAGTTGAAGAAGAGCTAGACGGCGCGAAGTCTGATGTCGCTGGCGACACGACGTGTTGCGGCACTTATTTGGAGGAGCGCCATGAGCTTCTTGTCATACCTTTTGATTCCGCTCGCACTCTCCACTTATTGCATCGGCAAGTGCACCTACGCCATTATCAACGACGCTGCATATGTCTATGCGTTTTGGGATGGCGGTCGCTCTCGCGCAAGGAAGACTCTGGATCGAGGTGGAGTGTTCGTATCGTTGGGGAAGTGGGGGTTGCTGTTGATACTGACTGTGTCACTGCTGGCGGCTTGGCCACAGCTTCTGGACACTGGGTCTCATCGGCTCGACGTCGATGGGCTCATGCTCATAGTTCTGATTCTCGGGAGGTTATTTACAAAACCAGGCAAGGACAAGGTGCAGGAGGCCGTCTCCTCGACTGGACGTACTCGTATCGCGTCGGCAGCAGCATGGGTTCTGGCCGTCGCCGTGCTGACCGTCGTGTCTACCCTGATCGGTCCTGCGCCAGACTCTCCCGGGGCCAATACGCAAAGCCGTAAGATAATGGGTTATTACGTCGATGGAGCTATTAAGACCGGTCTTGCTGCCGCGACAACGCTTCTCGCTCCGGAGGTTACTTTCGGCTTGTTTACACTCGCGGCGGTGGGTGGTCTGGCCCCTCTTAGTGAAGAGTTGGCGCGACAAACTGGCACAACCAACTGAGTTCCGACCATGGCCACCGACTTGACAGTTTTCCTGAAGCAGAACGTCGAAGGCTACTTGCTCGAAGACATCGCGAAGATGAAATCAATCAGGCCCGACGCAGGCAAGGTGGCCGGTGGGGTCGGATACCCACTCGTCATGACGGTCCTTTCCGGCATCGAGTTGTTCGGAGCTTTGCTGAGCACAACTCCTTTTAAGGCGTGGCGAATGGGTGAGACGTACTTCGTAGATTACTGGGGACACCATCTCTACGTTGGAACTGCGGCAGGCGCTGTCGGGGCATACTTCTATCAGTTGGTGCGTCATGGCCTAGCTCACGCCTTTATGACCAAAGGCGCTGCAATCTCGGTTGGCAAGGGGCTTGGCACACATCTCTCCGTCACGAGTGATGGTGGCCTGTATGTTGACGCCGAGCAATTTGCAGTGGACTTTGAAACTTCCTATTGGCGAGACCTCAAGCCGCTAACCCAACGAATAGAGGGAAGCGGCCCCAACGTAAGGACAATCACCGACCGCTTGAATGAGATGCTGAACGAGTATGAAATACAAGCGCAGTCATTGGCCTCGGTGTTTGCCGCATTGCCGCGCTTCGAGTCTCGGGCTTCTGTCGGGAGAGCAGGCGCTGTGAATACAGCTTGTTCTCTGACCACGCCAGTCGGCGTGGATCTCTTAGAAATCTAATATCTAGTTTTCGACGCCGCAGCGTGATGCAGGACGTCAGCGGTGGCGGGAACTGCTCAAGGTGCCTCCTTAACTTTTCCCCCCAGGTGCAAGGCGTTCCGTGCTCCGCGCAACACCGTTGCTGATGGTCAGAGCCGCGTGGTAGTTGGGCGCATCCGAAAAGGGTGGGCGATGACAGCGGACAAAGAGAAGCCGGGCTGCGGCACCCAAATAGTCACAATTATCGGGCTGTCGTTTGTCCTTGCGTTTATAAAATCTGTCGGCATGGCCCTGTTGTTCCCCGGGCTCTTCACCATTTCTGCAGCGTGGGCCACCAAGAGGCTTCTCAGGCCGGCCGAGCAAGTCTTTCTGCCCGCCGCCGCCCTGATTGGCGGACTTATTTTCTCTCTGTGCTTGGGCGTTACGTTGACCTTTTCTCAGCAGTCAGAGTCTCCTGACCTGCTGGGCACAGTATTGATATGCGGACTCGAGCTCGTCGGTTTAGCCACAGGATTAATATGGCTGTTTATACGTCCGTGGCTTCGGCCGATTCTGTTCCTGGGTTTTGTCTTGGCAATCGACCTGGGATTCAGTTCCTACGCGCTTTCGCAAACGGAAAGCAATTCAGCAGCAGAGAATCCGCAACTGGTTGGTTGGTGGATGCGCGTCGGCGCTATGATTTGCCTGGTTGTTGGATTTATAATTCGTCGTCGAGAAACAGCTATCCGCGCAGGCTCTGGCGAAACTAACGACGGCAGCGCAGTGTAGGCCCCGGTGCCAGATGGATTTGAAGATCATTGGTAACATCGCGGACGTTGAAACCATCGCCACGGGGAGCGGAATCCGCGAAATTGCCCGGCTGCACAGGATCTATGGCCGGGGCCGTTGGCGAAAACGAAAGGGGACGGCTAGAGTAGAGTTGCCTGACGGTAGTTCAGTGCTCGCAGAGGTTCATTGGTACGAAGCGACTGGCATCGGCAAGAAGGAATTCAAGATCAAGCAGTATCTGGAGCCCACAAGATGAGCCAAGCACATCGTCAGGAGAGCCGATTCGTCGTCTGTGTGTCGAACCACGATTATCCCGCGTCCCTTGAGTTGCGGAAGATTTACCAAGTCATTGCGGATGCCGCCGCCACCAAACACGGTCAGATCCGCATCGTAGATGAGTCCGGCGAAGACTATCTGTTTCCGAGCGAACTCTTTCGACGGATCGAGCTACCAACGGCGCTGCGAAAGGCTGTGCTCGCGGCTGCATAGTTCGCGCGCTCGGCGTTGTCTCGTGCCGATAGGGCCGCAGATGCCCCCCTACGCTCGCCTTGCGCGCGTCTCGCGCGATGGGTGAGAGTAGCGACCAGAGAACAGATCTCTGAGCAGAAGGCGCGCAGATCGAGGCGGCGACTTGATGGGTGGCCACTTGAAGTGCTTATCGCCTTGTGCGATAGTCGATAGAGAAAATCGATATCGCTCATCGCGAGGAGTGCTGGTCAATGGGTTCTGACGACAACGACTCCGAGGCGACGACGCAGGCCCCGACGACGACGACGCAAGCTCCGGCGATTACGACGACGCAAGCTCCGACGCTTACGACGACGCAGGCTCCGGCGATTACGACGACGCAGGCTCCGGCGAATACGACGACGCAAGCTCCGACGCTTACGACGACGCAGGCTCCGACGCTTACGACGACGCAAGCTCCGACGCTTACGACGACGCAGGCTCCGACGCTTATGACGACGCAGGCTCCGACGTCGTCGGGCCCCGTGATCAAGACGCTGAGCGCCGTTCCTGTGCCCGACGACGACCGCGCTCACCTATCCGATTCGCTGCAGATCGTCGCTGGCAGCAGCATCAAGCTTTCTTGGACACTCGGCAGCGGCACGGACGGCGTGGAACTGCGCTGGTCAGGCCACCCAACAGTCGTCATCCGCGCGGATGATGCCTCGGAGAAGACGCTCGTCATCGACGAAACCGACACCGATATCGAAGTCGTCCCGATGCTGGAAGACGCGTACGGGCCTGTGACCAAGACGGTGCACGTCAGCACGCACGCAGACGGAACAGTTGTCTCCGGGCACGCGCTGGTTCAAGGCCCGGGCGGCGACAGCGTAACGAGCGGCAATATCCTTGTTGGTGGGAAACAGTTCTGCGATTGGTTCAATCAAGACATCTATCCCAAGTATCGCAACTACTGGCCCGACGAGCTCCCTCGGAACAGCAAGCACAAGGCGGTCTTTCCTTTCAAGGTGAGCAAGGAACATTTTCAGGCCATCTTCGATCGCTGCGAGGCGCTGTGGGCGAAGGAGCTCACGCTGGCCGAGTTCATCGCCTTCTTCGGGATCATGTACAACGAGACGGGCGGGCGGTTCCAGCCAATCGCTGAACTCGGCGGACCGAAATATATGTTCGAGACGATCAAGGGAAAGAAGACCAGCTACAACCGCTCGCCGAATCGGTTGGCGGGAGACCAGCTCCGCGAGCGAGGGAAGATCTCGGCGGACGATGATGTCGCCGCGTGGAACAGCACGACGCATTATCCAAATCCACAAGACGAGGGGCTCAAGCAGGCGGTGCGCGAGTGCGACTTCTATAAGTTCCGTGGTCACGGCCTCGTTCAACTCACGTGGCGGACGAACTATCAGAAGCATTGCGACCCGGCGCTCAAGGCCGCAGGGCACGGTTCGAGCGACGACCTCTCGACGGACGAGTTGGAAACGGTCATCCGCACCGATCCCAATGTCTATCTCCCCATGGTTCGCTCCTTCTTCAAGACGATTTCGGGCTTCAACAAGGTCAACAACGATCCGCCCGAGTTCTTCGACACAGGCCATCATGTCGGCGGCAGCTCGGGCTATGGACACTTCTATGAATGGCGATGCCAGACTCTGCTCTCGAAGATGAAGGACGCTGGCGTCGTACTGTCTGACTCAGTGAATGGTCCGGCTCAACTGCCGCCGGCTCCACCCGCGCCAGATCATCACCAGCCGCCAGATCCCCACAGCGAGTCGGAGCAGTGCGTGCCGCCCGACGATGCGTCAGCCGAACAGTGCATGGCCCCGACGCAAGAGCAGTGCCTTGTTCCGCAGGACGCGGACACGCCCGCCGCTGGAGCCGCCGCGGGCGAACCCCCGAATCCGGACAAGCTCGCGGCATATATCGCAAGAGCGCGCACGGCACTGACGGTCAAGACCGGGATTCATTACGACATGCATGGCTCGCAAGGCGGCATCCATCCCGACGATCCGTCGCCGACGCGGGACGGTCGCTGCGACTGCTCGGGTTTCTACTGTTGGATTGCAGGGATCTCCAAGAAGCAAGGCCACAATGTCTGGCTGGGGACGGACAAGATCTCCTCCGATGCGAAGGGCGATCACAACTGGTTCACGGCGATAGACGAGCCGGTTGCCGGTTGCGGTGTGGTCTTCGCCGGAGACGGTCACGTCGCCTTGGTGACGGAGGTGCATCGCGGGAAGAGCGGGAAGGTCTCCGGCGTGAAGATCATCGACTGCTCCCATTCTCACGACGGGATCTTCGAACATGACGGCAGCTATTTCCTCAAGAAACCGAATCGGGTCTTCTTCCTGCCGAACGCCGCGCACCCGTGATGGAACGCCCGGAGGGCTGACGTGCATCTCGAGGAAATGGGAACTTGCCAGCCGGCCGACATCGTCTTCGTTGACGGTGCGCTGCGGGTCGTCGTCTGCAACAGCATGCGGGCCGCGATGGACAACATGCCCTACGAGCCGTCGACAGACACCCTGTCATTTCGGGCGTGGTTGTCGCGCTGGTCCGAGAGGCTGTGGGTCGTCGTCGAGGAGGAGTCGCGGCGCAGCTGGATCGATGGCCGCGCCGAGTCCGTGTCGCGCACCGATCGGCTCTTCGTGAGCAGCGACTGCGGACAGACCTGGAGCGATCTGGAGTGGTGGAAACGCAGCCTTCCGGGATTCATCCCTCCTGCCGATTGGCCTGTCTCCCTCGACGTCCTGACCCCGCTGAAGGCGCAATGAGGCGGCTATGTCCCAAACAACGACGGGGGGCACCCATGCAGCGTTCACCGCTCGAAACAACTGTGATCATGAGGAAGGCAGGAAGTCAGGAAGGCTTGACTGGGTCGTCCAAATTCCTGGTTTCCTGGTTTCCTCATGAAAATTCTCCTCGGGAACCCTGCATATTCGCCAGTGAACTCCTACGAGGAAGCTCGCCTCTGAGCCTGCGCCGTTAGCGCACCGGTCCGGTTAACCTGATCGGTGCTCTAGCCTCCCGCCGCTGATGTGATAGGCAAACGCGCGCCATGAAGCTCACCACCACCCTCTTTGGCGAGTCGTTCACGTTCCGCTCGGTCAAGGACGTGCTCGCCAAGGCCAACGAGCCGCGCAGCGGCGATCACCAGGCGGGCATCGCCGCGACCAGCATGCGCGAGATGGCCGCGGCCAAGTGGCTGGTGGCGCAGCTCACGGTCAAGGAGCTGCGCGAGAATCCGGTCGTTCCCTACGAGGAGGACGAGGTCACGCGCATCACCGAGGATGGCCTCGAGGAGCGGGCCTATCGCGAGGTCTCCGGCTGGAGCATCTCCGAGCTGCGCGAGTGGATCCTCGACGCGGAGACGAGCGGCGAGGAGGTCGCGCGCATCTCCCACGGCCTCACCGGCGAGGTCGCGGCGGCGGTCGCCAAGCTGATGAGCAACCTCGATCTCGCTCTTGCCTCCCGCAAGATCCGGGTGGTCGTGCGCTGCAACAACACGCTCGGACTCGCCGGCCGCCTCTCGAGCCGCCTGCAGCCGAACCATCCGCGCGATTCGGTCGAGGGGGTGCTCGCGGCGGTGAAGGACGGCCTCTCGTTCGGCAACGGCGACGCGGTGATCGGCGTCAACCCCGCGACCGGGTCGGTGCAGGCCACCGTCGACATCCTGAAGGGCGTGAAGGATTTCATGCGCCGCTTCCGGGTGCCGACGCAGAACTGCGTGCTCAGCCACCTCTCGGTGCAGATGGAGGCCATCAAGCGCGGCGCGCCGCTCGACTTGATGTTCCAATCGATCGCGGGCAGCGAAGGGGCGAATCGCAACTTCGGCATCTCGGTGAAGCTGCTCGACGAGGCGTACGATCTGACGCTGCGCGAGGGGACGGCCACCGGCCCCAACGTGATGTACTTCGAGACGGGGCAGGGGACGGCGCTCTCGGCCAACGCGCACCACGGCGCCGATCAGCTGGTGATGGAGGCGCGCGCGCATACGCTCGCCCGTCGCTACAAGCCGTTCCTGGTCAATAGCGTGGTCGGTTTCATCGGCCCGGAGTATCTGCGCAACGCGAAGGAGATCACCCTTGCGCGCGTCTCGCGCGATGGGTGAGAGTAGCGACCAGAGAACAGATCTCTGAGCAGAAGGCGCGCAGATCGAGGCGGCGACTTGATGGGTGGCCACTTGAAGTGCTTATCGCCCGGTCGCAGCGGGATCGCATTTGGAGCAGATTCGCCGCCCAACCGTTTGGGATGGTTTGCAATTTGACCAATTCGCCGCCGTGACCGACCCGAGCCAATGCCACGGCGTCACCACGGGCGGCACGGGTGAAGTGATGGTCG
>CAIWCD010000044.1 GCA_903911145.1 uncultured delta proteobacterium | reverse complement strand
TGCCGACGGCGGCGTGGATCAATAAGCCCAAGCTAATCGACGAAACGAGCCCTTCCCTCGATAGCGCTCTTGCTCCCCAGGAGGTGTCTGCTCTCTAATTGCGATCGACCGCTGTCTCATAATCGTTGACAGGTTCCGCAGACCGGCGGCTGAGACGCCGAGGGCAAACAGGCAACTGGTGTACCCAGACAACCGAGATTGAATGGAACTGTAATCAAAGAAACCCGGATGCAGAATCTCAGTCACCTTCTCATGGCTGACACGGCAGGGAGTGCGGCCGATCACCAGCACGGACTCGACCTGCGGGTCGGCGAGACAGCTCTGCAGAACGCCCGAGCCGATCATTCCCGTGGCACCGAAGAGGATGATTCGCAGCTTCTTCGGATCGCGGGTCATGCGGCCTCACGAAATCGAGGGCCTGCTTGTGGCAATCGATTGTGCAGAGGAGAAAATGGTGGCGGTGCGTGGACTCGAACCACGTACCTGCGGATTATGAGACCGCCGCTCTAGCCAGATGAGCTACACCGCCAAGACATCCCGAAAACGGGCGCATCGTGTACGCCAGCCAATCCGCGCTCGTCAAGCAGCGCCGTCGCTCGCCCCTGCAGCCGGGGCCTCGGCGTCGAGTGCAGGCGGCTCCTCGCTCGACGAGAAGAGCCCGCGCAGGGAGACGTGGCCGGTCGCCATGAAGATGAGCCCGAGGCCGACCTGCTGGACGAACTGCATCAGCCAGACCGTGTTGGCGTAGGCCGCCGCGCGCACCGCTTCCGGGCCGCCCCCGTTCGCGCCCGTGAGGAAGATCGCGAGTCCGACCTGCGTGAAATATTGGAACGTGCCGACCATGCCGGGGCCCGCGGGAACCATCACGCCGACGACCTGGACTGCGAGCACTGCGCACGCTTCCAGAGGGCCGAGGTGCAGACCGAAGGCGTCGCCCGCGAGCGAGAGACCGAACGTGGCGAAGGTCCAGTAGAGCGCGGTGGTGGCGAAGAAGCCGAGCACGCGCAGGCCCGAGCCAAGGTGGAGGCCGTCGATGAACGCGTCGAGCATCGATGCGGCCTTCTCTGCAAGGCGCGGAGAGATCGGCGTCATCAAGCGGCGCACGAGAGCGAGCGCCTGCGTGCGCAGCAGGAACGCGGCGACGAGCGCGACGCAGCCGGCGAAGAATCCCGCAGTGACGAGGAAGGCGGCGCGGCGGGCGAACTCGGCGACGGGGCCGCTCGCACGCGAGCCGAGTGCGTGGAGCGCGACGATGCCGAGGAGGCCGACGAAGAGACCGTCTGCGATGCGCTCGACCACGATGGAGGCGAACGCGCCGCTGCGGCGAAGACGCGGCCCATTTCCATTCGTCGGGTTCGCAATCAACAGCGGGCGCGCGAATTCACCCAGGCGCAACGGCAGCACGATGAGCATCATGATGCCCACCGCAGAGGCCGAGTTGAGCCGTGCAAACGGGATGCGACCGAGCGGCGCGAGGAGCTCTCCCCAGCGCAGCGTGCGGATCAGATGAACGACCAGCAGCACGACGAAGTAGGCCGCGAGCGGGCGCTTGTCGGCAGCGGCAATGGCGTGCGCGACCTCGGCGACGGGGGCGTGTCGCAGCGAGAGCCAGACGAACAGGCCACTCACCGAGAGCGAGAGAACCAGACGAATGATGAACTTGAGCGTCTTCATGCGACGAGCGCCTCTCCACGAAGAATGCGGTGCGGATTTTCATCGAGCATCAGCGCGAGCTGCTTGTCGCCGATGGCTTTGCGCAATGCGGGCATCCCCTGCTCGAGGAGGCGAATGCCACTCGTCGGCCGGTGCACGTCGCTCGCGGCGACTGCATAGAGGCCCGCGTCGAGCAGCCGGCGCGCGAGCTTCGTCGCCTCTTTTCCATAGATGCCCGCAAGCGTCCCGAGCTCCAGCTGCAGCGCACAGCCTGCGTCAACGAGCCGCTGCGCGAGCTGCGTGTCGTCGAGAAAGATCCGGCACCGCTCGGGGTGCGCGATCAGCACGCGATGGCCGGCGACACGAAGACGGAAGCAGAGCTGCTCGATTCCAGGCAGCGGGAGCGAATGCGGCGCCTCCGCGAGCAGCCAGGTGCCGACGCCAAGATGTCGCGCATCTCCAAGCTGGGCGCGGTCGAGAAGCGCTCCGTCGAGTCTGTTCTCGGCGCCAGCGTGGAGCGCCAGCGAGATTCCCTTCTCGACCAGGAGCGCCTTGAGCTCATCGCGGCGCGCCGCATTGGCCCGCGCGTCCGGAAGCTCCGGCCAGGCGTGCGGCGTCGGGGCCGCGTCGGAGAAGCCGTGGGCCGCGAGAGCCGTGCAGAGCTCGAGCGACTCGGCCACGTCGCGACAGCCGTCGTCGGTATCCCAGAGGAGGTGGCAATGGAGATCGGCGTACGCCATGAAGGGCGCGCACTCTACCCTCTGATGCCTCGGCGTGCCCGCATCGTGCTATCAGGCGGGCGAAATGCTCTCCCGCCGGGTTGTCCTGCTGCTCGCCGTCGCCGCCGCCGTCTCGGTCGCAAACCTCTACTATTGCCAGCCGCTGCTCGAATTGATGGGGCGAGCAGTCAACGCTCCCGCGTCCGCCATGGGCGCGCTCGCGATGCTCGGCCAGGCTGGATATGGCGTGGGCATGATGCTGATTGTTCCCCTCGGCGACATGCTCGAGCGAAAGCGATTGATCGTATCGCTCTGCGTTCTGGTGGCGGGATTTCTCGCGCTGATGGGGCTCGCCCCGACGCTGCCCCTGATGATGGCCGCGTCATTTGCCATCGGCGTGACCACCTGCGCGCCGCAACTCATCCTTCCCTATGCCGCCACGCTCGCCACGCCGCAGACGCGCGGCCGCATCGTCGGAACGATCACCAGCGGCCTGTTGATTGGAATTCTCCTCTCGCGCACCGTCTCCGGCCTGGTTGGCGAGCACGCGGGATATCGCGCGGTCTATCTGGGCGCGGCCGGATTGATGCTCGCGCTCGCGCTGCTCCTCTTCGTCTCGCTCGCGCCGCAGCGGCCGGCGAAGCCCCTTCGATATATCGAGCTGATTGAATCGATCTGGCGTCTCTCCCGCACGCAGCCCGTGCTGCGCCACCACACGCTGCTCGGAGCATTGACGTTCGCGGGCTTCGGCGCGTTCTGGACGACGCTCTCGTTTCATCTCGCGACACCGCCGTTGCATTCGGGTGGAGATATCGCCGGGCTCTATGGACTCATCGGCGTCGCGGGCGCGCTCGTCGCCCCGCTCGTCGGCCGCCTCGCCGATCAAGGCAATCGCGGCCGCACCAATCTGATTTCGATCTGCATCTGCGCCGCGGCCTTCGCGCTCTTCGCGCTCCTCGGGAACTCATTGATGGGCATCGCCCTCGGCGTGCTGCTGCTCGATATCGGCGTGCAGGGCAATCACGTCACCAACCAGGCGCTCCTCTATTCGCTCGAGGCCTCGCTGCACAGCCGATTAAACGCGCTCTATATGACCGGATACTTCATCGGCGGCGCGGCCGGCTCGGCGCTCGCGACGGCAGCGTTCGTCCGCGCTGGCTGGCTCGGCGTCTGCGCGGTCGGGTTCGGACTTTCGATCGCCGCTCTAATCGTCTACTTGAATCCGCCGCGATAGTTCCCCGCGGCGACCGCGTTACTTCCCTTTCCCCTCCTGATCGTCGTCGCGATCGAGCACACCCTCGACGCGCTCGCCGGGTACGGCATAGCTGCCGGTAAACCACCGCGAGAGATCGACCGCTTTGCAGCGCTGTGAGCAGAACGGGAAATCGGGATTCTCCACCCGCGGGCGCACCGGCCCTTTGCAACTCGGACAGCCGGGGGCCTTCGCCTTGCGCTCCTTCGTCACAACCCACCTCCTGATATCCAGGGGAGTTCAATCCAGCTCGTGCCGCCGCGGCCATCGTGAACGACCGCCCAGAGCGTGCCGCTGCGAATCTTCGTCGCCGTCATCCGGGTCAGGCCCAGCACGGGATCGGCGACACCCACCAGTGGCTCTGAGGCCGTGCCATTGTCGAAATCCGCGCCGGTCGTGGAATAGAAATCCCAGACCAGATTTTCGGTCACGGCAACCGACTGCCCGGTGAGATCGATCGTCTGATACGTCTCAATAGAACCCGGCGTCAGCACCGGCCGCAGCCCGACCTCCGCACCCACCGTGAGTTGCAGCGTCTGCCCTGGTGTCAGCACGCCAAGGTCGGTTCCATTGGCGGCAATCACTTTCATCCCCGCGACCGATGGGTTGTGATTCCGATTGGGATTCCCCGCCGGCAATCGGGGATTGAAGATCAGCGTCTTATGCCCAAGCTGAATTCCATTGGCGTCGCCAGTATCGACAGCAGCCTGAAACTCGACGTCGATTCCGCCGAACCCTTTCAGCGCGCTCGACTCTGCAGAGGCATAGATCAGTGCCGGAAGCTTCTGCAGATCGGAGCCAAGCAGCGCGCCCTCGAGCGAGAATCCGATCGTATCCTGCGGCCCGCTTTGAGCCTCGAGTGCGAGGGAGCCCGCACCGCAGATCGGGCTGGTCGTGCTCGTCGGGCAGAGCGTGGGGCTGATCGCGCCACTCTGATGGGGATGCACCGGATCGACGAAGAGCACGCTCAAGTGCATATCGTCGATATTCGACACCGTGCAGGTCGCCAGATCATGCAGGTCGCTGCACTGGGCATCAAACAGCGACTCCGGCGGCTCGGCCTGCATCGCGAGAATGCGCAGATCGGTAACCTGGCTGGCCGATTGGAATGACGGCGTGCAGCCCGCAAGTCCAATCACAGCTGCTATCGCGGACCATTTCATCACCATTTCCCCGTCAATCCGAGCGTAGGCAGAATCGGGATCCCGCTGATGCTTCCGCTCTGGCGATAGCGATAGTCCCAGACGTGGAACTCTTCGTTCTTATGGTTGGTCACGTTCTGCACGTCGAGATAGAGCGTCAACCGGAAGAGATCCCACGTCCAGGTGTATTGAGCGCGCGCGTCGAGTTGCCAGAACGCGGGTGAGCGCGCATCGCCGAAGTTGCCCTTCTGCGGAGTATAACTGCCGCTGTCGCCATTAAACGACGATGCAGTGACAGGTGTCGACGGATCTCCGCTGGTATAGCGGAAGCGGCTCGAGAGTTCCCAACCGACGCTCGGGCGCCAACCGACCACCAGCGTGAGGATATGCGGCTGGTCATAGGTGAATGCCGTCCAGGGGTCGCCCGGCGTCTCAATCACCTGCGAGCGCGAGAAGGTATAGGAGAGCCAGCCGTAGAGCGAGGCGGTGATCTCGCGGCGCACGAGCAGCTCCATGCCATAGGCGCGACCGATACCGATGTTATCGAACAGCTTGTTCTGCACCTGCCCGGTCGAGAGCGTCTGCGCCTTGACCGGCTCCACCAGATTCCACTGGCGGTTGTAGAAGAATTCAATGCTCGCATTCCAGACATCGGAGAAACGACGCTCATATCCGAAGCCGACCTGACCTGCGCTTTCCAACGATAGATTGGGATTGCCCAACTGGGGCAACAACTGGTTGGGCGTGGGGGCCTGGTGATAGAGCCCGATATAGGCCTTGAGCGAATCTGCGCTGCTCAGGGCATAGCGCACCCAGAGGCGGGGATCGGCCGATAGTTGGGTATTGCCGCGCGCATGCAGTTGGTCGATGCGCGTACCGGGAACAATCTCCAGGGCACCCAGCTTGAGCGAACCCTCGATATATTCGCCCCACTGCTGAAACGGCTCAACGGCGCGCAGATGGATGGTCTCGACCTGCGGACTTCCGACGCTGACGATGCTCTTGGTACTGGTGAAGTCTGCGGTAATCACCGCGCGGTCGAGCAGGATATCGACACCGCTGCGCAACTGAAAATGGGATGCGGCCTGCCAGCGCAAATCGGCGCGCAGTCCGCCGGAGAGATCCTGCACGGCCCCGCTCTGGGAAGCGCCGAGCGCGCCCTGCCCCGTGCCCGAGGTATCAAAACTGGTCGTCGTTTCGCCGATCGACGGAGATACCGAGAGCTGCAGATCGGAGGAGAAGGAGTGCTTCCAGGTTCCGTGCAGCCGATTCAATCCGATATGCGTATCGACTGATAATACCTGCGCGAGCTTCGGCCCGGTCTGCACCAGCGCAAGCTTGTCGTCGCTGCCGAAACCGAAGATATCGAGGGTATCGCCATTCTCGAACTTATGATCGACGCGGATCTGGTAATCATAATAGACGGGAACAACCGACGTGCTGCCGCTGGAGTTGTTCGGCAGCAACAGCGGAAGCAAGGCGTCGATATAGCTGCGCCGCACCGCCGCGGAAACCCGGGTGGAACCGCCGAGAGGGCCTTCAATGAAGAGCGCTGATTGCGTGAGATCGACGCTCGCTTCGCCATGGAAACCATTTCCCTCGCCGCCGCGCGTGGCCACGTCGAGAGAGCCGGTCAGATTGCGGCCGTAATAAGCGCCGGTTCCACCAGGATAGAAGTCGATTCGCTCGAGCATTGAATCGGGGAGAATTGAAGGACCACCGAGGAAATGGAAGATGAGCGGGACCTTATCCCCGTCGATATAGATGCCGGTATCGGCGGGAGACGAGCCGCGAACAATCAAGGCGCCCGAGAGAAACGGCGGGCGCGCGAGGCCGGGCAGATTCTGTACGGCGCGAATCGGATCATTAAATGAACCGGGAACGTTCTCGAGCTCGGCTTGCGAGAGCGAGCGGCGCGTCGGGGCCTCTGTGGGCCGCTCGCCTTTCACCGTCGCGGAGAGTTCGCCGGGCTGGCTGCGGCGCAGATAGACGACGACCTTCGCCGTCTCCTTCGCGGGCAGCTTCACGCGCGGCGTCGCCTCGGAGAATCCTCCGAGCGAAACTGAGAGGCGAAGCGTTCCAGGAGATACGGGGCTGAGCGTGAAATGGCCCGAGGTATCGCTGGAGGCCTGCTGGCGCGCGCCTTCAATCGAGATGTCCGCGCCCGCAAGCGGCTTGCGCGTACCGGCCTCGCGAATCTCACCTTCTATGGTGCCCGCTTCCGGATCTAAAGGAGCAGCAGCTGGTGAATCGTCTCCTGCGTCGGCGGCCTGCGCGGGCTTCTGCTGAATGACGAAGTGATAGACATATTGAATCCGCACCGCAGCTGGCTTGCCGTCGAACTCCGCGGGCGAGAATTTGAATTGGCGAATGGCCGCGACGGCGGCCGCATCGAACTCTGCAGAGACGCCGTGATCGACCACGACCTGCGCGACCGCGCCGATTGCATCGATATCAATGGAACAGGTGATATCCGCGGCAATCCCCTGCGCCAGCGCATCGGGCGGATAGATCGCGGCGTGGAATTCAAGCAACTCGGGAAGCCTGGTGAGCTGCGGCGCCTTCACGACCGGAGGCGGCGGGGCCTCGCGCACGCCATCGACCGCCGCAGCGAGCGAGACGAGCGCGGAGAGGAGCGACGCGAGGAGGATGGCTGGCACGGGCGGTGGACTCTGTGGGCTTGGGCGAAGAGGGTCAAGCGGAGTCGGCGAGCGGGACTGCCATTGCGGTCAGCTGAGCAACTCGGGCGTGTGCGGCGCGATCGAGAGGGAGACCGCTTGCAGTTCGCGTGTGCGCAGAAGCTGGAGGGCGCGACTCTGCGCCGCATCTCCGAATGCAAACAGGACGGCGCAATCTCCGCCGCCGGCACCGCTGGGCTTGGCCGCGCAGCCCACCGCAGAGGCGAGCGCGGCGATCACGACCAGTGCGGGTGTGATGATCGGGGCCTGCGCTTCTTCGCCGAGAGCGGCCATCGCAGCCGCAGCTTCGCGGACGGCATCGAGCGCGGATTCGCGGGCATCGTCCGAACTGGAATCGCGCGCAGCCGCGCCCAGTGCGGTCCGGAGAGATTCGACGCACGCAGAGATGCGCGTCACGCAGGCCTCAAAGAGCGCAGCGTTTACCGCGCCGAACTCGCGCACGGCCCGAACCAGCACGCGCGTATCGGAAGACTCCCCGGTCCAGACCGCGACCAGGCGCAGGTCCTCGGGCAGAGGGAGCGGATGCGCCTCGATGAGCGGCTCGGCGAGAATGGCGCGGGCTGGGAGCGCCCAGAGTTCATCGGGAGGAAGACGCGCACGCAGCATGCGCACCTCGAGCGCGCCGCCGAGAGCGGCTGCAGCCACATCGGCGCCGCTGCCGCTGCCGCCCTGCTCAATCCAGTGCGAGGCGGAGGCGAGCGCGAGCGTCTCTGCGGGAGAGAGTGGACGCTGCTGCGCGAGGCAGGCGGCGCGCACTGCGAGCACCGAGGCGGCAGCGCTCCCGCCGAGGCCGGGCTTTGCGTGCGGCGTCGGCGGCTCGGTCACCACGTCCGATGGCGCGAAGAGTTCGAAGTCGTTCTCGAACGTCGCGTAGAAGCCGGCGAGCACACGTCCCTCCTCGGCGCAGAGGCGCAGGCCCAGCTCGGTCGCGCGCGCCGCGAAACGCAACTCCTCCGGAACATCGCCGATCCAGCGCACCGGCCGATTGATCTCGCCAGTCAGCTCGCCCACCAGCGCCACGAACGATGGGCGATGCCAGAGTTCCACCGTGGCGTCTGCCGAGGGGCGCACAGAGAGGCGCAGATGGCGATCGACCGCAGCGACGAGAGCTGCCCGCCCCGGCGCGAGCACGGCGTACTCGCCCGCGAGCATCAGCTTGCCCGGCGCAGAGAGCCGGACTTCACCCTCGCGCAGAGGAGCGGATGGCCCCGTCATGGCTCGTCCAGATCGGGCAGCACCGCAGCACTTCCCTCGAGAACGCGAGCGCCACCGGCCGGCGCGCAGATGAACGCCCGCTCGACTCCCGCGATCGAGGAGAGAGCCGCACGCACGACTTCCGCATCTGTCGCCGCACAGAGCGCCACGACGTGCGGCCCGGCATCGATGGTTGCAAAGGCAAGGATTCCCTCGGCGCGAAGGCGAGAGATCCGCTGCAGACAAGCCACCGTCGCGGGCAGCCAGTAGAGAATGGGAGGATCCGCGGCGAGCGCGTCCGCGTGCATGCGCAGCGCGTTGCTCTCGGCGATCGGCCCGAGCACGGAGAGATCGCGCGACGCCACGGCAGAGAGCGCGCGCGGCAGGTCGCGGCCGCACTGCGCGATGAAGGCCGCGTGATACGGCGAGCTCTCCTGCGTGCTGCGCATGCCATCGCGCGACGAGATCTCTTTGGGCCCCGCCGCACAGGCCGCGACCACCATCCGCACGTCCCAATGAGAGGGAGAGAAGACCTGTTCGGCAGATTCGTCGCGCCAGACCGCCCAGCCTCCCGGCACGCTGCGCGCCGCTGAGCCGCTCCCCAGGCGGGCGAGCGCGGACAACTCACGCAGAGTCCGGGGCGTTCCCGCAGCCGCCGACGCCGCAACCGCGAGCGCCGCGAAGCCGCTCGCACTCGAGGCAAGCCCTGCCCCCGTCGGAAACTCGTTGCGCGATTCGATCCGCGCAGGCGACGAGATCCCCGCCGCATCGAGCAGCGCGCGCGCCCGCAAAAGCTCCTTCGCAGAGGCAGCTTTCCCGTCGAGCCAGAGCTCATCGCGAGGAGCATCGAGCTCGACCCGCGTCACCGTTCGCAGCGCATCGAGCGCGAGACTGAACGAGGCAGCCTCGGGCAGCAGCAACGCTTCGTCGCGCTTGCCCCAATACTTCACCAGCGCGATGTTCGCGTGCGCCTCGGCAACCGCCCAGCGTGCCGCCCGGGGCCTTGCGCGCAGGGGCTCGGCCACTGGCGCATCCGCTGCCGCATCACGCACGGAAAAGCGAGAACCACGGGGTTGAATGGCCAGCCGTGCGCCGCGCTCCACTTCGCGACCCGCGCGCATCTCACCCGCGCCCAGAGCGGCCGAGAACGATTCGATGCCGGCGCGCGAGAGCTCCTCGCAGATCGCCTCCGCTTGCGAAGCATCCTGTGCGAGCCCGATCGCCGCGCCGCCGCCGCCCGCGCCCGTCAGCTTCGCGCCCAACGCGCCGGCCCGCTTCATCCGCTGCACCAGCTCGTCGAGCTCCGCACAGGAGACACCGAGAGCCGCGAGCAGGCCATGAGCAGCATCGAAGCGCAGTCCGAGATCGACGAGATCGCCCTTCTCCACTGCGTCCGCACCGCCGCGCGCAAGATCACCGAGCGAGGCGAAGAGTGAATCGTGGAGCGCCGGCCGAGCATCCCGGCGACTCTGCAGCGAGAGCACTTCGCGCTTGGTCCCGCGCGCGATCCCGCTGAGCGCGACGACGAGGTGGAGCGGCGCAAGAGGAGCGATCGCGCGGATCTGCGCCGGGGCCGCACTGCCGAGCGGACTGCGCGTGAAGAGGATCATCCCTTCGCGCGCGGAGATGGCCGGATCCACTCCCGAGGGCGCGCCGTGGAATCGCCGCTCGACCATCAGCGCGAGGTGCGCGGCCTCATCGGAACTGCAGCTGCGACCTGCAAGCTGCGTGAGCGCGCGCGCCAGAGCCACGCCCAGCGCGGCCGAGCTGCCCAGACCACCCCCGAGCGGGATCTCGCTCGTCACACGAACCTCGAGCTGCGGCACGATGCCGACTTCGCGCGCCATCTCTTCGATCGCCGCGACGAGCTCCGCAGGCGCATCCGGCCCCTGCATGACGACGCGCAGGCCGGCACCGGGATGCCCTCGCAGATCGTGCAGCTCGAGATGGACCCGTCGCGGGAGAGCCGCACAGAGCGCAGGCTGGCCGTACACCACCGCGTGCTCACCGAGCAGGATCACCTTGCCGGCCGCCGACGTGCGCAGCCGCGGCATCCCGCTCACCGAGACGATGCTCACCGCGCCACCGAGCCGCTCACCGGCACGCGCGACAGCTGGGCCAGATGGGACGCGAGCGGCTGCTCGATCACGCGCGGAGCCGCTCGCAGCGCGGCAAGGCTGGGAGCGCCGCAGAGCAGCGCGATCGCCCGCAGCGCCTCGACGAGAGCGCGCAGAGACTCTCGCGCGGCCTCGATTCCGCCCGTCTGGTGCGCGCGCAGAAATGGCAGCGCGAGCCCGACCACGTCGGCGCCCAGAGCAATCGCGCGCGCCGCATCGAGCGCGGTCCGCACGCCGCCTGAAGCGATCAGCGAAACGCGCTCGCCCGCGCCTGGAGCGGTCTGGAGGTCCAGGGCACTGCGAACCGAACCGAGCGCGGCAGCCGTCGGAATCCCCCACTGCGAAAGCAGCGCCCCGAGCGCCCTCTCGCGGGCGCCGACCGCGCGCATCTCCTCGACACGCGTCCAGCTCGTCCCGCCCGCGCCGCTCACGTCGAGCGTCCTCACGCCGCGCGCGACCAGCATGCGCGCCACTTGCGGCGAGATCCCGCAGCCGGTCTCCTTGACGATCAGCCGCTCGCCGAGCTCCTGCGCCAGAACGCCGATCGCATCGAGGCAGCCGCGAAAATCGCGATCACCCTCGGCCTGCACCAGCTCCTGTGCCGCATTCAAGTGGATGCAGATTCCATCTGCGCCGAGCTGCTCGATCAGGCTGCGTGCGGCCGCGGGGGTCTGCACCAGTTGCTGCGCACCGAGATTCGCCATCAGGAGCGGCGGCCGCGCAGGCTTCACCGAGAAGGTCTCAATCGCTGCAGGATCGTGCAGCACCGCGCGCATCGACCCGACGCCGAACGCGACGCCCTCCTCCTCTGCCAGCTGCGCCAGCTCGCGATTGATCTTCCCCGCGCGCTCGGTTCCGCCCGTCATCCCGACGATCATGATCGGCGCGCGCAGCGCCTTGCCGCACAGCTTCGCCGAGAGATCGATCTGGTTGAGCGCAAGCTCCGGCAGCGCGCAATGGACGAGCCGCACGCAGGATAAGAGCGTGTCGGTGCCAGGCTCGCTCTCGGCCCGCATCGCGAGATCGAGGTGCTGCGCCTTGCGCTGCTCCAGATCATCGTGCATCGCGGCTCTCTAGCACGACTGCATTGTGGGCAACTTGCGGCACGCGGGGTGCAACGGAAAGCGCGAACTGCCCTATGAAGTGGGCGCAGGGTCGCAAAGTGAAGCGTCGCGGGTCTCGTTTCGAAACCCCGACAGAGCAAGACGGATCGGACGAAAGAGCGATGACCGTTTTTCGAGACGAGACAGGCCGGCGCGCGCGCGCAATCAAGCTGGCGACCGCTCTGGGCGCGGTCGTGGCGATCGCTTCTCTGGCCGCATTCGTCGTCTCGATGATTCCGCGCGAGCACGCGATCGCCGCGCAGGAGCCCGCGCCGGCAGGCCGAAGCAGCGCACCAGCGCCAGGCACGCAAACCGAGCAGAAGGCCCGCGAGGCGCTCTTCAAGAAGGAGAGCGCGCGCCTCGCTGGGCTGCTGGAGCAGGCGAAGGCCGCGCAGAAGAAACGGCTCACGGTGAGCGCACCGCAGCCGGTGCTGGCGGGCTTCGTCGTCAACTGGGATCCCAGCTCGCTGAAGTCGCTGCAGGCTCACGAGGAGCAGCTCACGCACGCGATGCCAGAGTGGATCCGCGCGCACGCAGACGGAACGTTCTCGGTCAATGAAGACCCGCGCATCCGCGACGCGGCGGTGCATCTCGAGCTCGTGCCCACGGTGAGCAACGCAGACGACAGCGGCTTCTCGCGCGCACTGGCCCTGCCGCTCTTCTCTTCGGACGAGGCGCGAAAAGCCAGTGCACGCAAGCTCGCCGAACTCTGCGAAGAGCACGGCTACGCGGGCATCAACCTCGATCTCGAAGAGCTCGAGCCGCAGGACCAGCGAGACTTCTCTCTCTTCGTCGACGCGCTGTGGGCCGAGCTGCATCCGCGCGGCTTTCTCGTCACCGTCGATGTCCCTCCCGATCCGAAGGGAATGTTCGCGGCCCACCTCGCGGCGGCGAGCGACTTCCTCGTGCTGATGGCCTACGACGAGCACGCCTCGACCGACAATCCCGGACCCATCGCGACGCCGCGCACCGTGGCCGCGAGCGCTGCGGCGTGGCTTGCGCTGGTGCCGGCCGAGAAGCTCGTCGTTGCACTCGGCGCCTACGGCTACGACTGGCCGCTCGATGCCGATGGCGACACCGCGCGCGAAGGAGAGGAGCTCGGCTACGCCCAGGCGCTCGCTCTCGCCCGCGAAAATGAAGTGCCGATCGATTGGGATGCGACGACGAAGAGCTCGTCGTTCTCCTACGACGACGACGAGACGCACGAGAAGCACGCGGTGCATTTCCTCGATGCACCCGCCTCGCTCGCGCAGCTGCAGGCGCTCGAGCAGTTCCAGCTTCGTGGCGCCGCTGTTTGGCGGCTGGGCGCGGAGGATCCCAAGCTGTTCGACCTCTTCTCTCACGCGCCTGCGCCGCGGGCGTTCGACCCGGCCCACGTGAGCGAGCATCTCGATGGGGTGATCGCCAACGACCCATCCGATGTGCAGCTCGCAGGCGAGGGTGAGCTCATCACGATCAAGGGGGCGCCGCAGCCGGGGCGCCGCACGGTGACGTTCGCGGCGGATGGAACGCTCGCGAAGGTTGAGTACAACCAGTACCCCTCGGGCTGGATTCTCGAGCGGCGCGGCGGGCACCCAGCAGGGAAAGTCGCGCTCACGTTCGACGACGGCCCCGACGACGCCTGGACGCCGCCGATCCTCGACATCCTCTCGGCGCGCAAGCTGCACGCGGCCTTCTTTCTGATTGGCGAAAATGCGCAGGCCCATCCTGCGCTGGTCCGGCGCGAGATCGCCGACGGTCATCTGATCGGCAACCACACGTTCATGCATCCCGAGATGTCGCTCGTCTCGCCTCTGCGATTCGATCTCGAGCTCAACGCGACCGAGCGATTGCTCGAGTGGCTCAGCGGCGTGCATCCGCGCCTGATGCGGCCGCCCTACTACTCAGACGGCTCGCTCGATGAGCCGGCGCAGGCCGAGGTGATCGCGCGCGCTGCGGCGGCGAACTACCTGGTGCTCGGCCTCGACATCGACCCGGAGGACTTCTCGCAGCGCGATCCGCAGGAGATTGCGAAGCGCGTTCTCGCGCAGGCGAAGGACGGCAGCGTCATTCTTCTCCATGACGGCGGTGGCGATCGGCGCGCCACGGTGGCCGCGCTTCCGCTGATTCTCGATGGGCTCGCGAAGCAGGGGATCCGCGTCGTCGATCCCAGCGAGCTGACTGGAATGACCCGCGCGGAGCTGCTCCCGCCCGCGCCCCATGCGGCCACGGACCAGATTGTCGCCGCGGGAGACTCGATCGTGTTCATCGTTCTCTCGTCGATCGCTTCGCTCCTCGGCACTGCGTTCGCGATCGCCATCGGCCTGCTCGCCCTGCGCGGAGTGGTCCTCGCGATCGCGGCGCCCTTGCAGGCGGGCCGCGCCCGGCGCGCTCCAGCTCTTCGCGAGGGCCCGGGTCCGATCACCGTCTCCGTGGTCGTGCCCGGCTACAACGAAGAAAAGGTCATCTGCCGCACGGTCGATTCGCTGCTCGCCCAGGAACCGCCCGTGCTCGAGGTGGTCTGCGTCGACGACGGCTCCACCGACCGCACGCTGGCCGTGCTGCGCGAACGGTTCGAGGGAAATCCGCGCGTGCGCGTGCTCACCAAGCCCAACGGAGGCAAGGCCTCGGCGCTCAACCTGGGCTTTCGCGAAGCGCGCGGCGAGATCGTCGTCGCGCTCGACAGCGACACCCTCTTCGCGCCCGATACCTGCGCGCACCTCGCGGCGCCGTTCGCCAATCCGGTCACCGGGCCGGGCATCGCCGCCGTTGCTGGCAACGCGAAGGTCGGCAATCGCGTCAATCGCCTCACGCGCTGGCAAGCGCTCGAATACGTCACGGCGCAGAACCTCGAGCGGCGAGCCTGGGATCTCTGCGGCGCGGTCCCCGTTGTGCCGGGCGCGGTCGGCGCGTGGCGGCGCCAGGCGGTCCTCGATGCGCAAGGGTTCCACGAGGACACGCTCGCCGAGGACACCGACCTCACGCTGCGCCTGATCGCGGCGGGGCACCGGATCGTCTACGCAGACCGCGCGCTCGCCTACACCGAAGCGCCGGAGACCGCGCGGGCACTGCTCAAGCAGCGCTATCGATGGACGTATGGCGTCCTGCAGGCCTGCTGGAAATACAAGCATCGGCTCTTCCGACCGAGCGGTGGCGTGCTCGGATGGCTCATCCTCCCGACGTTCGCCATCTATCAATTCCTCGTCCCGCTGATCGCGCCGGTGGTCGATCTGCTCCTCGTCGTCTCGCTCGTGCGCGGTCGGCAGAGCGAGGTCGTCGCCTACTACCTGCTCTTCTTCGCACTCGATCTGCTGCTCTCGACCGCTGCCGTTCTCCTCGAAGGGGAAGACCTGCGGCTGCTGATCGGGCTCTTCATCCAGCGCATCGTCTATCGGCAACTGCTCTGGGTCGCGCTGGCGAAATCGATCTGGAGTGCGCTCTCCGGCTTCACCGTCGGATGGGGCAAGCTCGCGCGCACCGGAAGCGTCGAGGCCGCGCCCAGCAAGGAGAAGCGCTCGTGACGTTCACCGGATTGCGCATCGCGATCGGCGGCGCCTCGCTCGGTGTCGGCGAGGCCTGCGCGCGTCTGCTCGCGACCCGAGGGGCGCGGCTTGCGCTCTGTGCACGGACGCAGAAAGCCCTCGACGCGCTCGTGGACGAGTTGCAAAAGAACGGCGCGGACGTCTTCGGTGTTGTCGCCGATCTCGGCACCGACGCAGGAGCGGAGAAGTTCGCACAAGCGGCGCACCAGAATCTTGGCGGGCTTGATGCAGCGCTGATCTGCGCGGGGATCTCGAGCAGGCCGAAGCTGCTCACCGAGATGGACCGTGCTGAGCTGCTCTTGCAGATCCAGGGCAACACCATCGCTTCGGCTCTCGCCGCCGCCGCGCTCGTCCGCGCCTGGGACGCATCTGCGCAGCCCGGTTCGAGCAGCCCGAACGCACCCTCGTCTCGGCAGATCCTCGTGCTCAGCTCGCTGGTCACGCGTCGACCGATGCAGCCTGGGCTCTCCGCCTATAGCGCCGCGAAGATCGCTCTCGACTCGCTCGTGCGCGCACTCGCCGAGGAGACGTGGCCGCGCGTGCGTGTGAATGCGCTCTGCCTGGGACCGGTCGCAACGCGGCTGCACGAAGAGGCCGGCACGCCGCCCGAGGTGATCGCGCAGTTCCCGACGCCCGGCGAGATCGCGCCGCTGGTGCTCGAGTTGCTCGGCGAGAGGATGAGCGGACTTTCCGGTCGCTGCATCGACGCCGAGCGACTCGCTGAAGATCCCGATGGCGCGCTCTTCGGCGATGGACGGCTCGCCGCGCTGCCTCCGCTGCAGCCTCCCCCGAGCATGTCGATCGAGCCGCCGCCTGAAGTCGAGCCCGGGCGCGCGCCGTCGCCTCGGATGCGGGCGGCGCTGCGCGCGACGGCCGCGAAGCTTGCGCACTACCCGACTGATGCGCACCTCCTCGCGCGACGACTCGCAGAGCTGCATCGGGTCGACCCCGATTCGATCCTCCTCTCCGGTGGCGGCGCGACTGCTCTGCTCGAGGCAACGCTCTCGGCCGTCGCGGGCGCTGGCGACGAGGTGGTCACGCCGTTTCCAACCTTCGAGGTCTTGAGCGCTCTCGCATCGCGGCTCGGCCTGCGCCACCGCCCCGTCCCGACCCGCCAGCGGCCCGATGGCCTCTTCGCAGCCCACAGCGCCGCCGATCTGCTGCGTGCGATTGGCCCGCGTACGCGCGCCCTCTACATCGCGACGCCCGACAATCCGACTGGGGCGCAACTCTCCCGCGAAGAGGAGCAGGCGCTGCGTGCAGGTCTTGTCGCGAAGACCGTGCTGGTTCTCGATGAGGCCTGGTCGATGGAGGTTCCGGGAGACGAGCGCGCGATGCCTCTGGGCGCGGAGTTGCGCGTTTCGGCCATCCGGCTGCGCAGCCTGAGCAAGCTTCACGGACTCGCCGGTCTGCGCGTCGGCTACGGCATCGCCACGCCTGAATTGGCGTCGCTGATCCGCCGCCTCGAACTGCCCTTCCCTCTCGGTACGCCGCAGATCGCGGCCAGCCTCGCGGCGCTCGAGGAACTGCCTCGGGCGAGGCGGATCGCGCAGCTGCTCACGCGACGTCGCGCTCGGCTCGCTCAAGGGATTCGCGCGCTCGGCCTGCTCGCTTCGGACGGGAGCTCTCCACTCATCCTCGTGCGTGATCCACGGAAAGGCGCACGCGCCGCGCCGTTGCTCTTCGCGCTGCGCGCCGCCGAGTTGCCCGCGCAGGAGTCGCACTGGGACGCGGCCGCGCTGACGCTCTCGGCGAGCACGGCCGCGCAGGAGCGCAAGACGCTCGCGGCCCTTGCCCGCGCGCTCGATCTTCCGACGCCCTGCTAAGGTGCGCCCCATGTCGCTTCTCCCCCGCGGACGCGTGCTGCGCGCCACCTTCGGTTGCAACCCGAACTCCAGCTCGCTCGGCGTCGACGTGACGTTTCTGCTCTTCGGCGCGACGTTCGCAAGTGCGCTCGCGCTCGCTCTGGGCGCGCTTCTGCGCGATCGGGGCGCCGCTCCAGCGGGGGTCGCGCCGGCAGGTGAATCATCCGGCGAGGACGGTTCAGTCGACGGGAAGCAGACGCCGTGAAGCTGCCGGGAATCGGTCTCGCCATCTCACGCAAGAGGGCCGAGGCGTTCGGCGGAATCGTCGAGCTGCGCTGGCCGCGCGCTCTGCTCCACGTCGATCGCGAGATGATGCGCAGGCTCGGCGAGCCCGAGTCGCCGCTCTGGATCGGCGCCGATGACAGTCGCGAAGCGCAGCTCGATGGAAGCCTCGACGCTCCGCTCGACGCGGGTACGATCGCGCAGCCGCTCTCGGCCCCCACCGAAGTCCACGTCGTGCTCTCGCGCCGCTGCTCGGCGGGCTGCACCGGCTGCTACGTGGACGCGACCCCGCAAGGCGCAGCGCTCTCACTCGACGAGGCGCGACGCATCCTCACCGAGCTCTCGCAGATGGGCGTCTTCCACGTCGCGCTTGGCGGCGGCGAAGCGATCGATCTCGACTACCTCTTCGCGGTCGCGGCGCACGCAAGTTCGGTCGGAATCATCCCGAACCTCACGACCAGCGGCCTCGGCCTGACTCCCGAGATGGCCGAGCGGTGCCGCGCGTTCGGGCAGATCAACGTCAGCATCGACGGCATCGGCGACGGCTACCAGCGCGCCCGCGGCTTCGACGGCTATCGCCACGCGGAGCGCGCGCTGCGCCTCTTGCGCGCCGTGAAGAAGGAGGTCGGCGTCAACTGCGTCGTCAGCCGCTCGTCGTTCGATGGACTCGGCGATGTCGCTCGCCTCGTGCGCGAGCTCAAGCTCAACGAGCTCGAGCTGCTCCGCTTCAAGCCGGTCGGCCGCGGCGCGCACGCACTCGGCGAGGAGCTCACGCTCGCACAGAGCCAGGCCATCTATCCGCTCGCGCAGAAGCTGATGCTGCGCCACCGCATCCGCGTGAAGCTCGACTGCTCGTTCGCGCCGATGGTCTTCTGGCACAAGCCCAGCGCGGCCGCGGCCGCCTTCTTCGGCGTGCAGGGCTGCGTCGCCGGCGATGTTCTCGCGGCAGTTTCTCCCGAGGGGCAGCTGATGGGCTGCTCGTTCGCGGGCAAGCCAGAAGCGGACGCGCGCGTTCCGGGAGAGATGCGCGCTCATTGGCGCGACGGCTTCAAGGAGTTCCGCGAGTTCGCCTCCCGCGCGCCCGCGCCCTGCTCGTCCTGCGACTATCTGCATCTCTGCCGCGGCGGCTGCCGTGCAGTCTCGAACGCGCACGGGGACTTCCACGCGCCCGACCCGGGCTGCCCGACGGTGATCGCCCATCGCATCGCGCACCGGGGGATCGTGTCCGATCAACACGAAGTCCGCGCCCCCTCCAGGCGGTCGCTTCCGGTGGTCCCCTCATGAACCCGACGATGCTCTCGCCCGCGCCTGGCGCGGCTGCGCTCTTCCTCGAGCCCGCCGCGCGAACGCTCCTGCTGCTCCACGCAACGGTCGGCTTCACCGCGCTCTTCGCCTGCACGCACCACGCGGTCTACGCGATTCTCACTCTGCGCGGGCCCACGCGCGCGCCCCAGTTGATGCGCTTCGGATGGATCGCGCCGACTGCGCTGACCATGCAACTCGTGCTCGGCCTCCTCGTCTACCCGACCTATCGGGTGCGCGTGCGCGCGGAGCATTTTGATCGCGAGAACCTGCTCACTCTCTCGCAGCTCTTCGACTTCAAAGAGCACGCAGCGGCGCTGGCGTTTGCGCTCTGTCTCGCGGCAGCGGTCGTCGGCCGCTCGTTCGCGCGCGATCGTTCGCTGGCGCAGGGGCAGCGCGCGCAGGTCGTCCGCGGCATCGCGGCCCTCTCGGTGACGGGTGCTGCGCTCGTCTGGAGCGCGGCCCTCATCGGCCTCTACCTGACCATGCGTCGCCCAGTGGGAATGCCATGACGACCGCGCCCAGCAAGGCCTTGCCGCACTCTCCGTCGATGCAGATGCTCACGGCCGCGCTGTGGGGCCTCACGCTCTTCGCTGCGGTCTACCTGCTCCAGGGCGCGCTGCATCTGCCCGGACTGCTCTACGATCCGGCGGCACATGGCTGGCTCATCGACACGACGCCGACCGGCGTGCGCATGCGCTACTACTCGGATCTCCTCGGCGCGTGCGTCGCCGGAGGAGCAACGGCGCTGCTGCGCTATCGCTGGAAGGCCAGGGCGGACGATCTCACCGTGCTCACCGGAGCCGCGCTGGCCGTGGTCGCGCTCGATCTCGCCTGGTTCTTCTCGCGCGTGCTGAGCGCGCTGCGCAATTAGAGCCGTGATAAAGGAGTCCGCGTGTCCGTCTACCTGAGCGTCGCGCCGCCCGATGGTTTCACCCGCTGGAGCGCTCCCGACTGGGATCGCTGGCTGCGCGATCATCCGTGGGAAGCTGCCGAGAGAATCTGCTCGACCGGCGACTGGGCGATCTTCTTCTATCAACTGCGCGCGAACTCAGTGCGCGGGCGCAAGCTGATCGAGCCGCACCTCGATGCCCTGGTGAACGAGCGGCCGCTCGAGACGCAAGGCTGCGACGACGTGCTCAGCGGCCTGCGGCTCGCGCGAGAGGAGCTTGCGCAGGTCCCGGCCACGCGGCTTGTCGAGCAGAACAACCAGTTCGTCGCAGCCGAGGATCTGCAGTCGATGATCACCGCCGCGCAGAGCCGTGTGCAGCGCGCACCGAGCTGCGCCGACGTCTGGGCGGATCTCTTCACGCGCGTGATCGCCATTTTTGAGAGCGCACAGAAGCAGAAGCGCGGCGTCTATTTCGGCAACGTTTGAGGTGGAACTGGTGGCGTCGGTGCTCGAACTTCAGGCAGCGGTGGTGGTCGGCGCGGGCACGATGGGCAGCGGCATCGCGCAGGTCGCAGCGCGCGCGGGCTTGACGACGAAGCTCTTCGATGTCGCTCCTGGAGCGGCCGAGCGCGCGATCGCGAAAATCGCCGAGGCGCTTTCCAGCGCCGTCGAGAAGTCAAAGATCTCCGCAGATGAACGCACGCAGACCCTCGCGCGGCTCTCTCCCGCAACCGATCTCGACGCCGCCGTTCGCGACGCCGATCTGATCATCGAGGCGGCTCCGGAAGACCTCGCGCTCAAGAAGGAGCTGTTCGCTCGCCTTTCACTTGTCGCGAAGCCGAACGCGATCCTCGCGAGCAACACCTCGTCGCTGCCGATCACCGAGATTGCGCAGGCTGCGCGCGGTCCAGAGCGCGTCATCGGGCTTCACTTCTTCAACCCCGTGCCGGTGATGAAGCTGCTCGAGATTGTGCGCGGCGAGCGGACCGATGAGCGCGTGATCATCGCGGCGCGGGCGCTGGGCGCGCGAATGGGCAAGGAGGTCATCGTCGTCCGCGATGCGCCCGGCTTTGCGACCTCGCGTCTGGGCATCGCGATCGCGCTCGAAGCGATGCGGATGTTCGAGGAGGGAGTCGCGTCGGCCGAGGAGATCGATCGCGCGATGGAGCTCGGCTACGGGCACCCGATGGGTCCGCTCAAGCTGACCGACACGGTCGGCCTCGATGTGCGGCTCGCCATCGCCGAACACCTCTGTCGCGAGCTCGGCGAGCGCTACCGCCCTCCGCAAGTGCTGCGCCGGATGGTGCGCGCGGGCAAGCTCGGCAAGAAGAGCGGCGAGGGCTTCTACAAGTATTGAACAGCTGATTGAGCGCGCCTCTCGTGCGCGCGGGTTCACCCTTCGTGACCAGGCCAGACAAACGCACGCAGAGACGAAGCAGCGCGGCCAGCTCGCGCACTGCAGATCTGCCGTTACGGATCGCGCCGCTTCCGGACCTTCCGAAAGGTCTGACGATCGCCGCGGCCGCTCTGGGCGCGGTCGCGCTGCTCGTCTACACGCTCACGCTCTACCGCACCGTGCCCGGCGGAGACAGCGGCGAGCTCATCCTCGCGGCGCAGAATCTCGCCGTCGCGCACCCGCCCGGCTACCCGCTCTTCATCCTCCTCGGCCACCTCGCGTCGCTCGTTCCGCTCGGCGAGATCTGCACGCGCATCAACTTCGTCTCCGCGCTCTGCGATGCCTGCGCGGCGATGCTGCTCGTGCTCGCGGTGGGTCGCATTGCGCGCGACCTCGGAGCTGCTCTGTTGTCGGGCGCTCTCTTCGCCTTCGCGCCGCTCGTCTGGCGCTACGCCGTCGCGGCAGAGGTGTTCGCGCTCAACAACCTCTTCGTCGCCGCGCTGCTCTATCTGCTCGTGCGCATCTTCCAATCCGAGCCCAGCGCCCAGCTCCGGATTGCCTGCATCGGCGCGTTCGTCATCGGACTTGGACTTTCGAACCACCACACGTTTCTCTTCTTCGCCGCGCCCAGCGTGCTCTGGATCGCGATCGCGCTGCGCGCAGAGCTGCTGCGTCCGCGCCCCGTCGCGCTGCTGGTGGCGCTGTTCCTCCTCGGGCTGCTGCCCTACGCGCTCCTGCCGCTCTTCTCCGCGCCCGCGCCGCTGCCGGGTTGGGGAGACCTCACGACGCTCGATGGCTTCCTCACGCATATTCTCCGACGCGAATATGGAACCTTCCAGCTCGCGGTCGACGAGGGCGCGCCAGCCGATAATTTCTGGCCGTCGCTCTGGCAGTTCGCGAGTGGCACGCCACGCCTGCTGCTCTTCGCCGGACTGCCGCTCGCGCTCATCGGTGCATGGCGGACGCTCGTAGATTCGCGCCTGCGGCCGCGCGGAGGCTTGCTCATCGCCATCGTCGCGCTCTACGTCACCGTCTTCTGCGCGCTGGCCAATCTGCCGCTCTCGATGCCGCTCAAGGCGGGCATCCAGGAGCGTTTCTGGCAGGCGCCCGATCTTCTGCTCTGCGCCTGGGCCGGGCTCGGGTTCTCGTGGGCCTGCGCGCGCCTGCCGCGACAACGCGCAGAGATCTCGCTCGCGACCGCACTGGGCGCGGCTTTGCTGAACATCGGGCTTGGCTACAAGGGCGAGGATCGTTCGCGCGCCGACGTTCTGCGCCGCTTCGCGCACGTCGTGCTCGAGCCGCTTCCCCCGCACGCGCTGCTGCTCTCGTCTGGCGATCACGTCACCAACACGCTGCTCTACGCGCAAGAGAACGAGGGGCTGCGGCGCGACGTGCAGATCGTCGACATGCTCGCGCTGACTCGTCCCTGGTATCGGCGTCTGGTCGAGAAGCACGAACCGGGAGTGGTGCTGCCGGGCCAGCGGCTCGACGCAAGCGGCGCGACGGGGACGTACAACTTCAAGGAGTTCCTCGACGCCAATCGCAGCGCGCCGCTCTTCGTCGTGAACAACTTCCGGCTGCACGACAACAGCTACGCGTCGGGATACGTCGCCTGGCCGCAGGGATTCGTCGAACAGCTCCTGCCGCGCGGAGAAGAGCTCTCGTATGAGACGTGGCTTGCACGTGAGCGCGCGCAGGTCGACGCGATCGAGCCGAGCTCGCTGACGAGCTTTCCGCTCGACAGCTGGGAGCGCGAGGTGCTGCGGCAGTACTGGATCGAGAAGGAGAGCTTCGCGGCGGCGCTGGTCAACTACGCGCACGCGCACGAGGAGAAACGGGCGCCGATCGATCTGGCGATCTCGACGATGGAGGAGATCGAACAGGAGACGCCCTATCCGGATCCACAGGTCGCGAAGAATCTTGGCGCGGCCTACCAGCAGCTGATGCGCTTCGATGCTGCGGCGGGCAAAGAGGGAATGGTGCGCGCCTGGACGCTCTATCTCGCGCAGCCGATGCCGAACGACGTAGATGTGGAGCCTATTCGAGGAATGATCGCGAAGCCCTGAAGCGGCCTCGCGGAGAACGCGTCAGCGGCGCCGTCCGAAGATCCCGCGAATGCGCGCGAGCATCGTCTGCGTCTCAGGTGCAGAGCTCTCCTTGCCACCTTCGCGCGCGCTCGCGAGCTGCGCCTTGCGGCCCGCGATGACACGGGCGAGCTGCTCCATCACGCCTTCGTCGGCGGCGAAGAGGCGGGCGAAGGCATCGCGATTGACCACCAGCAGCGCGGCTGCATCGATGGCGACCACCGTGGCGGTGCGGGGCTCGTCCGTGAGCAGCGAGACCTCGCCGAAGAAATCTCCTCGCACAAGCTGCGCGACCGCGGCCTCCTTCCCCGCGACGTGCACGCCGAGATGCCCGCTGGCGACGAGATAGAACGAGTCGCCCTTCTCCCCCTCGCGAACGACCGCCTCGCCCGGCCCGTACTCGAAGTAGTGCGCATGGCCTGCCAGCTCCGCGCGCGCCTCGGGGTTGAGGGCCGCGACGAAGTCGATGCGACCGAGCAACTCCTCGGCCTCCGCGAGATGTTCCCGCACGCGCCGGGCCTCGGCCTCGGCGGGACGCTCCCGTCGCGAAACAGACAGCTGTCTGGTTGGGACATGAATCGCCGCGCGCCGCAGCGCATACCAGAGCGCCTGCTGCACGCGATCGCGCACGTCGTCGTTGGCGGCGAAATCAGCGATGGCGACGCGCAGCTTCCAGAGCACGCCATCGTCGACAAAGCGCACGAGCTGCGCAGTCGGCGCGGGAACCTTGAGAACACCCTCGACGGCAGCGGACGTCGAGAGCAGCACCCGCTTCACGTCGGTCGGGCTCGCCTCGAAGTCGAGCGTGAACTGCAGCTCGACCACGCGCCGCGCCGACGGGCGCGAGTGATTGACCACCACCTCGCGGCTGATGAGCCCGTTGGGCACCAGCAGCTCGTCCTCGTCGATCGTCATCAAGCGCGTCGAGCGCCAGCCGACATCGACGACGCGTCCTTCGCGCGAGCCAAAGGTGATCCAGTCGCCCGCTTCGAATGGATGCTCCGCGTTCAGCGTCAGGCCGGCGAAGAGATTTCCCAGCGACTCCTGCAGCGCGAAGCCGAGGACCACCGAGAGCAGCGCCGAGGTCGTCAGCAGGCTGCCGAGATCGATCTGCCAGGCGCTGCGCGCGGCCACCACGATGATCGCCGAGGAGAGAATCCAGATGGCGAGGCTGCGAACGATGCGCGGAGGCGGAACGTGACGAGTGGCCCGCAGCGCCGCAAAGAACGAGACATCAAGGATGCGCAGCAGCGCGACGCCACCGCACGCGTGCACGGCGACGAGCGCGACCCGGGCCGACTGGGCGTCGGTTCCGGCGCGGTGGAGAAACATCCACAGCCACGCCGCGAGGTAGATGCCGAGCGCGATTTGAGGAGCACGCAGCTCATCGATGAGTTCGCGCGCTCCGTGGAGCGTGCGCTGCGCGGAGACGAATCGGCGCAGGCCCGTGACCGCGGCGAGCAGCGCGATGCCAAGCGCAAGAGAGAGCGGGTTCTCGAGGAGGTTCACGAGGTGGACTTGTAGCAGGCGGGCGGGCTCTGGGCTTTGCGGAATCAAGACTGGTGGATTGAATCTGGATTCACATCATGAATCTCGATTCAGAATTCGAATCTGGCTTCACGTATCCGGACCTGCCGCAGTACCCAGAGTCCAATGGCGAATGCCCAATCTCTACCGACTCGCAGGCAACGCCTGCGTTGCGCTGTTCCCCTCATCCACGCGCACCGGCCCGTTGTCGACCAGCTCGCCCGCCGCGTTGATCGCGATCGTCTCCCCACCGACCAGGCCCGTCGCGATCTGCAGCGTCTTGCCGTCGTCGCTCGCGACCTCGACGGCGCGCAGATGGGCAACGCCGCTCTCGATCACCGCGACGAAGAGCTTGCCGCTGCGCACGATCAGCGCCTCGGCCGGAATGCTCGGCGTCGCGCGGGCACGCAGCGTGAGCTGCACGTGGACGAACTCGCCCGGATAGAGCGCGCCATCCTTGTTGTCGAGCACGACCTCGGTGAGCATCGTGCGCGTGCGCGCGTCGAGGCTCTGCGCGATGCGCGCGACTTTCGCAGTGCGAACATCCTGCGGGCGCGGCTCGAACGTCACGTGCGCCACATCGCCGACCTGCACTTGCGCTGCGTCGTCCTGCCCGAGATAGGTCCAGATGCGCACGCGCGACAGATCGGCCACGTCCACCACGGGCTGCGCGCTCTGCGTCGAACCCGTGGCCGCCGGCAAGAGCGCGCCCACGTCCGCGTATCGCGCCGTGATGATCCCGGCGAACGGCGCACGAATCTCCTCGTAGGCCTTCAGCGCCTGCGCGCGCCGCAGCGACGCCTCGGCCACCTTCTCGTTCGAGATTGCGTTCTGCAGATCCTGATCCGACACGACGCCGCTCTTCGAGAGATTGCGCGAACGCTGCGCGAGCTGCTGCTTGAGCTCGAGATCGGCGCGGGCCGCGATCACCAGCTGATCCGCATCGGGAGATTCGAGCGTGCCGATGAGCTGGTTCGTCGCGACCCGATCCCCCTTGTCGACGAGGATCGATTTCAGGTAGCCGCTCACCTTCGCGTAGAGCGTCGACTGCTGCCAGGCGTGCACTTCGGCGGGCAGCTGCACATCGCGCGTGGCCGGGGCTGCCTGCACACGCGCGACGCGCACGAGCGGACCTTGCGCAACGAGGGCCGTGCGCGCCTCGCCGTCGGCCTTCTCCGCGTGCGCCTTTCTCGTCGCCAGCATGAACACGCCGAGCGCTGCCGCGATGAGCAGCAGAGCGCTGAGCGGATAGAGCGCGCCGCCGCGCACAGGTTGCACCGAGTCGTTCTTCAGCTCGTTCATGAGAGGGACTCCGACGAGGCGCCGGCAGCCTCGGCCTTGAACTGCTGGTCGAGCTCGTGCGCGCGCGGTGGGGCGCGGCGCAGGAGCGAATAGAGAACGGGCACGACGAAGAGAGTGACGAAGGTGGCGACGATGAGGCCGCCGATGACCGCGCGTCCGAGCGGCGCATTCTGCTCGCCGCCCTCGCCGACGGAGAGCGCCATCGGAGCCATGCCGATGATCATCGCGAGCGCGGTCATCAAGACGGGCCGCAAACGCGTCTTGCCCGCGGCCAGCGCGCCCGAGAGCGCGTCGAGCCCGTGTTCCACGCGCACCTCATTCGCGAAGTTCACGAGGAGAATGCTGTTGGAGACCGCGATGCCGACTGCCATGATCGAGCCCATGAACGACTCGACGTTGAGCGTCGTCCCGGTCAGCGCGAGCATCCAGAGAATGCCCGAGAGCGCGCCAGGCACCGCTCCGAGGATGATCAACGGATCGAGCCACGACTGGAAGAGCACGACCATCAGGAGGTAGACGAGCGCGATGGCGAGGACGAGCCCCGCGCCGAGCGCCTTGAAGGAACTGAACATGCTCTCGCTCTGCCCGCGCACGTGAAAGCGCGTGCCGGGCGGGAGATCCTTTTCACTCGAGAGCGAGGCGATCGCCCGGTCGATGTCACGCGCGACGCCGCCGAGATCGCGCCCCTCCACCGAGCACTGCACGTCGATCACGCGCTGCACGGTCGCGTGGTTGATGAGCGCCTTGTCCGCGCCGGGCGTGAGGTGCGCGACGCTGCCGAGGTAGGGAGACTCGGAGACGTCGCGGGAGTTGCGCGCGCCGGCGGGGCCGGTCTGTCTCAGCGCGGTCGCGCCGCCAGCCAGCGGCGTCGACATCAGATCAGCGGTCGTCTGCAGATCGCGCAGCGGCGTCTGCACGGCGACGACGTAGTTCACGTTGTTCTGCGGAGAGAGCCAATACGACGGCGCCACCAGCGCGCTCGAGGAGAGCGTGGTGAGCAGATTGTTCGCAACGTCCTTCTGCGAGAGGCCGACCTGCGCCGCGCGCAATCGATCGACCTCGATGTGGAGCGCGGGATGGTCGAGCACCTGCGCGATGCGAACATCGACGGTGCCCGGAATCGCGCGCAGCTTGTCGCGCAGCCGCTGCGCGAGTGCGTAGGACTTCTCCAGATCTCCGCCCTCGATCTGCACATCGACCGGCGCGGAGAGGCCGAAGTTGAGCACCTGGCTGACGATGTCTGCGGGCTGGAAATAGAGGCTCGACCCGGGAAACGCAGGCGGGATCTCGGCGCGGATGCGCTTGACGTACTGCTCGGTCGGCGCGTGCTTCGGCTTGAGCGCGATGGTGATGTCCGCGTCGAAGCTGCCGATGTTGTCGGTGCCGACGAAGGCCATGTTGAACGAGATGGGAATGCCGATGTTGTCGTTGAGCGTCTCGAGTTCATCGGCCGGAATGATCTTGCGGATGCGCGCTTCGAGATCGCTGACGAGCGCCTCGGTCGTCTCGATGCGCGTGCCGATCGGCGCTCTGAAATGGAGCTTCATCAGACCCGCGTCGATCGAGGGAAAGAAGTCGAAGCCGACGACGGCAGGGAGCGCTGCTGTAATCACGACAAAGAGCGTCGAGCAGAGCATCACAAAACCGCGGTGCGCGAGAACGCGACGCAGCGCCGCTCCGTACTGCTGCTCCTGAAAATGCTCGAAGGCGCGATCGCGCCATGCGTTGAAGCGGCCCCACAACGTCGCGCTGTGCTCGAGCGACTCCTTCTCCATCAGCATGCGCGCGAGCGTCGGCACCAGCGTGCGCGAGAGCAGGTACGACGCCATCATCGAGATGACGACCGAGAGCGCGAGCGGCGTGAAGAGATACTTCGCGGGGCCGACCAGCATCACGACGGGAAAGAAGACGATGCAGATGGTGAGCGTCGCCGCGAGCGCGGGAACGGCGATCTGGTGCGCGCCGTCGAGGATCGCGACGGTGAGCTTCTTTCCGAGGTGGCGATTGCGGTGGATGTTCTCGACCTCGACCGTGGCGTCGTCGACGAGCATGCCGATCGCGAGCGAGAGGCCGCCGAGCGTCATCAGATTGAAGGTCTGGCCGAGGAGAAAGAGGCCCGCCACGCCGACGAGGATCGAGAGAGGGATCGACGTGGAGACGATCACGACGCTGCGCCAGCTGCCGAGGAAGAAGAGCACCATCAACGAGACGAGGATCGAGCTGGCGATCGCCTCGTGCAGCACGTTCTTCACCGCGGCACGCACGAAGATCGACTGGTCGAAATCGATCTTGAGATTGAGACCTGCCGGCGCTGTCGCCTGGATCAGCGGGAGGATCGCGCGGGCGGCGTCGATCACCGCGAGCGTCGAAGCATTCGAGTGCTTGAGCAGCGCGAGATAGGTCGCGCGTTTGCCGTTGACGCGCACGATGTTGCCCTGCACCGCGAAGCCGTCGTGCACATGCGCGACATCGCCGAGCAGCACGGGCTGGCCATCGACCACCTTGATGGGCAGCGTGTTGAACTGCTGCACGCTCTGCGGACTTGAGTTGAGCGTGACGTCGTACTCGGTGTCGCCGAGCGAGGCCGTTCCCGCCGGCACGAGCACGTTCTCCGCGAGCAGCGCATTGACCACGTCCTGCGGCGCGAGCCCCTTGGCCGCGCAGGCCGCGGGATCGACATCGACCATGATCTGCCGCGCCTTGCCGCCGTAGGGCGCGGGCGTCGACATGCCTTCGATGGTGAAGAGCCGGATGCGGATGAAGTTGAGGCCCTGGTCGAAGAGCTGCTGCTCGGTGAGCGTGTCGCTGGAGATGGTCAGCTGCGCGACCGGCACGTTCGAGGCGTTGTAGCGGATGACATTCGGGGGCGTGATTCCCGGCGGCATATTGCGGCTCGCCGTCTGCGAGACCGAGGCGATCTGCGCGATCGCAGCTCCGATGTCCGCGCCGGGCTCAAAGTAGATCTTGAGAATGCCGATGCCGGAGATCGATTGGGAATCGATGTGCTCGATGCCGTCCACGGTCGTCGAATAGGCGCGCTCGCTTAAGAAAACGACGCGCCTTTCCATGTCCTCCGCCGAGAGACCCGGATAGGCCCACACGACGAGCACGACCGGGATATCGATGGCCGGGAAGATATCGACCTTCATGCGCTGCGCCGACATCCCACCGAAGATCATGATCAGCAGCGAGAGCACCGCGACGGTGAAGGGGCGCCGGAGCGCGAGGCGGACGATCCACACGGGTCAAATGCTCCTTCAATCGACGAACGGGCTTTGCTCGAGCTGCGGCCCTTCGCGATCGAACATGCGCGAAGGACGAGGAGAGGGTGGATGCAGGACTACCGCAGACGGAGCGCGCGCTCTCTTCGTCGAAACAGATGGCAACTGTCCAGTCCGCACTGCGCAGAGGCGTGCGCGAGGTGCGCGATGCGACTTCGCGTGCCTTGACCGCGACGGATCGCGCTCGATAGGGTCCGCCGCCATGAATCTCTTTCGAGCCGCGTCCGCCGCTGCTGCCCTCGCTCTGATCTGCTCCTGCGCCACGCCAGGCGCGCCGGGGAATTCACCCGGAGGAGAGCCCGGCAAGCAGCCGGGACAGGCGACAGTCTCGACCGTTGGCGGCAGCGAGAGTGGCGCTGCGCCCTTCGCCACTCCGTCGTCGCCGCCGCCGCCGAGGCCGCAACTGGGCGCGACGTCGGTTTCGCTGAGCGATGCTGGTGCCTCGAACGCACCGGCGACCGAACCGACCGCGCCGACAGCTTCCGCACCGCCGGCCAATGCGGCGCCGATGCATGACGCCGGCGCAATCGAGACCGACGAGACGGGCCTGTTGCAGGCGACACAGGGCCAGGGCGGTGGTGCGCGCGGCCCCGATTCAGCGCCCCCGACGGCCGCCGAACAGCAGCTTGCCGCCGCGGAGAGCGGCGCGGACGAGGACGCCGTCGGCGCTGAGGGATTGGAAAGCCGCGCCTCGGGTCGTCCTGATCATCCGCGCACACTCGAGGAGATTAAAGCCTCGGGATATATCCGCGTCCTCACGCGCAACAACGACACGAGCTTCTTCATCTATCGCGGCCACCGGATGGGCTTCGATTACGAAATCGGCAAGCGGCTCGCCCAGCGGCTCGGCATCCGCGTCGATATGGTGATCACCAACGATTGGAAGGAGATGGTTCCAGCGCTCCTCAAGGGTGAAGGGGATGTCATTGCCGCCGAGATGACGATTACCCCCGAGCGGCAGGCCGAGGTGCTCTTCGCGTCTCCCTGGTCGCAGGTGCGCGAGGTGATCGTCTGGAAGGATGGAACGCCAGCAATTAAAGCGCCGGCGGATCTCGCGGGTAAGGACGTCAGCGTCCGGAAGAATTCGACTTATTACGACACGCTCACCACTCTCTCGGCACAGCTGGTTAAAGAGGGAAAGCCGGCCATCCAGATTAAGTTAATCCCCGACGATCAGGAGACAGACACCATCCTGACCGCGCTGGCCAAGGGCGCGTATTCCTACACGGTCGCGGATGACGTGCTCGCGGAGATCCACGCCGCATACTTCGATAACCTCGTGGTGGGTCCGCCCATCAGCCCCGCGCGCGATGTCGCGTGGGCCGTGCGTCCGCAGGATAAGAAGCTCGCCGCGGAGATCGATGAACTGCTGCGCGAGATGAAGAAGAAGCCCGACTTCAATATCGTGAAGAACAAATATTTCGAGGCCATGCGCGACTTCAAGAAGCGCGGCAAGGATGCGTTCTATGCCTCGGAAACCGGCACGCTCTCGCCTTATGATCCGCTGGTTGTGAAGCACAGCGAGCCCTATGGATTCGATTGGCGGCTCGTTGCCGCGCAGATCTATCAAGAGAGCCGATTCGACCCGAAGAACAAGAGCTGGGTCGGCGCGCAGGGGCTCTTCCAGATCATGCCCGCGACCGCGAAGGGCCTGGGCATCGTCGATGCCACCGATCCGGAGCAGTCGATCCGCGGTGGCCTCAAATATATGAACCAGCTCGCGGGCCATTACTCGGATATCAGCGATCCGATCGAGCGATATCGCTTTGCGCTCGCGGCCTATAACAGCGGCTTCGGCCACGTCGACGACGCGCGCAAGCTGACCCGCGCGAGCGGCAAGGACGCGTCGGTCTGGAAGGACGTCGCGGTCTGGCTGCTCAAGCTTGCCGATCGCAAGGTGGCCGCGCACGCGCGATTCGGTTTCTGCCGCGGGACCGAGCCGGTCGATTACGTCCGGCATATCGACGAGCGATATGCGGGATATGTCCAGCTGGTGCCGCTGAAGAAGGGGGAGAAGCTGCCGAGCCCGAAAGTCGAGAAGGGGCCGGCGGGCAAGGGGGCGGCGCAGTAGCTATATTCGCGTCAGCGAATATCGGCGCGGCGAGCGGCGGGGAGCGGCGGGGCAACACGCTCTGGTCGGTCCCCGGACGCGATCGTGACAGCGCGGCGGGGAGCGTGCGGAGGGCGTGAGCGGCCCGCGAAATCGTATTCTCCGCACGCGGGTCGCGTCTTTTGGTCCCGGACCGTGACGCTGGCGGAACCCGGGGCGCGATCGGAAGATTGAGCAGCGTGATGGTCGGAGCGAAATGTTGCCCGGCCGCTCCCCGCCGCTCGCCGCGCCTTTATGTCGTCTGATTCGAATGGCGCGAGCGCCGCGGCAATTGCCCGACGGGTAAGGACCGGACAAGAGCGAGGCCTTCACTCGTGTTGCAGATGTCGGCGCGCAACGGGTCGGACAATCGACGCGCCGTCCTTATCGCCGATTAGAAACAGCCGGCGGCCCTCTTTGCGTTGATATCCGCGCTATAGGAATCGCAGATCGGTGGCCGGCTCTGCGTCGGCTTCGCACTCGGCGATTGCTGTGGCACCGGATCGCTCTGCGCGGGCCTATTCCCCTTCCCCCACGCGCAGCCCGAGCAGCGCTCGAACTTCTCCTTCACGTAGTTGTGCCGCGTCGCTCCGACCGACTCCAGATATGCCTGCGTCTTCTCCTGCGTCGACGAGATCGAGCTCAGGACGCAGGTTCCACGCGTCGCCTCCGCGTTTACATCCGCGCCATGCTCGACCAGGATCCGCGCGGTCGCGATATCGTCGTCCCCGTGCCCCGCTTTCATCAGCGGCGTTTCACCCAACGAATCCCTGCTATCGACGTCCGCGCCAGCGGCAAGAAGCGCCAGCATGACCTCGTTGTGCTCATTCCATGCGGCGGCCTCGAGCGGCGAGCGGCCTTCGACTGTCTCCGATAAATTCGGATTCGCCTTGTGGGCGAGCACCAGATTGACGATGTCGAGCTTCCCGTTGCGCGCGGCGTGATAGAGCGCGGTCTTGCCCTGCCCGTCCTGCTCGTCGACGGACGTGCCACCGTCGAGCAGCGCCTTCACGGTGGCCAGATCTCCCGCAGCGGCCGCGATACCAATCGGCGTCTCTCGCTTCAATTCGATCTCGTGACGCGCGGCGGCCTCGAGCCGACGCTCTTTCGCGCTCGGCCCGCAAGCAAGAAGGCCAATGCCGCAGCAGATTAGAGATAACGAGCAGAAGACAATCCGGACGCGCGCCATGCGGTATCCCCCAGAGGGTCGGACAATCGACAATGAATTGACGACGCGTAACCGATCATCGGGGACCCGACAAGGAAGATTGGATCGATATCGCCAGGTCGCGTGCGCAGGGCGGGGATAGGACGGTTAAACGAAGCGGGGTTCAACCACGACGCCAGAATGCGCATCGCGCGAGTGCGAGGGATAGAGCACGATTCGCGAGCCATAGTTGCCCGATTGGAATGAAGCCGCAATGACCGGCATATCAAGCAATCAGGCGCGTGAGCCGCGCATGGAGGCATCGCTTCAAGGAGCTCTAGAGCTGTGACGATGTGACGTGATCTGTCACGCTGTCACATCGCGATGCAGCGCGCTGGCCCACGCTCGCCGCCGCGCCGATATCGACTAGTTCGAGACCGTAATCGTCAGCGGAGCCTGCGCCGCCTGGTTGCTCGAGGCCGCGCAGAACGTGACTGCGCGCGTGCCCACCTCGGCCGAGGCCGTCGCGGAGACGGTGATCGGAATCGTCACAGCCGCCGTCCCCTCGATATCCACGCTGCTCGGAGAGAAGGTCACGCCCGGCTGGGAGTTGACGGGAGCGAATTGAACGATCCCAGAGAAGCCTCCCGCGGGAGTCAGCGTCACCGAAAAGCTCGCGGAGCCGCCCGCAGCAAGGCCCAGCGTGCTGGTCGAGAGAGTTTCGCCAAGTGAGCCAATGACCGGAATGGCAGTCGTGTGCGACGCCCAATACGGCGTGGCTTTGCTGCAGCCCGCGATGGCGAGGAGGAGACCGGCAACTGCGCTCGTGCGGCAAAGGCGTGAAGTCATCGCTGCTCCAGACGGCAAAATCGAACGGCGCGCAGATATACAGCGCCTCGCCGGATGTCGGCGGGCAAAAGAGCGGATATATGTCCCGGCCCCTTCAAACGCTGGATCTGGATTTCGCCATGAAGCTCATCAAGCGGATTCTCCTCGCGCTCGCCGCGGTCGTGGTGCTGCTCGTTCTCGTCGTCGGAGGGGTCATCGCTTCGGCCTTCCTCGGAAACGACCCGCTGCCTGAGAGCGCGGAACTGCCCGGTGGCGCGCGGCTCATCAAGGACGGCTTCGTCGCGGCGTTCGTGCTTCCCGCGGGCGGCAATGACGTCGCACTGATCGACTGCGGCAACGATCCCGACGCCAAGGCAATCCTCGCGGAGCTCAAGCGGCGCGGCTCCGATAGAGAGAGCGTGAAGGAGATCTTTCTCACGCACGGCCACGGCGATCACACGGCAGGCTGCCACCAGTTCCCCAACGCAGACGTCATGGCCTTCCCCGGAGACATCGAGCTTGCCGCCGGCACCAAAGGCGGTCCCGGCCTGATCACGAAGCAGTTCAAGAACGGCCCGCTGCAGCGGGTCACTGTGACCCACCCTCTACACGATGGCTCGACGATCCAGCTCGGCGATCTCTCCGTGCGCGTCTTCGCCATTCCCGGGCATACCGACGGAAGCGCGGCCTATCTCGCGCGCGGCGTCCTTTATCTCGGCGACAGCGCGACGAACCGCAAGGACGGCACGTTCGCGGGGGCCGCCAAGGTGACGAGCGTGGATAGCGCGCAGAACCACGCCTCGCTGCGCGCGCTCTGGAAGCGCATTGAAGCAGAGCATCTTGAGGTGAAGTTCCTCGCGCCAGCCCACTCCGCGCCGCGCGAGGGCACGGAGAGCTACGAGGCCTTCGCGCACGGAAACGATTAATCGGTCTGCAATGAATCATCTCGTTGCATTTCTAATCCTGGCGGCCAGCATCTCTCTGCCGCTACCTGCAGCGGAGCCGCCGCGTGTCCACGCTGCGCGCGCGTCGCATAGCAAGAGGATAGCCGATCTATTCAAGGCGGCGCATATACACTCGCCGGCCGGGACGCTGCTTTTGCGCGCATTCAAGCAGGAAGGACTGCTCGAACTCTGGGCTGGCGAGAGTCGCACCGCGCCGCTCAAGTTGATCACGACCTATCCAATCTGCGCCCGCTCGGGAGGCCCCGGCCCGAAAGAACGCGATGGCGACGAGCAGGTCCCGGAGGGCTTCTATCAAATCGCCAAGCTGAATCCCTGGAGCAACTATCACCTCTCGCTGCAGATCGATTATCCCAACCAGGCGGACCGCGCCCGCGCGCACGGTGTTTCGCTGCGCGACCTCGGCGGAGAGATCTTCATTCACGGCAATTGCGTGACCATCGGATGTATCCCGATCGAGGACGGTCCAATCGAAGAGCTCTATCTGATTGCGCAGGATGCGCATGCGCACGGCGCCACGATATCCGCGCATCTATTCCCTGCGCGGCCGGGCAGCGCGGCCTGGAATGCACTGCAGAAGAGCGCGGCCAGCGCGCGTCGGGAGTTCTGGACGTCATTAGAGAGTGGATATGACGCGTTTGAGGCAACGCATCTGCTGCCGCGGATTGAATCGAACAGCGCGGGCAACTATCTGGTTCATTAATCCCGGGCCTGAATCGGGCCGGCCGGAGGCAAGCCATGTGGACGATTGAAACGCAGTTGTCAGACAGTGGCGCGCCCTATGATCGCCGCGCAGCATTCTACGATCGCCTGGTTCGCTCACCACTCTATAATCGGCTCTTCTGGAGCACGAACCCGGACGATTACAGCGCCTTTGCAAAGCGCGCATTGGCCGATGGAGATGGCCCTCTGCTCGACGTCGCTGCCGGCTCTGCCGCAGCAACCTCCGCTCTCTATGCGGCAACGACTCGCCCCGTCGTACTCAGCGATCGGTCGTGTGGAATGCTGGACGTCGCAGCGTCACGAATCGCTCGCGATGGCGAACTGCCCGCGAATATCCGCCTCGTGCAGACCGATATCTTCGCGCACCAGTTCGCGTCCGCCTCATTCGACACGGTGCTCTGCATGGGCTTCATGCATATGGCACCCGATCCTCGCGCATTACTCGATGCACTCCTCGTACTCGTTGCACCGGGCAAGCGCGTCTATTTCTCCTCGCTCGTCGCCGAGACGTTCATTGGCCGATGGTATCTGGCAGCGCTGGCGCGCGCCGGAGAGGTGGCGGCACCGCGCACGGCCGAGACGCTGCGAGCCGCTCTGGGCGCGGTCGAGATCGAGGTCAAAGGGTGCATGGCCTACGGCGTCGCAACGCGATCGTTCCAATAGTTGCCAGCAGAGCGGTTCGACACATCGTCGAAATCTCCAGAGGCGCGCCCAATGGTTGAATCGGACCAATGTCCGAATCGTTCGCACATCCCCGCGACCCGCAGCGCCCGCGCGTGCTCTGCCACCTCAATCATTTCTACGGCGAAAGTCTTACCTTCCGCGGCAAAAGCACGACGCAGCTCGCGGACGTGCGGCGCGCCCATGTCCTCTCTGCGCTCGCGGCGCTTCGCGAGATTGGAAACATCGATATCCGCGTCTGCGGCATTCCCGGTCGCGCGCTGGTCCCTATCGATATTCCATTCCAGATCGAAGATCCGCGCATGCTCGTCTACGAGTCGCTCGCGCGGATGCGGCAGCATCTCGACGAGTACGATTACTTCATCACCATTGAAGACGACATCGAACTCCCGCGCGAGACGTTCGAGAACATCCTCGCCTTCGACGCGCAGTCGGAACTCGACGCGTGCCTGCACCCGAACCGACTCGAGAGGCACGGCGAACGCGACCTCTGCGTCGATCTGCAGGCGGTGGAGGGATGGCAGAGCGAGACGCGCATATTCCGCGGACACCCGCTGCGCGTCGCGACCAATCCGCACTCCGGGCTCCTCATCCTGTCGCACGCGAAGTTCGCCTGGGCCGCAGCCCGCGTGGATGAAAGTTTCCGTGGCACGGTCGTCGGCGGTCCGATGGCGTCGGCCTTCGCGCACTGGCTCTCGCCATTTCAGCTCTGGCGAAGCCACCTCGATTGGACGTTTCACTTCGTTCGCCATCTCGACAACTGGGCCCCCAACATGATGCAGCCGATTGAACGGCCTCACGCGGTGAGCGACCTGAAATTCACCGCGATCCTTCTCTCGTGGAAGCGGCCGCACAATCTCCCGCTGCTCATCGGCGAGCTTCAGCGCATTCCCGAAGTGCGCGAGATCATCCTCTGGAACAACGATCCGGAAAGGGAGATTTCAATCCCCGGCGTGACGGTGGTGAATGCGCCGCGCAACTTCCGTTGCCTCGCGCGCTACTGCATGGTGCCGCTCGCGCAGCACGACAACATCTGGTTTCAGGACGACGATCTATTGGTATCGCCGGATCAGTTCCGCGCCGTGCTCGCCGAGTACGCGCGCGATCCAGGCCGCATCTATGGCTGCTGCGGGCGCAACCTGCGCGATGGAAAATATGTCTTCGCCGACGTCTGGGGCGAGGTCGACGTCGTGCTCGGACAGACGATGATGTTCCAGCGCCAGCGGCTCGCCGATGCCTTCGCCGCGCTCGGCACGCTGCCGCCGCCGACGGTCGAGGACGACATCGTCTTCAGCCTCCTCGCGGCCCGCAAGCCCTACGCGGTCAACGTCGGTCCGCTCCGCGATCTGGGAATGTCCGACGCCAACGCGCTCCATTTGCTTCCCAGCCACGCCCAGAAGCGGCAGGCCGCCGTCGATTCGATTCTCTCCTTCCGACGCGATCACCCGCACCCAGAGCGGTCGCGCGCACTCATCGAATCCCAGCTCGCAGAGGCACGCGCACTTCTCGCGCAGTCCGAACAGCACCTCGCAGAGAGTCGCGCCGCCTATGACCAGCTGAGCAATTCGATCTCGATGCGCGTCGTGAATCGGCTCAAGCAGCTGCCGCTGCTCTACCCGGCCTATCGACGAATCAAGGGCGGGTAAGCGCAGGCCGCGACGGCGCTGGCGCGGAGCGAACTATGCAATCCCGAATTCCGTCGGATCATCGACCATCGGTTCAATCGCCGCGAGCGCGCCGGCGCGATTGCCGCCGAACATCGCGTGCGCCTCGCCGGCTGCCTCATCAAGCTCAGCCACGGCGATGAAGCCCGGTGCCGTGAAGAACTCCATCCGGTCTGCCGGATATCCAGTCGGCTCGAGCGGCAGTCGATGCATGGAGCATCTGCGTACGATGTCATCGAACGTGTCGAGCGCGAGCGTTCCCCACTGGCCTCCTTCGATCGCTCCATACATCGCCTCGAGCAGCGAATATCGAATGAGCTGCCCTGAGAGCGGCTCACGCTCGCGAACGGCGCATAACGTGTAGGTCGGCTGATAATCGCTCGATGCCCAGACAATCGGGTCGTCGCCACGGCTCTCACACGCGAGCGTCACCACGCCCTGGTTCTCAGACCAAAAGGGCCAGACAACGGGCGACGGCTCAATCGCGCGCGGCGGATTTCCATAGATGAGAAACGGGTCCGCGACGAACTTCGTTGGCGCAAGGAACTTGTTCTGTACGCCGCGCAGGATCGGACGCGCAGCCACGAGCGACCACCACCAGCGCAGGAGCGCGGGAGCCTCGACCGGAGCGGGCGAAATCGCGGGCCCCTTCGCCGCGCCGTCGTGCTCCGGCGGATACCAAGCTCGCAGGAAGCTCTCGAGGGACTCTTTGCGTGCATCCAATGTCTGCAAACGCTCGGGTGCGATCATGAAGTTTCCCTTATCAATCGAGACTGCTTTTGTCCGGTCCCCAATTGCGAGACGCCAAGCCCTGCCGAGGCGCCCGCGGGCGCGGGGAGCGGACGGGCGACATTTCGCTCAGACCATCACGCTGCACGATCTTCTGATCGCGCCCCGGGTTCCGATAGCGTCAAGGTCCGGGACCGAAAGACGCGCCCGCGGGCGGAGAAGCGAATCTCGCAGGACGCATCCCGCCTCCGCACGCTCCACGCCGCGCTGTCACGATCGCGTCCCGGGCCCGACCAGAGCGTGTCGCCCGCCGCTCCCCGCGCCCGCGGGCGCCGCCCCCAAGCTTGACTCCCGCACCCCCGATCCCCTAGGTTGCTCGCCCTTCCGGGGACATTCCCTCGGATTTAGAGCTCGCTCGCACTCTCGCCCTGGCCGGCGAAGCCGCGGGGAGCAGAGAGAAGAACATGAGCAACGGCCCTCTGCATTACGAAGCGAAGAAGCAGGATCTCGTCACCAAGTTCAAGACGCACGCCTCGGACACCGGCTCGCCGGAAGTCCAGGTCGCGCTGCTCACCGAGCGCATCGTCTACCTGACCGAGCACTTCAAGACGCACAAGAAGGATCACCACTCGCGCCGCGGCCTGCTCAAGCTGGTCGGCCAGCGCCGCCGCCTGCTCGACTATCTGAAGACCAAGGATGGCTCCCGCTACAAGAAGCTGATCGAGGGCCTCGGCATCCGCAAGTAGGCAAGCAGTCCGCGAGGCGTCCCGCAGTCAGGGGCGCCTCGCTCGCTTCGCGAGTCTGTCGGTCCCTCATCGGAGTCGGGAAACAGCGCGGTTCCCGGTTGCGATCAGGATCCAACAGTCCCGGAAGCAGCAGTACGAAACGCAGTTCTTCGTATGGCATTCCGGGCAGGCGCGTGAGCGTCTCCCCTTTCCATCAACGCAAGCGAGCGGCCCATGGGGGTCGCAAAAGGATGTTGCACATGACGCAGGTTCAGACGGTTTCAGCGCAGGTCGGCGGGCAGAACATCACCATCGAAACGGGCAAGCTGGCCAAGCAGGCCGACGGCTCGGTGGTCATCCGCGCCGGCGACTCGATGGTCCTCATCACCGCCGTCTCCGCGAAGGAGAAGCGCGAGGGTCTCGACTTCTTCCCGCTCACGGTCGACTACCAGGAGCGCCTCTCCGCCGCCGGCCGCATCCCGGGCAGCTTCTTCCGCCGCGAGGGCCGCCTGACCGAGCGCGAGACGCTCGTGTCGCGCATGATCGATCGCTCGTGCCGCCCGCTCTTCCCCGAGGGCTACCAGAACGACACGCAGATCATCGCGACCGTCTTCTCGGCCGACAACCACCAGGACACCGACGTGCTCGCGCTCACCGGCGCCTCGTACGCACTCGCGGTCTCGGACATTCCCTTCCCGTTCCAGTTCGCAGGCGTGCGCGTCGGCCGCATCAACGGCACGCTCATCGCGAACCCGTCTGAGGAGCAGCGCGCAGTCAGCGATCTCGATCTGCTGATGGCGGCGTCGCGCGACTCGATCTTCATGGTCGAGGGCGGCTCGAAGGAGATCGGCGAGACGGAGATGATCGACGCGCTCCTCTTCGGCCAGAAGGCGATCGACGGCATCCTGACTGCGCAGGAGCAGCTCGCGAAGCTCGTGGGCAAGGCCAAGCGCAAGTTCGAGAAGCCGGCGCTCACCGCGGGCGCGCCCGAGAAGGTTCGTGAGCTGGCGCTCGAGAAGGTCAAGGCCGCGTACCTGATCCACGACAAGCACGAGCGCTACGGCAAGCTCAGCGAGATCAAGAAGGCCGTCGTCGCCGAGCTCTGCGCGGAAGGTGCCGCGTTCAAGGGCAAGGAGAAGGACGTCAAGACTGCGCTCGAGGATCTCAAGTACGAGCACATGCGCCGGATGATCACGCACGACGGCCAGCGCATCGGCGGCCGCACCACGCGCCAGATCCGCGCCATCGCCACCGAGGTCGGCCTGCTCGCTCGCGCGCACGGCTCGGCGCTCTTCCAGCGCGGCGAGACGCAGGGTCTCGTCACCACCACGCTCGGCACGTCGGAAGATGAGCAGCGGATGGAGACCCTCAAGGGCCAGCACTTCCGCAAGTTCATGCTCCACTACAACTTCCCGCCCTACTCGGTCGGCGAAGTGAAGCCGCTGCGCGGCGCGGGCCGTCGCGAAATCGGCCACGGCATTCTCGCCGAGCGCGCCCTCAAGGCGGTCATGCCGGACGAGGCGAAGTTCCCCTACACGGTCCGCATCGTCTCGGACATCCTCGAGAGCAATGGCTCGTCGTCGATGGCCACCGTCTGCGCGGGCGCGCTCTCGCTGATGGACGCGGGCGTTCCGATCACCGCGCCGGTCGCGGGCATCGCGATGGGCCTCATCAAGGAGGACGGCAAGATCGCGATCCTCTCTGACATCCTCGGCGACGAAGACCACCTCGGCGACATGGACTTCAAGGTCTGCGGAACGGCGAAGGGCATCACGTCGATCCAGATGGACATCAAGATCACCGGCGTCGACAAGCAGATCCTCACCGACGCGCTCGAGCAGGCGAAGGAAGGCCGGCTGCACATCCTCGCGGAGATGACGAAGTCGCTCTCCTCGTCGCGCACGGACATCAGCAAGTACGCGCCGAAGATCACCACCATCCGCATCCCGGTCTCGCGCATCAAGGACGTCATCGGGCCCGGCGGCAAGGTGATCAAGGACATCATCGCGCGCACCAGCTGCTCGGTGAACATCGAGGACGACGGCCAGGTGAGCATCGCGTCGACGAGCAGCGAGAGCGTCGATCAGGCGATCAAGATGATCCGCGCGCTCACGCAGGAAGCGGAGGTCGGGAAGATCTATCTCGGCACCGTCCGCCGCATCATGGAGTTCGGCGCGTTCGTGGAGATCTTCCCCGGCACCGACGGCCTCGTGCACATCTCCGATCTCGCCAACGGCCGCGTGAAGAAGGTCGAGGACGTGCTCAAGGAGGGTGACGAGGTGATGGTGAAGGTCGTCTCCGTCGACCGCTCGGGCAAGATCCGCCTCTCGCGCAAGGAGGCGATGACCGACAGCGAGACGCCGAAGGAAGCCGCTGTCACGCCGCCCGCGAGCGCTTAGGCCTCGCGAGCGATTTACCGAAAATTATCGATTCGGTAATTTTCGGTAATCGTTGGAGTACAAAGCATCTGCAGTTCCCGCGAGGGCCTTCGGAATTCGTTCCGGCGGCCCTCGTGGCGTTTTCAGCAACGAGAGAGCGTGCGCCGCTTCACAGCGCGGCCAACTCGTGACCATCCTGCGCGCCACTGGAGGCGTTCATGGGGCGCATTCTCATCGTCGTGCTGGCGTTGGTGGTCATCGCGTTCGCCGTGAAGTACGAGCTGGCGGGCACGACGCAATCCTCGCCGCTCGACGCGGTGGGCACGACGCAGGCGAACAGCGAGCACTCGCGTCCGAAGCAGCAGCTCGACAACGTCCGGTCGAAGGCGCGAGAGATCGAGAAGAACGATCAGGAGCGCGCGGACGAGCTGCTCAAGAAGAGCGAAGCGCAATAGCTGAAGCTCGCACGCAACTCCTTGCGGGGCGCGGTCGCGCGCGATTCGGCATCAATCTGCTGCGCCCGACCGATATGCCGCGCGCGCCCGATCGTTCTAAGGGGACATGCTCGTCCTCTCCCTCCCGGCGCAAACGATCGCGATGCCCGACCTGACGCTGGAACAGCGCGCGCTCGCGGGCGATCGCGCAGCGTGGGAGCAGCTGGTCGCGCAGCACAGCCATCGCGTGGTGGTCGCTCTGCTCGCGCGCGGGCTGCGCATCGATCGCGCGCGAGAGTTCGCGCAGGCAGCGTGGGCGCGGCTCTTCGAGCGGCAGCAGGCGGGAGAGCTGTCGCGACTCGAGCTGCCCGGACTTGCGATCACGACCGCGCATCGGCTTGCGCTCGACGACGCGCGCAGGCCTTCGCACACGGACGAACTCGATCCCGAGCTGCCTGATCCGCTGCCGTCTGCGGAAGCGCGTCTCGTCTCTGCGCAGGAGCTGAGAAGCGCGCAGACCGCGCTTTCGCAATGCCCGCCGCGTGCGCAGCAGATCTTCCGCGCCGCCTACGCGCGTGAGGAGCGGCCGCACGGCGAGCTCGCGAACGAGTTTGGAATCAGCGTGCAGCGCGTTCGCCAGACGCTCACGGAAGTGCGCGCCCGGCTGCGCGCGGCCATCGAAGGAGACGCGCATGTCTGAGCATCTCTCGCAGTCATCGATCGATCTCTTCATCGTCGGCGGCTTGCCGGCGCACGAGCAGGCCGAGTTCGATGCCCACACCATCGCGTGTGAGCGGTGCGCATCAAGGCTGCAGCGCGCGGCCGCGCTCGAGGAGCCGCTGCGAATCGTCGCGCAGTCGAACCTCCGCGTGCTCAAGCCGCGCGTCTTCGCCGAACTCGCCGCGGCAGCCGCGGCTCTCGCGGTCGTCGCCTGGGGTGTCCACACGCACGCGCCGAAGAGTGGTCTGCCGCAGCTTGAGTTTGTCGCGGGCGCGACCGCACTCGACGAGCCGATGGACGCGCCGCATCGCGGGCTCGACGAGCGCATGGAGATCTCCGCTCAAGCACCCGACGAGCGACCCTGACCTCGCTCTCTCCATCTTTGAAAAGCACCGCACCTGAATCTAAATTCACTTCCTGAATCGGAATTCATTATGACGAAGACTGTCGCTCTCTCGCTGCTCGCTTCATCGCTCTTCTCGACCGCGGCCGTTGCCGCGCTACCCGCCGACTGGTCCCTCGCGGGAAGCGCCACCAACGGCGTGGCGGCAGATGGCGATCCGGCCGTTCAGTTCGAGGGCAAGCCGACGATGGTCATTCGCTCGCTCCCGGCGTTCACCAAGGGAATGGCTGCGCTGAACAACCATTTCAGCGCCGACGCGTACCGGGGAAAGCGCGTGCGTTACTCGGCGATGCTCAAGACGCAGGAGTGCAACACCGCGGCCCTCTTCATGACGGTTGGCGAGAAGCCGACGGGCAACCCCGATCATCCACATCCGATGCTTCGTGCCGACAACATGCGAATGCGGGCCAGTGGGGACGCGGCGCTCAAGGGCACCAACGATTGGAAGCGATACGAGATCGTCCTCGACATTCCGCAGGAGGCGTACGCCGTGACGATCGGCTTCTACCTCTCCGGGCGCGGCAAGGTCTGGATGAGCGACCCGAAGGTCGAGGTCGTCGACGCGAGCGTGCCGGTCACCAGCGAAGACTCCCAGATGGAGCCCAAACTGCCCGCCGGACCCGCGCTCGACTTCGGCAAGAAGTAACTGCTCGCGCCCTCTGCGAAAGACACGCCATGAAGACACCAATTGCATTCACGCTGCTCGTCGCCACGCTGCTCTCGACCGCGTCCCGCGCGGAGTTGCCAACCGGATGGTTCAACGAGACGTTCGGCGACAAGCAGGCCTTCGAGATGACCACCGACGCGTCGGTGCAGCACTCTGGCAAACCCGCACTCGCCATCCGCTCGCGTCCGGATCACACGCCGGGAGAGGGATCTCTCGCGACGGTTTTCGCGGCCGACGCCTTCCGCGGCAGGCGCATGCGCTTCTCGGCGAGCGTGAAGACCGAGAGCGTCGCGAAGTTCGCCGGGCTCTTCATGCGCGTGAGCGCGAAGGGAGAGAACGGCAAGCCGGGACTCAGACTGCGCTTCGACAATCTCGCGAGACGGGCGCACGGCGATGAGTCGATCAAGGGAACGACCGACTGGAAGCGCTACGAGATCGTGCTCGATGTGCCGGCCGAATCGTACGACACGGCGATCGGCGTCTATCTCGTCGGTGCCGGCGCGCTCTGGATGGCCGACCCGAAGTTCGAGGAGGTGGGCCTCGACGTGCCCGTCACCAGCAGCGATGCGCAGCCGGCGAAATTGAGCACCGCTCCGCAGCTCGATCTGGGCAAGAAGTAGGCGCGGCGCAGATCGTTTGAGTGCAAAGCGTATTGCTTTGAGTGCAAACGATTGGCGCGCTCGACCGCTCTAGAAGCGGTCCGGGCGGAACGGCGTCAGGTCGATCGTCGGCGGCCGGCCCAGCACGACGTCGCGCATCAGCTCGCCGGTGATCGGGGTCATGAGGATGCCGCTGCGGAAGTGGCCGCTGCAGACGAAGAGTCCGTCGGGGCCGCGCTCCGGCTTTCCGAGCAGTGGCAGACCATCGCGAGAGCCGGGTCGCAGGCCGCTCCAGCTCTCGAGAACCTCGACGTCGCCGAGATCGGGGAGGAGCCGCGCGGCGGTCGCAAGCAGCCCGCGTAGGCCGTTTGTCGTGACCTGCTTCTGGAAGCCGACGTCCTCCGCGGTGGCGCCGATGAAGACGCGATCCGCGCGCGGGACTGCATAGCCGCCGCCGCCGGTGAGCACGCGCCCGCTCGGGATGGTCGCTGCGATCGCGATCATCTGGCCGCGGATGGGACGGACCGCGCCCTCGGCGATGCGTGCGCCAGGAAGGAGCGCGCTCCACGCGCCCGCCGCGACGACGACAGCGCGCCCGTCGAGGCGACCGACGCTCTTGCTTTCATCGAGCAGCTCGACGCCGCGAATACGGCCTCCCCCCTCGAGCACCGCACGCGCGTCGGCGCGCAGGAACGAGACGCCCGCACGCAAGGCCGCGAGCCGCAACGCGCTCACGAGCAGCCGATTGTCGATCTGCCCATCGTCGGGCGCGTAGAGCGCCGCGAGGGCCGCGGGACTTCCGCCGAGTTCACGAATTGATTGGTGTACCGATGATTGGGACTCAAACCATTCTGCGTGCAGCCCCGCCTCGCGCTGCCAGGCCGCGCGCGCGCGCAGCTTCTCAAACTCTTCGGGAGAAAACGCCTGCTGCAGAATCCCCTCGATGCGGCAGCGCACGTTGATGCCCGTCAACTCGCGCAGCTCGTCGGCGAGTTTCGGATAGAGAGCGCGCGACGCAACTTGAAGACTCAACAGAGGCCCCGGCCCCTGCGCCTCCATCTGCGCACCGATGATCCCGGCCGCAGCCGAGCTCGCCTCGCCGCCCGTCTCACCGCGATCGACGAGCGCCACCCGCGCGCCCGCCTGGGCGAGCCGCCACGCCACGGTGCAGCCGATCGCGCCAGCGCCAACCACGATCGCATCGACGCCGCTCACTGGCTCCATCGCGCCCATCCTCGCCGAGCGTGCACGCTCGCGTCTTGCGTCCGACTCGAACTGCTTGCTGCGTCGGCCGCACCGTCGCATGCTTGCGGGTCCATGCGCGAGCCGATCCAGATCCATCTGCTGCGCGTCGCCCATCGTGGCGAGGCGCTCCCCCTCCCCAGCTACGCTACTCCCGATTCGGCCGGCCTCGACCTGCGCGCGGATGCCGCACTGACACTCGCGCCAGGAGGGAGGGCGCTGGTGCCGACCGGGATCTCCATCGCCATCCCACGCGGCTACGAAGGCCAGGTCCGCGCCAGGAGCGGACTTGCGCTACGCGCGGGAATCACCTGCGTCAACAGCCCGGGCACCATCGACAGCGACTACCGCGGCGAAGTGGGCGTCATCCTCGGCAACACCGGAAGCGAGCCGTTCGTGATCGCGCGAGGAGATCGCATCGCGCAGCTGGTGATCGCGCCGGTCGCGCGTGCGGATCTGGTCGAGGTGACCGCGCTCCCCGAGAGCGAGCGTGGCGCGGGCGGCTTCGGACACACCGGCGCGAAGTAGGGGCCTCCCAGGAGGCGGCACGAATTCTCGCATCCGTCACCGGGCGGACGCGCCACAGCGGCGAAAGGCCCCCGGTGCGCATCGCCGCGCGCTAAAATGGCCTGTCGTGAAACGCACTGCGGGCGCCAGAAGACGGGGCGTCCAGAGAGCAGGTGGGAACTCGTGCTGTGCTATCGCTGCGGAGGCCACGTCAAGGACGGCACGGAGAAATGTCCGAGCTGCGGACAGCCCTTCGCGCTCGGACTCAAGCCAGGCTCAATCGCGGGATTCGGCACCGGTAGCCGACGCGGGCGCGCTGCCGCCGACGGTGCGCCGTACAAGATCGACGACGCCGTCGCGGGCCGCTTCCAGATCAAGGATCACCTCGGCGCAGGACCGCTGGGATGGGTCTTCCGCGCCACCGACACCGAGAGCGGCGAATCTGTTGCACTCAAAGTATTGTCGCCGCGCTTTCTCCAGCTGCCGGAAGAGCAGGCGACGTTTCTCTCTGAGATGGAGCGGGTGCAGCCGCTCGAGCACGCCAACATCGCGAAGAACCTCGCTGCGGGCCTCGACGGCGCGCGCCCGTGGATCGCCTCGCAGCTGCTCGAGGGGCTGACGCTGCGGCGGATCATGGAGCTGCGCAAGCAGAAGAGCCAGGGCTTCTCTCTGCCCGAGATCGAGCCGATCATCGCGCAGATCGCGGCGGGGCTCGAGGCTGCGCCGATGGCCCACGGCGATCTCAAACCCGAGAACGTCATCGTCCTGCCGGACCTGCTCGAGCTGACCGATTTCGGGCTCGCACACAGCTTGCCGCGGCTGCCGTTCGTCGCGGCGCAGCGTGCCGGAGGGGTGCAGCGCTACTTCGCGCCCGAGGTGCTCGCGGGCACGCCAATGACGCCGCGCTCGGATGTCTTCAGCCTCGGCGCGATCCTCGGTGAGCTGCTCGGCGGGGCGCCGTTTGACGCGCAGCTTGAAGTGAAGGTGCGCGCGGCGGGCACGTCCAGTGCGGTCGAGCGCGTGTTTCTGCGCGCGGTGGCGCCGCGTCCGCACGAGCGGTTCGCTTCCGCGATGGAGCTCTCGCTCGCGCTCACCGACGCCATCCACGGAGGCCCCGGGCCGCTCGACGAGGACGACGTCATCATCGAGGACGCGCAGACCGATCCGCGCGTGCGCATGGCCCGCGCGCTCGCAGCGCAGGACGCCGAACGCGCGGCGCGCAAGCGGCTCGAGGCGCAGGCGAAGAAGGCAGCAGCGGCCGAGCTGCCCGCGAGTCTGCAGCTGTCGCTGACTCCGCTCCCGGCGTTCTCCGTGCCGCCACTCTCGATGCCGCCGCTGACGCTCGAGCCGTTCTCGATGCCGCCGCGCGCCGACCTTCCGCCGCGTGCCGAGCCTGCTGCGCGTGCTGAGCCGATTGCGCGTGCCGAGCCGACCTCGGCTGTCCCGCAAGCAACGGCGCCCGCACTGCCGCTGCGCCCGAGTTCGGACGACGAGACGACCAACCCGGGCGCGCCGCTGCCGACGCGCCCGACTCCGATCGCGACGAACGCACCCGAGCTGTCTGGCCCCGAGAAGGCGACGGATGTGTCGCGCGTCGCCGCAAGCATCGATGCACCGGCGTCTCTGCTGACCGCCGAGACGGCCGTGCGCGCGGCTCCGGCCGTGGCGCTGTCCGCGGAGCCGGAGGAGCCGGCGGCCGCACCAGACTCGGCGCCTCCCGCGCAGGCACCCGAGGTCGCAGAGCAACACGAGCAGGAAGCAGCGCAGCTGCGCGAACCCGCGCCAGATGCGGCCCAGGACGTTCCCGAGGCACCGCTCGTCAGCGAGCCGCCACCGGACGCAGAGGATGCGTCGGCCGAGCGTGGGAGCCGTCGGCGTTCACGCGGGCGCAAGGGGAAGCACGAAGGACGCGGCAGCAAGAGCGCCCGGAGCAGCGCGCCGCCGGCAGAGGGAGACTCGTCTGCGCCACCTGCGAGCGTCGAAGACGCACCCGTCGAGAAGGCGCGAGTACAGCCGCCGCCTCCGCCTCCACCGACGCGGCCACCTCCCGCGCGCGCATCCGCGGCGCCTCTGAGCTTCGGTGCTCCCGTCGAGGAGAAGCGCGGCCTGTCTGTCCCGGTGATTGCGATCGGCGCAGTGGTGGTCATCGCGCTGCTCGTCTTTGGCTGGAGCCAGTTGTCGAGCCACGACGACGTGAAGGAGGGAGCCGCCCCGAAGAGCGCAGCCGCGGCGCTTCCCGCGCCAGGAGGAGCAACTGCTTCCCCGTCGACGGCCGCGGATGCGGGAAGCGTGGCCGCACCGAACACGGCTGCGGCCCCGACGCCGACAGCGCCGAGCGCGCCGGTCGTCAAGGAGCCACCCAGGCCAGCGCCGGAGCCCCTGCGCGAGCCCGAGTTGCGGCCGAACAAGAGCGGCAAGAAGAGCTTCCTCGATCGGCTGCGCGAACGTCGCGAGTCGCGCAAGCACGGTCATGATGCGTCGGGTGCTGAGGTTCCCGAGCAACAACAGCAGGAGCGCGCGCCCGCTCCAGGAGCGGTCGGGAGCGATCCTGCGGCGCAGGCATCGAACGCGCCCGCGACTGCCGCGCCGGCTCCCGCACCAACGCCGAGCGCGCCGTCGCCCGTCGCAGCGCAGCCCTGTGCAGAGAGCATGACGCTCATCTCCGCCGGCAGCGCGCACATCGGGACCGACGCCGCCGATGACATGCACAACTTCGGCGATCGCGCGCCGCGCACCGTCACGCTCAAGAGCTTCTGCATCGATCTCTACGAGTGGCCGAACCAGGCCGGCAAGCTTCCGCGCGTCGCGGTCGGCTTCAGCGAGGCGGACGCGAGCTGCAAGAAGCTCGGCAAGCGGCTCTGCAGCGAAGACGAATGGGAGAAGGCCTGCAAGGGGCCGGGCGAGCTGCGCTTCCCCTACGGCAACGCGTTCAGCGCCGACGCGTGCAACACGCAGGACGCGGAGAAGAACCCGCGCAAGCTGGTCGCGGCGGGCGCGTTCGCGAGCTGCAAGAGCGGCTACGGCATCTTCGATCTCTCGGGCAACGCGGCCGAGTGGACCGCCTCGGCGTTCGAGGGCGCGGGCGGCGATCGCACGGTCAAGGGCGGCAGCGCGACGAGGCCCGACTTCGACGATCGCTGCGCGAGCCGACGGCGTCTCGCCTCTGCCGCGCACGACATCAACGTCGGGTTTCGCTGCTGCTCCGACGCGACTTCGTAGAATCCACAACTGGCGCGGCGAGGATCGCGATCCGCAGCGCAGCCTCTGTCGCGCGCTCATTCAAGTTCACGCGCGCCTCCGCAACCGGCTCGATGCCCAGTTTTCGGTAGAGCGCGTCCATCGGCACAGCGACGGTTGATTCAAGCCCCGCGCGGACGAGCGGCGTTCCTGCGGCCTCATCGATCGCGTCGATGAGCTCGCTCTCTTCTAGCGGCCGCGCCTGCGAACGCTTGAGCAGCTCGCGCAGCACATCGTCGAGGCCCGTTCGGCCTTCGCTGCGCTCGCGGATCGCGACGTCCGCGCGGAAGAGCAGGCAGGCGCCGCCCCAGTAGACGCGTGTGTAGTGGTGCAGCTTGCGCAGGCCTTCGCTCTCGTCAGCGAGCGACATCGGCGGCGTTCCGGCGGGTTCGCAGAAGCGGCGGAAGCCGTCGTAGAGATCGCTCCAGATCGCGCTCGCCCGCTCCTGGCCTGCTCTGGCGCGCAGCACATCCTGGTAGTAGGTCGCGCTCCCCTCGTTGAACCAGTGCACGCGCGTCGCCAACCGCGGGTTGCCGATGTGGAACAGCTCGTGGGTGGCCATCCAGTCGTGCTCGAACTGGGCATCGGCCGCGTCCGCTCCGAAGAAGAGCACGCTGCTCGGCGCGGCCCGGTGCAGCGTCGAGCCAAAGACGCCGCCCTCGCTCGCACCCGCGACGGGAAGGAGCACGACCAGAGCATGCCCGGTGGGAACGCCTCGGTAGAACTCAGCGACAGCGCGGCCCGCGCGAGCGACCCACGACTGCAGCGCCTTCGTCGACGCCCGGTGCGCGCCGCCGAGCAGCACGACTTCGAACGAGCAGCCCTGCGCATCGAGGGAGGGGAGCCGCTGCAGATGCCCGAGCGCGACGTAGCTGCCGGCATCGTATTGGCGCGAGCTGCTCTGAAAGTGGCGTCCAGCCTGATCGAGCTGCTTCCACGGCGCCGCGATGCCGACGCCGTCGCGAACGTCAAACGTGATGTCGATGGCCGCGTCGTCAGGCATTGGATCGGGCCGGAGCAGGACCGACTCGTCGTTGAAGACGTAGTCGTCGCCCGCGCGCGCAGCCCAATCGGGATCGCCGTGGCGGTGAGAAAGATCGTGCAGGTCGACCTGGTAGTTCACGACGAACGGCCCCGCCGCGGGGGCTGCGACCTCGAAACAGTCGGGATCGTCGGAGGCGCGAGCGAGGCCGCGCACGCTTGGCGCGGCGTCGCGCATGTCGGCGCAGAGGCGAAGTGGACTCGAGAAGCCGTGCAGCGCCAGCTCGATCGAGAGGATTCCCGTCGCGAGATCGGAGGCGCGGATCGTGTAGCTCCAGCTCTGCGGACCGCTCCGCTCGCTGCTCGGCGCGCGCTCGACCGCGCTGGTGGCGGTCGAAAGAGCGACGAGCGCGCAGCACCCGAGACGCTTGAGGTCCGCCGCGCGCATGGAATCAGGAAGCCGAAGCGAGAGGCAGAGTCCCGCGGAGGATCCCCGCGCCATGCAGATCTGCGAGGGTCTCGTCGAGCTGATGCGCCGACGCACCGACGCGCGCGGCCGCCGACGTGAGCGGCAGACCTTCGTGCACCGCATGCATCACAGCGAGTTCAAGCGGAGTGGCCTCGGCGAACCGCGTGTCGAGGTCGCGATCGCGCCAGAAGAGAACCACGCAGGGGCGCGGCGCAGGAGCATCAGCGCGCACGTCGGGCAGCGCATCGGATGACCGCGCCTCAAGCCATCCGGGCAGCTCGTGCGCGTACGGACGCAGCTCGACCGTCGCGCCCAGACGCAGCGCGCCCGTGCCGTCTGCGGCATCGCGCGGATCGTCGGGCGCGACGCGCGTGCGAAAGCTCCACCACTCGAGGTCGGCCAGCTCGCAGAGCCAGGACGGCAGCTCGCGTGCCCCGGCCTCACGCAGGAGAAACGCGGGCAGCTCGCGCCCGTTCTCGTTGAGCTCCGCGTGATGCATCGGATGCGCGCGAAAATAGTCGGCCACCAGAGCGGCCCAGCGCGACTCGTCCTGCAGTTGCACCAGCGCGCGCCGCGTCTCTTCAAAGGTGAACTCGAGCGCATCGAAGCGGTGCCGCGCGCAAAAGCGTCCGTATATCGCGAGCCGCTCGGCGTCGATCGCCTGCCGCGCCGTGCGCGTGGACGCCTCTCCATAGAGTGCGCGCGCGGCCTCCTCGTGACCACTCTTCCCCTCGAGAAACGGCCCGATCGCCGCATAGAACTCCGCGAGCTTCACGGCTTCTCCGACTCTCGCGAGAGCGGCGCGGCCGCGCCCAGAGCGGCCTCGGCGTGCGCCCGCGCGGCATCGACCTCATCGAGCACGACGTCGAGCGCGGGGATCTCGTTGTCCCATTCGATCAGCGTGGGCACGAGCCTCCCCGCTCGCTTGAGCGCGTGTCGATAGAGCTCCCAGACCGGCTCGATCACCGGCCCGATGTGCGTGTCGATCACCGTCTCGCCAACGCGCGTGTGCCCCGCGACGTGCAGCTGCCGCACCTTCTGCATCGGCATGCGATCGATGAACGCGCGCGCGATCGCGAGAGCATCCGAGTCGCGCGGGCCGTGGTTCATCGCATTCACGTAGACATTGTTCACGTCGAGAAGAAGCCCGCACTTCCCCTCGTCGAGAATCGCGCAGAGGAAGTCGGCCTCGCTCATCGTGCCGCCGGGCATGTGCGCGTAGAAGGTCGCGTTCTCCAGCACCAGCTCGCCATCGACGCGCGACTGGATCTCCCGCGCCCGTGACGCGACATGCAGCACAGCCTCCTCGCTGAACGGCAGCGGCAGCAGATCGTGCAGCGGCGCGCCGTTCACGCTCGAGTAGCAGACGTGGTCGCTCCACCAGGGCGCATCGAGCTTCGCGTTGAGTGCCGCGACGGCGTCGAGATAGGTGCCGTCGAGCGCAGAGAGCCCTCCGATGTCGAGGCTCACTCCGTGCTGCACCATCGGCCATCGCTCGCGGCAGGCATCGAGCATCCGCCGCGCGCCGCCGCCGAAGAAGACCCAGTTCTCGGGCGTCACCTCGAGCCAGTCGACGCGGCGGTCCGTCTCGAGCAGCGCGTGCGCGAACGGCTTTCGCAGTCCGACGCCGATCCCCGCGATGCGCATCGAAACTCCTTTGCACTCAAACGACTTTCAAAACAACGAAGGGGACCGCAGCTCTCAAGCCGCAGCCCCCTTCGCGTCAGCCGAAACAGGAGGCGACTACTTGCCGCCGCAGCTCTTGCCGTCGGCGCCGCAGGACTTCTCGCCGCCCTTGGCATCCTTGGCCTTCTCAGCCTTCTTCTCCGCCTTCGACTCCTTCTTCTCCTTGGCCGGAGCGGCCGCCGGGGCCTCCGCCTTCTTCTCGGCCGGCTTGGCCGCGTCATCCGCGCGGGCAACGAGCGGGGTGGCCATTGCGAACGATCCGAGGACGGCAGAGAGCAGCTTCGAGTTCATCGTTGACTCCAGTTGATTGGGTTGACTGCGAGGGACGGAAACAGTTCCCCGTCTCCGTGCTCACGTCAAGACACCCGACCCAGAATTTCGTTACAGCGCTTTCGCACAAACCCCCGTTGGGAGATCATCCGCGCCCTATGACGAAGACAGCCCCGGGCCCGCGCGGCCACCCGCTCCTCGGCAGCCTGCCCGACGCGCGCAGAGACGCGCTCAGTCTCTTCCTCAACGCAGCGAACGAATACGGCGACGTCGTGCGCTTCCGCTTTGGCCCGCGCATCGCGCACCTCGCCCGCAGCCCCGCGGCGGTGCGCCAGGCGATGCAGGACAAGCACGAGCAGTACGGCAAGCAGACGCGCGGCTTCGACAAGGTCCGCCTCGTCCTCGGCGATGGCCTGCTCACCAGCGAGGGGGCCTTCTGGCGCCGCCAGCGCCGCATCGCCCAGCCCGCGTTCCACCACAAGCGCATCGCTGCGTTCGGCGAGACGATGGCCCGCTGTGCGACCGATCTCGCCGACGAGTGGGCGAACTACGCCGGCAACGGCAAGCCCATCGACGTGCTCAATGAGATGATGCACCTCACGCTGCGCATCGTCTCGATCACCCTGCTCTCCGAGGACACCAGCGCGCGCGCCGACGAGGTGGGCCGGGCGATCACCGAGCTGCTCCACTCGGCGAACGAGCGGATGACGCGCGTCTTCGATCCGCCAATGCAGTTGCCGACGCGGGAGAACAGGCGCTTCAAGGAGAACCTGCGTACGCTCGACAGCGTCGTGCTCTCGGTCATCGCCGAGCGGCGCAAGAAGCCGCGCGAGACGGGCGATCTGCTCTCGCTCTTCATGGATATCCGCGACGAGGAGACCGGCGAGCGGATGGACGATCAGCAGCTGCGCGATGAAGTGATGACGGTCTACATCGCTGGCCACGAGACGACGGCGAACGCGCTGACGTGGACGCTCATGCTGCTCTCGAAGCATCCCGCTGAGGCGCGCGCGGTGCGAGAGGAGCTCGCGGCCGTGCTGGGCGGACGTGCGCCGACGTTCGCCGATGTTCCGAAGCTCGTGCGCACGCGGGCTGCGATCGACGAATCGATGCGCCTCTATCCACCGGCCTGGATCATCGGCCGCTCAATCGACAAGGAGGATGAGATCGAGGGCTATCGCATGCCGAAGGGCACGCTGCTGTTTCTCTCGCCCTACGTCAGCCACCGCAACCCGAAGCTCTTCGACAACCCCGAGGGATTTGATCCGTCGCGTTTCCTCGATGGACGCGTCGAGAAGCTGCCCCGCTTCGCCTACTTTCCGTTCGGTGGTGGGCCGCGCATCTGCATCGGGAACGCGTTCGCGACGACCGAGCTCGTGCTGGTGCTCGCGACGCTCTGCCAGCGCTTCCGGCTGGACCTCGTGCCCGGACATGACTGCACGCCCGAGCCGAGCATCACGCTGCGGCCGCGGAGCGGAATGATGATGCTGGTGCGAAACGCCTGAGACCCAGACCATCGCGCCCGAGGGCGACGGAGAGGCTCGGCGAAGACCGTACAAAATGTACAACTCGTACAAAATGTACGGTCCGGGCAGACCATCCCTCGAGGCTCCCGAGGGGTGGCGCCGAGAGCGGTGCTACTTGCCGCGCGTGCCCTTGCGCAGGCTCTTCTTTCGGCGGATGCGCTTGCGCTTGAGCGCCTTGCGCTTCTCTTTGCTGCGGCTCTTGATGGTCTTCTTCACGCGGGGCATCGGCAGTCCTTTTGCTGTGCTGAAAATCGGCGGCGTGCTCTAGCACAGGCAGCGCGCAGCGGGGGGAAAAATAGAACTGGGGCGCTGTCGGACGCCTCTGCTAGACGAGATCGGATGCGGGTGACGATCCTCTCGAGCGGCAGCGGCGGCAACTGTGCGCTCATCGAAGGTGGCGGCGCGAGCGTGCTGGTCGACGCGGGCCTGCCGCTGAAAGAGACGCGGGCGCGCGCGCTGGCCGCGGGCGCGTCGATCGACGGAGCCGACGCGCTGCTCGTCACTCACGAGCATTCCGATCACGGCGGCTGCGCAGGGGTGCTCGCGCGCAAGCTGGGCGTGCCGGTCTGGGCGACGCGCGGAACGCACGATGGCATTCGCGATCAGCCGCCTGCAGAGCAGCGCATCGAGATCGTGGCGGGTTGCTGGCTGCGCGTGGGAGAGAGCGATCTCTGGGCGCGCGCGGTGTCTCTGCCGCACGACGCCGCCGAGCCGGTCGCCTGGATGTTCGAGGAGCGAAACGCGGGCGACGGCACTGGGAGCGTTCGCGCGGCGATCATCACCGATCTCGGCCATGTGCCCGAGGCGCTCGCTGACCAGTTCGGCCTGCTCGATCTGCTCGTCCTCGAGTTCAACCACGACGTGCAGATGCTGATGACCGGGCCCTATCCGTGGCCGCTCAAGCAGCGGGTGCGCGGCGACTTCGGACATCTCTCGAACGCGCAGGGAGCGCAGCTGCTCGCGCAGCTCTGTCATGCGCGCCTTTCGCACGTCGTCCTCGCGCACCTCTCGGAGCACAACAACACGCAGCGGCTCGCGCGCGAGGCGGCGGAGGCGGTGCTGCTCGAGCAGCAGAGCGGCGCGAAATTGCACATCGGCTCGGTGCAGCGGCCGCTCGGGACGATCTCGCTGCAGCCCGGGATCGTGCCGATGCAGCGCTGGAGAGCGGCGCAGATCGCGCTCTTGTAGGCGCCTGCGCGCTGCTACTGTGCGCCGCCTCGAACACAAGGAGCGCGCATGATCCCCCGCTATTCGCGACCCGAGATGGCCCGACTCTGGACCTCGGAAGCACGCTACGCGCGCTGGCTCGAGGTGGAGCTGGCCGGTGCGCGCGCGATGGTGAAGGCCGGACTCGTGCCGGCCGACGCAGTCGCCGAGTGCACCGCGAAAGGCGGTGCCTTCAGCGCGCAGGACGCCGCTCGCATCGAGGAGATCGAGAAGACCACCAAGCACGACGTGATCGCGTTCCTCACGTTCATGGAGGAGCGGATCGGTCCCGCGGCGCGGCATCTGCATTTCGGGATGACCAGCTCGGACGTCCTCGACAGCGCGCTGGCGCTCACGTTGCGCGAGGCGGCGGATCTGCTGATCGCGGGAGTCGAGAAGGCTCGCGGTGCAGTGATCGCGCGCGCGCAGGAGTACAAGCAGACACCCTGCATCGGCCGCTCGCACGGGATTCACGCGGAGCCGACGACGTTCGGCCTCAAGCTGCTCGGCTGGGCCGATGAACTCAAGCGCGCGCGCGTGCGCCTCCAGCGCGCTCGGGAGACGATCTCGGTCGGCAAGCTGTCCGGCGCGGTGGGCACGTTTGCTCATCTCTCGCCCACCATCGAAGAGGACGCGCTCTCGTCGCTCGGTCTCGCCGCGGAGCCGGTCTCGACGCAGATTGTCCAGCGCGATCGGCACGCCGAGTTCTTCACCGCCATCGCGCAGGTGGGCGGCTCGCTCGAGCGGTTCGCCGTCGAGATCCGCCATCTGCAGCGCACCGAGGTCCGCGAAGCCGAGGAGCCGTTCACCGCCGGGCAGAAGGGCAGCTCGGCGATGCCGCACAAGCGCAATCCGATTCTCAGCGAGAACCTCACGGGGCTCTCGCGGATGCTGCGCGGCTATGCGCTCGCGGCGATGGAGGACGTCGCGCTCTGGCACGAGCGGGACATCAGCCACTCGAGCGTCGAGCGGATGATCGGGCCCGACGCGACGGTGACGCTCGACTTCATGCTCCATCGCTTCGCGGGGCTCGTCGCGGGCCTGCGCGTGTACCCAGAGCGGATGATGGAGAATCTGCGGGCGACGCGCGGGCTGGTCTTTTCGCAGCCGGTGCTGCTCGCGCTCATCGAGAGCGGGATGGAGCGCCAGGCCGCGTACGTCGTGGTTCAGCGCAACGCGATGCGCGTCTGGGATGAGGGCAAGGAGTTCCACGCGCTGCTGCTCGCGGACGCCGACGTGCAGGCGCGCGTGCCGAGAGAGCGGCTTGAGCGGGCGTTTGATCTGCAGCATGAGCTGCGCCACGTCGACGCGATCTTCGCGCGCGCGCTGGCGGGAGGATAGTTGGTATGCAACGCATCTGCGTCTTCGCCGCATCGGGGATCGGCAATCGGCCGGCACATCTTTCGGCCGCGCGGGAGCTGGGCGCGGAGATCGGCCGCCGCGGATTCGGACTTGTCTATGGCGGCGCAGATCGCGGGCTGATGGGCGCGTGCGCGGATGCCGCGCTGGCCGCTGGCGCGGAGGTGATCGGGGTCCTGCCGCGAAAGCTCGCGACGCGCGAGATCGCGCACCGGGGGATCACGCAGCTGCGGATCGTCAAGAGCATGGCCGAGCGCAAGGCCGTGATGGGCGCGCTTTGCGACGCTGTGGTCGCGCTGCCCGGCGGGATGGGCACCCTCGATGAGCTCTTCGAGGTGCTCACGGAGCGGCAGATCGAGCTGCACGAAAAGCCGGTCGGCCTCGTCGATGCCGATGGCTACTGGCAGCCAATGCTGCGCTTCCTCGAGCAGGGGCGTGCCGACGGTCTCGTGCACGCAGCCCCGCTCGACTGTCTGGTGGTCAAGCCGAACGCGCGTGAACTGCTCGACGCGCTCGTGCGCTGAGGTCAGCCCTCGACGCCGGGCAGCCGCAGCTCGACCTGCGCGCCGCCGCCCTCGAGATTGCGCGCGACGATCGTTCCGCCGTGCGCCTCGGCGACCCGCTTGGCGAGCGCGAGGCCGAGACCGTAGCCGCCTTCGCGGCCGCCGGCGTTCTGCCCGCGGAAGAACGGATCGAAGACGTGCGTGAGGTCGTCGGGCGGAAAGCCCGGGCCGCGATCAGAGACGGAGAGCATGAGGTCGCCGCCCTCGCTGCGTGCGCGAATTGTGACGGCGGTGTCGGTGCCGTTGGCGTACTTGCGGCTGTTGTCGATGAGGTTGTCGAGCACGCGCTTGAGCAGCGCTTCGTCTGCCTGCACCGCAAGCCCGGCCTGCACCTCGAGCCGCACCGGATCGTTGCACAGATGCATCGCGCGCTCACGGCATCGCTCGAGCAATTCGGGGAGCACGACGCGCCGCCGGGTCAGCGGCAACTCTGCCAGCTCGAGGCGGCTCTGCGTGAGCACATCCGCGACCAGATTGTTGAGCTCGGTGATCTCCTCTCCGAGCCCAGCGAGGCGCTTGCGCACGGAATCGCCCGCGGGCCCCGGCGGCGGCTCGATCAGCTCGAGCGCGACCGTGAGACGGGCCAGAGGCGTGCGCAGCTCGTGGGAGACATTGGCGAGCAGCTCTTTCTCGGCGCGCCGGGCCCGCTCGATGCGCGCAGCCATCTCGTCGAAGCTGCGCGCGAGCCGTCCCACCTCGTCGGCGGCAGCGATACCGGAGCGCCGGGAGAGCTCTCCGTTGCCGAACGCCTCTGCGGCGTGCGTGAGCTGCTCGAGCGGACGCGTGATGGAACGCGACAGCGGATAGAGCAGCGCCGCGGCGACCACCAGCGCGCCCAGCAGAATAAAGAGCGTGCGCACGCCCCAGACCTGCGTGGGGTTCACCGGAACGGGAACGCGCACCAGCACGATCGCCAGCGGCGGCTCGGGATCTGCCCACGACGGCTCGTCGCCCCACGAGCGCGCCGGTCCAAGCCCATCGGGTGGCGGCGCGAATCGCGACGGCGGCGGACCACCCAGCGCTGGCAGTCGCACCGGAGGATGCTCTGCCTCGACTGCGCGCTTGCGCTCCTCGGCGGCCCGCGCGGCATCGGCCTGGGTCTGCTTGCGCAGCGGCGCCGAGACGAGTCCCGGAGAGACCCACGCGGGCATGCGCAGATGCTGCAGCTCCTCGACGCTCGGCGGTTCGATGTGCGGACCCGCGTGCGCAAGCTCCTTTCCGTCGAGACCAACCACCGCGATGTCGAGCCCCAGCTCCTCGCCCGCCTGCCCGACCTCGCGCTGCAACTGCGCCAGATTGTCTGGAGTCGGCAACGAGCGAGAGAGGTGCAGCGCCACGCGAGGACCTGCGCGCACGAGCGGAAAGCTGTGCGCCAGCAGCATGGCAGCGGCCGCAGCGATGACCGCGATCGCAAACAGCACACCGAGGAACGCCAGATAGAGCTTCAGATAAAGCGGGCGTTCCAAGGCAGCCCTCAGCTCTCCCGTGCGAGCAGATACCCTGCGCCGCGCACGGTCTTGACGTAGCGCGGATGGCGCGGGTCGGGCTCGATCTTCGAGCGCAGGCGACTGACGTGGACGTCGATCGAGCGATCGAACGCCTCGTCAGCACCGTCCTGGCCCTTCACGAGTTCGAGCAGCTGATCCCGGTTGAGCACGCGACCTGCGTTGCGAGCGAGCGCGCAGAGCAGATCGAACTCATGCGCGGTCAGCTGCTGGCGATTCCCCTCGACGGTCACCTCGCGCGCGTCGAAGTCGATCACCAGTCCGCCCGTGGTGAAGCGCGACGGCCCCGACGGTGCATCGCCCAGCGAGCGGCGCAGCACGGCCCGCACCCGCGCCAGCAGCTCGCGCGGATTGAACGGCTTGGCGACATAATCATCCGCGCCGAGTTCGAGACCGACGATCTTGTCGGCATCGTCGCCGCGCGCGGTCACCATGATGATCGGCGTCCCCCACCGCTCGCGCACCCGCCGCGTCAGCGTCAGCCCATCCATTCCGGGCAGCATCAGATCGACGAGCAGGATGTCGAACCGCTCCGCCTCGAGCGCACGCAGCGCCGCGGTCGCGTCACCGACGGGCGTTGCGTTGACGCCGTGCTGGCCGAAGAACTCGACGACCAGCGACGAGAGCTTGCGGTCGTCTTCGATGAGGAGCGCGCGGATCACGGGCGGCACCTTACCCAAGAACGCAGCGGTCGTACGGGAGTCGCTCGTTTCGCTGAGCGCCGCGTTGGGCGGCTCCTGGTCTGGGAGGGCGTTCATCGGCGCGCGCTCATTGCTCATCGGGGCCACCGAATCCGCCCTGCGGACCGTGCCCAGCCGGCCCGCCATGCCAGCCGTGGTGGCCACCCGGCCCGTGCCTCTCGCTGCGCTGCTTCTCCACTCGCGCGGCCAGCTTCTGGCGCTGCTCGGGCGTGAGCGCATCGTGCGCCTTGATGACCTCGGGAACGATCTCGCGGGCCATCGCCTTCATCTCGTCTGCGCGGCGATCGATCTCCGCATAGAGCGCCTGCTCGTCGATCTTGTCGGAGGCAAGCATGCGGACGAGATCGTGCGGATCGGCCGGAGGCGCGCCCTTGTTCTTCTCAAACTCGGCGCGGCGCGCCTCGAAGCGGGCCTTCACCTTCGCCTCGATCTCATCGCGCGATCCCTCGATGATCTTGCGCTGCTCGGGCGTCGCCGCGACGAAATCCTCGGCCTCGGCAAGACGCTTTTCCATCGCCGCCTTCATGAAGCCCGGCCCTCCTCGGCCGTGCGCGACGGCCGCGCCCGCACCGATGATCGCCAGCGCACCAGCAACGAGTCCCGCAACTCTCCAAGAGTTCTTCATGACCTGCTCCTTGAGGAAGCCCCGCGTGCGGAGCCATCCCAGCAATTTCGTCGAGGGGAGTGTGCGCACCCTGAGTTGCTAAGGCGTTGCTCGAACGTTTCGCACTGTGTCTAAGGCGCGAGCGATGCGGGCGCGCGTATCGCCGACGATCGGGATAAATGACTCGCCGGTCAGTAATTCGACAAGCTGGCAATACCGCTCGGCAAGCTGCACGCGCACTTCGTCGGGGATCTCCGGCGCAGGCCCGTCGCCCTTCCAGCCGCGCTCGCGGATCAGCCACTGCCGGACGAACTCCTTGTCGAGCCCGCGCTGCTCTTCTCCTCGCGCGAAGCGGTCGTCGCTCCCTTCGAGGATCCAGTAGCGCGACGAATCGGCAGTGTGGATTTCGTCGATCAGCCAGAGGCCGTTCTTCTCGTCGACGCCGAACTCGTACTTCGTGTCGACGAGGATGAGCCCACGCTCGCGCGCATGGCGCTGCCCCTCGGCGAAGAGCGCCAGCGCCTTCTCTTCGATCTCACTCCACTGCGTCTGCGACACGAGGCCACGCGCGACGATCTCGCGAGGAGAGATCGGCATGTCATGCGCGCCCACGGCCTCCTTGGTGCTCGGCGTGAGGATCGGCTTCTCGAACGCCTGGTCGCGCCGCATCGCCGGATCGAGCTCGACGCCATACGCGCTCGCGCCCTTCCCTGCCTCGACGTCGCGCCAGAGAGATCCAGTGAGCCGCCCACGCACGACCACCTCGACGGGGAGCGCGCGCAACTTGCGGACAATCATCACGCTCGGATCGGGCAGCTCGAGAATGTGATTGCGCGCGATGTGCTGCGTCTTCGCGAACCAGAAGGTGGTGAGCCGGTTGAGCAGCTCGCCCTTGAACGGCACGGTCGTCAGCACGCGATCGAACGCGGAGAGCCGGTCGCTGGTGATCATCGTGATGCGATCGCCCTGCGTGTAGTTGTCGCGAACCTTGCCGCGGTAGTGCGCACCGAGATTGGGAAACTCCGCATCGCGAAGCGTGAAGGGAAGCTGCGCGGTGAGCAGGTCGTGGCGGTTCATGGCGCGCAGTCTTGACCACGGCGGGCACGCTCTGCAACAAGCGGCGCCGTGCGGATCGTCTCGTGGAACATCAAGCACGCCGAGCTGCGCGGATTGGGCGCGATCGCGGACGCACTGCGCCCGCTCGATGCGGATCTGATCGCGCTGCAGGAGGTCGATCGCGGCGTCGCGCGCTCACACCGGGAGGATCAACCGCGGCTGCTCGGCGAGTCGCTTTCGCTTGCGCACGGCTTCTCTCCCGCGCTGCAACTCGAGGGCGGCGACTACGGCTGCGCGCTGTTGGTGAAGCCTGGCTTGATCGGCGGGCGCCCGCTCTGTGTGCGGTCGATCGCGCTTCCGGGCGGTGCTGCGCCGGGCGAAGAGAGTCGCGCCCTGCTCTGCGCACGGGCTGGAGGATTGCGCATCTTCGTCACGCACCTCGACCTCCCGGACGAACTGCGCGTGCGCCAGGCAGAGGCGATCGTCGCGGCGATCGGGTCGCCACGCAGCACGATTCTCATCGGAGATTTCAACGAGGGCACAGCGCGGCCCGCCGTGCGGCGCATCCTCTCGCACGGGATGCGCGATGCGTGGCACGACTGCATCGCGCAGGAGCGCACCACCGCGCCGGCCGATCGACCTCAGGAGCGAATCGACCTCGTGCTGCTCGGCGCGGATGTTCCCAAGGCGAGTGCGGCCCGCATCGTCGAGACGGATGCGAGCGACCACCCGATCGTCGTCGTCGAGCTGTAGAGGAAATCCATGACCATCCGCTTCGTCCTCCACCGCCCGCGCAACGCGCAGAACATCGGCTCGGCCGCGCGCGCGCTCGCCAACACCGGCGCGGGTCCGCTCGTTGTCGTCGAGGGCGAGCAGTACGATCGCGCGCAGGCAGCCAGGCTCGCTGCCGGCGCCGACGCGACGCTCGACGCCATGCAGATCGTCCGTTCACTCGATGAAGCGCTCGCACCCTGCATCGATCTCGTCTTCACCAGCGGCCGCGTCGTCGAAGGGATTCCCTCGATCACACCTCGCGAAGCGGCGCGGAGACTGCTCGAGAGCTCTTCTCGCGGAGAGGTCGCTCTCGTCTTCGGCGACGAAGTGCGTGGCCTGACCAACGAGCAGCTGCGCCGGGCGAATGCGATCGCGACGATTCCCACCGTCGAGAAGGCGTCGCTCAATCTCGCGCAGTCGGTGCTCATCTTCGCCTACGAGATCATGCTCGCGCGCGGGAATGGTCGCGCAGGGCAGGAGCTGCAGCGCGGGCCGGATGGGCAGCTCGTGCAGCAGGAAGGACGGCGCATCGACGAGCGATCGATCGAGATCGAATCGCGCTCGACCGCACCGGGCGCTGTCGAGCGCGATCCAACACACAAGCCCGAAGGAGAGCAGGCCGAAGAGCGCCTCTTGAATCTGCTCCGCGAAAACGCGCGCACGCTGCTGCTCGACGCGGGCTTTCTCAACAAGCAGCGGCCCGACGCGATCCTCGATGAATTGAATCGGATGATCCGCCGCGCACGACCGACGAAGCGCGAGATCGAGCTGATGCTCGGTGCAATCGCGCAGGTCGGGCGCAACTCGAACTCGACGAAGCCATGAGCGCGCAGAGCCAGCGTCCCGAGCCTCCGTATTACGCCGTGATCTTCTCCAGTCGGCGCAGCGGCACCGATGAGGAGTACGCGGCGATGTCCGAGCGGATGGTCGCGCTTGCGGCGCAGCAGCCAGGCTTCCTCGGCGTCGAGAGCGCGCGCGATGCGAACGGATTTGGAATCACCGTTTCCTATTGGCGAACCGCAGAGGAGATCACGGCCTGGCGAGCGCACGCGGAGCACACCGATGCGCGCGAGCAGGGGCGCGCGAGCTGGTACTCGCAGTACGACGTGCGGATCGCGAAGGTGGAGCGGGCGTACAGCTGGGAGCGCGCAGAGAAGACGTCGCGTTAGACCTCGTCGTCGCTCTGCGTGCCGCGGTCGCTTCTCTTGACGCCCATGAGAAACGCCGTCGTGAACGCGTCGAGTTCGCCGTCGAGCACCTTGTCGGGGCTGCCGCTCTCGATGCCCGTGCGCACATCCTTCACGAGCCGATACGGCGCGAGCACGTAGTTGCGGATCTGCGAGCCGAACGAGATGTCGCTCTTGCCCGCCTCGACTTTGTCGCGCTCGGCGTGCTGCTTGCGCAGCTCAACTTCATAGAGTCGTGAGCGAAGGACCTTCCAGGCCATGTCGCGGTTCTTGTGCTGGCTGCGCTCGTTCTGCATCGAGACGACGACGCCCGTCGGAATGTGCGTCATGCGCACGGCCGAGTCGGTCTTGTTGACCTTCTGGCCGCCCGCTCCCGAGGAGCGGAACGTGTCGATGCGCACGTCGGCCGGGTTGATCACGACCTCGATGTCGTCGTCGATTTCCGGGTAGACGAAGACGCTCGCGAAGCTCGTGTGCCGGCGCGCGTTCGAGTCGAACGGCGAGATGCGCACGAGGCGATGGACGCCGATCTCCGCGCGCAGCCAGCCATACGCGTTCTCGCCGCGGATGATCATGCTGCCGCTCTTGATGCCCGCCTCTTCGCCGGGCTGGAAGTCGCCCTGCTCAAGCTGCCAACCCTTGATGTCTGAGTAGCGCGAGTACATCCGGTAGAGCATCGCGGCCCAGTCCTGCGACTCGGTGCCGCCCGCGCCTGCGTTGATTTCGATGATCGCGTTGAGATGATCCTGCGGGCCGCTGAGCATACGCGCGAGCTCGAGGCGCTGCACTCCGGCGCGCGCTTCGATCGTCGCGGCCGCGGCCTCCTCGCGCGTGCCTTCGTCGTTCGCCTCTTCAGCCAACTCAGAGAGCGCGATGGCGTCGTCGACCTTGCTGCGCTCCCGCTCGAACTTCGCGATCGAGAGCTCGAGACCGCTCTTCTCCTTCGAGAGTGCCTGGGCCTTCTTCTGATCGTCCCAGAAGCCCGGCTGGACGCTCTCGCGCTCGATCAGCTCAACGCGCTGGCGTTTGCGATCGACGTCAAAGCGCCCCCCGGAGCACGGTGACGCGGTCTTGCAGCTCTTGCAGTTCGGGAGAAAGCGCGGCCATGAACAGCTCCTCAAAGAGGCAGTGACGAGAGACCAACGTGCGGGTGCCGCTATAGCACGCGGATGATCAGGCGCCGCGAAGGCGTGCCGCGAACATGCGCGAGGCCTCTTCGATCGCAGCGTCGAGTTCGAACGCGTCGGGCTGGAGGATCGCCTGCACAGCGAGGCCGATGATCGCGCCGACGAGCAGCGCCCCGAAGGCGTCGGGGTTGATCGCGATCGACGGGCGCTCCTTGCGGGCCGCGCGCGCGAGCGTTGCCGACTCGCTGCGATAGCGCGCGAACAACTCGTTGTGCACCGCACGTGCGCGCGCATCGTTGCCGGCCCGGCCCCAGAAGGAGAGCAGCACGCGCGAGGCCTCCTTGCGCGTGAGAAATCCGCGCGCCTTGCTGGCGAGGACCGCGCGCACCTTCTCCTCGAGTGTGCTGGTGCGGCCGAGGCGCACTGAAGTATCCGCGTCAATCTCCGCGACCGCGCTCATCAGGAGCGCCAGCGTCAGCTCCTCCTTGTCGGCGAAGTGGTACGTCATCACGCCGCGCGAGAATCCCAGCACCGCCTCGAGCGCGCCGAACGTGAGCGCCTCGAGCCCATCGCGTGCGACGAGCGTGCGGGCCGCGGCGAGGATCTGCGCGCGACGCACCTCGCGAACGCTCTGCGTCTGCACGAGATCGAGATCGCCCGCGCGCTTTGCCGCCGAGGTGCCCGCGCTGCGCGACGGCGGCGCTGGCACCTCGCGCATGCGAACGAGCGCGGCTCGCGTCGCCACTAGCGCGCCTCCGCGCGTCCCGGCGCAGAAGCGCCTGCAGCACCCAGATCGATCGCGTTGAGAACACCTTGCGAGTCGAGCTCGTCGACGTCGAGAGCGCTCCCGTCCGCTCCTTTTGCGGCATTGTGCGCGCGCGGCTGCAACGCGGTCGGCCAGAGTTCGGGATGATCGGACGGCACGCAGGTGACAGGCGGCCCGCCCTGCCGGAGCAGCTGGCTGATGCGACCGCCGAGGATCGCGCGCGCGGCGAAGAGTCCCGAGACGGTGGCGCCCATCACTCCGTGGCTGATCGTGCTCGCCCCGCAGAGCGTGAGTCCGTCGATCTGTCCTGCGATCTGCCACCCGAACGGACCCACCTGCCAGCGGCTCTTCTCAGTGCCGTAGAGATTCCCCTCGGTCGCGGCGCAGTAGTGGGCGTTGGTCAGCGGCGTGCCGAGATCCTGGAACGTCACCCGCTCCGAGATCCCGGGCACCACCTTGTCCAGACCCGCCAGCAGCTTGGCCGAGAGGTGCTTCTTCATCTGCGCGTAATCATCCGGACGATCGCCAAACCGGGTCTGCGTCCACTTCTTGAATGCATCCTGGTGCACGAACGTGAAGGCCTCGCAGGTGTGCTGCTTGCCGTGCTGCTTCGAGGGATCCTTCAGCGTCGTGCAGGTGAGGAAGACGCCGGGCAGCGACGTCTCGTTCTGCAGATCCCAGCTGTGCAGTCCCTTCTCGTAGGCGCCCGCGACATCGCCGTCGGGGAACGACCAGATGTTCGACGAGTCCATTCCCGCGGCCCGCAGATCCATGTCGGTGGCGAAGAAGAGCGAGAGCGAGCTGGTCGAGTAGCGCGTGCGCGCGAGCTTGAGCTTGGCGCGCCAGGGCAGATCTTCCGGACGCACGAGCTTGGCGAACGTCGCGTGTGGATCGGCGTTGCTGACGACATCCTTCGCGCGGATCTCCTCGCCGCCCGCGAGGCGCACTCCGACTGCACGGCCCTTCTCGATGAGGATGCGCTCGACCGATGTCTTGAGGCGGATCTCGCCGCCGGCCTTCTTGAGTGCGCGCAGGAACGCTCGCGGGATGGTGAAGGCGCCGCCGCGCGGATACCAGCCGCCTTCGAAGTAGTGCGCGATGAGGCCGGCGTGGACGATCGCGGGAACCTTCGCCGGAGGCAGTCCGTGATCCCCGTTCTGCGCCGCGAGAAACGCGCGCAGCAGCGGGCTCTCGATGCCAGCGCGATCGAACATCGCCTCGAGCGAGCCCATCCCGTTGCGCATCACCCGATAGATCTGGCCCGGCGTTCCGGAGAGCGAGCGCGCATTGAGCAGCCCGTCCATGTCTTCGTTGAGCGAGACCAGCTCGTCGAAGTAGGCCCGCACCGCCTTCGCCTCGCGCGGGAAGCGCTCCTGGTAGCGGCGCACGAGATTCTCGCGCCCCTTGGGAACATCGAACCGCTCGCCCTTCACGAGGAGCCGATCGAAACCGTCGGGATTCAACTCGCAGAAGACCAGATCGCCGCCGAGGCCGAGCCCCTCGTAGATCTTGCGCAGACGGCCGCCCGGCTGCAGCTCGCCGACGTAGTGCACGCCCGGACTGAAGCGATGTCCGCCCAGCGTGAACGAGTGGCACCAGCCGCCCGGCACGTCATGCTGCTCGAGGACGACGACCTTCTTGCCCGCCTGCGCAAGCGCCACGGCCGAAGTGAGACCACCGGCGCCAGACCCGATCACCACCACATCGACGTCGCTCATCGGTTTCGCTCCTGAACGTGCGAGGAGCGGCCGGTTTATAACGAGCGTTCTAATTTTGCAACGGCCGTTCGAATCTACGAAGCGGCGTGGCTCCGAGCGTCAAAGGCTGCGGCGCCTGTCTCTCAAAACGTCGATGTATCCCCGTTCGCCCACGAGAGCGTGCGGGTGTTGATCACGTCGTCGTTCATGGTGTGGATGTTTGCCTCGCTCTGCAGCTGCGTATTGTCGACGCCGTTGCTGAAGAGCGCGACCCACTCGAGCGGCGTGGAGGAGACAAAATCCTCGTGTCCCATCGGGAGCGTGAGCGACCAGACGTTGTTTGCGCCCGTGGCGGTCATCAGCACTGCTTTGCCGGCGACCACCTGTCCAGAGACGTTGAAGGCGCTCGCCGGATTGCCCTGCGCGGCAAGGTCATTGTCGAGCTCGGTCGCATTGCCCGCGAGCGCAGCGACGGGCTCGCCCGTGCTGTTGGTGAGCTGGAACGTCAGGTCGAACGGGTGCGTCGCGCTGTAGACGGTGCCCCAGACGAGGTTGTCGGGCGACTGCTGGCTGCCCGTCACGATCTCGCTCGCGCCCGAGAGCGTGTAGACGCGATCGTGGCCGTTGCCGAAGAGCGGCTCGGCCGTGCCGTTCTTCGCGAAGAAGAAATCGAGCTCCGGGACTTTCGGCGCGCCGCCGAAGTTGAAGAGGCCGCTGTAGACGAGATCGCCGCTCGTCGTGTCGCCGTGCGTGCCGTCGTCGAAGAGTCGGTAGTGGCTCTCGGTGGCAAGTGGTGCGAGCGGCGGCACCGCGACGGTCGCGTGCGATCCGTTCAGCTGGTGGCCGAGGATCTGGATCGCGTCGGTCGGGGCGAAGAGGCTGCTTCCGGCGTGAACGGGATCGCTGCCATCGAGGTGGAACGCGACCAGCGCGGGCGCGGAGGTCGTCACCACGTTGCCCGTGCTCGCGGTCAGGTCGGAGCCGGTCGCGCCAAACGCATTGCCCTGCGTGTCGAACGACGACGTGATGCTCGCGAACCCGCCCAGCGTGTCGGTTGCGGAGAGATTCGCGGGGGCCACGTCGGTGACGAACGGCACGCTTCCCGTCGGCCCGCCCGGGAAGTTCGCGCCATCGCTCCCGGTCGGCGCATGGATGAACGCGAACGCGAGCCGCAGATGCGAAGGCGTCGCGCCGTTGACGTCCGCGAGCAGGTTCGCACCGAGCGGGATCGCGAATTCGTCCATCGTCTTGCCGCTGCCGGCGACGACCACAGGGGACTGGGTGCGGAGACGGTCGACCGACCAGTGGGCCAGCTCGCCCGAGGTGCAGCCGCCCGATGAGTCCGTCGTCGAGAAGAGGCGCGCGACGTAGGTGCCATTCGCGATGAGCGAACCGTCGCAGGCCGGCAGCGTGCCGTCGCTCCGCGAGAGCGTCGCGATCTCGTCGAGGAGAAATGGCCATGTCACCGAGTGGCTGTTCGAATGATCGTAGGTGATCTGGCTGGTCCCGTGCGTGTCGTGGCCGGCGCCGTCAGTGTCCATTCCGACCCAGAGCGTGTCGCCTGCCGCAAGCCCGCTCGCGCCGCGCGAGACGCCGACGTAGAGCGCATTCGCGTCCCACGTAAAGCCGTACTGGTAGCCACTCGCATCGAGCGTCCAGCCGAGCCCGTGCGCTGTCTGTACGATCGAGCCATTGTTCTTCGGCTGGAAGTCGGCGATCGAACCGGAGAAGGCCGTGGTCGTGGTGAACGACTGCCCATCGCTGAAGCCGTAGTTGCCGTCGGGATCCTGATCGACGACCTGCACGCGGACGAAGTAGGTGCTGTTCGGCAGCAGCGAATCGAGGACGGACGGGCTGTTCGGAGACTGGGAGTAGCCGCCCGCCGAACCCGATTTGATCTGGTAGATCGAGATGTACTTGAACCAGGGATCGCCTGCGGTCGGATCGGTCCAGCTCAGGTTCACCGACTGCAGATGCGTCGTGTGGGCGAGCGCGCTGATGTCGTTGATGACGTGCGCGGTGAACGTCGTGCTGGAGGCCTGCGCGAGCGGCACGCCCTGCGCGTCGGTGAGCCCGCACGTCGCGCTCTTGATGACCGTCAGCGTGTAGCTGTGTCCGCCGATCAGGTTCGACTCGGTGAGCGTCAACCGGCTGCCGACGAGCGAAACCTCCTGGAGTCCGAAGTTCACGTTGGCGGTGTTGTCGTGAAACGTCACGCCACCGGAGGCGCACGAGTTCGGGCCGCCGCCCGAGAGCTGCAGCGAGCTGGGATCGGGTGCCGCGGAAAAATCGATGATCAGCGGCGGCTGGAAGTGCACGTCGGTCGCGCCGTTCGCGGGAGAGATCGCCGTGACGCTGATCGGCGCGCGAAGAGGAATTGAGAGCGTCCCCGTCGCCGTGTCTCCGGCCGCGTTGGTCTCCGTCGCCGAGAGCGTCATCGGCGTGCTGGGGGGCGAGGACGCGATGGAGAAGGTCGCGGAGGAGTGAGGCGCGGCGCCTGGCGTGATGCTTCCGGAGAGATCGCGCGCGTCGTTGACCGACCAGCCGTAGGTCATCGACGAGGCATCCGCATTGGTGTGCGTGGTGCAGCTGACCGAGACATTCGCGACGCCATCGGTGAGCGTCGTGGGCGCGCTGTCGTCACCGATCGCGTGGATGGTGATCGTCGGTGCATGCGGCGCAGGCTCGAGCACGAGATCGATCTCACCCGCGCCCAGCGTGGTCGCGAAGGCCGCGGCATTCCAGGTCGTGAGGTTGAGCCGCACCTCCTCACCGATCGCGTACGCCTGCCCGATCACACCGATCGAGTTGATCGGGTTGCTGTTGCCGTCCGTGCCGGGCGCGCCGCTGGTCGTCGAGACACCGTCGAGCACGCTGGTCGTTCCATCGCGCCCTGTTGCGCTCCAGAGGTAGCTCTGCAGTGCGGAGCGCGCGACGTAGGCGGTGGCCGACTTGCCCGCAGTGATGAAGAGGTGCGCGTTGTCGAGCGTGTTCGCGAAGTGATCGACGACGACGATCGACGGCACCGATGGAGCTGCCTCAACCGGCGGCGTCATGCCAGCGCTGGCGACGATGCCGGCTCGATTCTTCTCGAAGACCTGGATCGAGAAGTAGCTCCCGAGCGCCGTGTTGGCAGGCACAGTGAATTCGATCGCGCTGGTGCCGCTCGTGCTCTTGTCCGTGCAGGTCGCGTGCGCGATGCAGTCGACGCCCTGGAGTTCCCACCGGTAGGTCATGTTCGCGTGCGTGGGGACGCTCAAATCGTACGTCGTGCTCGGTGCGACGGCCGTGAACGTCAGGCCGCTCGGTGCGCCCGGGATGGAGAGAAGAGGCGTCAACGCGGGTGCCTGCGGCGCCGCGATCACCACCTGGGTCGCGGTTGCGGACACAGCGCTCGCATCTCCTGCCGCATTGAGCGCGACGGCGCTGAACGTGAGCGTCGTGCCCAGCGCGGCGGTCACGGTGTAGTCGAAGCTCGCGCTGGTGATGTCTGCGCCTGATGCGGGCGCGATGCCGCAGAGGTTGCCGACGCAGCTTCCGCCGCCGGTGACGGTCCACGCGTAGCTCGCGCCCGCGGTCGCGCCCGGAGTCAGAGTCGCCGTGTACGTGAAGACACCGAACGTTCCTGAGCTGCTGGGGTCGGTCGCGTAGGGCGAGACGGATACCGTCGGCGCGCTCGCAACCGCGACGACCGTGAGCGCAGCCGTCCCAGCGCTGCTCGAGGCTCGCCCGGCCGCGTTGGTCTCAACCGCACGCAGCGTGATCGAGGTGCCTGTCGAGACGCTGCCAGCGAGCGCAAACGTCACACTGCTGCCGCTCGAACCGAGTCCCGTCAGGTCGCCCGACGGCGCCGCGCTCCATGCGTAGCTGCTGGTCGACACCGGCGCGACGACGGCTGCGGTGTGGCTCGCGTTGTTGCCCACCGTGAGGCTGCGGCTCGAGCCACCCGAATCGATCGAGAGCGAAGGGACCACGGGCGCGGCCACGATCTGCGCGGTGGCGGTGCCCTGCACGTTGGATGACCCGATCGTCGCCGTGCAGCGCAACAGGATGGTGCCCGTCGAGATGTTTCCCGGCGTTCCCGTGACATCGAACGAGAAGGTGTTCGCCGTGCCCGTCTCTCCTGCGTGCGCGCTCGCTCCGCCGCTGACGATGGTCCACGCATAGGTCGCGTTGGGAATCGTCGAGACCTTCGCGACCACGGCCACCGCGGCCTGCGTGACGTATTGGGTTGCGCCGCTCTGGAAGTTCGCGGGCACAGCGCCGTCGTCGAGCGCGATCGAGATGGGCAGCGAGCCGGGCAGCGTGCCGACGGGGATGCTCGAGGAGGCGGCGCTGCTCGCTCGAGCGGCCGCGTTGCTCTCGACCACTGAGACAGAGACCGTGCCGCCTGAGCTGGCCGTGACGTCGAAGTTGATCGCGTTGGTCGAGCCGCTGGTGGTGCCCGCGGAGCTGCTGCCCGACGAGAAGTTCGCACCGGTGAGGCTCCACGCGTAGGTCATCCCCGCGCGCGCCACCACCGAGGCGGTCGCGCCCGTCTGGCCCGCCGCGACCGCACCCGGAGCGGTCAGCGTGGGCGTCGCGGGCGCATCGGCAATTCCGATCGCGGCGGTGGCGGAGGCGCTCGCCGTACCTGCGGCATTCACCTCGACCGCGCTGAGCGCGACCTGATCGCCGATCGCGGCCGTTCCATTGAGATCGAACGAGAGCGTGTTGATCCCGGACACCGTGACGCCGTGCAGGTCGGGGCTGCGCAGCGTCGCGTTGCTCGAGAGCGTCCAGAGGTAGCTCATCCCAGCATGGGCAGGCAGCGTCGCAGTGATGCCCGTGTCGCCGATCGTCACGAAGGCAGGCGCGGTGATGGTCGGCTGCGCTGGAGCCGCGATGACATGAATGGCGCCCGTGCCTGCCGTGGTCCCGACACGTCCGGCGGCGTTGGTCTCGATGGCCCGCAGCGTGATGGAGGTTCCCGTGCTGAGGCTGCCGAGGAGAGTGAAGGAGACGCTTGCGCCGCTCGCGCCGAGGCTCGTGAGATCTGCTGGCGGGGCCGCGCTCCAGGCATAGGTCGAGGTCGAAACGGGCAACGCGATCGCGGCGGTGTGGGCCGCGCTGTCACCGACCGTGACCGAGAGCGACGCGCCCCCGCTGTCGAGTGAAAGTCCCGGCGCAACAGGGGCCGCGACGATGGTCACCGACTGGTTTCCCTGCACGCTCGAGCTGCCGATGCTGAGCGTGCAGCGCAGCGCGATCGTGCCGCTCCCGGAGCTGCCGGGCAGACCGGTGACATCGAACTTGAAGCTGCTCGCAGTGCCCGTCTCTGAGGCGTGCAGCTGTGCGCCTCCGCTGATGATCTGCCAGGCGTAGCTGGCGTTGGGCACCTGCGCGACCTGCGCGACCACGGCCGAGGCCCCTTGCGTGACCGACTGGTGCACGCCGCTCTGGAACTGCGCGGGGACGACGCCGTTGTCGAGGGCGACCGAGATCGGCAGCGAACTCGGCAGAGAGGCGACCGTGATCGAAGCCGCGGCAGGGCTGCTCGCACGCTGCGCGAGGTTCAACTCGACGACAGAGACCGCGACGGTGCCGCCGAGGCTCGCGGTCACGTTGAAGTGGATCGAGTTCGCGCCGCCGCTGGTGGTGCCACTCTGGCTGCTGCCCGAGGAGAAGTTCGCCCCCGCCAGCGTCCAGAGATACGTCATGCCGGCGTGGGCGGTCACGGAGGCGACTGCGCCCTGCTCGCCGACGACGACCGCGGCCGGCGCGCTCAACTGCGGGATCGAGGGAAGCCCCGCGATCGTCACGGCCTTGGTGCCCACCTGGCTCGCGACTGCGGCCGCGTTCACCTCGACCACCGAGAGCTGGATCAGGTCGCCGGCCGAGACGCCGGGCCCGACATCGAAGAGCAGCGTGTTGGCGCCGCCGCTGGTGTCGCCGTGCAGCGATGCGCTGCGCAGCGTGGCGTTGCTCGAGAGAGTCCAGCTGTACGTCATGCCGTCGTGGGCGGTGACGTGCGCGGAGATGCTGGTGTCGCCGGCAGAGACCGCCGCGGGGGCGACGATCGACGGCAGGCTCGGGGCAGCGACGACGCTCGCGCTGAAGGTGCCAGCGCTGCTCGAACCGACCGCGTTGGAGGCGACGCAGGAGAGCCCGACCTGGCCGCCCGCGAACGCCGTCACGGTGAGCGTCACCGAGTCGAAGCCGCCGACGATCTCGCCCGCCGCGCCATCCGGGTTGGTGAACTGCGCGCCCGTCACGGTCCAGGTGTAGCTCTCGCCCGCGACCGAGGGGACGCGCGCGACGACGTTGCCGGCTTGCGATGTGACGATCGCAGGAGCTGTGATCACGGGGGAGAGAGGAAGCACCGCGAGCACCACCGGGGCCGACGCGGTCGAGTAGGCGCCAGCGCCGACCGCGTTGACTGCCGCGACCTCGAATGCGTACGAACCGCCAGTGGCCAGGCCCGCGATCACCGCGTGCGTGCCCGTCACTGAAGCGCTGATCGCCACGAACGCGCCGCCGTTCTGGCTGGCGCGAAAGAGGTATCCGGTGATCGGCGAGCCGCCCGTCAACGTGGGCGCGGTCCAGTCGAGCGAGGCGCTGTGCAGGCTTCCTGAGGCAGTCAGATGCAGTGGCGCGCCGGGCATTCCGTAGGTGGTGATCGCAAGCGATGGCGCGGAGGCCAGCCCGCTGCCGATCGCATTGGTGGCGACGACGGTGAACGTATAGGTCGTCGCGTTGTCGAGGCCGAGGATGGTGACGCCGCGACCGCTGCCGCTGGTGGACGCGGTTGCGCTGCCCGGCGACGCGGTGACGACGTATCCGGTGATGGCGCTTCCACCGTCGTGCGCGGGAGCAGACCAGGTGATCTGCGCGGAGCGGATTCCGGGAGCAGCGGAGACGTTGAGGGGCGCCGCCGGTGCGGTGAACGCGCCGTTCGCGTAGCAGGTGTCATCGCTGCCACAGACGAATCCTTCCGGACAGGCGCCGCTCGGCGAGCAGTGCAGCTGCCCGTTCCCCGGCGTCGGCGAGTAGCAAGCAGAGAGGGCGAGCAGCAGGCCGAGGGCCCGACTGCGGACAGGTGCGTTGCCTGTTGTGCGTGCGCGTACAGTCATTGTTGCCTCTGGTGAGCGCATCCGCCTGGACGAGCTCATCGATCAGGTTCAGTCGATGCGTTGCCAAGGGTCAAGAAAACGCCCGACCGCGGCGGCAACAGATCCGACACATTTCCCGCAGCGCGCGCGACGGTTCTTGTCTAGGCTTGGGCGCATGGCCAACCCGCTCTTCGACGATCGCACCGTCGATTTCGTCCTCCACGACCTGCTCGACGCCTCCTCGCTCTGCCGCCTGCCCCACTTCGCGGAGCACGGGCGAGAGACGTTCGATCTCTACCTGACCTCCTGCCGCAAGCTCGCGCGCGAGCAGCTCTTCCCGGCCTACCGGCCGATGGATACCGACACGCCGCGCCTCGAGGGCGGGCAGGTTCGCGTGCACCCCGCGATGCGTGAACTCTGGTCGCGCATGGTGGAGCTCGGCATCATCAATGCGAGCACGCCGATGGAACTCGGCGGCCAGCAACTCCCCGCGCTCCTCTCGGTGATGGGCAACGCGTACTTAATGGCGGGCAATCTTTCGGCGGCCGGATATGCCGGGCTCACCACCGGCGCGGCCCATTTGATCGAGGAGTTCGGCGACGAGCGACTCAAGCGCGACTATATGGCCCGGATGTATGCCGGTGATTGGGCCGGCACGATGGCGCTGACCGAACCGCAGGCCGGCTCGAGCCTGGCCGATGTCCGCACGCGCGCGACGCCGACCGCCGAGGGACACTATTTAATCTCCGGCAATAAGGTGTTCATCAGCGGCGGCGATCAGGACATCACCGAGAACGTCGTGCACCTCGCGCTCGCCCGCATCGACGGCGCGCCGGCGGGCACCAAGGGTGTCTCTCTCTTCTGCGTGCCCAAGCGACGGTTAATCAATGGCACGTTAATCGATAACGACTGCGCCAGCGCCGGCGTCTTCCATAAGCTCGGCTGGCGGGGATTGCCGTCGATCGCACTGAATTTCGGCGAACGCGGCGATTGCCACGGCTATCTCGTCGGCGAGGCTGGGCGCGGGCTTGCGCATATGTTCGTGATGATGAACGGCGCGCGCTTAATGGTCGGCGCGACGGCCACCGCGACCGCTTCGGCGGCATTTCATGAATCGCTCGACTATGCCCGCACGCGGCCACAAGGGCGCCCGCTCGCCGTGCGCGATCCATTAACGCCGCAGGTTCCGATTATCGAGCACGCCGACGTGCGGCGGATGCTGCTGCGGCAGAAGGCGATCATCGAAGGCTCGCTCGCGCTCTGCGCCCAGGCCGCGAAGTGGGCCGACGAAGCGGCGCACGAGACAGATCCGGAAGCGAAGAAGCGCGCGCAGCTTCTGCTCGATTTAATCACGCCCGCGACGAAGACCTTTCCCGCGGAGAAGGGATTTGAATCCTGCGCGCTCGCGCTGCAGATCTTCGGCGGATATGGATATACCTCCGAATATCCCGCCGAATCCTATCTGCGCGACCAGAAGCTCAATACGCTGCACGAGGGAACGACGGGGATCCAGGGAATGGATCTGCTCGGACGTAAAGTCATGGGCGATGGCGGCGCGGGCTTGCAGATCCTCTCTGCCGAAATCGCGCAGGCGATTGAAGCGGCCCGTGCGGCCGGAGATGCGCAGGCCCCGCTTTCCTCTCTGGCCACGCAGCTTGAGCAGGCGGTCGCCGATCTCGGCGCGACGACGATGGAGCTCGCGCAGCGCGGGATATCCGGCGATCGATTGGGAATGATGCGGCATAGCACCGACTATCTCGAGATGTTCTCGCTCATCGCCATCAGCTGGCTCTGGCTGCGGATGGCCACGCGCGCGACGCAATCGATTGCAGCAACTCCCGCACGCGGCCCGTTTCTGCGCGGCAAGCTGAAGACGGCTCAATACTGGTTCGCCACCGACCTGCCGCGCACGGCCTCAATCGGTGCGCTCATCCGCTCGGGCGAAGAGTCGTTCGACAGCGCGCGCGGCGAAGAGCTCGAATAGCCCCCCGATCGGGTGTATTCAGACCCGATGAGCGAGACCTCCATGTTGCGAACGCAGATCCTCGGCACCGGCTTCGTCGTCGGCGAACACCTCGTCAAGAACGACGATCTCACGCGGGTGATGGATACCAGCGATGCCTGGATCCGAGAGCGCAGCGGCATCGAGCAGCGCTATTACGTCAAGGACGGCACGACCACCACCGACCTCGCGCAGCGCGCGGCCGAGAAGGCGATCGCCGACTCGGGAATCGATAAGAACGAAATCGATTACATCGTCTTCGCAACGATGACGCCCGACCATTACTTCCCTGGCTGCGGCGGTATTCTCCAGAGCAAGCTGGGATTAAAGCCGATCCCCGCAGTCGACCTGCGCCAGCAGTGCACGGGCTTCATCTATGGGCTGCAGATCTCCGACGCGCTCCTGCGCTCGGGGGCGGCGAAGACCATCCTGCTCGTCGGCGCAGAAGTGCACACGGGCTTCATGCCGTGGACGCAGTGGGATCATCTCTTCGGCCTCGGGGGCGAAGCGCCGACGGCCGAGCAGCTGGCGTGGAACTCGACGTTCCGCGATCGCACCGTGCTCTTCGGCGATGCGGCCGGCGCCTGCATCCTGCGCGCCTCCGAGAGCAAGAGCGGGCTGATTGGTTTCGAAATGCATTCGGACGGCAGCGCCTATAAGGACCTCTATGTTCCCGCCGGTGGGTTTGCGCAGCGGCCCTATATCACCGAGGAGGATTATCGCGCCGGTCGACATATCCCGGTGATGAATGGCCGCGGCGTCTTCAAGATGGCCGTCACCCGCATGCCAGAGGTGATTCGTTCGCTCTGCAAGAGCAACGGCGTCGAGGTGGAACAGATCGATCTGCTCATCGCGCACCAGGCGAATCTGCGCATCAACGAGTCGGTGCAGAAGACACTCTCGCTCCCCAATGAGCGCGTCTATAACAATATCCAGAGCTATGGAAACACGACCGCGGCGACGATTCCCATCGCGTTCGACGAGTGCCGCAAGAGCGGCCGTGTGAAGAGCGGAAATCTGGTCTGCTTTGTCGGGCTCGGCGCAGGCTTCCATTGGGGCGCGGCGCTGTTGCGCGCGTAGTTTTCCCTCCTGGAAATGCCGCGACGACTCGTCGCGGTGCGCGGGTTGGACTTGAGCAAGCAACGGATCCAACCTGCGCCGCGAAAGGCACAGGCTTTGCCCCTGCGGGTGACGCGATGCTGCCGTGGATGCACCCCACCTCCTCGACGGAGACAGCGGCGGGCCTTCGCCGACTGGTGCTGGTGCTGTATGCGCTGGTCGGTCCGGTCTTCGGCGTCGCATTCTTCCTGCTGGTCGGCAACGAGCATCCGTTCGCAACGCTCGCGATCGCTTCGCTGATCGTCGTTGGCACGCTGGTGCTGCTGGTTCGACGGGAGCCCGGCCTCATCACCTATTCGTTCACGGGCGGAATCATCCCCACCCTCTGCTGCGTGATCGCCTATGCCTCGCTCGGCCCGCGGGGCGCAGCGTTCCTCTGCGCGCTCGGCGCACCGGTCGCCTGGGCCGCGCTCCTCTTCACCAACTCCGTCGTCGTCATCACCTGGGCCACGGCGGTCGCCGGAGCGTTCACCGTCATCGCGCTGCAGCAGGGGATCGGCACGGCTCTCCTCAACACCGCCGTCATCGCCACTGTCCTCGGCCTCGTCTCGCAGGTCGTGCGCGGTGTCTCCGCACAACTGCACGCGACTCGCGCCGATCAGCGAGATCGATTCGAGTCAGCGCAGGCCCTGATCCGCGCGATCCCCGACACGGTCGCGGTCATCGATCTCGAGGGCAGATTCCTCGATGTGCAGTCGCCCGCAGGAGACGAAACGCCGCTCCCGCGCGAGCTGCTGCTCGGACGAAAAGTGTCCGACTTCGTCGCGGAACCCGTCGCGCGGCAGATGGTTCACGCGCTCGCCACGATCTCGGAAACCAGCGGCGTGCAGACGATTGAATACGAGGCGGCCTATGGCAATCGCAAGCGCCGCTTTGAAACCCGGTTCTCTCTGGCCGGGCGCGATCGCATCGTGGTGATCCGCCGCGACGTCACCGAGCGATACGCAACCGAGCAGGCGCTCAAGCAGAGTGAGGAGAGGCTCGCGATGGCGCTCAAGGGAAGCACCGCCGCGACCTTTGATTGGAACATCCGCACCGACATAGTCATCCGAAGCGCGAGCTATGCCGAGCTGCTCGGCTATGTCCCCGGCGAGCTTGATTCGCTGCCGGCCGCCTGGAACGATCTCATCCATCCGGAGGATCACGCGCGGGTGCTGGCCAACCGCAACGCACATCTGCAAGGCCAGACCGACGAATACAACGTCGACTATCGGATGCGCACCAGGGAGGGAAACTGGCGCTGGGTGCGGTCTCGCGCACGAACGACCGAGCGAGACGAGGCCGGGAGCCCGCTGCGATTGACGGGCACCGTCTCCCTCGTCGACGACGAACACGACGAGCAGGAGCGGCAGCTGCAGAACGCGCGCCTCGAGGGGCTGGCGAATCGGGTCAATGAGATCGAGCTGGTGATGCGCGAAGACGGCAGACTGACGACGATGAACGATCGGGCGCAGGAGGCGTATGGCTACACGCGCGCCGAAATGCTTGAGCTCAACATCCGCGACCTGCGTGCGCCTTCGACGCGCGGGAACATCGACGCGCTGATGCAACGGACGGTCGCGGATCGAGGCATCCAGTTCGAATCGGAGCATGTGCGGAAGGACGGAACGATCTTCCCGGTCGCGATCAGCTCGCGCGTCTTCGAGGTCGCGGGCGAGCGATATCTGCACAGCCTCGTGCGCGACCTGACGAAGGAGAAGCTCGCCGAGGCGAAGCTGCGCGAGAGCCTGCGCGAGCGCGAGACGCTGCTGAAGGAAGTGCACCACCGGGTGAAGAACAATCTGCAAGTGATGGTGAGTCTCTTCGCGCTCGAGGCCGAGCGGATCAGCGACCCGCTCGCGCGCGCCGCGCTCCTCGACAGCCAGGAGCGTCTGCACTCGATGGCGATGATTCACGAGCAGCTTTACCAGTCCGCGGATCTCGCGCGCGTCGACCTCGCCGCCTACGTGAACTCGCTGGTGAGCGCGCTCAGAGCGGTCCACCGGCCCGCAGCAGGCGTGGAGATCCGCGTCGTCACTGCGCCCGTACAGCTGGGGATCGATCGCGCGGTGCCGTGCGCGCTGGTCATCCACGAGCTGGTATCGAACGCGCTGAAGTACGCATTTCCCGAGGGGCGCAGTGGCCGCATCGAGGTCGCGCTCGGGCAGGGAGCGCAGCCGCACACGCTCTCGCTCTGCGTCCGCGACGACGGAATCGGACTGCCTCCAGAGCTCGACGTGGCGAAGACGACGACGCTCGGTCTTCAGCTCGTGCACATTCTCGCGCGCCAGCTGCATGCAACCCTCTCGCTCGATCGCCGCGGTGGCACAGCCTTCGAACTCGCGTTTGCAGAAGGGAGCCAGACCCCATGAGCACGCCTGCGCGCCTCCTCGTCGTCGAGGACGAAGGGATCATCTCGGCCCATCTGCAGTCGACGCTGCGACGGCTCGGCTACACCATCGCAGGGGCCACCGATGGCGGTATCGAAGCTCTGCGCCTCGCCGAGGAGCTCAAGCCCGATCTGGTGCTGATGGACATCGTACTCGCTGGCGCGCTCGACGGCATCGCGGCCGCGGCGATCCTCCGAGAGAGGCGCGGGCCACCGGTGATCTTCATGACATCGCACGCCGACACCGCGACGCTTGCGAAAGCCAATGCCACGGCGCCCGTCGGATACCTCACCAAGCCCTTTGCCGAGTCGAGCCTCGGCGCCGCGATCGAGGTCGGCCTTCGCCAGGGTGCGCTCATCGAGCGGCTCACCACGTCTCAAGCCGAGGCCCTGCGCGCGAACGAACAGGCGACTGCCCTCGCGCACCGATACGAACTGCTCCTGCGACTCGGCAGCGACGGCGTGCATCTGCTCGACGAGCGCGGCCACCTCGTCGAGGTGAACGACCGCTTCTGCCAACTGCTCGGCTACTCGCGCGAGGAGCTGCTCGGCCGGCACGTCTCCTCCTGGGATGCGAAGCTGACAGAGACCGAGATTGAGTACGCGATCGCGTCGCTCCTCGCCCGCCCCGCGACGTTCGAGAGCCGCCACCGGCGCAAGGATGGGAGCACCTTCGACGCCGAAATCACGGCGACGTGCGTGGAGCTCGAGGGCCGCGCGCTTCTCTTCAATTCTTCGCGGGACATCACCGAGCGAAAGCAGGCCGAGGCTGAACGGCTTTCGATGGAGCGCGCGCTGCAGGCGGCCCGCAAGAGCGAGAGCCTCGGCGCGATGGCCGCGGGGATCGCGCACAACCTCAACAACCGTCTGATGGCGGTGCTGGGGAATCTCGATCTGGCACGCGAAGAAGCGACGGGGCCGACGCTCGAGCTGCTCAACGAAGCGCGCGTGGCCGCACGGGGAGCGGCAGGGATCGGCGCGATGATGCGGACCTACCTCGGACAGGGTGGCGCCGCGCGAACACCGCTGGCTATCGCCGATGAGATTCGCGCGCTGGTGCAGCTCGTGCGGCCGCTGCTCTCTGCGTCGGTGCGCCTCGAGCTCGCATGCGCGTCGGATTCACCGACCTGCACCCTCGATCGCGCGGAGTTCCAGCAGCTCGTGCGCAGCATCGTGAGCAACGCAAGCGAGGCGGTGCTGGAGAATGGCGGCGGCCTCGTCTCCGTCTCGCTGCGCCGGATGCAATCGAATCCGCCGGACAGTCGCGACTGGGCAGAGCTCGAGATCCGAGACAACGGCATCGGCATGGAACCAGCCACGCTCGAGCGGATCTTCGACCCGTTCTTCACCACCAAGTTCACCGGGCGCGGCCTCGGCCTCTCCACGGCGCAGGGGATCGTTCGCGCCATGCAGGGAACCATCACGGTCGAAAGCCAGCGCGGGCAAGGCACGCAGGTGACGATCAGGATTCCCGCCAGCAGCGCGGAAGAGAAAGAGCGCGCGCAGCAGGAGGCCGCGAGCGCAGCAGGCAAGCGGGGGCCGATCACCGACACGGCGCTCTCGGTCGTCAGGGCCGCGCAGGCTGCGGCGCAGAGTTCGCCGGCGCGGCGCCGCGTGCTGCTCGTCGACGATGATCCACTCGTCCGTTCGGCCACGCTGCGCCTGCTCAAGCGGCAAGGCTGCGAGGTGCTGCAGGCAAGCGACGGAAATGAGGCACTGGCCCTCTTTGCCGCGCAGGAGGGACGAATCGATTGCGTTCTGCTCGACCTGAGCATGCCGGGAATGGACGGGTGGGAAGTGCTCGCGGCGCTGCGGCACAGAGACCCGAAGGTCTATGTGGTTCTCGCCAGCGGATACGATGTCGATCAGCTGCGCGCCGAGCAGAGAGACGTGGTCCCCAACGGCTGGCTGCAGAAGCCCTACTCTCTCCACGCGCTCGCCTCGATCCTGTCGCGCTGAACGCAGATGCACGCGCGCGCTCTTTGGGGTTCACCGCCGCGCGAGGCGACCTGTTAGAGTCCGCGCCCCCGCGCGAAGGAGTTGCCATGGCCACGCTGCTCGAACAGCTCAAGAAGATGACCGTCGTCGTCGCTGATACCGGCGATATCCAGTCGGCAAAGAAGTTCGAGCCGCGCGATGCGACGACCAATCCATCGTTGATCGCCGCCGCAGCGCATATGCCCGAATATGCCGCGACGATAGCTTCGGCACTCGCGCGCGCGCGCAAGGAGAGCACGGGCGATCGCGACGCGCTGATTAAGCATTCCATCGATCGGCTCTGCGTCGAGTTCGGTCTGCAGATTCTCAAGATCGTGCCGGGCCGCGTCTCCACCGAGGTCGACGCGCGCCTCTCGTTCGATACCGCCGCGAGCGTCGCCAAGGCCCGCAAGCTGATTGGAATGTACGAGGCCGAAGGAATTTCGCGCGCGAGAGTGCTGATTAAACTCGCCTCGACGTGGGAGGGATTCCGCGCCGCCGAACAGCTCGAGCGCGAGGGGATTCATTGCAACCTGACGCTGCTCTTCGGAATGCACCAGGCGGTCGCTGGTGCGGAAGCGAACGTCACGCTCATCTCGCCGTTCGTCGGCCGTATCCTCGATTGGTATCTCAAGGATACCAAGAAGGCTTCATATCCCGCCGTCGAGGATCCGGGCGTCGTTTCAGTCACGGCCATCTATAATTACTATAAGCACTTTGATTATAAGACCGAGGTGATGGGCGCGAGCTTCCGCAACATCGGCGAGATCACCGAACTCGCCGGCTGCGATCTATTGACGATCAGTCCGAAGCTGCTCGGCGAGCTGTCGGTCGAGGGAACTCTTCCGCGCAAGCTGTCGGTCGAGACGGCGAAGGCGCAGAAGCTCGAGCGCATTCCGATGAGCGAGGCGACCTTCCGCAAGATGCATGCGGAGAACCGGATGGCGACCGAAAAGCTCGCCGAGGGAATCGACGGGTTCACCAAGGCGATCGTCGATCTCGAGCAGCTGATCGGCAAGCAGCTCGACGAGGCGAAGTGAACCAGCGCGCATTGCACCTCGAGTTTGCCGCGCGCCACCGGACCGGCCACGTTTCGGTGCTTGCGCGCGCCGCGCCTTTGCCCTACAGACCGCGCGCGTGAGCCCATCCAAGGTCGCCGCGGACGCCAAGCGCGGGTACATCGTTCCTGTCGGCGGCGCCGAGGACAAAGAAGGTCCTGCCGGTATCCTGCGCAGGTTCCTCGAGGTGAGCGGCGGGAAGCGCGCGCGCATCGCCATCGTCCCGACGGCCTCCAGCCTCGCCGATACCGGACGTCGCTATGAGCGGCTCTTCGATTCTCTCGGCGCAGCCGACGCAACGGCGCTCCCATGGAGCGAGCGGCGCGAGACCGATCGCGAAGACTGGCTGAAGAAGCTCGACGAGGCCACGGGCGTCTTTCTCACCGGCGGCAACCAGCTGCGCATCTCGACCGTGCTTGGCGGCACACCGGTGGCCAAAGCGATCCGTCGGGCCAACGCGCGCGGCGTCGCGGTCGGCGGAACCTCGGCGGGAGCGGCCATTCTCAGCGAGCATATGATCGCGATGGGCGGCGAAGGGCCGACGCCGCACGCGGGCATGGCGACGCTCGCGCCCGGGCTGGGCCTGACCAATCGCGTGATCATCGATCAGCATTTCCGCCAGCGCGACCGGCTCGGCCGACTGCTCACCGCGCTCGCCTACAATCCCTTCGCGATCGGCATCGGCCTCGACGAGGACACCGCGGCGTTCATCGACGGCAACGATCGCATCGAGGTCGTCGGCGCGGGCGCGATCACCATCGTCGACGCCGGCTCGCTGACCCACTCCTCGATGGCCGAAGCAGGAATGGGCGAGCCGATCTGCCTGACGAACATCCGCGTCCACGTCCTCACGCACGGCGGCTCGTTCAATCTGCACACGCGCGAGGCGCTCGCAGCGCAGGGGTAGACGCAACGCCGACAGCGCCTCACCGGCTCTCTATCCGACTGCTGTCTTGCGTGGCTGTTGCGGTACTGTCGACGCGTGCCCACTCAACATCAGCTCCGCGCCCACAAGGCCCGCGCTGCTTCGGCTCTCGAGGCTGGGAACCTCGAGGAGGCCGCCGCAGAGCTCTCCCTCGCCTGCAAGCTGGAGTCTCGCGACTTCGAGCTGCGCCACCGACTCGCTGAGCTGCTGGTCAAGCTCGGGCGCAAGGACGAGGCAATCCGCGAGCTGCAGAAGATCGCGGGCCACTACGCGCTCAAGGGCGAGCTGCTCAAGGCCATCGCGTTCTCGCGCATCATTCTCGATGTCGATCCGAAGCATGCCGAGACGCAGGTGGCGCTCGCGAAGCTCTATGCGCGCAGCGCCGATGGCGGAGCCCACGCGCGTCCGCTTCCGGCGAGCATGGTCTCGAGCCCCGGGATCCCGCGCGGTGCTGTGCAGGTCAGGCCGCAACCCGCGCACAGCAACCCGCTCTTTTCCATGCTCGACGAGGGGTCGTTCATCTCGCTGATGGCCACGCTCAAGCGGCGCCGGATGAAGGCCGGTGAGGTGATCGTTCGCGAAGGCTCCCCCGGCGATTCGATGTTCGTCGTCGTGCAGGGGATGGTGAACGTCGTGCGCGAGGAGTCGACGGGAGAGCAGAGACACCTCGCGAGCCTGCCCGAGGGGAGCTTCTTCGGCGAGATGGCGCTCGTCGCGGGCACGCCGCGCCTGGCCACGGTCGTCGCTGCGCAGGACGGCCTGCTCTTCGAGATCGATCGCGTCGTGCTGACGACGCTGTCGTCGCTGCATCCCGAGATCGATCGCGTCATCCACCGCTTCTATCAGGACCGCCTGCTCTCGAATCTCCTCGCAGCGAGCCCGCTGTTCCGCTCCTTCTCCTTCGAGGATCGCCGCACGATCGCCGCGCGCTTCACGCTGCGCAGCCTCGAGCCGCGCACGCCGATCCTCGAGCAGGACAAGCCGGGCGCGGGCTTCTTCGTCATCCTGCGCGGCCAGTGCGAAGTGTCCCACGCGAGCGCAGACGGGACGCGGCACGTCTATCCGCCGCTGCGCGAGGGAGATCACTTTGGCGAAATCTCACTGCTCTTCGGAACGCCCTGCACCGCGACGGTGCGCGCGCTGACCCACACCGAGCTGCTCGAGCTGCCGCCGGGCGCTTTCAACGAGGTGGTGCGGCCCAATCCGATCGTGCAGGAGATGGTCGATCGGATCGCCAGAGAGAGGCTGCTACGCACGACCACGCTGCAGGCGGAAAAGGAATCGCTGAGCGACAGCTGGGTCGTCTGAGCGAGAGCGGACTTTGCACGCCGCTCGATCGGAATGAATCTGCCCTCCATCCAGGTTGCGAATTGGGATCGGGCGCGGCTCGCACGACAGTGGCGCGCCGCGCGGCCATTTCCGCATCTGCTCTTCGATCCGTTCGTCAGCGAGGCGGCGTTCACGGGTTTGCGCAAGGCCGCGCGCGACGAGCCGCTCCTCGTGCAGGCAGACGAGCTCTATCAATTTCAAGGGAGCGCTGAGCCGCCCGCGAACGAAACGCTGCGCGCGTTCGCCGAAGAGCTCGGCAGCAGCGCCGTCCGCGAAGCGCTGCGCGAGATCACGGGGCTTGCGACGTCGGCGGTATCGCTGCGCGTCTATCGCTACGGCCCGGGCGACTATCTGCTCCCGCACACCGACCATCGCGCGTCGCAGGCAGAAGTGAACGGCGAAGAGGAGCGTCGACTCGCGTTCGCGTTCTATCTCGGCGACCAGCCGCGCGGCGGAGCGTTGCAGCTCTACGACTGCGCGCTCGACGACAATGCGCTCGTGCGCACGCGGCCAGCAAAGCGCATCGCCGCGCGACCCAACCGCTTCGCGATCTTCGGCGTCGGCCCCACCTCGCTCCATCGCGTCTGCGAACTGCTCGAGGGCGAACGGCTCTCGCTTGCCGGATGGTTCCTCGCATGAAGGGTCCGCTCCTCCTCGAGCCGCCGTTCAACCAGCCGCTCTTCGCGCGCGCGCTGCGCACGGCCTTTCTCGCCCCGTCCCCCCGCTCGCTCACTCTGCCGTCGGCCTTCTCGCCCCGTGCAGCCCATGCTCTGCGCAACCTCGCGCGTCCCCACCGCGAGCGGTTCGACCTCGCTGATCGCGGATGTTACACTTTTGCAGATCTGTATCATCCGCAGATACACGCCCTCTCCCGCCCGCTGCTCGAGATGCTCCGCCTCTTCGCGCAGGAAGTGAGCGCAACCGCACTGGGCGCGGGCGCAGCGCGCATCGTCTGGCTCGGCCGTGGCGACTATTCGTTGCGCCTCGACGATGCCCGGCTGCGGCCACCGAGCGAGTTCCTCGAAGCGACGCTCGATCTCTCGCCGTCACCCCACCCGTTCGCGGGAATCGTCTACAGCGAAGGCCCCGCGATCCACCTCCCGATCGCGCAACTCCCCGGCCAGCTCAGCCTTGTCTGGCGCGGCCGGGCGAGCACGCGCTGCGATCGCTACCGCAACAGTTTCGTCGGCGCACAGTCATGCATCCTCTTGCGTGCGGCGTTTCCTTTGGCAGAGTCGTGAATCCGTTTTCGTGATGTCCTCGCGGTACCCAAGCTGTACGGAGAGTCCTCGCCATGCAGATCCTCGAGCGCCGCGTCTTCCGCGGACCCAGCGTCTACGCCCACTTTCCGGTGATGCGCCTGAACCTCGACATCGGCGCGCTCGAGGCGTGGCCGACCGCGAAGCTGCCGACGTTCGCCGATCGACTGCTCGCTGCGCTGCCGTCGCTGCAGAGCCACACCTGCTCGTTCGGGAGCGAAGGTGGCTTCTTGCGGCGCATGCGCGAGGGAGAGGGAACGTGGATGGGTCACGTCCTCGAGCACGTCGCCATCGAGCTGCAGCAGCAGACCGGCGCGAAGGTCACGTTCGGCAAGACGCGCAGCGCGACGGGCAAGGACGGCGACGGCCACTATCACGTCGTCTACGAATACGAGGAGGAGCGCGTCGGTGAAGCAGCAGGTGATCTCGCGCTCGATCTGCTCCTCTCGCTGCTTCCCGCCGAGCTGCGGGGCGAGATGTCGCTTTCGGAAGCACACCGTGAATCGCTCGCGACGTTCGACTTTCCCAGGCGGCTGCGCGAGCTGATCGAGTTCGCGCAGAAGAGGCAACTTGGCCCCTCGACGAGTGCGCTCGTGCGTGCAGCCGAAGAGCGCGGCATCCCGTGGCTGAGGCTCAACGACTACTCGCTGGTGCAGTTCGGACACGGCAAGTACCAGCGGCGCATCCAGGCGACGGTGACGAGCGAGACGCGCCACATCGCCGTCGAGATCGCGAGCGACAAAGAGGAGACGAACAAGATCCTCGGCGATCTCGGTCTGCCGGTTCCCAAGCAGCGCACCGTGCGCACCGCCGAGCAGGCCGTGCGCGCGGCCGAGCGGCTCGGCTATCCCGTCGTCGTCAAGCCGCTCGATGCCAATCACGGCCGCGGCGTGGTGCTCGACCTGCGCGACTCGAATGGCGTGCGCGCAGGATTCGAGAAGGCGCGCGAGCATGCGCGCACCGTGATCGTCGAGAACTACCTCGCCGGCTACGACCATCGAATGCTGGTGGTGAACGGCAAGTTCATCGCGGTGGCCAAGCGCGTGCCGGGCCACGTCGTCGGCGACGGCAAGAGCACGATCGCGCAGCTCATCGACATCGTGAACTCCGATCCGCGGCGCGGCATCGGACACGAGAAGGTGCTCACGCGGCTCGAGCTCGACGATCAGGCGACACGTCTGATGGAGAAGGGGCAGGTCACGCGCGAGACGGTGCTCGAGAAGGATCGCGTCTTCTTCCTGCGCTCGACGGGAAATCTCTCGACGGGCGGTACCGCGATCGATCTCACCGATCAGATCCATCCCGACAACAAGGAGATGGCGGTGCGCGTGGCGAAGGCGATCGGCCTCGACGTGATCGGCATCGACTTCATCACGCAGGACATCTCGCAGAGCTGGCACGACATCGGCGGAGGCATCTGCGAAGTGAACGCCGCGCCGGGCTTCCGCATGCACGTCGCGCCCACCGAGGGAAAGCCGCGCGATGTCGCCGGGCCCGTAATGGACATGCTCTTTCCGCCGGGGACGCCCTCTCGCATTCCCATCGCCGCGCTCACGGGCACGAACGGCAAGACGACGACGGCGCGCATGCTCGCGCACATCCAGAAGATGAACGGGCACACGGTTGGCCTCGCGACGACGGACGGCGTCTACGTCGACGGCGAGCGCACGGTCGCAGGCGACATGACCGGACCGCAGTCGGCGCAGATGATCCTGCGCGATCCGTCGGTCGACTTCGCGGTGCTCGAGACCGCGCGGGGCGGGCTTCTGCGCTCGGGCCTCGGCTATCGCTCGTGCGATGTCGGCGCGGTGCTCAACGTGCAGAGCGATCATCTCGGCAGCCGCGGCGTCGAGACGCTCGAACAGCTCGCGGAGGTCAAGCGCATCGTCGTCGAAGTGGCGAAGGAGTGCGCGGTCCTCAACGCCGACGACATCAACTGCCTGCGCATGGCCGATCACACCGACGCCGCGCGCATCGCCTACGTGACGATGAATCCGCGGCACGAGCTCGTGCGCCAGCACATCCGCGCGGGCGGTCTTGCGTGCGTGCTCGAGGATGGAATCAACGGACAGATGATCACGCTCTTCGAGAAGGGCGCGCACCTGCCGCTCCTCTGGACGCACCTGATCCCCGCGACGCTCGAGGGCAAGGCGCTGCACAACGTGCAGAACGCGATGTTCGCCGCGACCATGGCCTACGCGCTCGGCGTGAAGATCGAGAACATCAAGCACGGTCTGCGCACGTTCGACTCGACGTTCTTCCAGGCGCCGGGACGCATGAACGTCTGGGACAAGCTGCCCTTCAAGGTGATCCTCGACTACGGACACAACCCGGCCGCGGTGCAGGCGATGGTCTCGCTCTCTCGACGTCTCGACGTGACCGGGCGGCGCATCATGGTCCTCTCGGCACCGGGCGATCGGCGCGACTCGGATATCGCGGACGTGGCGCGCGCAGCAGCGGCGGGCGAGTTCGATCACATCGTCGTGCGCCGCGATGACGATCCGCGCGGCCGCGGCCCGCATGAGGTTCCGCGGATCCTGCGCGAGACGCTGCTCGCGTCTGGCGTTCCCGAAGATCGCATCAGCGTCGTGCCGGACGAAGTGCAGGCGATCGAAGCGGCGATGCGGATGGCGCGGCGCGGAGACCTGGTGCTGATCTTCGGCGACCAGCCCTCGCGCTGCTGGAAGCAGATCATCTACTTCAAGCCCGAGGGCTCGGACGCGCTGCCACTGGCTCCGGCGACGCTCACGCCACCGCGCAGCAGCGGGCCGCAGAGTGCCGACGAACGACGAGACCTGCAGCTCACTGCGCTCCCGCTCATCTCGGATGAGCGCGGCGTGCGGCTCGCGCAGAAGACCGAAGATTAGGTCGCGCTCGACTCGGCCAGCCATCGCTCATGCGCATCCTCGACTCCAGACGGCTCACCGGGCCGAATCTCCAGATGCCCCGCGCCGGGGTCATCGCCGAGGTCGCGTTCGAGGAGGGCGAGGCGCCCGAGGCCGCCATTGCGGCGTGGTGGTCGGAAGTCGAATCGCTCGCGACCGCGCTGGGCCTGGCCTTGCGCGATCTGCGCGCGCGTCGATTCAGCGGCGGCGCGTCGCTCAGCTTCGCCGCACCCCTCGATGTTCTGCTGGCAGCGAGCGATCTGAACGACCTCGCGATCGCCCGCGCATCAGCGAAGCTCGCCCGTTCGGAGCCCGTTGCGCCGCAGGGCGAATCGATCTTTCCCGCCACCAGAGCGGTCGGGAGCGACTCCGAATCGCTTGCCCTTCTGCGTGGGATGTTCGCCGCGCAGTCCAATCCGAGGCTGCTCGCGCTCGAGGAAGAAGCGCGCCGCCGCGACCTCCCGATGCTTGCCGACGACACGGCCGTCACGCTCGGCATGGGTGCTACGTCCCGGACCTATCTGCTTCCCGATGGCTCCCAGCAAGGCCTGGCGCTTCCTGCGTGCAACGACGTGCCGTGGGAGAAGCTTGCGCGCATTCCCACTGCGCTCATCACCGGGACCAACGGCAAGACGACGTCGGCGCGGCTGCTCGCGCATCTGCTCGCGCAGAGCGGCAAGCGGGTCGGGCTCGCGGCGACCGACGCGGTGAGCATCGCGGGCGAGGTGCTCGAGCGCGGCGACTTCACCGGGCCGGCCGCGGCGCGCCTGGTGCTGCGAGATCCGCGCGTCGAGGTGGCGGTGCTGGAGACTGCGCGGGGCGGGATTCTGCGGCGCGGACTCGCCGTCGAGCGGGCCGACTGCGCCCTCATCACCAACGTCGCGGACGATCACCTCGGCGAATACGGAATCGACAGCGTGGAGGCGCTCGCGCGCGCGAAGGCCGTGGTGGCGCACGCGGTGCGGACGGACGGACGGATCGTGCTCAACGCGGATAGCCGCGAGCTGGTCTCGCTCTGGAGCAACTCACCGGAGGTCTTCGCCGCGCCGATCATCTGGTTCTCGCTTGATGCGCATGGCATTGCGCGCACGCTGCTCGCGGCCCACGCGGCGAACGGCGGAGAGATGCTGCTGCTCGAGAACGGCGAGCTCATCCACGCGATCGGCAACGTGCGCGAGACGATCATCTCCGCGAAGGCTGTGCCGATCACCTTCGGCGGCGCGGCTCTCTACAATGTCGCCAACGCGCTCGCGGCGGCGGGGCTGGCGCTCGCGCTCGGTGTTTCACTCGTCGAGATCGCGCGCGGGCTGGCGACGTTTCGTCCCGACGTGAAGGACAATCCGGGGCGGAGCAATCTCCTCGAAGGACCGAAGGGTGTGCGCGTGCTCATCGACTTCGGGCACAACGCGCACGGGGTCCACCAGGTCGCGGGGCTCGTCGCGGCGCTGCGCGGGGCGCGGCCGGGAGCGCTGACGACGATCGCCGGCTGTGCGGGAGATCGCAGCGACGAGAACCTCCGCGCGCTTGCGCAGGAGATCGCGGCGATGCAACCGCGGAGGGTGCTGCTGCGCGATCTCGTCGACTACCTGCGCGGCCGTGAGCCCGGAGAGGTGCCGCGCAAGCTCGCGCAGGAACTTGCGGCGCTCTCCAACCCTGCAGGCGACGTCACGATCCACGAGAGCGAGACGGCCGCGTTGCGTGTGGCGCTCGATCGCGCCGAGCAGAACGAACTCATCCTCGTGCTCGTTCATCTCGAGAGCGAGGAAGTCGGCGCACTGCTCGCCGAGCGCGGATTTCACGACGCGCAGTAACAGGGCGCGAACAGTCGTTGCGCTTTGCGCGGCCTGCGCTGCATGCTCAACGCGAGCTGCGCGACGCACTCCCGGCACCGCAAAGGCCCCTTGTCCGACGCCCCCGAATTCGTGCCACCGACGAAGCCGGCCTCGCAGCCGCCGACGAGCCCGCATGGCGACGCGCCGCAGATCGCGGCCACGGGAGATCCGTCGCAGCCGCCCAACGGCAAGCGCCTCGTCGCCGATCGGTACGAGCTGCACGAACTCCTCGGGAGCGGAGGGATGGGCCGCGTCTTCCGCGCGCTCGATACCCGGCTCAAGCGCTGGATCGCGATCAAGCTGCTGCTCGGCGCGGGCGCGGAGGCGAGCCGCCGTCTCTTGCAGGAAGCGCAGGCGCAGGCGCGCGTCGAGCACGAGCACGTCTGCCGCGTCTACGAAGTCGGCTGGAATGAAGAGGGCGAGCCGTTCATCGTCATGCAGCTCATCGAGGGCCAGGCGCTCGCCGATGTCACGCCTGACCTCACGTTCGAGCAGCGCGTGCGGCTCGTGCAGCAAGTCTCCGAAGCGGTGCACGCGGCCAATCGCATCGGCGTGATCCACCGCGATCTCAAGCCGGGCAACGTGCTCGTCGAGCGCACGGCAGACGGCGCGCACCGCTCGTACGTCACCGACTTCGGACTCGCGCGCGACGCGACGGCGGCGGTCACGCACGGCGCTGGCAGCGTCGTCGGCACGCCCAACTACATGGCGCCCGAGCAGGCGCGCGGTGAGACCTCGCGCATCGATCGCCGCACCGACGTCTACGGCCTCGGCGCGACGCTCTACGAAGTGCTCTCGGGGAAATTGCCCTTCGAGGGCAACGCGTACGACGTGCTCAACCAGGTGACGCGCAGCGATCCGCGGCCGCTGCGCAAGCTCAACCCGAACATCCCGCGCGACCTCGCAGCGATCGCCGGCAAGTGCATGGAGAAGGAGCCGAACCGGCGCTACGACTCGGCTCGCGCGCTCACCGAGGATCTGCAGCGCTGGCTCGATGGCGCGCCGATTCTCGCGCAGCCGCCGAGCATCGCGTATCGCGCGAGTCGGCTCGTGCGCCGGCACCGGACCATCTCGCTCTCCGTCGCCGCGATCGCGCTGGTGGCGGCCGCAAGCCTCGTCGGCGCGACGCGTGCCCGCAGCCGCGCGCGCGAGATGGCCGAGCGATTCGGACAGGACGTCAAGGAGATCGAAGGCCGCATGCGCTTTGCGCAGGTGCTGCCGCTGCACGACATCAGCGACGACGAAGCGGACGTGCGCGATCGGATGGCGCGCATCGAGCGGGAGATGAAGCCGCTTGGCGAGGAGGGGCTGGGGCCGGGCGAGTATGCACTCGGCCGCGGCGCGCTCGCGCTCGGCGAGGCGGAGTGGGCGCGCGCGCATTTCCAGCGAGCGTGGAACAGCGGCTACCAGTCTCCCGACTGCGCGACGGGCCTCGGGCTCTCGCTCGTCGCGCTCTATCGCGCGGGGCTGCAGGAGGCCGATCGGCTCACCGACAAGAAGTTGCGCGAACACCGCCGGACCGCGCTGGCACAGCTTTATCGTGCTCCCGCAAAGGCCGCGCTGCTCGCGGGCGCAGGCGCGACGACCGAGCCGGCCGCGTATGTCGAGGCGCTCATCCGCTTCTGCGACGAGGATCTCGACGGCGCCGCGAAGGTCGCGCAGGACGCGCTCCTCGAGGCTCCCTGGCTCTACGAAGCGCGCATCCTTCTCGGGCAGATCCACCGCGAGCGCGGTCTGCACCATCGCGCGAACGGCGACGATGCCGGCGCGGTGATCGAGTTCGCGCTCTCGGAGGCGCCGCTGCGGATGGCCGTGCAGTTCGGCCGCAGCGATCCGCGCGCATGGGGCGAGCTGTGCGGTCTGCAGATCGACGAACTCGAGCTGCAGTTCGCACGAGGCGGTGCGCCACAGAGCGAGCCGGACGAGCTGTTCTCCAATTGCGAGAACGGCGTGCTCGCGGCGCCGGCCCGCGCTGGGAGCTGGCGGGCCGTCGCCGAGTCGCAGCGGACGTGGGCAGCGATGCAGCTGCGCAACGGAGCTGATCCCTCGGCGGCCCTGAAGCTTGCGCTGGAGGCGGCGAATAAATCGTTGGCACTCAAAGCATCTGACGCAGACGCATCTCTCGAGAAGGGACTGGTCCTGCGGTTGATGGCGCAGGCCGCGCGCGAAAAGGGAGAGGATGCGCTGCCCACACTTGCCCTGGCGACGGACGCACTGGGCCGAGCGCTCGCGACGCGGGCCGAGAGTGTGCAGACCGTTCTCTCTCTTTCTCGCGCACTCACCGACGCGGCGGAGGAGTCGCTCGATCGCGGCGTCGATGCTTCCGTTGCGCTCGCGCGCGCGCTCGAGTTGCTCGGCCGTGCGCAGGCGCTCGACGCCGAGGCGAGTGAACCGCATGCAGGTCTTGGTCGTGCGCGCCTCGTGCAGGCACGCACTGCCGCCGCTGCGGGACACGATCCGTTGCCGCTCATCGATCAAGCGATCGCGGAACTCCAGACCGCTGCTGGCGCGGGGCAGACGCCTCTCGAGCAGGTCGCGCTCGCAACCGCCTATGCGCAGCGCGCCGAGAGCGAAGTCGCCGCGGGCAGTGATCCGTCAGCGTCGGCGCAAGCCGCGCTGGCCGCGCTCGCGAAGTCCCAGGCTGAGGTGAAACAGTGGCCGGCCGCACGGTTGACGGAAGCGCGCGTGCAGACGGCGCTGGCCCAATCACACCAACGCGCCGGAGACGATGCGACGGGATTTCTCGTGCTCGCCCGCGCGGCTCTGCACGAGGCTGAGCGCGCAGGCCGCGCCGACGCCGAGACGAAGCGCACGGCGAAAGCGATCGCCACGCTCTCAGCGGTCAAGCCCAGGCGCACCGGGCACAGACCCGCGAAGTAGAACGCGTCCGGGCGCGCGATCGCGCAACGCCATGCTGGGAGCGGACCGGAGCTACTTTCGATCGTCGTTGCCGAGATCGAAGACGACCTTCCACGTCCCATCCGGCTGCTTGTGCCAGACCGTGCAGTACGTCCCGGTCTCGACGATCGCTTCCTTGCCGTCGTCGCTTTTGGCGTGAAGTGCCCAGCGGCCGGTGGTGAATCCGAAGACCCCATCTCCGTCGGCAAACATCGGCACCCAGCGCAGCGCATTCCCCGGCTTGACCAGCAGCGGCCCGATCGTCGTGCGGTAGGTCTCCTTGCCGTGGACGATCTCCTTGTTGCGCCAGGTCGCGACGTCGTCTTCGAACCAGTCAAGCCACGCATCGAGTCCGCGCGCCGCGACGTCGCTGTCGAACTGCGCGTCGGCGGCGAGCAGAGCCGCGCTCTGTGCGGCCGAGCGCTGCACTCCCGCACAGGCGACGAGCGGCAGCGCGACCAGCAACGAGATGAAAATGCGATGCATGTGAATCCCTCCGCTCACAACTTGCGCGCCAGCATCCCCTGCTCTTGCAGCCAGCGATAGCTCTCTTCCACCATCTCGCGCAGCGACTGCTGGCGATAGTCGAGCTCATCGCGGGCCTTCGTCGAGATGATGCGTGCGTTCGTGCTCGTCATCCGCGCCGCCGCAGGAGTGATGTCCGGCTCGCGACCCGTGAAGGCCGCCGCAATCGCCTTGGCGCGCGCGACCGCACGCAAGAGCAGCGCGGGCAGCACGCGCACGTTCATCTCGCGGCCGGAGAGTTCGCAGACGATCTTCACGACATCGAGAAACGTCGCCTGTGCGCCCGGCAGCAGATACCGCTCGCCGCTGCGTCCGCGCTCGGCCGCGATCAGATGCGCGCGCGCGATCTCCGAGGCCGCCGCGAACTGCCCCGAACCGGGCGGCACACCGGGCAGCGTCCCCTGGTGCGCCATCGAGATCAGCCGCGACCAGTTGACCGTGTCGTAGCGACCCATGATGTGCGGCGGCTCCAGCGACACCACTTCGAGCCCGCGCGCGGTCGCCGAAAGGGCGAGCTCCTCCGCGAGATATTTGCTCCGCTCGTAGTTGACGGGTGAGCGCAAACCCAGGCGGGGCGCGGTCTCGGTGAGCTCCATCCGATCGCCCGCGGCCAAACCGTAGACGCCCCAGGTCGAGGTCTGCACCAGCCGCTTCACTCCGCGCGCGATCGAGGCCTCGACGACTGCGCGCGTCCCTTCGACGTTGTCGCGCGTCTGCTCCGCGTCATTGCGCGCCCACGAACTCGTGTTGGCCGCGACGTGAAAGACGACATCGATTCCGTCGGACATCGCCGCGCTCACGGACTTCACGTCGTGCAGCACGCCCGCGCGCAGCGCGACTCCGAGCGATTTCAGCGCGCCCAGGTTCGAGCTTTCGCGATGAAAGCAGGTGACGTCCCACTGCGCGGCGACGAGCTGCTCGACGAGGTGGCGACCGAGGAACCCGGTGCCGCCGGTGACGAATGCGCGCTTGCTCATGCGGCCTCCTCGACTTCGGGGACGCCGCTCTGCGCGGCCTTGGACTTCGGGGAACAGCAACAGCAGCGATCATGGGCCGCACTCCCCAAAGTCCAAAGCCCAAAGTCCAAAGTCCAGGCACGCCCTCTGCTACAAGGCGCGCAATGCCATTCTCCTTTTCGCTCTCCGCACGCGATCCCCACTCCCGCGCCCGTCGCGGCCGCTTCATCACGGCGCACGGCGCGGTTGAGACGCCGACCTTCATGCCCGTCGGCACGCGCGCCACCGTGACGGGAATGACGCTCGCCGATCTCGCCGAACTCAAGGCGCAGATCATCCTCGGCAACGCCTATCACCTGCTCTTGCGACCCGGTCCCGACTTCCTGCGCGCGAAGGGCGGCATCCACGGCTTCATGAACTGGAAAGGTCCGGTGCTCACCGATTCGGGCGGCTTCCAGATCTTCTCGCTGCCCAATTCGCGCAAGCTCACCGAGGAGGGCGCGCGCTTCAAGAGCTACGTCGATCAGAGCTACCAGATGCTCTCGCCCGAGCGATCGATCGAGGTGCAGACCGCGATCGGCTCGGACATCATGATGGTGCTCGACGTCTGCCTCGACTCGACCTCGCCGCCCGATGCGATCAAGGCCGCGATGGAGCAGACGCACCGCTGGGCCTTGCGCAGCTTGAAGGCGCGCACGAATCCCGAGCAGGCGCTCTTCGCGATCGTGCAGGGCGGCCTCGAGGAGAATCTGCGGCGCCTCTCGGCCGGCTTCCTCACGCAGCATCCGTTCGATGGGTTCGCGATCGGCGGACTCGCAGTCGGAGACACGCGCGCGGAGCGCTGCGCGATCATGGAGCTGGTCGACGATCTGCTGCCCATCGACAAGCCCCGCTACTTGATGGGCGTGGGCACGCCGTCCGATCTCCTCGAGGCGATCGGACGCGGCGTCGATATGTTCGACTGCGTGATCCCGACGACGCTGGCGTGGCAGGGCACGGCGTTCACCTCGACGGGGCGCGTGCGCGTGACGCGCGGCGAATACAAGCTCAGCGACGATCCGCTCGACGCAAACTGCGCGTGCCCGACCTGCACGAGCCACTCGCGCGGCTATCTCGGTCATCTGATCCGCTGCAAGGAGCCGCTCGGTCCGCGGCTGCTCTCGTTCCACAATCTGCATCACTACATGGAGCTGATGCGGCGGGCTCGCGAAGCGATCGAGCTGGGGCGCTACGCGGCCTTTGCGAAGGAGACGCTCGAGCAGCTCGACAGGCACGAGCATGCCGATGGACCGCCACCAGGGCGGCCGAGCAAGCGATTCGTCGCGGCGCCATGACACGCGATCCATCGACGCCAACAGACCCAACGCGCTTCGATTGCGACGCCGATTCGAGCGCGACGATCCCGCCGCGGCATGAAGTCGTGACCACGCGAGATGGCGCGCGCTCGATCCGCGACACGCATCTGCGCGAGGTGATGCATCCAGTGGTCGGCGCGCGCGTGGAGTCCGAGCAGCTCTACGCAGGGCAGTCGCGGCTGCGCGAGCGGCTCCGGAAAGATGATTGGCACTCAAATGATATTGCTTTGCATCCCAATCATTTGAACACCAACCATCTCCATCCCAATCATCTCGACGGCGAGCAGCTGGTGCTCTTCGATGTCGGTCTGGGTGCGGGCTCGAACGCGCTCGCAGCGCGGCGGATCTCGGAATCTCTCCTCGAGGATTCGCACGCGCGCAGGCTCACGATCGTCAGCTACGAGAATGATCTCGGCGCGCTCAAGCTGGCCTTGGAGACCGAGCATGCCGAGTCGTTCGGTCTCGACGGCGAGCCGGGAGATGCCGCGCGTGCGCTGCTCGCGCACGGACGTCACGAGACGGCGCGGACGCGATGGATTCTGCGCGAGGGCGATCTGCTCGAGCAGCTCATGCGCGAAGAGCTACGCGCCGAGATCATCTTCTGGGATCCATTTTCGCCGCGCGCGAATCCGGCGCTCTGGAATGCGGCGGCCTTCACGCTCCTGCGCTCACGCTGCGCGCCTCGCTGCACGCTCTTCACGTATGCCGCCGCGACCTCGGTGCGCGCGGCGATGCTGCTCGGCGGATTCGCAGTCGGCATCGGCGCAGGCACGGGCACGACGCAGGAGACGACCGCGGCCGCTTGCGATGCGCGCGATCTCACAAAGCCGCTCGACGCGCGCTGGCTGCAGAGACTCGCGAGAAGCTCCGCGCCCTTCCCGGCCGACGCGCCGGAGGATGCGCTCGCCCGGATTCAATCGGCGCCGCAATTTCGGCACGGGCCAAACGAGGGTTGAGCCGCGGCGAGATGTGTTAGTTCGCTCGGTATGATCAAGTCCCTCTCGCTGGCCCGTTTCGCTTCGCTCTCCTTCGCGACACTGATCTGCGGCGGCCTCGCGGCCCCGTTTGCGGACGCGGCCGAATCTCGCCCGACCGCGCCTGGTGCCTTCCCGAGCGCTTCGCAGCTGGAGAAGAGCACCGGCCGCTTCGCGCCGACACCGCTCACGGTCGAACTCACGGCGCTCCCCGCGACCGAACAGAAGGCGCTCGCGGAGATCGTCGCGGCCGCGCGAATCGTGGACGCGATCTTCCTGCGCCAGAGCTGGAGCGGGAATCTCCAGACGCTGCTCGAGTTGCAGCGTGACGACAACAAACTCGGCCGCGAGCGTATCCACGCCTTCACGCTGAACAAGGGCCCGTGGGATCGCCTCGACGGAAAAGCGTTCATCCCCGACGTGCCGGCGACGCATCCTGAGTCGAGCGCGTTCTATCCGCCCGGCGCAACCAAGGCCGAGATCGAATCCTGGGAAGCGACGCTGCCTCCTGCCGTGCGCGCGCGTGCGACGTCGTTCTTCACCGTCATCCGTCGCGATACAGACGGCCGCTTCACGCCCGTGCCCTATTCGATCGAATACCAGGGCGAGCTCTCGGCCGCCGCGGAACATCTGCGGGCCGCGGCCAGCTTGACCACGAACGCTTCGCTCAAAAGCTTCCTCGAGAAGCGGGCCGCCGCGTTTGTCTCCAACGACTACTACGAGAGCGACGTGGCCTGGATGCAGCTCGACAGCGCGATCGATCCCGTCATCGGTCCCTACGAGGTCTACGAGGACGGCTGGTTCAACCAGAAGGCCGCGTTCGAATCGTTCATCACCGTGCGCGACGCGGCGGCGAGCGAGAAGCTCAAGCGGCTCTCCGGCGAACTGCAGGCGCTCGAGAACGCGCTGCCCGAGGACGCGGCGCTCAAGAATGGAAAGCTCGGCTCGCTCGCGCCCATCGCGGTCGTGAATGAGATCTTCTGCTCGGGCGATGCCAACCACGGCGTGCAGACTGCCGCGTTCAATCTCCCCAACGACGAGCGCATCCTCAAGGAGCGCGGCACCAAGCGAGTGATGCTGAAGAATGTGCAGGAGGCGAAGTTTGCGAAGACGCTCATTCCGATCGCCGCAATTGTGCTCGACGGTGATCCGAAGAAGCAGCTCTCGTTCGATGCCTTCTTCACGCACATCCTCATGCATGAGCTCGTGCACGGACTCGGGCCGCACACGCTGGCAAATGGCAAGTCGGTGCGCGAGTTGTTGCAGGAAGCCGACTCGGCGCTCGAGGAGGCGAAGGCCGACGTGGGTGGGCTCTGGGCGATGCAGAGCTTGATCGATCGCGGCGTGCTCGAGAAGCAGTTGGAGAATGGTTTGTATGCCACATATCTCGCGTCGGGCTTTCGCACGCTGCGCTTCGGGACGGGCGAGGCCCATGCGCAAGGGATGGCGCTGCAGCTCAATGCGCTCCTCGACGGCGGCGCGATCGCGATCTCGAAGAGGGGTCGCTGGTCGATCGACGGCGCGAAGGCGAAGACGGCGATCGCGGCGCTCTTGAAAGATCTGCTCGCCGTGCAGGCCGCGGGAGATGCGGCGGCGGCGCGCAAGTTTCTCCACGACAGAGCGCAGCTGCGGCCCGAGGTGAACGCCATTCTCGCGCGCCTGACCGCGCTGCCGATCGACATCGAGCCGATCTTCGCGACGGCCGACTCGCATTAAGTGCGAAGCTCACGCGCATGATCCCCATCACCTCATTCGCCAAGAGCGACATCGGCCTCAAGCGCGAGAGCAACGAGGACGCGTTCGTCGTCGACGAAGCGCTGCATCTCTATGCGGTCGCCGACGGAATGGGCGGGATGCTCGACGGAGAGGTCGCCTCGACGCGCGCGCTCTCCGCGCTGCGCCGCTCGCTCGCAGAGCAGCAGCCCACGCTTGAGATGCTCGCTGCGCGCGGAGATCCCGATTCGCGCCTCGAGCTTGAGCGGGGAATGCAGCGCGCGTTCCTCGAGGCCTGCGCCGACGTGCACGCGCTCGCCACGCGCGACGCGCGCAAGTCGCACATGGGCACGACGCTGATCGCGGTGCTCGCGGTCGGAGACAAAGCGGTCATCGGCCACGTCGGCGACAGCCGCATCTATCTCTTCCGGCAGAACCAGATGCATCTGCTCACCGAGGATCACACGCTCGGAATGGAGCAGGTCCGCCGCGGCGCGCTCACCGAGGAGCAGGTGCGCACGATGCCGACGCGCAACATCCTCTTGCGCGCGATCGGTCTGCAGCCAGAGGTCGCGGTCGACACGCTGCTCACCGATCTCTATCCCGGCGATACCTTCCTGCTCTGCACCGACGGCCTCTACGGCGCGTTGCGCCCGCACGAGCTGCACAAGGCGCTCGCGCACGAGGAGATCTCGCAGGTGCCGGCCGATCTGATCGCGCTCGCGAACGCGCGCGGCGGCAAGGACAACAGCACTGCGATGGTGCTCGCGGTCGGCGACGACGCGCAGTCCCGCATCGACGTGCACGCGCAGGTCGAGGTGCTGCGCGGCATCCCGCTCTTCGAGGCGCTCTCGTACAAAGATGGTCTCGAGCTGCTCTCGATCAGCCGCACCACGACGGTGAAGGAGGGCGAGGCGATCTTGCGCGAGGGCTCGCCCGGCGCGGAGATGTTCGCGATCGTGAGCGGGCGCGTGCGCGTGAGCAAGGCGGGCCAGCCGATCGCGGAGCTGCGCGACGGTGGCTACTTCGGCGAGATGGTGCTCTTCGATCACTCGCCGCGCAGCGCGACGGTGACGGCGCTCGAGGAGTGCACGTTGATCGCGCTCGAGCGCGACGGGCTGCTCAAGCTGATGCAGCGCAACGTCGAGCTGGCCAACCGCTTTCTCTGGGCGTTCGGCCGCGTGATGGCGACCCGTCTGCGAACGATGAACGCGACGGTCGCCGCGGTGAAGAGCCAGCAGTAGCAGCGGCCCGAAGCAAAGAAGCGGCCTCGAACCCTCACGGGACTCGAGACCGCTTCAGCACTGCGCGGGCGCGCACTCAACGACTGAGCACGCGCACGAAATGAACTACAGCGCGACCTCGATGCCGATGGTCAGCGCGGTGTCGGTCGAGACCTTCTGCGGCGGCGGCGCCGAGTCGTAGTTGAGGAGGAAGCTGACCGCGAACGAGAGCGAGTTGGTCAGGCGGGCCGAGAGCTTCGTGGTGTTCGTCAAGAGCAGGCGCGCGTCGCCCTGGAGGTTCGCGACCACGTCGACGTCGTCGGCGAAGATGATCTCCTTGGTGACCGCGTAGCGATAGCCGACGCCGAGGTGGGGCGCGACGATGTCGACCGTGCCGAGGCTGAGCGGCGCGGGGAGATACTGGAAGCGGAACTCACGGCCATAGCGGAAGCCGAGGTCGGTGCGCAGCAAGGTCTTCGAGTGGTCGCCTTCCTTGACGTCGAACCAGATGATCGACGCGCCGATTTCGCCGTAGGGGCGCTCCTCGACGCTCTTGATGTGATCGGTGTCGATGCCGCCGAGCAGATAGCCCGACGCGAGCGGGTTGAAGCGGCGATCGCCGCGGAGCGCGACGGTGGCCGCCTCGGCGTTGACCACGTTGGAGCCGCTCGTCGCATCGCGCGTCTGGCCGTACGACGCGCTCGCCTTCGCGCCGAAGATCCAATCCTCGCTCTTGCGCTGGAAGTTGCCGCCGAGCGTGAACGAGAGGGTCTGCGAGTTGCCAGTGAGCGCGATCATGCCGATGTTGAAGACGCTGCTGTAGGTGACGGGCGACGGCGCGGGAGCGGCCGGTGCAGCCGGTGCAGGAGCCGCGGCGGGAGCAGCAGGAACCGCGGGAGCGGCCGGAGCCTGCGCGCTCTTCTGCATCGACTCGACCGCCTTCGCGGCCGACTCGGCGGCCTTCGCTGCTTCCTGCGCGGCAGAGGCGGCAGAGAGCGCGGCCTTCTCGGCGGCCCCGGCAGCCTTGTTCGCGCCGTCGGCGGCGCCCGCGGCGCTGTCAGCGGCCTTCTCGATTGCGGCGACCTCGGCCTTGGCGTCGGCAGCGCTGTTCTGCGCGGCGCTCGCCGGCGCGGCGAGAAGGATCGCAGCGAGAGAGAGTGAGAACGGAATCATCGAATGGCTCCTTGATGGGTGCGGGCATCTGGGCCCGACGGGCTGTACGAAAAAACGCTCGTGGATACCCCAGATGGGGATCCGTGGGTACTGCTTAGAAAGACAGCATTGGGTGTTCGGGAGGATCGCGCATGGCCCGCAGGTCCAGGCGCGATCCTCTCGGCGGAGGCGAGACTAGTTGTCCCGCCCACCCAGCCGCAGCCCGAGCGTGATGAGCGCGCCAGGCGAGCCCCAGAACGTGCGGCCGATCGGATTGAGACCCGTGCGCATCGCGGCACCCAGCTCGAGGAACTGCCAGCGCGTGCGCAGGCCGAGCGAGCCCGCGACCGCGGCGCAGTTTCCACCGGGGCAGAGTCCCGCTGCCTGCACGTCGAACTCGGCGTGAGCGAGGAGTCCCGGGCAGAGAGTGGCCGCGCCGACGAGCGAGGCCTCGTAGCCCACGCCGGTTCCGTACGAGCCGTTCGAGATCGCCTGCGTCGTCGAGAGAGTGAAGCGTCCTGCACGCCAGCCGCCGGCAAGCCAGGCGCGTCCGCGCGTCAGTTCGAGTCCGTCGGTCGAGCCACCGCTCGTGCTCACGTCGCCGCCCAGCGAGAGCGAGAGGTGGTCGTCGTCGCCGAGCAGGCGCGCGCGCAGACCCACGGTCGGATAGGTGAAGGCGTGTCCGGTCGAGAGCGGATTGGACTGGCTGGTCACCGAGACATCGAGCGCGATCCATCCGTTGCTCGCCTCGAGATCGAGCGCGCCGAGCAGCGTGCGCTCGCGCGACGACGGCTTCGCAGGCTCGGGCTGCAGACGTGCCTGCAGCAGCAGGCCCGACTCGACGAATGCCGTGGGCAGGGGAGTTCCGCCCGCGATGTCATTGGCGCTGCCGAGCGGACCGCGCGTCTGGCTGACGGCCGGGATCTTGTGCTCGGGGGCAGGCGGGGCGGCAAGAGGAGTCGCAGAAAGTTCGATCTCCAGCGGCGCGGAACCAGCGATGCCGAGCGAGTGGCGACCGTGCTGATCGAATCGAATCGAGCGGTGATCGCCGAGCGGTGCCGCGGCTGCGCCGTCGATGGAAAGCGGCAGATCGGAGGGCCCGGAGAGAACCAGCGTCATCGCGTCAACTCCGCGCACGACGCCCTGCTCATCGCACGCCGCATCCTTCGACTGCGCAGTGGCGAGAACGAGTTTTCGCTCGGGCGTCGGCGCGCCATCGAGACCCTTGTCGTCGGTCGCCCAGACGCGCGCGAAGTAGGCACCAGCCGGCAGCGTCGCATCGAACGCCGTCGTCGGCGCATCGATCACGCGATCGATCACGTGGTCATTGAACGCCGCATCGCGCGAGAACTGCACGCGGTAGTGCACGGCGCGCTCGACCGGCGCGAACGCAAGGTGCAGCAGCGCGCTCTCGCCGAAGAAGATGCGCGCGGTTGGAATCGCGTCGGTCCAGTGCGTCGCGTCGGGCAGCTTGGTGGGCGCTTCGGGCGGCTTGCCCTTCTCGATGCGCGTGCCGTAGCCGCTCTTGACCGTCACGTCCTGTCCGTACGCCGAGACGAACGCCTCGCCGTTGAACATCGAGATGCGGCTCATCTGCGCCTTGTCGACCACGACGCGGCCGGTCTGCGAATTGTCGGTCGCAGCGCGATTCTTCGGCGAGCGCATCACCACGCGCGCGCCCGGCGTCTGCACGCGCATCGGCTTCTCTCCGCGCAGCGACGAGAGCGAGATCGCCGCATCGCCCTGCACCACCTCGACCTCGCCCGTCTTCTCGTTCTCCTTCGCCGTCGCGCCGTCTCCGTAGATGACGATCAGCGCGTTCTCATCGAGCTGCACCGCCGAGTGATCGTGGAACGTGATCTCCGCGCCAGCACCACGCAGCGTGTTCACCTGGTCGAGGCGGAAGAGACCATCTCCGCGCTCGGCCGGCTTCCAGTCGGTCTGCTGCTCGGTGCGACGATTGACATCGGGCTTGAGGAACGTCAGGTGCGCATCGGCCACCTTCTCGACGAGCTGGAGAGTCGAGCCGACCTTGAGATTGTGCGGCGGCGCACCGAGCTGCGGATTGAGCGCGTGCGGCAGGTATCGCCAGCCTGGACCGCATAGGTCGCGGGCCGGTCCGCGCGCGCGGGCAGCGAGAGGAGCAGGCAGCAGGCCAGCGCGCCGCAGAGGAGGCGCAGGTGGCGTTCAGCAGAGCAGCGGATGGATTCAACGACGTCGGCGCAGCGCACGGGAGACCTTTCGCGAGAGGTCAGCAGCATCAAGAGGAAGCGGAACATAGTCGAAGATGCCCGCGCCGATCGCTTTTGCCATCTGTGCCAGATCGTCTTCGGCGCCGCAGAGCAGGATCGGAGGAGCCCCCGCCTGGGCAACAAAGAGCGAGGCAGCATCGAGTGCCGTCTGGCCCTCGGGCGGCGCGACGAGCACCAGCGCGAGAGAGGAGAGATCGGCACCGGGCGCAACCTCGACCCCTTCGACCTCGCCGACCGCGCCCAGCGTGCCCCAGAGCTCCTTCGCCCACTTTCCCGTGCCCGCGATACCAACCCGCTTGACGCCCGTCGTGAGCGGCGGGAGGTGAAACTTCTCTTCGGGGCGCGCGAGCTTCTTGCCTGCGCCGCGCGCTTCGACGACGGGAGGAGCGAGCGCGAGAGTGAGCGCCTCGCGCATCTCCAGCGCAGTCTGGTAGCGGTCGCGCGGCAACTTCGAGAGCGCGCGCATCAGCACATCCTCGACGGTGCCCGGGATGCCGAGATCCCAGCGCGCGATCCCCGGACGCTCGGGCGGGCGGTAGAGCTGCGCCGCCATCGTCTCCATCCCGTTGTCCTCGCCGAAGCCGAACGGAGGCGCGCCCGTGAGCATCTCGTAGAGCGTGCACGAGAGCGCGTAGAGATCGGAGCGGCCATCGACCTCCTCGCCGCGGCACTGCTCGGGCGCCATGTACGCGGGCGTGCCGGCCGTCTGCCCTTGCCGCGTGATGCGCCCTTCCCCGCTCTCCTCCTTGAGGAACGCGAGCCCGAAATCGAGCACCTTCACGCGATCGGCGTTGCCCTCGGCGTCGCCGCGCCCTTGAGCGAGCAGGAAGATGTTCGCGGGCTTCAAGTCGCGATGGACGATGCCGAGATCGTGCGCTGCACCGAGTGCCTCGAGCACCTGCGCGCAGATGCCCACCGCGCGCGCCGCGGGCATCGGACCGCCATCGCGCAGCACCTCGTCGAGCCCAACCCCGTGGAGGATCTCCATCGCGATGAAGAGCATCCCGTCCGCTTCGCCGAGATCGTAGACCTCGACCGAGCGCGAATGGTGCAGCTTCGCGAGCACGCGCGCTTCGCGATGGAAGCGCGCGGCCGCGCCAGGAGCCTGCGCGAGATGCGGGTGCATCAGCTTGAGCGCGACCTGGCGACCGAGCGTCGTCTGCTCCGCGCGATAGACCGCGCCCATCCCGCCGCGGCCAAGCTCCTCGATGATTTTGAAGCGTCCGGCGAAGAGTGTGCCGATCATTCGACAACCTCGAAGAGCTCGATCGTCCCGTCGCGCCCGGCCAGCTTGCTCGCACCGAGGTTGTTCAGCTCGAAGGCCTCGCGCGGAAGCTTCGCGTACGTCGCGCCGCTGAGCAGGATCTGACCCGGCGCAGCTTTTCCCTCGAGACGCGCGGCCATGTTCACCGTGTCACCGATGACCGTGTACTCCATGCGCCGCTCGCTGCCGATGTTGCCTGCGACGGCGGGACCGGTGTGCAGGCCCATCGCCATCTGGATCTCAACGCCGAACGTGACGCGCCATTTGCGATTGGCGGTGTCGAGCCAGCGGCGCAGATCGGTCGCTGCGAGCACGGCCCGCTCGGCGTCATCAGGCTTCGTCTCCGGCGTGCCCCAGACGGCCATTGCGCAGTCGCCGATGAACTTGTCGATGATGCCGCCTCTGCGCTCGACGATCTCGGTGGCGAACGTGAAGAGTTCGTTGAGCAGCGCGACGATCAGCTCGGGAGGATGCTGCTCGGCGAGCTTGGTGAACGCGACGACGTCGGCGAAGAGCACGGTGATCTCTCTGCGCTCGCCGCCGAGCTTGAGCCGACTCGGATCATTGAGAATCAGCTCGACGACATCGCCGGGCAGATAGCGAGAGAGCGACGCGCGCGCCTGCGTCTCGCGCACCAGATTCGCTTCGCTGCTGCGCAGGTCGGTCGCCATCGCATCGAAGGCGCGACCGAGCGCGCCGAGCTCATCTGCCCGCGCGGAGACCTCGGCTGGCACCTTCTCGAAGTGGCGCGCGCCGATGGCGTGGCTCGCCTCCTCGAGCTGCGCGATCGGCCGCGTAAGTCGGCGCGCGACGAACGTGCCGGCGATCGCAGCGAGCAGCGCCGCGGCCAGTGCGGCCAGGATCACTGAGCGGCGCATCACGACCAGCGAGTGATACGCGACATCGCGCGGCTGCTGGACGATCACGCCCCAGCCCATCTCCGGCATCGCCTCGAGCGCGCCGAGCATCGGGGCGCCGTCGAGCATGAACTCGGGAGACGCGCCCAGCTCCTGCCGAAAGCCCATCGAGCCGACGAGCGCGGAGAAGATTCCCAGGCGGGCGAGGCTCTCGCGCCTCGAGACGCGCGCGGGATCCCGCGCCACAAGAAGTTCTCGCGCCTCGTTCACGACCATCACGCTGCCGACGCCGCCCAGCCTGCGATCAGCCAGCTCGCCGACGGTGAGGCAGAGCGGCCGCAGATCGAGCGCGGTCCCGACGATCGCGCGCCGCTCTCCCGCAAGTTCGATCGAGACATAGAGCGGCAACAGCGGCCCCGCCGGCCCTTCGCGCACCTGCCCCGCGACCAGCCGGCCAGCCTTGAGCTGCGCGAGAACCTCGGGCTCGAGCTGCCGCGGCGGATCGATCTTCGCTGTCTCCTTCGCGCGCAGCGCCACGACCATCTGCCCGGCCCCGCTGTAGATGGCCGCAAAGTCGATCGCCTCCGACGCCGTGACCTTCGCCCCCGCGAGCGCCATGCGCGTCGCATCGTCGCCAAGCCCTGGCGCGACGACGAGCTGCCCGATGCCCGTCAACTCGGCCTTCGCCGCCGCGAGATCCATGCGCACCGCGCGCCGCGCGTCGCTCGCAAGCGAGAGATCCAGCTCGCGCGTCGAGTCGCGCAGCGCATCGGCATTGGTGTCGAGCATCGACGCGGAGAGCGCGAGCAGCGGCAACAGGCCAATCGCCAGCGTCAGCAGGAGCAGCTTGGGGAAGAGTCGCAAAGCGTGCCGATCCTATCCGCGCAGCGCCGCCGCAATGATCGCGGGCAATCCGAGAAAGCTCGGCCGATCCTCGAAGAGCGTCACGCGCCGGCCCAGTGTATTGGCCGTCTTGTGCGTCGAGAAATAGGGCGGCTTGGGAAACGCCGTCGTCGGATATCTCAACACGCACTTCTCGATATTCTCCAGCATCGACGTGTTGTGCACAAAACCGCGGCCGCTCTTGATATCGGAGAGAGTCGAGCCGGGATAAGCGCCCCACGGAGTCGCGCCGAGCGCAAAGGCAAATGCGGGCCAGAGATTCACGCCGACCGCGCCGTACTTGAGTTTCGCGATCGCCCATTCAACGGCGTCTTTAATCTTCGGATCCTTCAAGCTATCGCCGTGAACGATGATCGTCGCCGAGAGCGTGCCCCAGAGATGGTCGTTGGAAAACGCGACCGCCTCCTCGAGAAACTTGACCGGATCATCCGGCGAACCAATCTCGGTCGCCGATAAGATCGAGCAGAAAGGCTCGGTATTAAATCCGCGGTCAGCGAGATTCGCGGAATCGAGTCCGGTGACCAGCGTCCAGGGAAGTTGACCCTCGGCGGCAGGACCCGCGGTCGCAACCGTGCGCCCCTCAGTTAATGATTTCCAACGCTGCTCGGCACCCGGATACCAGGCCTTGCGCGCGGGAACCGCGGCCGCCTTTTCGAGGATCAACTTCTGCAGCTTTGCGCCCGCCGCCCAGCCTTTGGGCGTCACCATCATCTTCGCCGCGTTGCAATTAAACGAGCCGTTGTTGGTCGTCATCCCCGCGATGTTATCGGCCTGGAACGCGAGCGACTTGTCGTCCCACGGCCCGGGCACGACGATCACGGGCGAGACATTTCCCAGCTCGCTCGAGATCTCCTTTTTTAATAAAGGCTCATTGCGGGCCATGCGCGCATCGCGCTCGGGTCCGGGCGGCCCCCAGACGATCATATCGTGGGTCTTATCCGAACCCGTAATATGGATCTCGTCGACCCCTGCATGGTTGCAGAGATAAGCCCCGACGTCGCCGCCGCCATAAGCAACCGCGAGGAAGCCGCGGTCGATCAACTCCTTGAACGCCTCCGCAATGAACGGCCCGAGATAAGCGTTGACCGGGTTCATCTTGAGGATGCAGACCTTGCCCTCATTAAACAGCTTGGTAATCACGTCCGTCGGCGGGATGGCATTGACGTTGCCCGCGCCCAGCACCAGCGCCACGACCCCATCGTGCGGTGGCTTCTTATAGAAGCTGGCGCGATTCTCCTCCAGCTGCTTCTCGTCGACGCCCGCCTCGAGCACCGTCTCGGCGATCAACCCGCCGAACATGATCTTATCGAGGGTATTCATCGGATAGTTCTGCACGACGAGCTTGCCGTCGATCCCCCGATGAGTTGGTCCAATCGGGGTATTGCCGGTATCGCGAATCGACTCGAGCGCTTCAATCGTCAAGCGCAGCGTGCGAATGGTTACATAAGGCCCGCCGAGCCACTCCTCTCCCTCCTGCGGCGTACCCAGCGTAATCCCTTTCGCTGCGCAGCCCGCCTCGACCGACTTCTGCGCAATGGCGAGATATCCCTGGTGCATCTTGCGCGCGATGGCGATGCGCTCGGCAAGCGCGAGCTTCGCCCAGACCTTCGCGCCATCGCGCAGACGGGCAACCTGCGCATCGAGCTGCGACGGCTCACTGCTCTTCGGGGTCTCAATCGCGGCGGTCATGGAGTTGCTCCTTCACGTGTGCATCACAGCTTGAAAAAAGCGCGCGGAAACTACGCTGCCAGAAGGGAAATGAAAAGCGCGCAGGAGCGCATCAGGGCGTGGGTTTCGCATGATCGACAGACACCCGAGGAGGCGGCGCGGAGGCGGGCGCATAGTCGCGCCGATACATCCGCAGAATCGCGAGCAGCAGCGAAACCGCGAGCGGACCGATGATGATACCAATCAATCCAAACGCCGCGATGCCGCCGAGCAGAGAGAGAAAGATCAGCGCCGTGTGCATCTCGACGCCGTTCTTCATCACCAGCGGTTTGATCAGATTGTCGCTGAGCACCACGAGCACGCCGCACCAGACTGCGACGAAGATCGCCCACGGCACGCGCGCCTGGAACGCGAGCACCGCGCAGACGGGCACCCAGATGATCGACGTGCCGATGACGGGAATGAACGAGGCGACCAGCGTGGCGACGCCAAGGAAGATCGCGTGCGGCACTCCCGCGATGAGGTACGCGATGAGCGCGAGAGAGCCCTGCACGAGCGCCGTCGCGGTGGTGCCGAGAACGGCCGCGCTCGAGACCGAGCGGAACTCGCCGAACAGCTCCTCGGTCTGCCCGCGCGAGAGCGGCGAGACCGAGTAGAGAAACGAGAGCGCGGCGTCCCCTTCGCTGAGGAGAATCGAGAAGCCCGCGACCGTCAGCAGCGTGCCGCCGAGCAGGCCCAACGAGGCGCCGAGCAGCTCGCCCGACGTGCCCTGCGCGAACGAGAGGGCCCGCGCGAGATAGGCGCGCAGCTCGGACTCATCGATGTGGAGCACAGAGAGAAAGCGGGAGAGTGTCTCGCGCGCGGACGTCGGCAGGTGATCCAGCGAGAGGTCGTTCACCGAGTGCACGCCCATCTCATCGCGCACCCAGGCAAGCCCGGCCTCCACTTCGTGCGTGGTGAACGTGAGCAGCGATGCGATCGGCGCGACCAGGAGCGCGAGCAGCAGGGCGGCCATCAGAGCGGCCGCGAGACGTGTCTTGCCGCGCAGGAGCGCCGTGAGCCGCACGTGCGCTGGACGAAACGCGCCAGCGAGCACGACTGAGAGAAAGAGCGGCGTGCGGAACGGCCAGAGCACAACGCCCGCGAGAGCAAACGCGAGCGCAAGCAGGACGAGCAGCGAACGGCGCGCGCTCGGCGGCAGCGGAGACGGCATGTCGTGGGTCACGGGAGCGATGCTCTACCGGCAATCCGCTCGCTGCCACAAGTGGGCGCGCGCGAATCGCATTGGCGCGTTGCGCGTCCTCGCTTGTGCGCGCGGCGAGAAGAGCGCAAAGCAGCACCACTCCTTCACGCACGGACGTCTTCGATGAGCGACGACAAGAAGGTTCCGCAGAGCCGCCTCTCGCGCCTCGCCGGGTTCGCCTCGGTCGGTCTGCGCTCGGGAACCAGCCTCCTCTTCAATCGCCACACCAGCGCCGCAAGCCACGCCGCCGAGATGTTCGGACAGCTGCGAGGCGTGGCTGCAAAGGTCGGGCAGATGGCCGGATATGTCGACGGCGTCATCCCGTCCGAGCATCGCGAGATCTGGGAGACGGCGCTGCAGACCTTGCAGGCCGCGGCTCCGCGCTCATCCTCCTCGGAGATTCGCAAGCTGGTCGAGAACGACCTCGGCGGGCGCATCGATCAACTCTTCTCGGAGTGGGGGGATGAGCCGATCGCCTCGGCATCGATCGGACAGGTTCACCGCGCGCGATTGCCCGACTCGCTCGGCGGCATCGAGGTCGCGGTCAAGGTGCAGCACCCGGGAATCGCGGCCGCGATGGAGAGCGATCTGAAGAACGCCGGGATGCTCGAGAACATGGCGTCCGCGCTGGGCGGGCGTCGGCTCAACTCCGCCGAGGTGCTCGCAGCCGTGCGCGCCCGCTTCCGCGAAGAGCTCGACTACACGCTCGAGGCTGAGCGCATGCAGCTCTTCCGCAAGCTCTGCGACGAGAAGATCCGCATTGCCACGCTCTATCGCGAGCGCTCGTCGCCGCGCGTGCTCACCACCGAATTCATCCGCGGCAAGAACTTCATCGAGGCCTGCGCGTCTCCCGAAAGCGCGCGCGCCGCCTGGGCCGCGACGATGTGGCGCTTCCTCTTCCGCGGCAACCTCGTGCTCGGCCACTTCAACGCCGACCCGCATCCGGGAAACTATTTCTTCCACGACGACGGCGCGGTGACGTTCCTCGACTTCGGCTGCGTCAACCCGATCCTCCCGCAGCAGCTTGGGCTCGCGCGCGCCATCCACAAGGCCGCGCTCGATCGTGACGAAGCGCGCTTTCGCGAGGAGACCCGCCTGCGCATGCCGACCCGGCCAGGCCGGCTCGAAGGCCCGTCGCTCGATTACGTCCGGCGGTGCTTCGAGCCTCTCTTCGTCTCGCCCACGCGGCTGACGCGTGAATATGCAGCGAGCCTCGTCGACGGGATGAAGGAGCTCGCGAAAATCGCGATGAAGACGCCGGACAGCGAGCTGTTCCAGATGCCGCACGACATGGTCTTCATGACTCGGCTGCAGTTCGGCTTCTACTCGGTGCTCGCGCGGCTCGACGTTGAAGTGGACTACGCGGCTGTCGAGCGCGCGATCTGGCCCGAGGTCGAGGCCGCAATGACGAACTCTTTGCGCACCTGATTCGAGCAGCGCATTTCCTGCGCTCGTTCCCTCGATGCCACACCGAATCTCTCACTGGCACCGAACCTGCTCTTCGATCGTCGGAGGCGTGCGATCGGGGGAGCAGATGGGCTGGAGGCCATTGCAATCGGACTGCGTTGCAGGAATCACCCTGCGGCTTGAGTCGGCGGTTGAAGTCGGGAGTTCGTGATGAAGAAGATCATCGTCGGAGTGGATGGTTCAGAGCAGTCGAGCGCCGCTGCGCGCTTTGCCGCTGGCCTCGCGCGCGCGACCGGAGCGCAATTGCAGATCGCCTGCGCGATCGTGCCGCCAATGCTCTACGGCGTCGACGCGACTGCCGAAGTGGTCGCGCAGCAGTACAAGGGCGCCCGAGATCTCGCGGCCACAACACTGGAGGAGATCTCCGGGCTGTTGGGGCGCGAGGGAACGACCGCAAAGACGTTCACGATCGAAGGGCCGGCCGCGGATGCGCTCGCGGAGCTCGCCACGCAGGAGGACGTCGACCTCATCGTCGTCGGGCACCGAGGGCGAAATGCCTTTGCGCGCATCATGCTCGGCAGTGTTGCGGATCGGCTGGTTCAGATCTCGCAGAAGCCGGTGCTGGTCTTCCGATGAGCTGCCGCGGCCGATTGTTCCTGCCCAGCAAGCCCGCTACCTTCGCGACGTGGATGCGCCTTTGCTGACCGAACTGAAGCGTTACGTCGATTGGTCGACGGCCGACGAGGCCGCGCTGCGGACGCTCTATCCGCTCTTGAAGCCGCGCTTCCCCGAAATCGTCACGATCTTCTACGATCGCATCCTCGAGCACGAGGAGGCGCGCGCCGCGCTGGTGGGCGGCGAGAGCCAGGTCGGGCACCTCAAGGTCACGATGACCCAGTGGCTCGAGGCGCTCTTCTCCGGCCCGTGGGACGACGCCTACTACGAGCAGCGGGCGCGCATTGGCCGCATGCACGTGCGCATCGCGCTGCCGCAGCACTACATGTTCGCAGCGATGAACGTCCTGCGGCGCGAGCTCGACACCACGCTGTCGGAGCAGGCCTCGCTGTCGGGGAGCGAGCGCACGACCGCCCGAACGGCGCTCGGGCGCATCCTCGATCTTGAGCTGGCGATCATGCTCCACACCTACCGCGAGGATCTCCTCGCGCAGAGGGCGCGCGCAGAGCGGCTCGCGACGTTCGGTCAGATGGCGGCGTCGATCGGACATGAGCTGCGCAACCCGCTCGGCGTCATCGAAACCTCGCTCTTCCTCCTGCGAAGCCGCGTGCAGAATGATGAGCGCGCCAACCGCCAGGTCGAGCGCATCGGACAGCAGGTCGGCATCGCGAGCGGCATCATCACGGGGCTGCTTGAACTGGTGCGCGACAAGCCGCTCACGAAAGAGGAAGTGCGGCTCGATCAGGTCATCGAGAATGCGGTGGCGCTCGTGCAGAAGCCGCTCGGTCTCAATCTGCACGTCGAGGGGATCGACACGCTTCCTCGCATTCTGGGCGACGCGGGCCAGCTGCGCCAGGCCTTCACCAACCTCATCGAGAACGCGATCCAGGCGGCCGCGACCGATGCGCCCGCGGTCTGGGTCGTCGGGACAGTCGTGGACGGGCGCGCGCTGATCAGCGTCGAGGACAACGGCGCGGGCGTCGACGCGTCGATCCTCTCGCGCCTCTTCGAGCCGCTGATCACCACCAAGTCGAGCGGCACGGGACTCGGACTCTCTCTGGTGCAGAGAATCGCCGAGCGGCATGGAGGCACGGTCGAGTACGCTCCGCGCGAGCGAGGGGCACGCTTCGTCGTGGCGCTGCCGATCGCGTAGGGAGACACCATGCGCCGATATCTTGTCGTCGACGACAACCTCGCGTTTGCCGAAAACATCGCAGAGATCCTGCGCGATGTTGGAGACGAGGCCTGCGTCGCCGGAGACGGCGCGACGGCGCTTGAGTTTCTGCGCTCGCAGAGGTTCGACGCGCTGATCACCGACATGCGGATGCCGAAATTCGGCGGAGCAGAGCTGGTGCGCGAGGCCCATCGGACGGACCCGGGACTGCCCGCGATCGTCGTCACCGCCTGGACCAACCCGGCCGATCTTCGCGCCGCGGAGGAGACGGGGCTGCTGGCGATTCTACCCAAGCCGGTGCCGGTCGAGCGGCTCATCGAGCTGCTTCACTCCGCACGTCGGGATGCGATGGTCGTGGTGGTCGATGACGACGAAGCGCTCGTCGAGAACCTGAGCGAGGTCCTGCGCGATCGAGGCTTCTCTGTCGCCGGCGCGAGCACGCTGGGCGCGGCCGACAAGCTCGGTGGCACGCCCTTCGTTGCGCTCGTCGATCTGCGCATGCCCGGTGGCCCCGACGGCGCTGCTGCTGCCCGCCTGCGCGAACAGTTTCCTGACCTGCCGCTCATCATCATCAGCGCCTACCTGAAAGACGAGAACATCGCGCCCGCGCTGGGCGTGTTCACCAAGCCGTTCGACACCCGTGCGCTGGTCGCGTCGCTGGAGCAGTTGCACCGGAGCACGCGATGACCGGAGCGCGCGTGCTGGTGGTCGATGACACCGCCGCGCTGGTGGAGAACCTCGCCGAAATTCTCGAAGCGGAAGGCTACCAGGTCAAGACGGCGCCCTCGGCGGCCAAGGCGCTTGACTCGGCCCGCTCCGGATTCGAGGTCGCGCTCGTCGACCTGCGCCTCCCCGATGGCTCGGGGACCTCACTCGTCAGTCGGCTCAAGGAGCTCTCGCCAGAGGGCGAGGTCGTGCTGCTCACCGGCTACGCGACTCTCGAGACCGCCATCGCCGCGGTGAGATCGGGAGCGTTCGCATACCTGATCAAGCCGTGCGCGACGGCCGAGTTGCTGCTCACGATCGAGCAGGCGCTCAGACAGGTCGGACTGCACGCGGAGAAGCGCGAGCTTTCGCGGCGCGCGCTGGTGGCCGAGAAGCTCGCCGCCGTCGGCACGATGACCGCCGGCCTCTCGCATGAGATCCGCAATCCGCTCAACGCCGCCGGGCTGCAGCTGGCTGTGCTCGAGCGCCGGCTGCGGCGCCTGCCCGAAGCGGATCAGCCGCTGCTGCTCGAGCCGGTCGGACTCGTCCGGGATGAGATCCGCCGCCTCACGCGCCTGCTCGAGGAGTTTCTGACCTTCGCGCGTCCGCGGGAGCTGACCTTGCTGCCGATCGTGCTCGCACCGATCGTCGAGGCGGTCGTCGCGCTCTTCTCCAAGGACGCCGAGCGGCGCCAGATCTCGCTCGAGGTGATGTTCGAACCTGCGCTCCCGAAGATCGCGGGCGATCGAGAGCGGCTGCAGCAGGCGCTGATGAATCTCATTCTCAATGCGCTCGACGCGACCCGGTCAGGCGGGATCGTGCGCGTCTCCTCAACTGCGAGCGGAAGCGACGTGCTCCTCGCCGTCGATGACAGCGGCCCCGGTGTTCCTGCCGACGTACGCGATCGCGTGTTCGAGCCGTTCTTCACCACCAAGGCGGCGGGCACGGGCCTTGGCCTGCCGATGGTTCATGCCATCGCGGCGCAGCATGGCGGCAACGCGACGCTGGGCACCTCGCCCCTCGGAGGCGCCAGATTCGTGTTGCGCCTCCCGAAGGCAAGCTGAAGCCAGCCTGCACTAGCTCTCGTGCGGATCTTCCGCGGACGGCCCGGTCGCGCCAGCCGCGTACTCCTTGAGCCGGTACTGGATCTTGCGCGGGCTGATCTGCAGCACTTCAGCAGCCTTCGCCGTCGAGCCGTGCGTGATCTCGAGCGTGCGCAGGATCGCCTCCCGCTCGATCGCGTAGAGCGTCGCGCCGGGGATCAGACTGCCCGAGTCGCGGTGCGCGTTCGGCCGCGGTCCCGAGAGCGAGGGCGGCAGATCGTCGGTGGTCAATTCGCTGCCTTTGGCGAGCACAACCGCGCGCTCGATCGCATTCTCGAGCTCGCGCACGTTGCCCGGCCAGTCGTGGGCGAGGAGCGCATTGATGAAGCCTGGAGCCACTCCGCGCACGCTCTTGCCATAGGCCGCCGACGCGCGCTCCATGAAGTGCGAGACGAGCGCGGGGATGTCTCCCTTGCGGCGCCGCAGAGGCGGCAGCGTCACGGCGACGACGTTGAGCCGATAGAAGAGATCCTCGCGAAAGCGCCCCGCCTTGACCTCGGCGGCGAGATCGCGGTTGGTCGCGGCGACCATCCGCACGTCGACCTTGATCGTCTGCGTCCCGCCGACGCGCTCGAACTCTCTCTGCTGGAGCGCGCGCAGCAGCTTGACCTGCGTGGCCGGCGTGATCTCGCCGATCTCGTCGAGAAAGAGCGTGCCGCCGTCGGCCAGCTCGAAACGCCCTTCGCGCCGCCCGGCAGCTCCCGTGAACGAGCCCTTCTCGTGGCCGAACAGTTCGCTCTCGAGCAGCGTGTCCGAGAGCGCCGCGCAGCTGACCTTGATGAACGGCTTGTCGCGCCGCTCGCTGCTCTCGTGGAGCGCCTGGGCGATCAGCTCCTTGCCCGTGCCCGACTCGCCGAGGATGAGCACCGTGGCGCGCGTGGGCGCGGCCTGGCGGACCACCTGGTAGACCGACTGCAGCTCGGGGCTCTCTCCCACCATGCCCTCGAGACGAAACCGCTCGCGCACGCGCGCCCGCAGACCTTCCGTCTCGCGTTGGAGCCGGCGCTTCTCGAGCGCCTTGGCGACGAAGACGAGCACCGCATCCACATCGAGCGGCTTGATGAGATAGTTCTCGGCGCCCGCCCGCATCGCGCGCACGGCAGCCTCGATGCTCCCGAACGCGGTCATCATCATGAAGGTCGCGTCGTTGCCCTCTGCGCGCGCCCGCTCGAGCAGCGTGAGGCCGTCCATTTTCGGCATGCGCACGTCGGCCAGCACCAGCGCGGGCGAGATCTCGCCGAGCATCTTCAGCGCCGCTTCGCCGTCCGCGGCCTCCGCGATCTCGTACCCCTCCTCGACGAGAATGGTCCGCAGCGCGCCGCGCGCATTGGCTTCATCATCGACAACGAGGATTCGCTCTTTCGACATTGCGTTCTCCGGAAATCACATCAGCTGATGTTCAACATTGTTGTTCAGACCAATACAGCGAACGCGCCCCGTCGCGCAGATTCTGCGCAGCGCAGGTGCCACTCGCATCTCCTGCGCGGCCCTCCCGCTGCGTCGATTCCTCTCACGTCCACAACGGGTGGCCCTATTTGCAGCCAACGTGCCGATCTTGATCGCCCAATTTTGCGCGAGAGTTCGGATAAAGATTCGCAAGAGTGATACGCATCAACTAAGACGCGCCCACATGTAGACGGCGTGCCTGTGTCGAACGAGGAGACGCCATGCGAACCGCGGTCAGCAAGGCATTCAAGTCGTTCAGCACCAAGTTCGAGGGTTACCTCACCTATATGTACGGTGACGTGAAGAACCTCGTGACGACGGGAATGGGAAACCTGATCGATCCGATCAGCACCGCTCGCAACCTCCCGTGGGTCAACAGCGATGGCTCGGCGGCGAGCTTCCAGCAGATCACCGACGCGTGGAACGCGGTGAAGGCGCGCACCGACCTCGCGAGCAAGGGCGGCAAGGCCTACGAGAGCGTCACCAGCATCCGACTGACAGAAGCCGGGATCGATCAGCTGATCCAGTCGCGACTCGCGAGCAACGAGAAGACGCTGCGCGGGACCTATCCCGATTACGACAGCTGGCCCGCCGATGCGCAGTTGGCGCTGCTCTCGATGGCGTGGGCGATGGGACCGGCGTTCAAGTTCCCATCGTTCACCAAGGCCATCAAAAAGAGCCCACCTGATTTCACGACCGCGGCCGCGCAGTGCAAGATGGACGAGACCGGAAATGCCGGGCTCAAGCCGCGCAACGTCGCCAACAAGAAGCTCTTCCTGAATGCAGCGGCGGTGCTCGCGAACGGGGCAAATCCCGACACGCTCTACTATCCGGACGACGTGCCCGTCGGCACCACCACGCACGCGCCGGCCTCGACGACGACGCACGCGCGCACCACGACCGCAGCGCCTGAGCAGACCACGACGCACGAGGCAGCCGCGCACGAGACAACGCAGGCCCCCGAGCAGGGAACCACGGAGGCTCCCGCTGGGGCAGCAGCTCCGTCGAAGTCGACGACCTACCCACCGCGCGCGCCGCGGCCGCACCTCCTACGACCACCACGCATCGCGCGACGACGACGCAAGCGCCAGGACACACCACGTCCGCGGCGCCCGGGAGCACGACCACCGCGGCGCCCGGCGCTCCGACGTTCGCAGCCGGTTCGATCACCATCGAGATCGATCCCGCCGACGCAGCGGCGCAGCTTCCCGATTCGGTCCAGGTCGCAAGCGACGCGGTCCTGACGCTCAAGTGGAGCGCAACGAACGCGGAGTCGGTGAGCATCGATCCGGGCAAGCGCGGGCTGCCGGCCGCCGGCTCGCAGACCATCCCGACGAAGGACGCGATCTACACGCTGACCGCGCTGGGCAAGGACGGCAGCGTTTCGCAGCCACGCAGGATCGCAGTGCACACGCACCAACCGGGCGAGGTCGTTTCCGCGCACGGCAAGCTCGATTCCGGCATCGCGAAGGTGCTCTCATTCGCGGCGCTCAATGGCGATCAGCCGATCTCGAGCGCGAAGATCGGCGATTCAATCAAGCTCACTGCGATTACGAGTGCGGCTGCCGAGTCGGTCAAGATCGAAGGCCACGAAGCAACGCTGACCGACCTCGGCGATGGCACCAAGCAGGCCGACGCCACCGTCACGCTCGACGCCACGCACGATGGTCGTTTCGATTGCCAGGCGATCAGCGCGGGCGAGGTCGCGCACTCGCTGCAGTTGCATCTCGAAATTCATCCGGCCGCGGAAGCGACCACCACGCAGGCGCCCGCGACCACGCGCGCGCCGTCCCCCACGACGCAACCGCCCGCCACCACCACCGAGGCGCCCGCAACCCCGGCGCCCACCACGACCAAGGCGCCGAAGACGAAGATGACCGGCAGCACGATCACGGTCGGGGGTAAGCACTTCGTCGATTGGTTTAATGAAGATTTCCGGCCTAAGCATCCAGGCAATCACCCTACGCTGCTGCTCTGGAAGCAGCCCGCCCCGATGTTCCCGACCAAACTGAACAAGGCAAACTTCATTAAGGTCTTTGATAAGATCGATAAGCTCTGGGCACCTGAGTTAACCGTGCCCGAGTTTCTCGCGTTCTTCGGGATTTTCTACAACGAGACCGGCGGCACGATTCAGCCCGCGGGAGAAGTCGGCGGCGCGAAATATATGTTTAATGCGACGCCCGGCGGTAAGGCCTCGTACACCACCGGCGGTAATCGCCTCGCGGGTAACCAGCTCAAGGCGATGGGCGTCATCAGCTCGGCTGCAGATATCGCGGCGTGGAATGGGACGGTCTATCCCGACTCGGCGAGCGATGCGGTCAAGAAGGCCGCGCTGCAGTGCGACTTCTACAAGTATCGCGGACACGGTTTTATCCAGACCACGTTCCGCCCTGCTTATCTCTCCACGGTCGACCCGGCATTAAAGTCCTCCGGATATGCGAAGACCTGCGATCAGATGACGACGGAGGAGCTCGAGAACGTCATCAAGACTGATCCCAACGTCAGCCTGCCGATGGTCCGGTCATTCTATAAAGCGAACTGCAGCAAGACGATGGCGGCGATTAATAACGAGCCGCCGAACTGGTATCCGATCGGGCGCACGGTCAGCGGGCAGAAGCCATATGGCGACCTCTTCCAATGGCGCTGCGAGACGATCTATGCGGCGATGAAGAAGGCGGGATACACAGTGCAGTAGTGCGCGCTTCGCGCGGGCCGTCCCGATCTCGACGGCGGTCTTTGCGGCTCGAGAGCACCAAAGGAAAACGCCGACCCGGGATCGCTCCCGAGTCGGCGTTCTTGTTGGTTGCGGGGACACGCTTCACGTTGGCACCTGAGACAGCCATCGAGTTCGATCTGCCTACCGGATAATTCATTCATATTAGGCTGATACGCGGCACCCCGCTACGCCGCCGTCAAACTTCTCCTACGCCCTTGGGGCGAGATTCTCTTATTTATTCGATCGTAGTCGAATAGTTATTCGGCCAGGTCTTTAGAAGATCTCCGCTTCAGCTGCGCGGCGTGCCGGGACGTGGCAGACGCTTCTGTTGGCAAAAGCTCGCCTGATTGTTCCCGATCGGTGTCTTTTGTGGTTTCGTGGCACACCAAGGCGCAAATGGTCCCGCTCGGGATCAATCGGTTGACCTTGACCTGAGAATCGTGCATTGTTACCGCTCGGGAACACCATGCGAATCTCCGATTCCAAAACGCTCGGGAGCGCTATCCGCACAGTCCGCCGATCTCTCGGCGTGACGCAGGCGCAGCTCGCACTGACGTCGGGAACCAATCGCCGCTTTGTGGTCGAGCTTGAGCAGGGCAAGGCGACGACCCAACTGGGCAAGGTCCTATCGGTGCTGGCTACCCTCGGGATCGCTGTCGATCTCATTGTACCCGCGAGCGCCGAGCCTTCGACCACAGCAAAGCAGGCAGCAAAACAGGTGACTCGTGGCGCGAAAGCTTGACGTCTATCTAGGTCCCACGGTCGTCGGGACGCTGGAGCAGACCGACACGGGCAAGCTGCGCTTCCGCTACGCGGCAGCATGGATCGAGCACCCCGATCGACTTGCCCTCTCCCAGAGCCTTCCCATTCGGGCACCAGTCTTCAATGACCGCGAATCGCGGCCGTTCTTCGCTGGGCTCCTCCCCGAGGCCGACAAGCGCGCCCTGGTTGCGAAGGCGCTCGGGATATCCAAGCGCAACGACTTTGCGATGCTCGACCGTATCGGCGGCGAATGTGCTGGTGCGATCAGTCTGCTCCACGCCGGTGAAGCGCCACCATTGCCCACAGCGGAGAACTACCGGCCTCTCGATGAGGATGAGCTGTCGAAGATCCTCGAAGAGCTGCATGAGCGGCCACTGCTTGCCGGAGAGGATGGCATTCGCCTCAGCCTCGCGGGTGCTCAGGAGAAGATCCCCCTACTCTTGGCAAAAAAGAGGATCGCGCTCCCTCTTCAGGGAGTGCCGAGTTCGCACATCCTGAAGCCATCGATCAGCCGCTTCGCGGGGATCGTTGCGAACGAGGATTTCTGCTTGCGGCTCGCGAGGGCTGCAGGTCTCCCGGCGGCAAATGCAGAGATCGGCCGTGCGAAGAAAAAGTCGTACCTGCTGGTGGAGCGTTATGACCGGCAACGCGATGCTCACGGTGCGCTCCAGCGAATTCACCAAGAGGATTTCTGCCAGGCGCTCGGAGTCCCGCCCGAGTTCAAATACCAGTCAGAAGGTGGCCCGACGCTCAAAGTCTGCTTCGCGCTGGTTCGTCGAGTTGTCGCGCGACCCGTGGTCGATCTCGCTCGCCTGCTTGACGCCGTGATTTTCAATCTCCTCATCGGCAACAACGATGCGCACGGGAAGAATTTCTCGTTTCTCTATTCCAGCAATGGGGCCACGCTCGCCCCGCTCTACGACCTCTCCTCGACCGTGGCCTATCCAGCTTTATCAACGACGATGGCGATGAAGGTCGGCGGCGCTGACCGATTCGACAAACTGACGCCTCGTCACTGGGAACAGTTCGCAATAGACGCTGGCCTCGGGCCTGCCCAAGTCCGCCAGCGCGTGATTCATTTGGCGCGCTCGATGCCGGGACTCGCGCACGACGTGCGGAGCAGCCTCGCTCCGGCCAAGGATGACGCCGCTGTGCTCGATAGCGTCGTTTCTACGATCGAGAACCGCGCGGAGAATCTCCTCCACGGAAACGAACATCCGTAGCCGAGCTTAATAGCTATTTCTTGAACGAAAGCCGACTGGATCTTTCCCTACTCAGCTTTCGCTTCGTTCGACGCTCGCCGAGTTCCGTCAACTTCTTCTCTCACAAACTCCAGCCCAGCTCTCTCGACGAGTAATAAGAATAGTCCCGGAGATAGCTCGACCTGCTGACCAATGCACGACTTCTTTAGCTCCAATAACGCAAGCAGCTCGTAGCTGGCGTCATCTGCCTCGTCGGACAGGAATACGCCTACCTTTTCGGATGCCAACAACTTCGCCAGCGTTCGCGCCCGTTCATGCGTCAATGGCCCCACGATGGGCTCGCATCTCGTTGCAATGAACGAAGTCTTGACCAACCTCACGTCAGCTTTGTCTTTGTCTGGGGGCCAGAAGAGAAGCGCGCGCTTGTCGTCCTCGTCCCATGCAACCATGGATAGGCCCCAAACAGGGTGTTCGACCAGATCTCCTTCTTCCATGCCGTCAACCCACGCGGGGGCCGCGGCTTCGGGGGCGATCTTGCCTCCCGACTTCGGCACGATAAAAAATGCGGTCCCGGGCTTACGAAGATAGTTGGCCAGAACCAACTCATGTTCCACATTGACCGGCTGATTCATACCGCCCCGGTAGGGCAACTGAACCACTAGTTGTCCGGCAAGGTCGCGTCGATCGTTGGTAACAAACGCGAGAAACGAAGCGCCGCCGATTGGCTTTATCGAGAGTGTCGTCCGTCCGTTCCCGAAGGTCGCCTCAAGAACAATGCATAGGCCAACAATTCTAAGTTCATTCCTCGGCGTCGATGGAGTCACCACACCCCAACCGAAGCCTCTCAGCGGGGTGGAAGCGATCATCGCAAACCGCGGCGGAGCGATCATCCTGAGCGCGGGGTGACACGCGGCGCGGCGGCGGAAAAGTAGCCTCGCGTAGCCAGCGCGCCGAGGCTCGAGAGCGCTGGCGGATGAGACGGGCGACCCGG
>CAIWCD010000043.1 GCA_903911145.1 uncultured delta proteobacterium | reverse complement strand
CGCACTGACGTGCACGCGGTCCTCTCCCTGCTCGCTCTCCGCGCCGACCAGCAGCGGCGGGCCAGTCGTGTCCTATTCGATCAACAACACGCTGCCGGCTGGCCTGAGCTTCAGCACCAGCACCGGTGCGATCTCGGGAACACCCAGCGTGCTGGCGAGCAGCGCAACATTCACGGTCACGGCGCTCAACAGCGGCGGTTCAACGACGACCAGCATTGCGGTGACGGTCAATGACATCGCGCCGTCCGCTCTGGCGTACGGAAACAATACGTTGGTCTGCCAGATCGGCGGCTCTTGTGGATTCCTGGCTCCCACACACACAGGAGGACAAGTTATCTCCTATTCGGTTGGCCCGGCTCTACCCAATGGACTTACGCTCGATTCCACCGGCGGTGGCATCAGTGGAACACCGACAGTCGTTTCCGGAGCTACGAACTACACGGTAACGGCACACAACAGTGGCGGAACTGCGACCGTTGTCGTCTCCATTGCCGTGAATGACATCGCTCCCAATACGCTGCGATATTTGGCCCCGTTGGTCTGCACGCTGGAAGCCAGCTGCACGCTTGCCGCACCGACGTCCGCAGGTGGGACGGTGGTCTCCTATTCGATCGATACCGCTGTGCCGGCCGGGCTGACGTTTGATACCACCAGCGGTGCTATCTCCGGCACTCCGACAGCGCTCGCAACGTCGTTCAGTTACACAGTGACAGCGCACAACAGCGGTGGTTCGGCGCAGACGCAGGTGAATATCACTGTGGTCGATGTGCCGCCGCAGTCGTTGACCTATGCGTCCGGTTCGCTGACGTGCACACTCTCATCTCCTTGTTCGCTCGCCGCACCGATCAGCGGCGGTGGGCCGGTTGTCTCCTATTCAATCAACAACGCGCTTCCGACTGGTATGAACTTCAGCACGAGCACAGGCGCGATCTCGGGCACGCCCAGCGTTCTATCGAGCAGCGCGACATTCACGGTAACGGCGCTCAACAGCGGCGGTTCGACGACGGCCAGCATTACTGTGGCGGTGAACGACGTCGCGCCCTCTTCTCTCACGTATTCGTCGAATACCTTGAGCTGCACCGTGAATGTGGCCTGCTCTCTGAACGCACCCACGCATGCAGGCGGGACGGTGGTCTCTTACACGATCGGCCCGAGCCTCCCCAATGGACTTGCGATCAATTCAAGCAGCGGCGCCATCAGTGGAACATCGGGATTGATCGCCAGCGCGGCGAACTACACGGTCACTGCGCATAACAGCGGAGGTACGACGACGGCCTTGCTGTCGATTGCGATCAACGATGTCGCGCCCGCGACGCTCACGTATTCCTCCAGCACGCTGAGTTGCGAAAAGAGTTTGCCCTGTTCCCTGGCGGCACCGACGCATTCGGGGGGAGCCGTCACTTCCTATGCGATCGGCACGACGCTACCGACCGGCATGACCTTCGACACGACGACCGGAGCAATCGGAGGTACGCCGACGGTCGACGCGGTCGCGGCCAACTACACGGTTACTGCCACCAACTCTGGAGGCTCGACGCAGGCAATCCTCAGCATCGTCGTCGCGGACATTCCGCCGGTCTGCGCGCCGCTCCAGACGCAGATCTGCAACAACACCTGCGTCTCCTTCACCGCCCCCGCAACGTGTGGAAGCTGCAGCAATAGCTGCACAGGGTCGACGCCCGATTGTTTCAAAGGGAGCTGCTTGTCCTGCAGTACGCTGTCCTACACAACCACTAGCTATGCCGCCGGGCAGGGCGCTCGCCAGCCGGCCATCATTGACATCAATAACGACGGTCTTCCTGATATCGCGCTCGTGAATCAGACCGACAACAATGTACAGATCTATAGGAACACGGGAGATGCCGGAAATCTGTTCGGTGGGGCCGCGGTGACATACGCGACGGGAGTCGCACCGGTATTTATCGCGAGCGCCGATCTCAACGGTGACGGGTATCAAGATCTGGCGATTACCAATGCGAGCTCACAGACCATCTCGTTGTTTCTCAATAACCGCGATGGTGGCCTCTCGACGCCAACAACATTGAACGCCGGAGGCCAGCCAAATGGCCTTGTCATTGCCGACTTCAACCGCGACGGCAGGATGGACCTGGCCATCGGCAATAATCAATCCCATGTACTGGTGTTTCTTGCCTCCGGAGCCCAAGGCTCATTCTCAGGCGCAGCCACTTATTCCATTACCGACCCAGCTGGTGCGATTGCCGTCGGTGATTTCAACGGAGACGGCTGGTCGGACATCGTCGCGGCAAACTGGGGCTCGGGAGGAACAACACTTGGCGTTCTGCTCAACAAGGCGGACGGGGGATTCGCGCCGCAGGTCACGTATACTTCCGGCAACGCCCCATATATGCCCGCCGTCGGAGATTACAACGGCGACGGTTGGCCCGATCTCGCGACAACGGACGAACTGAGTCCCGGCGCGGTGTCCGTGCTCTTGAACCGTGCCGACGGAGGAACGTTCGGCACTGCGACGTCATATACCGTGGAGAACAGTTCCCCTCCCTATCTCCTCTATATGGCGAGTGCGGATCTTAACGGCGATGGGTATGCCGATCTGATCGCGCCGATCTATGGAACCGGCACATATGAGTTGTTGCTGAATCAAGGTAAAGGCGACGGAGCCTTTACTGCCTCCACGCACACGATCACCGGGGCATCCAACCTGCTTGGAGTTGCCATCGCCGACGTGAACGGCGATGGGATCCCGGACCTGATCTTCGGCGATGCAACCGCGAACAAGATGTTCGTCCTGCTCGGTGGCTGCCAATGAGCGTACTGTGCCGCCGAATTTTCTGACACGAAACGGTTGGCGATAGGGCGTTCACGAGGCGATTCGGGTCTGATAACTGGATTTTCCGTCGACTCGGCTCGCCTATCTTGCTCCCCTCTGAAGTCGGGCCACCCATAAGACCGAGTTAAGCTCGGCACGGGAGGCAGCATGGCGAAGGACGAGAAGGCGGTCGAGGACGTGCAGCGATGGACGGCGAAGCGGCGGACAGCGCTGGTGATCAGCGTCATCAAGGGCGAGACTTCGGCGCAGGAGGCGGCGCGGAAACACGGGCTGACGGTGGCCGAGGTCGAGGAATGGAAGGAGCGATTCCTCGCGGCGGCGGAGAATGCACTGCGCTCTCGGCCGAAGGACGAGGAGGGCCAGAAGGAGGAATCGATTAAGCGGCTGAAACAGAAGGTCGGCGAGCTGGTGCTGGAGAACGACGTTCTGCGAGAGGCGGTGAAGCCATACCTCCCTTTCGGCCAGGGGACGTCCGACGAGTGAGAGAAGGACTGGTCGATCTCTCAGAGCGCGCGGTTTGTCGAATTCTCCGCGTGCCGCGCTCGTCGATGCGTCCCGAAACCGATGGACCCGTGCAATTGCCCGTCATGGACGAGCTGCTGGTTGAACGCATTCGGCGATTAATCGAGCAGCACCCGACCTATGGATATCGATTCATCTGGGCGATGCTGCGAGTCAATGGGGTGCAGGTAAATCGGAAGGCGGTCTATCGCGTGCTGCGATTGAAGCGCTGGTTTGTGCACCAGCGCCGGACGACACCGCGCCCGCGTGTGCAGGTGCGCACGAGCCGCGCTGCGAAGAGCAACGCGCGCTGGGCGATGGACGTCACGCATATCCCGTGCGGCCGAGACGGCTGGGGCCATCTGGCAGCGGTGATCGATTGCCACGACCGCGAGCTGATTGGTTTCGAGTTCGCCCTTCGCGGGCGCGCGAAAGAGGCAGAGCGCGCTCTCGAAGAAGCCTGCATTGCTCGGTTCGGAACGCTTCGCCCCGAGGGCATTACGCCAGTCGTGCGCAGCGACAACGGACTGATCTTCCAGAGCCGCAGATTCCGCGCCGCGTGCCGCGATTACAACCTGTCGCAGGAATACATCACGCCATATACGCCGGAGCAGAACGGGATGATCGAGCGCTTCTTCCGCACGCTGAAGGAGGAGTGCACCTGGCAGCAGAACTTCGCGAGCTTTCGAGAAGCGAAGGCCGCGGTCACCCGCTGGATCGGCTGGTACAACGAAGAGCGACCTCACTCGGCGCTGGGATATCAGAGCCCACGCGAATATCGGCAGCAGGAAGTTTCACGCGTGGCTTGATTTCAGGGGAGCACTACACGCCTGCGCTCACGCGCTGCGCGGGCCTCGCGCTATGTGCCGGCAGGCTCCGCGCGGCGTGACCGAGGGGAGTCAAGTTGACGGAAGAGAAATTATCAGACGTAAGATCGCGCCTTGTCCGTCCTATCGGCTCACCATCACCAGCAATCGCCATTGCTCTCTACTTCTTGCCTCGAATAGGCTCCCGCGCTCCCGATTTCGGCCCCTTCGCCGTTCCAATCTCCGCCTCGACCTGCTCGAGCGCGCGCATGAGCAGCATCCGCGCCGCCATGCTGGCGTTCGCATCGATCCCCGGCTGCATGCTGTTCAAATGGTCCACATACGCGTGAATGCGCTCGAGCACGCCGAGCGGCAGCCGCACATTGAAGAGCTGGTATGCCTCGCTGACACTGCTGACACGATTTGCCATTGCAACTCCTGGTTATGAACCGTTGGGTTTCTGTTCGACAAACTTGCGCAGCAACTGCTCGGCCGGCTCGATGTTCTGCGGATACCGCGGCTCCATCACGACGGGCCTGCCTTCTCGCACCGTATGCCGCACCATCTTGAGCGTGTGAATCGTCTCCAACAGGACACCGTGCAGCAGGGTGATCTCCCTCGGCGATAGCATCGCCCAGCCCGGCGGAGGCCGTGGCGGACCAGCTTGGATGCCGGGAATCGGAGCCGGCGCCGCGGCTGGCGCTTGTGCGTTCTCTCGGAGGAGCTGCACGCGAAGCTCCCGGCCGATCTCCTCCACGGTCGCAACGCGAACCTCGATGCGATGTGTCCGCTCCTCAAGAAACTCCTTCACTGCTTCCTTGATGCTATCCCGCCGCGCCGTCGTGCGGGTCATGAAGAGCAGGACGGGCTTGAGCTGATCGCCGAAATGGCGGTCGTAGAACGTTCCGCCGCGCCCGGTGGGAACGGCCAAGAACTGCACGTACCGGATCAGCTTGGTCAACGTCGCCGACTTATGCTGCGCGTTGCGCACCGATGCGCTGCCTGTCTCGTATTCGATCAGATATCGGACCTTCCGCGCTGGATCTTCGAGCAGCGCATCAGGCTGCAAACGCCGCTCGTACTGCCGGTTCTCCTCGGGCACGAACTCTTGAAACGGAAGATCGAGTTCCTCCGACGGCCGCCAGCGAAATGCCGTCGGCAATCGCGCGAAGTCGTTCGCAGGCTTGCCTCGGCGATCGACCGCGGTTCCGACTCGCGGAGTCTCGCGCGTCTTCGTCAGTGCGACGTACAGCTCGTTCACACCCGTCGCGTGCTCCAGAAACTGCGACGCAACATCATGCCTTGGAATCTTCAACTCCCGACCCAGAACCTCCTCTGCCAGCGCGTATCCAGACGGCGTCAACGACCAGACCTGCACCCGCTTTCCTTCGCTGCTCACGAACCAGAGCTTCTTCAGCAACGCTCTCGTATTTCCATGACGCTGCGACAACTCCCCAAGCCTTGCTGAAACCACCGACTGCGCTCTTCCCTGAAACACCATTTCTGTAATTTGATTTGTTCTTAGATACCTGACCAACCCCATATGACCCACCAGTTCCCGATCCCTGGCTGTCAACCTTCCCCTCCAAGAACCGATCTCCTTTTCACCCTCCGCCCCCGCCCCACCACTGTCCTCATCACCCTGAACCTCCGACTCCCTCTCAGGACAAAATGCTCCGGCCCCTCTATCTCGTCGTTGGGAGAGAGGGGCCGGAGCATTTTGTCCGCCGTTTCCAGCTCGAGGCGGAGGTGCCGCCCGAGCGGCGTTTTCATCAGTCTTGGCGGGGGCGGAGTTCATGTTCACCTCTTGAGTTCTGCTCCGATATCGGATGGGTCTTTGCGACCGATATCGCTTTTGCTTGTACCATCGGACGTCGCCTTCTGTCTATGCATCGTACTACAGAGTCAGACGATGGGTCCGAAATCAGCTGCCCGGCATCGGTCCCCGTTGACGGCAGAGAGGGTGTTGCGCTTCCCGGGACGCACACGTACAATGTACGTACACACGGGAGGTGCCGCATGGCCCGCAGCCTGACGCTTCAAATCCGATTGAGCAAGGAAGAGCACGAGACGATCGCGGCCCAGGCAGACCGCGAAGGGCTTGGTGTTGGTACGTACCTGCGCGCGCTCGCGCTCCGAACCGCGCTCGAGGAGTCGCGCTTGCCGCGCGCCCGGGCGTTCCACGCACTACGCCAGGCGGAGGAGCGCTCAAAGGCCCGTGGCCTCGACAAGCTCTCGTCCGCTGACATCGACGCTGAGATCAAGGCGGCGCGCGCAGGACGACGCCACCAGTGAGAATCGTTCTCGACACGAAGGTGCTGATATCCACGTAGCTCGCGCAGATAGTCGATGCTTCCCGTTCGGATGTTAGAGTGCTGGGGAAAGGAGGCTCTTGTGGACCGTGAAGAGGTGGTGCGGCGGCTGGCCGAGCATCGCGACGAGCTGCGGGCGTTCTTTGTGCGCTCGCTGTCGCTCTTCGGCTCGACGGTGCGCGGAGAGGCTCGGCAGGACAGCGACGTGGATCTGTTGGTGGAGTTCGACGGCCCGGTCGGGCTGTTCGAGTTTGTGCGCCTCCAGCGACTGCTGGGGACAATCCTGGACCGCACGGTCGATCTCGTGCCTGCCGATGGGATCAAACAGCAGCTCCGCGATCGCATCTTGAGAGAAGCCCAGCGTGTCGCCTAGAGACTGGCGCCTGCGCATCAGCGACATCCTCTCCGCCATCGATCGGATCGCCGAGTACACGGCGGGATTGAGCCACGAACAGTTCGCGGCGGATCAGAAAGCAATCGATGCAGTGGAGCACAACCTATTTGTCATCGGGGAGGCTGCGCGGCACGTGCCTCCCGAGGTTCGCGTTCGCCACTTGCAGATCCCCTGGGCGGACATCGTCGGAATGCGCAACGTGCTCGCGCATCAATACTTCGAAACCAGCGTTCGCATCGTCTTCGATACTGCCGAACGAAACCTGCCCGACCTGGCTCTTGCGCTCCGGGCGCTGCTCGAGAGAGAAGGAACGCCAGACCGCTGATGGGCTCCCGGCAGCGGTCTGGCGACGCTCAGCGGCGGCCGCGAGGGCCTTGCTGTTGCACCGGCGCTACAGTCGCCTTCCTCAGCGGACGCATTCTGTCGTCATTCCGGGGAGCTGGATAGTTCGGTGCAGAGACTGTTAATCCGCGGGTCGTTGGTTCAAATCCAACCCGAGGAGCCAGTTTCAAGGGGTTAGCGGTCTCACCGGGCCCGCTGTTTCCCGCCGTTGCGCAGCTGTTTGTCCCACCGGTGTCCCACGAAATCTCGGCGGCGAGGCGGTCGCGCAGGAGCGCAAGCGGAAGCTTCGCGTAGACCTGCTCGCGGCCATCTGGCTGTCTGCGTGCGGCCACGAGGGAGGGCACGGCGACACCGGCAGCGCGAAGGCGCGCCCCGAACGTGCGGCGCAGATCCACGGGAGAGAGATGCGCTGCTTCTTCGAGAACAGTTCGAACACGGCGACCAGCGGCCCGCGATCGTCAAGAACGGGAAATGCCATCGCGGCTGGTGTCCGCGCGCTTTGCGGACACCAGCCGCGGAAAGCTTGCGAGGCCATCGTCATGGCGACAAACTCCGAATCACTCTGCCCGGCAGTCACGACCGCCTTGAGTTTCTTGTCGTGGCGATCGAGTTCCCAGTAGCCCCCCGCAATTCCATCCGAGGCGGGAGCAGATCTCCTCGTTGCGGCGACAACTGGTTCGTCTTTCGCGTCTGAAAGCAGAAGTCCCGACCTCGTCATCCGCAGTACAGGTCGTCGACAACGTGCGCTCACGTTCGGCGCAATGCCCGGTTGAAGCCGCCGCTCGCACGGAATCGAATCGTTCATCTCCTGCTGGCGGGTCGTATACCGTGAGCTCCATTCTCCTCACCGCGGACTCGCCAATGTCTCCTCGCTCTACAAAGTCGACTCCGTGGATTGGACTCGTTCTCCTTCTATGCGCTGGCTGCGGCGGAAGCGGCCCGGCCGTCGTTGGAGCCGCGTGCACGCCAGGCGTTCTGGTCTGCGGAGCGGCGGTCACCGGCCAGGCGGGCATCCCGGTCCTCCACTGCCTGGACGGCGCGAATGCTTCCTATGTGCAGGTGATGACCTGCACCAGCAGCTGCGAGCACGTGGCCAACGACTCCACGCAGGTGCAGTGCAACCAGGGAGCCGATTGGGCGAGCCTCAACTCCGCCTGCGTCTCAGAGCGTGCCATGGCCTGCGAGGTGGACGGCGCGGACGGAACGCAATCGCTCGCCGTGCTCACGTGCACGGGCGGCCACTGGGTAGACTCTCTCGACTGCGTGGGCGGCAAGCATTGCCAGGCTGTAACCTCAGCCGGCAGCACGCCCGCGGTGGGGTGCGAGTAACGCGACTGTCGGCGCTGCCGTGTTCCTTCCTGGCGTCAAGGTCGGGCGGATAGGAACTTCAAGAGCCGCTCCACCGCGTGAGCTGTTCAGGCGGCGCGCTTTCTCAGCGCAAACGTCGCCACGGTCAGCAGCAGCATGAGCGCGCTGACTGCCAGCTGCTCGAATCTACCTGCGAGCTTCTCCATCGCGACGCCTCCTGGGATTCGGGCAGGGAGACAACCGCGCGACACCACGAGCGGTCACGAGCGTCGCTCGCGAGGTTCCGGTTCGAGAGGCGCGGCACACGGCGAGGGGGAGACGATCTGCGGGGCGTCAACCAGGTTCAGTGCCTCGACGCAGAGGCGGACGAGCAGCGGTCCGAGCAGCGCGCCCACAGGTCCGAAGGCGATGGCGCCGCCGAGCATCGAAGCCAGCACCACGAACGCGGGCAGCTGGAGCTTACCGAAGCGGGCGAGCAGCGGACGCAAGAGATCGTCGACCAGCGTGTGGACGACGACTCCCATGAGCACGACCACGGCGCAGCGCCAGGGGTGGCCGCTCGCGAGGAGCGTGATCGCCAGCGGGATCCAGACGAGCCCGGTGCCGACGAAGGGAATGATCGCGCACACCGCCGTGAGCGGACCGAGCAGGAGTGCGCGCGGGATCCCCACCGCGAGATAGACGCCCGTGGCCAACGCTCCCTGAGCGAGAGCGGTACCGCCACCCGCGACGATCAACCCACGCCCGGTCTCGCGAAACGCGCTGGCGAAGCGCGCGAGCGTCGCCGGTGGAAGCGGCGCGTGCTCCTCGAGCCAGGCGTAGGCCCGTTCACCATCCACGGCGCAGGTATAGAGGGCAGCGACGAAGACGAGCGCCCCGATGGCCGCGCTCGTCGAAGCCCGCGCGACCGCGCTGAGCGCGCCCCAGACGTTGCTTCCATGCTGCCGCGCCAACGTTGCCCAGTCGATCTGTCTCCAGCCGGGCAGCTCCGGATGCGCGCCCACGGTGCCGCCTCCGAGCAGCGCGCTGTCCAACGAGCCCTGTCCTGCGAGCGCGGCTCTCAGCTGCGCGAGAAACTCGCTCACGTTGCCGGCGAACCGAAAGCCGATGCCGATAAGAGGGAGAACGACCACGAGAGAAACGAGGACCAACAGAGCGCCGGCGGCGCGCTTGCGCCCACCGAAAAGGCGCTCGACCTTGCGCACCGCGGGCCGGAGGAGATCGGCGAACCAGACCGCAAGTACGAGCGGCGCCGTGAGCGGCGCGAGCACGATCGCCACCGAGAGGCAGAGAGCGAGCGTGAGCCAGCGGAGCACGGGCGCGCCACTCGAGGCGCTGCGCGCCGTGGGTTTCGCGCGCGGGCCGTTCACGTTAGCGGCCGGGCGGGCCATCGCGCGGGACCTTGACCTGGTCTTCGCCGAAGGCGCCGCGCTCGGCGCCCGGATGGCACGCAGCGCAGTTCGCCCGGCTCACGACCGCCTTGCGTAGAAAGACCGTGTCGGCCAGCTCCCGATGCTCCCGCCGCCAGGAGGCAAGCTCGGTGATGCGCAGCGGCGCTGGCCCGCTCACATCGCGGCCGGCGTGGGCAGAGAGGAACTCGCCGAGTTGCTTGCGCTCGGGAGCACCCAGCTCGGCGTTCTGCCCGAAGTGGTTCGAGAGCCCGTTGAGCAGCGCGGTCCACGAGCGGGCAGGCAGCATCTGCGGAGGGAACGCAAGGTGGCAGCTCCCGCACTCGCTCGCGTACTGCTTCCACTGCGGCGTCGCCCGCACAGCGGCCGGGAGCGCGCGGCTCTCGCCCTCTTCGCGATCGTCGTCACCGCGCGCCACGAAAGGGAGCAGCAGCAGCGCCGACAACGAGAGGACGAGTGATGTCTGGAATGAAGGTCGCATGGTGGTCTCCGTCGAGAGAAAATCGCGGGCTAGAGAGAGCTGAGCCAGGTAACGAAGTCGCCGCGCTCGCTGGCGGTACAGGCGCGCCCGAGCACCTGCTTGCAGTTGCGGTCGAACCACTTGTCGGCCTTGGCCGCGTCTGTGAAGCGCGCGGAGTTGGCCGACGGCGCGAGAGGCTCGATCACGCGCCCGACCGGCGAGCGGCCGCTCTGTCGTGGATCCTGGGTGTGGCACGTTGCGCACGAAACCTTGCCGCTGCTGCTGTCGTGCTCACCAAAGTAGAGCGCGCGCCCGCGGGCGCCGTCGAAGCCGCGAAAGCCCGGCTCCTCTGCACGTGCGCGCTGCTCATATCGGCCCAGCAGGCCCCCCGCAGGAATGGTGGCGGCCTCCGCTGCTCCGGTCGGCAGAAACCGCCAGATCAGCAGGAGCGCCGCCAGCCCCACCAGCAGGGCGGTCGCAAGCCGAACCGGCTGCGCGCGCAGCGGCGGCAGCCGATCGACCGCGCCCTCCTCGGGCCCGCGCTTGTATCCGGTGATCATTCCGGCGATCAGGTTCTGCTTCTCGAGGAGAGACGACACGATCACGCCCGCTACGTGCAGTGCGAGCAACACGGGCAGCGCCCAGGCGGAGATCTCGTGGAGTTCGCGCAGCGACGACGCCGCACCCTTGCCCAGCGCGAGAGGACCGCTCCACTCCGGGCCCAACGCGATGAGGACGCCGGTTGCACAGGTCAGAAACATCGTCACCAGCAGCGCGAGCACCATCACCGCACCCACAGGATTGTGCCCGACGACGTGCGCCGGACGCCCGCGCACCATCTGCCGCAACGCCTCGATGACGACACCAGGAGCGCGGACGAAGTCGGTGAATCGCGCGTGCCTGCTGCCGACGAAACCCCAGACCACGCGAAAGAGCACGACCGCGAGGAGCACCAGGCCGAGGCGCATATGCAGCAGCGAATCGCCGTCGTCGTCCGAGGTGAGAAACGCACCGAGGATCAGGAGACCAAATAGAGCGTGGCAGCTGCGCACAGAGAGATCCCAGACCTTGACGGGTTTCATAGTTTCTCCTGTCCCTGCCTGATGCACTTGCCGGACCACCCCTCCAATACGATAAGACGTTGGTCTTATTTCAGCACCATCTCGTCGAGCGTGGCGAGGCCGCCCTCGTAAAGCTCGCGCTCAACCCGTTCAAGCTCGCGGCTTGCGGTCGCCGAACGTCGGCAGCACGTTCTGCGCGCAGGTGGCGTGCTCGATCACGAAGACGCGGCGAGGCGGCGGCCACCGGTCGGCCGGGCGACGGGAGAGGTTATGAGCTGTGCTCTAATTGGCCGGCGTGAAGAGGAACGGGAAGGAAACGGTCGTGTCGGACTCGGGCTTGAACGGGAATACCCAGCTCTTGATGAGGCGGATGATGCAGGCCTCGACCTCGTCAGAGCCCATGCTGTTCGAGTCGGCGCCAACATCGGTGACGTGGCCACTGGCTGCGATGGTGAAGTGCATGACCAGTTTGCCCCGCAGCATCGGACTCCGCTTGAGCTGCGCTTCGTAGCAGCCCTTCACCGAGGGCAGATGCTGCCTGATGACGCGGAAGAGCGCGTCCTTGTCGACAGTCGAAGAGTCGATCTCCGCATCGTCGACGAGGACACCGGCCGTTACCGCGACGTCCTGCTTCTCGTGCACTTTCAGCGGTCCGGCGCCGCGCGTGCCAATGACGGAGCCGATCTGCGCGACGCTCCCGCTGTCTTCTCCTCGCCGCGTCGGGGCAGCCCCTGTGCTTGCGATCGCCAGGTTGTTGCCGGCCTCCTTGAGCGCGGCGCTGATGTCGTTGGTAAAGCTGTCTGTCGACGCGAACACGTTGCCAAGCGCGCCGCCGCTGCCGCTGACAGCGCCGATTAAATGGATAAGTCCCGTCTGCGCGACCTTCCTCTGCACGTCGCGCTTATGCTCGACAGAATCCATCGCGGGCTCCGTCTTCGTGTCCATCTTCAAGCTCTTCGCAACGGGAGTGTCCTTGAGCTGCTCAACTTTCGGCTCCTCCTTTTCGGGGGGCGGCTTGTCGGGAAAGATGAACTTCTGCCAGGGAGAATCGTCTGTCTGGTCGAACAACGGAGTCTCAGGCGGCAGGTCGCGGCGGGAGATCGTTCCGACAAGAAAGGTATGAATCACCATGCTGACGCTGAGCACCGACATGAAGGTGTGGTCGGTGATGTTCCAGATCGTCCCGCGGATCTCCCTCGGTAGCTTTGGCGTTGAAGGCTTCGGCGGCGCAGACGAGAAGTTGAAGACGAAAGAGGCTTCGCCCAGCGTAATGCGGCCGCGCATCGACTCGGTGAACGGGATCTCGAAATGGCCGGCGTTCGCGATTGCCAGTCCCTCGCGGCGCGCGTCCTCGAGCGCATAGTCGCGATTGTTGATCGTGATCCTACCGCGCGCGTTCTCATTAAAATGCAGCAGCAGCTGCCCCTGTTTGTTGTGCGTGAAGAGCGGCTGGCTGATGCCGAGCGCGGAGAGCGGCATCGCGAATGTATTCTTCGCCGCCGTCCCAACCGTGATCGGATGCTGGTCGAGGAACCAGCGATCCTCGATGAAGCGGCCCTCTTGAACCACGCCAACATGGAGGGCCTTCTTGGACGGTTGAACAGGTTTCGGCATAGGGACCGTTTCGCTGGTGAACTGAATGTTGATTGATTGCGGACGCACCGGTGCTTCGACCGCAGCGAGCGGATCGCGCGGGTTCATGCGGCAGTGATTGGTTTCTGAACCGCGCTATGCCCGCCATCGACGCGGCGGCGCGTGCGTCATTGTGAACCTCCGAAAGTCAGGGAGCCTGCCTCCCTCTTCCGGTCTCAACGCGCCACCGCGCGAAGAGATCTAACTGCGTGACGCAACGGACGGCACGGGGTGAAGTGCGCGCGTTGGCGCGGTCGCGCTGCAGAGATCGCCGGCCGGGGCCTTCTATGCAGGTCTGTTCCTGATTACCCGCAAGCAGCGATTCAATTGAAGGGTTCTCATGAGCAACGCGCACGCATTCACGGACAGGGTTGAGATCGAAATCGATCTCCGCGGCGAGACGCTCCATTCCATCGATGGAGATCAGCGTCGTTGGCCAGCGACGCATCGCCGCGCCCCGTCCCCAGAGAGGTTCCTTGCGGCTACTGTCGCGCGCAAGGAAGCGAGCAATGCCCTCATGATGAATGACGAGAGTGCGCGGAAGAGTCGCGGCGGCACCGCACGCAGAGGTCGAGTCGCGGACCCGCTCGTATCCGCAGAGCTCGCTCGATATGAGGCGCAGAAGCTCGCCTTTGCTCCATTGATGTTTCAGGCCGCGCGTGCGCTGCGCGATAGCGGACTGCTCGACTGGACCTATCGGGCCGGTACGGATGGGGTGCTCGCATCCGAGGCGAGCCTCGCGTGCCAGACCTCGCTCTACGCCGCGGAGTTGCTGCTTGAGTCGGGATATGCGTCAGGGCTCTGCGCTTATCACGAGGGTAGATTCACCATCACCAAGATGGGGGTCTATTTCCTCAAGGACCCGCTCACCCGCGTCAACACGGAGTTCAGCCACCACGTCTGTTACCGCGGCGCATTCCACCTCGCTGACGCGCTGAAGAGTGGAATGCCGGCTGGGTTAAGAGAGTTGGGAAAGTGGAATACCGTCTATGAGGGCCTGTCCGGCCTCTCGCCCGAGGTGAAAGAGGCCTGGTTTGCCTTCGACCACCATTACTCCGACAACGTGTTCGATACCTGTGACCGTCACGTATTTAATCAGCCGGTCGCGACTCTCGTTGATATCGGCGGCAATACCGGACGGTGGGCAGAGCAGTGCCTGCGCGCGCATGCCGGACTGACCCAGACGATCGTGGACCTGCCGGGACAGATCGCGATGGCCGCGGAGGAACAGGCCGCGTGGGTTGCAAATGGTCGACTGCGCTTCCACGCCTGCAATCTCCTCGAGAACGGCAGCGAACTCCCGGCGGGCGCAGATGTCTATTGGATGAGTCAATTCCTCGACTGCTTCTCCGAATCTCAGGTCGTCGAAATCCTCTCCAAGGTGCGCCGGGCGATGCGACCGGACTCGCGCGTCTTCATTCTCGAGACGTTCTGGAATCGCCAGCGGTACGAAGCTTCTCGATACTGCGTCATCGCCACGTCGATCTATTTCGCCTGCATCGCGAATGGGAACAGCCGCATGTATCACTCCGAGCGAATGCGCAATCTCCTCGCGCAGGCGGGCCTTTCGGTCAGCGAGGAGTGGCACGACCTCGGATTGTCCCACTCGCTGCTCTGCTGTCGCGCGAACCAGACGACCTGACCGCCGACACGAACGCCGCGCGAGTTGGTTCGCGCGTTGACTCCGGGCCTGTCGCCGCGCATCTTCCGCGACATGAGCTGTGCAGACATGGATGGGAAGATCCGCAGAGCTGATCTACAGCGCAGCCCGCGGCCTGCTCGCGGGAGATTCACGGCCACGTTGATGACTCTGCGACGAGTGACGTTGGCGGCGGGTATTGCGTCGTCGCTCGCCTGCAGCAGCCAGCCGCAGAGCAATCGCGCGTGCGCCGCTGCGGACCTCGACTGCGTGCTGTCCAACCTGACCGTGCAGCAGGACGCAGGTGCGCTCGCGCTGCAGACGATCGAGCGCGCGAAGCTGTCGCCCACGGCCGTCCCTCCTGCGCTCTGGGCCGTCGGAGTTGCCAACGATGCCGGCCTCATCGCCGGCTGGAATGGCCTGAGCTGGACCGCATATCCCGATCCCGCACCGGCCAGCGCGCTCAGCGCAATCTGGACCAACAGCGCGAGCGACGCCTGGGCAGGAGGAAGCTCAGACGTACTTCTTCATTGGAATGGAACGACCTGGGCCGTGGCCACACCCTCTGGAATTCCTGACGGAGGCGCGGGTGATTCCATCGTCGGAATCTGGGGAGACTCTCCCAGCGATCTCTGGGCCGTTACCGCGCTGGGGCAAGTGGCACATTTCAGCGGGAGCTGGTCGGCCTTCTCGCAACTCGCTCCGAGCGGAACGCTCAGCGCACTCTGGGGCGCGTCAGGCCACGACATCTGGGCCGTCGGCTCGACCGCAGAATTTCTCGGCACCGCAACCGCCTATCACTACGACGGCGGCTCCTGGAGCCCGGTCAACATCGGTGGCAGCGACGCCGGCCCGATCGGAGGGTTCGCCGACATCTGGGGAGCCTCCGCGAGCGATATCTGGGCAGTCACCGGCGAGGGCTGCTACGGCAGCGGGAACATCTCTGCCAGCACGTCGCTCTTTCATTGGAATGGGGCAGCCTGGTCCAAGAACCTGAGTGCAAGTCAGATCGCGCAGAGCCTCTGTGACTACTCGACGATGTCTCTCGCCGGCACCGGGGCGGACGATGTCTGGCTCGCTGGATACAACATCGGCGGCTCGCTCCTCGCGCACGACGATGGAAACGGCTGGGCGTTGCAACCCACGTTCACGACGCTTCTGCAGGGCGGGCGGCTCTTCGCTGCAGGCAAGAACGATCTCTGGATGGCCGGCCAGGATCTGCGTCATTGGGATGGGTCGTCGTGGAAGACGGTGCAGGGCCCGACCGGAACGTATCTGGCCATTGGCGGCATCTCCTCGGGCGGACCGACGAAGGGTCCACCTGCAATCACCAACCAGCCCGACCCGGTGCACCTGACCAGCACGTCCTCCGTAGTGAACGAAGCGATTCAATGGTCGGACCCGAGCGGATGCCAACCTGCGTTCTGTTTCTCGGTCTGCAGCGCGGACCAACGGTGCAGCAGCAGCGCCCGTTGCAGCCACGCAATCCGCGATGGCCTCCTCGTTGGACAGGCGATCTTCCAACTCGGCTGCAGATACGGAGTCGCTGACGGGCCTGCCGACTACACGCTGGAGGTGACGCCGGTATCCTCTGCCGATTGCCAGGACCCGCTGGCATTGCTCGCGTCGAACGCCAGCGGAGCGCTCGTTGGCGGAGCGTCCGCGATCGCTGAAACCATCCCCGCAAGCGGTGCTGGTGGCGGGAGCGGAGGTGGAGGTGGCGGCTCGCCGGTCGGAAGCTGGAAAGCGGCTGGGACGAGCACCAGCGGCGCCGACACGACTACGTTTGTAATCACCTACACGTTCAACGCCGATGGCTCCGAGAGCTACAGCGACAGCGTCCACGACGTCTATACCGACGGGACTCCATCGGCATCGGGGCACTGCACGGCCGCAGGCAACTACACGACGAGCGGGAACTCGATCACCATCACGACGCCAAATCCACCGCCGGAATGTGGAGGGATCATCTCTCCGTACACGACCACATTTGCGATCGTGGGCAACACGCTCAACTTCGGCGGCGACTCGCACGATTACATCAAGCAGTAAGCGCCGACTGCGAAGAAGGCAATCGTCCGGACCGTCCGCGAACGCATCGCGAACGCTCTCATCGGCTGCGCGCGCACACTCTCAATCCGCCGCGCGCCCATCTGCCACGAACGCCACACTCGCCTCCCGTCGAAGGCCGCGCAGACAACGTGCACGACTGCGAGGACGCCGCCGGCCGTGGCACCGAGCGTGCACTGCGCTGGCGGCCAGCACTGATCCCCAACAAACCAGGAGTCTCCATGATGATGAACAATCTCAAGTTCGGTGTCCTCGCCGTTGCTTCTTGCCTCGGCCTCTCGACGGCGACGCAGGCGCAGGCGATCCCGAAGGCCGAATACGAGACGGCCAAGGGCGCGATTAAATCCAACCACGAGGTCAACAAGAAGGCGTGCGACGCCCTCGCCAACAACGCGAAGTCGGTCTGTGTCGAGCAGTGCGAAGGGGACGAGAAGATCGCCAAAGCCGATCTCGAGGAGCGTTACGAACCGACCGCCAAGCATCATTTCAAGAGCCGCGTCGCCCGCGCTGACGCCGAGTACGACGTCGCCAAGGCGCGCTGCAATGACAAGGCGGGCACTGACAAAGATGTCTGCGTCGAAGAGGCGAAGGCCTCCAAGGTGCACGCGGTCGCCAACGCCAAGACCCAGATGAAGACGTGGAAGGCGAACAGCGCGGCCAATGAGACGAAGGCCGACGCGAATACCAAGGCGAAGGAAGAGGTCGCGGTTGCACGCAAGGATGCAGCGACCGAGAAGCGCGACGCCGATTACGCAGTGGCAAAGACGAAGTGCGAGACGTTCGCGGGCGCGACGAAGGACGCGTGCGTCGATAAGGCAAAGGCGGACTACGGACAGAAATAGTCTGGCCTGGGGGGGCGCAGCACGCGTCCCCTGTTACAACGATCTCAGTATCCGCAGTTGCGCAACGTGTAGTTATCTACCGTCCAGAGTGGTCTGAGAAACAGAGATCCAGACCGCTGAGAACGCAGTTGCGATTGTGCTGATCCCAGACCTGCACGTCGTAGGTATCGCAGGCGACCGAGATGGTCAGCTGCTCGCCCGGATAGAGAACTCCGGAGAGCAGGTTCGGCCCCCAGCTCAGCTGGCTGACCGGAGCGACGTCGATCTCATCGAGCACATAGGACGACGAGTTATAGATGGTGATGGTCCCGCTGGAGTTCTGGTTGGTCCCTCCGCACGCGACGAGGGAGGCGATCATGATGCAGATTAGAGCGGTATTCATCAGGATGCGCATGGGTTGGAGTTCTCCTCCCCATGATTGGTGCGAGGTCCGTGCCACACGCGCGTGACGGGAGAACATCCTGGTTCAGGAACGAGGGGTGATCAGCGTCCGCCTCTTGCAGAGGAAGTAGACCGCCGACCATTGGCGCCGCGATGCGCTTCATGACATCCGCAGCGCAGACGCCCCTCCCTACTTCACGGCCTGCGAGATGAACACGAAGAGCGCGGCGCGGCTCTCCTCTTTAATCCCGCGCTCCCGGACATCGAATCCGTGGCGCTCATACGATTTCCTGCTCAGCGCTCTGGCCTTCTCGAGTCGCTGCACGGCGGTCAGCGTTGGCGGCAGTTGTGAACCGTATTCAACCCAGGCCGCAAGCAGGCCAGCGTCGAAGACATCGCGCAGCATCGTGTCGAGTCCGTGGCTCTTGTAGAAGTCGGAGGTCGTCGCGAGACAGGCGTGAAAGGCCTCGGCAAGATTCGGGGTAAGGCTTTCGGCCAGCCGCATGGGAAGCTCCTGCTTGAGTGATTCCCGGGTATGCGCCGCTTCGAGTGCATCCTTCAGTTGTGCGCGCGCCTCGCGGACGGGCAGCGTGCGCGCATAGTGCCGAAGTCGCTCCACGGTAATCACCTGGCACTGCGGCAGGTCGCTCTCACTCCAGGCTGTACCGATAAGTTCGACAGGACCGAACCAGGCGAAGCTGCCTTCATCCGCGCTCGCTGTCGCGCCGCTCCTCGAGACGAGCCGCCGCGACTTCGCGTCACCCGCGGAGGAATAGACCGCGACACTGAGCGCGCTTTCAATCCGATCGCAGCGGAGTTCGCAGCCAAGGAATGGCTCGCGCGCACCGGCTGCGATGACCTTGCCTATGACAAGCGATGCGGGCCTGGGCTCGTAATCAGCTCCCGTGGAAACGTAGACGCTCTTGCTGTGGAACTGGTTCCCCGACGATCGCAGATCATAGCCTTCGACGACCTCGTCGGTCGCCTCGACAAACGCGATCTCCTTTGGCTGACACAGCCGCTCAACGAGCGCGTCCTTCACGTTGCACCTCGCCGCGGTTGGCGCAGAGGGCCGACCGCCATCGCCTGCACGGACTATGGATCAAACCGATTGGAATTGAAGTCGGCCAAACGCAGGCCGTGCTGGTCGCGGACGTTTGTGAACGTGCGGCAGCTTCGATTGCGCAGCGAAACCCAATCCGCCTGACCAGCGCGCGGAGGCATTCGCGCACGAGTGCACTGGCGGCATGGGGAGTGCATTTGAGTCGATGCAAAGGCAGCGCGCCATGGAGGCAGAATGACGATCCGGGAGTTCTACGAAACAAAAGCTGCTGAGCGATTCGTCGCGGTGCAATCGCAGATCCTCGCGATGGCGACTCGCATGCAGGCAGCTGTCGAGGCGGGTGAAGCCGCGGATCAGGAGTTTGTTGCCGCACAGTCGCTTCACGATGAGGCGCGGCGTGAGTTCGAACTGCTCAAGAGCGCGCACGAGGATCAGTGGGGCGCGGCCAAGACGTCGTTTGAGACGGCGTGGGAGAAGTTAGACCGCGCATTGGCGCCGGTGTCCTCACGTCCTTGAACTCGCCACGGCCGCGTCCAGTCGATGGCGAGCGCGGGCGGCGCATCGTTGATTGCCCGTCATTCATTAGAAATGCCTATTGCTTCGACTCGCATTGAATCGACTTCAGCACCTTCCAGCGCTTTGCGCTGTCGGGTGCGGGCCGGAATCCCTGCTCGGTCAGCTCGACGTGAATCGTGAAGACGCGATGGTCGCCTGCGTCGTGCAATTGCCCGCCGAATGCGGCATGAGGTGGAGCGGTGACTCTGCCTTATCTACCAGCGCCGACCTTGCACATTGGCCCCCTGGTGCTGCCAGCGTTTGACCTGCTCGCGGTGGCCGCGGCTGCAAGCGGCTGCGCGATCGTCGTTCAGCGCGCAGCGCGGCTGGGATGGGAGCGCGAGCGGGCACTCAACCTGACGCTCTGGATGGTGCTCTGCGGAGGAGTTGGATCGCACGTCTTCGCAATGCTCGCATATCAACCGGAGTTGGTGCGCACGAACCCGCTCGTGCTTCTTCGAGTGTGGGGAGCGATGTCGTCGTTCGGCGGGATCGCTGGGGGCTTGATCGGCGGGCTGATCACCGCGCGCCGAATGAAGCTCTCGCGCGCTGATATCTATCGATACTTCGATATCGTCGCGTTCGCGTTTCCATTCGCCTGGATATTCGGCCGCGCCGGCTGCGCGCTCGTCCACGATCATCTCGGAATTGCCTCGAGCAGCTTCTTTGCGGTCGAGTTCCCGGGCGGCCCACGCCTCGACCTCGGCCTGCTTGAGCTCATCTATACCGTCGCGCTCGCGGCGCTCTTTCTCTGGCTTGATCAGATGCCGCGCAGGAGTGGCTATTTCCTCGGCCTCTTCTTCGCGCTCTATGGCCCGGTTCGATTCGCCCTCGACGAATTGCGCACAGGAGATATCCGCTATTGGGGATGGACCCCAGGGCAGTTCGCGGCATTCGGCACGACGTTTCTTGGCCTCGCCTGCTTGATTGCCATCAAGAGAGACCCCCGTTCCGACGCCTGATTCGTAGGCAGGCGAGCGCGGTGGGTCGCATAGATGACGCGAGCGATTTCATGTCATGTTGATTCGAACATGCTGCAGAGTCGTTCATTCGAATCGGCCGATCCGGTACGCCACTTTCGCCGCCGCATGAGGTTGTCGATGCGCCACGCAGTCCGACTCCCGCTCCTGGCAATCTCTCTCGTCGCAGAGTTCAGTTGCGGCGGCGTCGACGCGCCCCAGGGCGGAGGGCTCGCGCCGCACGAAGAAAAGGTCAGCCCCGCGCTCTCCTGCACGCAGGGTCCGATGGTCGCCGGCCTCGATGTCTCCCATGGGCAAGGTGCGATCAATTGGAATGCCGTGAAGGCCGATGGCTTTGCGTTCGCCTATGCGAAGGCGACCGAAGGCCTCACCTATACCGATCCCGATTTCGCCTCGCACTGGAGCGCAATGAAGGCCGCCGGCGTGATCCGCGGCGCGTACCATTTCTTTCGGCCGCAGGACAGCGGCGCAGCGCAGGCAGATGCATTCCTCGCGCAGGTCGGCACGCTGCAGCCCGGCGATCTGCCGCCGATGCTCGATTGGGAGGTCGACGACTGCCACGGCGGCAGCGAGTGCGCGAGCAGCGACGCGTCCATCTCGGGCTGCTATGCGATCAGCACGCAGGTCCAGCGGGCGCTCGACTTCATCGCGGAGATTGAATCGCGCACGGGCATTACCCCGATTGTCTATACCTATCCCGCGTTCTGGAACTGCCTCGGCAACCCGAGTTCGGCGAGCTCGTATCCGCTTTGGCAGGCGGCCTATCCGTCGAGCGCAACGACAACGGGTCCTTTGCCTCCCGCGAATCTCTGCCCGAGCGTTCTCTCGCCGTGGACGAGCTGGACGATCTGGCAGTGGAGCGCCAGCGGATCGGTCAGCGGAGTCACCAGCAGTGCGACGGATCTCGATGTGTTCAACGGCACGCTCGATGAACTCAAGGCGCTGACCGTGCAGGGCTCCGGAGGCGGCAGCGGCGGCGGTTCAGCAGGCGGCAGCGGTGGCGGTTCAGCAGGCGGCAGCGGCGGCGGTTCAGCAGGCGGCAGCGGTGGTGGTGCCGCAGGTGGAAGCGGCGGCGGTGCAGCAGGCGGCAGCGCCGGCGGTGGCCAATGCGCATCAGGAACAGTGGATGCCGCGGGTCAATGCATCGCGACAACTCCCACTCCCGGTGGTTGCAATAGCGCCGCGCCCGGTGCCGGCATGATGCTGCTCTGCTCAGCGCTCATCGCGCTCTCCGCGATTTCGCGCCGACGCCTGATCGCGGTGCGAGCGCGGAACAAGCGCGATTAACGCAATCGCGTCCGGCTCATCATCCCCTCGGAAATCAACGCGCGGGGGATTCAACTCTCCGCACAGTTCTAATGCGTCACGGGCTGAACGCGATCACGCCCGTGGGTCCGTCGACGGGAACGAAGATTCTTCCCTTCGCAGCGATCGGCGTGTTGTACGCGCGCATACCCGGATAGGCGGTGGTGCTGGCGGTGAACGCGACCGGCGCGCCGGTGTCGCCAAGGAAGCCGTGCAGCCGCGAATCACTCTGTGCGCCGAGCGTCCAGACGATGGCATCAGCGTGGCCATCGCTGGTGGTGACCATCGGTGAACCGAGCCCGCCACGGCCGCACCACGAGGGTGCGAGCGTCGGTGGCGACCCCGGAACGATCCGCAGCGTGAGGAGATCGCTCGAGGTCAGTCCGCCTGTGCACGACGCGCCGGGAGCCTTGACGGCGACGTAGGTTGCCGTCGCCGTGGTGTAGAGCGCCGCGGCCGAGATGATCTCCGCCGTGGCCACGCTCGCACGCGTCGCGCAGGCCCCGCTGCTCGTCGGCGTGCAGAGCGAGACATTCCCGCCGAGGGCCGCGCCAGTGCCTGGGAGAGAATTTCGATCGAGCAGATAGGCGTTCGTATCCTTCCCGAACAGGATCGCCAGCGCGCTCGGCGTCGAGCCCGGCAGATCGAAGAGCACCGGCGCAGTGCCCATATCCAGATCTTCATTATCGAGCGTCTTCCAATTCGCCGGGGCGAAGTAGCCGCTCATGCTCAAACCGCTCTCGGGAGAAAGCCGGATCATCGCGTCGCCGCCACCCCAGGTCGCGGACGCGCCGAAGGTATTGCCAGTGGCAATGAAGAGATCGGTCCCATCGGTGGCGATCCCGCCCGGCATCCAGGCGCCGCCGCCATGTGTCGGGGTCAACCAGACCTGGATATCGCTGGGGTTGTAGATCGAGATACCAACCACCCAGCCGTGGTAGTCGCCGCAATCGCCGAATCGACCGCCATAGGGAATATAGACGCGGCCACCAACGACAGCGAGCGCGCCGCGCTGGCCTTGCACATTGGAGATGAAATCAATGCTGCCACTATGCACGTTGGACGGAATATCAACCGGCCAACCGGGGCGCGACGAGCCGTCGTCGACCGAGAGCGCGAAGACCCGATGCGTGGGAACACCGCTGGCCGGAATCAACTCTGCGTCGAAGAAGAGTGTGCGCGTGATCGGATCGATCACGGGAGTGCCGGTGACGCCGACCGGATCAATGTTGCCGCACGTCGCCAGCGTCGCAAGAGGCACCGGCGTGCCCGCATCGACAGTCCAGACCGCGGCGCCAGTGGCGGCGTTCAGCGCATAGATCTGATCAGCCTCTGTCGCGACGATCACCAGATCGGGCCCGGCATCGTTGTCGACGAACAGAGGCTGCGCATAGACATTTCCAACGATGCCGCTGGTCACGAAGCTGGTGTCCCGATGAAGGGTAGAGATCGCAGACACAGTGAGCGCGCTCTCGATATAGACGCCGTCGCGATTCGGATTCTTATGATGCATCAACACCGAGTCGCCGCCGATCGGAGAGCCGCCGTCGAAGCTTGCGCCCGCATCGGAACCACCATCCGTGCCCGCGTCGGTGCCGGCATCCGCGCCAGCGTCAGAACCGCCATCAGAGCCACTCTCGGGAATTCGGCGCGTCGAGCAGCCACCTGACCTGAGCGCGATCGCAAGTATGGCGGCGGTGGTGAAGATGCGGCGGGGAGAGACGTGCATGACCACAGCCTCCTGAGAAGAACGGTCCGACTCGAATCACCTATCCAGAAGCCAAGCGGCGCGACTCCAACCGCATGGTTTGAAGTTGCGAAGAGTTGTTCATGAGCGTCACGGGAATGGTGTGACGATGACCTTGAAAGTCAGAGCATCGGAGCCGTGCGCAGTCAGCCCGATTCCAAGGCCGAACTCCACAGCCACTGCAGGCGAACTGTAATCGACCACGCCGAACAGTTCCTGGAGTTGATCCGTAAGCGCTGAGGGATGCGTGATCGGGCCATACTCCTCGTAGAGTTCGCCGCCGACACTCCACGCCTCTGAGAGATGCGTGACCACGCGCGCGGACGGCGCGAATTCGACCGTCGAACCCAAGGGCAGGTCGAGGATCGGGTTCGCAATCAGATCCCAGGATCCAATGTGGACCCCGAGAATCGGGCGCACCTCGAGCTGCCACGGCTGCGGCGCCCAGTGCGGCCGGCTGTAACCGAGTTCGAAGTTGCAACCGAAGAAGAAGAGCCGCTTGGCCGCGTCAGGCGCGACGATCAGCGCGCGCAGCTTCACTCCGTCAAACCAGACCTGTTGATTGCGATCGAGCGTGGCGATGGCTGGAGCATAGGCGCCAAGTTCAAGCCAGGGAGTCACGCCGACCGCCCATTCGGTCACCCCGTTCATCGCTTTGTCCGGCACGAGGCCACCAGCGAACGCTGCACTGCTGCGGCCGCTGGCGATGTAGTTCGAGTGGAGCGTAAACGCCAGCTCGCCAGGCTTGGCGATCGCCGCGTCGTAGACCTGGATTTCATCGGTCTGTGCTCGCGCACCAGCGGCCACGCAGAGTGCAACGATACCGATAACCATCGCCTGCTTGATCAAGTGTCCTCGCCGCCAGTCGCCTCGCTTGAGAGCAGGCGAGACCTTCTACCCCAGTCAGAGGATGAGGATCCGTCGACCGACGGCGGCGCTTGTGATGCCGCGCGGGCTGTTGGTAGACGTAGCGGTATGAATTCCAAGACGCGCGCAGTCGCGCTCTCCATCCTCGTGCTCAGTCTGGAAGCGGGCGCGGACGAGGTCGGGCCGACGATCAAGAAGGTCGGGCGAGACACCGGCGAGTTCGGCAAGAAGGTCAGCAAGGACGCCGCGGAGCTCGGACACAAGGTCAAGGACGACACCAAGGACGTCCGCGGCGACGCGAAGGAGACGGGCAAGAGCGTCGGCGCGCGCGCCAGGTCGGTGCTCAAGGATGTCGGGCAAGGCGCGAAGAAGGCCTGGAATCATCTGCGCGGCGCGAGCGAGCACGAGTAGGATTCACTGGCCTGGAACGAATCGGCGAGGAACCACTTACCGTTGGAGCAGTGGAGCAATGGAACCATGGGAGGCAAGCGCCCGCCGCAGCCAGGCCTTCGTGCTCGTCCTGGGCATCGGCCTGCTCGCAGCGGCGACTGCGCTCGCTGAACATCGCGTCTCGCGCCTGGCCGCGCTGCTGGCCGATGGGAAGATCACTGCCGCGACAGTGATCGACGTGTCTGCGCGAAACGGAGATCGGTTCACGCATTACCGGTATGACGTCAACGGCACTGCATTCGATTGGGACTCTCGTATTCAGGATGCTCCCTTCTCGCCCGGCGAGACCTTTCCAATCCGGTATCTCCCAGGCGATCCATCTCTCTGCTGGCCGGATGGGAAGCTCGACGCCACGCGCATCAAGACTGAGGTGCACCCGATTCATATCGGAGGGTGGGTCCTGTTCTCGCTGCTCGTGCTCCCCGCGCTGCTCGGCGAGCTGCGCATCCGTCGCCGGAAGCAGGGCGATACCGGGCCGCTCTTCACGCTCGATCAGGTCGGGCGCGGACTCGCCGTCCTCTTCACGGCGATCGTGCTCGGCGTGAACTTCTTCGACGACGTGCGCGCCGTGCAGGCCCAGGCGTTCGGGGAACAGCCGTTCGGCGCTCCTGTCGCCTGGGTGGTCTCAGGAATCGAGTTGCTTCTCTTCTTCCCACCTCTCTGGGGAATGACCACGCATCTGATGCGCATCGTCCAGAGCGCCATGAGGGATGGCGCCTCGCTCAGCAAGTTCGGCCTCGCTGTCTACATCCTGCGCTCGGGACATCTGCACCCCGAACTTCGCCGCTCGCGCGTCGTCGTGCTCGCGGGAGCGGCCTACTTCTTCGCCATCATGGTTGGTTGGATCGCCTTTGCGACAGCGCACGGGATCTAAGACGACGCCGTTTGATTGGCGCGGTCAGGCCTTCTCGAATCGCTCGATGAAGGTCGGTTCACCCAGCGTCTCGAGAATCACGCCGTCGCCGGTCGCGCAGAGCTCGCCTTCACCGCCGAACAATCTGATGCGCACAGGGCCTTGCTTCTCCAATGGGAAGGGAAGCAGAGATTCAAGACGCTGCTCGCCGATCTCAAGCCACCCGTCATCGATCCAGAGCGGGCCGAGCGGTTCCTGCGCGAGCGAGGCCGCGGCGATGCGCAGCGAGATCTCCTGCGCCCAGACCGTCCCCGCAGCGACGCCAGGCGCGCCCGCGCTCACATGGACGACAGCAGAAAGGCGCAGCACAAGCTCACCCGCAGGCATCCGCTCCCACGAGCGCAGCTTCGAGTCATGAAGCTCGATGACTCGATTCTGCGCGCGCGGAAAGCCGCCACAGAGAGCGCGAGGGAGTGCCATCGCGCGACTGTACCGCGCTCAACGGGAAAATGCGTACGTCGCCCGCACCCCGAGTGTGAACAGGTTGGAATGGGTCCGCTCTCCGGTGCTGTCCTGCCCGTAGGTATAGTCGTAGCTCACCGAGAGTACAGAGCCTGAGACGAACCCACCGAACGAGCGCAGGGACATGCTTCCAACCCCGACGGCGCCATGAAACCCGATCTGATTCTGGCCGGTCGTCTGGTTGAAATATTCCTGAGGTCCGGTCTCGAATTCCAGATATCCGGACAGGAAAATCGCGCGCACTGCAACCAGTCCGGTGGCAGTCACCACCACGCCGCCGGGTGCAGTCAGCCTGCCTCCGAGCGCCATCTCTCCGCCGATCAGCAACGCGAGCGAGTCTGAGATTCCATACCCGCCCATGAATCGTCCGGCCCCGCCTGCGCCGATTCCAATCACTGTCGGGTGCGAGCCTGTCTTCTCCAGACCGAAACTGAATCGCCCTCCTCCCTCTCCCGCAAAGATCAGCCGGTGCGCGAAGGATTGCCGGCCATCGAAATCTTCTGCGGGCTCGATCCAGAACGGACACTTTCCATCCTTCGCCCAGAGTTCAGCCTCCGCGAGAAGCGCGCGCGCGCGACTCAGGAGAACGAGATTGGAAATGTCATTCCGGATCTTCCCATGCTTGAGCCACGCGGCGGCGACCGGACCATCCTCGCGCTTGATCTCCGCGCCCAACCACTCGAGCGCGGCGGCACGTTCCTCCGGAGGGACGCGGCAGACGGAGAGCATGGCATCGTTGATGACGAGTTGGATCTCCGCATCGTCAACGACCCATCCTTTGATCTGCTCCCGAGAGTCGACAATCTTCTCCAGATCGCGCACCAGCGCCCGGCTGGTGCGCTCGCTCGGCAGAGTCGCAACGCAGGCGCTCAAGAGGATGCACAGCGCGCTGAGCGCGGCCGCCCGCAGAATCGAACCGGTTGATCTCATGCGTCTCTCCCGTGAGGGAGACGAACTGGCGCGCGCCGAGCAACTGCCCCCTCAAGGGAGTGCTTCAGGTCCCGCTGGTTGGAAGATGCAGGAGACTGCTCTTACCTTCCCCGCCATTCCACGTCCACCGCGCACTCCATCCACGCAGACGCAGTTCATGCACCGGGAGTTTGTCACATCGACTCACGCGCCGGAGAGAGTTCACCCGCAGGCGCGCAGGCCGATCCGTTCTCACCGCGGTGGCATCGTCCGTCGCAACTGCTCGAGCGACTCCTCGAACAGCTTGATCGCTTCCGGCGTGTCCGGCGCCTCCAGCGCTTTCGCGGAGGAGAGCTTGGTCAACAGCGCCAGCTTGACCCGCCCGGTTGATCCGAACTCCTTCGCCGTCTGCTCATAAAAGGCCGCGAGTTTGGTTCCCATAAGATGATTCCTTCTCTGAGTTGGTTAAGCGCGGGCCTGTGAATCTTTTCCGCTGCCGCTCATCGACATCAACTCCTCGACCGCCGCCACAACGCCCTTCATGCTCTCCCCGAAATCGCCGATCTCGTCACGCCCGGAGATATCGATCGACAGGCCATCGATATCTCCGCTCGCCAGCCGATCGGATACCCCTTTGAGAGTCTTGAGGCGGATGAGGATGCTCTTGACGATGATGGAACCGATCGCCCAGAGGATGAAAAGCAGTACGCCCGCGAGAATGAGCGACGTCTTGCGTGCGACCGCGGCAGCAGCCTGCTGTGTTGCCACCGACTCAGAGACATACGCACCCAATCGACCAACAATGCGATCGCAGATATCAGTCGGTGCGCGATCCTGCCCGCGGACCATCGCGTCGGCGGCCTTGAAATCGAAGCCGCCGCTCACATAGGCCTGGTATGCCTTTTCATAGACTGCATTCAGCGTCGCGTGGGCCGCGGTGAACTCCGTGACCAGTTGGCGCGCCTGGGAATCGTCGAGCTCGGACAGCAGCGCTGCAGCGTCGCGGTCGGTCGCCGCGGACTGGGCGTGGAAGTTCTGCGTGTACTTCTCGAGATCGGCAGGCGAGGAACCGCGCAGCAGGATGTCCTTCCACTCCTGCACCTGCTTCTTGAAATCGACTTGCATCACGCGGGCGCGGTCGGACGCCTGCACGGGCCGCGCGAGGAGCGCGTCATAGCCGGCCGATACGGCCTCGGCTTGTCGAATCAGGCTCCCGGCCAATCCGACAAACAAGACCAACACGCCGATCAGAAACAGACCCAGCTTCATCGAAATCTTCATAGTCAATCTTCCCTTCTGCGGTGGTGGTTTCTTGGGTGAGAAACAACCCTGGTTCAATTCAGGGCGGCACCGGCATTGTCTGCGCTATTCGCCGATCGAATGATGCTCTGTCCCCCCTCGATAACTCTCATCGATAGAGAGTCGTGCGCGCAAGGAGAATCTCCAATCACGACGACCTGTGTCCGTCTGTTCCTTTGCGAGACGCGGACGATGGTCTTAGCCGCAACTGATGCTGCTCGGAATACCGCTCCTATCGCTGCCAATACCGGTGGAGCAGGTTCACCATCAACGTCGACGAAGAGATCAGCCAGAGCAGGATCGGAGCGGCTTCTCGTGCGCGAACCCAGCGCTGAACCGGCGACACCATGACCGGCGCCGCGCTCAACAGCAGAGGCATGATCGGCAGGTAGTAACGACCCTGCAATCCTTCCACTGCGTTCGCGCCCACAGGAGTCCAGGTCAGATAACTGATGAGACTCATGGCGAAGGCAAAAGCGAGGCAGGATCCAGCCATCCACACCCGGATCGAGAGCGCTGTGGAACTCCCCTTCCCTTCCGCAGCAAAGAGCACCAGCAGCGTCATGCCCCCTGCATAGAGAATCACCAACCAATGCGGCAGCGGTGTATCGAGCCACCCGAGGACGCCGATCATGGAATGCACAAGGTTTGGGGCCCTCGACAGGAAGTCGCGCGCGAGGAGTACAAACCCGGTGATCGGGTGGGTAAGCAGGAAATGGATTTGCTCTGATGGATCGATGCGCGGATCTGGATTCAGGGCGTTGTACTGGCCGCGCGTGAGAAGGCTCCAGATCAGAGTGGGAAGGATCGCGCAGGCTGCGACGCATGCTGCAAACAGAGACGCCGCGACGCGCTCACCTCGGCGCACCAGGCCAGAAAGTGCAACAGGAAGCAGGCCGAGTGGCACGATGCAATAGAGCCCCTTGCAGGCGCCGAGCAGCGAGGAGACCACAACCAACGCGGCCAGCGTCCGAGCGTCGGGCTTGTGCTGTACGCGGTGGGCAAGGGCGAAGGCGAGCAGCGCGAGCGCAAGCGTCTGTCCGTCCGGACTGATCGAGCCCAGCAGGAACGCAGACATCGGCATCCCGGCAACGAGAAAACAGATCGTCGTCATCCGCGAGGAGAAGTCGAGCGCACGAAACGCAGCGAGCAGCAGCAATGACGAAGAGATCAGCGCGAAGAGTCCGGAGAGATAGATGGCGATCAGATCGGGCGCGCGCAGTGATCTCGCGACAAGTTGACCAAGCGCCTGTGGAAGATACGGGACAGGAAGATATCGCGATGTGTTTGGAAAATTCATGAAGACCAGAGGCACCGAGGCATCATTCGTGAGGTGCCCGCTTGCGCGCAGTCGATCTCTCCATACCTGGAACGAGATCCGGTGTTCGGGTTGGAAGGGAAGATCACCGTACTGCCCGATATCCGCCACCAGGGCCTGCGGAACGAGGCCTCCGGTCTGCTGCCCACGCTGCTCGGCGATCAGGATCCCCTGGCTGATCTGAAACGCGCGGCCCAGATGATTTCCTGAGTCCGGTGTTTGAAATGGCGGAGTCACGACAAGGCAGGCGAAGCCCAGAAGAAAGATCGCCGTCGCACGGGTGGCCGGCCCGCGCCAGGACCGAGGCGTGGCGTTGCGCGCACTCGCCGTCCCGGCGCTCGTGATGCGCTCTGCGCGAGGAGTGCTGCCATCCATCGTCTGCGAACAGTTGGATCGGGGAGCGCGGAGTGTCAATGCAACCAGGACGGAGCGTGGTCTGAGATCAATCGATCGTCAGGTGCAACCCACCCGGCGGCAGACCTTCCACACTCAGCAGACCGTTGTCGTCGGTGGTCGCAACCATGGTTCCCCACGGAGAGACGATGATCACCTGCGTCTTACTCTGAGGTTTCTTGTCCGCATCCACGACCGTGGTTGCAAGTTTGTCGCTATAGGTGATCAGCGCAGTCGTCGTCGCATCCTGACCGCCCGCTGATGCCTTGAAGGCGAACTTCACCGCCTTGAACTGGGCGCCATCACCAACCGTCTGCTGATCAGTCACCAACTCAGGCTTGAACCAGGTCGACCATTGCGCCGTCGCCTTGCCACTCTCCGAGGTCGCCGTGATCTGACCAACCGTGCCTCCGCCATCGAGCGAGATCTCGAAGACGACGGAGGTGCCCGCGGCCAGGCCTGGCGCGGTCAGAACCATCTCTGCGGTTCCATCCTGCTTGATCGTCTCCACGCTCCAGGCGGCCGTCCAGGCGCCATGCGTGGTGGTCGTGCCGGGAGCGTGCGTCGTGGTCGTGGCAGGCGCATGCGTCGTGGTGGTGCCCGGAGCATGCGTCGTGGTGTGATCGGGCCCGTGCGTCGTCGTCTGATCGAGCGCGTGGGTCGTGGTGTGATCCGGCGCGAGCGTCGTGTTGTTCCCGGGCGACTGCGTCGTGTTGCCGTCCGGCGCGTGCGTCGTGGTACTCGCGGAGGCGCCAGCAGGAACGATATCGATGTGCTGCTTCTGCTCCTGCACGACCGCGCCGTCCTTGAGCGCCTCGCACTTGAAGTTGCCGTCCGAACTGGCGTCGATGGCCACCGTGGTGACCGCCTGCTTCTGGCCGTTCGTCAAGACGGTGAGATCGGCGCTCTGTCCATTGATGTTCGCGGCCTCTGTCGCTTCCGAGAGCGTCGCCGTCAGCGTGATCGTCTCGCCGACCTGGGCCGAGGTGATCGCCTCGCCGCTCGGCTTGCTGGCCAGAAACGAGAGCACTGCCGCGACTCCGGCGCCCACTTCGACGTGCGGCGAGACGACAGTTCCCGCGTCGTGCGTGTGGATGTCGAGCGAGTAGGGATCGGACTTCGCGCCGCCATCTGCAATCGCGACGAGCGTGAACGTCGCATCCTGCGTCGCGATCTCCTGCGAACCCGACGCGGGAAGGCCGGTGAGCGCACCGGGATCGATGTTCACGGAAGCGGCGCCGGTGGCGTTCCAGCTCAGCGTCAGCTTCGCGTCCTTGGAGACCTGGATCGATCGCGGGTTCTGCACGGTGCCGTCGTCCGGATCGATGGCGACGGTCACCGAGCCCTCGGCAAACGTGGGCGCGCCTGAAGCGGCCGCAGTGGTCGTCGTCGGAGCGCCACCGGCCGTCGTGGCTGCCGAGGGAGCACTGGTCGTCGATCCTCCCGGCGCCGCGCTGGTCGTGGCTGGCGGAGCGGTCGTGTTGTTCGCAGCCGCGCTGGTCGTGGCTGGCGGAGCGGTCGTGTTGTTCGCAGCCGCGCTGGTCGTGGCCGGCGGAGCGGTGGTGCTCCTCGGCGCCGCGGTGGTGGTGGTCGCCGGGGAGGTCGTGCTCTTCGCCGCAGCAGTCGTCGTCGTCGGCGCGGCAGTCGTCGTCGTCAGCGTGCCGGTTGCCACGTTGCTGCTCCTTGCCCGATGGGGGCGGAAGACCCCGGGCATCCTAGCGCATTGCAGCGAATCGGTGGTTCGCTCGATTCGCCACCCCGCCCCGACAATCGCCGGGGCGCTCTGCGGCACCGCCGATCGAAGGCGCCACTTGCTTGCACTATAGGCAAGTGCTCAACTCACGCCGCGTCGCACCACCCACTTCGTTTCCAGATCCCGATCGAGGGACACTTGTCGAATTTCACCTATTCGCGCAGCGCAGGCAACGTGGTCATCTCCTACTCCAAGCCGGCGGGCAGCATCTCCGTCACGCTCGGAGGACAAGGGTCGCCATCGATGTTTCCCGGGCTGAAGGCAACCGTCCCCAACTCCTCGTTCCAGGATGGTTCGATCTACGTGATTGCCGCGTACTCGAGCGCCGACGGCACCGGTACAGCCCTCGAGACCGATTACTATGTCGCGAATCCCGGCTCGGTCGTGCAGTTGGCAGGAGGCTCATCCGCCGGGTCGGGATGGAGAGACTCTCCCCAGTTCAAGGCGCTCAGCGCCGGCGATCAGGGAATGTTTCTCAACTTTGTAAATACCGACAACGGCCAGCTCAAAGCGACCCGCGATGGCTCGTGCAACACGATCATCATGTCCGATGCATTCAAGGAACCGGCGATCCAGTTGTCGATTCTTGAATCGATGCGGTCGGCGTCGGGACCGGTCATCAACGAGCTCTCCCGCTATATGCCGAGCGCGTCGTTCCTGACTCCCGACCTCTCGAAGATGTCGAACAAGGACGTCAAGAACGCCCAGTGCTGTCTGGTGCGCATCATCGGCGCGATGTGCAAGGTCTACGCACACGCGAAGACTCCGGATGTGAAGACCATCATGCAGAATACGCTCGACGGGTACTGCACCGGCATGACGGCCATCATGATCCTGGTCGATGGCACCGACCCGATTGTCTCTGCACATTCCAACGTCGGCGATCTCGTCTACCGGGACCGGCGGATTGGAATCAACACGGTTGGGTTCGGAATCAGTGCAACCGGAATCCAGAAATCCCTCGATATGGTCTGCACGCTCGCGCACGGATATGGCCACTACCTGCGCTTTCCGTTCCACCAGGCGAATCCGACGCCAGACAACAGCAGCAATCACTTTGCGGACGAGATCTTCTCCTACTACACAGAGTTCGCCGTGCGCTGGGATACCAACGGCCATCCCTCCGGCGACGATATGGAGAAGGCGACCGACGCGCTCAATCGAGCGCCCTACAAATATTCGAGCGCGACAGGCGACGAGCAGAAGCTCATCAAGGCCATCTCCGACCGGATGCGAATGGCCGGCAAGGACAGCAATGCGCAGGCGCCAGACCCGGCCGGGTCGAGGCCTGACGGCGCGTCGTGGAACTATCTGAACAACTGACAGGCAGGCGATTGATGCCTTCCTGCCCTCGCGCTCGATGCGGTTGGTCCCACCAGACATCTGCCTGAGTGCGGGGACGAGGCGGGACAGTAAGGTGCCTGGCATGTCTCTGAAAACTCGCGTCGATGCCCTCGGCAGCGTTCGATTGCTGGCCGTCCTCTTCTCCGCAGCGCTGGTTGCTGCCTGTTCCGGATCATCCGGGGCAACCAACACGAACTGCGGAAACGGTGTTCTTGATCCCGGCGAGCAGTGCGACGATGGAAACACGGCCAGCTTCGACGGCTGCAGCGCGACCTGCCAATTGGAAGAGAGCCAGCGGGTCAACTGGCTGAAGCTGCAGTTTGCAACCGACTCCGCCTGCACCACGAATGCGCTCGGCAATGCCGTGGTTCAATCTCTCGCCCAGTCGCAACTCCAGACTGCGCTCGATAAGGGCATCAAGGACGGCTCGATTACCATCCTGCTCGAGTTTCTCGGTGCGTCGGATGTGACGGGAGTCGACCAGAGTGGAATCACGCTGGGCGTCCTCGGCGGTCGTGTGGAATCCACCGATGCCGGCACGGGCTACGACGGCACCTCCGATCTCGACTGGTGGTACCAGCCAGATCAGATCACTGTCGCCGCCTCGGGTGAGCCGCTCGCGCAACTGCCCGCCTCGATCTCCAATCACACCCTGACTGCGGGCCCGGGATCGGTCAGTCTCAACCTCTCGCTCGGCGGCGCGGTCACGGCGATGTCTGTTTCCCACGCGTCGCTCAATGCCCCGATCGGGACGCTCTCCACGCCACTGGAATCTACCAACGGTGGAAACCCCGGACATCTTCCCTCTGAGCATGTCGCGCCTTCGCTGCAGACCTTCTCGAGCCTCGGCGCGACACAATCGAGCGGCGCGGCAACGCTCTGTGGAAACGTCGCGGCAGCATCGCTGTCGAAAGCGCTGCTTCCCTCGATCGTCGTGAGCAGCTGCGCGGGCTTGACCTCCACCAGCACCGCGCTCGACTTGATTGTGAGTGGCTGCGTTGCGTTCGGCTCAGTTCACGTCGTGACGCCAACGCAGCCGGATCAGGTCGATGCCGCGCAGCCTGCAGCCGGCGCCGGAGCGCCCTACACGCTCTCCGCCTCGAGCGGAACCTCCATCGACACCTGCAAGGATAAGAATGGAACGGTGGTCAGCAATCTTGAGGCCTGTCTCAACGCCGCCACCTACTCGAGCTATTTCAAGTTTGCCAGCGACCGGGTGATTGTCCGGTAGTTGGATCTCAGACTCGCTCTGCGCGGCGCCGAAAACGGAATAGGAATCCAACCAGAATTCCGAAGAGAGCGAGGTCGCCTCCTCCGCTCGCGCAGCCACCCGCAGTGCCGGGGTGCAACTGCGTTCCGGCGTCCTCGCTGCCCGTACCAGCGTCTTCATGAGGAGATCCCGCGTCCTCATCCGGTGAGCCCGCGTCTGAGACTTGTGCCCCAGCGTCTGAGACTTGCGCGCCGGCGTCTGAGATCTGCACCCCTGCGTCGTTCAGGCTGGAGGGGCACGCCGGATTGCCGGCCGTGCACGCCGCGCAGCGATCTGAGGAGACGTTGCAGTAGCTCATGAACGGGCACTGGTCATCGCTGACGCACTGGACGCACTGTCCATGCTTTGGATCGGCAGGCGCGAGCGCACAGACACCGGTAGCGCATTCACCATCAGCATTGCATGCGCGGCAGCCTCCGGTTGAGGAGTCACAGACCGGCGTGCTCGCCGCGCAGTGTGAACTATCCGGGCAGGGAATCGGCGTGCAGCACTCGATGTTGGCGGCGCCCGGGCAATATCCGGGCGTCGAGGTGTGGTCTCCCAATGCCTGACATGCCGACGTGGAGATGCAGACACCGGGCGTATTCGTCGTCCGCACCACGCAACTCGTGCCCGCGTCTGGTGATGTGGAGGTCCCTGCATCGGCGCTTGCGGAGAGTCCCTGGTATCGAATCGCGGTGAAGGTCTTGCCCTCATAGGCCACCGTGACGGACGAGCCGTTGATGACAACAGCCGAGCTGAATTCGTGTGCATAGTTGGGAGAGGCACTGCACCCAGGCTCCTCCATGAACGTCGCGTGGGAACCCGCGGTGATCCAGGCAACAAAGAAGATCATATGATCGCCGGGGATGTTGAGTGCATCGCCGGGTTGCAATGAGTTGCCGTCGATCACGGCCGTGATGTCTGTCTTTGCAGGAGCGAACTGATCGGTCGAATGCCCTGGCGCGGCGAGTCCCCACGCCCAGGAGACGAATCCGGAGCAGTCGGAGCGATAGGGATCCCAATCAGGATTGACCGGGCGTGTGCAGACTGAAGCGCACGCAGGATCTGCATCAGGCTTACCGTTGGGACTCTGGCAGTAGGGAACCTGGGCATTGACCCAGAGCTGTGCGCGAGCCACGGCGTCACCTGCGGTCAGTTCCAGTGCACGCGGCGCACGCAGCTCGTCTTCCGTTGGATCCGGAGCGCCGCCGCAGCCGGCGAGCGAGGCGAAGGCCGTGCAGGTCAAGAGCAGCGCAGCGGTCGACCGAGAATTCATATAGGAACGATCTCGTCGGAGCAGGCGAACGACCATACGATAACGAGCGGAAGGCCCCATGCGCCGGCCGAATCCGCCCTCCGATCAACGGATCTGCGTCGGCTCAGCGGAAGGCATCCACCGTGGATACGATCCCCGTTGCGCCCGCTCCACCGAGAACGAAGATGCCTCCATTGGCGACCGCCGTGCCGAACAGCGTGCGGGTTGTCGGCAGCGAGGGCTGCGTGCTCCAGGAGTTTGTCGTCGGATTATAGGACTCGACAGTAGACACGGCATTGCCCTGGCTGTTCGAACCACCAATTGCGTAGAGGTGATTGCATTGCGCTCCGACGCCGAGGCTCGTGCGCGAGGTGGGCATCGACAGCCTGGTTGCCCAACTGTTCGAGGTTGGAACGAACGCCTCCAGAATCCCAGTCGGGACGGTCGTTGCGGTGGTCGTTCCACCGAGCAGGTAGACACTCCCATTCAGGTCTGTCGCTGCTCCAAAGTCATGCCCGGTTGGTGATGCCGCTTTGGTCGACCAGCTATTCCCAACTGGATCGTAGGCCTCGACGGTGGTCAGCCACTGCGCGGGAGAGGTGCAGGGAGTCCCGCCAATTGCATAGAGGATTCCACCGGAGACGGAGATCTGCAGACCATCCCTCGGCGTGGGAAGCGCAGCCTTGGTCGACCAGGTGTCATGAACAGAATCGTACGCGTCGAGTTCGCTGACACAGTTGGTTCCGTTGCCATCAGAGACACCACCGATCACGTAGACGATTCCATTGACGACGCCGACGCCGAAGTTCTTGCGCGTGACTGGCATGGGAGCCTTCGTCGACCAGCTGTTGCCGACGGTGTCATAGGCCTCATTCGTATTGAGGACTGCCGAGTTCTGCCCGCCCAGTGCGTAGATGATGTTCCCGACCGCGCCGGCGGCCAGGTCGCTGCGCGCAGTGGGCATCGATGCCACTGTCGACCAGCCCGTTCCACAGGCACTGCTGCCACCCGAACCGCCGCCGCTGCCGCCCGCTGAACCGCCCGCGCTGCCTCCACCCGAGCCACCACCCGAGCCGCCAGCAGTGCCTCCGGCTGAGCCGCCGCTGCTGCCGCCACCAGCGCCGCCCGCGCTGCCTCCGCCCGAGCCGCCGCCGCTGCCGCCCGCTGAACCACCGCCGCTGCCTCCACCCGACTGGTTGGATCTCCATGAAGCGAACAGGACCGCATTGGCGGCGCCCATCTGGAATACCTGCCCAACGGACCAGGCGTGTCCGGAACCATCCGCTTTGGAATTCCAACTTGAGAAGGAGTAGGCAGTCCGCACAAGAGAGCCGCTGTTGCCCAGAACGGTCGCACTCTGCCCGGCTGTGTATTGAGTTGGATCGATAGGAACGGTCCCGCCCGTATTGCCATTTCCATCGTAGGTCACAGAGTACGTCGGGCCGCGGCACGCATCCCCGCCTGGCAGCTGGTCGCATGACTGCGAGGCCGCCGAGCCCCAGAACTGGGTGCCGAACTGCATCACCTGCGTGCAGGAGATCTGGTTGCCCTCGTCATTGGAACCCGTCGGGGTGCCGTTGGGGTTTGTTGCCAGACACTCCGAGTCTCCGTTGCAGTTCCAATGGTAGTACCAGTCGCCATTTCCACTGCATGGATCGGAAGGTCCACAGGCAACGAGCGTTGCGCTGCAGAGCAGAACGAAGGCTGAGAGGATCGGCTTCATTGCGCGCAACAAGGTAGTCATCAGGAATCCTGCGACGGCGCTGGGTGGCGCGCCTGTTTGAACTGCCCTGAGTGGTAGCCCCTTCGAGCTTCAGAAGTTGCCCGGGACAGACTCAGGATGTCTGAGGTCAACCCTTACTCCGTTGCTGCCGCTTCGGCCCGCACTTCTTTCCTCGCGCAACGTTTTGCCACGTCTGGAGGGCTCGCGTTCCTATGGTTGACAACGCCCCATTCCGCCTCGCGCGGAGGAGTCAGATATGAAGATGCTCGCACCCGCTGCCGGATTGATTCTCTCCATGCTCGCGGGGTGCGGCCCCGGCAGCCTCTTCACGCTTCCCGGCGCGTGCAACCAGGACTCCGACTGCGGCGCGAACGCCTACTGCGCCGCGCCGCTCACCAGCTGTGGATCCGACAGTCGGGAATTCACGGCATCACCGGGCCAGTGTCATCGCAACTGTGAGATGGGTGCATGCACTTGCGCCGACGACACCGACTGTCCCGGGACCTCTTGCAACAACGGGGTCTGCGCCGGATTGCCGACGGTGATGTGCCCATTCGTCTCCTGCGATGAGAGCTGCACGCTCACCACGGCTGCGTCGCTTGGCCTCTGCCCAATCTGCCTGTGCACGAGCTGCGGCGCGGCCGACGGCGGGAGCGTTGATGGAGGTTTCTGCGCGAAGGACGGCGCTTCCTGCCTGAACAGCTCAGACTGCTGCAACGGGAGTTGCAACCTCGATACGGTCGACCAGGGAGGCCACTGCTATCCCGCGGCCGACGCAGGAAGCGCCGACGCAGGCACGGCCCCGTGCGGCTGCGCCACGTGTGGAGTCGACGAGATCTGCATCGCCGCGACCCGTTGCGGAGGAGTCGTCGGAACACCGTGCGAAACCGACTACTCCTGCGCATCGACACTGGGCTGCTCAGCGACCGCAAGCTGCGGCTGCTATCTGACCGATGCGGCCTGTGCAGAGGCACCGGCCTGCGCAATCGATGGCGGCATCCTCTCCTGCAATATCTACCTGCCTTGAGCTGGTTTGAACGGATGCAACTGCGCTCAATTCGCGAGCGGATCGCAATCCTGTCCGAAGCAGAGAGCAAGCACGGGATGAATTTCAATTCCGTTCGGCGCCGCATTCGCCGATCCGTGCAGCATGTCGAAGAGCGCCGGGCCGATGATGGTCGCGACCTTGTTGACCTGCTGGTAGCTGCCGGTCGGCGTCAACAGGGCTTCCAGGGTATGCCGCGCATGCGTATCGGCGCAGTAGGTAACGGAGGTCGTCTTGGCGCAGGGAGGATATGGAATTTCGGCTTCCATCGTCGCGCCCGTGGCCGCATCCTTGAGGGGCATATGGTAGTCGCTGTCGGGCTCGAGCTTGGTTTCCACGACAGTGACGTTGCGAAGAATGTAGAGCGTGTTCTCCTCGGCAGAGCGCGGCAGCGACTGGAGAACGCCAGTTGGAACCGGAAAACCGCCGAGCGTCTTGATGTCGATCGGCGTCGGGGCCTGGCTCATCAACGCAGCCGCCGCCGAGTCCTGGCCAGTCTTGATCGACCATCTCCAGGTTCCGCAACTTCCACCATTGCCCGTCTTGAACGTTGCAGGGGCCGCGCAGTGCAGAGCGCCAGTCGATCCACCGGAGCCGCCACCAGAACCGCCACCAGAGCCGCCGCCCGATCCTCCCGCCGAGCCGCCACCCGACCCACCTGCGCTCCCTCCCGCAGAGCCACCGCCGCTTCCACCGCCTGAGTTGCCTGGATCCGAGACGATCAAGAGCTGCATCCCTGCGCGGATGGTTGAGTCGTGGACCGACGCGGCGACACACGAGGCGGTGACGATGCCGGCGACGTTCTGCACGGGAGCTTGCAGCGTGATGGTTGCGCTCGACGACGCGCTGACCGTGCCTCCTGTCGGCGTCGTCGAAACTCCGCTGTCGCACGAAACCGTGTATGCAAATCCAACCGTACTCGTCGACGTCAGCGCGACCTGTGCGGCGCTCGGCGCAGAGCCTGCGAATCCCACCACCTCGATGGCCGACGGGTCGAACGCAAGCGCGCTCGAAGAGGTCGAGCATTCACCGTTGAGGCAGGTGGACCCTGCGGCGCAGTCTGAGCTCTGCGTGCAGACCTGTGCTCCGGGATTGGAGCAGGCGGAAACAAGAATTCCCAGCAGCGAGCACCACACCAGCACGGCAGTCGTCTTCATTTGGCAACCAGCTTTCAGCATGCGGCAGAGCAGTCGAGCACGAGGAGAGTCGCAGCAGACGGTCTCCACGCGCATCGGACGGCTGTCTATGTGGGCGATCGGCGAGAGTCGGCGGCCCTCACCTGGGCTGCGTCGCGAATGGACCATCGACCAGCAGCCGCCAGGACTGGTCACTGATTTCGATCGGATCCTGATCGGGACCCACTGCATAGCGCGTCGTCTTGCCCTCGCGCTCAGTCGAGCCGAACTTGAATTCGCGGCAATCACCTTTGATGCACATCGTGGCAACCGCGACCGGCTTGTCGAGCCCGAACGCCGAGAGCGGAGCCGCTTCTGGATGTGAAACGGCCTGCCTCCCGATGATCACACCGACGACGTCATCCAGATCGTGAGCCGCCTTTCGTCCATCGACGCTCACCCAATCCTCGGCGCTGATCCCTCTGAGGCTGTAATCAACCCGGCCTTTCACCACCAGCGTCGCGCCCGCGCCGGCCTCGGTCGGCCACAAGCTCGGCGGCAGGAATTCCGATGGGTCGGGGATCTTGTTCGCAAACTCCACCGGCGAGATGAGGAACTCTCCCGCGCCCTCCAGCCGCACCGGGACGGGCTGCCCGAGCGCGGCACGCAAGACAGTCAGCCTACGCTTCGTCCCGTCGGACTTCACGAGCGCGATCTCAAATGAGACGGCCTCGTCGGCCTTGCTCTTCCCCTCTGGCCGCGCCGAGATGATCGCAGGCTTCGCGAGCACGAAGAGCAGCTTGTCGATCGCATCCGGATCGGCCTCGCCGCGGCGAGGTGCCTCGGTGCGCCACACTCCGGATTTCGTCCTCGCCGCCTGCAGCGTCCGAGGAGGTTCGTCGCCGCGCCAGCGCGAAATGGAGAGTGCCTGCAGATCGACGACGAGGTTCGCAGGCCACGCTGGTGGCGCCGCTGGTTTGCAGGCGACCATCGCGAGCGCAGCTGCCAGGATCGTCTTGCTCATCGTCGCTCTCATGGAACAGGTCCTTCCGGTTTGAGCCGCGCCAGCAGCGCTCTGGCTTCATCTTCGCGACCGAGATTGTGCAACGCTTTGGCGAGAACGATGACAGACATCGGCAGCGGATTCATGCGTGCGGTTTCGGGAACGAGCAGGCGCACGACCTCTGCATCGTCACCGAGCGCTGCCGCGGCCAGCGCGAGGTCATGCATCAATCGACGGCGTGCATCGTCATCGGAAACCCGCGCCAGTGCTGAACGGAACGCACTCTCAGCATCTGCGATTCGGGACTGTTCGAGCCGGACGATGCCGAGGTTCTGCAACGCGGCCGCCTCGTCGACATACGAGAGAATGCCGGGTGTGGTCGTCGCCGCGAGCAGGTAGTCATTGGCCGCGCCCTCAAGATCGCCGGCTTCCCGCTCAGATTCGCCGAGGTAGAAATGGGCCTCGCGACATTGCGGATGCGCTGCCGTCTCGAACGTGAATAGCGACGCATCGGATCGATAGCGAAGGCCGTCGTGCAGCGTGAGCGCGCCGAGAAGGACTGCGAGAAATGCGCCCATGGCGAGCGCGCGAGGACCACGACGATCGAGCAATTCTGCGACGAGCATCGCCACGAATGCCAGCGGCAGATAGAGGTAATGGGGCGACCAGAATCGCGGCGCCGCGACGAGATCGAGCGATTGCAGCAACGTCGCGGCGAGCAGGAGCGCCGGCCCGCGACGCTGAACGGCGAGCCAGATCACTGCCGCAGCGATGATGAGGCCCGCGAGCGCCTGTGCGGAGATCAGAGGCGTGACGGGAAACGCGTCGCAGATGGAGCGATCGATCGGCAATACGATCGCCGCGGCACTCTTCGCCAACGCTGCCAATCGCGACCCGATCGCCTCGCCGAACGCGAGCGGCGGGAGATGCGCGCGCCACGCGGGAGCGAATGCGATTCGCATTCCACCGGCGACGAGGAGAGCCGCGCCCACAGCGAACGGCATCGCGCGATCACGGGTTGGGCGATGCAGGAGACTGCGCGGAGGAGTCAACTCGATGGCGAGGAGACAGAGCGGCACGAAGATGAAGCCGGTCTCTTTCGAGAGCGGAGCGAGCAGCGCGCAGAGGAATGCCAGCGCTCGATATCCGCGCATATAGGCGACCAGGAAACCGAGCAGGAAGACCGCTGCGATGGCGTCACCGCGATAGGTGATTACATCGGCGACGAGCGACGTGGCCGGGTGCATGGCGAAAAGCACGGCCGCCACCAGCGCGGCCCGGCGGTTGAGGCCAAGCTCCTCTGCGACCACTGCGCAGAGCACAGCCATTGCCGCGTGCCAACCGAGACTCTCCGCGTGAAAGAGAAGCGGGCTGCCAATCAGACCATCGAGCGAGAGCGATAACGAGGTAATCGGCCGATAGAAGCCGGTATGGGCATATCCGCGAAGAAAGAGGCCGAGCCAATCAGGGAAGCGGGCGAGAGCGGCGCGCTGCTCGAGGTCACCGTGGTCGAGCCAGATGAAACCGCCAGTGAGAACGGTCGCGTGGGAGGCCACCGCCGCGGCCACAAGAGCAAGTCGCCAACGCATGCGCTCCACTATCGCATAGGTAACCCGGCGGACTCGCGTGGCTCGAAGGTCGTGCTAACCGCTTCATCACTCTTTGAAAGGAGCCGTCGAATGCGGATCTCGAGCGCGGTGCTTCTGGGCGTTGTCGCCTTCGCGGGTTGCACGCAGAACCCGGTGGTCGACCAGGGACCCGAAGCCGCCACCGGCGCCGATCAGACGGTCACGTCGGGCGATAACGTGACGCTCGACGGATCGAGTTCGAGCGACGCGAGCGGTAAGCCGTTTACCTATGCCTGGAGCCAGACCGTCGGAAGTTCGGTCTCGCTCACCGGGGCCACCAATTCGCACGCGCACTTTGTCGCGCCCAATACCTCGACGGCGACCACGCTGACCTTCCAGCTCACGGTCAGCGACGGCACGCTCAGCAGCATGGCGACCACCAACGTCACGGTGAATCCGCTCGCGGTGGGAGGCAACCACGCACCCAGCGCCAATGCCGGCAACGACCAGTCCGTCAATACCAGCGCGCACGTGACGCTGAACGGATCTGGATCCTCAGACCCGGATGGAGACTCAATCACCTATTCCTGGAGCCAGAGCTCCGGCGCCTCGGTTTCCCTCTCGAGCAGCAGCGCGACGAGCCCGACCTTCACCGCGCCATCTTCGGCCGCGACGCTCGTCTTCTCGCTCGTCGTCACCGATAGCCACGGCCTCGCATCGTCTGCGGCCACCACCACCGTCACCGTTCAATCCGTCGCAACCAACCACGCGCCGAATGCCAGCGCGGGAAGCAATCAGACGGTGAATAGCGGAGCGCAGGTCACACTCGACGGGTCGGGCTCGTCCGATCCAGATGGCGATTCAATCACCTATGCATGGACGCAGACCGCCGGCTCCTCCGTGACGTTATCGAGCAGCAGCGTCGCCAAGCCGACCTTCACCGCTCCGGGCTCCGCCGCGACGCTGGCGTTCTCGCTCATCGTCACCGACTCGCACGGTCTCGCTTCGACCGCTGTAACCACCACCGTGACGGTTCAGGGCGCGAGCGCCAGCTGCACCGCGACCGGCACCAGCACCAATAATTTCCTCAAGGAGCCCTCGCTTCACGCGCTGACGCGGACGGGCGTGGTCGTCTTCTTCATGAGCAGCGCATCGATCGTCGCTAAGGTCGAATACGGAACGTCCGGTTATTCAACCACCGCGCAGGATTCGAGCGCTGCCACCCGCCATGTCATCCAGCTCTCCGGGCTGACGGCGAATACGCAATATATGTACAAGGTCACGGCAGGCAGCTCGATCGCGACGGGTTGCTTCTATACCGCCCCCGATTATGCAACCAGCCCGACGTCCTTCAGCTTCGCGGTCGGCGGCGACTCGCGCGGAAACGACACCGAATGGACGAAGGTGTCCAATGCAATCCTCGCCAAGAACCCGCGCTTCTATGTCGCGACCGGGGATAACAACAATTCGAACGGCGCCGATGCAGCCTGGCAGTCTTATTACAAGGCCGGATCAGCGATGTTCCGCAACGTCCCCTACTATGCCGCGATGGGCAATCACGACGCCTATTCAAGCTGGAGCAACTACAACGTCTCGCCGCAGTCGTCGTCCGGCTCCGACTCCTACTTTGCGCTGGTCTATGGCAACGCCGGATTCGTCGCGATCAACCCCAACAGCGCCTATGCCGCGGGGACGGCGCAGAACAGCTGGGTGAGTACCGCGCTGCAGACCTTGAAGGGCGGGCCTCTCTTCACCTTCCAACATCAAGGCCTCTATTCGTGCGGCAGCCACGGCAGCAGCACAGCGCTCCAGACGGCCTTCCAATCGATGTTCGAGCAGAACACCGTCACCAGCAGCTTCAATGGGCACGATCACGACTTGATCTTCTGGGCCCCGGTGAATGGCGTTCGATATATCGTTTCCGGCGGCGGCGGTACCGCGCTCTATTCGCTCTCCGGCTGCCAGGGCCCGTATTCACACCAGGGATATGGCTTCATGATCGTCACGGTGTCCGGGGCGAGCGTAACGGAGACCTTCTATGACGACGCCGGCGCGCAGCTCTATGCGAATCCGGCCTTCAATGCCGCCGGCGCGTCGGTCAACTTCTCGAATATCGGCTCGCTGGCCTCTTATTAAGACAAGCAGTCGCGAACGATTACTCGTGGCGCAGCGCCTCGATCGGATCGCGGCGCGACGCCTGGCGCGCGGGATAGAAGCCGAAGATCAGACCGACGCTGGCCGAGAAGAGCGGCGCGATGAAGAGCGCGTCGGTGGGGATCTGGATCGGCCAACCGGTTGATCGACTCAGCAGCAGCGAACCGCCGACGCCGAGCGCAATTCCGAGAATCCCGCCGAGCAGAGAGAGCACCACCGCCTCGCCGAGAAACTGCAACTGGACCGCGTTTGCCGTCGCGCCGACAGCAAGCCGCAGACCGATCTCGCGCGTGCGTTCGGCCACCGAAACCAGCATGACATTCATGATTCCGATCCCGCCGACCAGCAGGGAAATACAAGCGACGGAGATTAAAAACTGCTCGAGCGTATGGCTCGTCTGTATCTGCGCTTTAATGAATTCGTCCTGCCTGCGGATATTAAAATCGTCGTCCTGCCCGGGCTCGATATGGTGAAGCTGCCTCATTAACGCGATGATCTGATCGATCGCAGGATTGACGGCCTCAGGCGAAATTGCCGACGCGAAGATGTCGTCCACCCAGAATTGGCGCGCACCGCGAATCTTGTTCTGCACGGTCGTCCACGGGACGAGCAGCGCGTCGTCCTGATCCTGACCGGAGGCTGATTGGCCCTTGCGCTGCAATCGTCCGACGACGCGTACGAGCTGCGCATTGATTCGAATCATCTGGCCGATCGGCTCCTCCTCGGCGAAGAGCTTTTCGCGCACGGTCTCGCCGATTAAACAGACGCTGTTCGAATTGCGGACGTCTTCATCCGTAAAGGGCGCTCCAGCCGAGATCGGCCAGCGCTTGATCTCGAGATAGTCCGGGCCGACACCGCGAATGCGGGTATGCCAGTTGCGGTCGCCGAAGATCACCTGCGCACTTGAGTCGACATTGGGTGTCACGCGGGTAATCAACGGGACCTCGCGCAGAATCGCGTCGGCGGCGGCGGCCGTCAGCGTCGTGGTTCCGTGTGAGCCAGTACGCACGCCGTTGGCAGAGCGCGAGCCCGCTTCAACCTGGACAAAGTTATCGCCCAGATTCAGCAGCGCCTCTTCCGCCTCGACCGATGCGGCCCGTCCGAGCGCGACGACACAGACGACTGCGCCAATTCCGATGGTGATTGCGATCGCGGCGAGCGCACTGCGTAACTTGTTGCGCGCGAGCGCGCTGCCGGCCTCGACGAAGAACAGGTGGAACCAGAGCAGCCAATCCGGTCTGCTCGCTGTGGGGTTGCCGGCCAATCGACCTCGTCTTCGCGCCGCTGTTCGGTCAATGCGCGCGCACTCCGTATCATCGGGCGCTCATCGTCTTCTCAGAAATCTATGCGAGACAACCAAGCTCGACATCGACAACCGGAGCCCATCCCATGCGTCACTTGTTATTCGCGATCGCTGCCATCAGCGGAGTTGCCTCAACCGGAGTTCAGGCCAAGGGCACGGGCACCGTCTGCCCTGGCCTGGTGACCGGCGCCGCGAAGAAGGCCTATGCCGAGGGCACGATCACCTCGTGCAAGAAGGAAGTCGACCACGGCGTGACGCAGTTCGAGGTCAAGCTCGAGGTGAAAGGCGCGAAGATCGAAATCGATGTCACGCCCGAGGGGAAGATCGTGCAGACGGAGGAGTCCGTTGAGATCGCGGCCGTTCCTGCGGCCGTCATGAAGACCTTCTCGGCGAAGTATCCAAAGGCAGCGCCGTCGAAGGCGAACAAGCTGACTGCCGCGGATAACAAGGTCTCGTTCGAGGTGGTGTTTCAGGACGGCAAGAAGCGCCACGAAGTGACGTTCGCGGAAGACGGTACGTTCATCGAAGCTGAATAGCGAAGCAGCTCAGCCTCGAGACCAACCGCCTTCGCAGCCGTGGAATAGATCGTCCGCCTCGGGCGGTCCCCAACTGCCGGCGGGGTATTCCAGAATTGGCGAACAGTCAGGCTTCGCCCAGGCCTGCGCGAAGGCGTCAGCAAATCGCCAGGAGGCCTCGATCTCGTCGGCGCCAAGAAACAGCGTCGCGTCTCCCGTCAGCGCATCCAGGAGGAGGCGCTCATAGGCGGGCGCGGTCGATTGCCCGAATCGATCGCGATAGTCGAAGGACATCTTTGCTCCCGCCATCACCATGTTGTTTCCCGGCGTCTTGACTCCAAACGAGAGCGTGATGGCCTCGCGCGGTTGGATCGAGAGCGTCAACACGTTCGGGCGCATCTGACACAGCGATCCATCGCGGAGTTTCAAACGGAACTCCTCGTCGGTCACTCCTTCGGGATGGTTGAACAGCTGCAGCGGAGGCGTCTTGAACTGCACCTGCACCTCGGTAAACTTTTTCGGTAACCTCTTACCGTGGCGCAACAGGAACGGGACGCCACCCCAGCGCCAGTTGTCGATCTCCGCGCGGACCGCCACAAACGTCTCTGTCTGAGAATCCGCGGCAACTCCCTGTTCCTCGCGATATCCCGGCACCGGCTCGGCATTGATTGCACCCGCGGTATACCGCGCCCGAATCGAGTGCTTGCTGACCGTCTGCGGATCCGGAGCATAGAGACTCTGCAGTACACTGACCTTCTGACCGCGGATGCTCTTGGCATGAAGCGTAGACGGCGGCTCCATGGCAATCAGCGCCAGCACCTGAAGCATATGGTTCTGCAGCATGTCCCGCAGCGCGCCCGTCGTGTCGTAATAGCCGCCCCGCCCGCTCTCCATCCCCAGATCCTCGGCGACGGTGATCTGCACGAGCTCGACGTGGTTTCGATTCCAGACCGGTTCAAAGATCGCGTTGTGGAATCGGAAACCAAGAATATTCTGGACCGTCTCTTTTCCCAAGTAGTGATCGATCCGGTAGATCTGATCTTCCCTCAGATGCTCATGCAGCGCGCGGTTCAGCGAGGTCGCGCTGCTCAAGTCGTGCCCAAACGGCTTCTCGATGACCACGCGGCGCCAGGAGCTCGTCTCCGCTTCCTTCATATGAAGGAGTCCGCCGTTCTTGAGGTGCTGCACGGTCGGCGCAAAGAGATCCGGCTTGAGCGCGAGATAGAAGAGGCGGCCGCCCTCCTGCCCGGATGACATGCTGTTCAATCGCGCCGACAGCGCTGCCAGGTCGCGTTCATTCGAGACGTCGCCGGCCTGGTAGTAGATGCGCTGCGCGAATTCATCGAACGCACCGACCAGATCCGCTGGCATCGCGGCGCGAAGCTCCTCGCGGAACTGCGCGTCGGTCTTGAGAGTGCGAGAGACTCCGATCACCACGAAACCCTCTTCGGGCTTCTTGCTTCGCGCGAGGCTCACCAGCGCGGGAACGAGCTTGCGCGAGGTGAGGTCGCCATTCGCGCCAAAGATGACAATCTGCGCCGGGTGGGCCATGCGGTTGACTCCTCGAATGGGTGTGCAGATCTGATTCGGGTCCGAAGCATTCGACAATACAACAGGGCCGCGTCGCGCCGATCGGACAAGCACTGACAGTGCACGAGGCTCGGGCTAGAGTCCCCGCCCTCGTCGCGCGATCGGCCGCGCCAGCCTCAGGAGGGTGACCCCAAATGTCTGCGGCAGGAGCAGGAGATCCGGTCGAGGTGCATGGCTGGCTCCCGACGTTGTTCGACGAGTCTCCTGTGGCGATCGGGTTCTCTCGCAACGGAATCATTCTCGACGTCAACCCGAGCTATATTCGCCTATTCGGATATGCGAGTGCAGAAGAGCTGCGCGGCACGCCGCTGCTCGAGCAGATCGCGCCGTCGCACCGGGCGCAGGTCCGCGAACTGGTCACCCAGCGCGATCACGGAGACCGCCGCCCGTATCGGTACCAGTCTCGCGGGCTGCGCAAGGACGGCACAGAATTCCCCTTCGACGTGACCACGACGCGTGTGGCCGTGGCGGACGGCCCACTCAACATCGCGTTCATTTCCGACGTCTCCGAGCGGAACGACGCGCTCAGCGCGGTGACGGCGAGCGAGGAGCGATTCCGCACGCTCTCGTCGGCCGCGTTCGAGGGTGTCTTTGTTCACGCGGACGGCAAGATCCTCCTCGCAAACGAAGCCGGCGCAGCGATGTACGGCTACACCCCGGACTCGATGGTTGGCGCGTCGCTGATGGACCTGACAGCGCCCGAATCGCACGCTGTCGTCGCGGAGAACGTCCGAAGAGGCAGCACCGAGCCCTACGAGGGAATCGCGCGCCGCCGGGATGGCACCACGTTCATCGCTGAGGTGCGCGGCAAGACGCTCTCTCACCAGGGGCGGCCGACGCGCGTCACGGTCATCCGCGACATCACCGATCGCAAGCAGAGCGAGGCCGAGCAACGCGCCCTCGCGGATCGCGTCCAGCAGGTGCAGAAGATCGAGAGCCTCGGGGTGCTCGCTGGAGGCGTGGCACACGACTTCAACAACATCCTGACGGTGATTACGAATGAGGTCGCGCTCGCCAAGCGCGGCGCGAACCTCGCCGCGACAGCCACTGCCCACCTCGACTCCATCGCGCTCGCCGCTGAGCGCGCCGCCGATCTCTGCCGCCAGATGCTCGCGTATGCAGGCAAGGTGCGCCTCGAGCGCAAGCCCGTGGAGCTGAGCGAACTCGTCGACGAGATGGCGAACATGCTTGAGGCGGTCATCTCCAGGAAGGCGACGCTCGCGCGCGAGCTTGCACCCGGGCTTGCAACTCTCTTCGGCGACGCGACCCAGATCCGCCAGATTGTGATGAACCTCGTCCTCAATGCGTCAGAGGCGATCGCGAACCCCGCAGGGACCGTCGAGGTCTCCACCGGAATGGGAACCTACGATGCGACCGCGTTCGCTCGCTGCGTATCAGGCAGTTCGCAGAAGGCTGGAACCTACGTCTGGCTCGAGGTGAAAGACGACGGCATTGGAATGGATGCGGCGACGGTCGCGCAGATGTTCGAGCCGTTCTTCACGACGAAATTCGTCGGCCGCGGATTGGGAATGGCGGCCGTCCTCGGCATCGTGCGCAGTCACGACGGAGCAATCGCGGTCGACAGCATCCGCGGGCAGGGCACCCGCATTCGCGTCTTTCTTCCCGCCTCCACGAACGAGCCCCTCGGCGCGACATCCGAGCCTGAAGACGAGCTGCGCGGAAGCGGGGTCGTGCTCCTCGTCGACGATGAAAAAAACGTGCGCATCTCGACCGAGCTGCTGCTGCGGGAGTTCGGATTCACGGTGATCGTCGCGCGCGATGGAGCGGAAGCGCTTGAACTGTTCCGGTCGCCATCTGCGCCGATCGACGTCGTGCTGCTCGACCTCCCGATGCCACGCATGAATGGCATCGAGGCCATGAAGGAGCTGCGCCGCATCGATCCGAACGTGCCTGTGGTTCTCACCAGCGGGTACGGATCCATCCGGTTCGACAACGAGCCGCAACCCGTCGATGAGCCGGACGCGGTGCTCCCGAAACCGTACTCCCCGGCGCGACTGGTCGCGACGCTGCGACGGGTGATGCGCCGAGCTCACTCGACCGCCCCGGAACGCTAACGAACGCCTGGTCGCGCACCGCCCGGCTGCGCGAGTGCTCGCTGCACCTCGGCCCTGACGTGGGGGAGGAGCTCCTCTTCAAACCAGGGATTGCGTTTCAACCAGAGGTTGTTTCGCGGTGACGGATGCGGCAGGGCGAGGGTCCCCGGCGGGCGCAGTCTCCAAGACTGCACCGTCTCAGTCAGGTTCGCGCCGCGCTCGGGGAGATAGTGCGCCTGCGCATACTCGCCGATCACGATCCGCAATCTGATCTTCCGCAGCTGTGCGTGAATCTTCTCCTGCCAGAGCGCGGCGCACTCCTCGCGCGGAGGAAGGTCTCCTGCGCGTCCCTTTCCCGGATAGCAGAAACCCATGGGGACAATCGCGACCAGGGTTGGATCATAGAATCGATCCCGTTCAATCCCCAGCCATTGCCGAAGCCGTTCGCCACTCGCGTCGTTCCACGGCGTGGCGGAATCGTGCGCCTTCACTCCAGGTGCCTGCCCCGCGATGAGAATGCGCGCGGCGGATTCGAAGTTGAGAATCGGCTTCGGTGCGAAGGGGAGCTTCCCCGCGCAGTGCGTGCAACCGCGGATCTCCGTAAGCAGGAGGTTCATGGTGTTCGCGAGGTGGAGCGCGCAGTCCTGGCCGGCGCGCGAGGGGCGAGCCGCAGCACAGTTGCGTCCACGAGGAGAAGGAACGCGCGGATCGCCTTGTCGAGCGCGGGGCGCGGCGTGTCCTCCTCTTTGCAGTGCGAGATCCCGGGCGACGATTGCGCGAACACCATCACGGTCGGCATGACATCGGCCATCTCGGCGGCGTCGTGGAGCGGGCCGCTTGGCAACTCGGGCGCAGCGCCGGAAACTTCGCGCACAGCGGTGCGGCAGAGCGCGAGAAGTTCCTCGTCGAAGAGCCGCGGAGGGATGCGCAGCAGCGGCGACCACTCGACGGTGACGTGGCAGTTCTTCGCGGCCACTGCTGCGGCCTTGCGCGATCCGGCGAGCAGCTTCGCGAGCACCTTCGCGTCGAGCGCGCGCAGATCGAGCGACAACTCTGTCCAACCAGGAACTGCAGTCACGAAGTTCGGGCCCACCTTCACGACACCGCACGTTGCAACCACGCGCGTGCGCGGCGTCGGGCCACTCAAGCGAACTGCGAGATCGCGCGTCGCGATCGCAAACTCAGCGGCAGCGAGAAACGCGTCCTGCCGCAAGCGCATCGGCGTCGCGCCCGCGTGAGAGGCCTGCCCCTGGAAACGCACCATGAACCGCTCGACACCCTTCGTGCCGAGCACCACGCCCACCGGCTTCTTCATCGCCTCGAGCACCGGCCCCTGCTCGATGTGCAGCTCGAGATAGGCGCGCGCCTTGAGCCCGTCGAGCCACGTCTTCGCCTCGAGCATGCGGCGGTAATCGAGGCCGTTCTCCTTCATTGCACCAGGCAGCGTGACGCCGTCGCGATCGACGAGATGGCCGAGTTCGCCGACCGGATCGAGCGAGCCTGCCGACGCCGCGCTCCCCTGCAGCGAGCGACCAAAGCGCGCGCCCTCCTCGTCTGCCCAATCGACGAGATGAATCGTGAGGGGCGGGCGGCCTGCGGCCTTGAAGCGGCGCAGCACCTCGAGACCCGCAAGCACGCCGAGGCATCCGTCGAGCCAGCCACCCGCCGGAACAGAATCGAGGTGGCTCCCGATGATGATGCTCTCCCTCGACTCGCCTTCGAGCGTCACCCAGAGATTGCCCGCGGCGTCGCGATAGGTCGGAAGATCAAGCTCGCGCTTCACCTTCTCTTCGAACCATGCGCGCGTCTTGCGCCACACAGGTCCCCACGCGACGCGCTGCGCGCCCTTCTCGTCCGAGGTGAGACGCGCGAGCTCCTCGAGATCAGCGATGACGCGGCGGGAGTTCGGTGCAGATCGGCGAGCCACAAGACACCTCGAGGAAGAGAGCAGTGGAAGATCCCACCAGGCGCGAGGGGAGACAACTGCTGCCTCGACGTCCAGCTCATTTCCACTGAGCAGCTCACACCAGAAAGCTCTCAGCGCGACTTCGCCTTGCGCGCTCGTCGTTCGGCGAGTTCGCGATGCACCGAAGGTGGCACCCGCTTCCAGCGCTTGAATGCGCGCCGGAAGTTCGCCACGTCGGAATATCCCAGCGTGAAGGCGATCTCCTTGATGCTGAAATGTCCGTGGCGCAAATGCTCGATGGCGAGCGTCTCGCGGATATCTTCGAGGAGCGCGCGATAGGACGTTCCCTCGTTGAGCAACCGGCGGTGCAGCGTGCGCGCGGTCAGGTGGCAGAGGCGCGCGGTCAGGTGCAGCGAGGGAAAGCCGTTCTGTTTCTCCAGCAGCAGGCGACGGACTCTGGCGGCCAGCGATTCGTTGGCGCGCAGCTTCTCGAGTTCGCGCTCACAGATCGCGGCGGCCTCTTCAAATGCATTCGGGTCTGCCATGCGCAACGGAACATCGAGCGCACTCTCCGGAATCGTCAGGCCCGTCCACGACTGCCCGTAGGCAACATCGCAGTCGAACATCTCCCGCGCGAGCGACGCATACGGCGGCGCGGGAAAGGGGAAGCTCACACGCACCACGCGAAAGGTGCCCAGCGAGATCGAGTCGAGCAGGTTCTTCACGCTGAGCACCACGGCCTCGAGCACGCTGCGCTGCACTTCGCCGAGAGGGAGCGCCTCGACGATCTGCACGCGCACCTTCCCTGCGCGCACGGTGTGGCCCACGTCGAGAAACGGCGCGCGCAGCCGCGTGAAACGCTCGAACACCTCGATCGCCTGCCGGGTCGTCCCGCTGCTGAGCGCCGCGTAGCCGAGCAGGCCGTGCGTGCTCGCGAGAAGCCTCTCCCCGACGAGCAGTCCAAGGGCCTCTTCGTTCGACATCGCGACCGCGCGCATGACCAGTTCGCGGAACTGCGCGAACTCAATCGTCGAGCGCGGATCCCGCAGCCAGCGCGGAGTGAGACCGCTCGCGGCCAGCCAGCCCGCAACCCGAACGCCCATGCGCTCGAGCTGGTCTCCGATGAGCCGGATGTACTGGAGAGGAAGCGTCGCAGAAGGGGTCGGCATTGATCGATCGAGTGTCATTAAATGACCCATTGATGTCAATGAATGACCTGCACAGGCACCACACTCCGCCGTACTCTTTGAGTCAGACTCAACCGCCGGACGACGGCGTGCGACGGAGAGACCTTGGCAACAGCGGAACAGCACTCGACAGCAAAGCGCGAGCTGATCATCGAGATCAACGGCCGCCGCGTGGCGTCCAAGCGTAGCGAAACGCTTCTCGAAGCAGCCTTGCGCGAGGGGATCGACTTCCCCAACAGCTGCCGCGTCGGCGGCTGCGGGACGTGCAAGTGCAAGCTCGTCTCAGGCGAGGTCAGCGAGCTGACCGAGGCAAGCTACCTGCTCAGCGATGAGGAGTTGAAGGCCGGGTACATCCTCGCGTGCCAGAGCGTTCCGCGCGGAGACGTTCGCGTGGAAGTGGAGATGTCTGAGCGGCCCGCACGCGTGCGTGCAAGCAACCGCATCGTCCCGCAGGCCGCTCGCGCGAGCGCGACAACGCCCGCGGCACCAACCGCAGCGGCCGCAGAGGCCGGCCTGTTCGACTACCTGAAATACTTCCTCTTCCACCTCATCGGCCTCTTCGCCGCGACCGCGCTGCTCGCGGGCGGGCGCTACACCACGGCGGGACTCCTCTCGGTGCTCACCGCCTATATTCTTGGCGATGCCTTCCTCGGCGATGACACCAGCACGCCGATCTATCGCCATCCCCAGATCCTCACGGCCCAACTCTGGATGGCCCTGCCTCTGCTCTCGCTGATCGTCTTCGCTTCCGTCTGGAGCGTCTCCTCGGGCGACCCTCTCGGCTTCGGCGCGCTCGTCGCCCGTCTCACCGGCTACGACGTCATCTCCGCTCGCGATGCGACCGCGTTCGGACATCACGTTTCGGCATGGGTGATGACCGGCCTGATGATCGGCATGGTTGGAACGATCCCCGCCCACGAACTCACGCACCGCACCTGGGACAAGATCTCGATGTTGATTGGCCGCTGCCTATTGGCCTTCAGCTTCGACACGAGTTTCGCCATCGAGCACGTCTACGGCCATCACCGCTACGTTTCGACCAGCGAAGATCCCGCCACTGCGCCGCGCGGCCGCAACGTCTATGCACATATGGTGACGTCGACCTGGAGAGGAAATCTCAGCGCGTGGCACCTCGAGGCCGAGCGATTGAGAAAGCTTCAGTTGGCTCCCTTGGGATGGAACAACCGATTCCTCCGCGGGCACGCCCTGAGCCTGATTCTCGTGTGCCTCGCCTTCGCCATGGGCGGTCTGCGCGCGGTGGGATTCTTCGTGGCCTGCGCCCTATGGGGCAAGGCGCTGCTCGAGATCGTCAACTACATGGAACACTATGGGATGGTCCGCGACCCGGCGACACCTGTGCAGCCCCACCATTCCTGGAATACCAACCGACGGATCAGCTCCTGGACGATGTTCAACCTGACGCGGCACTCGCACCATCACGCGCAGGGAGAGGTACCTTACCCTGATCTCAGACCTTACCCGGACGCGCCGATGATGCTGAATGGGTATCTGACGACGCTTGTGGTCGCGCTGGTTCCGCCGCTCTGGAATTTCATCATGACGCCGAAGGTGCTCGCGTGGGACCGCGTCTATGCGACCGACGCGGAGCGCGCACTTGCGATGAAGGCGAACGCGAACAGTGGAATGCGGGCGCTCTACCCTCCGCAGGTCTGACCGCAGATCGACCCGACTTCGCTCTGGCAGGTGCTGTCCCAGGCGGTATCGCAGCAGTAGGAATCAGCCCCGCAGACCCGGGCCGCGCAGGGATCGCAAGACGGGGTCAACGCCGCGCCGGTCGTGCAGAGATTGTGGCCGCACGAGTTGCCGCTTCCACCACCGGAGCCGCCACCAGAGCCACCCGCCGAACCGCCGCCACTGCCGCCACCAGAGCCACCCGCCGAGCCGCCACCAGAGCCACCTGCCGAGCCGCCGCCACTGCCGCCACCGGCCCCTCCGACTCCGTGATCGACGCAGGCCTGCTGGCTGTTCGACCACTCCTGCTGAACGGTATACGTCACGCCATCAGCGCCGACGAACGCCCCCTGCTGCGCATTGCAGATGTCACCAATCTCGCCGTTGTTCTGATCATACCAGGCGAGCGGCGGACCATTGGTGGTGGCGAGTCCAACCTCTGCATCCGTGACCGCCTCGATCAACTCGTGTGAGGCCACTGAGGTCTGGTTGTTGAACGGAGTTGGATCTCCACCGCATCCCGTGTCGCAACCGGAGCCCGCTTCCATATCCGGAAGAACACCATAGTAGATGCTGGAACCGTTGCGCGTGAACGTGCCGTGATATGCGCAGAAGCCACCCGCCGCGCACGAGCCGCTCCCGCCCTGCGTGACTCCGACGCCCTTGGGGAAGTGCAGCATATAGATCGTGTTCGCATCCGGAGTCGGCAGCGCTCCAGAGCTGATCTGTCCATTCAGCTCCGCCTGGATCGCGCTGTCATCGATCGTCGCGCTGCTGCTGCTCGGGGTGATCGTGATCTGACCGGCATAGTTACCGCGGCCGATATGCTGGTTGGTTCCGGCCTTGCCCCCGACGGACACTGCGGTCGTGTCATATTCACTGAGCCAATCCATGTACGGACTCTGGACGACTGCAGAGTAGAAATTTCCCATCTGAGAGCCGCTCACCTCAGGCGCATAGGTTCCGGCTCCATAGAGAACCTCATAGATCGTGACGTTTGAGATCACATGTCCACCGTAGTACTGGAGCTTCGCGCCGCTCGCCCCTGCGGTCGGTGCCGAATACCGCCTGGGCATCTTGTGAACGCGGCTGGTGTACTTGACGTTCGCCGACTCGGTGTCCGGGCTGTTGGTTTGCGGCGCGCAGGCGACTGCGAGGAGCGCAAGAAGCGCGGCGGTCGGGAGTCGAGTCAGCACGGTGAACCTCGGATTCGGGTGCGGTTTCTTGAGTCACGGTGGGTGACGCGACTTGACATCGCAAGCTCCGCGGCTTGAGTGCGCGGCTGTAGGCGGACGTATGCGATTCTTCGCACCAATGGCATTCTTCCAATTCTATTGAATGCTTGCGAGCGGGTAAGGCGGCGTGTGTGCCGGACTCGCATCCGCGCCTCAACCGATTCATCTCGATCGGTAGGACCCCGCCGATCGAATCGGACCAGGGTCTGTGTCCGACAACAACTGCACGAGCCGTGATCGCGCGAAGGGCCCCTCTTATCGTCCGCGCCCGCTGCGGGCCGCGTGCAGAAGCGCCACGAGAAGTGCGAGCGCAAACCCAGGCAAGGCCATCAGCGCATAGAGGGTGGAAGCGATCATCGCAAACCGCGGCGGAGCGATCATCCTGAGCGCGGGGTGACACGCGGCGCGGCGGCGGAAAAGTAGCCTCGCGTAGCCAGCGCGCCGAGGCTCGAGAGCGCTGGCGGATGAGACGGGCGACCCGG
>CAIWCD010000042.1 GCA_903911145.1 uncultured delta proteobacterium | reverse complement strand
TCCGTCCACTCGGGTTCGCCCTCACTGGCGGCAGCGGAGCCTGACAGAGTACGTTGAGTGGAGCAAAACACCGCGCGCGAGGCGCGCGCAAGACAGAGTACGTTGAGTGGAGCAAAACACCGCGCGCGAGGCGCGCGCAAGCCGAAAACAAGACATAGGCGCAAGCAGGCCCAGCACGCCCCTCAGTGGAGCGTGAAAGGCAGCGACGGTACGTCGTCTTGCCAGGGCGCCGTGTCCGCCGGTGCCCCGCTACCGGCCGGCGCGATCGGTGGCCCGGTCGTCGGCAATCCGAGGTGCTCCAGGATCGCCCTGATCGCATTGCGCTCGGTGACGAATGCGAGCACCCGGCGGCGGCCTCCGCACGGGCACGCCAGCACGTCCTCGCGGAAGACGCGTTGGAGCAGCTCCGCCCAGCGGATCTTGGAGTCTGGCCGGCGCGGCTTCCGAGCCTGCACCTGCTGCGTGGTTTCGATTGCCTCGACTGGTTCGGAGGGTGTCGCGGGAGCGGTGCCTTGATGCTCGTGAGGGATCTCGACTGGCGCCGGCACGATCTCGCTGCGCCATTTCGAAGCCGGACCGAACACTCCGTGGAAACGGACGAGATGCGCGCGCGGCGGCGGTACGAGCGTCGCGAGCCGGCGAAGCAGCTCGAGCGGCTCCAACAGCAGCTCTTCGCGGCCGTCTGCGAGCGGCCGCTTCAGGCGAATCGCCAGGCGCCCGTCGGGGAGCGAGGACAGCCGCTCCTGCGACAGCGCCGGCCGCGCGCCGTACCCGCACAACCGAGAGAGGCCCTCGCGATCGTTTGCGTGGATGTGAACGCCGGCGTGCAGCGAGAAGCCTTCGAGATAGGCAGTGTGCTTCTTTGAGATCGCAACGGCTGCTGGCGTTCCGAGACGATTCGCCACCGCCTCGGCCTGCGCCGCGGCCAGCACGCTGGGCGGGCTCGCGTCGTCCCGTGCCGATTCGAGTCGCGGGCGCAGGATCCTGCCGATGCGCACCACGATCTTCCGAAGGATCTCTTTCACTTCATTATCCGATGGCGCACCCAGGGGCTCGAAGCGCGCTCGGCCATCTTCGCGGACGAAGACGCCGTCCGGGATGACAGAGTGCATATGGACGTTGAGATTGAGCGCACCGCCGAAGCGCTGCACGAACGTGATCGCTCCGGGCCGCGAGGCGCGCGCTCCAGCTCTGCGCGCTCGGCGGCGGTGGCTGTTGAAGATCTCGCGCAGGCACAGATCAAGCGTGCGGGTGATCAACGCTGGGTCGCGCGCGAGGAGGAAGCGGGCCCAGCGCGGCAGCGAGAGCACCCACTGCCGTACCGGCACCCGCGGAATCACTCGATCGACGAGATGAATCGCCGTCCCTTGCATGCGGCGCGTGGTGCATGAGGGACAAAATCCACGCCCACGGCATGAGAAGGCGACGAGCATGTCCTTCCTGCACGTATCGCAGTGAACTCTCGCGAAGCCACGCGCGAGTATGCCGCAGGACAAGTAGCGCTCGAACTCCGCGATGACGAATCGCGGGAAGCTCCCGCCGTCCGCGCGCTGTGAAACCTCGGCGAGCAGCGTCTTCCAATGCGCGCGGACGGTCTCGTAGAGGATCGATCGCTCCGGCTCGCGGCGGCGATACGACGAGCCCGCCGCGGCGCGACCCTCGACCGCGCGGCGTTCGCAGACCTGCGCTGGCGCCACTGCATCGCCCATGCGGTGGCCATTCCAAGGAACGTGCCAAACGCAGCCCGCTCGGAGAGCGCCGTGGCGTGACGCTGGAGCGGTTCATTTCGAGTCGTCGGAGGGACTCGTTTCGAGCCGCGTCCTGGCTCGGCGATAAACGGTAAGCGGCGCAGGTGCTCATCGGACCGCGCGAATACAGGCAGCTCGTTCCACGCTGCCAGATGTGCACAAACGAAGACCGTAGGCTTGCGTAAGACAATGCTCTTCGATATAGGCGTGCGTCTGCTTGATGCAGATCGAGGTGTGCATGTCGGACAGCGTTAGGGCACCACCAGCGCAGTCGCAGATGGCGCCGGTTGCGGATGCCAGCCTGCTGGCCGTGGAATGCGATTCACGACAGGGCTGGCGATGCCGATCGTGCGCCGAGGCGCAAGGCCAGCCAATCACGTACCCGCCAAGCCCCGATGCGTACTGCGCGGGTTGCAGGCGCCCGCTCGAGGCTACCGAACGTCTCGCTGCAGCCGCGACAGCGCTCGTCCGGTTACTCACCGCGCAACCGGCCGCCTCGAATAACCATCCCGAGACTGCCGTGAAGGAAACGTGCACAGTGAAAGAGGCCGCTGCGCTTCTCGGAACAACGCCGCGTGGTCTCTATGCACTGTACGAGCGAGGCAAGCTGCCCGCGTCGATCAGCCCGAGCCGTCGGCTTTTGTTTCGGCGCAGCCAGTTGGTAAACTCCCCAGTCAGGCGTGCGTCGTCGCTGGGAAGGAACCGGCGATGAGCGTGAAGGTGAGAAAGCACAAGAAGGGTTGGATCGAAGTGGACATCCGGGTGCGGCTGGCAGACGGGAGCGAGGTGCGCGAGCGCAAGAAGGCTCCGTGCACGTCGAAGACCGCTGCTCTGCGCTGGGGCGAGGAGCGGCAGAGCTTCCTCGTCCGGCAGGGCGTCAAGCCGCAGAAAAGGGAGGTGCCGACACTCGCATCATTCGAGGAGCGATTCATCCGCGATCACGTCGAGGCGAATCGGCAGAAGCCGAGCATCGTCGAGGCGAAGAAGTCGATCTTCAAGAATCACCTCGTTCCCGCATTCGGGACGATGCGGCTCGACGAGATCACGACGCCACTCGTGCAGCAGCTCAAGGGTTCGTTGCAGGACCGGCGGCCGAAGACGGTCAACAACGTCCTCAACGCCTTGAGCGTCGTGCTTCGCACTGCACTGAAGTGGGGCGTCATCGACCGGCTGCCGTGTCACATTGAGATGCTCAAGTCAGCGGCGACGGAGATGGCGTTCTACGACTTCGAGGAGCACGAGAGGCTCGTCGCGGCAGCAGGCGAGATCGACGCACGGATCCATCTGCTCGTTCTTCTCGGCTGCGATGCGGGGCTTCGCTGCGGCGAGATGCTGGCGCTTGAATGGGCCGACATTGATCTGCAGCGGCGGGTGATCACCGTCTCGCGCTCTGAGTGGCGCAGGCAGGTGACGCTGCCGAAGGGTGGCCGGTCGCGGCGGGTGCCGATGACTGCGGCACTCACGGCCGGGCTCGAGAAGCACGTGCGGAAGCTGAACGAGGCGCGCGTGCTCTGGCGCAACGACGGGCTCGATATGTTCGGCCGGCCGCTCCTGCGCAAGTGGCTCTCGCGGGCGCAGCGCCTGGCGAAGCTCGCAGACACCGGAGCGCTGCACATTCTCCGTCACACGTTCTGCTCGCATCTGGCGATGCAGGGCGTGCCGGTGAATGCGATCAAGGAGCTGGCTGGGCACCAGGACATCAAGACGACGATGCGCTACCTGCATCTCTCGCCGGCAGCGAAGGACTCGGCAGTCGCGGCGCTCGATCGGCGTCCGGCAACCGAGATGAAGTTTGGAGACAGTTTGGAGACAAAAAAGGCGCCCGAGCTATCTGCTCGGACGCCTTAAGAAAAACTGGCGGGGTGTACGGGACTCGAATTGTCTGGGAACGAACCCGATCAAATTGGTGTCTTAACGGAAGTAGCTGAAAAGACAGAGTCTACAGAGGCTCCTCGTTCTGAGTCTGAACGCATCGAAGCCGATCTTGGGGGTGTAATCCGCCCAAGCCGCCCAAACACAGATCCACCAGTGAACCAGGCTGATCTCACGAGTGCCGCCAAACTCCTCGGCATCACAGCCGAGCAGCTCGCCGTCCTGCTCTCTGGGAGGCATTGACCGAAACGCGATCGTGCTTGTCGTCGAGGCGTCCACGGTGCACCGTGGCGCCGATGCCTCGGGCCCGAAAAAAGATCACGAAGCAAGCAAAGCCGGTGACGCTGGCCGGTTACGACGCCTTACTGACTGACGTCGCCCGCGTCGTGGAGGACGCACGGCGCGCGGCCGCGCGTTCAGTGAACGCCATCATGACGGCGACCTACTGGCTCGTGGGTCGGCGCGTCGTTGAGCAGGAGCAGCAAGGAGCCGCGCGCGCTGGCTACGGCGAGCAATTGGTCAAGCGGCTATCAGGTGACCTGTCGAAGCGCTTCGGCCGCGGGTTCTCCAAGCGAAACCTCGAGCAGATGCGGGCCTTCTATCTTGGCTGGCCAATTGCGCAGGCAGTGCCTGCGCAATTGCTTCAGCCTCCAGATCGCGATCGGAAAGGTGCGATTGCGCAGGCACTGCCTGCGCAATTGGCCGAGTCTCCTCGCACCATTCAATCGCGCTTCCCTCTGCCCTGGACTCACTATGTGACGTTGCTGGCGATCAAGAACGCCCACGCTCGGGCTTTCTACGAGATCGAGGCGCTCCGCGGTGGCTGGACGAGCCGACAACTCGACCGCCAGATCCAATCGCAGTTCTACGAGCGGACGGCATTGTCGCGGAACAAGGCCGCGATGCTTCGCAAGGGTGCGAACGCGAAGGCCGGAGATGCGGTCACGCCGGAGGAAGAGATCAAAGATCCCTACGTCCTCGAGTTCCTCGATCTCAAGGACGAGTATTCAGAGAGCGATCTTGAGGCCGCACTCATCGCTCGACTCGAGGCCTTTCTGCTCGAGCTCGGCGACGACTTCGCGTTCGTTGGACGCCAGCGGCGCCTGCGGCTCGACGACGAGTGGTACCGGGTTGATCTCGTCTTTTTCCATCGTGGGCTGCGCTGTCTCGTCATCACAGATCTCAAGCTTGGCAAGTTCACGCACGCCGACGCCGGACAGATGCACCTGTACTTGAACTACGCGCGCGAGCATTGGACCCGCCCCGGTGAAAACCCGCCGGTAGGCCTCATCCTCTGCGCCAAGAAGGGCGAAGCAGTCGCGCGTTACGCGCTCGAAGGACTCTCCAACAAGATCCTCGCGGCCGAGTACCGCATGACCCTTCCGGCCGAAGGCAAGATCGCCGCGGAACTCGAACGCACGCGCGACCTCATCGAGCAGCGCGGATCATCTGCGCGGAGATTGCCCCGCAAGAAGCGCGTGGGTGCGTCACGCAAGGGCGAAGACTGACGGCTAGATCGTTGAGCTGCGCAGCTCTCTGATGAGCGGCCCGCAAAACCGCGACGCAAATCTCACGGCTTGAGATCATCCACACGGATAGCTATAAGTACATCCATTGTGGTTGGCGACAGCCAGCTGCTCGCAAAGGAGCCGCCCCTGCGCTCGTGGACCCAATTCGTTGAGCGCGCATCCTCGACCAGCTTGAGGCCGCCCAGTCGCGCGAACGCGGCGGCGCGGGCCGCTGCGTTCGAAGAGTTCAAGAGCGCCCTCGAGACGATGCGAAAAACGACCAAGGCGATGGTGCGGTACCAAGACATCGCTGACACAAAAGTTCCAGGACATCGCTGACAGTGATTTCCGGAGTTCGTGCCCTGGAAAGAACAGCGAACCATGAGCCTGAAGATGAAGTTCATTGAGCAAGCGTGCTCGGCTGGAGCGAACGTCGCCGCGCTCTGCCGCGAGTATGGGATCTCGCGGCAGACGGGCCACAAGTGGCTAAAGCGATATCAAGAGAAGGGCTCGTTGGGCCTGGTGGAGCAGAGCCGTCGGCCGCGCTCGAGCCCATTGGCCAAGGCGGAGGACGTCGTCGCGGCGATCGTCGAGTTGCGCGACCGGCGGCCGAGCTGGGGACCGGACAAGATCTCCCGCATTCTCGAGGCGCGATTCGGGACCGACGCGCCGTCGAAGAGCACGGTCGCGCGCGTGCTGCGCCGGCTTGGCAAGGTGAAGCGTCGGCGCGCCGCGGCCAGGGTCTGGAGCGTCAACGAGCGGGAGCACGTTGAGGCGAAGGCGCCCAACGATCTCTGGACGATCGATTTCAAGGGCTGGTGGAATGCGAGCAACGGTCAGCGGTGCGAGCCATTGACGGTGCGCGATGCATTTAGCCGCTACGTGTTCGCGGTGAGGCTGGTCAACGGCGCCACGTGCGGCTCTGTCAGATACGTTTTGTCAGAGCTGTTCCGAGAGCACGGGGTACCGGGGGCGATCCAGTGCGACAACGGCTCGCCGTGGATAAGCATGCAGGGACGCGGCGGGCTCACCAAACTATCGGTGTGGCTGGTGTCGCTCGGCATCAAGTTGATTCGATCGCGACCGGCATGTCCGCAGGACAACGGCGGTCACGAACGAATGCACCGCGATCTAAGCGAGCTCCAGATCAAGCCGGCGCGGACGCGTTCGAAGCAGCAGCTCGAGTGCGATCGGTGGCTCGTTGATTTCAATCACGTGCGCCCGCACTCCGCGCTGAACGGCCAGACACCGGCGGAGGCGTATCGCCCGACGGAGCGCCGGCGGCCGATGCTCATGTTGCCCAACTATCCGATCGAGTGGCGCACGTTGCGCGTCGGCTCCCGAGGATTCATTCGCGTCGATGGAGACACCCAGCGCCTCAGCGGAGCGCTCGCGGGAAAGCTGGTCGGCCTTCGACGCGAAAGCGGTCTTCGTTGGCGGGCCTACTACTTCGACGTGGATCTCGGAACCATCGAGGTCGCCTCGCTGAATGGCGTGGTGTCAACTGACAGAATCAACAGTGTCAACGGCAGCGAAACCGTCGGTGTCAACGGCAGTGTCAACCCCAAGAGGGCGTCGGACAATGGTCCCGCTGTCAGCACGTGACCTGTCAACAGAGTGTCAGCGATGTCTTGAGTGGAACCATCTTCGCCGCCGACGCCAGTGTGGCTTCCAGTGCGGTGGCTGGTGTGGTTGCCAGTGTGATCGGTGGTGTAGCGAGCAGGACACGCTGCAAATCACACCAGCCGCCACACCATGAACCACACTTGGCCGCGCCCAAGCATCCGGAACTCCGCGAACTGCCGGCCATGCCTGCCCCCGATTCTCCGCTCGACTGGCGGCTGCGGCCGATCCTGACCCCTCCCTCTCAACGACGGAGATGGAGGGGTCAGGATCAACCTGGGAGTGAGAAATCAGAATCGGGGGCAGGCATGGCAATTGGGAGAGAGCAGGAGAAAGAACTCGATAGATCTAGATGTTTGTTTAGATGATGCAGACCTGGGTTGGTCAGGGGAGGATGAAGAGGGTGTTGTTAAGAAAATCAAAAGAAGAAAGAGCAAAAAGCCGAGACGATGAGGCAATGGAGAAGCAGGAATTTGAACGAGGACGGCGCGCGACCGGGATTTAGTCGGGCACGTGGAATCGATGAAGTAAGCGGGGGACGAAAATTTGCAGCGGTCGGTGTTCGCGTCACCGGTGTTGGCGGCGAATCGGAAGAGAGAAAACGAGGAGGGTGCGGGCGACCAACCTAATGAGGAGGGGGCGGGGGAAAGCGCGAAGACATGGGGAACAGTTCAGATAGAGCCTGTAACTTCCTTTGTGCTCTAAGATCTGAGCGGAGAGCACGGTGTGCAAGTGGCAATGGAGTGCTGGACCGTGCGCCGGGTCTCATCCCGGCCCATCGAGCCCAAGACGGATCGAAACGAGCCGCGCAGGCGTCGCGAAATGAATCGCCTCCGCGTTGCGCACGGACGCTCTCCGAGCGGCACCGCGTTCGGCATGGCTTTTGGACTGGCACCGCCGCATGTCTGGAGTCGCGGCCGCACCAGCCCAACTCGATCAACGCCGCGCGGTCGAAGGGCGGGCGCTACCGGGCTCGTCGTATCGCCGCCGCGAGCCGGAGCGGTCGATCCTCTACGAGACCGTACGCGCGCATTGGAAGGCGCTGCTCGCCGCGGTCGCGCAGAGCACCGACGGCGGCAGCTTCCCGCGGTTCGTCATCGCCGAGTTCGAGCGATTCCTCTCGTGCGGTATCCTCGCCAACGGCTTCGCGCGCGTGCATTGCGATGCCTGCGGGAAGGACCTGCTCGTCGCGTTCTCGTGCAAGGGACGCGGATTCTGCCCCTCGTGCACCACGCGCCGCATGCAGGGAACTGCGATCCATCTCGTCGATCGCGTGATCCCACGAGTACCAGTGCGGCAATGGGTGCTCTCGTTGCCGCGCTGGGCTCGCTTCCTCCTCGCACGCGATCCCGCACTGATCACGCGCACGCTCGACATCTGCCTGCGCGAGATCTTCAACAGCCACCGCCGCCGCGCGCGGAGCGCTGGAGCACGTGCAGCGCGGCCCGGAGCGATCACGTTCGTGCAGCGATTCGGCGGCGCGCTCAATCTGAACTGCCACGCATGATGCCTGCCATTGTCACCTCCGCACGTTCGCAGGGAAGAGCTGTGTCTGATCTGCGACCGCAACCGAAGTGTCCCCCAACACGAGGTGGCCAGTGCGCTCGAGCCGCTCGAGGATCGCGCGGACGTGAGCGCTCTCGAGGTCGGTGCGCGCGATCTCCCACGGAGCAAACGGAACGGCTTGTCGCTTCGGGAGGACGCCGGCTTCGACGAGCTTCACAATCGTCGTGTTGCTTGTGCCGGTATGTCGCGCGGCGCCGTGGAGCGAGAGCACGTCGGGATTCTCGATGGAGCGGCCGCACCCGTCGATCTCGTGGTTGCGACGCGCGGTCTTGACCGAGAGTTGGCTCCACGGTTTGCCCTTGCCAGTCCGGCGCCCGAGCTTGTTGAGCGCTCGTGCGATTGCGTCGTCGCCGTGGCGAGGCGCCATCTTGCGAATCACGTCGAGGTCGTCGTCCGTGGTCCGTGTCGCTCGCTTCGGGTCCGCCTTTTCGAGTCCGAACGCCGTGTGGCAGCCGCCTTTCCAATGGAGGATCACCGAGAGCTTTCCAGGTTCGGCCTCGTTGACGACGACCTCCTCGATGACCGAGCGGATGATCTGCTTCTTTAGATCGATCGGGCAGGCAGGGTGGTTCCACGCCTGCGCGAACTGCTCGGCGAACGCTGCGAACTGCTGGCGCTCCTCGACCGAGACGGGCCGCTGATGCGCGTCCAACTCCGCGAGGCTCGCCCGCGCACGCTGGAGCTCCTCGAGTTTCGCGTTCCAGCGCCGCTCGAGTTCCGGGGCGACGAGGCGGTTGCGCGGATCGACCTCGTTGTACTGCTCGAACGCGCGCGAGGCCTCGTACTCGAGTTGCGTGCACTGCTGTTGCAGCGCCCAGCGGCGCTCGCCGCCCCGCGCCTCGAGATGCTCGGCAGCCTGCACGCTCGCGGCGATCCCGAGCGGCGAGAGCACCCGCACGAGCTCGCTGCTCAACCGGCGATCCAGGAGCGCGCCGCCAAACCCGATGCAATAACGATTACCATTCGAGACGTAATCGCCGGTGCAAACGTATCGCGCCTTGGTGCCGGCCTTCCCTGCGTAGCGCACGTAGATCCGGCGCCCGCACCGCCCGCAGCGCAGCACTCCGCTGAACAACCCGCTGCCCGCGCGGATCGCGCCCACCTTCTCGTCCGACTTCCCTCGCTGGTCGTTGCGCCGGATCATGCGCTGGATCTCCTCGAACGCCGACCATTCAAGATAGCCCTCATGATGCTCTCGGATGAAGACCCGCGCTTCCTCTGGTGCGGTCGCGGCGCCCTGTCGCTTGCGCAGCACGCCTCCCTGCCACACGACGCCCGTCGAGCGCCGGCCCCAAGTGTACGCGCCGGCGTAGAACGGATTGTGCAGCACGCCGGCGACGAAGCTGTGACGCGGGACCTGGAACTCGACCCCCAGCTTGCCACCGCGCGCGTGGCTCACCGGGAGCTGCACTTCGTTGTCGCGGAACCACTTGAACGTCTGCCGGATGCTCCACGTCTCCCGAAACTTCGCAAACACGAGCGCGATCGCGTCCTGCACACGTTGGTTGGGATCCTTCGCCACCGAGCCCACGCCGTTCCACACGTAGCCCGGCGGAAGTCGCGGGTAGAGTTCGCCTCGCCTCGCCTTGTTCTCCTTGCCCTGCGCGAGCCGCAGTTGCAGCACCTTCAGCTCGACGACGCTCATCGTCGCTTTGATCCCGAGCACCAGCTGGTCGTCCATGCGGCTCGTGTCGTAGAGGTTCTCCTCGTCGCCGATCAGCGTACCGAAGAGCTGGCACATCTCGATGAGCTGACAGAAGTCCCGGTCCGTGCGCAGCAACCGCGACAGTTCGCGACTGAGGATCAAGCCAACTTCACCGATCGCCACCGCCCCCAGCATGCGCTCGAATCCCGCGCGACGCTTCGCCGCCACAGCCGCGCTCGATCCGAGATCAGTGTCAATCGTCTCGACCTCGTGAAAGCCCAGGCTCCTCGCCTTGTCCGCAAGCGCGTATTGCAGCTTCTGGCTTTCGTGGTTGTTACGGACTTGGCCTTCGGACGACTGGCGCAGATAGACGATCGCCCTGCGCGAAAGGTGTTTCGACGTGAGCCTCTGGTCACCGATCATCGGCGTCCTCCTCGCCGGTGCGCACCACGGCGACCAGCACGCGCGCCATCAGCGCGACCAAGGCCCGGGTCGTCTCCTCGTCGAGGTCCACTCCCGTTTTTTCGGCGGGCGCGATCGCTTTGATCGGCACCGCCCACCCGAAGCGCAGCTGGCTCATCCCGGTTCTCCTGTGCGGACGTCGTGGTCCGCGCGGGAAGATCCGTCGTCGCGGCGTCTGGCTTCAACGGATCACGCGCCGCGAGTAATGCGGCCACCGTGCGCAAGGCGGCGATCGACAGCGTCGCCTCTTCCTCGATCGCGAGCTCGGCTGCGGCCGGCTCGGTCATCCACCTCGGCACCTTCAAGTCGATGCCGTCCGGGCCGCGCACGGTGATCGGAAGCGCGCTCTGTCGCGGCGCCGCGACAACGTCCAGCTCATTCCCGGCGAGTGGGTGGAACCGGTACCGAATAGTGATCTTCAACGACAGGGTATTAGAGAAGGCTGTTGCTCAACGTGCATTTCCACTGCTGCATCCCGGACGGCGTCTTCGTCCGCGATGAGGGCCGGATGCTCTTTGTTCCACTCGGTGCGCCCTCCGATGATGAGGTGAAAACGATTCTCCAGAAGATCGTCGTGCGCGTCGGCAAGATTCTCCGCCGGCGACTCGAATCGGCGCGAGACGATGCGCGCATCCCCAGCGTGCTGGCTGCGGCGCAGGCCGAGTCGGTAGCCACGCGCGTCGGAATGCCAGCCACCGCCGCGATCTCGAAGAAGCACGCCGCATACCTCGAAGGCTTCTCACTGCACGCGGGTGTGCACATCCACGCGAACGACCGCGAGGGCCTCTCTCGATTGTGCGGGTACGGCGCGCGGCCGGCGCTGTCGCAGGATCGGCTCTCGGTGCTGCCCGACGGTCGTCTAGCGATCCGAATGAAGCGCCCGCTTGCAGATGGCCGCGAGGAGCTGCTGCTGGAGCCGCTCGAACTGCTTCGCCGCCTCGCGACGCTCGTACCACCGCCGCGCGCGCACCTCGTCCGCTTCCACGGAGTGTTCGGTCCGGCCTCGAAATGGCGCAGCGAAATCGTTCCGGCACCTGCCGGGATCCCGCACGAACACCGAGGTGTCGGCCCCTCGCCCGCGGAAGCCTCGGAACAAATCGAGATCACGCCGGAGGCGCGGGCGCGGAAGCCGCGGCGACCAGACTCGAAGATCCGCTGGGCCGATCTTCTCCAACGCGTCTTCCGCGAAGATGTACTCGCTTGCCCCTGCGGAGGCCGCCGCCGGATGCTCGCGTTCATCACCGAGCGCAGCGCGATTAAGGCGATCCTGGAGCACCTGGGGTTGCCGACGACTGGGCCGCCGATCGCGCCGGCCGGCAGCGGGGCACCGCCGGACGCGGTGCCCTGGCAAGACGACGTGCCGTCGCTGCCGTTCACGCTCCAATGAGGGCGTGCTGGACCGGCTTACGCCTATGCCTTGTTTTCAGCTAGCGCGCGCCCCGCGCGCGGTGCTCTTCTCTCGCTGGCACGCAAGTGTCGGCGAGCCGAGTGGACGTAAGTTTCGTTATCAGACCCGGATCGCCTCTTGAAAGTCCTATCGCCGCTCGCGCGGCTCACCTCGCAGCTGGTCTCGCCGCACCAGATCCGTTTTTCGCCGCGCGGTGATCGCGTCGCGGTGTGCGGTGGAGAGACGCGCACCGAGCTGCCTTGCGCGCGCCCCGCGCGCGGTGCTCTTCTCTCGCTGGCACGCAAGTGTCGGCGAGCCGAGTGGACGTAAGTTTCGTTATCAGACCCGGATCGCCTCTTGAAAGTCCTATCGCCACAGACTGCGCTCCGACCCCAGTGTGACCACTCGAGTTGTCCGGGTGAACCGTTGCGACAGGCGGTTGCGCCATCGATCTTGCGATTGATGCCGTCGATAAAGACGACCGCTCCGCTTTTCATCCGCGGTTGATTGGGAAATGCTATGCCAATTTGCGATTCGACCCTCCGGCACCCAGAGAAAATCGGCTCATGAAAAATAGCTTTGCGATCGCATCGCTGCTGCTCATTCAAGCGGCTGCATTGGCCGGCTGCCACAGCAGCGCAGAGAAGCCCGCACTGGCGTCGTTCCATTGGACCGGCATGCCGTCGTCCACCCAAGCAGGCCAGCACGTTTCCTTCACGCTCTCCGCGCTCGACGCCAGCGGAAAGCCGATCGCGGGATATCTCGGCACCGTCCACTTCACCTCGAGCGATGCGCAGGCGACGCTGCCTGCCGACTACTCGTTCACCGCGCTGGATTCCGGAGCGCACGCGTTCTCAGCGGCGCTGGCGACCGTGGGCAGCGCGACGCTCACTGCGGCCGACGCCGCCGCGCATATCTCCGCGACCAGCGGGAATATCAGCGTGCTGGCGAGCGCGCCGCCGCAGCTCATCTTCACGCAGGGGCCCCCCTCCACGTCGCAGTCGGGTGCGGTGATGACACCTTCGATAACCGTCGCAATCGAGGATGCAGCCGGCAATGTCGTGACCTCGTCGAGCGCGACGGTGACGCTCGCGGCAAGCGGCGGCGTGCTCGCGGGCAACTCGCAAGCTGCGGTAAATGGGATTGCCACGTTTGCGGCTCTCTCCCTCTCGGGCGCAGCCGGCAACTACACGCTGGTTGCCTCGAGCGAAAATGCGACCTCCGCAACCAGCAGCACGTTTGCGCTCAGCGCGGGCGCGCCGACGCAGCTGGCCTTTGTGCAGCAGCCGACCGATGCGCAATCCGGCGCGCTGATATCTCCCGCTGTATCGATCGCCATTGAGGACGCCGCGGGCAACGTGGTGACGTCATCGAGCGATACCATTGCTCTCGCGTCGAGCGGTGGATCGCTGACGGGCAACTCGCAAGCTGCCGTGAGTGGAATCGCGACATTCACCGGGCTTTCGCTCGCCGCGCTGGTGGGAAACTACACGTTGACGGCGAGCAGCGGCACGTACGCGCAGGCGACGAGCAATTCGTTTGCGATCAGCACGGGCGCAGCG
>CAIWCD010000041.1 GCA_903911145.1 uncultured delta proteobacterium | reverse complement strand
TATATGGCAGCGTCACCCATTTGTGCGCCGTGGCGTCGATACTCCAGATGCTCGTGTTGGCCACGCCCGCAGCGGCTTCGCCCGCGAGGTGATACCAAACACCCGTCGTCGGATTGCTGGCGCAAGACGCACGCGTGCTGCTGGTGACCGGGAATCCGCTGGTGTTGTACGCGGTCGTCTGCGTCCAGCTACCGCTGCCCGCATCGGACCACTCCCACACCGACCCCGAGCTTTCAGGGTCGAGAATCTGGACCGTGCCTCCGAAGGAGCCATAGGACGGTGCGACGTGCCCGCCAGTCACCACGGGGCTGGTGGTCGGCGTCGCCTGTGTGATCGTGTTCGCGGTGTTGTCGAGAATCCATGTGTCGCTCAGACCCACGCCGCTGCTGTTGATGCCGCCGAAGATGATGAATTTGTGCGTGGCTGCATCGTAGACAACGGCCGGAGATCTGCGCGCAGTGAAGCTGCCGATGCCCGTGGGGCTTCTATTGGACCACGAGTTCGCGACAGGATCATATTGATAGACGTCAGCGTAGAATGTCCCACTATATGAACGCCCGCCGACAAGCAGCGCGACGTTGTTGTCTGGATCCCACACCATCGTTCCAGCGAAACGATTGCTCGGCGAGCCGCCGGAACCTGCACTGAGAACGAGGGATGCGGAGTTGGCGTTCGTGTCGATTGCCCAGGTGTCGCCGTAATCAGTCGATCCGTCCACGCCTCCGAACAAAATGACCTGGTGGCCGTGCGTTGAGAAGGCTGGCGCATAGCAACACGCGATATCCCTCGACGGCTGAGGCGCATTGCTCATCAGCTGCGGAGCTGGAACTCCCGTCCATTGATTCTGCGACACCCCATAGGACCATAGATCCTGAAGGTACGAATCGCCGTCGCCCGTGACTCCGGTCGTGTAGCCGCCGATCAACCAGATGCGATCATGATCCGAGTCGTAGCAACTGGCAGCTCCGGTCCGCGGCTGCGGCCAAGACAAACTCGACCACAATCCAGAGGTGAAATCGTAGTTCCAGAAGGAACCAGCCGTATAGCCGGCACCTCCATAGCAATACAGACCATTCGCATCGCCGCAATAAGCCCCGTATTGCTGCAACGCCATTCCGTACAACGCGCCATTGCCGATGTAGTAGTCGGCCGCGGCGGTGAAGCCGCCAGTCTGGTTCCAAGCAGTCCCCGACCATTGCAGGATTGTGCCGAGATAGTCCATGTCCGCCGCGCATGCATATCCGGCGTCATTGGTATACGGGGCGCAGGCTTGAATGTTCGGCTGCGAAGGCCACGTCGTCGAGCTCGCGCTGTTTCCGGTATACGAACCCGCCCCATTCCTGTTCTGGATGATCTGCGACCAGGAGCCTGAGCCACCCGAGTTTGGATCCCATTCCCAGACGTCGTTGTAGAAGTTGTTGTAGAAGTCAGCCATTCCGCCGCTGACAATGAGCTTCTTGCGGTTAGCGTCGTAAATCTGAACGTGCTGTTCGCGGTTACCGGGGCCGCCACCGGACGGGTAACGCTGCGTCCAGGTGTTCGCGCCGACGTCGTACTCCCAAAGCGCGGACGTGGCGTCGTTGTACCCGTCTCCCCCACCATACAGATAGTGCTTCCCACGGAATGAATCGTAGGTCAGTGAGCAGTCGTTCTTCCGGTCCGGCACACCACCGGCACCGTCGGCGTTCTGCTGCGTCCAGTCCGTGCCGTCGTAGGTCCACGTGTCGCTGGTGCCGGTGCCGGATACGCCATGCCATCCGCCGAAGAAGACCACGACCTTGTGGACGGGGTCGTAGCTCAGTCCGAAGCCTGTGCGCCCTGCTGGCCTGTGTGTCGTCGAGATCAGCGCCCACGTCTTTGCCGCGACGTCGAACTCCCACGTGTCAGCGAGATTGTTGTAACCAGGCTGAAACGTGGTGCCGCTGAAGACGACGACCTTGTTCCGGAAGCTGTCATACACACAGCCCGAGTTGTAGCGGGTCGGAACTGGCGCCTTCGTCGCGTAGCTCATGGGTGGCGCTACTCCGTTTTAACGACAGTGGAGAGAATCGGAGATGCCGGGGCGCCCGCGACAGAGAATCCAGGAGTGAACCCCAGGGCGGTCACGAGGCCCGCGAGTGGAGTCTTGATAGCCGCGAGGGGGCCAACGCAGAGCAACTGCGTGGCATCAATGCAGAAGGCGATCGCTTGCGTGAGATTGTCGCCAAGGGGCACAGGATGCGATGCGCTCGCCGCTCCGAGCCGCACCTCGTCGTCGAGCACATCGACGACCGCGCCGCCGGCGCTGCCAATCGATATGCGATCGGTCGCCAGCGCCACGCGAGCCTTGCCGGGCGGCACGAGGCCCACGATGGCAATGGCGTCCGCGATCGCGTGCTGCGATGGCACCAGCGGATCGCCCTCGAGGCCAGTGGACTTCCAGACGTTGATCGAGCGGTCCGACCACAGGAGCAGAACCGTGTCGCCCTCTTCGACTGGGCAGGTGATGCGCCACGAGCCTGAGCCCGGGAATACCACCGGCACGCGCTGCAGCACTGGCAACTGAACCACTTTGTCGATGCCGCTTGGATCCGGCGCGAGCTTGCGCAGCGCGGGCTGCACGCTGGCGGTCTGCGTTGCCGGGTCGTAGCTGTGCACGATGCCCGGCATCGAGACATAGGTGTCCATTAGCCGGCGATCGAGCGCGACGCGGATCACGTCGGCGAGCGACGGGCTGCGCGTATTCGGCGTCGTCATAGCGGTGCCACTCCCGGCGTCTGCCCGAGTGCATAAGCCTCGATTTCGCTCTGCCAATCGTTGCCGTCGAGGTCGCCTGTGTGCGTGATCTTCTGGACGCGGAAGGTGCCGTTCGTGTCCGAGGAAACGACTTGCACCAGGTCGCCTGGTTGAATCCGCGCGTTCATCAGACAGTTCACCTTGAGCACGGAGGGCAGGCCCGCGAGGTTCGGGTCGCCGTGATCGGGGCTGCCGAGCAATCCCGTGCTGGGCGAGATAAGCGGGATGCCGCCGGTGCTCTGCGTAAACCCGCTCGTTGAGATAGCAACCAGCGAGCCATTCTGGATGCTCAGCTCGTAGCCGAATCCGATCAGCAACGACAGTTGGTCGATCGCATTGCCATAGGCCACATATCCATTGGCGTAGGCCTGGACTGGATAGTTGAGAGACGGCGCCGCGGCGATGAACGCCGAGACGTCGATATGCAGCGGATCCGCTGCCTTCACCTGGTTGGCAAGGTAGATCGCGATGGTCGACGAGAGCACGCCCTGCGGCCACGTCTGATTAGCCTGGCCGAATCGATATCCATGCTCGCCGTCACCGCTGCGGATGCGCGTCACCCAATCGGCGCCCTGGCGAATATGGTCGATGGTGCGCGTCGTGCCGCGGAAGGCGATCGGAAGCGTCGGCAGGTCGGCCTGATAGCCGGCTGATAGTTCGACGAACATGCCGTAGCTCTGCAGCTGCTTTCGAGTCGCCGCGGCCAGATTGTAGATATTCAGCTCGAGCGTGTTCGGCGTCAGGAGCGTGTTTTTCTCGGCCTTGAAGCGGACGTGCAGGCCGCTAAACGCGCGGCCCCACTTGCTCGCGACAGGCCCCAGCCCGCCGCCGCCGAGCCCCTGCAGAGGCTGGTTGAATGTGAACGGGTCTGCCGTCTTGGTCTGCGAGACGTAATCCTGTCCGCTGACCGCGAAGATCGACGGCGCATCGGCCGGCGCGCCAGGCTGCGCGAGCGTCACGTTGACGGCGCGCCCGAGATACTTGGAACCCATTGGCTCAGCTCAGGCGGCTATTAGATCTGCCGCGTCGGTGAAGGTGAGGAGCACGCGCGCGCCGAGGTCGGTCAGGCCGGGATCGATGCTCGCGCCGCTGGTATCGAAGGCGAGCAACTCTCCGAACGGCAGGGCCGCGTTGGCGTAGCGCCAGGTCAGCGGCGTGCCGACCGTGATCTTCTTCGAGAGCAGGAGATTGCCGCTCGAGTCCGAGAGCGCCATCCACCAACTCGAGTCGCGCGCGTTCCAGGTGAACTCGAACCCGAAGAGCGTGCCGCCGAGGGTCGAGCGGAAGGAGTAGCGCTGCGACCCATCGGTGCGGGTCGGCAGAATGATCGTGGCCATTGGTCAGAAACCAATCGTCTTCGCGAATCCGGCCGGCGCGCGGTCAAGAAGGTTGAGCGGATTCATCGAACCTCCCTTGAGCAGTGGATCGGTCTGGCTCTTGAGCGACTTGCTCGCGCCTGCCGGGCCGGTCTGCCCCATATCGAGCGGGGCCTGCGCCGAGGACGGCAGCGACACCGTCACCGAGGCGCTCTCAACCGTGGTCACTTCGCGAAAGCTGACCGAGAACGCGAGCGCGGCTCCGGTGGTCTGGTTGCGCGTGATCTCGAGGCTCGAGATCACCATCGAGCTGTAGTTGCGAAACGGTGTGTAGACGATGCAGGGACTGCCCGTCTCGCTCAGGAATCTCAGCGTCTCGTAGGTCTGTTTCGAGGCGTCGGCCAGCGCGAGGAGAGATTGAGCCTGCGCTGCGCTCGCAGCAGCGATGCCCAGCGCTGGGATCGCAGTCAGGAGCGCGTTGGTCAGACTGGAATCGAGCGGCGTGTTCGAGACGACGCCGCGTAGGCGGAGCTCGACGGGGCGCGGCCGGACATGGTCGGTGATGTCCGCGCCTTGCTCAACGGGGTGCTCGGTGATCTCGTTGGTGAACGAGTGCGTCTCCTCGAGCGTCGCGTCGAGCGTCACGATGTCGAGAGTCGCCGCGCCGCTGGTTGGATTCTGACCTTGGATTTGCGCCTTGAACGGAGGCTTCTCCGCGCCCTGCGCGAGCTGCGCGGCATTGAACAGAATCGACACCGACTGCAGCGCGGGAGGAGAGCCGATTGTCTGGTCGGCCATCAGTGCCCCTTGTCGAGTGCTCCGAGAGCTGCGCTGTGCTTGGCGTCGTCGTGGTCAGCGAGCACCTTGCGGACCTCGTGAGCGATCGCCTTCGGATCGCCGCTGGGCGCGTTGATGGTGATGTTGTTCGTGGTGCCGGCGCCCCCGCCCGCGCCGACGGAGGCCCAAGATGGGCTCGTCGCATTCCACAAGCCGGCACCCCATGACGGAACCAACCCTGCAGCGCCGGAGTTGTTGAACAGGTTGCTGAGCCCCTGCATGAAGGTCGGCGGCGTGATGCCCGGGCCCGAGGTCGGGCCGGAATATCCTGCGGGCACGTCCGGTCGCGGAGGTGGGCTGATGCCGAGATCGACAAGATTGCTCCATCGGCCCAGCAGGCTGGTCGGGTCGTCGATGCTCTTCTGGAGCGCTCGGCCTGGACCTGTTGCGAGCGCGGCGATTAGCGTGTCTGCGAACCACGTCGCGAACTGGCCCGCCCACTTCTGCAGAGCGGCGAACGGGTCGCTCTTGAAGTCGAGCAGGTCCGTCTTCAGAGCATTGAACGCTCGATAGAGGCCGTAGATCACGCGACCAACCGCGGAGTCCTTGCCCTCGAGGAATAGCTCGAAGCTATTGGCGACCAGGGCAATAGCGCCGGCCAACGCTGTCCACGGGGAAATCAGATAAACGGCCAGGCCACCGAGCACGGTGAGCACTGCCTTCGCCGCGGAGCCCGTGTTCCAGATCTTTTCGAACAGGGTGACGATGGCCTGGCCGGCGGTCACCAGCCCCTTCCCTGCGCGGGTGATGAGCTCGAACGCTTCTCCAATCTTCAACGAGAGGAAGCGGCGGTGTGCGGCAATCCACGCAGTGAACTGCTCGGTGCTCCTCGAGAGTGCCGGGAACAGCTTCTCCGCGATGGCGAACTTGAGCCCCTGCACGGCACTGCTCATGCGGTCGAGCGTGGCCTTGTAACGCGCGCCCGCGGCGATGGCGCCGGTGCTCATCACGATGCCGAGGCGGTCGGCCTCCTTGCTCAACGCGGCGATCCCGGCGGGGCCCTTATCAAGCAGAGGAATAAGCTGCGCGCCCGCGCGACCAAAGATCTGCATCGCAACGGCGGCCTTCTGCGTGCCATCGGGAATGCGCTGCATCGCGCCCGCGACCTCGGCGAGCAGCTCACCCATCGGGCGCACCTTGCCGCTCGAATCGGTCGCGCGGATACCGAGGCGGTAATAGCCCGCCGCAGCTTCCTGGCTCCCCTGCCCCGCCTCGACGGCGCTGCGCGCGAGGTGAATCAACCCGTGCTGCAGCTCCTCGGCGCTGACCCCGCTCTGCTTGGCTGCATAGTCGAGTTCCTGCACCTGCTGCGTGGTGAGGCCGGTCATCCGCGCGGCGTTCTGCGCCTCGCGGGCGGCGTCGGCGGTGCCCTCGACGATATCCTTCAGCCCGTCGAATACCGGCTTGACGATATCGCGCAGGCCGCCGAGTGCCAGGTGCAGTCGCGCGAGCGAGTTCTGCGCGTTCGCGAAGCTTGCGCCGTCAACCTGGACGCCCAGCTTGGCGAGAAGCTCGCGGACGATGATTTGGCTACCCTCCTCTCGCTGGCACCTCACGCGCGCGCATCTCAGCGTCCGCGCAGGCATCGAGAACTTCGTTGAGCATCACGACCTCATCGAGGGACAGCTGCTCCAGTTCCGTCAGCGTTGCTTTTCCTGCCTGCCAAAGCCGCAGCGCCGGCCACGCGTCCTCGGCTTCAGCGGGCAGCTCTATGCGGACGCCGCCGGAGTCGCCGCCAGCTGAGTGGCCGCGCGGGCGGCGAGCATCGCGGCGAAGGTGGGGCCGTACTGGACCTCGAGCACAAACCGGAGCACTTCGATCACGTCGACCAGGCGCTCACCGGCGAAGTCGACATCGAAGGCCTTCATCATCGGGCGCTGTGCATTGCCGTCGATCATGAGGACGTTGGCGCAGAGCGCATTGATGAGCCCCTCGGTCTCGCTCTCGGTGAGCTGCTGGAAGAGCAGCCCAGCCGCCTTCCCGAGATCGACCGTTGCGTCGAGCCCCGCAGTCAGCGTGCCGAGCGCAGGGCCGACCACGCGGCCGAGCCTGGCCATCAGCTTGAGCGCCGCCATCGCGGGCAGCTGCGGCACGATGAAGCGCCGCCCATTGATCAGCTTCTCATTCGACTGGAGAGACATGGTGCTCCAACCCGCTCACTGCGCGGGCGGTGGTGGTGGACTACGAGCCCTGGATGCCGCCGACGAACATCACGAGGTGGGCGCAGCGGAGCGTCCACGTGCGGGTGTTCAGCTCCTTACCGAACGCGGCGTCGGGCGCCTTCTTGATCCAGGCCTGGTCGGCGGAACAGAGCGTGGAGCCGCTCAGGTCTTTGAGCAGCAGCGCGCCCACGGTGCCGAGCGCGAGCTGCGCGGCGAGCACGTCGTTGAAGGTACTGGTCTGCGTGAGGACGAGTTCGACGTCGCCCAGCTCGTTGAGGACGCGAATGCGAGTGACCTCGCCGTCGGCGCCGGCCATATCGTCGTAGGCGTCGGCGCTGCGCTTGGCTGTGACGAAGGTGCCGTCGGCGTACCCGTGCGCGATCGCGCCCAGGAACGTGAGGATGACGTTCGACGGATCGTAGGTCTTCAAGGGTGTCGACATCGGCTCTCCGGGCAAAGCGGTGCCCGAACGCCGCGAACGAGCGCAGCACCCAGGACCGAGGCGTGTGTGGGGGCCGCGCTACGCGCGCGGGCGCGGCGCTAGAACGAGAGCGAGCCGTTCAACGTGAGCGATTGGATCGCCCCAGCCAGCTCGGCTCCCCACGCGAGGGTGAGCGCACGCGTGGCCTTCACCGATGGGCTGATCGACGCAGCGAGCGGCGCGGTCACCGTCGGGGGCGGAGTGGCGGCGAGCACGTTTTGGTTGACGCCCTTCTGCAGCGAGCAGCGCAGGACGCCCTCCATCACAGCGATGCCGGGATCTGTGTAGGGGATCTTGCCCAGCGCTGGCACCTGGTTGCCCGGGTTCGCCTGGTTCACCGCGGACGGCGGCGAGAGGAGCGCGTTGAAGAAGTCGGTCTGGATGGTGCTCGCGAGCCAATCGCGATCGCGGACCGTGTCGATCCACTCGTTCGCCGGCACCGTGCCGTTCGCGACGATGTTCACGCCCGCGACCGTGTAGAGCCAGTTCGCGAGCTTCGCTTTGAGATTGGTCAGCTGGCTCGCGCTGAAGGACGTGGTCGCGACGCCGCTGGGCTGCAGGAACTTCCAGATCCCACCACCAGGCGAGAGCGGAAGCGCCTTTCCTGCCGACGCCGCGCCGAGGAATGCGCCGCTGTCCGGGTGATAGAAGATCGGGCTGCGAACATAGGCGCTCGCGATGAGCGTGCTGGCGATATCGCTCGAGCCGCTGCCGAGGATGGTCGAGTCGTTCGAGTCGGCCAGGTAGAGCTTGCCGATCGTCTCGACGTAGGCCGCGAGCGCCGCCACCTCGGCGTTGCTGCTCGTGGTCGCGGTGACCGTGTACCAGCTCGAGCCGCCGTCCACGTTGAGGATGGCGGTGAGGTCCGCGACGACGCCAGCGTCGACGTGCGTCTGCTGGTGGTCGAGGTCGACGTTCGGGTTGGTCGCGGCAACGCGGCACCAGTTGCCGGCGGCGCTCGCGGTGAGAGTGACCACCGCAGCCGATGCGCTGGCCGCGCCGAACCCGGTGGGCGTTCCGATCGCGGTCGCGAGGGCGGTGGCGATGTCGCTATTCTTGTCAGTCGCGCTCGAGGTGTAGCTCTTCGCCACGCCGTTGATGGTCGCGGTGTAAACGGTGCCAGCGTTCGGGCGGACATATGCCCAGACTGCGGTGTTGTCGGTGATGCCGCTGCCCGTGCCTGTCGGGCCGCCGCTCTCCGCGGAGGTGCCGGCGGTGGTGCAGATGTAGAGGTTGCCGCCGAGGACTACCTTCTTGCCCAGCGTGTAGGCGGTGCTGGTCGCCCAGGTCGAGTCAGCGCCGCTCAGCACCGTGAGCGCGTGCTTCTGCGTCGGCTTGTTGGTGCGGCGGCCGACGACGAGCTGCGGGAGCGTCGGCGACTGCGAGAAGAGGGCCTGCGCGGCGAGGTACTCAGGATCGGTCGCGGCGAAGCCGTCGCTGACCATGCCGGCGAGGCTGGTGTAGACGCGCAGAAGCGACGCACCGAATGCGGCGAGCGCGTTGATGCAACTGCCCAAGATGAGCGGCACGCCGAACGACTGTTGCGAGGGCGCAACGGCCTGCGTGGTGATGTTCACCTGCACGAAATCGTTCAGCGGCATGGTGCTCCTGTCGCGAGCAAAGCTGGGCGCAACGAGCCAACCGGGCGCGCGACGCAGTCGTTGGAATAGGGAGAGCTACTCGGGCGAGGCGGCGCCGGTGGCGTCGACCGTCTCGATGTACGTGTCGGTCTGCGACGCGCTGTCGGCGCAGCGGAAGCGCAGGTCCATCACCGCGCGCCCCTGACCGAGCGGGCCTTCGCGCGACGAGAGGTCCTGGAACAGCTCGACGTCAATGAACGCCAGCCCCGCCGCAGAGAGAGCGTCGCGCACGCCGGGCAGCGCGAGCGCGGTCTGCGCCTGGCTGAGCAGCTGGCGCGCGGTCCCGGCGCCTGTCGCCTGGAGCGTGAAGGCCTTCACCGACACGACCATCTCGCGCACGCCGTAGACCGTCGTCGTCACCTCAGCGCCAGCCGGCGCGTGCGGGGTATCGGAGTGGCGCAGCTCATCCATTCCTGCGACGCGCTTCGGCTCGGGCACGCGCGCCACCGCGTAGGGCATGCCGAGTTGGGGCAGCTTCTGCATGTCCAGGATCACGCTCGCGCTTGGCAGGCCAGTGCCGGCAACCAGCCACGCGAGGATCGCCGACTCGATGGCTGCGAAATCGAGCGCCATCGTCAGGGCTCCTTGGATGACGAGCCGTTGAGCACGACCTCGTGAGTGATCGAGTTCTTCATCTGTGCGCTATCGACGAGCGGGCGGCTGCTGCCCTTGCGCTTGATGGTCGCTGGCGCGTTGGGCGGCGGCACGCCAGCGCCATCGATGATGAGCTTGCGGATGTCGCTCGCGCACTGCATGCCGAGCAGGGTCAGTGCGCGCCCAACGGTCAGCTTGCGGTCGTAGATCGCGCTCACCAGCGTCTGCAGGTTGGCGACGTACTTCTCGCGGTTCGCATCGAAGGCGGCGCGGATGAAGCTGCGCTCGGGCACTCCGAGACCGAACTCGTGAATCATCGCGAGCGTGGCGTTGTTGACCGGCTCCTTCTCGTCGCCGCCTTCGTGCTGCGCAGCGGCCTTCGCACCGACGATGCCCGCCTTCGCGAAACTGTCGCCGCCGCCTGCCTCCCGCATCATCCTCCGCAGCTCATTCCAGCCGTGGTCGATGGAGACGATCTGAACCTTCATCACGAGCGCGGGAGATCGTAGGTGCTCCCGCCTCCGCTGACGACAGTCCGGAAAAGCAGCTTGGTCAGCCGCGAGTATTCGACGCCGAACCGGGTTGAACCCAGATTGCCCGCGTCGTTCGCACCGGCCGTCTCCCAAACGCGCGGCTGGTACTGGCTCAGCTCGGGATGGGACCGCGCCAGCTTATGCGCGGCCAGCCACTTGGTAGCGAGATCCAACCGCGCGCCCCACGCCTCCGCGCTCAGCTCGAGCAGGGCGTCGTTGATTGCAGCTTGGATCTCGCTCGACTGAATTGAGCTGGTCGCCCCGAACTCGGGCGCGATGTTGATCACGTCCGAAGGCAAGACGGCCATTGCGAGCCCCTTACAGGTACGAAGCCGTCACCGAAACCGACGCGGCCGAGCTACCCGTGGCGGTCGTGGTGGCGGCGATGGTGATGCCCGTTCCGGTGGCGCAGCCGGCACCGACCGGGAACGTGAGGTCCGAGGTGAAGTTGGAGGCCGCGTTGGTGGGCAGGTTGATGTCGAAGCTCGGTGCAGTGCTGCCCACCGTCACGCCAGCACTCGGCAAACAGAAGACCTGCAAGTAGCTGGTCGCCGCCGAGCCGTTGACGAGGTGGAGCGAATACAGCTGCCCCTGTGTGGCCTTGATTTGCACCTTCGTCGCCGCGACCGCGTCGTTGAAGAACATGCCAGCGCCGCCGACAGCGGCAGCCACAGGCACGGCAGTGCCCGTCGAGGTCACCGCGGGCGTGACGGTCGTGCTCGGGATGAGCGCGCCGGTGGTATCGACGAGCAGCTTGCGCACGTGGCCGCCCGAATCGACGCCGCCAGCCTGGACCGGGCTGCTGGTCGAGACGGTGCCAGCGGGCGTCGGGCCGATCACCGAGAGGATGCTCGGCAGCGCCGCGCGGGCGGCTGGCGACACCGCACAGACAGCAGCGAAGAGCGAGACGACCGCGAGGGCGCCGAGAGCGAGTTTCTTCAGCATGATGGTGTTCTCCGAAATCATTGGTGGTGCGTGGATGGGAATCGGCGCCGCTACTGCTTGGCAGGCCGCTCATTCAGCTTGGCGAGGTGGCTCTCGAGCGCCTTCTTGACCTCGAGGCGCTGCTCATTGCGATTCCAGCGCTCGAGCAGGCCCTTGTCGATCGTGTAGGTCGCGAACTCGCTGACCGCACGCGACTCAGGGATCGCGGCCAGACTCTCCTCGACGCCGCTGATGACCTCGAGGTTGCCGGCGGCCAGTTGGTTCTTGAAGGCGTCGTACTTCGAGACCTTCTCCCAATCCGCCGCAGGCACCGCTGGGTTGATGCCAGGGAAGAGCTTGAGCAGGCGAGAAGGAGGCGCATTGGGCTTGCCCGCGGCCGCCCGCTCCTGCGCCTGCTTCACCGCCGCGTCCGAGACGGTGAACACCTCGGGCTCGACATGGGTAGAGAAGATGCCCTTGTCCATTCCGTGCCGGCCATTGCGACCGTGCCAGACGATCATCAACGTCTTGGGCGAGGAAACTGGAACGGAGGGAATAGCGGACGAAGCGGTAGCGGGCTGCGGGGCGGCCATCGTGGATCTCGTTGGAAGTGGGTACGCGCAAACCCGGCGCGCGCGGGATGTTTGAATCGAGCAGGCCAGGCGCCCGAGGGCTCCGAAAGGTAGCGCGCGCGAAGGCGTTCGACCCGGTTGCTGCTCAAAGAGGTGCCGCGCCGAACTGGCCGCGGCGAATGTCGCGAGGGCTGATCAGATCCCGTCGCCGTAGGTGACGCTGAGCGGGAACTCGCAGATCACCCCGCCGATCGCCATCGTGGTGTTGACGACCACCTCGAGGTTGCGCGGCTCGGGCGGGAGGGTGGTGAACTCCTCCGGGATCTCGAGGGAGATCGTGTCGCTATCCGGGCGATAGCTCAGCATGCGGTCGAGGCCGCCCGAGCCCGCACCGGTGAGCTTCCACCAGCCGCGCACGTCCTTGATGTAGCGCGACTGCTTGAGGAAGTAATCGAGGACGCTGGTATCGCTCGCGATCGACACGCGGGTATATGCCGCCATGCGGTACTTCGCGGGAGGGAGCAGCAAGCGCGTCGCATACTCCACCTCGGAGCTGTTGCTCAGCGGCGTCGACTCCATCGCGAAGAGGTCCGCGAGCATCTCGTCCGGCGTCTTGTTGGCCCACAGCGTGGAGCCCGCGGCGCCGGCCGGGACAGCATAGGTATTCGCGCTCGGGATGTTATTCAGGCCAATGAGCCCGAACGCCACATCGCCCGCGAAAGCGATGTTGTCGAGGTTAACCTCATGCGCGCGGCGGCAGGCCATCATGCGACCGGTCTGCAGCGGCATGGTCGGCCCGATACCGGAGCGCTCCGCCTGCGCGCTGGATTGGATCTCGCGGATGTTCCAACCGAACGCCTCGCCATAGTCGCGGACGTTGCTGGTGAACTCCTGCCCGAACGCATCGGCGCGCGCCAGGTCCGCCGCATAGTTGGTAATTGCCTGCGCGATACCAACCAGCGTGTATGCGCGATAGGTGATCTTCTTCGCGCCCGGGCCGGCGTCGTAGCTGACCGGAAGCAGCAGCCGCGCCAGCAACTCGGGATACTTCGTATTGAACAGCTTGGCCTTGAACGCCTCGAGTTGGCGCGCGAAGAACATATTCTCGCCCGCGTCGATCTTGGGGATATGCGTGAGGAGTCCGGAGTCGACGAACGAGTGGTACTCGTCGAGCGAGATCACCTCGGCCGCGTCGCGCCGCATACCCGCATCGCGGAGCTTGGCGCAGCCGTCATTCAGCCACTTCTTGAACTTGTCGAGCGAGAGAAGATTTCCCATCTGTGTATCCTCTGGAGGCAAAGCGGCGCCGGCCTGCCTGCGCATGAGCGCGGCCGGCGATGCCGAGGGGTTGGCTGGTGGGGTTGGTGCGCGCGGACGGACGCCAGCGCGCGAGGGTGACGGCTACGGCCTAGATGTAGTGGCCGTGGAGCGCGAGGATGCAGGCGGGTGCCGTCTTGGTGCCGGTCAGCGTCTGCACGAAGCTGAGCGCGGTCCCGGGCGGAACGCAGCGGTTGGCGAGCACGTCATTGATGAACTGCGTCCACGCTGCGGCGGTGATGGTGCCCTGGCCACCGGTGGTCTTGGTGGAATAGGCCGCGACCTCGACCGCGCCAGCGAGCACCTGGAGCACGTAATAGTTCGAGTCGTCCTGCACGATGCCGGTCGCGGGGATGTCGATCTCCACGCTGTCCACCACGTACTGGCGATCTGCGGCGGTGTGGCCGAGCACCGTGGTGGTGGTGCCGGTGACCTGAGCGAGCGAGAAGGTGGAATCGGAGACGTCAGCGCTCGCGTGCTGCGTCGCGCGCGAGAACCACACCAGCACCATCGTCGCGCCGAGCGCAGACACGCCGCTCCCGAGCACGCGCGCACCCGGAACGAGCTTGCAGGTATTGGAGTCATTGTTCGCCCGCGCGGCGCCGAGCACCGTCTTGGTGCCGGTGGCGAATCGCGCATAGACCGGGCCCCCGACGACGGGCGGCGCATCGGCATCGGCGGCGACCCACACCCCACCCTCCTCGATGCAGTCGAAGTCGAGCGAAGCTCCGATCGACTGCGTGCCGGTGAAGCTCGCATCGACGGCGTGCGCGTCCGACTTGACCGAGACTCCGATCACCACGTCGGTTGCCGCGCCGAGCAGGTTGCCGCCCTTCGCTGCTGCGCCTTGCTTGACGAAGAGGCCGAAGGCGATCGCGCTGGCGTTCTCGTTGTTGCGGGAGGTGACGAAGTTGTAGCCGCTGGTAGCGAGCTGACCGGGAATGCCCGGCGCCGGCTGGGATGCGTAGGAAGTCTGGGCCATCTGAATCCTCTGAGGTCATGGCGACGCCAGCCCGCGCCCAGCGAGGGAAGCGGACGGCGTCGAGGGTTTGATTGCTGGTGGAGCCGCGGACCGCGCGGCGGAGTCGAGCGGAGGCCGACTGCTACGTCTCGGCGCCGCGTCCCATCTTCTCGCCGAGCTCCACCTGGTCGCGCATGAACTTCGCGCGCGGGTCGGAGTCGAGCTTGGCCTTTTCCTCGGCGTCGCTGCGGGCCTTCTCCTCCGCCTCGCTGCCGCCCGGCGCGAGGATGGCGGCGAGCGCGGCAGCCGCAGGGTTGACCTTCTGCAGCTGCTCGAGCGCGAGGTCGAAGCGCGCGCCGATATAGTCGGGGCTCTTCCCGTCGAGTTTGAGATCGGGCGAGAGCTTGGCGACCACAGCCTTGCGAATCCCCGCGTCGTCGAGCCCGTCGAGCTTCAGGCCGGGGGCGAGGGCAGCGGCGGTCTTCTCCAACTGCACGCGCGCGGCGATCACTGCCTTGAGCTTCACCGGATCGATCGCATCGGCGTGGGCCTTCTCTGCCTTGGTCTTCGCCTCGTCGGCGGCATCAGCGCGAGCCTTCTGCTTCTCGGCCTCCACGTTGGCCTTGGCGACCTGCTCGGCTGCATCCTTCTTGGTGGACTCGCAGGCCTTGCCCGCGTCGGCGAGCTTACCTTGCATCTCGGCGAGCGCGTCATCGCGATCCTTGAGGTGCTTGCTGAGCAGCTGCGCGGCAGTCTCGCTGACCTCGGCATCGACGCCATCGATCTTCACGGTTTTCATCGCCACAGTGGGTTCTCCTTCGGTGGTTGGCTGGGGCGATGGCTCGCCGGACGACGGCACCGCATTGTTTTCGGAATCGAGCTTGAGGCAGACACCCGCGCCGGCACGGCCAGTCGGGACGATCGAAACGTGATTGCCGCGGATGTTCTTCTGGACCGCGTCGTACTTCTCGCCGCCGGGGGTGACGCCGGGGGTTTCATCGACATCGCACTCGTAGCCGCACGAGAGCTGGCGCATCCCGTCTGAGACCGCCTTGATGGCGTCGGCATCGGTGATCAGCGCGGTGCAACAGACGAGGCCTTTGCCTTCGTCGAAAGCGATCGCCTCCCCCATTGTTCCCTTCGCGTACTGCTGCGCGTTGGCAGCGGTAACGGGAACGGGAGGGTGCAGGAGCGTCAGCGGCGCCAGGCTGAACGAGGCGAGAGCGTCCGCGTGGCCCACCTCGGAGGGCGAGCGGTACTCGCGACGTTCCGAGCCATCGGGTTGACGGTAGAGCTGAATCCCAGTGCGCGCGATGGTCGCCGGCACGCGCAGGAAGCCCTGGCTGGTCTTCACCGGCGCGTCGAGGCGCCCGACGTCATATCGGCGAGCCACTATGCCTCCGCTTTCTCTGTCTCGATGATGCAGTCGCCGGGCACGTCGATGAGGAGATAGCCAGCGCCGCGCAGCTGAGCGTCAGCACGCGTCTTCCATGTCTGCGGTGCGCCAGCCGCGAGCAGCACGAGGGTATTCCCGTGGCCATCCTCGCGCCTGACTTCGCCGGTGAAGAGGTTTCGAATCCAGGGCGAAGCAAAGCGATGCACGCCATGTGCTGGCGCGCGCAGGGTCTTCATTGGAACCTCGGTGGGGAGAGCTATTGATTCGTCGGATCGAACGGCGCCAACTGGCGCGTGTCAGTATCGTCAGCCGCCACCGTCGCCCAGTTCGTCGATCTCGCTCTGGATGTCCGGCTCGCTGGTGCACCGGCAGTTAATTGGCTCCCCTGGATATCCCTCGCCTGGCGGGTCGTTGATGCCGAACATTCGACCATCCAGTTCCTCATGTTCCGGCCTGACGCGCTCGTCCTCGCTGGTGCGCCAGGTCCACTTCTGGACCCCTGCGCGGCGCTGGCGCGCGACGTTGAGCTGGCCGTTCAGCTTTCCGATCTGGTCACGCGCAATGAGCCGCGCCCGGCTCTCGGCGATGCCGTATCGATCCTGGTAGCTCTTCGCGATGTCCTCGGCCCGCTCACCCGTGCGAAGCGCGTCGAGCGTGCGCGCTTCAATCTCCGCGAAGTAGCGCTCGGGCACGCTCTTGATGAGCACCGCGTTCGTGTGCGCGAAGGCCTTGAGCACCGGCCTGAGCCAAGGCTCCGATTGCAATGGGTCGAACCCGAGCGCCGCGATGAACTGCGCCGCGAGCTGCCGTTTCTGGTGGTCGCTCGTCCGCTGCCCGAACTGGAGCGCCAGAGCCCGGAGCTGCTCATTGGTGAATCGCGCGAAGAGTTCCCTTGAAGTCCACACAAGCATCGTGCTGAACTTCTCGGCGTAATTGAGCGGCCCGACCGCGGCGTCGTGCACCTGGCTGGCGATGGCGACGAACTCCGGCAACTGCGGCACCACGCTCTCGTCGACCAGTTGCTTCATCTTCTCGAGCAGCGGTCGCAACGCGCTCGAGTAGGCGAGCCGGATCGCATTTGGCTGCAACTGCCGGGGTATCGGCTTGCGGTGGCGCCGCGGGGCTGGGCGAAAGCTGCGGCGGTTCAATACCGCGCGCGCAAAGTCGGAATGGTTCACGCTCAGCCTCCGGTGCCGTCGTTCGGCTCCTCGTCGCCAGTGCCTTCGCCGGAGCCCTGCCCTGGAATCGCCAGCGCGGCCGCGGCCTCTGCCTGCTCGGCGGTGGCGAGCGCCCGCTTCTCCGGATCTGTCTCCGTTAGCTGGAGCTTGTCGGCGTTGTACTCGTCGCCGCCGAACCGGGTGATCGCGACCTCTTCCGGAGTCACGGCCTGGTTGGTGATGTAGATCGCATCCGCCTGGGCGACCGCTAGCCGGCGCTGGGCCTGCTCGAGGTCATTGAGCTGCTTGAGCGGGTGGAATTTGACCCGCCAACTCGCCGGGAGCTTGCCCTTGGTCGGCCCCTGCTTCGCGAGAAAGAGGAGCTTGGTGAGCCGCTGCAGTGGACGATGGTGGATGTCGTTCTGGGCGTTGGCGACCTTGTCCGACCACCAGTCGGCGTCCTGGTCGCCGGTGGCATTCAGGCCAGCCGGGCTCTCGCCCATGAGCCTCGTGACCGGCATGTCGGCGGCGGCGGCGAGGCGGCGCGCGAATGCAGCGAGCAACTCAGGGAGGCCGGTGACCGGCGTGGTGACCCGCTCGTAGGTGTCATCGGCGTCAAGAACCAGGTCCCGAGCGGTCGAGCGGCCCATCGCAACCCTTCGCGCGAGCTCACCGAGGGCGGTAGGGCCCATCGATGCAATCAGCGCCGACGCGCCCTTCATCTTCACGATCGCCTGCGCGAAGTCCTGCATCAGCAGGCCGGCGCTCGACCAGGTCAGATCAAAATCGCGGAGCACGTTTTCGCAGCGGACGAAGATCGAGTCGTACCAGCCGCGCTGCTCCCGGGTTTGAATCCGATTAACGAATACGCCTTTGAACCGCAGGATCCTGCTCTCGTGCACGACCGGGATCGGATCCCAATTCGCGCCGGGCGCCGCCATCGCCGTGGAGAGACCGCCGCTGAGCAGTTGGTGCAGCGCCCCGATTGGAGTCGATGGCATGAGCGTACCGAATCGGTTGAATCGGTAGGTCTGCGGCGTGCCATACTTGCTATCGACGCCGTAGTAATAGTTGTTTGTTACCAACTCGAAGGTATCGAGCGGGAGCAGGAAATCGATGCTCTTGATGTTCTCCTCATCGAGCGGCATGTCGGCTGCCTGGCCGTCGTTGGCCCCGATGAAAATGCCGGCGCCGCCATAGGCTCTCGCGAACTTATGCGCCTGGGTAAAGGCCTCCGCTGTTTCGATAGCGTAGAGCGCGTCGTCGACCGCCTCGGCAGCGTCGACATCGTCCGCGACTGAGATCGCAAATCCTTTGCGGAAGCACTCGTCGGGCAGGGCATCCACGATGCGCCCGGCCATATCGTCAGAACGGTAGAGATTCGACCAGTAGGTATAATCGCGCAGGACGAGCTTCGAGAACGCGCCGAGCCGCTTATCCTGTCCCCACTGGCCCACGCCCGTGAGCGAGTTGGCGAAGGCGTCCGACCGGCGCCCCTTACCCATTCCATCGAGCATCGCGCGCAACCCTTCGGCGCCCGGCTCGAGTTGGTCGGCCATGGTTATCTCCGCATGCCTGAGAGCATGGCCGCCAGCCTCTCGGCGTCGGATGGCTCTGCGAGTGAGTTGAATCCGCCGCTCAGTGCGTCCACCTGGTCGTCGTGGATACCCGGAGTCGGGAAGACCTCGAGCTCGTCGAGGAAGGCTCTGTTCCAGTGTCCTTTGACGAGCTTGATATTCTTCGCCTCCGCCTGCGCCGATACCGGTCCCGCGCGCGTCACCTTGTCGCCGGTGGGCCTCGGCGTTGAGACATGGAACCCGGCGAGCAGGCGAACGTAATCCTCTGCCTCGGCGACGCCGGCCTGTCCCGGGTCCTGCTCGATGCCAATGCGGCAGTCGGGCCCATCCAGAATGGCCGTCTGCCGAATCAGCGCGGAGACGGCGAACGGCCGGGCGCGAATGCTCGCCACGTCCTCGACGTACCAGAGGCCGCCGCGCGCCTTCGCCAGCTTGAGGCCGCGCGTCCAGTCTGGATCCTTGTTGGTTGCATGCGGCTCGGTCGCGGCCCGGTCCCAATAGCGAATGCGCGCGACAATCTCCGCCGGCGCCGCCTCGACGATGTCGAACCAATGGCGCTGAAAGAGCGAACCACTCGAGTAACTGACCAGCCAGTTTCCATCCTTCAACTGCGCACGGCGGACGCGGTCGAGGTCGTTCAGCGTCGCCTTGTAGCTCGAGTCGATCGACGGGTTGTCGTCGAGGCGGGCGGCGATGAAGGTGCGCCCTTGCGCCTTGTTGCCGTCGGCGTCGAGCGTGCCCTTCGGTACCCACAGATCCGTTTCGCCATCGCGGATGTAGTGCAGCACCGCGCCACTCGGCATGGGCGGGAGTTTGGCTCCGCTCTCGTCGATCCGATCGGGCAGACCTGGGACTTTGCATTCCGGGTCCAGCCAGGGAGCCCACCGAGCAAACACCCACGCGTGGCCGGCGCCGCCAGGGTTCGTGGTCGACCGTGCATAGGCCGGGATCGCCGGGTTCGGGCTGCGAATGCGCGCGCGGATCTTGAGGTACTGGCTCTCCTCGAAGTGAGTCAGCTCGTCGAAGAGCGCGACGGAGATCTCATATCCATCGAATCGGGCAACGTCGTCCGCGCGGAGGCAATGCGTGAACCACACGCGCGCACCGCTCGGGAACGTCCACCATACCGACGCGCCGTCGGAGCGGGACTTGCCATCGAGCAGTGGGTACAGATCGCGGCCCTTGGCAATCAGGTCCCCGAGTTGCGTCGTGTCGCGGCGCAGGACGAGAGCCAGGAAATTCTTCTGCGCGAGCCAGCGGAGCGGGATGGCGATCAGGCCGGCACTCTTCCCGCCGCCTGCCGCGCCGCCATAGAGGACCTCTGTGGCGCTGGTTGTAATGAATCGATGTTGCGGACCGGAGTGAGGCTGCCAGACGGCAGAGCAGCCGCACACGGGTGCCATGGATTCAGAGCCAAGTCGCGCACGGCAAGCCTGGCCTGGGTGCTCGGGGTAATCGTCACCGCCATGGCCGCAACGCAGGCACGGACGCTTGGATGCCATGACTACTCGCGCTCGGATGCCGCATTGGCCGCGGCCTCCGGACTCAGCAGTGTTCCGTTCATCGTTCTCTCGGGTCGGCGCAAGCAAGGCGCCGCGCGGCGGGCGTGAAGAGCGAGAGAATTTCGTTGAGCCGCTCGCGGGCGGTCTGGGCGACCGGGCGGAGGATGGAGATGGGCTGCAACGTCAGCGGCACGGAGGCCGCGGGGCGCCGCGCGACGCCGGCGCCCACGGGCTCCGGTCGCCGCAGCGCGACGGGCACAACGCTCGGGCCGACGCGGCGGTCCCACTGCGCGCTCGCGCGTGCGAGGGCGGACGAGAGGGGGCGGAGCCTCTGCCCACCTGGCTCGGCGACATCCTGGACGTGCAGGGGCGCGCAGACATGGGCCTCGCGGCCGATCGCATAGTTCATTGCTGCCTCGATGTTGGGGATTGGTGGACACGCCGAGAATCGAACTCGGGTCCGAGAACGGGTTGATCGTGCGTCTACGCGCGTGTCCCGCTTGAGCTGCGGGCGAGCCTGCTACGGGGCGGCCGGAGCCACCTCCACCACTCGCGGAACTACGCCGCCGCGAGGCGGGCGCTGCCGATGCTGCGGCCGCTGGGCTTCACCATACGGGTCTTGCGGTACTCATTCAGCGAAACGACGTTGTCGTTGGCTTTTGTGAGGTGCACGGTTTTCTGACCCGGTTCCATGCATCCGGGGCGCGCTGCAGTTCTCTCTTCGTCCTCGTCGAAACCTGTTCGTGCCCAAAGCGATTCAGTGCGGCGCTGCCGCCGTTCCAGAGCGAGATTGGGGTCGAGTTCGGGTGCATGTCGGGGGGGGCTGCTAAGCTCGTGGCCGTGTCGCATCTTGTCTTCACCGACGAAATCCTCGCGCGGGCGTGCGAACCACGGGACGCTTTGGACCCCCTCGTCCTGCAATGGGCCGGGATGGCCGGCGAAGAGGGCGCGCGGATCAGAGGACAAATTGAGCGGGTGGCGGCGCTGGTCCCCGAGCCCCGACGAGCGAGAGTCCTGGGCCCCATCGCAGTTGTCGCAAGCGACGGTCAGGTGAAGTCTGCGGTTGGGGGGATCCTCCTCGCCGAGATGTTGCAGGCTCAAGGATGGGACGTGGAGTTCGAGCCCTTCGTTGGAACACAGACCCCAGACCTCCGCATTAGGAAGGGCGAGTTGGAGTGCGTCGTCGAGATACGGCGGGTGGAGGGTCGCTCGAACGAAGGCCAACGACCGCGGCTACTGGTGAGCCGTGCGCTACGCGGAATCCGCACCTCAAGCCCCCTTCACATCAACGTGCTGCAAGTGAGCGAAGATGCCTCGCTGAAGCCTTTCCGAGCACACGTCGAGGAGGTTCTAAAGACGCGACCTCTCCCGGTTGGAACGCAGAGCTTCAAGTCACATGGCGTCTTCGTTGCCTATGAAGTGCACGACGGGAACAGTAACCCAGTTTTTCCGGCCGTAGTCGGATGGCCCATGAGAATGATCCACGGGAACGACGCGGACCGCGTCACCAGCGCGATTAACGCGAAGCTTCGGGCATACAAGTGTCCAATTATCGTCGCACTTGATCTCGATGGCGTGATGGGCGGCTTCGAAGATGTGGTGGAGGCGTTCTACGGTGCGCGAAAGATTCATGTGCCAATCCATTACGGTGGGGCGGAGCCACCCGGTGACGCATATCTGGGGCCGATGGAGGAAGGGATGCTGGTCGGTACACGTCGAGACGCAACCCGCGCTCGCGAGCGACTTGTGGCGCTCTTGCCGTTCAACTGGGGCATCCATCGGTCGAGGCCAGAGCTTGGGCTTAGCATCTCGGCGAGGGTGTTAGAGAACCCTGCCCAGGGCAACACCGTTTCATTGCAGGACTTCGACCCCATTCCTCGCTTCTACGTGGCGAGCAGGCAAGACGCCGAGACAGCGATGATGCAGTGGCAGCCGCCGGAGGATCCAAAGGGTTGGCAGCATGTGCCGTAGCGAAAGAGGTTCGCGCGTTATTGAAAGACCGCCCATGCGCGTGCCTCGCACGCAGGGTGTCCGTCTTATCTCCCTAAAGGAGGAGCGCCTTGCTCCCAGCTATAGATCGAGTCCCTGTCCCGACCGGAGAAGCAACCTCTACCGAATCCACCAGAATGCCTGACAGAAGCACGGGCGGTCCCATGTTGGCGAATGATTCGGTTCAGTCCGCTCCAGTTCCCCAAGAGGCCAAGAAACCCGATCGACCTCATGACATTTCTATTGGCTTGAGCATTGCCGCGATCGCAGTGAGCGTCGGTACCAAGACCTCAACGGCGGCGCGCACGAGTTCCACTTTTGCCGCCGCTACGTGCCGGGACAGGCAGCGGACCAAAGAAAATTGGCGCTATGCAAGACGTACAATGAAACCGACCCGCGCCACTAACACAACGGCATCAGGGAGAATGACGATTCTACTCCGATGAAATCGATCGCAGCCGCAAGCCCCGCGATCACCGTGCCGCGTCCACTGCCTGCAGCCTGATAATCGCGCGGTCGTGCTCCTGGAGCATCTCCGCGTGCTTGTCGAGCTGCTTGTCTACCTTCGCGACGAGCCGCACGACGAACCACGAGACGATTCCGGACATCATCGAGAGGACCGCCGCGAGCCCGGCGAGCAGGTAGTGCCATATATCGGGACCGTTCATCGCGATGCTCCTATTCGTCAGGGGTCTCTGCCGCAGGCCGCGCGGCATCACGTCATCGTCGGACAATCCGGAAGTTGCGCTTTCGCGTCCTCGGCGAGCAGGCGCCGCAGTCACAACCAGCGAGTCGAATAGTCTGCCTATGGCCTGGAAGGCGGTGTCAGATGGCTCTCCTCTCGTGCCGGGACTGTGATCAGCACGTATCCGACTCGGCGAGTGCCTGTCCGAGATGCGGCTGGCGCACCCCGGTGCAGCCTCAGTCTCAGCGGAGGTCCCAGCGGATCATTGGATTCCTGGCAATTGTCCTGTTGGTGCTCTACTGGGTCCAATCGCTTACCGATCTGAACCCGCATGCACATGTACGGAGGGCGTACGTCGCCGTCTACGAATCGCAATGAGGCGCGAACGGCCGGTGTGGATGTCGAGCACCGGGCGGATGCGAACTCTAGGAGCTGCCGAGGTCCGGCGCTCCTATTCGTCAGGGGTCTCTGCCGGCAGCACGACCAGCCCGCGCGGCATCACGTCATCGTCGTTGCTGTCGGCGCCGGACAATCGGAACCGCAGCTCCAGCAGCGAGCGCTGCTCAGCGCGCTCACGGCGCATCTGCTCCATGGCGCGGAGCTGAAGCACCGGCTCATCGCCGGCCGCCTTGATCAGCTGCGTACACCGAGCCTCGTTGCTCACCGACCGCTTGAGCAGCGCGTTCATCGAGGACAGGTCGACGGTCAACGTCTTGCTGAGTTGCTCCGTCACCACCGCCTTCGCGATGGGGGCCCGCTCGGCAGCGACCTTTCGCAGGAGCCGCTTCACGGAACTCTCGTGCGTCTTGACGTTGTGCTCCCGGCCGAGCCAGGAGGCGATGTCCGCGCAGTTCAGGCCTTCGCCAGCGCGGGCGAGGACCTCAGCGTGGAGGCGCGGTGGAATGCTGGTCGGACGCGGCACTTGGGTCCTCCATGGCGCCGGGGCCCGCGTCGATGCCGGCGCCGCGCGCGAAATTGGTCTAGCGGATGCGGGGCCCCGCGGTTGGCTTGACATGTACGGTGGAGCGCCGTACATAAATCCCCATGGCAACTTCGGCTAGAGCAAGCCCCAGGCGCGAGCACAAGACGGAGCGGATGGAGCTTCGCGTCGCGCCGTCCGTGCGAAAATTGATCGAGCAAGCGACCGCCATCTCCGGTCTCGCCGCAGGCGACCTCGCCTACGAGGGTGCGCGGCGCGTACTCGAGGATCACGAACGCATGGAGCTTCGTGGCAAGGATCGCGACGCCTTCCTGAAAGCCGTCTCCCACCCGCCGCGTCCGACGCCTCGGCTGGTGGCTGCTCTTCGGCGGCACCGCGAGCAAGGCTGACGACGGGTGGCTATCCGGTTCGAGCCGCTGACGCGTGGGCATGATCGTGACGCGTTCACCTCCGGCGTTCAGGCGCTCGACGACTGGTTCCGAACTCGGGCCACGCAGGACCAGCGTCGTCACGTCGCCCAGGTGTTCGTTGCGCTCGATGAGCAGGGCGTCATCGGCTTCTACAGCTTGAGCATGTTCACGCTGACCCTCGAAAGCCTGCCCGAGAGCCTGGCGCGCAAGCTGCCTAGGTACGACGCTATCCCCGCCGCGCTCATCGGCCGGCTGGCTCGCCACGAGCGCGCGAAGGGCTCCGGTGTCGGCGACTTGCTCGTTGCTGACGCCGTGACGCGCGTGCTCGCCGCGGCCGAGTCAGTGGCCGCCTACGCGATTGTGGTGGATGCCAAGGACGACCGCGGACAGAGATTCTACGAGGCCCACGGGTTCATTCCGCTGCCGTCGAGACCACATCGGCTGTTTCTGTTGACTGAGACGGCTGCCGCAGCGCTGAATGCTGCGAAGTAAATCGCGGCGCCCCCCATCGGGCTCGCTCTATTGCGACGGCTCCTCTGCCTCCATCGCGCCCGGGCCCGCGTCGATCCCAGCCGCTCGCGCAAAGTTGGTCCAGCGGATACGCGCGACGTCCACGAACTCCGGCGCCAGCTCCATCGCGTAGCACCGCCGTCCGGTCTTCGCTGCCGCTATGAGCTGACTGCCCGAGCCGCTGAACGGCTCGTAGACGAGCGCGCCAGCGTCGGTGTGGTAGCCGATCGGCCTGGTGAACACCTCGAGCGGCTTCTGAGTCGGATGAATCCCGTCGTTCTCCCCGTCGATAGTCCATACCGACGTGCACTCCCCGCTCGCCGGCGGGCGCTGCGTCGGTGGCTTCCCTTCGATCCAACCGTAGAAGCACGGCTCGTGCTGCCACATGAAATGGCTGCGCGTCAGGATCGGCCGCGGCTTCACCCAGATAATCTGCTGGTGGAAGAGGAGCCCGTTCTCCGTCCACGCCGCCTCCACCAGCGCCTGCCGCCGCGACGCGTGCCACTGGTAGAAGGCCGGGTTTTCCACGAGCGCATGCGCGATGGCGACGCGCAGGAAGCTCGAGAAGAACTCCACGCTCGAGCTGGGATCGATATACGCGTCCCAGCTCTTGTTGTTGTCCTTGCCCTTCTTCACCCGCTCGAACGACTGCGGATGATTATCGCCGTCGTAATCAACCAGATATGGCGGGTCCGTCGCGCACAGCGCCGCGCGCTCCCCGGCCATCAGCTTGAGCACGTCATCAGCATTTGTGGAATCGCCGCACATGAGACGGTGGGGCCCGAGCTGGTACACCTCGCCGCGCGCGCTCTGCGGCTTCTTCGGCGGCGCCGGCAGCGGCTGCTCCTCGACGTCCGCCAGGTCCTCCGAGTGCAGCTCGCCGAGCAGTTGCTCGACCTCCGCCTCGTCGAACCCGCTGTCCAGGACGTCGGCGCCGTCGAGCTTGAGCTGCTCGAGCACCTGGCCAAGCTGCTCATCGTCCCACTCGGCGATCTCCCCGAGCTTATTGTCCGCCAGCGCCAGCAGCTGCGCGTCGGCCGGATCCAGATCCACCAGCCGCACCGGAACTTGCTCGAGCCCGAGTTTCTGCGCCGCCAGCCAGCGCGTATGCCCAGCGATGATCTGATGGTCCTCGAGCCGCGCGACGATCGGCGCCGCGAAGCCGAATCGCTTGATGGATTCCGCCACGCTGGCGACCGCGCCATCGTTCTTGCGCGGGTTCTTGCCCCAGGGCTTCAGGTCGCCAATAGGCAACCAGACCGCTGCAGGGCTCTGGCGCTTGGCCATAGATAGGTTCCGTTCGCTTGAAGTTCGAATCGCTAGGTGCCGACGCGGCGCCCACCTTCTTCGACGCCTGCGAAGCAGCTCATGCGGAAGCTGAGTCGGGACACGGGAGGTCTGTTGCTCTGACCTGCCCTGTCACACCCCGCTGGTACAGTCCGTTCCGCAGCCGAGAGATGGCGAATGGGGACCAAGCGGAAGCGTTCGCAGCTTCACCTGTCGTATGTGCCGCGGCTGGTGAAGTTGCGGTTGCTGTTTGCAAGGGGAGGCACCATGTCGAACGCAATCGAGAGCCTGCAGCGAATCATCAACGCCGTTTCAAGGGGCGATCGATGAGTCACCTGAAGCCGCGCGCGCTGGGAGTGCTCCTCTGGGACCTCAAGCATGCCAACGCGCAGCTCGACCGCGACGAGAACGAGGCCGCACGCACGTCGTTCCTCGAGATCCAGGACAAGGCGCGCAAGCTGGGGATTCACTCCGCGTTCCTGTCGTGGAAGCTGGCCGTCGCCTTCGATTGCCTGGGAGATCCTGAGATGGCCATGCGGCACGTCAACGAAGCGCTCGCGCTCGATCCGCTTGCGCTCCCGTTCCATTCGTCGTTCGCGACGATCGCCGAGCGCGTGCGCAACAGCCTGACCGCCGAGGGCGTGGACGTGTCGCTGCCGTGGGTGCCCAAGTTCTACGCGCTGATTGCCGGGCTGAACGAGGCCGATGAGCGCTGCCATCTGGTGATGGTGCGGCATCTGGTGCGCGCCGAGCGGCTGCCGGAGGCGCGCAGGCTCCTGGATGCGCTGCTCGTGTTGCATCCTGCCTTCGGCGAGGCGTGGAGTGAGCTTGCGACGCTGGCGAAGCGGATGGGCGACGATGTGGTCGCTGCACACGCCGTTGTGGAGGCTGCGGCGGCGACCGGACAATCGAGCGCGCTCGATGTCCGGTTCATGCAAGGGGTCAAGGCCTGCTGAACTCGTGTCACCACCGGCAATCTCAGGGACCATTTCCACCGGTATCACCGGGGACCACCGGACCACCCTGGTGCAGCGTGAGCAGCAGTAGCCACGACTGAGTGGAGCAGCCGAGAACGCGCGCAGCCTGCTGACCGTCGATGCCCGGGGCCTTCTGGATCTGAAGGCAATGAACGATTGCCCGAAAGATGCGAAAGCCATTGGTCAGAGCGCAATCCTTCACTCGTCTTCCGGAGTCGCGTCGCCGGGGCCGCCGCTCAATGCCACCGAAATATAGCTGATATCGTTGAGCTGTCTGATAACCCCTCGCAGGTTGCCCACCGGGATCCTTTGCAATGCAGACGAATATCGACACCTCAGCTTCGATTCGAGAACGTCGGCTGTGTCCGCTTCGACGGTGACCTCCTCGTCGGTCAAGAGGTTGCTGATCGTCGCTTTCAACTGCCACCTCGATTGTCGGATTTCAGAGTGTACCCATGCGCGGAGATCGGGCCGCGTATCCCGTCGCGGAGCCGCGTTAGGCGTACCGAGACGCCCGGCAGCTTAGACCGAAGCGGCCATCTCGATTGGCAGGACGCGGCCATGCTCGGCGCATTCCATCGAACGCTCGCATCTACAGCAGGACCCATTAGCCAGAATCAACGACGCAGAGAGCCTGGCAGCCAACTCAATCGCTGCGCGATGCTGGGTCGATGCCATGTGATCGTCGCTTCCCGTCTCTCGCTGCAACACCAGAACGCGCACACGTTGCGTTGATCGTGCGTACACCGCCGCGATCCGGGCAATTAGCTCTTCGCTTTGATGTGCCTCGGTCGCTCCAGGCACAATGCACATCGGCATCTCGGCGAGTCCCGGTGCAGTGTGGGCGAGTCGCGGCCAATCGAGTTCTGCAAGCAAACCGGAGCAAAGTCGTTGGATGGGTAGTTTCGAGCGATACGCTAGAAGGTCAATCGCGAGCTCCACTGGCGACACGCTACCAGACAACCACGCGATCGCTCCGCCTCGCGTCTGGATGTCCGCGACCATGCCGTAGGCGGACGGCGACATGGCCAAGTAGGCACCGGGAACCCCTTCAGGCCAGAGCCGGCCATCGGGAAGCGCGGGCGCATCATCCTGGCGGCGGTTGTAAGTGGACTCGATCTTCTGGAACGCAGCTTTGATCCACCGCCCGATGGCGAACTCATCGTCAACATCGCTCGGCCGGCTCTCATCGCTCATCGTCCGTTCCCTTTTTCTTCGCGAGGTCGGCGCAGGTTCCGAAGTCGCACGCAGAAAGACGATAACAGCCCGCTCCGACACTCCGGTGATCGACGCGCAGAGACCGATGTCGGGCCCCTTCGGTATCTTGAAACTACGAACCAGTGCGGAGCGGGCGGCGACGTCGACGTCCCGGGCAGTGCCGAGGGGGAAGCCATGACGGAAGCACCAGTCTCAGAGCGGATGCCGGCACTCCTCGCCGAGTTCGAGCGGGATATTGGAATGCCTGCTCCGATCGAGCTCTTACCTGAGGTGCGTTGGCACGGAGTGAAGCGTTATCGCGCGCTCTTCGCGACGGACGATGCGCCCGAGGAGCCGCGGCTGGACCAGAGCCTTGTTCGTGATCGCGACTACATCAAAGACCAGCGCGGCGACTACGCCGTCTTCGGATATTGGGGTCACGGCACGAACAGCTATGCCTACTATTTCCAGCGAGTCGATTCGTGGCGGCGCATCTTCCTTCGGCTCGCCTATGGCGGTCTGTATATGGACCCGGTCGCTCGCGCGAAGGAGATCCGGCATTCCCTCGAGCGGTGCCTCTCCTTCCAACGCGCTTGCAAGGGGCGCGTGCGCGAGATGATCGCCGTCGATTCCATGGGTGACCAGTCGTACTCGGTGACTCGTCTCGACGGCGCGACTTGGAAATCCGAGGATCACCCGACCGACGATGAGCTGGCGTGGATCTCTGCTGGTGTGTTGCAGTGAAGGAGAGCTGATGGGCCACGATCCGCGACGGTTCTGGAGTGCGTATCACCGCGTTGCAAACATTAGACGGCAAGGGGAGGCTCTTGCTCCTGCGTCGCGTGCAACTGCGCTAGCCGTCTTCGCGATCGCGGCGCGCGACCAGCAGGCGCCCCTCGAGTGTGACAACCCGCTCGTGCGCGCATTAGCGAAGGAGCTCTCGAGCGCAATCGTCGAGGCGCGGCTCGCGGTTGAGGGTGAATCTCAGACTGACTGCGGAGCCACGGAGACCGACCGGCGCACCGACTTCCAGAATTTGATCGAGCTGCTGGAATCGATTCGGGAAGACGAGGCGAGAGCGGCTGCATCGAATATGTCTACTAACTCGATGGTCGCGCACTAATCACTTCTCAGAGAATCAGATCTCAAGAATCCGCAGCCTCACCATCAACCACGGAGTCAAACATGATTGGGCTGCTCTTGATCACTTTCTGCATCATCTTCGCGATCGGCGTTGGCCTCACGGCTTACGACGTGATCAAGAAGGCCGACCGGATCTTCGAAAATCTCTCTGGTCCAAACGGCGTGAAGGTCGACCAGACCAAGAACGACCCGAACAAGCCAGCAGAGCGAGTGGGGTAGTGGAATGATCCCCGTCTACTACAGCGCCGAGATGGTCGCGGACTCCGGCGCCTACTCGCCGTCGGCGGGCAAGCCCGCCCCTGTCGTCGCATCGTGGCGAGAGCGAGGATTCCCAATCGAGATCATTGCGCCGCCCGCGTTGCCCGCCGAGGATCTCGCGCTCGCGCACGATCGCGGCATGGTCGACGACATCCTCGCGGGCCGGCGGGACAACGGGTTCAGCAACCGCTCGCCCGCTGTGGCGAGTGCGCTTCCATATACTTCGGGAGCCATGTACACGGCGGCAGTGCGCGCGCTTGAGGACCGGCGCGTCGCCGTCGCGCCGTGCTCGGGGTTTCATCATGCCGGATATTCCACGACGCAAGGGTTCTGCACTTTCAATGGCCTGATGGTCGCGGCATGCCTGCTGCACGACCGGCACGATGTCCGACGAGTCGCGATCCTCGATTTCGACGAGCATTACGGCGATGGCACCGACGATATCCTCGAGCGCCTCGGGATTGATTGGGTCGACCATTACACGGCCGGCGAGCACGGCTTCTCCGCCGCCGACGCGACGCGGTTCCTGGCGCGGATTCCGATCATCCTCGAGGGAATGGCAAAGCGCGGGAGTCAACTGGTGCTCTATCAAGCCGGGGCCGATCCACATATCGACGATCCGCTCGGAGGGTTCCTCACGACGGAGCAATTGTATCGGCGCGACCGGGCGGTGTTTGAGTCGTGTCGGCGGCTGGGCTTGCCCGTCGCGTGGAATCTCGCGGGGGGATACCAGATGCTCGAGAACCTATCCGGTGCCGACGAAATTCGCCCGGTGCTCGATATTCACGACAACACGATGCGGGCGTGCTGCGGCGTATACGAGCTATCATGAGGCCATCGTCGCATGTTGCTCGACCGGTCCGCACATGCGGCGAGTCGATCACAGACGCGGGTGCGGGTCGATCAGAACGACAACACCCTACTATCCTCGGCGTCCCGGTTCTTCGCCATGCGGTCGCATCCGTTCGATAGGGTTCGCTTGGGGTTCGAATCAGCTCGCTTGGGGGTCGGATCAAGCGAACCGGGGCGGCGCGCCGCGCCGGTCTTCTTCGCGAGCCCCTATATAGTCGCGAAAGAATTCCTGCTGAGTCCCCTCCACGCCCCCTCATGCCGCTTCATCGCTGTCATCACCGATGGCCTGCAGCGCTGCGGGTCCGTCCGCGAACCTTGATAGCCGGGCCTTGATGCCAGCCACGAACGTCGGCCACTTCTCCTCGAGTTCGAACACCTCGAAATAGCGATACCCATTGGTATCCCGCGGCATCCCGGTGATCCGGTGTTTCTCGAACCAGAAGACGAGCCTTTCGTCATCGATACGACCAGGCGTCTGCCTGGGGACACCGAGGTTGCAGAGCTTCACCAAGGTCTTCATCGAAACCACCAGGGGCAGCTCAACCATGGCGGCCTCCGCGTGCAGCTTGCCAAGCCATCGAGGCCGCCGCGAGTACGGTGAGGGAGTCTTCGGAGATCCGCTTCACCATTGAGAGGTCGGCGGCGCCGGCCGCAGCCTTGGCCTTGGCAACCCGGGAGCTGAGCTCTCCAAGCCAGACGTAGATGGGCTTGTTGGACCCGGAGGCCTCATAGCAACCACGAATGCTCGAGAGCATTGGGTCGCGGACCCCATCACGGACGCTCGAGAGCCTGGGCTCCACGATTGGAACAACCAACCTGGAAAGCTTCGCCCCGTGGTCACCGAGTTCGACGTCGAAGACCTTGAAGCCCTCTACTCCATCGTAGAGGTAGACAAGCTTGAGGACCTGGAGCGCGCCAGGGGAGGCCTTGTGGAGAGCGCGGACGATCTTCTCCGCTGCCGCGATGCGCTTCACCGTGCGCCGATGCTGGTCGGTGAGTTCGTAACCGGTGCCGACATGGCCCGGGTTGCGGACGTAGACCGGCCCACAGCGCAGCTCGGTCGGGCGTTCGATCTTCTCGAACATGGCCGCTGCCTCGATACCAGCTTGAGGAGAGCGGATACCAACGCTGGCGCCGCCGGCGAACACGAGGCGCAGGTCGTCGATGTCCTGGCCGCCGATGTTCCAATCGGATGGTGAGCTCGCCACCTGCGTGCGGACTCTGCGGACTCGTGCGGACTCTTCTGGACTCCACTGCCCTAGATTTTTCATGCGTCACCTGGATTCTTAGAGAAGAAATTTTCAACCCTCTGGGTTTGAGAAGAGTCCGCAAGAGTCCGCAGAGTCCGCACTTCGACCTTCCTGACGCTCCACCTTGCAAAGTGGTCGCGGTCGTTTTCCATGTGCAGTTGCTTCCCTCCGACGACTCGATCTCTGAATCTCTTTAGACGGTTGGACACCATTCGAACCGTGGGTGGCTTCCCGCTGCAGAGGGCATCCAGCGCTTCCTTGAGGTCAGCCAGGTCCCTCGGCTCCTCTTCGACCCTTTTGAGCGCTTCGCGAACCGTGTACCCACCGCCCATCACGTCGAGCTGATTCCACCCGACAACCAACTGGTCGGCCAGCTCCGCGTCGGTGTCCGCTCCGGAGGTGAGTTCCTCGCGGGTGAGGCCTGGGTCTGGAAGGCCAACCCAGACGAGCGCGTGGCGGATCATCCGCGACCAGCCCTCGAATGAGCCCCATGGCTTGAGATTCTGATCTGGACTGCCGGCAGCGGTGTACGCGCGCAGGACGGTGAGGGCTGCCCGAACCAAGCGCAGGCGCTCGGCGCGCACCCATGCGCGAATGTCAGCGTGTTGGAATCCCTCGCGCTCCTCTGGCTTCTCGAGTTGGGTAGCAAGCCGCACGTGCAGCGTGCGCCGGGTGGTGTCTGGAAAGAGCAGGACGTTGTTGCCGGTCGCCAACCATTGCGTGGTGATTGGGACCTCGGGCGCATCATTAGTGTTGAGCAGGCGGTCGCGCACCGTCTCCGCGGTCAGCGTCTTGTTAAGCGTCTGACCACCGAGGAGCCCCTCGACGTTATCGAAGAGCACCAGAGGATCTCCGGCGAGTGCGATCGACATCACGCGCTTGGCCATCTCCGCGTCGTCGTCGGTGAAGCTCATCCTCGCCATCGGCCTCCCGCAGAAGACGAGAGAGATAAGGTCAGCGAGTAGAGACTTGCCGGCGCCGCGGCTGTTCGCATCGATAAGCGTCAGCGGCGTCGGCCCAGAGAAGGCGTGCCGCGCGAAGGGCGTGAGCAGCGCCGCGACCCAGGCGGATTGGTGCTCCGGACGCTCGAAGGGAAAGTCGGCGACAATCTCCAGCAGCTCGGCCATCGCCGCCTTTGCCTCGGCGAGCGTCGGCTGCTCCGGCACCGGCAGGTATTCCGCGCTCGGCTCGAAGAGCAGCTCAGTGGAGTCGTCGTAGCCGGGCTCGTCGAGAACGGACCCATCGGGCCGGAGCACCGGCACTTCGACGACACCGGCGATCGGCCTCACCACCATCCAGGTGCCGCGCGCGTGAAGAGCTGCGACTGACCAGTCGGGCGGATGCGCCGGCATCCAGGCGTGCTCGGTCTTGTTGAACTTCGACCAGCTGGCCACCGCCGTCAGTCGCTCGCGCAGGACGGCCAGTGGCAGTGGTTTGATGTGGGGAGCCGCTGGGGGACGCTGAAGGCCGGTCGTCTTCGATTTGTCGGGTGAGCGGATGACGTGGACCAATAGACCGGCGCGCTGGAAGAGGTCGTCATCTCTCCCGAGCGCGCGGGCAGCTGCGTCGTTGACCAGATGCTGCTGCACGGTGATGCGGATATCGGGTAGGCCTGGGTCCAGCTGCACCACCTCAGCCAGCTCGCGATCGCCATCATCACTGTCCGGCTCACGAGCGCGTTCCCGGGAGCGGGGCGCCTGCGCCACCGCAGCAGCGAAGGCCGCGCGGCCGATCGCCTTGAGCCAGTCGGCAGGGTCCTTGTGCGGCGCCGGCGTCAGCAGCTCGAGTACGCGCGCGCCCTGGTCAGCCAGCTTGCCGGCGAGCGAGGCGAACGCGCTCTGGCTCTTCTCATGAGGGTCGTTCTGCGGACAGAGCACGACCTCGCGGCCATCGACGTCGCCGAGGAAGTTGAGCAGTCGCTTCAACTGGTCGACACCGGGAGCACCGATGACCGGAACGCCAGCGAGTTGCAGCGCGAGCGTGTCGGCGATCCCTTCGGCCAGGTAGACGCGCTCGGCTGTGCGCGCCCAGCCGACGTCGCCCATCGCAACGCCCTCCTTGGGATAGGTGACGCCCGCGAGCGAGCGCTTCGCGTCCTTCGCTGGTACGCCCACCACCACCGAGCGCAGTTGCAGGGAGACGATGGAGCCGTCGACGCCGAAGAGCGCGAGCGCCAGCCGGTAGCCTTCGCGGGCGCGCTGGTCGAGCCAGCGATTCCCGCTGTTGCCAATGTTGAACCGGACGGCGGGCGCCCCATCGAGTCCGCGCGAACGCAGGTAATCGACGCCAGCCAGGTCGGTGAGCGCCAGCGTCTCCCAGAGCTGCGCGGCGTCAGGGGTCTCGCGCGCGGGCGCGGGCGGGCGCATCGGCACGACGTTGGAGAGCGGGCCGAGTTCCCGCAACGCTCCGGCGACATCGAGGCCGCGGGTATGCTGAAGCAGATCGATCACGCTGCCGCCGATGCCACACCGGTGGCAGTTCCACAGAGCGCCGCTGGTGGTCTCACTGACTGCGACGGTGTCGCCGGAATCGGAGCAGCGCGCAGGGCAGCCGAAGCGGCGCGCCCGCGTCGAAGGCAAACCTTCGCTGCGCGCGAGAGCCAGGAGGCGCTCGCAAGTCCAGTCGCGCTTGAGGTCGTTCATGGCCGGTCTACCAAGGCGAGAGCTTCGTGAACGCTGCGCACGACTCCGGCGATCCCGCCGAGCCGCTTGACCATCTCGATGAATGCGAGCTGCTCCGGACGCACCCAGCCCTTCGCGCTCTTCACCTCGAGCGCGAGGAAACGACCGACCGGAGCCAGCGCTGCGCGGATGAGCGCCAGGTCGTTGGCGGGCAATAGATGAGCCCAGCGCTCGAGCGCGGCCAGCGCATGGAGAGGCTCTGCGCGCGCCAGTCCAATGATGTCGGAGGCGCCTTTGACCAATCCGAATTGGACGTGCTGGCCAGTCTTTGGATCTCGCGCCAGCCCGACCGAATTACGGAACACCCGACAGTCAGGCCGCGAGCCGAGCGCGAGCAGGGTCTCATGCAAGATCACGCGCTCGGGCGCGCTGGGAGCGGGGCTCATGCGATCCTCCGCGCGGGCCAGTGGCCGTACCGGCTCTTGAAGCGGTGAGCCGCCCAGCCGGCCTTGTAGCCGCGCTCGGCCGCCGTCTTGAGCAGCTCATTGAGGTAGCTGTCCCTCTCTGCATCGGGGAAATGGAGCTGACCGCGCAGCTCTTCGAGTGGGATCGCCCGCACCTGCTCGGTGCTTTCCGTGGGCAGCTCGCGCGGCTCGCCGATACCAACTGGATCTTCGTGCGCGCAGTTCGGGCAGCTCGTGCCGGTGTAGAGAGCGAAGCAGTCCGGGCAGGTCCTGAGCGCGGGCAGCGCGTTCGCCTTCGGCTTGTCCTCGTCGAGCGAGTAGTCGCGGTCAGCGTCGGGTGCGCCGTGAGCAAGGATGTTCCCTGCGTGATCGTGGATGCGAGCAATCGCCTTCCCCGGCGCCGGACGCAGGCATCGCCCGACCATCTGAAGGTACAGACCGACTGACAACGTCGGCCGCGCGAGCACGCACACCTCGAGCTGAGGCAGGTCCCATCCTTCGGTGAGGACGTTGACGTTGGAGACGACGGTCGTCGTGCCGCTCGCCAGACGCGCGAGGATTGCCGTGCGCTCGCCCTGGGGCATCTCGCCGTCGATGTGCTCTGCCGCGACGCCAGCCGCGCGGAAGCGCTCGACCAAATGCATGCTGTGAGCGATGGAGACGGCGAAGACGACGGTGCGCAGGCCGTTTGCGTGGGCGAGCCACTGCTCGACGATGTTGCCCGCGAGCTTGCTGCCATCCATTACGAGCTCAAGCCCGCGCTCGTTGTAGTCGGCGCCGGTCTTGCGGACCTGAGCAAGGTCCGGCGTGTCGTAGGCGAACCCGGTGTAACTGACCAGGTGCCCTTGCTCGATCAGCTCACGCACCCGCGCAGCAACGACGACTTCCTGGAACATCTCACCGAGGCCGCGGCCGTCGAGCCGCCAGGGCGTGGCGGAGAGGCCAAGGACAGGGACGTCTGGGCCATAGCGCGAGAGGATTTCCTCGTAGGTGTTCGCCCTGGCGTGATGGGCCTCGTCGACGATGATGAGCGTTGCACGTGGGCGCAGCCCTCGACGCGCGAGCGTCTGTACCGAGGCCACCTGGACGGGTAGACCGGGCAGCGAGCGTGGGTGCCCGGCCTGGATGACGCCGTGGTCGACGCCGGCGCCGTCGAGGCGAGCGCTGCACTGGTCGATCAGCTCGCGGCGGTGGGCCAAGAAGAGCACCGCACCACCCTTCGCGCGCGCGCCGTCGATGATCGCCGCGGCTACGCTGGTCTTGCCGCTACCTGTCGGCGCAACAAGAAGGATGCGGCGCACGTTCGCGCGCAACCTCTCGCGCACCTGCTCCATCGCGTTCGATTGGTAGGGTCTCAATACCTGCGCGCTCATCGCGGCCTCACCGGCAGCGACGCGACACGCATCCAGAGGCGATCGCCTGGGATGGCGCGAATCGCGAGGAGGCCGCCGAACACCAGCTCGATCACGCAGTAGGCGCCGTACTCTTCCTCGTAGATGGGGCCGCGCTGCTTGCCGACGTAACCGCCCGCGCCGTTGTAGATGCCCGAACTCTGTCGCTTGACGCGCGGGAACGCCGGGCCGAACGCCGCGTCGGCGGCGAGGAACGCGGTCATGGAGTCCTCCACGTCTTCCCGGCGCGGACATCCTTCGCCGTGGATGCCGAGACACCGAAGCGCCGTGCGAGGGCCGCCGCGCTCTCGCCGGATGCCAGGATCTCGATCACCTGCTCGCGCGTGAGCTTGGCTTGTGGATTGGACTCGCCCAACAGGGGGCGCTGCCGATCCCGCCCCTTGGCAATCATGTCCGCGTTGTTGTCAGCCTTCGTCCCGAGGAACAGGTGATCGGGATTGCAGCACGCGGGCCGGTCGCAGCGATGGAGAACGCACATCCCATCGGGAATCGCGCCTCGGTGAATCTCCCAAGCCGCGCGATGAGCGAGCAGTGGCGCCCCTCCACCAGTGGCCGATATCTGACCGTAGCCCTTTCGATTAACGGAGCCGCACCACAACAGGCAGCCGCAAGCCGCGTCGGCGCTCAGCCGTCTCGCCAATCGCTCGGCAACGCCTGTCCGTGCCCTCGCGGGCGCGGGCTTCCTGGCCGAGCCATCCGCCAGGCGCTTGACCCGCGCGTAGGGCACTGGGCTCGGCTGTTCCTCCTCGAGGATGCGGGCCGTGCTCACAGAGACTCCGCATGGCGTGCAAGCAAGGCGTCGGCTCGCGCGAACGCTGCGCAGTGTCGGCACTCGCCGAGCCGCAGGTGCGGCGTGCGCAGTTCGCGGACCACTGCGACCGCCTCGGTTAGCTCTGCGCCGGCGTCCGCGCGATAGCGTCGCGAGGCGCTGTGCATCAACTGGGGCTGTACCCCGAACAGCTCGGCGGCATGCCGCAGCGAGAGTCGCGGACTCGTTCTTTGAGTGGCGTGGCGCACTGCCGACTTATACCTGTTGGGGTACAGTCGGTCAACAGAGACAGCGTGGAAAGATCCAAGCCGTTGTTTCCATATGGGAGTTCCCAAGAAGACCAGCGCCGGGTACACAGATGGTCATGAAGAAGACTGCGCAAAGCCCGTCGAAGGACTTCGCTCTCGCTGACTGGGCGCTGTCGGTGAGGAAGTCGCTCCAGCTCACTCAGGACGAGTTCGCCGCCAAGCTGAAGTTCAACCGGACGGCCGTCGGCAAGTGGAGCATGAGCGGCCCGCATCGCCAGAATCCCGGCCGCGACGCCGTGATGAAGATCTGGGAGATCGCGCCGCCCGGAACGCTCGCGCCGCCAGGGTTCGGAAGCGTCCTGCAACCCAAGCCAGCAGCAGCGCCGGTGTCGGACCGATCTGCCAAGGTGTCCTCCGCTTCTGGCTTGGAGGGCGCACTTGAACGACGCGGCAACCGACTCAGCTGGGCGCAGGGCGAAGCCATCCGCAAGCACTTCCTCGGCGCCAAGCTCGAAAGCCTCGAGGGGCTCACTGTTGATCAGTGGGACGGCGTCATCGATCTCTTGCTCTCGATCCCGGGATTTGGGGCCAGCGGGCAAGGTCGCGGAGGCGCTCGGAGCTGAGCTGCTGCAACGCTCGGGTGCCCGGCCGGGTGCATCGATGCGCCAGGTCGCCGAGCGCCTGGGCCACACGATCCACGAGCGCGAGACCGCGCTGCCAGTCCGCGGGCTCGCGACGCGCAACGCGCTCGGCGGTCATATCGTGCTCGTGGCGAGCGGCTACGCGGCGCGCGACGAGTTCACCGTCGCGCATGAGTTGATGGAACTCCACATACCCAGCGAGTGGCGCACGCAGCTCACCGAAGATTTCAAGGAACGCTTGTGCGACCGCGGTGCGGCGGCCCTGCTCCTGCCGGCGAGTGCCTTCCGCAAGTCGGTAAAGCTGCTCGAGGGCGAGCTGCCAGCGCTCCGGCGCCAGTGGCGGCACGCGAGCTGGGACGTGATCGCGCGCCGCCTCGTCGACGTCGGCATGGTCAGCACCGCGGCGGCGTGGGACTCGCTCGAGCTGCGCTGGCGGTACGGCGGCGACGGGCATGCATTGGAGGAGGAGGCTCTCGGACGCGTCTATGCCGGCCGAGGAGCAGCGCGCGTCGGCGGCGTGCGGGCGTGGCGGCTGGGCGGCGCGGGGCTGGGCAGGGCGGTCAGCGTAGGGAGGTAGCTTCTAGTCGTATTCTCGGTGGTTGCTCGCCTGCATCGGGCGGCGATGTCGGACCCGCGCGTTAGCCTTCGCACCATGAACTCAATCATCGTGGCCGGTGAGAAGCAGCAGAGCGTGAACGCGATCATCGAGTCGCTGGAGCTCGAGGAACCGCAGAACACGAAACAACTCGAAGCGAGACTCGCTGGCTTGCGACCTCGAGCCATTTGCAACGTCCTTCTCGGGCGCATTGAGCGTCCGGGTATAAAGAAGACATCGTGGTCATGGATGTCACCCGCGTTGACCGCACTCGGGTGCGATTTCCTCGATCTGAACCGAGCACGCCGCATAGCGCGGAATTCGCGCAACGATATCTTGGCGCAGTCCCTCGCACTAGAGGCCTTGGACGCGGCGAACGTCTTTACGGAATCCCCGGCGCAAGATGAGCCGCAAGTTGCTTGGCTGCACTGGGCCGCAGCCTGTTACCACCGGCGCAAGGCATCTGGCTGCCAAGTGGAATTGGCTCCGCTTCGCCTCGTTCCCATCCTACTCGCGACCGACGTTGGATCCCGAGAGCGGGTCGCGGTGGGCCAGGAGTTCATCCGCAAGTTTCTCGAGACGGCAAACCCATCAATTCGAGAGGACATGTGGATCGACCTCGAATCGGTCCGTCAACGAGTGCCCATTGCGGCGCGAACCGCGTACGCTGCTCTCCGCCGCCGGCCATCTCTTCTCGGCGACCAGGATCCGAAGTTGCTCGCAACGATCCTCCGCGAGGCACTACCGAGTGACCATCCCCAATCCTGATCCGGCGCGAATCACGAAGCCGCTGTGGCAGCCGAGGCAGTCGTTCGGTCGGGGCGTTGGCGAGCGCGCCTGGCGACTGGGCGAGCGGTGAACGTGAGAATAGGAGTAAGTAGAAATTGGTAAGGCTCGGAGAATCCACATTATGGTCGAACCTCAACACGGGGCACCAAATCCTGACGGCGATGAGCGGAAGGCGCTTGAGTCGTTCGTAGTGGAGAACCAAGACCTCGAGAGGCTCGAAGGTCTCCTCGCGGAATTCAATCTCTTCGAAGCGATTGGCGCGGTCCGATCTGAGTTGCGCCATTCCGCCATGCTGGCGTTCCTCCTGAACCCAGCCGGGACGCACGGGCTTGGTGACGCGTTTATCCGTCGGTTCCTCCAGCGGGCGCTATTCGATGCCGCCGCGGAGAGGGCTCCGGTCTCTCCCGTGAAGTTGGACGTATGGGACCTTGGAAACTCGGAGGTTCGGCGAGAGTGGTCGAACATCGACATCTTGGTCGTCGACGGCCGCAACAAGCTGGTCATCGTCATCGAGAACAAGATCGGTAGCACCGAGCATTCGGACCAGCTCCGACGATATGGCGAGAGCGTACGTCTCGCGTTTCCAGGCTACCAAGTAGTTGGCATCTTCCTCACGCCGGATGGGGAAGAGCCATCCGATGAGAGCTACCTTTGCGTTGACTACGGCGTTGTTGCCGACGTGGTTGAATATCTGCTGAAGACGCGTGAATCCACCATTGGCAAGGACGTTGGCACCCTTCTGCGACACTATGCGCAGATGCTGAGGAGGCACATCGTGAGTGACTCGGAGATTGCGGAACTGTGCCGGGCGCTCTACGTCAAGCACAGGCAGGCTCTCGACCTCATTTTCGAGCACCGTCCTGACCCGCAGACGGGAGAGATCCACGATTTCATCGAGAACTCGATAGGGAACGATAAGCGTTTGCAGCTTGATGATTGTTCGAAGGCATACATCCGCTTTGCGCCAAAACAATGGGATGTGCCGAGTCTAAGCAAGGGGGCCGGGTGGACAAAGACAGGGCGGATGCTGCTCTTTGAGTTCAGCGTCTCGCCGACGAAGGTTGTGTTGAGGCTCCTTCTCGGGCCGGGTCCCGCGGCCACCAGAGAGCAAATCTTCAAGATTGCGCGGGAGACGCCGACCGTCTTCAAAGGAACCAGCAAGTCCATCGCGACAAAATGGAATCAGATCTACAAGCGCACCGTTCTCGACATGACGAAGTCCGAAGACACCGGCGTTGCCTCAATGCAGGAGAGCATTGCCAAGGAATGGTCAGAATTCCTATCGAAAGACCTGCCAGCGATTGAGAATCGCCTAGCTGCTGAGGAATGGTTGTGGGCGCCGGAGACGGGCGAGCGCGGGCCGGAGAAGTAGGCCCGCGAACGTCATCACCAACGAGCGCTTGGCGCGCTTTGACCGTGCACCCCAATCGGGGTACGTTACAGGCATGACGATGCGAGCATCGACGTCCCTGCGACTTGGCCCGAAGGAAAAAGCTCTGATCGTGAAGGCTGCGGCTGCCTTGGGTGATGAGCTTGGAGTCTTCATCCGCAATGCGGCCCGGGACCGAGCCGAGCAAGTCCTGGCCGATGCGGACTACCGTCACTTCATCACGCAGAAGGCCAAGCACGCGGCCGAGCAGCGGACGCAGTCTCCGTCGGTGAGCGACACTCAGCTGCGCAGCCGACTTGCCCGCCGTCGCCGAGGATGAAGAAGCCCAAATCTCCGACCTTGCGGACGCTCCAGTGGAGCGCCAGTGCGGTGGCTGACCTCGAGGCGATCCTCGATTGGTTCGATACGGTCAGCGTCGACAGATCGCTCGAATTCGAGCAGGAGCTTCTTGCCGCGGTCGAGCCGCTCCGCAACTACCCTCGGATGGGTCGGGTGCCGACTGACTATGATTGGCGAGGCACGGGTCTCGACGATCTGCGCGAGGTGTTGGTCTGGGATTTCCGCGTTGGCTATGTGGTCGAAGCCCGCGCCGTTGAGATCGTCTATCTCGTGCACAGCAAACGCCGCTTTCCGCCGGTTGGTTAACGACGACGACAGAGGCAACCCAGCGCCGATCGAGTCGGCGCTGAGCTGTCGCTAGACCAGGGCCTTGAACTCGGCGAGATGCTCGCGCAGGCGCTCCACGCTGGCCGCCTTCTCCGCGCCATCCGTGTTCAGCAGCGCGGTCGCCGTGCTGGTGTAGCGCTGCCAGAGATGATCGAGCCGATGGGCGAGGTCGCGCCGGCTGGGCTTGGCGACTCCCCAGAAGACGTTGCCGTTGAAGCTCGAGCCTGCGCGACCGATCACCTTCGCCGCGGCGGCGGCGGCGGCCGAGATGGACGGGTACAGCTTGCCGTCGTAGCGGAAGCCACCCGCCTCGACAGTGCACTCGCAGCGAACGTCGCCGGCGCGGTCGAGCTTCTTGAGCACGGTGCCGGGCGCGAGCTTGATGGGTGCCGATGTACCCAACGCTGGCGGCGGCGTGGGCGCGGGAGCAGAGGGCGCCTTCGACTCCGCAATGCGCGGGGTGGACTTGGCTGGCTTCTTCGTCGACTTGCGGGACTTGGCGGGCACAAGAGCCTCCTGAGTGTGAACTTCGACTTCGACTCACGCTCTGTTCGAGAGGGAAGGGAAGGCGGAAAGCCGCTCGCTTTAGCGCAAAATGGACGCGTTGGGAGAAAGCTCAAACATTCTTGCCTGTTCCCGCGCGGGCTATATTTGTTCTCCCTGTTTGTTGACAACTGATTCCCGTTTGGGTACAATCCGCATCGTTCTCAAGGCGCTCGGTGGCGCAAGGGGAGAACGAGATGGAATCGCCCCACGAAGAAGCTGCCCGACGGAAGAAGGCCCTCAGGCTGGTCAGCGCGATCGATACCTCGCTTGCCAAGGTGGAGACAGAGATCGTCTCAGAGTTCGCGTACCAGATGGTGGAGTCCTTCGGAGATCGCGAATGGGCGACCGTCGCGCTGAACTCCGGATGCAACGCGCCGAGTGAGCAGACGCGCGAACTGGTGCTCGAGGTCTACCGCGAGCGCAACGCCAGCTTGAGGCGTCGATGAGCGCCGCAGGCCTGCCCGGCTACGACGCGTGGAAGCTCGCCACTCCACCCGAGTACGAGGAGTCGCCGGACTCCGTTGATGACGATGCGCCCTCGGTGATGTGCCAGGGCGGATGCGGCCGCAAGTACGCGCCGACCGCGCTGCACACGAACGATCGCGGCGAGCTGCGCTGCGACGCGTGCCCCGAGCACGCCCAAGCGGAGGCCGCATGAAGACGTTCCCCACGACGGACCCGCGCGAGCGCGAGGAGATGTACCGCGAAGAGGTCGCCTGGGCAGAGAGCCGGCTCCGCGACGCGCAGGACGAACTGCTCGCGGCCCAGGACAAGCTCCTCCGCATGAGAGCGGCGCACGCTTCTGCGTTGCGCACGATCGCCAACGAGCAGCACGCCGCGCCGGTCGTGATCTGGGTGCTCCCGTGAGCGCGCGCTCCTCGGCCGAGCTGGCGCGGCCCCCGACGATTCCACCCGCAGACGACTCCCACGAGGTTGCGCAATGAAACTCCCACTGCTCACCAACAGCCGAATCAAGACGTACCGATCGTGTCAGCGGAAGCACAAGCTCCGCTACGTCGACGGCTATCGCGCCGTGCGTTCGAACGAGAACCAGCGCTTCGGCTCGCTCATCCACGCCGGGCTCGAGGCGTTCTTCAAAGCGTATCGCTCGCCCGAACGTCTCGACTTGGCGCTCGCGGCGCTCGCCATTGAGCCCGACGCGTTCGAGCGCGCGAAGGCAGAGGCTCTCCTGGTCGGGTACGACGCGCGCTGGGGCGACGAGCAGTACGAGGTGCTTTCCGTCGAGCAGCAGTTCGAGACGTCGCTCGTGAATCCGCACACGGGAGCGGAGAGCAAGACCTGGCGAGAGGCCGGCAAGCTCGACGTGATGCTCCGCGATCTGCGCGACGGGCGCACGTTGCTCACGGAGCACAAGACCAGCTCGGAGGACATTCGCCAGGGCTCTGATTACTGGCGCCGCCTGCGGATGGACTCGCAGGTGAGCATCTACTTCGACGGCGCGCTCGCCCTCGGCCACGAGGTTGCCGGCTGCCTCTATGACGTGATCTGCAAACCGGGGCTGCGTCCGCTGAAGGCGACGCCGATCGAGCTGCGCAAGTACACGAAGGCGACGAAGACGGAGCCGTCGCGGCTCTACTCCAACCAGCGCGAGACCGACGAGACGCCGGCCGAGTATCGCGCGCGCATCGCAGCGGCGATCTGCGAGGACCCGACCGCGTTCTATCAGCGTGCCGAGGTCTCCCGCCTCGAGGCCGAGCTGGATGCCGCACGCCAGGACACCTGGCAGCTCGGGCAGCAGATGCGCGAGGCGGAGCGCATGGGGCGCGCGCCGCGGAACCCCGACGCCTGCCTGCTCTACGGCAGCTACTGCGAGTTCTTCGACGTCTGCAGCGGCCAGGCCTCGCTCGAGGACCCGATGCGCTTCGCGCGTGAGGCCGACGTGCACCCTGAACTGGCGCCTGCCGCCTGACCACTTTGAGAGAGCGGGCAATCACGCCCAAGGAGAACGCCATGAGCAACGCAGCCCAATCGATCGCAACCGCAGCCCCTCAGCCGAAACCAGCACCCGCCGCCATTCGCGCCTCGCGCATGACCCTCGCGAGCATCTCGCGCGGGAAGGTGCAGGGGCCGGCGCGCATGGTGGTCTACGGCGTCGACGGCGTCGGCAAGACCACCTTCGCGGCAGGAGCGCCGAATCCGATCTTCCTCGGTGCCGAGGACGGCACCCGCCAGCTCGACGTCGCCCGGTTCCCCGCGCCGCAATGCTGGTCTGACGCTCTCGATGCGGTGCGCCTGCTCACGCGGGACTCGGGCGGCTTCCAGACCTTCGTGGTCGACTCGCTCGACTGGCTCGAGCCGCTCCTGATCGCCGAGCTCTGCCGGCGCGAGGGCGTCACCAACAAGCTCGATATCGGCGGCGGCTTCCAGAAGTGGATCGACGCCGCGGTCGACGAGTGGCGCGTGTTTCTCGCCGCCCTCGAGCAGCTCCAGGCGGCGCAGAAGATGAACGTGATCCTGCTCGCGCACTCGTTCCAGCGGAACGTGAAGAACCCCGAGGGCGACGACTACGAACGGTATCAACTCAAGCTGCACGAGAAGCACGCCGGGCTGATGCGGGAGTGGGCCGAGGGCGTCTACTTCGCTCGCCACGAGGCCTACGCCGACAAGGACAAGAAGACGAAGCGCGTGCGCGGGATCTCGACTGGCGCGCGGCTGCTCAACACCAAGTGGACCGCGGCCTACGACGCGAAGGATCGCTACAGCCTGCCCGAGCAGCTCCCGCTCGATTGGGCGGAGTTCGAGAAGGCGCGCGCCAACAGCAACGTCGCGACCGAAGCGTTGAAGGCGGAGATCGAGCGCAAGGCTTCCGAGCTGGGCGGCGAGATCGAAAAGTTCGCCCGCGACTACCTGATCAAGAACGCGACCAACGCCGTTCAGCTGAACCTTTTGAACACCAAGCTCAACGCGAAGCTCGCCGAGAAGCTCGAGCAGGCAGCGCCCGCGACCGCAGCGCCGCCGCCGTCCGAGGCCAGCGCGAATCAGTGAAGTGAGAGAGCGAGAAGTCCACCCGAACCAGGAGAACGTCATGCTTCCGATGATGAAGGCGCGATATCGCGCGAAGGCGAAGAGCTGGGCACTGGGCGAGGCGAGCACGGGCACGCCCCAGGTTGGAATTGAGTTCGTGATCGAGGAGGGCGACCACCGCGGCGAGTGGATCACCGGCTACTTCTTCCTCACCGACGCCGCCGGCGACCGCACGCTTGAGACGATGCGTCTCTGCGGATGGACCGGCACCGACGTGTCCGAGGAGCTGGTCGGCCTCGACGCGAACATCGTCGAGCTGGTGGTCGAGCCCGAGGACGGGATGCCCGATCCGCAGTCGGGCGACGTCAAGCAGCGCCTGCGCCTGAAGTTCGTGAACAAGTCGGGCGGCGTCGCGATGAGGTCGGCGCTCTCCAACGACAAAGCGAAGGTGCTCGCTGCGAAGATGAAGGCGAAGCTCGCGGTCATCGACGCGAAGGCGAAGCGCGAGAGCAACGGGTTCATCGGTGCCCCACCACCCGGCCGCATCGATGGTCCGCCGCCTGGCCATCCCGCTTCGGACGACATCCCGTTTTAGCGATTTCGGTTCCGGCGCCCGCATAAGGCGCCCTCCCCTTTCGCCGAGGCGGGCGCCGGAGCCGGATCTTTTTAATCAACTTAATAAGGACTAATTCGATGACCGTTAACCTCCGCGCGCTAACGCTGAATCGCCCCTGGGTCTACGCGGTCACCGCTCTCGGCAAACCGCGAACGTGGCGGCCCGCGCCGGCGCTCGTGGGCCAGCGGTTGGCCACCCATGCCAGGGATATGCGGACCGACGTTGCCCCGCGCGTGCTCGCGCTGGAGCCGCGCCCGTGAGCGCGCTCGCCGAAGAGATCGAGCAGGCGGTGCGCAAGGTGCTCCGTGAGGAGCTGCCTCGCATCCTGGGCGCCGAGCGGTCGGGCGGCCAGGTCTCGCTCGACCCGAACGTCGGCCTCTCGGTACCCGAGGCGGCGAAGGTGGCGCACCGCGCGCCAGATACCGTTCGCCGGGCGATCCGCGCAGGCGCGCTGCGAGCCTCGCATCCCGAAGGCGGGCGCGAATGGGTCATCGCCCCAGTGGATTTGGACGGCTGGCTCGGACGCAGGAAACGCAGCCCGGCCGTCGTGGATATCAGCACCCTCGCGAGACAAGCCGCCGCGCGAGCACTCGCAGCTCGAAGGTGATTCTAATGGCCAGAGGCGACGCGATCTATCCGCGCGGATCAAAGCTGTGGATGGTGCTGCACGTCGGCCCGAACAAATGGAAGCTCCAGTCCACCCCGTTCCGGATAGGCGAAGAAGACCAAGCGAAGCGGCTGCAGAAGAAGACGCAGGAGCAGATTGATGCGGGGCTCGAGATGGGAGCAGCTCCGGGCGCCCCTCCAACGGTGCAGTCGTTCGGTAAGAAGTTCATCGAGGATCGGAATACCCGCACGGTCCGCGATGACGAGAGCCGCCTGCGGACCTGGGTCTATCCCGCCATCGGCGACATGCTCATCGCCGACGTCCGAGCCCGCCACGTCAAGTCGATGATCGACAAGGCGCGAGCGCACGACCTCGCCCCGCGCTCGGTGATCAACATCTACAGCGTAGTTCGCGCGCTATTCCGCGAGGCGGTGATCGCCGGGCTCATCGATGCCAGCCCATGCATCCTCACGCACCACCACATCGGGAAGAAGCGCGACAAGGTGAAGGGCTGGCGCGAGGGCGCGATCTACTCCGAGTCCGAGTTGGCGGCGCTGATCTGGGATGGGCGCGTGCCGCAGGACCGACGGGTGCTCTACGCCATCGCCGGCCTGGCTGGGTTGCGCAGCGGCGAGGTTGCGGGCCTGCGATGGGGCCAAATCAAGACGGGGCTCGAGCCGCTCAACAGGATCGTGGTGCTCACCAGCTACGACACCGGCGAGACCAAGACAGGCGTTGAGCGCTGGGTGCCCATCCACCCTGCCCTCGCTGCAATTCTCGCCGAGTGGAAACTATCTGGCTGGGCGCGGGAATTCGGGCGCGCGCCGACCGCCACTGACATCGTGGTGCCGCACGTCATGCCGACCAACCGCGGGCCGCGCATCGAGTTCGGCGGTATGCGCGCGGACCACGACAACTACAAACGTCTGCTGCGCGACCTCGCGATGCTGGGTTTCCGCCGCCGCCGCTTCCACGATCTGCGCCGCACGATGATCACGCTGGCGCGAGAGGGCGGCGCCGATCGGGAGATCTTGCGCCTCGTCACGCACGGCGCGACCGGGGACGTGATCGACGCCTACACGTCAATGGGCTGGGCGACGCTCTGCAAGCAGGTCCAGGCGATCGCGATCGCTCGGCCGGCTTCAGAGGAGAGAATCTAACAAACCCTTTACATGCCTTTACAGTCACCCGTAAATATTTGATTTTACGAACGTAAAAGGTGGAGGCGGCGGGAATCGAACCCGCGTCCGAAAGAACTTTCCCTGTCAGCACTACATGCGTGTCCCGTGATTTATCGTCATCCAGCGAATCGAACGCGGGCACTCTTCCCGCTGGACCATCTCCGACTGAATCTCGTCTAACGCCGTCGAAGCTCCACGTTAGACCAGCCTACTTTTTTGACGAGAATGACTGGCGCCATAGGCGGGGCTCCAGGTTCCCGCGTGCGGACCGCTTTAGGCGGCGAGCGCGAGCTCAACGTTGTCGTTGGCGTTTGTTGCGTTGCCCGGTTTTTTAACGAGGTTCCAAGCATCCCCGGCATGCGCTGAAAGGTTCTGTGCCCTCGTCGAAACCGGTTCGCCCCCATGGCGATCCCGGGGTCAATGTAACCAGACTCGGCGCTGCGTCAAGCTTTGCCGACCGCGCCCGAGCGCATTGCCGCGGCGAACAGCCGTCGTCCGCTCTGCGCGATTGCCCGCCATCGCACGCTCTCGTACTCTGCGCGCCATGTCACTCCAGACTGGATCGATGCCCGCTGCGCAGTCTCTGCCGTCGCTCGTGGGGCCCGCGCTGATCGCGCTATTCGCCTGCGCCGCCTGCTCGAGCACGCGCCACGTCAAGGTGCCGATCCTCCATCCCGCCGAGGTCAATCTTTCGGGAAGTATCGCGCTCTCGAATCTGAACGGCGATCGCGGCGGCCAGATCGCGACGCTCCTCGAGGAGAAGCTGCTCGAATCGGGCGGTCGATTTCAGGTGATCGACCGCTCGCATATGGGCGCAGTCATGAACGAACTCAAGCTCTCCGCGAGCGATCTCGCGCAGTCGAACAACGCCGTCAAGCTGGGCAAGCTCGTCACTGCTTCTGCGATCATATCGGCTGATATCGAGGACAAGTATCACGAGCAGCCGGTCCGCCATACCTTCCGCGATAATGCCAATCGCGAACATACGGTGACCAATTGGGAGGGCGAGGCTTATCTGCGCGCTGATTTCAAGATCGTCGATGTCAGCACCGGTCAATTACTGCTCGCGCGCGTGCTCGAAGCGCGGCGAAAGTGGAACGGGAATCCGATCGGGAGCGCGCTCGGTGCTGTCTTTGGCGTCGAGACGCAGGATGGTCCGCGGCCGGACAGAGAACGACTCGAGCGCGGCGTGCGAGAAGAGGTGGTCGGCAAGCTCGTCGCGGCAGTTGCGCCGCGCAAGGAGTATGGCGAAGTCGATTTCGAGACTGATTCGGCGATCCCGCAACTCGAAGGCGGAATCGGCTGGGCCAGTCGCGGCGAATGGAAGCACGCACAGGATATGTTTAATGAGGCCGTGCACGCGGCAGAGAACAACCCGGCGATCTCATCGAAGACGTTGGCGAAGGGATATCTCGACGCCGGCCTCGCTTATGTCTTCGCGGGTGATTACGAGGCGGGATTCAAGCTCATCAGCAAGGCCTATGACCTATCGCAGGACACGAAGATGCTCGACAGGCTTGATTACGCCAAGCATCTCCAGGCCGACGCGGGGAAGTTCGAACAGCAGATGGCGACGCCGCCCGCGAATTAGGATTCGCATCAATCAGCGAACAGGCGTGCGCTCGAGCGCGCGCACGCCTTAAGCGAAGAGCACGAGTGGAGGAATGCCGTGCACGAGCGCCTTTTCCGGCGGCGCACCGAAGTAATCGCGAATCACCGAGGCATAGATGGCCCGGAAATCGCTGGTGCAGGGAATATCTCCACCGTCGAGCACAGCGAGATCGGGTGGAGTGCCGTGCAATCCGCCCTGCACTCCCGCGCCCGCCAGGATCAGCGCGCTCGCCGAGCCGTGATCGGTTCCTCCCGAGGCATTCTCCGCGACACGGCGACCAAACTCGCTATAGGTCATGACGGCGACGCGATCTCCCAGACCGTGCGCGGCCGCATCGTCGAGCAGCGCGGTGATTCCATCGGAGAGCGTCTGCAACAGATTGCGCTGCTGCGGACGCTGGTTGCCGTGGGTATCAAAGCCGCCGAGCGTGCAATGAATCACGCGCACGCCGAGATCCGCCGCGAGCAGTTGCGACGCCAGCTTCAACTGCTCGCCAAATGGCCCCTTGGGATATGGCACCATCGATTGAACAGCGCTCGCCGCCTCGCGCAGTTGCGCGGACGAGGCAAGCGCAAGCTCGCCCACCTGCCGGACAATGCGCGCATCAATAGAATCCGCGCGCTCGTGATAGAGCGCGTTTAATGCCGCAAAGAGCGCAGGCGCGTCGCCGGGAAATCGCTTATCCGGTTGCGCGGCAAAGGCATCGAGCGACGACAGAACCGTCGCTTGCACCTGCTGGGCATAGAGCGTCGGAGTCAATGCGCCGCCCCCGACCGAGACCATCCCAAACGGACCGAGCGCGCGATCCGATTCCAACGCGCGACCGAGCCAACCCTCCGGCTCAAGCGCTGGTTGCATCCGCGCCGTCTGCCAGATCGCCGTCGATTCAAAGTGGGAGCGATTCGACTTCGGGTAATGAACGCCAGTCACCAGCGCAACGTCATTCTTCGCTTTTAATCGACTGTGCAGCGCGCTCATCGCACCGTGGAGCGCGAGCTTTCCATCGAGATCGAGCAACTCGCTCGGAGCCAGCGACAGCGTCGGACGTAGTTTCTTATAGAGCGGATCCGCGGCAGGAACGACCGTATTGAGGCCGTCATTTCCTCCGGCCAGTTGAATCACCACCAGCGCACGACGCGCTGGCCTGGCTATCCCCTTCGCATCAGGCACGACACCCATTTTCTTCGCGTCGGACGAGATCAGGTCTTGCGCGCTCGCCGCCGCAGCGCCTGCGATTGCGAGTCCAGCCGTCGATAGAAGCTTGCGTCGAGAGAGGGCCATGTTCAGCTCAATTGATATTCAGGCGAGGAGAGAATCAAGTGCAGCAGTCCGCGCGTCTTCTCGTCGAGAGCGCGCGCGTCGGCGCTGAGCAAGCTCGGATTGACCTTCGCCCCCTTCGCGCCTTTGCCGCCTTTGGGATTCTGCAGATCCGGTTGCTCCAGATAATTACAGAGCGCCGCCTGTGCGGCTGGTTCGAGCCTACCGTCGAGCAGCGCCTTCGCCGCCAACTCAACCATCTGGGACGTACTCGTCGGAACGATGCCGCCAAAGATCAACTGCGGGTCGATATGGCTCGTTCCTTCCGGCCCGCGCGCGGTGGTCATCGACGCGGCGAAATTGAATCGCTCAAAGAGCGTCGAGGTCGATATCCAGGCAGGCCCGCCATCCCAACCCTTGACACTCGGGGGATTAAACAGATCCTGGCCCATGCGAGCCATTAATCCGACCATCGCGCGAGGGGCAATGGTTCCGCCAACCGCGCGGATAGCGCCAATCACAAACTCAGCAGGACTCTTGATTCGCGCGCGATATGCCTTCTCCGAGGAGAACGCCGCGGACAGGAAGATCGTGCGCAACACATCTCGGATACTTCCATTGGTATCCAGCCAGACCCGCAAGACCGGCGCGAGCGTCTTCTTGTCCGGATCTTCGTAGGCGAAGAATGCGAACAGCTTGCGGACAATGCGCTCCGCCGTCGCCGGATGGCGGGCAAGACTTCGAATCACGTCATTGCCGTCGAGATTCCCCTCGACGCCGAGAAACCTCTTCGTCCCGTCGTCGTGCTCCTGCGCATTGAAGAAGAAGGCATCGTCGCGCAATTGCCAGCCCGTAAAGCAGCGCGCGCCTTCCTGCACGTCCTCTTCCGTGTAATGGCCTGACCCGAACGTAAAGAGCTCCATCACTTCGCGCGCGAAGTTCTCATTCGGATGGGCCTTCCGATTCTGCGCCCCGTCGAGATAAATCATCATCGCGGGATCGCGCGAGACGCGCAGGAGCAGCTCTTCAAACGAGCCCAATCCCCGCTCGCGGAAAAGCTGGTTCTGCAGATACATCAGCCACGGGCTGTTCACTTTATTGACCGCGCTGGCGAAATGGCCGTGCCAGAAGAAGGCCATCTTCTCGACGAGTGGGCGATGGCTATGGATCATCCGATAAGCCCACCAGACGCGCACATCCTGGATATCGCCGAAATCGAGGATTCCCCCGATCTGCTGATCGAGATCGCTTAATCCCTCTGCGACCGCGCCTGATTCAACCAACTGCTGAACCGTCGTTTCATATCCAGCCTCGAGACGCGATTCGATCTCGCCAGAGGACGCGCCAAATCCCGCGCGCCGGAGCAGATGGGCCATGCGGGTGCGGGGATCGAGTGTCATGGAGCTCCTTTACAGACCGCGCGGCGCATGGCGCGGCCACAACCAGACCCGATGGTTCCGCGGATATCGACTATATCCCGGCGATCTGCGCGCTCTTCTCCCAGAGCACCTTCGCCGATTCATCATTGCGTGCGGCCGCCGAGACCTTCGCCACCTTGCGATTCTTGAAGTATTGCCCGCTCACGCGACCGCCCTCGTCCGAGGAGCAGAGATAGACCGACGTGCGCGCGCCCTTCTCAGGACTGCTCAGGAACGGCCCGCCGATCTTCACGAGCCAACCGAAGAAGCCGCCGTTGTTATGCCCGAAGCCGCTCTGGATCACGCCCGGGTGCAGGCAGTTCGCGGTGACGCCCGTGCCTTCGATGCGACGCGAGAGTTCGCGCGTAAAGAGGATATTCATCGCCTTGCTCATCGCATAGACGGCCATTGGACTGTACGAACGCTCGCTCTGCAGGTCGTCGATATCGATCCGCTTGGGCGCTACGATAGAGCCGCCAGGATCGGCAACCGCCTTAACGACGCGCGGATCAAGTCGCGCGAGAGGATGCGCGTCCGACGAGACGTTCACCACGCGCGCCGGCGCACTCTTCTTGAGCAGATCGGTCAATAGATTGGTGAGCAGGAAGTAACTCATATGATTGAGCGCGAAGGTCTGCTCGAGCCCCTCCTTCGTCACGCCGCGCGTGGTGAAGATCGCGCCAGCATTATTGAGCAATACATGCAGCTCTGAGTATTTCGCCTTCACTTCCTCGGCGAGCTTTCGCACATCCGACATGAGTGACAGATCGGCCAGGAATGTATCAACCTGCGCTGCCGGCACCTCTGCGCGAATCATCGCGGCCGTCTCTTCCGTGCGCTTGGCGTCGCGACCGACAATACCCACGCGCGCGCCCAACTGCGCGAGCGCCTTTGCCGATGCGCGGCCAATGCCCTGCGTCGCGCCAGTTACCAGCACCGTCTTGCCAGCCATTTCATTCGCCATAGAAACTCCCGATTACTTCTTCTGCGCGCGCGCGATCTCGCGCTTGGCATCGCGCGCAGCGATCGTCTCGCGCTTGTCGATATTCTGCTTGCCCTTGCAGATCCCCAGCTCGAGCTTCGCCTTGCCGTCCTTGAAATAGAGCGAGAGCGGCACCAGCGCGTAGCCGTCCTTCTTCTGCTGCTCGAGAATCTTATCGAGCTCGCGCCGATGCACGAGCAGCTTGCGTGTCCGCTTCGGCGCATGATTCGAGAGCGGCCCGGCAGGCGCATAGATGGGGATATTCGCGTTCATCAAGACCAGCTCGCCGCGCTGGCCAACCGCATAGGCATCCGAGAGCTGCGCCGTACCGGCGCGCAGGCTTTTCACCTCGGTGCCGAGCAACTGCAGACCGCATTCGACGCGGCTCTCGACGCTGTAATCAAACAGCGCGCGACGATTCTTGCTGATCAGCTGGATATGCGGGCCGCCCTTGGGAGGCGCACCACTCTTGGCAGACATGCGCGTGGTCGTAGCAGGGAGCGGCGCGCAGTGCCAGAGCGCATCTCCTCAGCTCTCTGCGCGCACGAGCGGCCCGTTGTCGATCAGGCGCGTCTTGCCGAGAAAGGCCGCGAGGAAGATCCGCGACTCGCGATTGGCCTCGCCGGGAACCGCGAGATCCTGCGCCGTGCGGATCTCCGCGTAATCGAGACGAAGCTGCGCGCGCTCAAGCTGGGCGCGGGCGAGCGCCTCGAGCGAAGCAACTCCGCGAACGCCGGACGCATATCCATCCTGCACCGCAGCGATGGCAAGGGAGAGCGCAGTCGCGCGCGGACGCTCGTCTGGCGTGAGGTAGGCATTGCGCGACGACATCGCCAGCCCGTCGGTCTCGCGCACGATCGGGCAGCCGACAACCTCCGTCGAAAAATCGAGATCGCGCCCCATCCGGCGAATCACCGCGAGCTGCTGGTAATCCTTCTCGCCGAAGAAAGCCTGCTCGGCGCGCGACATCGCGAAGAGCTTGGCGACGACGGTGCAGACACCGCGGAAATGCCCTGGACGATGCGCGCCGCAAAGTGGCGCGGCGAGCGGCCCCGGGTCGACATAGGTCTGGAAGCCGGGCGGATAGATCTCCTCGGGATTGCGCGGCGCGAAGACGTAGCGCGCGCCGGCCTCTTCGCATTTCTTCAAGTCGCCGGAGAGGTCGCGCGGGTACCGGGCGAGATCTTCATTGGGCCCGAACTGCGTCGGGTTGACGAAGATGGTCACTGCGACCGTCGAAGTTCGCTGCGCGGCAAAGCGAATCAGAGACTGGTGGCCAACGTGGAGAAATCCCATCGTCGGCACGAGTCCCAGCGGCCCATCGCGGCGCGCCTCTGCGCAGAGATCCTTGAACTCGCGCGCCGTCTCGATCAGCGCAACGCTCACCGGCGCGGCTCAGTCGACGAGTAGAGTTTGAGAGGCCGCTCTTCGCTGCCTGTGCCCGCCTCGTGCGAATCGCGCGAAGCGCTCCCGCCCGTTCCAGGAGCGGCCGCGGACGTCGGCAAGGGAAGAGGAACGACGGGAGCCGGAACGCTTGGCGGACCTTGTTTTTCTCCGGAACGCTCCATCGAGAAGCTGTGCTCGAGCGAAGGAAATTCGCCCGCGCGCACCTCGTCGCAATAGCGCGTCACCGCCTCGCCAATCACTTCCGCGAGGTTCGCGTAGCGCTTGACGAACTTCGGCGCGAAGTCGGGATTCATCCCGAGCAGGTCGTAAGAGACGAGCACCTGCCCATCGCAGCCAGCGCCCGCGCCGATACCAATGGTTGGTATCGAGATGGAGCGCGTGATCTCGATCGCGACATTCGCGGGGATCGCCTCGAGCACCAGTGCGTAGCAGCCGGCCGCCTCAAGCGCGCGCGCGTCGGCGATCAGTCTCGCCGCCTTCTCCTCGCTGCGCCCCTGCACGACGTAGCCGCCCATCTTGTGCACCGACTGCGGCGTCAGCCCGATGTGCCCCATCACGGGAATGCCCGCACGCACAATGCGAGAGATCACCTCGGAGAACTCGGCGCCGCCCTCGAGCTTGACCGCCTCCATTCCACCCTCGGCGACGAGGCGCACCGCGGCCTTCACCGCTTCATCCGCAGAGGCGTGATAGGTGCCGAACGGCATATCGCCGACCAGATGCGCCCTCTGCGCACCGCGCGCGACCATCGCCGAGTGATAGACCATCTGATCGAGCGTCACTGGGAGCGTGCTTTTCTGTCCCTGCACGACCATGCCGAGCGAGTCGCCAACGAGCAGCGCATCGCAGCCAGCGCCGTCGAGCAGCTTCGCGTAGGTGGCGTCATAGGCGGTGAGCATGGTGATCCGCTCGCCGGCCTGCTTCATCTTCCGCAACGTGTGGATGGTGACCTTTTTCAAGGTTCGCCTCCGATGTATGCGCCCGCAACGCGAACGCGTGGCCGTCACTTCTGTCGATCCTCGCTCGGGGTCGCGCGCTCAAGAGCTGCACGCCTTGCCGAAGATCGTTTCGTCCGAACGGTGCGAACGAAAGCCCTCTCTACCAGAGATTGCTGCGCGAGATCACGCCGAGGAGCACCGAAGTCGAAATCCTTCGCGCGTGCACCAACGGGCGGAGCGTCAAGCAGCGCAAGGCGCGAGGAGAAAAGCCGTACCCGTTCGTACGGCGTCGACGAGCAACGCCGCGATGCGCCGGCGATCCGCCCGTTGGCTATTTGGAGCCGATGGGGGCGAACCAGTGAGCGCCCGCCTTGATCGAGTTCATCTTCTCGATCAGCGCATCGAGCGCCTCTTCGCTCTCGCTGTAATCCGTGTCGCTCGTGTTCACGACGAGCAGCGGCGTCTCGTCGTAGCGATGGAAGAAGTCGTTGTACGTGCGCGCCAACTCCGCGAGATACTCAGCGTCGAACTTCCGCTCGAACTCGCGCCCGCGCTTCTTGATGCGCCCGAGCAGCACCTCCTGGCGCGCCTGCAGATAGATGACGAGATCGGGCTTCATCACCCGCGGCCCGAGGTGCTCGTAGATTCGCTCGTAGAGAGACAGTTCGTTGGGATCGAGCGTGATCGACGCGAAGATCCGATCCTTCGCGAAGAGGTAGTCGCTGACCGTCACCTGAGAGAAGAGATCCTGCTGGAAAAGCTCCTGCTGCTGCTTGAAGCGCGAGAGCAGGAAGAACAGCTGCGTCTGGAACGCGAACTTGTTCTTGTCCTGATAGAAGTTCGCGAGGAACGGATTCTCCTCGACGATCTCGAAGAGCGTGCGCCCGTTGAAGCGGCGGGCGAGCGCTTTCGTCAGCGTGGTCTTGCCGACGCCGATCGGACCTTCGATGACAATGGTGCGGTGGCGCGACTGGCTTGGGCGTTCCATGGCGGGCCTGAGAAGAGAGCACAGAATCTCGCGCTGATCGAGGAGGATCGCGCCCCCCGTGGTTAGATGCCGCGAGAGGAGCAGACCGATGAGCGCAAGCCGCTTCCTGATCGACAATCCCTACACGGGCGAACTGGTCGCCGATCGTCCCTATGCGACTCGCGGCGAGGCGTTCTCGGCGCTCGATCGCGCGTCGCGCGCGCAGGCCAAATGGGCCAAGACGCCGCTCTCCGAGCGCATCGCACTCTGCGAGCGGTTCTGCGGAGAGCTCGATCGCAAGCGGGACCTGATCGCGCGCGAGGTGACGGCGCAGATGGGAAAGCCGCTCTCGCAAGCGAAGGGCGAGGTCAACACAGCGCTCGCCCGCGCGCGCCACCTGATGTCGATCGCGGCCGACGCACTCGCCGAAGAGCCGCTCCCTGCGCAGCCCAGCACGCTGCGCTTCGTGCGCCACGAACCGGTCGGCGTGGTGCTCGACATCGCGGTCTGGAATTATCCGCTGCTCATCGTGGTGAATGTGGTCATCCCGGCGGTGCTGGCGGGAAACGCTGTGCTCATCAAGCACGCCCCGCGCACCGCGCTCACTGCAGAGGCCTTCGCACGCGCCTTCGCCGAGTCCGATGCGCCGCTCGATCTGGTCCAGGCTCTGCACGCGGATCACCTCACGTGCGCCGAGCTGATCGCAAGGCCCGAGATCGGCTTCGTCTCGTTCACTGGCTCAGCGCGCGGTGGCCGCGAAGTCGCGCGGGAAGCGGCCAAGCGGCTCGTCAGCGTCGGCCTCGCGCTTGGAGGCAAGACCCCCGTCTACATCGCTGCCGACGCGAATCTCGAGCATGCGATCGTCAACGTCGTCGATGGCGCGATGTACAACGCTGGCCAGAGCTGCAGCGGCGTCGAGCGGATCTATGTGCACGCGTCGCACTACGATGCCTTCGTCGAGGGTGCGCTTGCGGAGACGAAGAAGTTGCTGCTCGGCGATCCGCTGCGCCCGCAGACCTCGATGGGTCCGATGGCGCAGCCCGATGCACCTCGGCAGCTCGCGGCGGTCATCGAGGAAGCGCGCGCGAAAGGCGGTCGCATCCTCTGCGGCGGACGGGCCGCGAGCGACGATGGGCGAGGCCGATTCTTCGAGCCGACGCTCGTCGCCGAAGCGACGCACGCGATGCGAGGACTCATGGTCGATGAAGCCTTCGGACCCGTCGTCGGGATCGCCAAGGTGATGGACGATGACGACGCCGTGCGCGTGATGAACGACAGTTCGTACGGCCTCAGCGCAGCGATCTGGACGGGCGATCAGGCGCGCGCGTTTCATCTCGCGGGGCAGCTCGAGGCCGGCACTGTCTTCATGAACCGCTGCGACCATCTCGACCCGGCTCTGCCTTGGAGCGGCGTGAAGGAGAGCGGCACGGGAGTGCTCTTGTCGCGCTACGGGTTTCAGTCCGTCACGCGGCGCAAGAGTTTCAATTTTCGCACGCAGACTTGAGGCACGCGGCGCTCGTGCGCTTGAGCAGCTTTGGTGCGCGGCGGACAACACGCTCTGCGATGTCAACAGTAAACGTCACTTTGTATCAGACGTCGCGAGCGGAGAGATGCACTCGTGATCACTCCGCGGACGTTTCGCTGCCGCTCTCGCGCCCAGCCTTCTCAATCGGCCCGATCGATCTCTCGATCGCCGCGAACTCCTCGACGGAGAGTGTCTCGCCGCGCCGCTGCGGATCGATGCCCGCGACCGCGAGTGCTTCCCGCGCGCCAGGGACGGGCTTGAGCGCATTCGAGAGGGTCTTGCGGCGCTGCGCGAACGCGGCCTTGACGACGGCGCGGAAGCGCTCCTCGGAGATCACGGGCGCGCGCGGCGACGGCAGCATCTCGAGAACCAGCACGGAGCTCTCGACGTCCGGCGGCGGATGGAACGCCTTCGCGCCGACGCGCATGCCGATCGATGCGTCGGCGTGCAGACCGATCAGCACCGAGAGCAGACCGAACGCTTCGCTGTCGGGCGGCGCAGCGATCCGCTCGGCAACTTCGCGCTGGAGCAGGAAGACCGCGCGCTTCACCGACGCGCGCTCGTCGAGCAGGTGGAAGAGAATCGGCGAACTGAGGTGATACGGAAGATTTCCGCAGAGGACGATCTTGCCGCCGGCCGCATCGGCAATTGGTTTGAGTGCAAACGATTTCGCGTCCGCCTCCTCGACGCGCACGCGCAGGTCCTTCATCTCTTCGCGCAGAATCGGAACCAGCTCGCGATCGCGCTCGACTGCGATCACCTGCGCGCCGCTTGCGGCCAACGCTCGCGTGTAGTGACCGAGGCCCGCGCCGAGTTCAACGACAGTGTCGGCGGGCGTGAGCGCGGCGAGGCTCGCCATCTCCTCGAGGATCCTCTCATCGCCGAGGAAGTTCTGCCCCCACTCCTTTTTCGGGCGGAGGTGGTTGCGGCGCAACAGCTCTGCGGGACTGCTCATAGACGCCATCCAGGATCAGCGAGGACCTGCGAATCACTCTCGCCGCGCGCGAGGCGATGTGCCCCCGCGACGGCGATCATCGCGCCATTGTCGGTGCAGAGCTTCACGTCGGGCAGGTAGAGTTCGAGGCCGGCGCGCGCACTACGCTCCTCGGCGAGAGCGCGCAAGCGCGAGTTGGCCGCGACACCTCCACAGACGACGAGGCGCGACGCACGCAGCTGCTCCGCCGCACGCAGCGCCCGCGACGTGAGCGCATCGCAGATCGCCTCCTGGTAGCTTGCGCAGAGATCGGCGAGCGCCTGGCCGTCGGGGACGCCATGCGCCTGCACATGCACCAGCAGCGCGGTCTTCAGGCCGCTGAAGGAGAAGTCGAGTTGCAGCCGGGAGCGGCGTGCGAGTCCGCGAGGAAACGCATGCGCAGCCTTGTCTCCCGTACGCGCGAGACGATCGATGTGCGCGCCGCCGGGATACGGCAGACCGAGCAGCTTCGCCGCCTTGTCGAACGCCTCTCCCGCCGCGTCGTCGAGCGTGTGCCCGAGCGCGTGGATGTCACCGAACCCGCGCACGTCATAGAGGCTGGTGTGTCCGCCCGAGACGACGAGCCCGAGAAACGGCAGCCGCGGCGCGTTTTCCGAGAGCAGCGCCGCGAGCAGATGTCCTTCGAGATGATTGACGCCGACGAGCGGCTTTCCCGCGCCCAGAGCCAACCCGCGCGCGAGCTGCACGCCGACGAGCAGCGCGCCGACGAGCCCGGGGCCACGCGTCACCGAGATGCCATCGAGCTGCGCGAGCGAGACGCCGGCGAGCGTGAGAGCTTCATCGACCACTGGCAGCGCGCGCTGCAGATGATCTCGCGAGGCCAGCTCCGGCACGACGCCGCCGAACCGCGCATGCAGCGCCGCCTGCGTATGCACGACGTCGCTGAGCACGCGCGCCCGCGAATCCTTGGAGCTCCAATCAATGACCGCCGCGGCCGTCTCGTCGCAGCTGGTCTCAATTCCAAGGACGCGCATCGCAGCCGATCGATTTCACGCCGCAGCTACTTCTGCAGATTCGAGAGAATCGAGCGCACATCGCGCGCGTACTCGCCCGACGGATCCATCTCGAGATAGCGCTCGTAGGCCTTCACGGCGTCCGCGGTCTTCCCAAGGCTCTGCCATGCCGTGCCCATCAGGAGCTGCGCGCGGCTGCTCTTCGGATCGAGCTTCGCAGCCTTCTCGAGGAACTTGAGCGCGGTGCGCGGCTTGTCCGACTCGAGCCAGGCATCGCCGAGATCGAGCAGTGCCGGAACCGACTCAGCGTTGAGCTTGACCGCCTTCTGCAGCTCGATGATCGCGGGCCGATACTTGCCGCGCTTGAGCATCAGCTCGCCCATCTCGAGTGCGCGCGCGTAGTCGTCGACGGGCGCGCCAGCATCGGCAGAGGCAACAGCCGCCGTTGCAACCGGCTCACTCTTGGGAGTTGGCGCGGCCTGCACTGCGCCCGCATCATTCGGGTTCGCCGCCGCGGGTCCGGAATCGTTTGCACTCAACACAGTTCCGCCGTCGGCATTTGCCACAGCAGGATTGGCCGCCGCATTCGTTGGGAGCGTCGAAGCATCAGGCGCACCGGCCTGCTCGGCCTTCAACCACGGCGCGTCCTTGCGATCGGTCGGCGGCTGCGGGCGGAAGAAATAGACGAGCAGTGCCACCACCGCGGCGGCCCCCAACCAGAGCGGCCAGCGCTTTTTGTTCTTGCCCAGCGCCGCGCGCATCTCCGCATCGAAGTCATGATCGCCATGATCCTGCGTCCCGCGCACGGGCTCCGACTCGCCCGTGATCGCAGCGGCCGCAGCCACCACTTCCGGCGAAGCATCGGACGCGGCCGAGACGGGCGCAGCCTCGCGATGCTCGCTCTCCTGCGGCGCGGCCTCGCGATGCTCGCTCTCCTGCGGCGCGGCCTGTTGATGCTCGCTCTCCTGCGGTGCGGCCTCGTGATGCTCGCTCTCCTGCGGCGCAGCCTCGTGATGCTCGTTCTCCTGCGGCGCGGCCTCGTGATGCTCCTGCTCCTGTGCTGCCGGTTGCTCGACGGGGCCTGGGTGCGCGAGCAACTCGGCCGAGAGCGGAGCAACTTGAAGTGTCGCGCTGGCACCGTGGACATCGCCATCATCGTCAGTCGTGGACTTTGGCTCGACAGCGCCGTCCTGGGCAGGCGCCACCGCATCGGCAGCCCGCGCGACCTCGGGCGATTGCTCGAGCGGAGCCTCCGGATTCTGCTCGGGCGAATGCGACTCCTCCGGCCCGCCCATCGGAAGATCGGGCGCAAACTTGCGCGCGGCCTCTCCGACCGCGGGGGAGATCCGCCGACGCGGATCACCGGGCTGCCCCGACCAGGCGGGCAGTTCAACGACATTCGTCAGCCGCACCGATTGCCCATCGGCGACACGAGCGCGCGCCTCGTCGGCCTCGCGCCGCAGACGCTCCCGCCGCACGCCGCGCAGCGGAGCAAAGCGCACGATGGGCACCGCCTGCTTCGCCACGGCCGGAAGACGAAACGTCTCGGTGTGTTGCGCAGCGCCGACCCGCGCCGCCTCGTCCGGAGAGTCGCCCTCCTCCTCATCTTCGAAGACCGCACTCGGACTGTCGCTCGATGCGCGTTGCGGCTCGACGGGCTGAACGACCGTTTCGATCGGATCGATCGAGCGCGCGACCGCCACTGGCGCGGCTTCGGGCGCGATCGGTGTCGGAGGATCAGAGACCGGCGGCGCGATCGGTGTCGGGTCGCCCGACTGCGGAAATCCATGCGCGCCCATGATCGGCGGCGCAGGTGTCGCGACCGAATCGGGGCCGAGCCACTGCATCAGCGACGGCTTCGATTTCGCGACTCCTGGCGAGTCGCCACGCAGCAGCACGCGCTCCGCAATCAACCGCTGCAGCACCGCGAGCACCGAGAGTTCGTCGACGGGCGCGCGCTCCATCACCTGCGCGATCGTGCGGTGCCCGTCGCAGAGACGGATGACGCCGTTCACCTCATCGGGAAGATCGACCAGGCGCTTGCCGAGTGCCGCGAAGTCGACGCTGAGCACAGTCGCAAGTGGCAACTCCTGGCTGAGCCGCTCGAGTTCATCGACGCGCCGCACCGATTCCGCAAGCAGCGCCTGCGTGCTCTGCTCGATGCGCGCTTCGCGATCGACAAGCACAAACTCGGCGAAGAACTTCCCGGTCTCCCAACCGAGCATTCGATAGAACGCCGCCTCACCGCCGAGCGCACCCGACTCCGCGTCGACCACCTGTCCATCGCGCACCCAGATGCGTCCGCGTCGATCCCGCTCGTCGCATGCGATCACCGCCGAGCGCTGATCCGAGTCGAGCTGCTGGAAGAGATCGACCAGGCCCATCTCTCCGATCGAGCCGGCGAGGTTCGCCTGCGAGCCGCGCGCTGTCTGCTTCTGCTGCTCACTGCGCGCGAGCAGCATCCGGATGCGCGTGGTCAGCTCCTTGATGAGCAGCGGCTTGCCGAGAAAATCGTCCGCACCCGCCTCGTGCGCCGCCAGCTTGAGCGCCGCGTCCTTCGAAGTGGAGATGATGATGACCGGCGTCCCCGCGAGCCGCCCATCCGCGCGCAGCGCCTTGCACAGCGCGATCCCGTCCTGCCCGGGCAGCGTGATGTCAGCGAGGAGAAGATCGGGCGGCTCGCGCTGGATGCGACGCCAGGCCTCGTTCCCTTCCGACGCGGTGGCCACCTGGAATCCGGCCTTGCGCAGAGCGACATCGAGGATGCGAAGGCTGCGCGGATCGGAGTCTGCGACGAGCAAGCTCTGCTTGGCCAAGTTGAGTTCTCTGCCGGCGAAAAAGAAGACTGCGCGAAAAAGGCCGGGATGGTCCCTTGCGTGGGAGTGGGTGTCAACAGGATGGATCGGCTTTCCCCCTACGTCGTGCGGGGGTTTGACAAGAGGGATCCGATCTTCTAAAAGGTGCCGCGCCGCGCCAGAGCACGGCTTTTTTATTCAGTAAATTCGCAGAATTGGAGCGTCGCCATCATGACGTCGCTGGAGTGGTTCTTTCTCGGGACGTACTTCTTCGTCCTCATCATCCTCTCCATCTACGGTTCACACCGGTACGTGATGGCGTACCTCTATTATAAATATAAGGGCAATCTGCCCTCGCCGATGGGCCGCTTCGACGAGCTTCCGCGCGTCACGGTGCAGCTGCCGATCTTCAACGAGATGTATGTCGTCGAGCGGCTCATTGAGGCCGTCTGCAAGATCGACTACCCGCGCGAGAAGTTCGAGATCCAGGTCCTCGACGACTCGACCGACGAGACGCAAGGGATCGCGCGCGCCGCAGTCGAGCGCGCCAAGGCGGCCGGCCACGACGTCGTCTATCTGCACCGCGACAACCGCAGCGGATACAAGGCGGGCGCGCTGCAAGAGGGCCTCAAGGTTGCGCGCGGCGAGTTCGTCGCTGTCTTCGATGCCGATTTCGTTCCCACGCCCGAGTTCCTCCAGCGCTCCGTGCAGTTCTTCACCGATCCGAAGATCGGCATGGTCCAGGTCCGCTGGGAGCACTTGAACCGCTCCTTCAGCCACCTCACGCAGGCGCAGGCGATCTTCCTCGACGGCCACTTCGTCATCGAGCACACCGCGCGCAACCGCTCGGGCCGCTTCTTCAACTTCAACGGCACCGCCGGCGTCTGGCGCCGCAACACGATCGAGGACGCGGGCGGCTGGCAGCACGACACGCTCACCGAGGATCTCGATCTCTCGTACCGCGCGCAGCTCAAGGGCTGGCAGTTCGTCTACCTGCCCGAGGTCGTCTCGCCCGCCGAAGTTCCCGTCGAGATGAACGCCTTCAAGAACCAGCAGCACCGCTGGGCGAAGGGCTCGATCCAGACCGCGCGCAAGCTGCTCCCGCGCATCTTGAAGAGCGACCTTCCGCGCGATGTGAAGATGGAGGCCTTCTTCCACCTCACGGCGAATCTGACCTATCCGCTGATGATTCTGCTCACGGTGCTGATGCCCGTCAGCATGGTGATCCGCTTCAAGCACGGCTGGTACGAAGTGCTGATGCTCGACCTGCCGTTCTTCTGGACGGCGACGATGAGCGTGGTCGCGTTCTACATCGCGAGCCAGCGCGAAATCGGCATGTCGATGTGGCACCGCGTGAAGTATCTGCCCTTCATCATGGCGCTCGGAATCGGGCTCTGCGTGAACCAGGCGAAGGCTGTGATCGAGGCGCTCGTCGGCTATCAGACTGGCTTTACGCGCACGCCGAAAATGGGCATGAGCGTCAACGGCGCCGGCGTGACGCAGAAGAGCTCGCACTGGATGGATCAGAAGTACCGCGCGCTCACCAACATGCAGCCGCTGCTCGAACTGTCGCTCGGCCTCTACCTGACGTCGGCGATCTACTTCGCGCTCGACAAGGGCGTCTGGTTCAGCCTGCCGTTCCTGCTCCTGTTCCAGTGGGGATTCTTCTACGTCGGCCTGATGAGCTTCTTCCAGGGACGGCGATTCCGCCTTGCCTTCTGGCGCCGGGACGCCGTCGCGCAGTAAAATCATCGGATGCGCGCGATGGTGCTGTGCGCCGGGTTCGGTACCCGGCTGCGGCCACTGACAGATAGCTGCCCGAAACCGATGGTGCCCCTCTGCGGGCTGCCCCTGCTGCGCTACAACTTCGCGCTGCTCAAGTACGCTGGCGTCGAAGAGTTGGTGATCAACACGCACCATCTCGGGCCTGCGATGGAGCGCGGCGCGATCGAGCAGGCCAATTCGTTGGCACTCAAACTATCGGTCTCGCGCGAGGAGCGGCACATCCTCGGCACCGGTGGCGGCCTGAAGAAGGCGGCGGCGGAGCTCTCGAGTGGGACGTTCTTCGTGCTCAACGGAGACATGCTCTTCGACGTCGATCTCGCGGCTGCGCTCGCGGCCCATCGCGCTGCGGGAGCAGTGGCGACGATGATCCTCGCGCCCTACCCTCCTGGCGCGACGTACGGCGCGGTCGAAGTGGACTCAAGCGATCAGGTGCGGCGCATCGCGGGTCGCGGCGCGGCGCCTGCCTCGGGAGAGAAGTGGATCAAGCGCCATTTCACGGGCGTGCACATCATGGAGCCCGAGGTGCTTTCGCGCCTGCCAGAAGGCGAGAGTGATGTCAACCGCATCGCCTATGTTCGCCTTATCCACGAGGGTGCGCGCGTGCTCGGCTACGTCCAGCAAGGCGCGTGGGCCGATCTTGGAGCACCGAAGAGCTACCTGAAGTCGAACCTCGATGTGCTGGCCGGACGCGTGCCGCTCGCGCGCTTCAAGCCCGCCGTCGATCCCTGGACCGGAACGCGCGAGGTCGCCCCGGGTGTGTTCGCGCACGAGACCGCGAAGATCGACGCGGCGGCGAAGCTCGTCGGCCCGGCATTGATCCACGCGGGTGCGCGCATCGCAGCGGGAGCGCAAGTAGGACCGGACGCAGTGCTCGGCAGCGGAGTGCGCGTCGACGAAGAGGCTGTCGCGATCCGCGCGGTCTGCTGGGACAACACGCATCTGGCGCGCAGCGAGCGGGTCGAGGGCGCGATCGCGGCTCCGGGAGTACGGCTCGACGCAACATAGAGCGCCGCAGGGCACCGATGGATGCGGCCTACCCGATCAACTGCGTTGCGAGATAAGGCGGTCGCCGGGCTGGACGTCTGCGCGTGCGAGTGCGCCCTTGCTGAGTTCGAGCGTCGCGTGCGCCGTCGGGTGAATGCGTGTGGCCCGCCATGGGCGCAGGTTTGCGACTGTGCGCACGATGTTTCCTTCGCGATCGAGGAATGCGACGTCGATCGTGAAGCGCATGAAGAACGTGTGCACGGAGTTGCACGGTTCGATCAGCAGGCCTTCATCTGACGCAAGCTGGGCGCGGCCGAGAAGACCGACGAGGCGCTGCGAGAACGTCCTCGCGAAGGCGACGCGCTCAGCGACGACTGCGCCGGTTCGCTCGACGATGAACCTCTGGAGAGGTGCTCCGTTCACGCGCGCACCAGGTGCACGCGCGGGCCCAGCCCAATCCGCAGGCTCGTCCCCGCGCGGCGCAGTTCACCGTCGAGAAGGAATGGGATTGGCTGCGAAGCTTGCAGCTCGACCACCTCGGCGATTCCGTCGAGGAGCCGATCGCGCCGCGCGGGTGCGCCGAGCATCAGGCGCGGCAACTCGAGCGCGAATGCGAGCGGTCCGGCGGTGAGGCCGAGCACATGGAAGAAGCCGGGCTGCTCGGTGGCGCGGCGGAACGGACGCGCACCGAGGCCAGCTTCGGCAACGCTCGCGCAGACGATTCCGAAGAGCGGCACTGGCGGCCACTCTTCGCCGTCGACCGAGACGGTTGCGTCGAGCGGTTCGTAGAGTTTGCGCGCAAACGGTCCGCGCACCACAGACGACGCGAGCGCGCGCAACAGCAGCGTTGCGTTCGCCCACTGTCCCCTTCCTCGACGCGCGTGCAGCTCCTCGACGAAGCGCACGGGCAGTCCCACGCCGACACGAAACCCGAGCTGGCCGTCGACGCGCAATGCATCGCGCTCGTGAGTCACGAGCGTGCTGCCGGAGCGAAGTTCAATCGCGAGGCGGCGCAGCTTGTCCTCGGCCGCGCCCGGACCGCCGAGCGCGGAGAGCGAGTCGAACGCGCCTCCGCCGAGCAGCGCGAGCGCCGGAAGATCCGCGCCAGCCGCGGCAGCATCGAGAGCAGTCAGGACGTGCGTCACCGTCCCATCTCCTCCCGCGATCGCGATCACGTCGGGCTTCTCGGCGAGAGCCAGGGCAGACACGCGGCGCAGGTCGTCCAGCGTGGCCGCTTCGAAGATGGGCGCGCCAGGAGCGGCCTTGCGCAACGCCTGCGAAGCAAGCGGCCAAAGTCGGTTGCGGTAAGAGTGCGGGTTGGCGATGATCGCCAGGTTGCCCATGACCGATCCGAATACCCCACTTTGGCTTGAGCCGCAGAAGAGCCCGCTCTCGATCGTGCTCGTGCACCCGCAAATTCCTCCCAACACGGGGAACGTCGCGCGTCTCTGCGCCGTCACGGGAAGCAGGCTGCATCTGATCGCGCCGCTCGGCTTTCGCGTCACCGACAAGGACCTGCGGCGCGCCGGACTCGACTATTGGGACAAGGTGCACGTGCGCACTTGGGAGTCGTTCGACGAGCTCTGCACCGAGGAGAAACTCGACGACGCGCGCGTGCATCTCTTCACCGGACGCATCACGCCCGCGACCCGCTCACTCTGGGACGCGCGCTTCTCGCCCGGCGACTGGCTCATCCTCGGCGAGGAGGCGCGCGGGCTCCCCGACGACGTGCTCGAGCGATTTCCTTCGCGCTGGGTGCGGGTCCCGATGATCAGCGAGCCTTCCGCGCGGAGCCTGAACCTGTCGACGTGCACCGGCATTGCGCTCTACGAGGCGCTGCGGCAATGCTCGATCGAGAGCGGGTAGCGAGAGCGACTCGCTGATATGGTGAGGGGCCGTGGATACGTTTGAACTCCTGCCATCGCTCGCCGATGGCGAACTTGCGACGAGCAGCGCGCCCGAGCTGGTGGCCGCGATCTTCCGTTCGCGCGCGAGCGGCACGCTGACGATCGACACTCCGACGGGCGAGGTGCGGCAGTTCTTCCGCGCTGGGCAGATGTGCGGTTCTGCCTTCTTCAGCGGCTTTCACACGCTCGCGCAGATGCTCCTGAAGTACGAATGGGCGAACGCGCTCGACATCGATTCGACGCTCGCAGAAGCGCAGGCGCAGAAGCGGCGGCACGGAGAGATTCTCATCGAGCGCGGGATGCTCACCGCGGAGCAACTCGAGGAGGCGCTCGCGGCGCAGCATCGGCACAATCTGCTCGCGCTGATGCGGCTCGATCGCGGTCACTACGAGCTGCGCGGATGGGAACCGCCGCCCGCGTGGACGCAGGAACTCAACATCGATCCGGTCGGGCCGCTGTTCGAGGCGCTCGCTGAGGAGCGCATGGCGAAGCGGCGCGCGCACCTGCTGCTCTGGCTGCAGGGACAGCCGGCGGCGCTGACGCGGGAGTGGGACGAGATCGCGCTCAATGCGGATCTCAGCGATGACGATCTGCGCGCGATCGGACAGCTGGCGCGAGGGAGAACGCGCAGCGGTTTCGTTGCGGTGACGCGGCTTGATCCCGCGCACGCGGAGGCGCTCTTGTCGGGCCTGCTGCTGATCGGAGGCGCGGAGCCCAAGGCGCCGGCCGCACTCGCAGGAGCGCCGCGCAGTGCACCGCCTCCGCCGCCCGATGATGAGTCGCTGCTGATCCCGCTCGATCAGGACGAGGGGCTGCTTGAGCTCCTGCCCGATGACGAGGCGTTCGGGCCGCCACACGCGCCAGCGAGCGCACCGGTGATTGCCGCCGCAAGTCCCGCGGCGCCGTTGAGCAGGACGTCTGCAGTGGAGCCGATGATCGCGCCGCCCGCGCCCAGCATGGTCGCGCCGCGAACGATGCCGATTGCCGGACCGAAGACGGCACCGATCGCCGCGCCGAGGACCGCGCCGATCGCGGTGCAGACCCAGGCGGCACCCGCACGTTCGATGCCTCCGCCGCCCCCACCCGAGGCCGTCGAGCCGACCGCAGAGGGAGCGCAGTTGCTCGCGCAGGTTCACGAGCGACTGCGCGCAGCCGTGTCGGAAACGCCGTGGCAACGGCTGGGCGTCTCTGCGCAGGCGACCAATGAGCAGATCCGCGCGGCCTACCTCGATGCGGTTCGCAAGTACCATCCCGATCGCGGGATCGCGCTGGGCCTCGCTTCGGCGCAGGAGGAACTGCAGACGCATTTCGCCGCGATCCAGGACGCGTACGATCGCATCGCGACACCGGCCGCACGCGCGCAGTACGAGGCGGAGCTCAAGAATCCGCTCGGCGGGCTGATCTCCAGGCAGGACGAGGCATCGCTGGCGCTGAAGATGAGCGACGTGCTGCTGCGCAAGCGCGACTTCGCGGGTGCGCTGGTGAAGCTGCGACGCTCCGTCGATCTGGCGCCGTCGAGCGATTCGCTCGCCGCGCTGGCGTGGGGCCTGCTCTGCAATCCCGCGTCGACGCCTGAGCAGCGCAGCGAGGCAAAGACTCTCATCGAGCGTGCGTTGCGCACGGGCGGTGCGACGGCGCGCACGCACTACGTCGCAGGGGTGATGTCCCGTTCAGTCGATCCGGCGGCTGCGGAGGAGTCGTTCCTGCGCGCGCTTGATCTCGATCCATCGCACGCTGCGGCAGCCCAGGAACTTCGGCTTCTCAAGCTCCGCCACGGGACGAGGCCACCAGCGCCGCCGGCCGGAACCCAGCCCAAGCGCAAGTAGCATCTGCCCGATTCAGTCACGGAGAGAGCGCGCGAACGATGAGCGCGTCGGCCGCGGCCACCGTGCGCGGATTGTCGAGCGCGAACTCACCCGACGCCTCGCCGAGATGCGCGCCATCGCTCACCGCGATGCGCAGCAGGTGAACGAAGAGGCCCTGTCCGCGCAGTTCAATGCGGCCTGCCAGCACTTGCTGCACACCTGCGTCGCGACCGATCTGCCGAATCGCCTCGTCTCCTTCTGCAGAGCCGAACTTCTCGCTCGCAAGCTTCTCCTGCGCGAGCAGATCGCGGCCCGTGCTGACCGGCTGGAGCGCGATGGTCCGCTCGCCGCCTGCCGAGACAAGCGCGTCGCGCTGCGCATATCCGGGCACGACCGCGGAGACATTGTGCGGACCGGCGGAGAGGCCGTGAAGCCGCAGCGGCGCGATTCCCGCCGCGACTCCATCGACGAAGATTCGCGCTGGAACAGGCTCAGTGCGGACCATCGCTTCTCCGTGCCGCAACGCCGCTCCGCGCCCACGCTCGCTCTCGGCGACGAGCAGAACATCGGGCGACCATGAAGAGGGATCGAGGGGGACGACCGGATCGATTCCGAAGAGCCAGAGAAACTCATCGCGCGAGCCCGTCTCGTCGCCCGCGTAGTAGCGCGACGCGCCCGCGAGCAGCAGCGCAGCCGTCAGCAGACCGCGGCGCTGCGCGACCGGCGCTTCCGAGCCGAGGAAGATCGCGCGGCGCGCCTGCTCGAAGGCCGTGTCGACATCGAGTGCGTCGTAGGCCTTGCGTGCGAGAGAGAGAGCTTCGCTGGCCGCGCGCGCTTTCGTTGCCCGGGCCTGCGCGCCTTCGGGATCGACCGCATCGGCGAGATCGCTCGGAACCAACTGCGCGGTGCGGTGCACGGCGTTCTCGAGCAGCACCGAGAACTCAGCCGCCTCATGCGCGAGCGCGTCGCTCTTGCCGATCGCCACGACCGCACACGTCGGCCGCTCCGACGCGATCGCGTGCGTCGGCAAAGCCGCGCCCAGCAAGGCCGAGAGCACCGCCGGCAGCGTGCGCCAATGCCAGGCGCGGATGCGCTGCGAGCGCGCAGCATGAATCGGGGAGAGCATCGCGCTCAATTCACCTGGCCCCTGCAGCGGCCCGCGTCGTCTGGAGATGCGCGCGATAGGCCTTCGTGTCGCGCAGCAGTTCGAGCGCCACCTCGAGCTGCGCATCGTCGATCGGATCGCCGATGCGCGCGTGCGTCGCGAGCTCTGCAAGCAGACCGGCCGAGGTGCCGCCATCCAGCCCGGCCGCACCCAGCTCGCCCTTGAAGTGTCCGGGCAGATTCTTCTCGCGTACCGAATCGACCTCAACCTGCTCGCGCGCAGCGCCGTGCACCATGACGTCGGGAGTGATCCCCTGCTCCTGGATGCTGCGGCCCGACGGCGTGTAGTAGCGCGCGATCGTCAGCTTGAGGCCCGAACCGTCCTCGAGATCGATCATCGTCTGCACGCTCCCCTTGCCGAAGGTTTGAGTACCAACGATCACGCTGCGGGCCTGATCCTGCAAGGCTCCGGCGACGATCTCGCTCGCGCTGGCGGTGCCGTCATCGACGAGCGTGATGAGCGGATAGTCGGGCTCGGTGTCCTTCGCGTGCGCGCGCTCGATCTCGGTGTGCGCGCCGGAACGCCCCTTCGTCGTCACGATCACGCCGTCGCGCAGGAAGCGATCGGCGACCTTCACGCCCTGCTCGAGCAGCCCGCCCGGATCGCGCCGCAAGTCGAGGATGAGCCCCTTGAGTTCTCCTCCTGCCTGCGCGCGCAGCCCATCGAGCGACTTGTGCAGATAGAGATCGGTGCGGTCCTGGAAGCTCTTGATCTTGACGTAGCCGAACTGCTTGTCGAACAGCTTCTCCTCGACGGAGACGATGCGCACGACATCGCGGATGAGCGGAAGGCTGCGCGGCTCGGTCCATCCGTCGCGGGTCGCGCGCACGACCACACGCGTGCCGGGCGGACCGTTGAGCGCTTGCGCGGCCTCGTCCTCGCGCATGCCGCGCGTCGAGACGTTGTCGATCTCGAGGATTCGATCGCCAGGAAGAAATCCAGCGTGCGACGCAGGTGAGTCCGCGAGCGGTGCGACGACGACAATCTGATCACCGCGCGAACCAAGCTCGAGGCCGACGCCGCCGTACTCGCCGTCCGTCTCCTGCTTGAAGATCGCGTAGGCGCGAGGGTCCATGAAGTTCGAATGTGGATCGAGCGTGCGGACCATGCCGTCGATCGCGCCGTAGATGAGCCGCGACTCGTCGATCTGCTCGACGTAGTTGTTCTCGATCAGGCTGAGCACGTGGCTGAATACGTCGAGCTTCTTGTACGGACCCGCGGGATCCTTCGCGGCCTGCGCAGAGGGAACGCGCGCGAACAGCGCCAGCAGCGCCCCCGCCGTGATCCCCGCGACGAGAGCCGCGCGCGGCCAGATCGCAGAGGGACGAGGAGCGGCGGGAGGAAGCAGAGGGAAGCGGATCATGGTTCGCGTTTCTAGCAGCGGCCGCGCGGCAGCGTCGAACCGCGCACGAGGATCGAGAGGGTCTGCGCTCATTTTTTCAGCGCCGCCTTGTGCATCCGGGAAAGCCACCGCTCGGGATCGAGCGGCTTCTGCCCATCGCGCAACTCGAAATAGAGATACGCGCCCTTGAGAGAGCCGGTGTCACCCACCGTCCCGATCGGCTCGCCGCGCGCGACCTGATCGCCGACCGCGTGCGTGAGCGTCGCCAGATGCGCGAAGAGGGAGAAGAGACCCTCGCCGTGATCGAGGATGACGAGATTGCCGTAGCCGCTGAACCAGCCTGCGTGGACGACCGTGCCGCCGTGGATGGCGTGAACCTCTGTGCCTTCCGGCGCGCGGATGTCGAGGCCGCGCTGGAGCGTGATGGTGCCGAAGCGGGGATCTTTTGCGCGACCGAATCGGGTCTCGATGCGGCCTGCGTCGACGGGGAAGAGCAGCTTTCCGCGTTGGCTGCGCATCGCGGGCTCGACCTCGAGCATCGCGATCTTCTTGCCCGGCACCGGCGCGGCGATTGCCGACTGTGCAGCGACGCCTGTGCGCTCGGCCGTGCCAGAAGCGGTCGCGAGAGCTTTCTCTTCAGCGCGAACCCCGGCTTCAGCGGAAGCCGCCGCGCCCGGTGCTGGCGCCGATGGAGCCGCAACGTCGACCTTGGCGACCGGCGCAGGATGGGCCGCAGGTTCAGTCGTGGCGAGCGGCGCAGCGAGAGGCGCGGGCGCTGGAGCTGCAGTCGACGCGGGCGACGGTGTGGCGTTGCTGCTTGCGACACGCGCCGCCGCTGCTTCGCTCGCAGCGTGCTCGGCAGCCTTGCGGGCGGCGAAGGCATTGACCGTCTCGTTGGAGATGATTGGTGTACCAACCATCTCCTCTTCCTTGACTGCGCCCGGGCCGGTCGCTGGCACGGTGGGCGCTTGAGGAGGGATCGGGCGCGGCTTCTGTGCGCGTAGAAGTTCGATCGCATGCAGCCGTTCGGAGAGGGAGCGCGCCGCCTCGCCAAGCTCGCGCACCGACTGCTCGTGAAGTCCCTTCTCCTTCTGGACCGAGCCCAACAGTGTCTTCTGCTGGGCGACCTGACGCTCCAGAGCCTCGCGCCGCTCCTGCTCCGCCGCTGCACTCTGGGCCAACGCATCCCGCGCGGCCTGCAGCTCATCGCGTGCCGCGCTCGCGCCCAGGGCCTTGAAGCGCAGCGCACCGAGCGCATCGAGATCGGCCTCGAGCAGCGCGCTGTAGAGACGCTTGCGTCGCAAGAGCTCCGCGATCGATCGCGAGCCGAGAAGGAATCGAACATAGCCTTCGCGACCGAGTCGATAGCGCGCGGACAGGCGGGGCGCGAGTGCGAGCATTCCCGCCTCGACCTCGGCATCGGCCGCACGGACCTGCGCTTCTGATGCCGAAAGGCGCGTCTGCGAGATGCGCAGCTTCCCCTCGGCAGCGTGCAGCGCACGCATCTCGAGAGAGACCTGCCGCTCGAATTCAGCGAGGCGACCCAGCAGAGAACTCTCCTGCTTCGCGAGCGACGCCGTCGCGCTCTTCTCGCGAGACAGAGCATCCGCGAGCTGCGCGCTCTTTGCGTTCACGCCCGCGTCCACTGCGCGCGCAGGCAGACCCGCGTCGGGAGCGGCCTCGACCCTCGGGTGCGCAGCGCAGATCGCGAGCAGAAGCAGCAGGCGCCCGCTGCGATGGACGAACGGGTTCGCCATTACGTGCGAAGGAAACGGGCGACCGCCAGCCAGCTGCCCAGCAGACCGACCGCGCCTCCGAATGCGAGCAGCGCCACCAGGTGCGCGGGAACGATCGGCCCGAGCGTGGCCCCCGAAGTGAACGCGAACGCAGCTTGCGCCCGAGGCAGAAGAACGCGGTGGACCGCGACCAGTCCGCAGAGCGCGATCAGCGCACCGGCCAGCCCCTGGAGAATTCCCTCGAGGAGAAACGGCATCCGCACATAGCTGTCGGTGGCACCGACCAGCTTCATGATTTCGATCTCATCTCGGCGCGCGTAGACGGCGAGGCGGATGGTGTTGGCGACGACGAGGATCGCAGCACCGAGGATCAGCGCCGTCGCGGCCGAGCCCGCAGTGCGCAGCCCGCGCCCGAGTTCCTCGAGTTTGTCGCGCCACTCGCGCCCATACTCGACGTCGACGACATCAGGCATCCGCGCGAGCTGGGCCGCGAGCTTGCGCACATCTGCCGAGGTGAGCTGGCCGCGCGGCGAGAGCTCGACGGTCAAGGGCAGCGCGCTCACGGAGATGCCGTCGAGCGCACTCGCGAGGTCGCGCATGTCGGTGCGCAGACGCGTGAGCGCCTCTTCGCGCCCGACCAGCGCGACCGTGAGCTCCGCGTGCTCCAGACGCACCCGCTCAGCGAGCGCCGCGCCCTGCGCCTCGGTCGCGCTCTGCGCGAGATAGAGCGTGAGATTCGCCTCGGCACCCCAGGCCCGCAGAAGCGCGCGCGCGCCAGAGAGCGCCGAGAGGAATCCCGCGCCGAGAAAGAGCGCGAGCGCCATCGTCAGCACCGCGACAAGGCTCGGCAGAGGCGTGCGCCAGAGGTTCATCACGGCGCGCCGCAGAAGCCGCCAGGCGACGTGGAAGATCATCGGGAGCGTCCCATCGACTCAGACATCGCTCACCAGTTTGCCGGCTGCGAGCGTGACGGTGCGGCGCGCGTGGCGCTGCAGGAGCGCGTGATCGTGCGTCGCGACGACCACCGTGGTGCCGCGCGCGTTGGCGTCGAAGAGAAGCTCGATGATGCTGTCGGTGAGCGAGGGATCGAGATTGCCGGTCGGCTCGTCGGCCAGGAGCACCGCAGGATCGTTCACCAGCGCGCGTGCGATCGCCACGCGCTGCTGCTCGCCGCCCGAGAGTGTCCGTGGCAGCGCAAGCGCCTTCGCGCGCAGGCCGACCTGATCGAGCCGGCGCATTGCCCGCTCCTCGATCTCACGATCGCTCGCGCCGAGCACTTCGAGCGCAAAGCCGACGTTCTCGAGCACCGTGCGGTGGGGCAGCAGCTTGAAGTCCTGGAAGACGACGCCGATCGATCGACGCAGGAGCGGCACCCCCGAGGGCGCGAGCCGCGTGACGTTGTGACCGCCGACGTGAATCTCTCCGCGCGTCGGCTGCTCCGCGCAGAAGAGCATCTTGAGCAGCGTCGTCTTGCCTGCGCCCGACGGCCCCGTGAGCCAGACGAACTCGCCCTTGTCGATCTGCAGGGAGAGATCGTCGAGCGTGGCCGGCTCGTCGCCGTAGGCCTTGTGAACGTTGCGCAGTTCGATCACGGGATCACTTCTTCGGCGTTTCGGGTTCGCCGCCCGAGGCGAGAAACGCGAGGATCACTTCGTCGAGGCTGCGATCGCTGATGAGCTCCTCGGCAAAGAGGATCGGCCCTGGCGTTGGCCGCCCGACCATCGGAACCGCGGGAGAAGCAGGCACCAGAACGGGAGCGCTGCGCGGAGCCGGTTGCACTGGGAGCGCAGAGGGCTTCCCTGCCTGCGCGGGAGCTCGAGCAGCGCGCGCGGGCAGATGAGGCGGAGAGGACGGAGCGGGAAGTTCGTCGAAGGCAGACGCAACAGAGCTGTTCGGCGCGGAGGATTTGGTTGGTGTACCAATCATTGGTGTACCAATGATCGGCGCGCCACTGCTCGACGCGGGAGGCTTCTTCGCTGTGCGCGCGACCGGCGCAACCCGCGGTGCAGCGGCGACCGGAGCTGCGGTGTTTGGCGCAGGAGAATTTGCGCTGACCGACTCGGTCGCAGCGGTGTTCACCGCGGCCGGTCCCGTCTGGCCGCTGGCAAGCACGCCGGGCTCGTAGTGTGGCGAGAATCGCGCGGCCTGCTCGGTGAACTCGCCCGCGACGAGGCGGCGAACCATCGCCTTGTGCTGCTCCTCCATCAGCTTGCGCACGAGCTGCGGCAGGTCAGGCTCCGCGAGCTTGTCCGCGTAACTGCCCTTCGCGGAGGCGATGATGTTGCCGCCGATATAGAGGTGCGTCAGGAAGTGCGCGCGCGGCAGACCCGAATCCTCGGTCTGCACGTGGAACACGCGCCCGCCATGCTTGAGATTGTGATTGAAGCCCACAACAGGGGCCGCGATCTTCGGCGTGCTCACGGCGATATCGCTCTCCGAAAGGCGCCCCACGCGCCCCTCAATTGAAGGGCCGGAGAACTAGGGTCTTCGCGGAGAATTGTCCAGCGTTGGCCGCAGCGAAAGATCGGCCCGACTCCCGCTCACGGCGCGCCGAACGCGAGATCGACCAGTTCGACACTCTCGAGTTGCCGACCGAGAAAGCGCTCGGCGACCGCGCGGAAGCGATCCGGGAGATCGGTGCAGAGCGTGCGGTGGCGCGCCGTCGTGCCATCGTCGGGCCGCGCAAGCCCGTTGCTCTCGAGCAACTCCAGCGCGGCCTGCGCAGTTGCGACCGCGCCATCGACCACCGCGACATCCGGGCCGACCACCTGCGCGATCGCACGAGCAAGCAGCGGATAGTGGGTGCAGCCAAGGAGCACTGTATCGACGCCCGAGCGGCGCAGGTCGGAGAGGTAGCGCTCGGCCACGAGCCGCGGGACCTCACCGTCGACCCAGCCTTCCTCGGCGAGCGGCACGAAGAGGGGGCAGGCGCGCGCGACAACTTTGGCTGTCGGCGCGAGTCGCTGCAACGCAGCCTGGTACGCGCCCGAGGCGATCGTTGAAGGAGTTCCGAGCACGGCGATCGTTCCGCCACGAGTGCGAGCCGCAGCCGCGCGAGCCCCTGGCTCGATCACGCCGAGCACGGGGATCGGCATCGCGCCCACCAGCGCGGGCAAGCTGTGCGCCGAGACGGTGTTGCACGCGACGATGAGGAGCTTGATCTGGTGCGCCGCGAGGTGTTTTCCACTCTGCAGCGCGTACCTCGTGACCACCTCTCCGGAGCGCGTGCCATACGGGACGCGGGCCGTATCGCCGAGGTAGACAGTGTGCTCACGCGGCAGCCGCGCGAGGATTTCGCGCAGCACGGTGAGCCCACCGACACCACTGTCGAACAGCCCGATCGGCGCGCTGGGGTTTGCCGGAGATCGCACGCGACACCTCTACATCAAGGTGCGCGCGCACCGTCAATCAACGCACGGCCGTGAAGCCCAGCTAGGGGGCATCAGCGGTGAACGCGACCGACGAGATCCCCAGCTCATCGTTCGGCACCGCGAACGGCCCGCTCGCGCTGTAGCCAGCAGCCGACGCAGTGATGCTCCAGACTCCGGCGACGAGTCCCGCGTTCCCAGCGCCACACCCAGGCGCGCCCGGCGTGCAGATGAAGATCGTCGAGTTGCCGTTCGCGCCGCCGCAGACCACCGTCGCTGCCGCCTGCGCCACGCCTGCAGGGCTGGTGAGCGCGTAGGTCACGACCGTTCCAGAGCCGGTCGTCGAGGTGCAGTCCGGTCCTCCGTTGGGGAAGCTCAAGGTCAGCTTCGCGCCGCCGACCCCCGGGCTCGACGCTGCCGCGCTCACGAGGAGGTGCGTGGTGGTGCCAGAGAGAAAGGACGCGCTCGTGCCGGTGCCAGCCGTCGCATAGACAAGCTGCGTGCTCGCGCCCGTGCCGCGGATCGCCTCGATGCTGACGACGTGGGTTCCCGCGCTGATCCCCGCGACCGATGCGCCGTCAGTCCCGCCCGTGCTGCAGGCAACGGCGCCCGTGTCGGTTCCGTCGACGAGGACATGCACCGAGTCGACCTTTGCATCCGCGCAGCTCATCCCCGCGAAGCTCCAGGAGAGCTCGGCAGTCGCGGTGGCCGGGTTCGTCGAGTGGCTGACGAGGTTGGGAGAGAGCGCCGTATCGTTCCCGTCGGCGATGTTGGCGCTGAGCGCCAGCGCGTAGTCCGTGTGGCTGGATCCGCTCGCCGTCATGCTCACCGCGTGCGTGCCGGCCGAGAGCGGGCCGATGGTCACGCCGTCGGTGCCTCCCTCGTTACAGGGAATGTTCGCGTTGTTGTACTCGTCGGTGATCGGCGTGCCATCGACCGAGACATTCACGGTCGACACGCCCGCTGCAGCGCAGCTCTTCCCGTCGAACGTCCACAAGAGCGTCAGCGACCCCTGGCCGCTCTGCGCGGCGAAGACAGGAATGTCGAGCGCGATCACGTTCGGGTTCTGCGCCGAGGAGACGCGGATGGTCTGCGCGAGCTGGTAGGTCGGATTCGACGACTTGTCGAAGCCGGTGATCTGGACGTCGTACTCGCCGACGAGGAAGCGGCCGAGATCGACTCCCGTGACGAGCACTGCGTTCTCGGTGCAGGCGAACTGGTTGGGATTGAGAACCTCGCCCGCGATGTCGACCTCGATGGTGGCAACGCTGACGTCTGCGCAGGTCTTGCCTCCTGCGAACGTCCAGTTGATCACCAGTTCGCGGCGCTGCGGTTCACACGCGATGGTCGCAAGGCTCAAGACGAGGATCGACGCAAGGGCTGTACGCACGGGCTCTTCTCCTTTTTGCTCTGATTGGACGGGCGAGCTGGCTCCCGATTCACATCCGCAGAAACGAATTGCGCGCAGCAGGTCAAACACGGCCCACACGTTCGCGCAAGATGCGTGTCGCCTCAAGACCAGTCACGCCACCGGTCGGCCACAGGATCGCGCAGTCGGTCGACCGCGTGAGATCATCGGACGCCGTCGTGCGTTGACACTGTGGGAAGCCCGTGGCAGGCAAAGCGATTCTGCGCAGCGCCCGCCCTCCTTCACGACGGGCAAACTGGAAGGCAACACGCGATGCCCACTGATGGCGGCTTAGATTATTTCCAGGCGGTTTCGCACGGCGGTCCGGTCGGAGTCGGCGTGCTGCTGCTCCTGCTCGGCGCGTCGGTGGCGAGCTGGACGATCATCGTCCGCAAGAGTCTCCATCTTCGGCGGGCGCGCACGCAGACGCTCGCGTTCCTCGATACTTTCTGGAGGAGCAAGCGGCTCGACGCGATCTACACCGCGGCGGAAGGGCTCCCGCTCTCGCCCGTCGCGCAGGTCTTTCGCACCGCCTACGTCGAGCTCTCCAAGGTGACGCAGCAGCAGCAGGCGGTCGGCGACACCATGCATGACCAGCTCGGCGGATTCGAGAACGTCGAGCGCGCGCTCGCCCGCGCTGCGAACTCCGAACTCACGTCGCTCGAGGCGTCGGTGCCGCTGCTCGGCACGGTCGCATCGGCCTCGCCGTTCGTCGGCCTCTTCGGCACTGTCTGGGGCATCATGCGGGCCTTCGCCGACATCTACGCGCAGGGCAACGCGAACCTCGCGACCGTGGCGCGTCCGATCAGCGAGGCGCTCATCGCGACCGCGGTGGGCCTGTTCGCGGCGATTCCGGCGCTCGTCGCGTACAACCATTTCAACACCCGCATCCGCGTGCTCGAGAATGAGATGCGCAACTTCAGCGCCGACTTCTTGAACATCATCAAACGCCACATCTTCAAGAAGACTGCGTAGGGCCACCATGTCCTTCGGAGGCTCAGACAGCGGCAACCGCCGCGCGATGACCGACATCAACGTCACGCCGCTCGTCGACGTGATGCTGGTGCTGCTGGTGATCTTCATGGTGACCGCGCCGCTGATCCAGAGCGGCGTGAAGATCGATCTGCCCAAGGCATCCGCGCAGCAGATGGAGCACAGCGAGGAGAAGCTGGTGCTCAACATCACGAAGGACCGGCACGTGCTGCTCGGCGACACCGAGATCCCGATGGCCGAGCTCGAGAAGAAGCTCGCGGCCAATGCGCGCATCCAGAAGGAGAAGGAGCTCTATCTTCACGCCGATCGTTCGCTCTCGTATGGCACCGTGGTCGAGGTGATGGCGATCGCGCGCAGAGCGGGCGTGGAGTCGCTGGGCCTCATCACCGAGCCGGAGAAGGAGTTGCGGCAGTAGCCGCAGCGATAGATGGCGGGCGGACTGCACAGACCGGACGAGCTGGATGAGCTCGACGAGGAGAGCGACGCGGAGACGATCGTCCACGACGACGCCGCTGCGCTTGGACTGACGCCCGTCCCCGGCCCGCGCTTTCCGACGGAGCCGCGGCGCGAGGAGCTTGCGCCCGACGACGAGAGCACCCAGCAGTCGCTGCAACCGGTCGCGCGCGGGCCGCTGCCTCGTGCTGCCGCTGAAGCCGCGACCGATCCAGATCCGCCGCGACAGCGAGGCCGGCCGCAGGACCCTCTTGAGATCAGCGGACCGCAGCCGCAGATCAGTGGAGTCCCTCCTCCCTCGATGCAGCGCACGCAGCTCGATGCACCGATGCGCGTGAGCGCCGCAGGTCCGCTGGTCGCCGCGGTGCTCTTTCACGTTGCCGTCTTCTCTCTCGCCTTCATTCTGCCGAGGCTGCTTGGCGGGCCTCCTCCTCTGCGCAAACCGATCATCGCCAAGCTGGTCGCGCAGGGGAAGCCGCGCGATCAGAAGCTGATGCCACGCCGCGAGGAGCCGACGACTGCGCCGCCGAAGGCTCCCGCGATGACCGCACCGGCTGAGCCCACCAAGGTGCCGCCGAAGCTGACGACGCCCGCGCCGAAGGCTCCACCGGCGGCTCCGAAAGCGAAGTCGCTCTCGCGCGAGGAGATGATGAACCGCGCGCTGGCGCAGGCGACGCGTGGCGTGGATCAGGAGCGCCACGAGGTGAAGCCCGAGGATCGCGAAGGTGCGGCCGATGGCAGCCCGCTTGGCTCTGCGGCGAATGCCGAAGAGGGCGATCAATATTTCGCGGCGGTGCGTGAAGCGATCTTCGCGAACTATCTCTTGCCCTCGATCATCAGCGAGCGGGACCGCATGGCGCTGACCGCGACTGTGGCGGCGTGGATCGCGCGCGACGGAACGATCACCCGCTACTCGTTCGAGCATCGCTCGGGGAATCACTTCTTCGACGAGGCGCTCGAGCTGGCGATCAAGCGCACCAAGGTTCCGCCGCCGCCGGCGGATCGCGCTGCTGCCGTGGCGCGCGATGGTGTTGCGTTGGTCTTCACGCCGTAGCGTGATGGGCGGCCGCTGGACCCGATCATCCTTCTCGTGCTCGCTGCTCGGAGCCCCGCAAGGGGGCTCGCTGCGCGGCCGCGCGCGTGAACGATGATCGGGCTCCGCCGGCCTTGTGGGATCCGGACGGTGGCGAGACGGAGCGACTGGGGCTACCGGTGCGCGCGGCCGCTCTGGGCGCGGGCGGCGCGCGATCGGCGCCCTGCGCGCAAGAGGAGCATCAGGGCTGCGAGGGTGGCCATCGGGAAGAGCGTCGGGAGGCCGCCGGCGGCGCAGGCGGGGTCCAGACCGGTCGGGAAGACGGGCGTTGCCAGCGTCGCGAGCGTGGCTGCGGACCAGCCATTGGTGACGCCAGCGTCGCTGCTCTCGGGAGAGTAGAGGCGCAGCTTGAACTGGCCGACGAGGAGTTTCGCGGGAGAGCCGGCGGCGGAGATGAGCGACTCGTCGAAGAAGACCTCGGGCGAGGCGGTCCACGATCCGTTCGCGAACGTGTATTCGGTCGCGCTCGCTCCGTCCGATTCGTCCGCTGCAACCACGCTCGTCTCGCTGGTGGCGATGAACCAGGAGGGCGGCGTCGTCGGCGTGATGGTCGCGGTGGTCGTGAACGCGAGCGAGCCCTGCATGTGGCCCATCTGGACGATCGCAGCGTTGTTCGTGGTGAGGCCGTAGAAGATCGCAAGGCCGCTGCTGGCGCGGCCCAGCGAGATCGCCGCGACGGGCAGCGAGTGAAGTTCGAGCGCGCTGCCATTGACGACCACCGCGGAGCCGCCGCAGATTCCGACGCGCGTACCGTCCGGCTCGATGACGAGGTCGAGCATCTCGGCGTTGCCGCAGTTGGCGGTCACGCTCGCAACCTTCGCGAACGCTCCGGGCGCGGTCTCGCCGAAGAGCGTCAGTTCGCTGGAGGCCTTTGCAAACGCGAGGACCTGCCAATGCTGATTGGCGTCGACGGCGGCGCCGAAGACGGAGGTCGCCGACGCGGTGGTGCTGCTGATCGGGACAACGCCGCTCGCGGAGATCTCGACGATGCCGCCGTCCTGGCTGCTGATCGCGGTGTCGACGAGCGCGTTGGTCTCGACGTTCCCGCTCAGGCTGCCCGCGATGTTGGCGACGTGGGTCGAGTTCCAGCTCGGCGCGCGCAGGCGATCCCAGGAGAGGCCGCCGTCGGTGACATTGAAGGTCGAGATCTGGTCCGGACCCTCGAAGAGTGCAGCGCCTCCGCGGCCATTGCCGGCCGGAATCGGCGCGCCGCAAGGCCATGCGGCGCTGATCGGAAGCAGCGAGGAAACGACGAGTGTGGCCACGGCGAGGCGCATGTCGAACTCCTGGTGGATGGAACCAATCGTGTTGCGCGAGCGGGAAAAGCAAGCGCTGAGCCAGTGGCGAGTGGTTGCGGCAAGCGACTGGAATTGCAGCAGGCAGTGAGGAGCTGCTCGCCCGATGCGGCCGCGAAGCAGAGATCGGCAGGGCTGCGCAGCATGACATTCCTGTCGCTCTTCTTGTCGGCAGAGCGGTCGAGCGCCGCCCCTCGTCCCCTGCCCCTCAAGCCGGAGGGCGCGCGAGGCGAGAGCAGCGTATGGTCCCGCGCATGAACGAGCTTGCGCGGCTGTTTCAGGAGAGCGGCGTGCCCGGCTTCGCGGTCGTCGCGATGGCGCTGCTCGCGCTCATCTCCGCGCTCGTCGGTCTTCGCCTGGCCGAGCGGCGTCCGGAGGTCGCGCGCATCTGGACCGCGCTGGCATTGATCGCCGTGACCGTCGCGCTGTTCTGCGGCGTGGGCGGGCGGGCGTGGAGCCTGCTGCATGCCGGGCACGCGCTCGAGCATGTCGACCCAGCGATGCGAGAGGCGTTGCGGGCGGAGATGCATCGGCGCGCGCAAGGGAGTGTGACACTTTCGCTCTGGATGTCACTTCCCTCTCTGCTGCTCGGGCTCGTCGGCGCGCGGAGCGAATGGAAGACGGCAGAGGGACGATGGCCGCTGACTCCCGTCGCGGCACTCGCGGCCTGCGCCGCGCTCGTCGGAGCACTCGCGATCCATCGACTTCCTCAACCGAGCCCCACCGCTCGCCGCTCGGACACCGAGACGCATTCTCCCGCGGAGAGTCCGTGATCCGCTCTCGTCTTCCATCGCTTCCTCGCGCGGGTGCGTACGCGGCCCATCGCTCGATGAGCAGAGCCGCTCTCCTCGCGGGTCTGCTGACGTTCGGCGCTGTCGCCGAGGAGTCCGTGCGGTCGGTCAATCTCGCCGACGCCATCGCGCTGGCAGTGCAGCACAACCCCGACTTCCGCTCGACGGGGTACGACGTCGCGGCCGCGCAGGGAGCGGTCGTGCAGGCCTCGGTGCTCCCCAATCCGTCGATCGAGTTCGGCTCGTTCGGGCGGCGCCTCAAGCCAATGGATGGTCCGTGGCCGACGCAGTTCGGACTCGGCTTCACCGTTCCGATCGGAGGGAAGATCTCCGCTGCGACCGACGCGGCGCAGGCCACGCTCGACGCCGCGAAGGCGACCCAAGAAGCGGCGCGACGTCAACTGCTGCTCAATGTGCAGACGGCCTTCGTCGCGGTCCAGCTCAACCAGCTCCTGCTCTCCTTCGCGCTGCAGGATCAGACCGGCTTCCACAAGGAGCTCGACCTCAACGAGATCCGCTACGCCGACGGGAAGATTGCGTTCGGCGAGTTGCTCAAGCTGCGAATCCAGGCGGTGAGCACCGACGACGTCGTGCGCGAAGCGCGCGAGCAGGTCGAGGCGGCGCGTGCGGATCTGCAGCGCGTGATCGGTGAGGGCGTGCTTGCCGACGGGTTCGAGATCCGCGGAGAGCTGGTTGTGCCCGCGCCGCCGAGCCTGAAGGCGCTCGACCAGCTGCTCCTGCGCGCGCTGGCGCTGCGTCCCGATTACCAGTCGCTGCTCCAGCAGGAGGCGAGCGCGAAGGCGCAGCTCTCGCTCGCGCGCCGCACGCCCATTCCCGATCTCGGCCTGTTCGTCGATTACAACCGGCCGCAGCCCGGTGTTTCCTCGAGCTACGATCTGACGCTCTCGATCCCGGTGCCGCTCTTCGATCGCAACCAGGGGAACATCTCGCAGGCTGAGGCCGCGTACGAGAAGACCCGGCTCGCCGAGGAGAGTCTGCGCACGCAACTGCGCGCAGAGCTCTCGAAAGGCCTTCAAGAATGGCATGCAGCGAGCGAACTGCTCGCCGCGTACCAGGGCGGCGTCGTCGATGAGGCGAAGGAGTCGCTCGAGATCACGCGGCACGCGTACGAACTCGGGACGGGCACGCTGCTCGATTTCCTCGATGCAGAGGCGAGCTATCGGCAGATCGAGAGTGCCTTTCGCGCCGCGCTCGCGCGTACTGCCATCGCCGCCGAGAATCTTCAGTTCATCACCGGAGAGGTGCAACCTTGAATCGCTATGTCGCGCTGCCGGCGCTGGGTTTCGCACTGCTCGTCGCGCAGCCGGGCTGCTCGAAGGCAGGCAAGCCGGCCGAGGCGCCGCGTGAGTCGCGTGAGCCGCGGCTCTTCGAGATCCCCGAGGCGCAGCGCGCGCGCCTCGAGGTGGTGAAGGTGGAGACGCGCGCCATTTCGCGCCCGCTGCACGTTCCGGCGGTCGTGGCGTTCAATGACCTCAAGACCACCGACGTGGTTCCGCTCGTGAGCGGCCGCATCGAGAAGGTGCTCGTCAACGAGGGGGATCACGTCAAGGCGGATCAGCCGCTGGTCACCATCGCCAGCCCCGATTCGTCCGACAACGCGGCCAATCTGAAGCGGGACAAGGCGACGCTCGCGAATAAGGAATCGGTGCTCAAGCGCGACGAAGATCTCTACGCGCACAAGGCACTTTCGCTCGAGGAACTGCAGTCGGCACAACTCGAAGTCTCCTCGGCGCAGGCCTCGGTGGAGGACGACGAGGCGCACGTCAAGATCGCCGGAACAGGCAAAGGGAGCGCGTCGCTGCGGTCACCGATCAGCGGCGTGGTGGTGGCCCGGCATGTCTCGGTTGGCGAGGCGGTGCAAGCGGGGGGCAATGCCCTGTTTACGGTGACCGATCCCTCGCTCGTCTGGGTCGTCGCGCACGTCTATCCCGAGGATGTGCGTCACGTGACGGTCGGAGATATCGCGGCGATTCACTCGGCGACGTTCGACGCGCCCTTCACGGGAAAGGTCACGTATATCGGCGCGGCAATCGATGCCGACACGTTGACCGTCCCCATTCGCATCGCGGTGAGCAACGCACGCGGCGTGCTGAAGGCGGGTCTCTATGTCGATGCCGCGATTTCTCCAGCCCACAGCGACGACGTGCAACTTCTCCCGATCGCGGCGCTGCTGCGGGACAGCGATAACATCCCGTTCGTCTATATCGAGGTCGAGCCGGGCAAATATGCGCGTCGGCATATCGGCATCGGCGACCAGGTCGGCGACGCGTTCATCGTGACCAATGGATTAAAAGCAGGCGAGCGCGTGCTGGCGTCCGGCGCGCTCTTCGTGCAGTTCGCCGATGGGCTCGAGCATTAATCGATGATCCACCAACTCATCCAGATGGCGCTGCGACAGCGCTTCGTGGTGATCGCCGCGTCGTTCGCGGTGCTGCTCGCGGGCGCGCTCGCGTTTCGCGACCTGCCGGTCGACGCATATCCCGACCTGTCGCCGCCGAAGGTCGAGGTGATTACGCAATGGCCCGGCCACGCCTCGGAGGAGATCGAGCGGCTCATCAGCATCCCGCTCGAGACCGCATTTAATGGTGCACCGGGATTAACCGTCCAGCGCTCGATTTCGCTCTATGGCCTATCCGACGTCACCCTCGTCTTCGGCTTCGACACCGATCCGAACTTCAACCGCGAACAGATCTTTCAGCGATTCGCCGAGGCCACCCTGCCCGACGGCGTCTCGCCGAGAATGGCTCCGCTCTTCTCTCCGTCGGGATTGATCTATCGATATGTTGTCGAGAGTCCGGACCGATCCCCGGAAGAGCTCAAGGTCATCCAGGATTGGACTCTCTTCCGCCGCTATAAGTCGATCCCGGGGATCGCCGACGACTCGGGGCTGGGTGGAGAGACTCGCCAATACCAGGTCATCCTCGACCCGAATCTGCTCAATACCTATCACCTCGGCGTTGCCGATGTCGTCGCCGCGCTCGGCAATAACAACGGCAATGCCGGCGGCGGCTTCTATCAACAAGGAGGGCAGTTCTTCTATGTCCGCGGATTGGGCCGCATTACCGATCTCGGGGATATCGGAAACGTCGTCGTCGCGAACAATAGCGGCGTCCCGGTCAAGGTGGGCAATCTCGGCAAGGTAACGCTGGGAGCCGCACCCCGACTGGGCCAGTTCGGTTTCATGGATCAGGATGAGGCCGTCGAAGGGGTGCTCTTCCTGCGCACCGGAGAAGCAGCGCAGACGGTATTAACCAAGGTCCGCGCCATGACGGACTACCTCAACGAGCACGTCCTTCCGCGCGACGTGAAGATTAATCCCTATTACGACCGGACAGACTTAATCGAATTCACCATCCGCACGGTCGAGCACAACCTCGTCCTCGGCATTCTCCTCGTCACGCTGGTGCTGGTGCTCTTCCTGCGCAGCCTGCGCGCGGGACTCATCGTCGCCGCGACGATTCCGCTCGCAATGTGCGCGGCCTTCCTTCTTCTCAAGGCGCGCCACGTTCCCGTCAATCTGCTCTCGCTCGGCGCGGTCGATTTCGGCATCCTCGTCGACGCTGCCGTCATCATGGTCGAGAACATCTTTCGCGAACTCGGCGAGCGCAAAGAGTCTGAGCGCGAGAGTTCGTTCGACGAGATTCTCCTCTCTGCGGCGAAGGACGTCGGCCGTCCCATCTTCTATTCGACCGCGGTCATCATCGCCGCTTATCTACCCATCTATGTATTGACCGGCCCATCGCAGCGCCTCTTCTCGCCAATGGCCGACACGGTCGTCTATGCCTTGCTCGGCACGCTGATCTTCTCATTAACCCTGCTGCCGGTATTAACCAGTTACTTCATGCGCAAGGGCGTGAAGGACGAAGAGGGACCGCTCTTTCGCCGCTTCAAGCTCTGGTACGGGCGCAACCTCGACCTCTGTCTGGATCATCCGAAAGCCACTGTCGTCGGTTGCTGCGTCATCTTCGCGGTCACCTGCCTTACGCTCTTTGGCATCGGCGCCGAGTTCATGCCGAAGCTCGACGAGGGCGCGCTCTGGGTGCGAGCGACGATGCCCTACACCATCAGCTTCGATGAGTCGCGCAAACTCAGTCCGGAGATCAGAAAGATCCTGCGCAGCTTTCCACAAGTCACCACCGTCGCAAACGAGCACGGCCGTCCCGACGACGGAACCGACTCAACCGGATTCTTCAACTGCGAATATTACGTCGGATTAAAACCCTACGAAGAGTGGACCGGGCCGATCGACTCCAAGGATAAGTTAATCTCGGCGATTCAGCAGAAGCTCTCGATCTTTCCAGGCGTCATCTTCAACTACACGCAGCCCGCAGAGGACGCGGTCGACGAGGCCTCGACGGGTCTCAAGAGCTCGCTTGCGGTCAAGGTCTTCGGGCCAGACCTGAAGCGACTGGAATCGATCGCGGAGTCGATTAAGGGAACGATCAGCAAGGTCCCGGGCATTACCGACATCACGATCGTCCGCGAACTCGGCCAGCCCAGCCTCGACGTCAAGCTCGATCGCCAACGCATCGCGCGATACGGCCTCGATGTATCGACCATCAATGGAATCATCTCGGCCGCGGTGGGAGGAACCGCCGCGACGCAGGTGATTCAAGGCGAGCGCCAATTCGATCTCGTCGTGCGGATGGACGAGCGTTATCGCGATAACCCCGAAGCCATTGGCCGGTTGCTCGTTACCACGCCCGCCGGGCAGCGCCTGCCTCTCTCAACCTTCGCGACATTGACGGTCGGGCAAGGCCCATCGTTCGTCTATCGAGAGAGCGGTGAGCGATATATCGGGGTTCAATATTCGGTCTCAGGCCGAGATCTCGGCTCGGCCGTCACCGAGGCCCGCGCGGCGGTCGAACAATCGATTCACCCGCCGACCGGATATGAGCTGCAATGGGGCGGCGAATACCGCGACTTCCTCGCCGCCCGCAGGCAGATGGCGTTCATCGTCCCGCTCACGCTGCTGCTCATCTTCTTCATCATCTTCGGGCTCTACGGGAACTTGAAATACCCGTTGATGATCGCCATCAGCGTCGTGCTCACAGAGGTGGAGGGCGGACTGATTGCACTCTGGCTCACCGGCACCAATCTCAGCGTCAGCTCGGGCCTCGGTTTCATCGCGCTCTTCGGCGTCTCGGTGCAGACCGGCGTCATCTTCATCAGCCACGCGAACAAGCTGCGGCTCGCAGGCGCGACCATCGAGCATGCGACGCGCGAGGCAGCGCTGGTGCGCATCCGGCCGATCTTGATCACGGCGCTGGTCGCCTGCGTCGGCTTGATGCCGGCGGCCTTCTCCCACGCGATCGGCAGCGACAGCCAACGCCCCTTCGCGCTGGTGGTCGTCGGCGGACTGCTCTCCCGCATCGCACTCTCCATCTTCCTCTTGCCCGTGCTCTACCGCTGGGCGTCGCGAACCGGCGACCGCCTCGAGGTCTGATGACGAATCAGTGCCGCGCCGTCACGCGGCCGTAAATTCAACAGGCCGCTTGCGCTGTGCTATGCACGAAACAGCTGTGGGGCATCGAGAGGTACGAAGGGAGTTGGGCGTGGCAGAAGAGGAACAGGCGGTCCCGGATGCGCAGGCCTATGCCGCTGCGCTCAAGCTCGAGCTGCCGCCAGCGCCGCCTCCGCTTTCCGTCGAGGAGAGCGCAGCGGAGGCGATGCTCGCAAGCGCCGTCTTGAAGGACTACATCGCCGTCCGGCCCGGCCCGGAATCGTTCCCCTCGATGGCCATGCAGGTCATCACGCTGCTCGGCCGCCGCGACGCAGACATTCCGAAGCTCGCGGAGCTCGTCTCGCGCGACCCCGGTCTTTCGGCGCTGCTCCTGCGCGTGATCAATTCTGCTCTCTACCGGACCGTGCAGCGCGTGGTCGTCGTGCGCGATGCGATCGTGCGCATGGGTCTTGGAGAAGCGGGCCGCGTCGCCAGCGCTGCGGCCGCGAAGGTGCTCTTCGAGGCGCGCAACCGCACCGCGATGGTTCCGTTCATCGCTGACCTCGAGCTGTTCTACGTGCACTCGGTGACCACCGCGATGACCGCTTCGTGGATGGCGACGCAGCGCCCTGGCCTCGCCGCGGACCGCTGCTATCTCGGCGGACTGCTGCACGACATCGGCCGCTCCATCGCGCTGCGCTCGATCGCGTCGCTGCACCAGCGCGGCAACGGTGATCTGCGGCCGCGCACGGCACGGACCTATCGCGTCCTCGAGGCGCTCCACGTCTCGGTCGGCTCCGACGTGCTGCAGGCCTGGCAGCTGCCGGCCTTCATCGTCGACATGGCGAACAAGCACCACGGTGCGGCCCTCAGCGAAGCGAGCACGGACCAGGAGACGAAAGTCATCGCACTCATCTCTGCGCTGCACATCCTGCGCACCATGCCCGCTCTGCATCCTGGCCTCATCGAAGATGTCGCCGCGGCCGCTACTGCGCTCTCCATTTCGCCACAAGCGCTGGTCGCGATCGATGCGCAGCGAGCGAAGTTCGAGGCGATCGCGCAAGGGCTGGCGAAGGCCTAGTTTGAGGTTGAAGGAGCGAGTCGCGCGAGAATTTTCGCGGCGGCTCTCTCTCCTCCGGTCGCGGCCGCGAGGATCGACTGGCCAGGAAATACCGAATCGCCGACGAGGAAGAGACCGGGCTGGGCCTCGAGCGGCGCAAGATCGCGATAGTGATGAAGCCCGGCGATGCGCGGCACGCCGCCGACGGCACCACCGCTGCGACGCGTGAACCGCGCGAAGGTCCGCGGACTGCCGGTCAACTCCATTGAAGTCGCTGCGAACTCCGGCGCGAGAGCCGAGAGCGTAGCGCGCATTCGCGCCTGCACCTGCGCGACGAGAGCCGCTTGCCCAGCGTCGTCCTGCGCACGCAGCTTCTGGAGCGCGAGATGCGTCGACACCGTGAGCGAGCGCGCGCCTTGCGGGCCTTCCTTTTCATCGGCAGCAGAGAGCGAGCAGAAGAGGTGGTTTCCCTCGATGAGCGGCGCGTCCGGATCCGCGATCAGCTCGAGATGGGCCGCTGTCCGCGGCAGGGCCTGCGCATCGAGAAGCGCGCGGAAGAGCATCACCGCACCCCACCCGCCTTCGAGACCGCGCGTGAGGCGGTCGAGCCGCGCAGATGCGATGGGGACACGCACGAGCGCGCGGAGATCCTGCGGCAGCAGATTGGCGACCACGGTGCGCGCCTCGATCGCGCCGGTGCGCGTGACGACGCGAAAGCCGGCGCGTCGAGTTGTCCCAAGCGGCTCGACCGACTTGACGGCATCGGCGAAGCGCACTTCTCCGCCAAGCTCCTCGACCGCGCCAGCGAGCGCGGTCGCGAGCACGCCGATCCCGCCCTGCACGTGGCGTGTCCCGCGGAAGAAATAGTCGAGCGCCGCGAGCGCGAGAGGTGCCTCGGCTTCTTCTGCGGAGGCCTGCACGGTGATCTGGCAGACGGCATCGATGAAGAGCCGCAGCGGAGCGAACTGCGCAACGCCGTGGGCGCGAAGAACCGACAACAGCGGCCGTCCCGCCAGCGTGAGCAGCGGCGCGTAGCGAGGCAGTCGGCTTGCGTGGCGCGCCAGCGACGAGAGCGTGAACGGAGGAAGCAGCGAGGGCTCGTCGAGCAGCGGCCAGAGCGTCGCAGAGACGCGGCGCTGCAACTCGAAGAATCCCCGAATTCGCTCTGCGGGCGCACCTGGGAGGCGGCAGAGTTCATCGATCAGCCGCTCCCGATCAGACGAGATCGGCAGGCGCAACCGGGGCGCGCGCAGCTCCACGATCGGGTCGAGAGCGACCGTCTTGACGTCGAGGCGATGGCGCGCGATCCAATCCGCGAAGAGCTGCTGCGGCGAGAATCCAGAGAAGAGCGTCGCACCCGATTCGAACGTGTGACCACCGCGCGTGAACGTGCTCGCACAGCCGCCCGGATAGTTGAGCGCTTCGCAGAGCGTCACTCTCGCGCCGGACTCCGCGAGGGTGAGGGCGGCGCCGAGTCCCCCGAAGCCAGCACCGATGATGAGAACATCTTGCATGCGCGAATCTCAGATGCACGCGCGCTGATTCCGGCGCGCGGCAACATCAGGAAGGTGCGCACTCAGGCGAGCATTTCATCGACCACAGTCCGGAACCTCTCCGGTGCCCGCATCGCAGCGAACGAGCGCGCGACCGCTCTGGCTGCGGCCTTCAGCGAATCGTCGATCAGACAGCGAGCGACCACCGCGCGGATTTCGGCGACCTTCGCGTTGGTGCGCAGCGCGACTCCAGCGCCCGCCGCTTCGATGCAGGACATCGCCAGACACGCATCGAGATTCGAGGGGAGGCCAATCACCGGCGTGCCCTCGGCGAGCGCCTGCCAACCAGTGCTCGCGCCGCCACTGCAGATAACGAGGCTCGCGCGCCGCGCCGCGAGGTCGCCCCGGATCGCATCGACCACGCGCACGCGCGACGCACGATCGCTCCCGACCGCGCGGGCCGCGGTCGAGAGCACGACATCGACATCGAGCAGAGAGAGCGCCTCGAGGATTTTCGGCACCACCTGCAGCGCACCGGAAGAGCCGAGCGTCACATAGACAAGGGGCCGATCCTGGCCGACCTCGGGCCACCACGCGGGGAGAGGGAGTTCGGGGGCCCAGAGCACGGGACCAAGGTAGCTCCCGCTTCGATTCGATGGCACGAGACCGGGCTCGTCGGGGAAGAGCAGACGATCGCCAAAGCCGAGCACATCGCGCAACTCACCGAGCGCGGGAAGGCCATGGGCGCGGCGCAGCGCATTCACGGGTGCTGCGAAGTGGCGCATCACGAAGGGCAATCCAAGCGCAAACCCTCGCCGCACCTGCGCCACTCCAAAGAGGCTGACGGCGGGGTGATCGGGGATGGGGAACTCCTGGTCGCTGCGAAACCAGTAGGCGTCGATCAAGCTCGCGAGGCGCACCTTGCAGAGCGGCGCGGAGATGGCCGTTGACCAGCGCAGGTCGGAGACGACGAGGTCCGGGCGCACTTCGGAAAAGAGGCGGCACTCATCCTCGACGTAGAGGGAGAGCGTCTTGCGATCGTAGATGCGCCCGCCGCGAGCGATGCGTTTGTCGACCTCGCTCTGCGCAAGCGAGCGCACGGTGTGGCGCGCAAATGGAGCGTCGCCAAAGAGGCGCGGGTCGAACTTCGAGGCGGCGAAGGAGACCTCGAATCGGGCGGGGTCCAGGCTGCGCGCGAGGACCACCAGACGAACCACCTGAGACCAGGTGACGGCCTCCGAGAGGAAGAGCACCTTGCGGGGCGCAGGCGGCGTGGCCGAATCGATTGACATGTCCGAGCGTCAGACTAACATTCGACAAAGGTTAGTCAACGATGCCCTCCATAGACACCGACATCGCGCTGGTTGGCGGCGGACTGCAGAGCGCCCTCATTGCGCTCGCAGTGGCGCACAACCAACCGCACGCACGCATCACGGTGATTGAACAGACAGAGACGCTCGGAGGCAATCACACCTGGTGTTTCCATCGCACCGACCTCTCCGACAGCGCCTGGGACTGGATTGAGTCGCTGGTGATCCAGCGCTGGCCAGCGTGGAGCGTTCACTTCCCCAACCTTCGACGCACCTTCGACAGCGAATATGCAGCCATCAGCGCCCACCGGCTGCACGAGGTGGTCACACGGAGACTCGCGATGCGCTCCGGAAGCGCGCTTCTCACCGGCGTCACAGCAGACGCCATCGAGAGCGATCAGGTCCGGCTCTCGTCGGGCGAGACGCTGCGGGCCGCGCTGGTCATCGATGCGCGCGGCCCCGAGCCGCTCGCCGGCCCCTGCGCCTACCAGAAATTTGTCGGGCTCGAAGTGGAACTCGAAGAGGCCGCGCCGTTCACCAACCCGATGGTGATGGACGCCTGCGTGGAGCAGCACGACGGCTTTCGCTTCGTCTACGCACTCCCGTTCTCGCCGACGCGCGTGTTGATCGAGGAAACCTACTTCTCCGATCGGCCGGAACTCGACGAGGAGCTGCTCGCGACTCGCGCGCTCGCGTCCGCAGCCAGCATGGGTTTGCGCGTCTCATCGATCGTGCGCACCGAGCGCGGAGTCCTCCCGCTGCCGCTCACCTGGCGTCCAGTGGAGCACGCGCAGAGCCCATTGGTCGCGGGCTATCGCGGAGGATTCTTCCATCCGACCACCGGATATTCTCTGCCGCAGGCCGCGCGGCTTGCCGAGCAGATCGCCGCGCAGCCGCTCTCCGCGCCGCGCGGCGCACCCTTTCGCGCGCTGGTCGCGCAGCACAACAGGCAGGCCCGCTTCGCTGTCCTGCTCAACCGCCTGCTCTTCCGCGCCACGCTTCCGCAGAATCGTCGCGACGTGCTCGCACGGTTCCACGAGTTGCCGCAGGAGACGGTGCTGCGCTTCTACGCGCTGAACCTGACGCGGCTCGATCGCACGAGGATCCTCTGCGGGAGGCCACCGCGCGGGGTCTCGTTTGCGCGCGCGCTGCGCGAGGCGGTGAACGCATGATCCAAAGAGCCCTGCAGCAGCCCGAGACGCAGAGAGCGACCAGTCACACCGCGCGCGCCCTGCTCGATCGTCACTTCGAGACTGCGGAACTCGCGGCGCTGCTCGGCACTCGCGATGCCACCTCCCTCTCACTTGCGCGCGCAGCGACCTGGGCGCCGCTTGCCGACGTGCTCTCTCGCCCGGGCAAGGGAGTGCGTGCGCGGCTCGTCGAGCGGGCGCACGCGATCGGCCGCGAGGCCGCTCTGGGCAAGGGCCAGCCGCTTCCTCCTGCTCTCGCGCAGCTGCTCGAACTGCTCCACGCGGGCTCGCTGATCATCGACGACATCGAGGACGGCGCGCTCACGCGGAGAGGCGCGCCGGCGCTCCACCGCGTCATCGGAACGCCGCTCGCGATCAACGCGGGAAACTTTCTCTACTTCCTGCCGCTGCTCGCCCTCGACGAACTTGGGTTCGACGACACGACTGCGCTGGCGATGCACCGGCAGATCACGAGGAGTCTGCTGCGCTGCCACCACGGACAGGCGCTCGACCTCTCTCTTCGCGTCTGCGATCTCTCGCGCGAGCAGTTGACCGCGGCCGTCGAGCTCTCGACCTGCTTGAAGACCGGCGCGCTGATGGAGCTCGCGTGCGCGCTGGGAGCGCTCGCCGCGCATGCTCCCCCTTCGGTTGCGCAGGCGCTCACCCGGTTCGGCTGCGAAGCGGGCATCGCGCTGCAGATGCTCGACGACCTCTCCGGCTTCATCAATCCAGCGCGGCGTGAGAAGGCGCTCGAGGATCTCGTCGCGCTGCGGCCAACGTGGGCCTGGGTGCTCGCCGCCGAGCAGGTCGACGATGCGACGCTTCTGCAGTGGCAGCGGTTGGCTACGACGATCAACGACGACAGCTCGGCGGCGCCCCTGCTCCTCGAGCAGATCGCCGCACGCATCTGCTCCCTTCGCGAAGTCCCGCGCGTGCGCATCGCTCGCGCGCTCGATGAACTGCGAAACTCCGTCGGCGATCTCCCTTCCCTCTCGTCGCTCGCGCTCGACCTACGCGAGCTTGAGCACGGCTATGTCTAGGCATCGCGTCGCAGTGATCGGCAGCGGCTTCGGCGGACTCGCGACTGCGATTCGCCTGCAGGCGGCGGGCCTCGCCACCACCATCTTCGAAGCGCGCGATCTCCCCGGCGGACGCGCCTACGTCTATCGAGATCAGGGCTTCACCTTCGACGCCGGCCCCACCGTCATCACTGCGCCGGAGACGCTCTCGGAGATCTTCGCCGCCGCCGGCCGCAAGCTCGAGGAGTTCGTCGAGCTGCTTCCCGTCTCGCCGTTCTATCGACTCATCTGGTCTGACGGCGACCGCCTCGACTACACGAGCGGACCGGAATTCGGCGCGGAGCTCGAGAGCAGGTGCGCGGGCGACGGCGCGGGCTACGCGCGCTTTCTCGACTACAGCAAGAAGGTCTTCGACACCGGCTACACCGAGCTCGCGCACGTCCCCTTCCTGCGCTTCACCGACATGCTCCGCTGCGCGCCCGACTTGATGAAGCTGCGCGCCGATCGCTCCGTCTACTCGACGGTCGCGCGCTTCGTGAAGGACGAGAAGGTGCGCCAAGCGCTCTCGTTCCACTCGCTGCTCGTGGGAGGAAACCCCTTCGAGACGAGCGCGATCTACACGCTCATCCATCACCTCGAGCGCAAGTGGGGCGTCTTCTTTCCGCGCGGAGGCACGGGCGCGCTCGTCGCCGCGCTCGTGAATTTGTTCGAGTCTCTCGGCGGCGAGCTGCGCCTCTCGACGCCGGTGCGCTCGATCACGCTCGCGGGAGGGAAGCATCTCGTCACCAGCAGCGGGAGCATCGACGAGCCGTTCGATCTCGTCGTCTCCAACGCCGACGTGCACCATACGTATGACAAGCTCTATGACACGCACCCCTCGGCCGCGCGCACCACGCGCAAGCTGGCCCGCGCAGACTGGTCGATGTCGCTCTTCGTTCTCTACTTCGGCACCGACCGCGCCTACGACCTCGCCCACCACACGGTGCTCTTCGGGCCGCGCTATCGCGAACTGCTCAAGGAGATCTTCCACGGGCACGCGCTCCCCGACGATTTCAGCCTCTATCTGCACGCACCGACCGTGACCGACCCTTCGCTCGCGCCACCGGGCTGCGGCACGCATTACGTGCTCTCGCCGGTGCCGCATCTCGGACTCGCGCCGATCGATTGGGAGACGCAGGCGCCGCTCTACGCCGAGAAGATCCTCGCCGCGCTCGAGCAGGAGATGCCCGGCCTGCGCCAGCACGTCGTCGTCAAGCGCTGGTTCACCCCGACCGACTTCCGCGAACAACTCGGCGCCTTCAACGGCTCTGCCTTCAGCGTCGCTCCACTCCTGACGCAGAGTGCCTGGTTTCGACCGCACAACCGCGACGCGAAGATCCCCGGTCTCTATCTTGTTGGCGCGGGGACTCATCCAGGCGCGGGCGTGCCAGGCGTGCTCAACTCAGCGAAGGCGACGGCAGCGGTGGTTCTCTCCGATCTCGCGCTGGGCCGCGCCGGTAGTGGCTCTCCGCGATCAGGGCAGCCAGAGAGCGCGGCGTGATTCGCACCGACGCCGACGCGATCGAGCAGTGCCGGGCCGTGCTGCACGAGAAGTCCAAGAGCTTCGCGCTCGCAAGTCGACTGCTACCGAAAGAGAGCCGCGATCCGATCGCTGTGCTCTATGCATTCTGCCGCTACGTCGACGACGCCATCGATCTGGCCGACCGAAAATCGCGCCCGGCCGCGCTGCGCATGGTCCGCACGCAGGTCGAGGCGATCTACTCTGGCGAACACCTCGACGACCCGACGCTGCAGGCCTTCGCCGCGATCGTCTCCGCACACAAACTCCCGCACCTCTACATCGACGAACTGATCGCAGGAATGGAGATGGACGTCTGGCGCACGCGCTACCAGACGCTCGACGATCTCTTCCTCTACAGCCACCGCGTCGCGGGCGTCGTCGGCCTTCTGCTGTGCCATGTGATGGGCGTGCGCGATGAGTCGGCGCTGCGCAACGCGGCCCATCTCGGCATCGCGATGCAGTTCACAAATATCTGCCGCGACGTCGACGAAGACCTGCGCGACGGACGGATGTATCTGCCGGAAGCGATGCTGGGCGGCCCGATCAGCGAACTCCCCGCGATCGGCACGCCGGAGCGCCGGGCCCTGCTGGGCGCGGTCGAGCGGCTCCTCGACGAAGCAGATCGATTCTATCGCTCGGCCGAATTCGGGCTCGCTGCACTCCCTCTGCGTTGCGCGCTCGCGGTCCGCGCCGCGTCGCTTCTCTACGCGGGCATTGGCGAGAAATTGCGCGCGCGCGGCTGCGATCCATTCCTCGGCCGCGCGGTGGTGCCGACCTGGAAGAAGCTCTGGCTCGCTCTGCGCGCTCTCGCATACGCGCCACGCTGGCTGCTCGCATCCGCACTGCGCCCTCGGCAGCTGCCGCACGGCTATCGTCCGCCGACGCGAACGCTTCTGTTTCCGCGCAACGTGCTTCCGCTCGAGGAGAGGCCGTGACCGAACTGTTCCCCATGCAAGCGCAACCGCGCCCGTCCAGCCCTGCGCAGCCGCGCAATCCCAATTCGTTCCTGCACGATGTAACCGTCTACGTCGGGCGCATGCGCGAGTTCACGCGCGAGGACTGGCTCGTCTACGCCGTCTGGATCGGCATGATGAGCGGCCTGTGCTGCACGGCGGGAGGCTTTCTCCTCTTCGGCTCCGCGCACGGCGCAAGCTTCCCGCAAGAGGCGTGGCTGGTGCCGATCGGCGCGTGCGTCTTCACGCTCGCGATCGCCATCGATACGATCGGCCACCGCACCATCTATCGAGAGGAGATCAGCCGCGCCGAGGGCCTCGTCCACCACGTCACCATCGCCTGCGGAATCAGCAGCTGCGTCCTGCTCTGCATGGCCTGGCAACACCGTGGCCTGCTCTGGATACCCGCACTGGTCGCGACCATCTTCTCCTTCGTCTACAGCCTCATCGACGAGCTGTTTCACTGGCGCCGCTATATCTCGGCGAACTCCGATCGCGTCGAGATGTGGTCGCATCTCTTCATTCTCCTCGGCCACGGTACGATGATGATCGGCTGGTGGCGCTGGTTCTATGTCGGCTACAGCGGCGTCGCGGCGACGATGGCCGCGCTGCGGGGGACTTGAGGCGATGGCCGCTCAACCAAGACGTGCGGCCACTCCGGGCGGGCTGCACCGCATCGCTGTCGTCGCGCGCAAGACCGGCGTCTCGGAGCACATGCTGCGTGTCTGGGAACGTCGATACGGCGCGCTCGCGTCGCATCGCTCGGCTGCGGGATACCGGCTCTTCTCAGATGACGACGTCGCGCGCATCTGTGCCATCGAGGAGCTGCGCGCGGCCGGCGAGGCGATCGGGGAGATCGCCGGGCTCACGCTGCAGCAGTTGCAGAGACAGAAAGCGCGCGGTCTTCCCGCGACGCGGCGACCGGCGGATCCCGCGGCGGTCGCGCGCGACTGCCACACTCGCTTCCTCTCGGCCATCGAACGGCTCGATCTGTCGGAGGCTGGTCGCGCGCTCACGACGGCGGCAGCGGCGCTCGCGCCCGACCCGCTCGTCGTCCAGCTGGTTGCTCCGCTGCTATCCGAGATTGGCGTGCTCTGGCAGGAAGACCGACTGACGCTCGCGCAGGAGCATGCGGCGAGCGCACTCCTGCGCGACCAACTCGGGGAGCTCTTGCGCGCGGCAACGCCTGGCAAGCGAGCAAAGGTCCTCGTCGCCACGACGCCGCCGGGAGAGCAGCACGAGCTTGGAGCGCTCATTGCCGCCGTGATCGCCGCGCATGCCGGTGCACGCGTGATCTACCTGGGCGCAAACACGCCGGCATCAGAGTTGGCCGCAGCGGTAGAGCGGACGAAGGCCGTCGCCGCGATGCTCTCCGTCATCGCGCTCGATGAGGAGTCGACGCGCGCACGCCTCGAGGAGGCCCGGCGTGCAGTGCCCCCGGGTGTCGAGTTGTGGGTCGGCGGCGCCTCGGTCCGGAGGACGCCGCGCGCGGGGATCATCTGGATTCGCACGCTCGACGAGCTCCGCGTCCGCGCCAGATCCGCAAGCCGCTCACGGTCACCGCGAGGATGAACTTCGCTTCGGCGAGTGAACTGCCTGGGCCGGACGGCGGTCCCGAGCACGCCTGGCTGCGTTGACGCTGTCGCGTCCGGATTCTGGACCGGGATAGTCAAGTCTTGCCGCGTCATCGGCGTTGTGCGTGTTCATTATCTGTACACAACGACAATTGCACGCTCTAAACATGGACTATTCTTACTCCAGTCTGGATCACATTCAATCACATGTATGCCAAAACACTACAAAGTAGGACTTGGCATGAACGATGCTTTTGACGCATCCACCACTTGACCGAGGCTTGACTAGAAAATGAAGAACATTCTTTGTGTTGCGGCGCTCTCCTCCATCCTCTCCATCGCGGCTTGCGACATGGCCGGAGCGGGCAACGGAGCCAGCGCCGATGAGCAGTCTGCCCGATCGTTCGATCCGATGGCGGCCTACGCGCATGTCACGAAGCTGGCCAGCGCCTACACCAGCAATGTCTCGGCGGTCTCGTTGAGCGCAACGCGTCAAGCGGGAGCCTCTGCGACCGCCAGCGTCTGCAGCTCGTTCACCTGGATCTGGACGGTGGTCGGGCAGGACGGAACGTTCGTCGACGTGGAGCTGAGCCCGAACGGAAGCAAGGTCCTCGCGCACGAGCAGCGCAGGCTCTCCTCCGGTCAGACCACGTTCGAGCCGCGCAACGTCGCGGTGGCCGCGGCGGATGCGATCGCGATCGCCGGCCAGCAGAAGCTCGGCCCGCCGTCGGACCTCTATCTGGACGCGAGCGTGGCCGCGAATGGCTCGACCGCCGCGCGCTGGAGCGTGGGCTTCCCGAAGAACGAGCTGACCCTCGACGGCGAGACGGGCGATCTGATCAAGGAGCCCGTGCAGATGTTGGCGCGCGCAGGCCGGTAGCAGTCGAGCAACATCAGCAAACATCGTCCGCGCGCTCGCAAGGAGTGCGCGACGAAGAGAAGAAACGAGGGCCGGGAGCGCATCTGCTTCTGGCTCTTTTCATTGGATAGCGAATCGCGCGCACCGTGATAGTCGCGCAGCATGCGCTCACTCTGCTCGCTCCTGCTCTGTTCGCTCGCGGCCTGCGCGACGATTCCCCACTCCCGCGCGATCGATGGCGCATCGTGGAAGCTCACTGCCTCCGAGCCAGATCCCGCCGACGATGCTCTGGCCGAGACGTTCTACGGCGGCTCGTTCGAGGTGACTGCATTCACGGCTGACATCGATGCGGCGATCGCGCGCAATCCCCGCTCGGGAGTGCTGCACGAAATCCGCGGGCAGCTTGCGCTCCTCGCGGCCGATACCGATCGGGCCTGGCACGAGCTGCTGCTGGCGGCGTTCGACACCCGCAACCAGTTCGCCGTCGACGATCTCTGGATGTCGCACCAGGGAGATCTCACGCTGGGCGAGCGCCTCTCCGATCTCGACGCGCTGGAACTTCTCGAGCGTGCCCATCCCGACGCTGTGGTTCGCGCGCATGCAGCGATGCACCGTGCGACCACGCTGCGCCTGCTCGGCCGACTCGACGAAGCACGCGCCGACGTCGCGAAGCTGCACGCGCTCTCAGCCTGGAAGATCATCGGCGCGTTCGACAACGAGGAGGGACGCGGCTTCAACGCGGCGCTGCCTCCCGAGTCGAAGATCGATCTCAATGCGGCGCTGCCTGGCGCGGTGGTGCCGATCCGCTGGCGCAGCGTGGAAGCGCTCGATCGCGCAGGCGCGGTTCCGCTCGGGTCGCTCGTCTCGCCCTCGCAGGAAGCGGTCGCGTATCTGCTCACGTGGGTCAAGAGCGCGAAGGAGACCGATGCGTCGCTGAGGATGACGACGCCCGCGCCCATCGTGGCCTGGCTCAATGACGTCGAGGTGTCACGCGAAGAGCGGCTGCGGCACGGCTCGCTCGACAATGTCGTGGTCCGGATCCATCTGCGCGCCGGGTGGAACAAGCTGCTCTTCAAATCGGCGGAGAAGAAAGGGGCATGGAGCTTCAGCGCGCGTCTGACCGACGAAAGCGGCGAGCCGCTGCCGCTCGAGGCGAACAGTGCAGAGCCGCAGCAACTCGGCGCACCCACGAATCGCAGCGCGGCGAAGATCGTCGACGCGACGGCAGAGGGAAGCACCGCGAGCGCGCGAGACCGCGTGCTGCAGATGCGCGACCTCGCGCATCGAGGGTTTGTCCACGAGGCCGCGGAGAGGCTGAGCGCCGCAGCATCGGCGAAGCCCACGAATGTGCTGTTGCGCCTCTTCGCGGCGAACGTGCTGCGCGATGATGCCCAGCTCGAGCACGCGCTCGATCTGCTCTCGACGGCGCTCGATGGAGCGGCGCATCCGGCTCCCGAACTTCTGCTGCGACGCGCGTCGATCTATCGGGAGAAGGGTCTCAACGATCAGGCCGAGAGCGACCTGCGGCGCGCGGCAGAGCTCAACGGGTCGAGTCGCGCTGTGCAGCTCGAGCTCGCGGGGCTGCTCGGAGCGCGCGGCTGGCAGCAGGAGCGGCGCGCGCAACTCACGGCGACGATCGAGCGCTGGCCCGACAGCATCAACGCGCGGGTCGATCTCGCGCGCTGCCTCGAGGCGCAGGGCTACGAACGGGAGGCGACGCAACTCGACGGCGAGATCCTGCAAGTCGAACCGGGCAATGAGACGGTGCTGTTGGAGATGCGCAATCGATTCGAACGCCGGCTCGCGCTGCATCAAGCGCTCTCCGAGACCGAGTGGCTGCTCACGCTCGAGTCGACGAACGTTCAGCACGCGCTCGACAAGGCGAACCTCCAGCGAAAGATGGGTGACGCCGCGAGCAGCGAAGCGACGCTGCTCGCGGTCTCCCGCCAGGATCCCGACCTCGCAACGCCCTACCGGCAGCGCGCCGTGCTGGCCGAGGAGGCCGGACAGCAGGCACGCGCGCTTCCGCTCTGGGAGCAGGCCGCGGAGCGCAACCCGAATGACAGCTTCATCGCCGAGCGGCTCGACCACCTCAAGCCGCACGAACCGGATCTGGCGCGTAAGTATGTGCCGACCGACGCGGAGATCGAGGCGGCCATCCAGCGCGCGAAGACGGTCGAGCGCATGCCGGGCGCGCAGCTCGCGCACCTGCTCGACACCGAGACGGTGCAACTCAACAGCGACGGAAGCAGCAAGCGATATGTCGTCAGCGTCGCGACCGCGTTCACCCAGACGGGCCGCGATGAATTGATTCAGCGCGCGCTCCCCCGTCACGGGAAGAACAAGGTGCTCGCGGCCTATGCCGTGCAGCCGGACGGGCATCGGCAGGAGGCCTCGTCAATCACCACGACGGGCGTGCGGTTCCGCAAGCTCGAACTCGGCGCGACAGTGGTGCTTCGATATATCGAATACGCGCTCCGCCAGGAGCGGCTGCAGGGTGAATACTTCGCGCAGGTGCCGCTGACGAGCTTCAGCGGACAGACCGAACGCGCCAGCTACACGCTCTTGTATTCGCACGACCGCAACGTTTCTTTCGAAACGAGCAGCGGCGTCACGCGCGAAGATTCAATGGACGGCGATTGGAATGTGCGGCGCTTCTTCGTCAGCCACGCACCGCCCGAGGTCGTCGAGCCCTCGATGACACCGTCGCCCTATGAGCACTTCAAATGGGTTGCCGCGAGCACGCTGCCTGACTGGGAGAAGTTCGTCGCGTGGGAGCGTGCGATTCTTCTCGACTCGTTCCGTCCCGACCCCGAAATCCACGCGCTCGCGCTCAAGCTGACGGACGGAGTCACAGCGCCCCAGGAGAAGCTCGACCGCCTCTATCGATTCGTCGCGCAGGAGATTCGATACCAGCAGGAATATGAATCGATTCTCGCAGGGTGGCAGCCGCACGCCGCCACCGTCGTCCTCGAGCGCAAATATGGTGATTGCAAGGATAAGGCGACCTTATTGATATCCCTCGCACGAGAAGTGGGGATTGAAGGGCAGTTCGTCGTGCTCGCGACGCACAGTCTCGGGCGGCCATTCAAGTCGGTGGTGATTCCACACTCCAATCACGCCATTGCCTACTTCCCAGAGCAGACGGGCATTGGCTCGCAGTTTATCGACACCACCGTCGATGCGCTCGATATCGGCAATCTTCGCCACGACGATCAGGGCGCGTTGGGCCTCGTGCTCAATCCGGCAACGGGCGCGTTTCGCTGGCAGGAGATTCCATACCAGGCCCCGGAATTACAACGCGACGAACATGCGATCGAAATCGAGATCGACTCATTGAAGACCGCGCGCGCTGCGGATATCGAGAGCCTGCGCGGTTCGATGGCGTCGGGCCTGCGGCAGATGATGCGCAATGAAGTGCTCTCCCAGAAGTTCTATTCCGCCGCAATGAGCCAATATTTCCCGCGCTCGACGTTGCTGCACGCAGGCCCCATTGGCGAACCGGAGGAGCTTGCCCATCCGCTTCAGCTCAAGTTCGAGGCCGATATCTCGAACTCGATCAACGCAGAGGCCGACCATGCTCGCCTCAAGCTGCCCGCGCTCTTCTCTCTCGCCCGGATGGTCTCGCTCAGCGAGCGCAAGACCACGCTCGATCTTGGCATCCCGAGTGTGCTGTCGATGTCGCTGACGGCCAGGCTGGGCGCGGGATTGCGCCTCAAGACGCCACCCGCACAGGCCGAGGTCAAGAGCCGATGTTTCGTGGCGACGCGCGAGGTGAAGGTTGACGGCAATCTGCTGCACGTTCGCGATCGCGTCGAACGAACCTGCACGGAAATCACCCCAACCGACTATGCGGGATTCCGCGCTGACGTCGAGCGCGCGGCAGGGCAACTCGACGACGCGATCGTCTTCGAGGCCGCACCCGGCGCGGACGAGAGCAGCAAGAGCGCGCCCGCAAGGAAGGGCGTCTCGGGCCGGAAAGCGAAGAATTAATTCATTGGACCGCGATTAACGGCGAAACCGCTCGGGGCGGCGCAAGCCTGCGAGCGGTGACTTGCTCACGCGGCGGATCGCCTCCACGAAGGCAATCGCTGCCGCCTCGAGATCGGGCAGTTCCCCTGCGAGATAGGCACCGGCATAGTTCGTCTCGCTCGGCGGCGGCATCCATTTCGCGAGGCGCACTTCGGCAGCCTTGAGCGCGGCATCAACGGCAATCGACGCCTCGAGCGGGGGCGCGATCAGATAAGCCATCGGTGCACCCGGCATTAGATTGGCCAGCGGCGCGAGATATCGTCCCGTCTCGCGGATGACGTGGGCGAAGAAGGCCGGCTGGTTGTCGCCCGCGAAGGTATGGAATTGAATCCCCTCGGAGAGCCCTTCGCGCAGAGCCCAGAGCGCTTCGCGAATATGATCCGGATGCGCACCGGCAATCACGCCGAGGATCTCACCGGAGAACGGCCCCGACGCGTGTTTGGAACCGGCATAGAACGAGCGGGCAAAGACGACATCGACCTCGGCGAACTTGGTGCAGTGATCGAGCGCAGCGTAGAGCGCGTCGTCCTGATCGCAGGTGATTAGACCAATCGACGTGTGCCGGGCCGGATCGAGATTAAACGCAGTTGCCAACTGGGCATCGATCTGCTCGATCAATTGAACGGCGAGAAGCTTTGCAGGCAGCGCGACCAGATCAGGCGGCAGCTCATTCTGCGTTAAACCAAGCGGCCTCATCGATTGCTTCTCACCAGATGCAATCCGCCGCCGCCTGCCGCGAAGGAGCGCGCGAGCAGTTCAGCGCATTCACGCGCGGCCTCCTCGGGCGGCAATCCCTGCGGACGGATATTCGAGATGCAATCCTTCTCGGCGTTGTCCTGCCCGAGGCGCGGCGCATAGGCCGAATAGATCGAGAGCGAATCTCCCGTGCCCAGGCCTGGCCGCTCGCCGACGAGAATGACCGTCGCGCGCGCCTGCGTCCGCACGCCGATCTCGTCCTGCACGCCGACGCGCGCAAAGCGCACGAAGAGCGGCTGCCCGACTTTTAATCCCTTACTCTCAATCGCTGCCTTTAATGCCGGCACCAGCCGCGGACCGTTCTCCTCGAGAGCCCAGGCCGATAAGCCGTCGCCGCAGATCAGCTGCACGTCGACGTTGCGCGAGGCCTCTCTCTCGAGCTTCGTCGCGCTCGCCGCGTCGAGCTTGCGGCCGTGATCGGGCATCAGCAGATACTCTTCGCGCGTCTTGCATTGGGTCTGCAACGAGATGCAGCCGAGCTGCGCAGGGAGCGATTCAGCGACCTCGCTCTGCACCGCATCGAGCGCGATCGCGTGCTCCGCGCGCAGGCCGACATAAGCTTCCGTTAAATAGCGCGTGCCGGTTCTCCCTTGTGCAAGGCGGGCCGGTGAGGCCTTACGAACGGCCTCGAGATCGTGCGGATCAAAGACTGGCACGCGCGGGCGCGGTCGAGGACGCCCCGCCGGAGCCTCTTCCGGCGATACCTGCGCAGTTCGCGGCGATCGCTGGGCCTCGCGCTCCATCTCGAGCAGCGCGGCGCGGATTGCCTCTTTTAATGTCTCTCGATCGAGATCCATTGATTAAGCCGTCCGCGTCGTAAACACCGACGCGTCTCCGGCCCGCGCCGTTAATCGCCCATTGCGCCAGAGACCCAGCTCTTCCATCCAATGCTCGAACTCGGGCGCGGGCCTTAATCCCGTCAATTCGCGCAGCGCCGCGTTGTTATGAAACGACGTCGTCTGGTAGTTGAGCATGACGTCATCACCCATCGGAATACCCATCAGATAGTTCACGCCCGCGCTCGCCAGGAGCATTTCGAGATTCTCCTGGTCGTTCTGATCCGCGTCAGCGTGGTTCGTATAGCAAGCGTCGCAGCCCATCGGGATGCCGAGCAGCTTGCCGACGAAATGGTCTTCAAGCCCCGCGCGCGTGATCTCCTTCGCGTTGCGCAGATACTCGGGGCCAATAAAGCCGACGACGCTATTGACGAGGAACGGCTTATATCGACGCGCGAGCGTATGCGCCCGCGCCTCCATCACGAGTTGATCCGCGCCGTGGTGCGCATTGGCCGAGAGCGCCGTGCCCTGCCCCGTCTCGAAATACATCACGTTCGGCCCCTGCGCGGTCCCTTCGCGCAGCGTCAGATCATAAGCCTCGTCGAGCAGCTTCACGCTGATGCCGAAGTTCCGATTCGCCCCTTCGCTGCCCGCGATCGATTGGAACATCAGATCGAGCGGAGCCCCGCGCTGGATGGCCTCCATCTGCACCGAGAGATGGCTGAGCACGCAGTTCTGCGTCGGCACGCGGAAGCGGCGCATGAACTCTTTAACGGCCTTGAGGATATCAACCGTCGCCTGCACAGAACCCGTCGCGGGATTCACGCCAATCACGGCGTCGCCATTGCCGAACGACAGGCCGTCCTTCACCGCGGCAATCACGCCCTCGACGGAATCGCGCGGATGGTTCGGCTGCAGTCGGCTCGAGAGGCGGCCCGCGAGGCCGAGCGTGTTGTTGCAGCGCACGACCACGCGGATCTTGCGCGCTGCGAGCGCGAGATCGAGGTTGCTCATCAGCTTCGCGACCGCCGCCGCGACCTCCCCCGTCAGCCCGTGCGAAATGCGCGCGATCTCCTCGCCGCTCGTCTCGGAATCGAGGATCCATTCGCGCAGGTCGGCGATGCTCCAGCCACTCACCTCCCGATAGGCCCGCTCGTCGAGTCCATCCTCGGTAATGCGCGTGACCTCGTCCTGCTCGTAGGGCACGACGGGATTCTCGCGCAGGTCCTTCACGGTCATCTGCGCCACAAGCCACTTCGCCGCGGCCATCTCGCGCATGCTCCGCGCAGCAATGCCCGCCTGGCGATCGCCGCTGCGCGGCTCGTTGGCGCGAGCGAGCACGTCCTTGACGGAACGGAACGTGAACGACTCGCCGAAGAGAGTGGTGGTCAGCTTCATACGCGAGCGAGGGACTATCACAAAGGCGAGGGGGATTTCACTCCGGCAGGAGCAGGTCTGGGCTTTGCCTGTTGGGCTTTGGTTCTTGAGTCGTGTCGAGCTCAATCAACGTTTGGGCAGACGACAGGTTTGAGCCTATCGGAGCGCGCCTGCTTGTCCTATCGTCCGAGACATGAATCCAGCGCTGCCAATCCTCACCATCGGCATCTTTCTTTTCCCGCTCAGCAGCGCGGTTGCCGATCCGGTGTCGACAGATTGGGCCTCGCCGTGCCGGGCGATTCTAGAGGCGGCGCAGAAGGAATTGGCGAAGAGCGACCCATGGATCGCCGACGCGAAGCCCGATTCAACGCGGACCATTGTGACTCTCTCGAAAGAGAGTGCCGAGCGCGAATACAACGTCACGATCAAGGAACTCAGCGACAACGAACTCCGTGAACGCGACCAACTGCTCGAGGAAAAGTGGCTCGACCTATTGATCGACCGCACGGATAGCCCTGCGCCAGATGAGACCTCCCGTACGCGCCATCGCAATCATCTCTTTGCGGAGGTCTCCGGCAAGGCGATCACTCGCCGGTATCGACCGATCTTCGAAGCCGCGGTGGAGAAGTGCCTGGCGCTGACGCCTGCGGTTGTGCAGAAGCAGAGCGTCACCACGCCGTGGCGAGGCAGGTATCGGGGAATGGAAAAGATGGAGAACCTCAACCCCGAGAAGAAGAAGGCGCGATGGTTCCACGAGAACACGCTGGTGATCGACAACGACAAGATTCGTCTTGCAGGCCAGCCGGTCGAAGTGATCGGGAAGGAAAAAACCTATTCTGCATCAGACGGGGGGTTCCCCGTTTACGAGGGCACCGTCGAACAGACTGAAGATCATTCAACGACGCGCGCGTACGTGCATTGGGAATCGAAGAAGTGCGACTACTGCATGATAGTCGGAACGATTCGCACGCTGCAGGCGCCGAGCAGCGAAGAGAAGGAACCGCGCCTCGAATTGATCGCCCTGCCGAATGGAACGCTCCGCTTGAACGGCGTCATCTATCATCGAATCGCCAGCGACGAAAAGTAGCGCAGCACAATCGCGCCGCGCCTGCACCTTGACCTCACGAGCGCTTCTATGGAACGTGCGCGGCCGCGCTGCTCGCAGTTCGGCCCACTTCCTCGCGTGAGGTTCCATGTCGTTTCGATTTGCTTCCTATGCCGCCCTTGGCTCGCTCGCTCTCGCGTCCTGCGCGACGCCACCGGCGCGTCCCACCTCGAGTGATTCCATGCCCGCATCGACGACGCCCGCGCAGGCTGCGCGCGCCAATCCCTTCTTCACCGCGAGCACGCTCCCGCTCGAGGCGCCGCCCTTCGACAAGATCACCGACGCCGATTACCAGCCCGCGCTCGAGGCGGGAATGAAGCAGCAGCTCGCCGAGATCGACGCGATCGCGAACAATCCGGAAGCGCCCACATTCGAGAACACCATCGTCGCGATGGAGAAGACGGGCCTGCTGCTCAATCGCGTCAGCATGGTGCTCAATGGCGTCTCGTCGGCGAATACCAATCCGACGCTGCAGAAGCTGCAAGAGGAGATTGCGCCCAAGCTGGCCGCGCACGCCGATGCGATTCATTTGAATGCAAAGCTCTTCGCGCGCATTGAAGCGGTCAATGCGCAGCGCGAGAAGCTCAAGCTCGACGCGGAGGCGAAGCGGCTGCTCGACGTTGACGTGCAGCAGTTCGTCCTCGCGGGCGCGCGCCTCTCGGCGGCCGATCAGACGCGGCTCAAGAAGTTGAATGAGGAGGAGGCGTCGCTCAACGCGAAATATACGAACCAGCTGCTCGCGGCGGCCAATGCGGGCGCGCTTGTCATTGGCGATAAGGCGGAGCTTGCGGGATTGACCGCGGCCGAACTCGACGCAGCCGCCTCATTGGCCAAGGCGCGCGGCCTCGAGGGCAAATGGGTCCTCGCGCTGCAGAACACGACGCAGCAACCGCTGCTCGCCTCGCTCTCTGTTCGTGCAACGCGCGAGAAGCTCTATCGCGCATCGATTACCCGCACGCAGCAGAACGACGCCAACGATACGCGCGCCGCAATCGCGCAGATCGCCAAGCTGCGCGCAGAGAAGGCCGCGCTGCTCGGATATCCAAGCTATGCCGCATGGCGCGTCGTCGATCAGATGGCGAAGACTCCCGACGCGATCGAGAAGTTCTTCGCGCAGCTCGTCCCGGCCGCGACGGCCAAGGCGCGCGGCGAGGCCGCGGATATCCAGGCAGTGATTGACCACCAGAAGGGCGGATTCAAGCTCGAGCCGTGGGATTGGGATTACTACGCAGAGCAGGTCCGCAAGGCGAAGTTCGACCTCGACGAGTCGGAGATCAAGCCTTACTTCGAATATGACCGGGTATTGCAGGACGGCGTCTTCTATGCGGCCAACCAGCTCTATGGATTGACCTTCAAGGAGCGCCGCGACCTGCCCGTCTACCAGCCGGATGTGCGGGTATTCGACGTATTCGACAAGGACGGGTCGCAGCTCGGGCTCTTCTACGCCGACCCGTTCAAGCGGGATAACAAGAACGGCGGAGCGTGGATGGATATCTATACCGTCCAGTCGAAGCTCACGGGCACCAAGCCCGTCATCTACAACGTCACCAATTTCACCAAGCCCGCGCCTGGCCAGCCCGCGCTGCTGAGCTTCGACGACGTCAGCACGATGTTCCACGAGTTCGGCCACGGGCTGCACGGCCTCTTCGCGAACCAGATGTATCCGACGCTCTCCGGCACTGCGGTCGCGCGCGATTACGTCGAGTTCCCGTCGCAGTTCAACGAGCATTGGGCGCTGCAGCCGCAGGTCTTTGCGCACTATGCGGTGCACAGCAAGACCGGCGCGCCGATGCCTGCCGCGCTGGTGGAGAAGATCAAGAAGGCGGGTCGTTTTAACCAGGGCTATTCGATCACCGAGGTGCTCGCTGCCGCGGATCTCGATCTGCAGTGGCATGCGCTGGGGCCCGCTGCGCCTGTGCAGGACGTCGATCAGTTCGAGGCAGCCGCGCTGAAGAAGACGCACCTCGATCTCGCGCAGGTTCCGCCGCGCTATCGCTCGAGCTACTTCCTGCATATCTGGTCGAATGGATATGCCGCAGGCTATTACGCCTATCTCTGGACAGAGATGCTCGACGACGACGCGTATGCCTGGTTCGAGGAGAATGGCGGGCTCACGCGTGCGAATGGCGATCGCTTCCGGGAGCTGATTCTCTCGCGCGGCAACAGCGCCGATTACAACGAGATGTATCGCGCGTTCCGCGGGCGAGAGCCGAGCATCACGGCGATGATTAAACACCGCGGGCTATAATCGCGCATCCCATGAGCATCTTCGTTGCCATCGATTTCGAGACAGCGAGCCGCGCGCAGGACAGTGCGTGCGCGCTCGCGGTCGTGCGCGTCGAGGGAGCGAAGATCGCCGCCCAGTCGCATCGGTTGATTCGTCCGCCCAGCCGTCTCTTTGAGTTCACACATATCCACGGCATTACCTGGCAGGACGTCGAGCGCGAGGCCCCGTTCGCCGAGGTCTGGCGCTCGATGCTCCCGCTCCTCGAGGGCGCCGAGTTCATCGCCGCACACAACGCGAGCTTCGATGCCGGGGTGCTCGCCCAGTGCTGCGCCGACGCGGGAATGGCGCCCCCTGCTCTGCCGTATCGCTGCACGGTCCAGCTCGCGCGCAGGACCTGGAAGCTGCACCCGGCGCGGCTGCCCGACGTTTGCCGCCACCTCAAGATTCCGCTGAATCATCACGATGCCCTCAGCGATGCCTCGGCGTGTGCGCAGATTGTGCTCGCGGCCCAGACATCTGGAGAGCAATAGCGCCGCACGCCACGCCGTTGCCTGCCGAACGCCCGCTGAACGTCCAATCTCTCGTGCGAACAGTCTGCGTCCCGCGCAAGCCTGGCGCGATTTCCCGTCTCGCTCGCGCGCAATGGTCGCGTTTCTCCGCGCACCCAGCATATCGGCGCTGGTGGCATATCTGATGCAGTTCGAGGGCTGGTTGGCTCTCGTCGCAATCTCGCCGGATGGCTTCTCGAATCGCGGTGCACCATGACAACAGCGACCGCATCCGTGTCGGCGGTACCTCGGCACCACGTCTTCACCTGGCGTCACGTGCTGGAATTCGGAATTGCACTCGGCGTGATCGCCGCAGTCGTGATTGCGATTCGAATGCGCAGCAGCGCGAGCAAAGGGCAGCTTCAATTCGATACCGCTGCTGTCGTGCGCGGGCCGCTCCAGGCGCGGGTGACCGCGAGCGGAACCGTCAACGCACTCGTGACCGTTCAGGTGGGCTCGCAGGTTTCGGGAACCATCGAAGCACTCGGCGCGGATTTCAATTCGATCGTCAAACGCGGCCAGATGATCGCGCGCATCGAACCCGGCCTCTACCGCACGGCGGTCCTGCAGGCGCGCGCCAATCTTCTCTCTGCGCGCGCAGGCGTGGAGAAGGCGGCCGCCCAGCTCCTCGACGCGCAGCGCCTCGCCGCTCGAGACACGCTGCTTCTCGCCAAGACGCTTATCTCGCAAGCCGAATATGACAGCGCGGTCACAGCGGTCACGGTCGCTGACGCGCAGCTCGATGGCGCGAAGGCCGCGCAGGCGCAGGCCTCGGCGGCGCAGGCGCAGGCGCAGCTCAACCTGAGCTACACGACCATCGTGTCGCCGATCAACGGTGTGGTGATCACGCGGAACATCGATGTCGGCCAGACCGTCGCGGCCTCCTTCGCGGCGCCGACGCTGTTTCTCATCGGCGAAGATCTCAAGAAGATGCAGGTCGACACGAACATTCCTGAAGCGGACGTGGGCCGGCTCGCGAAGGGGATGCCGACATCATTCACCGTCGACGCCTATCCCGGCGAGACGTTCCGCGGTGCGATTCGCGAAGTGCGCAACTCGCCGCAGACGATCCAGAACGTCGTGACGTACGACGCGGTGATCGACGTCGACAATTCGGGTCTCAAGCTCAAGCCGGGAATGACGGCGAACCTCAACGTCACGTACGCGGATCGCGCCGACGTCGTGAAGATCCCGAATGCAGCGCTGCGCTTTCGTCCGCCGATCTCGTGGATGGGAAAGCCGGCCGTGCCACCCGCGCCCGCGAGCGATCACAAGACGGTCTGGATCCTGCGCGCAGCCGCTCCAGTGGCGGTTTCGGTGCGCACGGGCGTCAGCGACGGAAGCTTCAGTGAGCTGCTCGAAGGCGACCTGAAGGTCGGCGACGCGCTCATCACCGAGGCGATCTCGAACCAACCCGCGCACGCGATGTGAGGAGTTCCAGTGGCCCCGCTCATCCAACTCGAGAAGGTCACCAAGATCTACCGCATGGGCTCGGAAGAGCTTCGCGCGCTCAACGACATCTCGCTCTCCATCGCGCAGGGCGAGTTTGTCGCGATCATGGGCGCGTCCGGCTCGGGGAAATCGACGCTGATGAACCTGATCGGCTGCCTCGATCGCCCGACGAGCGGCCGCTATCTGCTCGCAGGCCAGGACATCAGCGGGCTCACGCGGAACGAGCTCGCGCGCATCCGCAGCGAGACGCTCGGCTTCGTCTTCCAGCACTTCAATCTGCTCGCGCGCACGAGCGCACGCGAGAACGTCGAACTGCCGCTGCTCTATGCGGGCGTTGACTCTTCGAAGGAGCGCGCAGAGCGGGCGATGCGTGCGCTGGCCCGCGTCGGACTTGGCGATCGCGCCGAGCACCAGCCCAACCAACTCTCCGGCGGGCAGCAGCAGCGCGTCGCGATCGCCCGCGCGCTCGTCAACGATCCGAAGATCATCCTCGCCGACGAGCCAACCGGCGCGCTCGATTCGCGCACGAGCATGGAGGTGATGGCGATCTTCCAGGAGCTCTCTCACGCCGGAATCACCATCGTGCTCGTCACGCACGAGCCCGACATCGGGCGCTGCGCGACGCGCGTGTTGAACATGCGCGACGGAGACATCCTCAGCGATGAGAAGCAGACGCCCACGCCCGCGGTCGTCCCGCCGATGCTCGAGCGTGTCGCATGAACGCGATGGCGATCGCACGCCTCTCGACGCGTGCGCTCCTGCGCAACAAGATGCGCTCGTTCCTCACGGCACTCGGCGTGGTGATCGGCGTGGGCGCGGTGATCGCGATGGTCGCGATCGGAGAAGGGGCCAAGCGACGCGTCGAGCAGACGTTCGAATCGATGGGCACCAATCTGCTCATCGTGCTGCCCGGTTCGGCGTCATCGGGCGGCATGCGCGGAGGGTTCGGCAGCCAGGCAACGCTGACCTGGGACGACCTCTCTGCGATCCGAAGCGAACTCAAGGCGGTGCGCGCGGCCGCGCCCACTCTGCGCGCGAGCGTCGTCGCGCAAGGCGAAGATCTGAACTGGACCACGTCGATCATCGGCACCAGTGGCGACTACTTCATCATCCGAAACTGGCGAACACCGGTCGGGAGACTCTTCGGCGCCGACGAGATCGACGCCGCCGCCAAGGTGGTCGTGCTCGGGCAGACGGTGGTCGACAATCTCTTCGGACGGGGCGCCAATCCTCTCGGACAGACCATTCGCATCCGCGCGATCCCGTTCGTCGTCATCGGCGTGCTCGAGAAGAAGGGGCAGTCGCCGATGGGGTCCGATTACGACGACACCATCATCACGCCCTACACCACGTTCAACACGAAGATCTCCGCGGGCCTCGGCAAGTTCATCGGCGGCGCGCTCTTCGTCAGCGCCACCAGCGAGCAGGACACAGGAAGAGCACAGGCGCAGATCGAGGGCCTGCTGCGCGATCGCCACCATCTCGCGCTCGGCAGCGACGACGACTTCTCCGTGCGAAACCTCGCCGAGCTCGCGCGCGCGCAGGAGGAGGGAACGCAGATCCTCACCACGCTGCTCGCGGCGATCGCGGCCGTCTCTCTGCTCGTCGGCGGCATCGGCATCATGAACATCATGCTGGTCAGCGTGACGGAACGGACGCGAGAGATCGGCGTGCGCATCGCGGTGGGCGCGCGTTCGTGGGATGTGCTGGCGCAGTTTCTCGGAGAGGCGCTCGCACTCTCGCTCGCGGGCGGCCTCGTCGGGATCGCCTTCGGTCTTCTCGCCGCGGGAGCACTCGCCTCGCACTACCACTGGCCGATGATCATCCACTTCAACATCATCTTCATGTCGGTCGGCTTCAGCGCGCTCGTGGGCGTTGGCTTCGGCCTCTATCCGGCAAGAAAGGCGTCGCTGCTCGACCCGATCGACGCTCTGCGCTTTGAGTGACCACACCATCCAGGCCGCGCGGGGAGCGGCCGCGAGAGATCTCGCACGCCCACGCCCACACGTCGTGCGGTGCTTGATCTGCTGCATCCTGCTCCTGCTCGCGTTGTCGTCGAGGGCGCGCGCGGAGGAGACGCTGCGCTGGATTCGCGATGGCCATCCGACCCCGCAGGCGCTCGCGCTCATCGACATTCTTCGCGACGCGGAAGCGAAAGGGCTCGATGCGAACGAGTACGACGGGCCGGTCTGGGCTGGGCGACTCGATGCGCTCGCCCGCGCCCCTGGCGAGCCAGCGGCGTTCACGCGCTTCGATGCAGCGCTGACCGAGGCCGCGTTTCGCTACAGCTCTGATCTCACCCGCGGCCGCATCGATCCGCGCAGCGTCGGTTGGCAACTCGATCGATCGAGCGCTCCGCTCGACCGCGACCAGATCCTCGGCACACTCGCGCTCACGCCCGACGTGGCGACTGAACTCAACGCACTCGAGACGCAGTTGCCGATCTATCGACGGACGCTGCAGATGCTGCGCGTCTACCTCGACCTTGCAAGGCGCGACGTCGGCGAGCCGCTCCCAGCCTGGAAACGAACGATCGTTGAGGGCGATGAGTGGGAAGGCCTCGCAACGCTCGTGCAGCGGCTCGTGCTGGTTGGCGATCTCGCCGCGGACACGCCGGTGCCCTCCCGCTACGAGGGCGCGGTCGTCGACGCGGTCAAGCGATTCCAGCAGCGCCACGGCCTCATCCCCGACGGAGAGATCGATCGGCGCTGCGCGCGCGCGCTGGCTGTCTCCATGCGCGCACGCGCCACCCAGCTCGCCTTCTCGCTCGAGCGGCTGCGCTGGCTCCCGCGCGATCTCGCGCCGCCGCTGATCGTCGTCAACATCCCCGAGTTCCGCCTGCGCGCGATCGAATCCTCAGCGCCGCCGCTCTCGATGAAGGTCGTCGTCGGGAGGGCCTACCACCACCGCACGCCGGTCTTCGTCGGCTCGCTCAGCTCCGTGCTCTTCCATCCTCCATGGACCGTCCCGACCGACATCGCGCGCAAGGAGCTGGTGCCGGAGTTCACTGCGCATCCAGAGAAGATGGAGACGCAGAATTTCGAGCTGATCGATTCGAGCGAGTCGGTGATCCCGAGCAGTCCTGAAGCGCTCGCGAAGGCCGCGTCCGGCCAGCTTCGGCTGCGGCAGAGAGCCGGCCCGCACAGCGCGCTGGGAGGGATCAAGCTCGACCTGCCCAATCGAAATGGGATCTATCTGCACGACACGCCGTCGCTCGGCGGCTTTGCGAAAGAGCGGCGCGACTTCAGCCACGGATGCATCCGGCTCGAGAACGCGCTCGCCCTCGCGCGCTGGGCGCTGCGCAGCACACCCGAATGGCCCACCGAACGGATCGACGAGGCAGTCGAGGGCGAGGAGACGTTGCGGGCCACGCTCGCCAAGGCGATTCCCGTGCTCATCCTCTACAACACGGCGATCGTGACCGAGAGCGGCGACGCGCAATTCTTCGAGGACCTCTATCGGGCCGACGCACGCCTTGCGCGCGCGCTCGCCGGCGCGGGACATCCGGCTCCAGCGCCCTGAGAGAGTGCGACTCGATTGCAACCGCGGCGAGAGGCTTGCATTCTCCCTGCCCATGCACGCCAGCCTCGAGATCGCCTCGGATGAATCGCTCCTGCGCATTCTTCCCGGCCACGAAAAGTGGAAGGAGGCGCCGGCGGAGATCCTCGCTGCGTGCGCGCGCGCGAAACGCGATCTTCCCTCGCATCTCGTCACGACGAAGCTGGTATCGCGGCAGGACGTGATCAAGGCGCTGCTCGAACTGAAGGGCGCCTACTTCTGCGCCGTCGAGGGGGAGTTCGTCGAAGGGCGCATTTCGCGCACGATCCCGCTCGAGAGCGCGATTGGCGCGGGACTCTGGCCGCTCGCTGCGATCGGCCAGCGCCTCTACGTGCTCTCGACCGAGGGAGTGACACCGCCGCGCGAGTTGCGCATCGACGACACCGCGACCTTCCTCGTCGTCTCGCTCGGAGAGGTCCCGAACGCGAAGGCCAAGGTGCGTGGCTGCTACGCTGTACTCTCCCGCCTCGACCCGGCGCGAAAGAGCTTCCCTGAATTCGTCCGAGCGCTCGGCATCCAGAAGGAGCGCACCGGCGCGCGCCACGTCGAGGGGGAATCGCCGACGGACAGGGTGAAGAGCGGCGACGACGCGGTCTCCGAAGAGACGCTCGTGCAGGTGCGCGGCGCCTATTCGAATCTTCCCGTCATCGATCAGCGGCGCATCGAGGAGTTGCTCGACGCGCTGGTGCTTGGCTCGGCCCGCGCGCGCGCGTCGTTACCGCCGACCATGCTACCGCTGCGCATCGAGCAGGACGCGCTCTGGGTGGTATCGGATCAAATCCCCGATCCGGCGCTGCTCGATATGCTCGTGACGAAGCTCAGTTGCGCGCGGACGCGGATCTTCGTTGCGACGGCGAGCGCGATCGCAGCCGCCGCTTCGGTTGCCGATTCGATCTCGGCAGCGCCCACAGCGGTCGGGGCGAACGATCCCGACGACGCGGTGCCCGCGATCGCCGATCATCTTCTCCTCGAGGGTGTTCTGCGGCACTGCAGCGATATTCATATCGAGCGATATGAAGGGCGCACCGAAGTCCGGCTGCGCAAGGATGGCAATCTCTTCGTCTATGCCGAGAGCGGAGTCACGCGGCAGAACGTACAGAACGTCGTCACTCGATTAAAAGTCGCGGCTCAATTGGATATCGCCGAGACGCGCCGCCCGCAGGACGGAGTCATCCGCAAGAAGTTCGGCGAGCGCAGCATTGATTATCGCGTCGCGACGCAGCCGACCATCTGGGGCGAGAACGTGGTGCTGCGCATTCTCGAGCAGTCCGCACCGCCGAAGCTCGACAAGCTTGGATTCGATGAGCAGCAACTCGCTCAATTGCGGCGCGTGCTCGCCAATCCGCAAGGGCTGCTGCTCGTCACCGGTCCGACCGGTTCGGGCAAGACGACGACGCTCTATGCGATCCTGCAGGAATTGAAGAATCCCGAGGTCAAGATCCTCACCGCCGAGGATCCGGTTGAATACGCCATCGACGGCATCCAGCAGAGCGCCGTCAATGAAGCAATCGGCGATACCTTCTCCCGATATATCCGCGCATTTCTCCGGCAGGACCCGGATATCATCCTCGTCGGTGAAATCCGCGACGAGGAGACGGCCGAGGCGGCTCTGCGCGCGGCATTAACGGGACACCTGGTATTAAGCACCGTGCACGCCAATGACGTTTTCGGCGTCGTGCGCCGCATCGCCGATCTGGGAATTGAACCGAGCCTGCTCGCGCAGACGCTTGAGGGGATTATCGGGCAACGCCTCGCGCGCAAGGTCTGTAATGACTGCGCCGAGCCGCATATTCCAGCGCCTGAGTTGCTGCGCGAGTTCTATCCGCGCGGAGCTCCCGAAGGCGCGACGTTCCGCAAGGGGCGCGGCTGTGCGCGCTGCCGGCAGAGTGGATATGCGGGCCGGTTGGCGCTGGTTGAGTTCTGGATCCCCGACGAGGTCGCGCGCGATGTGATGGACTCGAACGGACATCCGGCTGCGCTGCGAAAAGCCGGGGCCGATTCCGGATTCTCGCCACTGATCGTCAATGCGGTCCGGCAGGCCGCAGCGGGAATCACCACACTCGAAGAGCTGCGCAGCATTGTTCCTTATGAATATGTCGCCCGGCATATTGCCGGCGCGAGCGTGAAGCCATGACCCGAGAACATCCGCGCGATCCGTTGCATGGAATTACGCTCGAGACGATCGTGACCGCGCTGGTCGCGCATTTCGGCTGGGAGGAACTCGGTGAGCACGTCCGCATCCGCTGCTTCACGCATGACCCGAGCGTGCAATCGAGTCTGAAGTTCCTCCGCAAGACGCCGTGGGCGCGCGCGAAGGTCGAAGAGCTTTATCGCGTCATGCTCGTCGCCGATCGCGAGAAGCTCGCATAGGACTTATCAACGCCGACGATATGCCCTTTGAGCCAGCGCGCGAGAAACTCGAAGAGCTCCCGCTCGACCAGCGCGCCCTTTCGCATCTCCTCGCGAAACTGCTCGAGGTTACCGATCAGCGACTGGTGCAGCGATCGGTGCATATCGAACTGCGGATACGCCATGCGCTGCATGAACTTCTCCTCGTCGGCGAAGTGCGTGCTCGTATAGGCAATAAAGTCGTCGAGCGCTTCGAGGCATTCAGATTGCGCCGCTTGGCGGGCGACCAGATCGTACGTGCGGTTCATCTTCGCGATCAGAACCTTGTGCTCGTCATCCATACTCTCGACGTCGAGCTCATATCGGGCGTCCCACTCGAAGAAACTCATCCGCGGTTCATCCTTTTCGCAAGATCAACGACGCGCCCCGTACCTCGCTTCCGAGGCAACAGCAAGGAGGATGCGCGAGGGCGCACGCGCTCGACAGGCCGCATGCGAAGAGCGAGGCGACCGGGAAACAGACTCAGGGCGCGAGCGGGTCGCAGTTCTGCCCGAAGCAGAGCGCGAGCACCGGGTGAATCTCGATTCCATTGGGCGCCGCGTTCGCGCTGCCGTGCAGCATATCGAAGAGTGCCGGCCCGATAATCGTCGCCGTCTTGTTGATCTGCTGGTAGCTGCCCGTCGGCATCACGATCGACTCCAGCACATGGCGAGGATGGGTCACGGAGCAGGAGGTTGCCACAGCACTGTTGGTGCATTTCGGAAACGGGATCTCCGCCTCCATATGCGCGCCCGTCACGGGGTCGGTGATGGGCATATGATAATCGCTATCGCTCTCCAGCTTCGTCTCGACGACCACGACGTTGCGAAGGATATAGAGCGTGTTCTCCTGCGCGGTGCGCTGCAGGCCCGTGCCGAGTCCCGTCGGAACAGGAAAAGCGCCCAGCGTCTTGATATCGATCGGCGTCGGGACCTGCCTCACGACCGCCGCGGCCGCACTGTCCTGGCCGGTCTTGATCGACCATCGCCAGCTTCCGCAGCTGCTGCCATTGCTCGTATTGAAGGTATCCGGCGCAGTGCAGGAGAGGGTTCCAACCCCGCCACCAGCGCCGCCCGCAGCGCCGCCACCAGAGCCACCTGCAGAGCCGCCACTTGAGCCACCACCTGAGCCACCCGCAGAGCCGCCGCCAGAGCCGCCACCAGAGCCACCCGCAGAGCCGCCACCAGAGCCACCCGCAGAGCCGCCGCCAGTGCCACCCGCAGCGCCACCACCTGAACCACCCGCGGAGCCGCCACCAGAGCCACCCGCGGAGCCGCCACCAGAGCCACCCGCGGAGCCGCCACCAGAGCCGCCCGCAGCGCCGCCACCAGAGCCACCCGCAGCGCCACCACCTGAACCACCCGCAGAGCCGCCACCAGAGCCACCCGCAGAGCCGCCACCGCTTCCGCCTCCGGGGCCATTCGGCTCGGCGACGATGAGGAACTGCAGCTGTGCACTGTTGCTTGAGTCGCCGTCGGCCGTGGCCAAGCAGTTCGAGGTGATGACGCCTGCGACGCTTTGTGAGGTCGCCTGGAGCGTCAGCGTGGCGCCCCAGGAACTGCTGACCGTCCCGTGCGACGGGGAGACGGTGACGCCGCTGCTGCAGGAGATCGAATAGCTGAGCGCGACTGAACTGCCCGACGCGAGGACGACCTGCACCGGGTCGGGGACGGTGTTGACGAAGGCGACGACTTCCACGGACGCGGGGTTGAACGAGAGCGCGCCGCTCGCAGACGGAACGCACTCGGAGTTGACGCAGACCGAACCGGCCCCGCAATCGGCGTTCGCTGTGCAGACAGCAGGAACGGCGCTCGTGCACGCGGCCGCGATCACCGGGAGAAGCAGTGCGATCGATCGCGGCAGGAACGGCTTGTGCATCGAATCATCCTTCTGCATCGCGGCGCCAAGCGGAAGACTCTGCAGCACCAGTCACCTGATTCGTTCGCACGGAGACGGAGCAACAGCAAGTTGCCGACTCGCGGATCAGACGCGCTCGCGCGCTCGGACCTGCCTCGACAGAGAGGAGCGGGAATGAGTGAGAGGATCACTCATCGGTCGAGCGCAGGAGTGATCACCGGGGCGACTTTCGTCCCGACAACAACCCTCGCGGCTCGTGGCCAACGAGGGGATTGAACACTTGCAAACAACAGACGCGCAGTCGATGCTCCGCGCGCTTGCGTTGGTTTCGCGCACGACACGCAGACACTGAGGGGCAACGCCATGAGTCTCCGCAAATACATTCTTCTCGTCGATGAACACGGCGGCTCGCTCGCGGAGCTGGCGCCGAAGCTCAAGGAGTTTGGTTTCAAGGTCGGCCTCGTCACAGAGCCGTCGATGCTCATCGAGACGATTCGCAACGTCCGCAAGCTCGCGCTCGTCGTCATCAATGGCCAGCTCGTCGAGGAAGGCGCGAACGATCTGGTCGCGAGCGTCAAGGCGCTCCATCCCGAGCTGCCGATTCTCTTCTCGGGGATCGCGGAAGCGCCGGTCGAGTTCAAGTCGCACCGCCCGGACGTGCTCTTCGTCGGCCCGTTTCCCTCGAAGCGAATCAACGACTTCGCAATGGAGCTGTTGCGCGAATCGCTCTACCCGACCGCGCTCGTCGAGGGGCTCCAGAGGATCACCGCGGAGATGCTCGCGGGCTTCGGGAAGTTCAAGCTCTCCGACGAGCCGTTCCTCAAGGCGAGCCGCACGCTGCTGTTGCCCGTGAACGCGATGATTCCATTGAGCGGCTCGGATCATATGGCCGGGCATCTGATCGTCAGCGCCAGGGAAGAGGTGCTGCGCGCGGTCTATCGGGAGATGTTCCAGCTCGATGCGCCGTCGGTCGAGGCGCTTGAGGATATGACGGGCGAGATCGCGAATATGCTCGCCGGCGGTCTCAAATCGCTGATTGAAAAGAAGGGAACCTCGCTGTTCATCGGCGTGCCCACGTTTATTCGCGGCTCGATGATCTCCTTCCGTCGTGGACTGCTCACTCCGTCTCTCTCTCTGGGCGCAATCCACAGCAGCAATCAAGGCGGCATGGCGGCCGGCGAGGATCTCTTCGTCGAGCTGACCTTCGAGCGGATCGACCCGACGCTCTTTGATCGCAAGGAAGAGGTCGCGCAGGTCGGCGATGACGAACTGACGTTCCTTTAATCAGCTTTGTTGATTGCTGGAGCGGCAGAGCACCACGGCCACCAGTTCGTCAGATGCAGCTCGACGCGCTCAAACGAAATTGGCGCGCATCGATCCCGCGAGTATCCGTGCTCGCGGCCGCACCAGACATAGACAGGAGTACCTGTGTCGCTTCCACGCGCATTGCCCGCGATCGCACTGTTGCTATTCGCCTGCTCGTCCAACCGGAACCTCACGTCGCCCTCGATCGATCCGGTGCACTCGACGCTGGCCGCCGATCGGACGGCCGGGCTGCTCGCGAATGGAACCGATCAAGCGACCATCACGGCGACCGTGGTGAACCCGCTCGGCGCGCCGCTCGCTGGATTGCAGCTGATCTTCACGGCGCAGGGGGCGGGCGCGGTGATGACGACGGCGGCTGTCACCGATGCATCGGGAAGGACGACTGCTCGGCTCTCCTCGACGGCGGCCGGGAGCAAGACGGTTACTGCGGCGGCCGTCGGCGGTTCGGCGCTGACGCAGACGGTGACTGTGAAGTTCGTCGCCGGACCGGCCGCGAAGCTCGCCTTCAGCGTGCCGCCCTCGAGCGCGCAGGCGGGAGCGACGATTGCGCCGCCCGTGCAGCTCTCGGTCGAGGATTCCTACGGCAACCTCGTCGCTGACGCGGGCTCGACGATCGCGCTGGCGATTGCGACAGACGGCGGCAGCGGACTGCTTGCTGGAACGCTCTCGGTCGCGGCGAACAGCGGCATCGCCAACTTTCCTGATTTGAGCATCGCGCAGGCGGGCCACGGCTATGCGCTCACGGCCGCAGCCAACGGCCTCGCATCCGCGGTGAGCCCGACCTTCGACGTCACCACCAGCGCACCGGCTGCGCTCGCGTTCACGGTCCAGCCCAGCGGCGTCGTCAATGGCGCGGTGATCGCGCCGCCAGTCCAGGTCTCGGTCAACGACGCGTCAGGCAACCTGATCACGAGCGAGACGGCCACGGTGACGCTCGCACTCGGCGGCATCTGCGCGAGCGCAAACGGCAGCGCGCTGCTCTCGGGAACGCTCTCGGTCGCCGCGGTCTCCGGCGTCGCGACGTTCAGCGATCTCTCGATCGATCGCGCGGCGAGAGGCTGCACGCTCGTCGCCACGTCGGCTGGATTCCAGGGAGCATCGAGCGCGGTCTTCGATGTCAATCCGGGCTCACCTTGCGCTGGCCAATCGACGCTCACGGCGACGCCCGCGAGCGCCACCGCCGACGGCACCTCGCCGATCCAACTCGATCTGACCTTGCACGACTGCGCCGGCGACGTGCTTGGCAACGAACCTGTGTCACTCGCCGCGAGCGGCAACGAGAATCGCTTCAGCGTCGCGAGCGGCGCGACCAGCGCGAGCGGTACCTTTTCGACGACGTTGACCTCGACCGCGGCCGGCACCTCGACGATCACCGCAACGGTCGGCTTCGCCGGCGCCGCGATCCCGCTCACGACGCAGGTCGTGTTCACCCCCGGTACCGCAAGCGCGAACACCTCTACGCTCGACATCTCGCCCGCCACCCTGGTCGCTGACGGCCTCGCGACCGCCGCCATCACGCTCATCGCGCGCGACGTCGACGGCAATCCCTATCCGGGTGCATCGGTCAGCCTCAGCGCATCGGGCAGCAACAACCAGTTCGCTTTCGTTTCCGCGCTCGACGGCGGCCAGCTCGCATCGGGAGTCACCGATGCAGCGGGCTCGTTCACGTCGACGCTCGCCTCCACGCGCGCCGAGACGAAGATCGTCACCGCGACGCTCACCTCAGGAAACAGCAGCGTGACCCTCACCGCACCGGTCACGTTCATCGCGGGCGCGCCCAGCTTGACCGGCACGCTGCTGACGGCGAGTCCGAACCGCCTGTTCGCCGACGGCACCAGCACCGCCGCGCTGCTGCTCATCGTCAGCGACGCGAACGGAAATCCACTCTCGGGAGAGCCCGTCGCGTTCACCGCCAGCGGAGGCGGGAACACCTTCCAGACCACCAGCGGCGCGACCAACGCGGGCGGCAGCTTCAGCAGTTCGCTCGCCTCGACGCAGCCGGGGCAGGAGGTCATCACCGCCACCATCGGGACTGGCAACGCGCCACTGCTCGTCACCACCGACGTCACCTTCATCTCGACGCAACCCGTGCCCGCAGCCGCGACCATCACAGCGAGCCCGACCGCGCTGGTGGCCGATGGGAGCACGACGACGACAATCACCGCAGCAATCAAGGACGCCAGTGGCACAGGCATCGCGGGGCAAGCCATCACGTTGAGCGCCAGCGGCAGCGCGGACACCTTCAGCGCAGGTGGCAACAGCGGCAGCACGGCCAGCGGCACCACGGGCGCGGACGGCACGTTCAGCGCGAAGCTCTCCTCGACGCGCGCGGGAACCGAGGTGGTCACCGCGGCATCCGGCCTGCTCGCAGCCTCGACAGGAGTCCTGTTCAGCGCAGGCCCTCCGAGCGCAGCGAAGTCGTCGCTGCAGGCCAGCCCCGCAACGCTCACGCAGGGCGCGAGCACGAATCTTCAAGTCACGCTTGCGGACGCGAATGGAAATCCCGTCACCGGCAAGGCCGTGACGCTTTCGGCAGGCAGCGCGACGCACAACACGTTCAGCGCCACCGGACTCTCGAGCGGCGCGACCATCACCGGCACGACGAACGGGATCGGCCAGTTCATCGCGGCGCTCACCAGCAGCGACGCGCAGAGCGAAACCATCACGGCGACAGTCGATGGCAGCCCTTTGCTGACGACACCGGTGACCTTCTCGCGCACGCAACTGGTCGTCCTGGTGACCGCGAGCGCTGCGACGGTGATTGCGGATGGAACGACCGCGACCACGTTGACGGCGACGGTGCGTGACGGAAACGGAGTTGCGCAGCACGGAGCAGTCGTCCAGCTCAGCGCCACGGGAAGCGCGAACGTCTTTGCCGTGGGCGGCACGAATAGCGGCTCGAGCGCGAGCGGGACGACCGACTCGTCGACGGGAAAGTTCACGGCGACGCTCGTCTCGACGAAAGCGGAGGCCAAGAGCATCACGGCACAGAGCGGCACCGCGAGCGCGACGACGACGGTCTCCTTCGTCGCGGGCCCGCCCAGCTTGAGCGATTCGATCTTTGTCGCCAGCCCCGCGACGGTCACCGCCGACGGAACGACCACGATGACGCTCTTCGTGCAGGCCAACGATGCCAATGGGAATGAAGTGCGCGGACTCCCTGTCTCGCTCTCGTCGACGGGCAGCGCCAATACGTTCAGCGCGACGAGCGGCAACACCGGCGCCACCGGCGTCTTCTCCGCGACGCTCTCTTCAACCCACGCGGAATCGAAGAGGCTCACCGCGAACCTGGGCAGCGGCGGCGCCGCGATTTCGCTCTCCGCATCGGTGGCCTTCGTCCCGACGACAACGCAGCCGGTGGTGTCGATCTCGGCCGGCGCGGGCCCCGTCGTCGCGGACGGCACAACCACGACGATCACCGTGACGGTGACCGACAACAATGGGAACGCGCTGAGCGGCCAGACCGTCGCGCTCTCGGCGACTGGCGCGGCCAATACCTTCGCCACGGGCGGCCACTCGGCGAGCACCGCGAGCGGAGCGACGCTCGTCGATGGCACATTCACCGCGACGCTCTCGTCGACGAAGGCGGAGACCAAGCGGATCACGGCAGTCGTCGGCGCGACGAGCAGCTCTACGGCAGTGACGTTCGTGGCGGGTCCGGCCAGCGCAGCGCAGTCGTCGCTCACCGCGAGCCCGCAGAGCGTGCCGCACGGCGGAACCATCTCGCTCTGGGCGCTGCTTGGCGATGCGAACGGAAATCCCGTCAGCAACCAGGCCGTCACGCTCGCTGCAGACGGGACAGCGAATCTCTTCAGCGCCCCGGGCGTCACCAGCGCGAGCACGATCAGCGGCACGACCAACGCAGGCGGCCTCTTCTCCGCGTCGCTCGTCTCGACGCAGGTTCAACAGGAGAGCGTCAAGCTCACGCTCGACAGCTCGTCGCAGGCCTTTCTGCTCGCGCCCGTCACCTTCGCGGCAACCGCCGATTCGCTGCAGATGCTGCTCGTCGCAACTCCTGCCGAGATCATCGCGGATGGGACCAGCGCCGCAACGCTGACCGCGACCGTCGCAGACCCGAGCGGCAATGCGGTCTCCGGAGTGTCGGTGACCATCCACGCGACCGGCTCGAACAACAAGTTCAATGGCGCGGGCGCTTCCGTGACCGGCACCACCGACTCGAGCGGCAACTTCTCCGCGACGTTCACCTCGACCACGCCAGAGACGAAGCTGCTCACAGCCGGAGCCCTGGCGACCACCGCGTCGACAACCGTGACGGCCGATCCGATCAACCATTGCCTCGGCGTCACCTGCACTGCGACCGATCAGTGCCACGTCGCGGGCGTCTGCGATCACAGCACGGGCATCTGCTCGAACCCGAGTGCGTCCGATGGGCTTTCGTGCAACGACGGCAACGCCAATACCAGCGGGGATATCTGCACGAGCGGTATCTGCGCTGGTATCGACCATTGTATCGGCGCGACCTGCACCGCGTCCGACCAGTGCCACGTCGCGGGGGTCTGCAATAACCACGCAACCGGCGCCTGCTCGAATCCAACCGCGACGGACGGAACCTCGTGCAACGACGGAAACGCCAATACCACCGGCGATATCTGCACCGGGGGTAATTGCGCTGGTATCGACCATTGTATCGGCGTCACCTGCGCTGCGTCCGACCAGTGCCACGTCGCGGGCGTCTGCACCAATCACGCAACGGGCGCCTGCTCCAATCCGACCGCGACCGACGGCACCTCGTGCAACGACAGCAACGCCAATACAACGGGGGATATCTGCACAGGCGGCATATGCGCTGGTGTCGACCACTGTATCGGCGTGATCTGCACTGCGGCTGACCAGTGCCACGTCGCCGGCGTCTGCACCAATCACGCAACCGGCGCCTGCTCGAATCCAACCATCAGCGATGGAACCGCGTGCAATGACGGCAATGGCAATACCGTTGGCGATATCTGCACAAGCGGCATATGCGCTGGCATCGACCATTGTATCGGCGTCACCTGTACCGCGTCCGACCAGTGCCACGTCGCCGGCGTCTGCACCAATCACACGACTGGCGCCTGCTCCAATCCGATCGCGACCGACGGCACCTCGTGCAATGACAGCAACGCCAATACCACCGGGGATATCTGCACGAGCGGAGTATGCGCTGGTATCGACCACTGTATCGGCGTGACCTGCACGCCGTCTGACCAGTGCCACGTCTCGAGCTGCACCAATCATGCGACAGGCGCGTGCAACAACGTGGCGGCAACGGACGGGACCGCCTGCGATGCGGGCGTCACCTGCACGGCCAATGACACCTGCACGACGGGCGTCTGCAATGCCGGCCCTCCCGCAACCACCGCGCTGCATCCCGCGACGGTGCTGGCCGTGGGCGTGGGGCCGCTGGGAATGGCCGCGGGCGATTTCAATCACGACGGGAAGCTCGATCTTGCTTCGGGCGTCTATACCAACACCACCAACTCCGTCGAAATCGACCTCGGGATCGGAGATGGAACGTTCTCGGCACCGTCCACCTACTCGGCGCACACCTATATCGCCGACATATTGACCGCCGATTTCAACGGCGACGGCGTTCTCGATCTCGCGATCGTCTCGGGCGGCCAGGGATATGTCGATATCCTCTTCGGCAACGCCCAGGGCGGACATCCATCGTGGGGCAATGGAACCTTCACCTCGAGCGCGACCTATGCGACGTCGCCGGGAAACTGGCCCTGGTCAATCGCCGCCGGCGATTTCAACGCAGACGGCTTCATCGATCTCGCCGTGCCGAATATCTTCGCGAACACCATCACGCTGCTGACGAACAATGATGCCGGTGTATTCACGACCACCAATATCGCCTCGTCTGCGAACTACAGCCGCCCAAGCTGCGTCCGCGTCGCCGACTTCGATCACGACGGCGGCGTTGATATGGTGATCGCCAACGAAAGCAATCCAGGCAGCATCACGCTGCTCCTGAATGACGGCACCGGGCACTTCCCCGTGCGCACCGATTACCTCACCGGCGGCTCGACCGCGCGCACCGTGGCTATCGGAGATCTCAACGGCGATGGATATACCGATATCATCGCGTCGGTATCAGGGAGCAATGAACTCGCCGTGTTCCTCAACTGGGGAGCGACGGGTGGCCACGCCGCGGGAACATTCCGGCCGGCGGTCAACTATGCGACCGGAAATGCGCCTTATTGGGTCGGCCTCGTCGACGTCAATCACGACGGGTTCCTCGACGCCGTCTATACCAATACGAATGACGGCACGATGGGCATGCGCTACGGGCGCGGAGACGGCACGTTCGGCCCCGCTGCGACGTTCCCGGTCGCCTCGTCGCCGCAAGCGATCATCACGGGGGATTTCGACGGCGATGGATATCCCGATATCATCGTCTCGGATTCCGGCAGCAACGAAGTCAGTATCTTCGTCAATCAATGTCACCCGTAGCCCGGTGAACCATTTGCCTGCATCGGTGACATCCCAGGTGAGGTCTTCTTCAATCACTCACCGGAGGTCACCCGATGGTCACGTTCTTCCTCGAGGGCGGTCTGGCGATGTTCCCCACGCTGCTCTTCGGCTTCCTCTGTGTCGCCGCGGGAGTGCTGAACGTCTTGCGGCCAGCGAGAGGATATCTCGCGCTCTCAGTGGCCACGGCAACAGCCACGTTGCTCAGCGGCCTGCTCGGCACCTGCCTCGGCGTCATGAGTACGTTCCGGTATCTGCAGACCGTGCCGGCGGGCGAGCAGTTCTCCATTGCGACGATGGGTATCCGTGAGTCTCTCAACAACCTCGTGCTCGCCCTCATCCCCCTGATCGTCGCGGCCCTCCTCCCGTCGATCGCCGCTGTTCGCGCAGCGAAGCGCACGGCCGATGTCTGACGATGCGCACGCCTCCGATGAGGCGCTCCACGCAGCGCTGGTGCGCGGAGAGTTGCGCGCATTCGATCTGCTCTACCAACGATACGAGCGTCCTCTCTTCGGCTTCATCCGCCGGCAACTTCCCGCGCAGCAGGACGCCGAGGACGTGCTTCACGAGACGTTCCTCAGCCTGCTGCGCGAGAGAAAGACAGCGCCCGCGGTCCAACAATTTCGCGCCTTCATCTTCCAGACGGCGCGCAATCTCTGTCTGAATCGAACGCGCAACGCGCGCAGAGCCGCACAAGCGATCGGACGCGCAGAGACAGAAGCAGCGCCGCTTGCGTCTCATCCGGAGGAGCTCCTGGCTGCGAGCCAGGATCGCGAAGTTCTCGCACGCGCCGTGGCCGCGCTCCCTCCCGAGCAGGCGAATCTCTATCGACTGCGCGTCGGCGGCCTTTCCTATGAAGAGCTCGCCGAGCGGCTGGCAATCCCTGTTGGCACAGTGAAGTCGCGGATGCACCACCTCGTGCAGCACCTCCGAGAGGAGATCGATCGATGACGTGCGATTCAATCCAGGACGAGTTGATTGGCTACCAGTTCGCAACGCTGGACGCCTCGACACGCACTCGCGTCGAGGCGCATCTGATCTGCTGCGCGTCCTGCGTGCGCGAGTTCGTGCAGCTCAAGCGGGATATCGAGCAGCCCGCCGCGGGGCCGCTCCCATCGAAGGAGAGCCGGACGCGGTTGCGCGAGGAGATCGCGCGCGAACTGGCCGGCCGGGGGCGCGCGCGCATGAGGCGGACGCGCTTCTGGGAACCTTCCTTCGCTCTCGGGTTCGCTGCAGCTGCGATGATCGCGACGGTGGGCATCACCTATTCCATCAATTCAGGAACGGGCAACGCACCACATTCGCTGCGGCGATGACGAGCGAGGACGGCCGAGGCGGCGACTCATTTCGGACCGCGCCGGGTATCAGAACGAGTCGTTGAGAGCACGCGACAGCTGGCCGCGCGAGTGGGAGGTCGCTGGCACGGCCGCTGCTCTTCGCATCGCAATCACGCGACCACAACGGCGCGCGATTGCGAGAGGCACCAACATGCGAATCGGATGGATTGTGGCAACGCTTCTTCTGCTCGCCGGATGCGGAGGTGTCGACGAGGTCGGCGACGGCCAGACAACCGCGGGGGCGCAGGACGAAACCGCCGACGCTTGCGGGAAGGACACCTGGCTCAACTACGCGGGGAAGTTCTTCAAGAGCGAATGCCAGAGCTGCCACCACGGCGCATTCGCGAGCGCGACTTCGGTGATTTCGTCCGGCGCGCGCGCCAAGATCAGCTCGGGCGAGATGCCGAAAGGCAAGCCCCTCACAGCGGCTAAGAAGAAACGGATCTTGAACTGGTTCGCGTGCGGATCGCCTTGACGAGCGGTTGCGCGCCGACCGACTCGCTCAGCGAATCACGCGCGCCAGGCGGGCGAGGTCGGAGCTGAAATCAAGCCCCTGCTTCCCCGCCTGCGCGAGATTGAGCACGATGCGCGGCCGCGACGAGAAGAGCTCGAACCCAAGCACCGCGCCCTGCCCGACCGCTTCGCCATCGGCCGAGATCGTGATCGCGGCAACGCCAGCGAACGCGGTCGCGATCGCGGGGATGTCGCCCTCGAGCCCCGGCGTCAGATAGACAATCGCGGCGCCGTCGGCAGCGTGCTTGAGCTCGGCGGCACTCGTGAACGACTGCACAACAACCTGAACAGGCTTCCCAACGATCTCAGGCGCGTGCTCGAGGCCCTGCTTGAGCTGCGTCGCGGCGCGATCCGAGGCCGCGTTGCCAGGCTTCGTGACAATGACGACGTGGACCAGCGCCCCGCTGTGCGCCGAGAAGCCTCGTTCGAATTTCACGACCCGTTTCATCAGATCCAGCTGCAGATCGACCGGCACAGTCATCTCCGCGAGCGCACGGCCCGCGAAGAGAAGCGCGATCAGCAGAGGAAACAGAGAAAGGCGGCGCACGGACACCACGAAGGAAGAGGAAACAGGCACGATGAATCGGACGGGAAAAACGCACACTCCATTGGCCCGCGCACCTGTCTAGCAGGGTGTTGAAGATCGCTCGGACGCGGAGTTCTGCCCTCGTCTCGCCGCCGACCTCGAAGAGGCCGGCGGTCGTCCGCCCAGGCCAGAGCTCAGGCGGTCTGCGGCGTCAGTTTCGCGATGCGGAGCAAGTTGTA
>CAIWCD010000040.1 GCA_903911145.1 uncultured delta proteobacterium | reverse complement strand
GGTGGCAGTGAAGGCTGGTGGCCTGCTGGCGCGCATTCTTCCAGACGTGCAGCGCACTGCGGAGTTGGTGCAGGAGATCACCGCGGCGAGCCGCGAACAGGATGTTGGGACCGCACAGATCAACAAGGCAATCCAGCAACTCAACCAGGTGATCCAGCAGAACGCATCGGCGTCCGAGGAGATGGCCTCTACGTCTCAGGAATTGTCGGGCCAGGCAGAGCAACTGCAGTCGACCATCGGCTTCTTCAAGGTGGGCGCGCAAGAGCACCGCGCTGGGCCTGCGCGCAAGCAACTCAAGGCGCCGGCTCGGCAACTGAAGGCGCCCTCTGAGATTGCGTTCAACACAAAGGCCAAGAGCAACGGCGAAAGCAATGGCAACGGCAACGGGCCTCAGATCCAACTCGGCAATGCGGATGCGGGCGCCGATAGGACGGACAAGGCGCGATCTTACGTCTGATAATTTCTCTTCCGTCAACTTGACTCCCCTCGGTCACGCCGCGCGGAGCCTGCCGGCACATAGCGCGAGGCCCGCGCAAGCGGAAAACAAGACATAGGCGCAGGCAGGCCCTGCGCGCCTCTCAGCGGAGCGCGAGCTGCAGCGAGGGCACGTCATCTTGCCAGGGAGCCACGTCCGGCGGGGCCGTGCCGCGGGCCGGCGCGATGGGCGAGTTGGTCGTCGGCAGGCCGAGATGTTCCAAGATCGCCTTGATGACTCTCTGCTTGGTGATGAAGGCGATCACTCTCCGGCGGCCACCGCAAGGACAGGCGAGCACGTCCTCGCGAAAGACGCGCTGGAGCAGCTCCGCCCATCGTATCCGGGAGTCTGGTCTGCGCGGCTTCTTCGGGCCAGTTGGCGGCGCGCCGTCGTCGGGCGCGGAGAGAGAGGGCGCGGCGGGCTCCGGCGGCGCCGGTCGCAGCTCGAGAGGAGGCGCCGGTACGATCTCGCTACGCCACTTCGAGGCCGGACCGAAGCAGCCATGGAAACGGGTGATGTGAGCGCGCGGCGGCGGCACCAGAGTGGCGAGGCGCCGGAGCAGTTCGACCGGCTCCAGCAGCAGCTCTCGGCTGCCGTCGGCGAGCGGCCGCTTCATTTGGATCGCAAGGCGCCCGTCGGGCAGCGAGGAGAGACGATCCTGCGACAGCGCTGGCCGCGCGCCATAGCCGCACAACCGTGAAAGGCCCTCGCGATCATTCGCGTGGATGTGCACTCCAGCATGCAGCGAGAAACCTTCGAGGTATGCGGCGTGCTTCTTGGTGACGGTCGCCTCGGGCGACTTGCCGGCGAGCGCGGACACCGAGTCAGCCTGCGCTGCTGCGATCGCGTCGGGCGTCCGCGCGTCATCACGCGAGGATTCGAGGCGTGGGCGCAAGAGTTTGCTGACGCGCACGACGATCTTCTGGAGGATCGCTTTCACCTCCTCGTCCGACGGCGCAGGTAGCGGCTCGAAGCGGAGGGCGCCCTGGTCGCGGACGAAGACTCCGTCCGGGACTACAGAGTGGAAATGTACGTTTAGATTTAGAAGGCTGCCAAACCGCTGCACCATGGTTACAGCGCCGGTCTTGGGTTCACGCAGGCCGGCCTTGCGGGCCCGTCGCCGGTGGCTCTTGAAGATCTCGCGGAGGGTGCGATCGAGCGTGCGCGTGATCAACAGCGGGTCGCGCGCGAGGAGAAATCGCGCCCAGCGCGGCAGCGAGAGCACCCATTGCCGCACCGGCACGCTGGGGATGACGCGATCGACGAGGTGGATCGCCGTTCCCTGCATGCGGCGCGTGGTGCACGAGGGACAAAATCCGCGTCCCTTGCAGCAAAAGGCGACGAGCAGATCCTTCCCGCAGGCATCGCAATGCACCCGCGCGAAGCCGTTGGCGAGGATGCCACACGAGAGATACCGCTCGAACTCGGCGATGACGAATCTCGGGAAGCTTCCGCCGTCGGTGCGCTGGGCGACCTCGGCGAGAAGCGTATTCCAGTGTTTGCGAACGGTCTCATAGAGGATCGACCGCTCCGGCTCGCGGCGGCGATAGGACGAACCGGGCATCGCGCGCCCTTCGAGCGCGCGGCGTTCGCAGATCTGCGGTGGTGCAGCCGCAACTCCAGGCATGCGGCGGTGCCAATCCACAGACCGTGCCGGAGGCAGCGCCGCTCGGAGAGCGACGTAGCGCGACTTGGATGTGGCTCATTTCGAGACCCTTGCGTGACTCGTTTCGAACCGCATCCGGGCTCGGCTTGGTTGGCCGAAATCTGTCGGCTGAAACCGTAGGTGCGCGCATGCTTGCGTAAGACGTTGTTGTGTGACATAAGATTTCGAGTTCTCGCGGAGGAGCACCATGTCTGACTCGCAAGAGACGACCCGAGCCCCGCTCACGCGTTATGTGAGCGCCACCGACGTCATGGTCGCGCTCGGCTGCTCGCGCTCCTTCGCCTATGCTCACCTCGCTCGCGCTGCCGGGCGGCTCCGCGGCGTGCGGGGTATCCTTCGCGTTCCCGTGGCGGTCTGGGAGCGTTACATCGAGGAGGTCATCCGATGCGGATCTTCAAGCGCGGTTCCACCTGGTACGCTTGGGTATACGATCGCGACGGCCGTCGTCAGCAGCGCACGACGCGGTGTCATGACCGGCAGGCTGCCGAGGCCGTCGCGCGCCAGTGGGAGCGGGATTCGGCCGATCCCGATCACGCCGCCGCGAGCCGCGCGACGCTGAGCGATGCGCTGAAGCTCCTCCTGAACGATCGCGAGGAGAAGGCGCTCGCGGGGCGCGGCGCTTCGAGCACGGTGAGGTTCTACAAAGAGAAGGCCGGCGTGCTCACGCGCATTCTCGAGACGGACGAGAACGGCAAGTATAGTCCGCTCCTCCTCGGCCGTTTGCAGGCAGCGGATGTCGACCGCTTCATCAGCGCGCGGCGACGCGAACGGGTCAGCGAGCACACGATCAGCAAAGAGCTGGTCACGCTGCGCGGGGCGCTCAAGCTCGCGCGGCGAGCGCGGATCTGGTTCGGCGACCCGGCGGCGTTTCTGCCAGTTGGCTTCGCGCCCGAGTACAAGCCGGTGAAGCGCTTTCTCTCCCGCGACGAGCTGCGCGCGCTCCTCGGCGCGTTGACGGGCGACCATGCTGCCTGCGTGGCGTTCATGGTCGCGACCTCTGCCGAGTGGGGAGCGGTCGAGCGTGCGCGGCGCGAGGACGTGACCGCAGACTCCTGCTTCGTCCACGTGCGCGGCACCAAGCGGGCGACGCGCGATCGGCATGTGCCGATCGTCAGCGACGACCAGCGCGCGCTGCTCGCCTATGCGCTCGAGCACGCCCAGGGCGAGGAGGGCTTGCTCTTTCTTCCCTGGCAGAACGTGCGCCGCGACCTGCGCGCGGCCTGCGAACGGCTCGGCATTCCCTCTTGCTCGCCGAACGATCTGCGCCGCACCTGTGCCAAGTGGCTGCGCGCAGCGGGCGTCGCGCCACACCTGCTCGCGCCGCTGCTCGGGCACGCTGATTCGCGGATGGCGGAGCGGGTCTATGGGCGTCTGGAGCCCGCCGAACTGGCCATTCTCCTCGGAGAAAGCCTCGGGCGGACTGTAGCGCCGGTGCAACAGACTGGGCCGGATTCAGCCCAAAAGGGTGGACTCGCTGGACACCGCGTCGTCGCTAACCCCTTGAAAATGGCTCCCCGGGTTGGATTTGAACCAACGACCCGCGGATTAACAG
>CAIWCD010000039.1 GCA_903911145.1 uncultured delta proteobacterium | reverse complement strand
CGCGCCCGTGACTCCTGTCGCGCCCGTGACTCCCGTCGCGCCCGTGACTCCTGTCGCGCCCGTGACTCCTGTCGCGCCCGTGACTCCTGTCGCGCCCGTGACTCCTGTCGCGCCCGTGACTCCCGTCGCGCCATTGCTTCCCGTAGCGCCCGTGACCCCTGTCGCGCCATTGCTGCCCGTCGCGCCCGTGACTCCCGTCGCGCCATTGCTGCCCGTCGCGCCCGTGACTCCCGTCGCGCCATTGCTTCCGGTAGCTCCCGCAACTCCCGTCGCTCCATCGCTTCCCGTGGCTCCAGTCGCGCCCGTGTTTCCCGATGGACCAGTTGCCCCGGTTGAACCAGTTGCCCCGGTTGAACCAGTTGCCCCGGTTGAACCCGTTGCCCCGGTTGAACCCGTTGCTCCGGTCTCTCCGGCCGTACCCGTAGCGCCAGTCGCTCCAGTGATGCCCGTTGCACCGTTCGGTCCTGTTGCACCCGGCGCACCCTGCACGCCAGTGAGCCCTCGGCTGCCCGTAGACCCTTGGCAGGCCGCGAGCGAGACAGCCAGCAGCGCGAACGAAATCGACCGACCCATCTGCATTGATTGCTCCCCTGTTTGCGCGGAGAGATGGAGGTAATGTGGTGTTGCAAATGTGTCAATTGAGATGTCGCGGTTTGAACGATCCGGCCCTGCGCGCGGGCTGCCGTGATCGGCACTTGTTGCGTGCTACCGTCGACGCCATGTCCAAACTTCGCCTCCTGAATCGTCTCTGCGATCTTTCCATTCTCGGCGCCGGATCGATCGCCGCGATCACTCTCTCGCTCGTCACCACGACGGGCTGCCGCACCGCGCAGCCCGCACCCACCGCGGACGCGCAAGCAAGCGCGCCGAGCGGTGCGACGCCAGCGCAGGCCTCGTTCCAGCGCGCAGAGCTGAGCCTCGCCGACTACGAGCGCATGAAGCTCGCCGCAGAAGGAAACGGCGCGGAGTTCGAGAAGTCGCTCCACGCCTCGCTCGCCTCGATGGCGGCAGCGAGGGAGAAGCTCCTCGCGCAATACCAGGAAGGCCTATCGCAGCACGAGAAGTCGGCCTGGACAGTCGCGACCTACTATCGAATCGGCTATCTCGACGAGCTCTTCGCCGCGGCGCTCGCCGTCGCACCGGTGCCTCCGATGCTGGCCGCGATGGGGCCGACGTACGCCGATCAATATCGGCTCGCGCTCGCGCAGACGGCCGGCCCGCTCAACGCCCGCGCGATCGACGCGTTCAAGAAGGCGCTGCAGCTCGCGAGCGAACTCGGTCTGGATGACGAGTGGACGCACAAGGCGCACGATTCGATCGGGCGTCTCGAGCACAGCGCCGCCGCGCACTAGCTTCGTCGCGGCACCGCAGATGCGACGCGCGCGAGATCGTTGGTGTTCAAACGATCTCGCGCGAACCCGCGCGGCTACTGAACGGGCCGTTGCATCGAGGCCGACCGCGCGGCGCAGCAGAAGTCACTTCACGTCGTTGCGCCGCAGGATCGCGAGCAGCTCCTTCCCTTCTCGCGCTGCTGTCGAATGGCGCGGCGGTGGCGCCACCTCCTCGAGCGAGAACCAGCGCTCAAATCGCGGCGCGATCTCCTTTGGATCCACCGCGAACGGCGGCCCTCCTTCGCGACCATCGATGGGGAAGACGCAGAAGACGAGCAATCCTCCCGGCCGCACCAGGCTTGAGGCAGCGCGCGCATAGTCGTCGCGGCGCTTGGGCTCGATCGCGCAGTAGCAAGTGTTCTCCCACCAGAGATCGAACGGCTCCGCCTTCAACTCGAAGAGATCGATCTGCGCGAAGCGCGCGTGCGCATCCAGAGAGGATTTGCGCGCTGCCGCCTCGGCGTCGTGGATCGCACTCGGCGCGAAGTCGATGCCCAGCGCGTCCCAGCCGCGGCGCGCCAGCTCGAGCACGTCGTAGCCGCGCCCGCAGCCGGGAACGATCGCGCGACCGGGCGTAAGCGTCGTGCGGTCGAGGAAGTCGGTGAGCGGAATCGTCGGCCCGCCGAGATCGAATCGCGTGCGGCCCGACTGGTAGACATCTTCCCAGAAGCTTGCGTCCATCGCCCGTTCATATCGCAGCTCAGGCGCGCGCAGGCGTCATCTGCGAGAAGCGCGCAAAGCCTCTCCCCGCGCGGTCCGGATGCACGAAGGTACCCGCAAGAGAGTTTCGGGCGATGCTTTCACCCATGCTCTCCCTACTCGCGATTCTCCTCGCTGCCACCCCCGCGAAGGTCGAAGGCTTTCGCGCCTTCCTGCGGAAGCAGGATTATCGGAATGCCTATGTCTCGCTCGATAGTTCCGATTGGCGATTCGATCAGCGGCTCGCAGAGAAGCTCGCGGCCAATCCGAAACTCGATCTTGTGCCCTATCGCGATGCATATCTCGCGCATATCAAACAGCGCGCGGAGGCTTATCGAGAGCTCTCCCGAAAGCTGCTCGGTCGAGATATCCCGCAGCTCCTGTTGATTCATCACAGCCTGCTCAATGCGCTGTTTCTCGGAGACGTCCTCGACCAGTTCAAGAGGATGGGCTGGGCGTTCGCGGATCCCGACGCGGCCCTCTCCGATCCGGTCTATCAGCAGCCGCCTGTGTCGAGTGTGACCGGCCAGAGCATCCTGCTCTCGCTGGCGAGAAGCCAGAGCGTCGACTTGAAGCCATATGAGCGTTTGATGGACGACGCGGATTTCGAGATGGACGAACTCAAGAAGCGCGGGCTCTGAGCTCCTGTCTGCGGAGCAGGCCCGAAGCCCGCTTGACGCCCACTCCGCAAGCAGATTATTTAACCGATTGGATAATTAACAAACTGGTGAAACAGTGTCCGCAGACAAACTCAGTCGGACCTTTGCGGCCCTCGCCCACCCCACGCGTCGGGCCATCCTCGCGCGCCTGCACAAGGGCGAGGCCTCGGTGCAGCAGCTCGCCCGCCCCTTCAAGCTGAGCGGCCCCGCGATGACCAAGCACCTCAAGGTGCTCGAGAAGAGCGGCCTCATCAGCCGCACGCGCCGCGCGCAGTTCAGGCCTTGCCGCATGGAGGCCGCGCCGCTCAAGGCCGCTGCCGACTGGATCGAACTCTACCGCCAGGAGTGGGAGGACCGCTTCGACCGGCTCGAGTCGTACTTAAAGAAAATCCAACAGCCTCAGGCACCGAAGAAAGGAAGGAAGTCATGACTCCCGTGAGCCCCTTCACCGTCTCCCGCGTCGTCGATGCGCCCCGCCCTCTCGTCTATCTGGTCCACGTCGATCCGGTGCACATCGCGCGCTGGTACGGGCCCGGCGGCGCCACCGTGCTCAAGGCCGAGATGGACCTGCGTCCCGGCGGCGTGCACCACTACGGACTTCGCACGGCCGATGGCACCGAGATGTGGGGTCTGCAGACCTTCAAGGAAGTGGTGCACAACGAGCGGCTCGTCTACGTGCAGGCGTTCTCCAATCCGCAGCGCGGTCTCACGCGGCACCCGATGGCGGCGACGTGGCCGCTGCAGCTGCTCTCGACAGTCACCTTCGAGGACGCGCCTGGAGGAATGACGACGATCACCGTGAGCTGGTGTCCCTACGAGTCCGACGCAGCCGGCGAGGCCACCTTCGACGCAGCGCGCGCGGGCATGGCCGGCGGGTTCGACGGGATGTTCGCGAACCTCGAGCGATACCTGCGCGAAAACGCGGCCACGATTGGCCACTAGAAGCGGTTTCACGTCGACGTGATCGTGGGCGGCGAGTGGCGCTTCACGCGCTGGGCCGTGTTCGTTGATCGCAAAGGCCGTTCAGATCAACGCGGCCGCCCGACGGAGCGAACCCGCAGGATCCGCGTCGACGATGGCTCCGTGGCTGGGCACGATCCGGCAGAGGCCCGGCAGCATCGCGAGGCGCTCGAGGTCGGCGCGCGCAAGGCGCTTGTCCGGGAAGGCCCGCATCCGCACCGGAGGGGGAAGCTTCGGCGCAGGTCCGGTGAAGCCGAGGAGGCGGAAGATGAAGCCGGCCAGGCCCGGCCCGTGTGGGACGTTCACCACGAGGTCGCACAGCAGCAGCGAGGCGCGGCCGCCGGTGTGAACCACCACGCCCGCCTCTCCAAACTTGCTCGAGGCAATCGGCTCGATGGTGATGGTCGGGTCGGGCGGCAGCGCCTCGAGCGGCCCAGCGATCGGCACGATGCTCCGCACTCGCTCGAGAGAGATGGCCGCGGTGTACACGGACAGCCCGAGCTTCTCGGCGAAGGCCCTCCCGTCCATGCAGTGGAGGTGGTGCGGGATGAGGAGCAGCGCGGGCTCGCCGAGCGCGCGAACTGCGGCGAGGGTCGATTCGTCGAGTGGAACCGCGTTGAAGAAGAGCAGCTTCCCATCGCTGCGCCGCACGATCGACATCCGGCGGTGGAAGCCTGCGCTCGGCGGGAAGCCGGGAACGTCACCGTTCACGGCCCACAGATTCTCGTCGATGCGCTCAAGCGGATCATGTCGGGTCACGATCCAGGGACGAGGCGGCTTGGCCATGTTCGTTCTCCTCGAGACGACCGCTATCACGGACCCGGCGGACGTCGCTCGCACTCCCGCCCGCGCTAGCTCTCGACTCCCCACGCGCGCAGCAGCGCCTCGGCTTGTACGCGCTCGGGACTCTGCACGCGCACGCGCTTGTGCCGGCTCTGCCCTCCCGCGAGCAGCTCGACCGCGCGCTTGGCGACGCCGAACTCCTTCGCGAGAAACGCGATCAGCTCCTCGTTCGCGGCACCCTCGACGGGCCTGGCCGCGAGCCGCAGCTTGAGCGCGTCGCCGTGCAGCCCAGCCGATTCGCTCCGCTTCGCACCCGGCTGCGCGTGGATGGTCAGGACGAGATCGCTCTTCTCCCAGCGCGCGGCGGACATGCTTCGATCATAGCGGCAGTCGCAGGCGCGGGTTTCAATTCGAGACCAGACGGGTGTCGAATCGCGTCGATCGGGTCTCGATCTGGTCCGCACCCGACATCGCGCAAGGCCGCTCCCAGAGCGATTGCGCGCGTTTTCGGTTTGGCACGACCGCTGCTCTCCCGGGCAGGACGATGCCGCGCTTTCGCGGCTCCTCGCTTGCTCGGAGAACGCCGTGCTCGACCTCGATCTCTTCTCATCGCTTCCGCGTGAATTCACCGCCCGCTTCTCGCTCCTCGATTCTCCCGATCCGCTCTTCGATGCCTTCGCCAGCGAGCCGCCGCAGCGCCCATCGGCTCTCTCGCCAGCGCGCGGAGGACGTGCTCAACGATCGCGCGAGCCACGCAGCCGCGATGCGCAAGACCGCTCCCAGTGCGGCTTTCCTGCGCGGGGCTTGCCCAGACGCAGGCAGTTTTCGGACGCGTCGGCACTGCTGCTCCTGCTCGCATGCAGCACACTCGCTCTCGCCTGCGGGAAGGAGCCGATCGGACCCGTCGCGCCAGACGCCGTGCTGGTGCAGTTGCGCAGCAACGCAGCGCTCCCTGAATGGAGCGCGCCCGAGGAGGGAGCGGCAGCCATTGTGCCGATCGCCGCGATCGGCCCCGACGACGAGGCGCCGCTCTTGAGAATCCCCGTCCCGGCGGACAATGAGGCGGTCTCGTTCGCCGCGGCCCTCGCGCGCGATCCGGCCGTGGCCTTCGCCGAGCCGATCACGATCGCGCAGCCTTTCGCAGGAGTGCGCGTTCCCAACGATCCCCGCTTCAAGGACCTCTGGGGCATGGCCGAAATCAACGCGCCAACCGCCTGGGCAGAGAGCGTCGGCGATCGCTCCGTGGTTGTCGCCGTGATCGACGACGGCGTCGCGCTCGACCATCCCGATCTGCGAGACAACCTCTGGACCAACCGCGACGAACTCGCGGGCAACGGTCTCGACGACGATGGCGACGGGATCGTCGACGACGTCCACGGCGCAAGCTTCATCAACGGCGGCGCGAGCGGAGATCCGAATCCTGTCGCGCAGGCCGGCTCCCGCTGGCACGGGACGCATGTCGCCGGAATCATCGGCGCTGTCGGCGAAAATCGCGCCGGAGTCGTCGGCGTCAACTGGAAGAGCGCGCTGATGGCGGTCCGGGCGCTCACGCCGAACGGTGGACGCAGCGACGATCTCGCGCAGGCGATCGACTACGCCTCTGCCCATGGCGCTCGCGTGATCAACGCGAGTTGGGGCACCGATCGCCCCAGCGCGGCGATCGCCCAGGCCATCGCGCGAGCGGGCACGCGCGGTGCGCTCTTCGTCGGCGGCGCGGGCAACGACGGCGCAGCCACTCCCCGCTTTCCCGCGAGCCTCTCCGCGAGCAACCTGCTCTCGGTCGGCGCGCTCGACGTCGACGGCCACCTCGCATCGTTCTCGAACCGCGGCGCGCTCCTCGCTGCACCTGGCGTGGGAATTCTCTCGACTACCGCACCTGGTAGCTACGAGCGCTACGACGGCACCAGCATGGCGACGGGATTCGTCTCCGGCCTCGCGGCGCTGCTCTTTGCTGCCCATCCCGGCGCCACCGTGGCGCAGGTTCGCGACGCGCTCCTCTCGTCGGCCATCGCCACCGACTTCACGCAGAATGGCCGCATCGACGCCGCGCGCGCACTCGCCGCGCTGTCAGGCAGCGAGCCCACCGGCGGCATCGTCCTCTCCCGCTCGTCGCTGGAGTTCAATCTCGCTGCGGGCAGCGGTTCGCACGCACAGAGCATCTCGATCCGCAGCCAGACCGGCGAGGTTCTCGCGCTCTCGGCCACGAGCAGCGCGGTCTGGGCGACACCCGCGCGCACGCACTACACGACGCCGTCGCGCGTCTCGATCCGCGTCGACCCGACCGGCCTGCCACCGGGCGATCACCACGCGACGCTCTCGTTCATCACCGACGCAGGCGCCGGCGTCGATCTCGAGGTCGCGCTTCACGTCGGCAGCACGCCCGCTCCCGGCGCGGTCGGCACGCACTGCGGCTTCCAGCGAGACGGTGCGCTGCACGTCGAGCGCGGGGCCCTTTGCACTCTGGTCCCGCCCGGTCTTGCCGAAGGCGCAAGCGTGCCGCAGTTGCGATGGACAGTTCCGGGGCGTGCGCCGATCGCGAGCACGCGCCTGACAGCACTGTTTCCCCATGTCGGAGAGTTCTCTCTCGGCTTGAGCGACATGAACGACACCGCCACGATCCGGGTCATCGTCGAGTAGTCGCTCCCCTTGTCTCCGCAACGCGTGCGATGGTGCACGCCCATGGCGGCTCGGCAACTCTGGCTCTTTCTCTCTGCGCAGGACATCTCGCCGCTGCTCGCTCGCATCGCACAGCGAGAGGATGGGCTCGTCGCGTCGGAGGGACGTTACCTGCGCGGAGATGCACGCGCGCTCCTCGGCGACGCAGCAACGCTCGAACGGCGAGAGGCGCTCCCGAACGAGCGGCGCATCTATCTGTTCCACCGAGCGCACAGCCAGGACGTGCTTGCGCATGAGCAGCCGATGGGTCCATTCGTCGGCTGGTCGCAGATCGACGAGGAGCGCAGCGACTGTCTGGTGCTGCGCATGCCGACCGCAAAGGGCACTGTTCTCGAGCCGGCGAGGCTCTACGCGCACACGAGCTACTGGCGCGCAGGAGACAAGCTGCGCAAGCGGGCACCGTTCGCGCTCTGGGCCAACCAGACGCTGCGCTGGCTGACCCACGAGCTTCCGGCGACGAGCGTGAAATTCATGCGGGCCGCTCCAGATGCCCACGCGCGCGCGATCGCGGGCGAGCTGCAGCTCACTTACCTCTACCGAACGATCGCGCCGTTGCCTTCGTCTTCGGCTTCGCAGGCGATTTCGTCTTCGCCGGCTGCTTCGCTTTCGCTGGACGGGCCTTCGCAGTCCGGGACTTCGCAGGCGCAGGAACCTTTGCCGGGCTCTTCTTCCGACGCGGAGTAGGGCCGGGCTGGCAGGTCGGGCAGAAAAAGGTGCTGCGGCCTCCCTGCACGATTCTCTCGAGCGGCGTCTTGCAGGTCGGGCACGGCTCGCCCGCACGGCCGTATACGAGGAAGAAGTTCGCGCCGCCCTCTTCGATGTAGTCGATCGGCTCTTCGCCGCGCTCGTGCTCGAGCGTGAAGCGCAGCGACGCCTCGATGGCGCGGGAGAGCCGCTCCACCTCGACGCGCGTGAGCGTCTCGGCCGACTTCTCCGGATGCAGCTGCGCGCGGAAGAGGCTCTCCGAAACCTGGATGTTCCCCAGGCCGGCGAGCGTGTGCTGATCCATCAGCGCCTCTTTGATGGAGCGGCGCGTACCGGAGAGAGCGGCCGTGAGCGTGCGCGCATCGACGCCGCTGAGCGGATCGGGACCGAGCGACGCGAGCGCGGGCTGGCGGCGCAGCTCCTCGGGCGGACCGGCGAGCAGGCGACCGAAGAGGCGCGGATCGCGATAGTCGAGCAGCACGCCGCCCTCGAACTCAAGGCTCGCGCGCACGTGCGGACCGCTCGCCTCGCCGCGCGAACGGCGCAGCCACTTGCCCGTCATGCCGAGGTGGGAGAGCAGACCCGCGCCGCGATCGAACGAGAGCAGCATCCACTTGCCGAGCCGCTCGATCGAGAGCAGCCGGTGGCCCACGATCGACGCGAGCGCCTGCGGGTCCTGCCCGCGCACCACGCGCGTCTTCTCCGCACGCGCAGCGGTGACACGGCGCCCCTGCACCCACTCGCGAAGCTGGCGCGCAGCGGTCTCGACTTCGGGAAGTTCAGGCAACTGTTCGTCCTCCTCTGCGTGCGATGTGATGAACCGTTTTAGCAAATTTGTGAATTCACAAATTTTGCAATTTGCAGATTGCCCATTCTTTTTTTCGTCACCCCACCCGGCCCGACCGCCGGTTCGGCGACGATTCGTGCGCAGAAAGCGCTCATTCAGCGGCCCGTCGCGAAGCCCGCAAAGCACGGCGGAGCGAGGCCAGGAGCGCTCGCGCGTGATTCGGGGAGAGCGCAGCGCCGCCCCAGCGGGCCGCCCCGTGATGGGCCACCAGACGGTCGAGCGCCGGGCCCGCGTCGGGAAGCTGCGTGCGGACCTGCCGGGCTGCCTCGCGGGGCGGAAGCGACGCGGAGACCGCGATGCCGGACTTCTCGAGCAGCGCTCGCGCACCGCGCCAGAGGTTTCTGGCCCGCAGCTCGTCCACCGCCAGGGCTCGAATCGCGCGAGCCTGCCCGCGCTCGCGTCTGCGCCAGGAGCGGACCGCAAGGACAACAGCGCCGACCAGCGCAGCGAGCCCGAGCAGGACCGGCGCAGCCTTGCGCGAGGTCGCGCTCCCGCCTCGACCGGCGAGTTGCTGGCCTGCCTCCTGCAGCGCATGCAGCGCCGCGGAGAGCGCGCGGGCCTGCGTGAGCAGATCGAACTCGACGATCGTCGTGCGCCACTTCGATTCGAGCCCGTCCCAGAGGAGAACCATGCGCGCCCAGAGGCCCTCCTGGTGGCTGCCGCGCTCAGCCTCGGGCGTCGGATCCCAGAGAGTCCAGCCGGCGCCGCGCTCCCAGACCTCGACCCAGCTGTGCGCGTCTCCGGCACGCACGGCGAGATAGCCCGAGGCCGTCGCCACTCCGCCGTAGAAGCCCGTCACGTTGCGCGCAGGAACGCCGCCGGCGCGCAGGAGCAGGACCATGGCCGACGAGAAGAGTTCACAGTGGCCGGCGCGGCGGCGGAAGAGGAAGTCGGCAATCGGATCCGCGCTCGTATCGTCGAGTTCGCGCGTGTAGCGAAAGCCGTCGCCGAGATAGTCCAGCACGGCCTGCGCGGCTGCGCGCGGATCCTTGTCTTTGACAAGCTTCTCGCCGAGCGCACGCACGCGCGGGTCGAGGTCGAGCGGCGCCTCTGCGTCGAGCGCAACCCTGCGCGGCAGCGGCGTCTGCGAGCGCGCCGAAACCACCCGCTCCTCCTCGGGGATCGCAACGCGCGCGCTCGTCACCAGATAGGTCAGATCGCCCGTCTCGACCGGCTGCACGAGGAGTGCGCCGTCCGCCGAGAGCATCGCCTGCCTCGTCGACGCGCGCGCCGACAGCGGCTCGGGGAATCGCACGGATGCGGCCAGGCCCTCGGGCGCGAGCAGAACTCCCTCGTTGAACGGCGCGAGCAGCTCGATCTCGGTCGTCTGCCAGGAGACCTTCGCGGCCGAGCCCGGAGCGCGTCTCGGCAGATCGGGGCGGTGCGAGGGATCGTCGGTGATCGGCCCCGGACGCGCACGCCAACCGCGCCCGGTCCAGACCTCGAGAGCCCGCGCGCGCCAGTGCAGCGAGGGAGCCACGACCTCTCCTGCGCGAGGCAGAATCCGGGCGCGCAACGCGATGCGGGGATCATCGGCGATCACGCCGTGTCCACCGAGTTCGATCGAATCGGTCAGCCCCGCGACGGCCTGCGGATGCGCGAGTCGGTGCATGCCGCCGAGCGTGACTCGCGGGAAGACGAAGAAGAGAGCCGCTGCTCCTGCGAGCGCGAGCAGCGACAACCCGGCGAGCGAAGCAAGCAGCTGCGGCGAGATCAGCCGCCGGCTCTGCAACAGCGCCGGACCGCCCAGGGCGCGGCTTCCCTCGATCTGCCAGCGCAGATGGGTCAGCGCGAGCGCCCAGGTTCCCGCGATCGCGTAGGCGATGAACGCGACGCCAAAGAGCAGCTCCGCCGAGAGCGCCGCGCCGACGCAGACGAGCAAGAGAGAGAGCAGCAGCAGCAGCAGTTCATCGCGCTCACTCTGCCGATTCCAGAGACGGTGCGCGCAGAGGAGCAGAGCGAAGCGGGCCGCGCCGAGCACGACATCGAGCGCGCCGGTGGAGACCTGCACCGCGAGCACGACGAGCGCGCCGAAGAGCAGCGCCGTCCAGATGGCGGGATGCTGGTGCGCGTAGCGGCCGCGCGCCCAGGTGGCGAGCGAGAGCGCGCCGAGAAAGAGCGCGCAATAGACAGCGCCGAGCTCCCCCGAGACGGCCGCGGAGAGAAATGCCGCGAGCACCGTCAGTGTGCCGGCGAAGCCCTGCGCCTGCAGCAGCGTCGGAGAGCGCCAGCGGGTTCGTTCGGTGGCGCTCATGAGATGATTGGTACAGCAATCATTGGTACAGCAATCATTTCCAGACCCGGCCCGATCTCCGGCGCGGGCAGGCCCTGCGCCGCCTCGAAGAGCGCGAGCATCGTCAGACCCGAGCGCCGCGCGATGGCTCCTGTGGCGGGCGGGAGCGTTGCGCCGGGCAGCGCGAGCGACACCTGCGCGCCCTCATCGAGCGCGCGCTGGAAGAGCGCCGCGGCGTTCTCGAGCATCGTCTCGAGCGCAATCCCCGTGACCCCGCGCGCATCGCAGACGATGCAAAGCCGCCGCCTGCGCTCCTCTTCGCGCTCGATCGAGAGGAGCCTTCCCGCGCGCGCACTCGAGCGCCAATGGATTGCGCGCGCATCTTCTCCGGGCCGGTATTCGCGAAGGCCATGCAGCTCAAACCCAAGCCCAGCGCGGGCGAGCGGCTCTTCGCCCTCGCTGCCCTGTGCGCGCGCCGGCAACTCGGGTGGCTCGACCGCGCGCGGAAAGACGATCAACTCGCCAGGTGCATCGAAGGGGCGCGCCTTCTCGAAGAGACCAAACGGAGAGCGCGTCGCCACCTCGAGACGCGCGAAGAGATGGCGTCCTCTGCGCTCAGGCATGAAGCGGTACGAGAGCTCCTCGCGCGCTCCGGGCGCGAGCATGATCAGGAACGCCTCGCCGCTCACCTCGCCGTTCGCCTCGCGCACAGAGAGCGAGAAACTCGGCGCCCGCTTCTTGCCGTTCACCACGGAGAGACCGATCAGCGCCGGCTCGCCCACCGCAGCCGCGAGCGGAAGCACGCGCGTCACGCGCACGTCCCGCACTGCATTCTCCGAGAGCACGCCCGAGACGACGATGCTCGCGAGCAGGAGGCCGAGCACGAGGAAGAGAAGATTGTTGCCTGTGTTGACCGCCGCGAAGCCGATGCCGACCGTGAGGCCGCAATACCAGCGGCCCAGACGCGTGAAGGTCAGCTTGCGGCGCCACGACGGTGTCTTCCCCGATTCACGACTCCTCGCGAGATCAAAGACGGGCCAGCGCGGCCACGGTCGATCGCGCACGACCTTGCTGGGCGCGGGCTGGCGCGATTCTGTGATCAACTCCGTCGCCATCTCTGCACGCTACTCCGGAGCCGCGACCTGCTCGGCGAGTTCGCGCATCACGCGCTCCGCCGAGAGTCGATCGCCGCCACCTTGCGCTCCGCGCGCAAGCACGAGCCGATGCGCGAACACCGCCACAGCGAGCTCCTTCACGTCGTCCGGCTCGACGTAGTTGCGGCCCGACAGAAGCGCGCGCGCCTGCGCACAGCGCAAGAGCGCAAGCGCACCGCGCGGAGAGGCGCCGAGCGAAATGAGCGGAGAGTTGCGCGTGGCCGCAGAGAGCGCGAGCACATAGTCGGCAAGCTCGGGCGCGACGGCGACGAGAGGAACCGCGAGCTGCAGGCGGCGCACAGCCACGGCATCTGCGACGGCCTTGAGATTCGACAGCTCGTCTTTCGTGCCGCCGCCGAGCAGCAGCGCGCGCTCGACCTCGGCGGGCGGATAGCCGACCGAGAGCCGCATGGTGAACCGATCGAGCTGCGATTCGGGGAGAGGATAGGTGCCCGCGTGCTCGTGCGGATTCTGCGTCGCGAGCACGAGAAACGGCTCTGGCAGCGGTCGGGCGATGCCATCGATCGAGATCTGCCCCTCTGCCATCGCCTCGAGCAGGCAGCTCTGCGTGCGCGGCGTCGTGCGGTTGATCTCGTCCGCGAGCACGAGGTTCGCAAAGAGCGGCCCCGGCTTGAAGGTGAACTCACTCGTGCGCTGATCGAAGACCGAGACGCCCGTGATGTCTCCCGGCAGCAGATCGCTGGTGAACTGGATGCGCGCAAACGAGAGCTCAAGCGATCGGGCGAGCGCATGCGCGAGCGTCGTCTTGCCCACGCCCGGCACATCTTCGAGCAGCAGATGGCCGCGCGCAGCCAGAGCGCAGAGCGCGAGATCGATCAGCGCATCCTTGCCGAGCAGCGCCTTCGCGACGTTCGTGCGCAGCGCGAGAAAGAGCGCGCGCGCCTCAGGCGCAGCAAGCGGCGAGAGCGCAGCGGAAGAATTCTTCAGAGGAGTTTGGGCGGAAGCGTCGGGCACGAAGGCGAGTCTAAGCGCATTCCGCCAGATCGCTCGCAGAGCTGCACTCGTGCTGTTGCCTTGTCTCCTACGCGATTCACCCGCCCCTCTTGTCCAGCTCTGTGGAGGCACCGTCGCGCAGAGGCACATAGGCGCGGCGGGAGTGCGATCCTCGATGCCGCGCGCAGCGGAGGATTTCCCCTCGCGGGAAATTCGGAGCGAGCACGGCAGCGAGGATCGATCCCGCCGCGCCGACGCATCGTGCGATTGTGCCGCCCGTGACCACTCCATCCGTGACCGTCTCCCCGCAAGGTGCCAACCGCGCCCGCACTGGCCATCCCTGGATCTTCCGCGCCGATCTCGTCTCGTCGCCGCCCGCGCTGCAGTCCGGCGACGAGGTCCGCATCTGCGACGCGCGGGGCAACTTCATCGCGCGGGGATTCTTCGCCGTGCAGTCGCCGATCGCTCTGCGCGTGCTCTCGCGCAAGGACGAGCCGCTCGATGATGCGCTCCTGCGCTCGCGCCTCGCTGCTGCCTATGAGCGTCGCCGCTTCGCCATGCCTGGCGCGGACGCGATGCGCGTCTGCAACGGCGAAGCCGATCTGCTCCCCGGATATTTCGTCGATCTCTACGGCAAGGTCGCCTCGGTGCAGCACCTCTCCGAGTGGGCCGACGTGCGCGCGCCGCTGCTGGCGAAGATGCTCGTCGAGATCACCGGAGCCGAGAGCGTCGTCTTTCGCGACGACGGCTCTGCGCGCGAGTGGGAGCGTCTGCCGCGCAAGAAGGGAATGCTCGTCGGCAAGGAGCCGGGCGAGGTCCGCTATCACGAGGGCGCGATCGACCTGACCGTCGATCTGCTCGCCGATCACAAGACGGGCGGATATCTCGACCAGCGCGAGAATCATCTGCTTGCGGGCCGCCTGGGGCGCGGTCGCGCGCTCGATGCGTTCAGCTACCACGGCGGTTTCGCGCTGCAGCTCGCCAAGCAGTGCACGTCGGTGCTGGCGATCGATCAGGATGCATCTGCCGTCGAGCGCATCCGCGAGAACGCCAAGCGCAATGGCCTCACGAATGTGGAAGCGCGCGCGGCCAACGCTGTCGAGCAGCTGCGCGCTCTCGATAAGGAGGGCCAGCGGTTCGACGTGGTGGTGCTCGATCCGCCCGCGTTCGCCAAGCGGCGCGATGGCCTCGAGGCCGCGCTGCGCGCCTACAAGGAGATCAACTACCGCGGCGCGCGACTGCTCTCGCCCGGCGGTCTCTTCATCACCTGCTCGTGCAGCGGAAAGGTCACGCCCGAGATCTTCGACGAGATCATCGGCTGGGCTGCGCAGGAAGCGAAGCGGCCGCTGCAGCTGCTCGAGAGACGCGGCGCTTCGCCGGATCACCCGTCGCTCGTCGGCGTGCCCGAGACGGAATATCTGAAGACGTACTTCCTGCGCGCGCCGTAGACCGAGTCGCTACGCGGGCGGCAGCAGGAAGCGACGCGGAGATTTCCAGAAGGCCTCCGCGACTGCGCGGCGCAGCCTTGAAATGGCACCGCTCTCGAGTGCACAGGCGCGGCTCGCGAGCCAGAGCGCGAGTCGGAAGCTGACGAAGAAGTTGAGCGCACCGATGATGGCGATCCCGAGGAGCGCCCAGAAGAACGCGGCCTGCGCGACACCCGGTGTGCCGAACGCGCTCGCGGCGAGCGCCACCAGACCGGTCGAGAGCGTGACGTGGCGGATCTCCGTGGGAAGGCCGAAGAAGGCGCCGACGAATGGAGCCATGCCAAGCAGAAAGCCGAGCGCGATGTTGCCGCTGACGCCGGAGAGATTGCGCGTGAACGCGGCAGCGAGGCGCGCACGCCGCGCGGGCCCGAAGATTCGCAGGAGCGTGCGGCTGCGCGCGATGGTCTCGGGGACGCGTCGATAGTTCGCCCAGTTGGTGCACCATCCCGCGGCGATGCTCGAGGCCCAGAGCAGCACGCCCGTCAGCGCCGCGTAGATCACGAGGCCCGAGCGAACAGGATGCAGCGAGCGCAATGCGTGCTCCGCTTGCGGCAACGAGAAGAAGTGGTGCCCGGCCAGCGCGCTCCAGAGCAGGTCGAGCGCAACGCAGCCCGGAATGACTGTGCAGAGGTTGCCGGCGATCGCCGCGATCTGCGAGCGCGTCGTGCAGGCGATCTGCTCGACCACGCGCGAAAGATCTTCATCGGTGTCGAGTTGGCGCATCGCGCGCGCCAACGTCGCGGCCGTGGCTGCGGGCTGCTTCGTCGCGAGCGTCCAGCCGAGAAAATAGAGGAAGAGAAAGCTCACCGCATAGTTCAGCGAGCTAAGCGTGCCGAGAATGAACGGAGGGAGGGGGAGGTCGGCGAGGCTGTACTTGATCAGCGTCGTCACGCTCGTCAGCAGGCCCGCGCAGGCGGCCGAGCGCAGCATCGCTCGATACTCTCGAGGCGTCGCCGCGATGTAGTGCTCGCCGGTCGCGCCGGCGCTCTCGACGATCTTGCGCGCAAGCTGCTGGACGCTCGACTGCACGAGGTGGCGCAGGCTCCGATCGTCGCTCATCTGCGAGGTGAGTGTCGCGAAGAGGCGGCGGGAGAGCGCGGCGGATTCGAGCGGTGGCGCGTCGAGCAGCTGCAGGAGCTGCTGGATGCGCGTGAGCTGGCGACCCATTCTCTCGAGGCGGTGCACGAGATCGACGCTGACTCCATTCGCCTCCTGGTGCTCCATCGCGCACACCAGCAGCGCGCGCGCTTGCACGAGGGAGCTCTGCACGTGCGCCAGTTTCTCCGCGTGCAGCGAGAGATCCGCGCCGCAGCGAAAGAGTTCAGCGGCCTCGCGGCAGGAGCGGGAGAGCGTGAAGAATGGAGACTCGCGCAGCACGGCCGGACCGGTGCGGAGGCGAACGTCGTTCTCGAGCGCGTGCGCCGAAACCCGGCCGCCGAGGATGATGACGGCATCCACCAGATCGTCGCGCAAGAGGTGCCACGGCTCGCAGGCTGGCGTGCTCGACGTGTGCGGACCGGTCGCGAAGAGAAGCCGCCAGAGCTCGTGCAGCAGCGCGTCCGGCAGCATGACCAGCCAGTGAGCGGTGCGCTTGTCTGGGAAGAGCTGCGACACGACCTCATCGAGCTGCGCGTCGTCTGACGCTGTGGGCACGATGCGCGAGGAGATCCGAGCCATCACCTCCCCGGCGAACGACTGCTGCCCGCCCATTCCCGCATCGCAGAAGAGATGCAGCGCGCTCGTCTCCGCGAGGAGAATTCGAACGAGTGCGCCGAGCCGGGCGGCGGCGTGTGGGTTGCGCTCGAGCACCCGCACGAAGAGCCAGAGCCGCGCGGCCGGGGACCGCGCTTCGAGCTGCGACTCAGCAGGAAGCAGCACCCGGCTGCGCTTCGCGAGCCACGCGGTGATCGGCTGGAGCCAGTCGCACTTCTCTTCATCGTGGAGCGGCGCCTCGAGCAGCAACTCGACCTCTGCCTCGAGTTGTCGGGCGTGCTTCCACCGCGCGTCAGCATCAGCGGCGGCAGCGGTCTGGGTGCGCAAGGCGAGAGGGTATGGCAACGCAGTTGCGCACGCGCCATACGGATGCAACGCCTGGGCGAAGAAAACCGCTAGCCCTGCGGCGCCCCGCTGTCGTGCGCGGTCGGCGCCGCGGGAGACGAGGGGATCTTCTTCTCCGCGCGCTGCTTGATCGCCGCCTCGCGAAACGCATCAAAGACGCGCGACGGCGGCGTCCAGCCCCACTGCGCCTCGAGCAGAGAGATCTGCTCGACCTCTCCGCGGATCGCGATCCACTCGCTCTCGGGCAGTCGGCAGAATGCTTCGACGACGTTGGGATCGAGCTGCGTGCCAGCGACGCGGCGGATCTCGGCCACAGCGGCCTCGTGCGGCTGCGCCTTGCGATAGGGGCGATCGCTGGTGATGGCGTCGTAGGTGTCGGCGACCGCGAAGAGGCGCGCGCCAAGGACGATCTGCTCACCCGACAGCTTCGCGGGATATCCGCCGCCGTCGAATCGCTCCTGGTGCTGCAGCACGATCTGGCTCGCGTCGCGCAGAAACTCGATGCGCTGCAGGAGCGCCCAGCCGAGGCGCGGATGCTCGCGCATCTCGACCCACTCCTCGGGATTGAGCGGGCCCGGCTTGAGCAGCACCGCGTCGCGCACACCGATCTTGCCGATGTCGTGGAGCAGCGAGCCCATCTCGATCGTGCGCAGCTCGCGCGGATCCGTCACGCCGAGCTCGTGCGCGATGCGGCAGGTGAAGCGCGAGACGCGCCGCGAGTGCCACTGCGTCTCGGTGTCGCGATAGTCGAGCACTGCGACCATTCCATCGAGGAGGTTCGAGGTGCGCTCCTGCACCTGCCGCTCGAGGCCGCGGTTGAGCTCAGCGAGCTCGCTGTTCTGCTTGTGGACGAGCTGCGCGAGCTGCCGATTGCGCAGCTTGAGCGCAAACGTATCGAACGCTTGCCGCACGCACGAGAGCAGCTCGCTGCGATTCCACGGCTTGGCGAGGATGCGGAAGATCTCGCCCTTGTTCACCGCATCGACCGCAGCGCTGAAGTCGTTCGCGGCCGTGATCAGGATGCGCACGCTGTCCGGCTGGATCTGCTTCGCCCTCGAGAGAAACTCCGCGCCCGTCATGCCCGGCATCGAGTAGTCGACGGAGATGACGTTGAACGCCTGCTTCGAGAGAGTCTCGAGTGCTTCGTGTGGATCGCTGCAGGCCGTGACGGCAAATCCGGCCGCCTCGAACGTGCGCTGCAGCGCGTGCAGAATGGGCACCTCGTCGTCAACGACGAGCAGGCGCTCAATCTCCAGTGGCAAGGTCTCACCCAAAGTTCGACTACTGTTGCCCTCCCAGTGGGTTCGCGCAAGCTCGACGGAGCGATTGTCTTGAACAACACAGAAGCCCAGACGCTCATCGACGTCCCTTCGTTGCAGTCGCGGCTCGCGCGGGAAGGCGCGCTGGGCAAGGGTTTGCGGCTGCTCGACCTGCGCTGGTCGCCGAGCGGAATGAGCGCGCAGCAGCGCTACGACGCGGGCCACATTCCCGGCGCGCTGCTGCTCGAACTCGATCGCGATCTCTCCGACGCGCAGCCGCGCGGTCCCGGAGGACGCCATCCGATGGTCTCGCCCGAGGCCCTGTCGCAGACGCTCGCGCGCCTGGGCATCGACGAAGAGACGCACGTGGTGATCTACGACGACGGCTCCGGCGCGATCGCGGCGCGCGGCTGGTTCCAGCTGCGCCTGCACGGACACGCGCGCGTCTCGCTCCTCGACGGCGGCCTCGCGGCCTGGACGGCAGCGGGTCTTGCGCTCGAGACCGTCGCGCCGAGCGTGCGCCCGACCGCGCCCCGTGCGCTCGTGCGCGATTCGTCGCTGCTCGTCGATCGCGCCTTCATCGCCGACTTCGTGTCGAATCGACACCAAGCCCCATCGAGTGCGCCGATCCTCCTCGACGCTCGCGCCCCTGAGCGTTACCGCGGTGAGGTCGAGCCGCTCGATCCTGTCGCGGGACACATCCCGGGAGCAGTGAATCTTCCCTTCGCGAGATTTCTGCGAAGCGCCGCAGACCCGCGCTGGAAGCCGGCGGGAGAGATTCGCGAGATCCTCGACGGGCTCGGCCTGCGCGGGCGTGACGTGATTGCCTCGTGCGGCAGCGGCGTCACCGCCTGCCATCTTCTCGTCGCGCTCACTCTCGCCAACGCCCCACCCGCCCGCCTCTACGCCGGCTCCTATAGCGACTGGGTCAGCACGCCAGACGCACCCGTCGAACGGACTGCTTGAACATGCTCGCTCTCCTCTGCGCCCGCGCGCTCGTCGCGGCCCTGCTTGCCGCCGACAGTTCCCCCTCGGCGAGCGACGCCACCGCGCCGACGCTCACGCACGCCGAGCAGGTCACTGCTGCGCGCATCACCACAGGCTCCATCGCGGCACGCCTGCGCTTTCTCTCCGACGATCTCTTTGAGGGGCGCGAGACCGGCACGCGCGGTGATGCAATGGCCGCGAAGTATCTCGCCTCGGAGCTTGAGGCGCTCGGCATCGAGCCGGGCGCTCCAGCAGACAAGCCCGAAGGCCGCTCCTATTTCCAGCCCGTGCCGATCGTCGAGCTGACCGCGCAGGTGCCGGAATCGATCTCGTTCAATCTGGGCGCGGTCCCGAGCAGTGCCGCCAGCACGCCGCTCTCTCTCTCGACGAGGAATGGCGAGAAGGCCGAGCTCGTTCTCTTCCCGGATGCCCATGTCGATCGGGCCACCGCCGACAAGGCCGAACTGGTCTTCGTCGGCTATGGCATTACCGCGCCTCAATACGATTGGGACGATTACAAGGACGTCGACGTGAAGGGGAAGATCGTCGTCATCTTGAATTTTAATCCCCCCTTCGCGGGCGCAGTCTCGGGCAAGACCGTCCGACTCTGGTATGGCCGGTGGGATTACAAGTATTCCAATGCCGCCTCGCACGGCGCACTCGGAGCGCTGGTCGTCCATACCGATGAATCGGCGGGATATCCCTGGCGCGTGCTTGCGAGAAACGCCGGCCCGACCGCACAGCGCCTCGACCTGCCGCCGGAGACCAATGAGGCGCGCCTGCAGTTTCGCGGTTGGCTTCAATCAGACGCAGCGGCTCGATTGGTTGCGCGCGGTGGGCAGAGCCTCGAGAAGCTGACGGCTGCGGCGCAATTAAAGACCTTTCATGCGACCGCACTCGGGTTGAATACCAGCTTTGTCCTGCCGATCGCGCGGCGGAAGATCCAGGGCACCAATGTGATCGGCCTGATTTCCGGCAATGATCCCAAGCTGCGCAGAGAGGCGGTCGTCTATACGGCGCACCACGACCATCTGGGAATGGTCGCGCCTGTTCCCCCGGCCACCGACGGAATTTTTAATGGCGCGCTCGATAATGCGTCGGGTTGTGCCGCGCTGTTATCAATCGCGCGCGCGGCCACGTCGGCGAATGTTCCGCGTCGCTCGATGCTATTCGTCTTTACCACCGGCGAGGAGCAAGGCCTGCTCGGCGCTCGCTGGTTCGCGGCCCACCCGACGTTTCCGGTCGGTCGCATGAGCGCGGATATCAACCTCGACGTGATTAATGTCTGGGGCCGCACCAAGGACGTCACGGTGCTCGGTCTCGGCAAATCCTCGGTCGACGATATCGTACGCGCCGTCGCGCAGGCCCAGCACCGGACCATTCACGCGGATCACTCGCCCGACCTGGGGCAGTTCTATCGCAGCGATCAGTTCGCGCTCGCCTCCGTCGGAGTGCCCGTTGCGGCCCTCGTCGGCGGCCCCGAATATCAAGATCGCCCCGCGGGCTGGGGCCAGACGCAGCTCGATGCGTGGATATCGACGAACTATCACCAGGTATCCGACGAGTATCGCGCCGATTGGGACTTGTCGGGCGCTGTCGAGGACGCGCAACTGCAGCTGGTTGTCGGTCTGCGCGCGGCCAATGCGCCCGAACTGCAGCGATGGACGCCGGGCGATGAGTTCGAGGCCGCACGCGAGCTCGCGCCGCGATAGCAGCTCGATTCAATGAACAAGCGCGGTTAATAGATGGTGCTGAACGATTGCGATGCGCAATTCAGCGACGAGCAGGCCGCAGCACCGGCTGGCCAGTACCCTGGATTGCACGTGCACTCGCAGACACCGCCGGCACCGCTCCCCGACGTAACCGAACAGGACGTGGTCGTGCTGTTCGGTGCTGGATAAGGCGCCGCGGCGCAGTTGGTGCACGCGTTGCCGCACGAGGTTGTGCCGAGAGCCGCGCAGCTCACGGAGGCTCCACCGCAATTGTGATACCCGGCATTGCAGGCATATGCGCAGCTCCCGGCTGTGCAGCTCGCTGTCGAATTCGTCGGTGCGCTGGAGTTGCAGTTGCTGCAGCTCGAACCGCAGGCGCTGGCGGTATCCGGGACGCAGGCGCCGCCGGCGCAGTTGTTGTAACCAGCGTTGCAGGTCAATACGCACTTGTAATCGCACGTCACCGTCGACGTTCCTACGCAGGCATAGGTCCCGTTGGCGTCCGTCGGGCAGGCGGGGGCCTGTGGACAGATCGGCCCCGTCGGCGCCATTGCCTGCGCGGCCTGGTTTGCTCCCGTCGGTTTCGCGCCGGTGATGACCAGCGATTGATCCCACCCGCACGATGCAATCGTCGTTGCACAGAGCGTGTTCTGGCACGAGCCGACGCTTCCGCCTCCGCCTGAGCCGCCTGCGCTTCCTCCGCCGCTTCCTCCGGCTGGAAGAATATTCGGGTGCGAGGACGACGGTGTCCCTCGCGAAGATGACGCCAGCGCGAACGCTACGCCCGCAAGCAACGCGAGGCCGAGGCCGACCGCCAACCCGGAACGCTTGAATCGATCTGGCGTCGTCACGAGCGGGCCTTATTGAAAGGCATACGTGCAGGTGAGCTGCACGCAGACTGTGGCGTTATTCACCGCACCAGAAACAACGACCGGCTGGAGCACGTCGTTCGCATTGACGAGGGTCGGGACGCCGCCAGGCGCGAAGCTATTCGAGAGGCCAGTCGACCAGGTCGTATTGGTGAAGAGATTACCTGCCGGCGAGGTCAATCGGGCGACCGTATAGACGAGCGCACTCGAAGGCGCGGCGGCCGCAGAGGCGAAGAGCGTCGTCGCATAGCAGGCATTCGCGCCGGGCGGGACCATCAGCGTCGGCAGATTGTTGTTGCTGCTCGGCCCCGCGAGGAAGAAGCAGAGGTTCCGCGTGATCTTCGGAGAAGCCGTACCGGTGCCGCCATGCGCAATCGCGAGCTGGTTAATCCACCCATCGAGATATCCACTGGCGTTCGCATAGGGAATGGCATTCGGCGTGGGCGTCGCGGTGCCGACGGCGTCGGCCCCTCCAGACTGGTGCGTATTTGCATGGGGAGTCGGCGTGTATTGAACCGCACCGTTACCGCTGGTGGTCTCGCCGGGCAGCCAGCTTGGATCGAGCTTGCCAGTCGAGCCACTGACCAGCGGGAGTTTGTTCGCAGCGGCCGTGGTCGCGGTCGGGAACCAGCCGATATCGAGCTGTCCACCTTGCCCTGCCATCGGGATGGCATTGGCACCCGGAGTTGCAGTGCCGATCGGATCGGTCCCGTTGGCCTTATGCGTATTCGCGTGTGCGAGTGGACTGCGGTTATCGCTTAATCGCGCGTCGCTTCCCGTCACCACACCGCTCGTGCCGCTGCCGGGATTCAGCGTGACGACGCCCGCCGTCGCGTTCGTCGCTGCGGGAAACCACGCCGGGTCGAGCGTTCCATTGGATCCCGCCTGCGGAATTCCATTGGCAGCCGCGGAGCTGCTCGCCAGCGCATCGCTCCCGCCGGCCTTGTGCGTGTTCGCGTGCGCAAGCGGATTGCGGCTGTCGCTTAATCGCGGATCGTTCCCGCTGATGACGCCGCTCGTTCCATTACCCGGGGTATTCAGCGTCACCACGCCGGGCAACGAGCTCGTCGCCATCGGCAACCAACCCGGGTCGATCGTGCCGGCATCGTTTCCGCGGACCAGCTCGTTGTTCGCGGAGAGAGTCGAACCGATCTCATCGGTGCCTCCATATTCGTGCGTATATCCATGCTGCGTCGGATTGGCGATCGCCGCGTAGGGCACAGGCAGCAGCGGCGTGCGCGGCGTCATCTCCGCGTCGCCCTGGACCGTGACTCCCAGCCAGAGCGGACTGCCGTCCCAATCGGCCGGAAACGCAATTCCTCCAGTCGAGACATCCCCAAGCACGACCGAGAACCAGCCGTCTTGCGGCGTCACGCTCTGCTGCTCTGTCCAATAGACCGATTGCGAATTGCTCGAGCGATAGAGCGCGAAAGTCAAACTGGTCTGCGCGGTGATCCCGGCACCATTGGAATCGGTGAGCCGTCCATGAAATGGAATCGGCGTGCGCGCATTCAGCGCGGTCGCCTGCTCCTGCAGCGCCGGCTGTGCGTGCGGCGTGCGCTGCGCCTTCGACTGCGCGATTGCGCCGGCAGCGAGGCAAGCCACAACAGCAATGAAACCCACTCTCCAGATCGGACGCATCTTGATATTACCTCGCCTGGCCGGTGCGCACGGACCGGGCCGCATCGAGCTTGTGGTTGGCAGAGTGGGCCGTTCCTTCGAGTGGACCCATCGAGCCGATCAGCTGATAGTTGCTGGATTTCATCGCGGCACCGGTGCCGAAGGCGCCGCTCTCGAGGCGATGGCCGGTCAATGGATGCGTGCCGCCATCGCCAGCCCCGCCATCCTGCGAGCCACCGTCACCTGCGCCCGCGTCGCTCGAACCACCGTCGCTAACTCCCGCGTCGCTCGAACCGGCGTCGCTCTGGCCGGCATCGCTTGAGCCCGCGTCCGACGTGCCGGCGTCACCGCCTGCGTCCGGATGGAGCAGCACGGATCTGATGCAGAGGCCGTCGGCGCACTCCTCGTCGCTGCGGCATTGAGCGGTCGAGGTACAGGCCGCATCGATTCCGGGGGTACAGGCGGAGAGTGCGATCGCAATCGAGCCGGCGAGGAGCGCGCCGCGGACCAGTGAAGGAGCAGAAGGGAGACGGTAGATGGATCGCCTCACAGTTCGCAGTCCCCTCGGCGCGTCGATCACGCGCAGATCCGCAAGACCAACTCATATAGCACGTTCACACCCCAGAGAAATCCATCCACCGGGACCCGCTCATCGTTGCCATGAAACAGCTCGGTAAAGGCGGGCCCAGAGGCGGGAAGCCGCAGCGGAACGAAGCCATAGAACGTGCAGCCGAGCTGTTGAAAGGCATAAGCGTCGGTAAAGCCGGTAATCATATAGGGCACGACGCGCGCCTCCGGTTCGATCTGCGCAATCGTCTCGGCAATCGCCGTGAAGAGCGGCGTATCCGAGGGCATTTCTACCGCCGGCTGCTCCTGGAAGACGTCGAGTTCGATCTCCTCACCAACCACCGCGCGGATCTCCGAGAGAAATTCCTCGCGCGTCTGCCCCGGAAGCATCCGCCCATCGACCACACACTCCGCGGACGACGGATGCACATTCGCTTTCACTCCCGCGCTCAGCATCGTCGGCGACGCGGTATTGCTTAATAAGGCGGCAATGGTGCGGGTATTGGGATTGTCTCCCGCAAGCTCCAGCAGGCGCGGGCCAACCAAGGCGTTGGCAAAGAGGGATAAGGCAGCCTTCATCGGCCCGTGCGCGCCGCGAGAGAGGCCGCGCATCATTCCCTCGAGCGCCGCGGTTGGATGCGGAGGCAAACGAGTGGAGCCGAGCTTGGCCACCGCCTGCGCAAGGCGGGGAACGGCACCATCGCGACGGGGGATCGAGCCGTGACCCGGCACGCCGCGCGCCCGCATGGTGAACCAGCAGACACCCTTCTGCGCCACCATGACGGGATAGAACGTGCGCCCGCCGAGATGCAGCGAGAAGCCGCCGACTTCGCCGAGGCCATACTGGGCACGGATTAACTCCGGATGATGTTCAACCAGCCAGAGCGCGCCGACCGACGAGCCCGCCTCTTCGTCGGCCGAGCCGCAGAAGATGATGTCCCGCTTGAGCCGCACGCCCGCGCGTTTGATCGCGCGCATGACCGCGATGCAGAGCGCGGCCATATTCTTCATATCAACCGCGCCGCGACCATAGAGCCAGCCGTCTTTAATCTGCCCCGCGAACGGCGGCACGGACCAGAGCTCCGGCTCGCACGGCACAACGTCAAGATGCGCATTCAGCAGGAGAGGCGGCAGCGAGCCGTCTCCCTTGATTCGCGCGATCACATTGGCGCGCGAAGGCTCGCGGCCAAGCAACTGCGACTCGATTCCATCCTCGCCAAGCGCCTGCGCGCAGAGTCTGGCCGCGGCCGTTTCATTGCCCGGCGGATTGGAAGTATCGATGCGCAGCAGGTCCTGAAAGAGCGCCAACGCTTCGCGCTCTACCCGCTCCCACTCTGGCGTTCGTTCAGGCATATCGAGTTGCGCTGGGCGTGCGTTGGCTAACTGGAGCCGGCGCGTGACTTCGTGGGGATATCGGCCTCGATAAAGACGCGCAGCAGATCCGCATCGACGTCGCCGCGCTTCGCCTCGTCATTGAGGATATCGAACGCCTTATCCTTCGGGACCGCCTTCTTATAAGGCCGGTCGCTGGCGGTTAATGCGTCGTAGATGTCCGCGATCGTCATCATCCGCGTCTCCGGCGCAATCTCCACTTCACCGACGCTGCGCGGATAACCGCGCCCCGAGAGCTTCTCGTGGTGCCCATAAGCAAGCTGCGGCACGCGCTTGAGCGTCCGCGTCCAGGGGATCTGCGAGAGGAAGCGATAGGTATGCGTGACGTGACTTTCAATCTCGTGCCGCTCGTCCTCCGTCAGCGAGCCTTTACGCACCGAGAGCTTGAGCACCTCATTGCCCGCGAGGAACGGCTTGCGCACGCCGAGCATGGGGCTCGAATAGGACCCCTGCGCGATCACACCGAGCCGCTCAAACGAGCCCTCCGCAAGAACCGTCGGACGATTGCAGGTGAGAATGAATTCGAAGGTCGCACGCAGTTCGGCAACGCGAGCGGTGAGCTCCGCATCAACCTCGCCAATGACCGCCGCGTGATCGCCCGGTCGCTCGCCCAACAAACGGACCTTCTTTCGCTCCGCTTCAAGCTGCGCCTCGAGGAGAATCGCGTCGAAACGGCTCTGCAGCGCCTCGAACTCGTGCGGCTCCAGCTTATTCGCTTTAATCAATACATTCTCGCGCACGCCAACCTTGCCGAAGTCGTGCAGGAGCGCCGCATAACGCAGCTCCTGGCGCGCCTGCTGGTTGAGCGAAAGTCCACGCCAGCGGCCCGCGCTGCTCTCCGCGCGCGGTAGGAAATCAGCGAGCCCGATGCTTAATGAAGCGACCCTCTCCGAATGACCAGCCGTGGTCGGATCGCGCGCTTCAATCGCCACCACGCTCGCCCGCACGAAGCCCTCGAAGAGCTGCTCGATCTCCTGGTGCAGCAGCGCATTATTCACCGCCGCAGCCGCCTGCCCGCCGAGCGCGCCGAGCAGATCTTCATCATCAGCGCTGAACGGCTGGTTACCGGCCTTGTTGAGCGCCTGCAGCACGCCCACGACGTCGCCCTCGAGCGAGAGCATGGGAACGCAGAGAATCGAGAGCGTTCGATATCCGGTGCGCGCGTCGACCTCGCGATTAAATCGACCGTCCTGGTATGCATCGGGGATATTCACCACGGCGCCCGTCATCGCAACGGCGCCTGCAATCCCCTTATCAAGCGGGACGCGAATCTCCTGCATCCCCGCGCCCTGCACGACTTTGCTCCAGAGCTGGTTGTGCTCGCGATCGACGAGAAAGAGGGAGCAGCGATCGGCCTCGACCACGCGGCGCGCAGTATTGACGATGAGCGGCAGCAGCCGATTGAGATCGCGCTCCGCCACCAGCGCGCGCGCCGCGACGAGAATTCCATTCAGCTTCTGGATTCGCTGCTCGAGGTGATTCACGCGCACGACCATAGCAGAGTGCGTCCTGCGCAGCGGTTCACGGTGCAGTCCCCCATTCGACGATCAGCCCTTCGGCGGTGCCGCGATGCCGAGCAGCGTGCGGGCGTCTTCGGCGCGCTCGGGGACGACATACAGCCGCGCCAGCGTCGAGGGTTCGGCATATCGTCGATACAAAGGGGTGTAATCAGCGATCGGGATATCCCCGTGCGGACTCTTCACCAGCAGCGTGGCCGCGCGGCCATAGGTCGAGAGCACACCGCGCGAGGCAGTGGTGAAACAGTCGATGCCCTCTTCCTCGAGTCGCGCAGCCATCGCCGGCAGATGGCCCGCCTCCGACCCGTGCGCCGTCTCGAACGGTCCCTCCTCGACGAGCAGCTTGAATCCCTGCCGCCGGACCACTCGCTTTGCCCAGGGATTGCTGCTCCTGCGCAAGGCTGCAATCAACGTGATGTCGTCATGCTCGAGATATGCGTCGATATCAGATGGCAATGAATATTCATCGCCGCTCGTCTCGCAGAACCGCTGCAGGAGCTGCTCATATCCCACGGAGGCCTGGTGGTAATAGACGCTCATGAACATATGGTAGCGCGAGAGGAGGAAATCCTCGAAGGCGAAGACCGCGCGCGGCAGGAGCGCGAGATGGATGCTGCCTTCGCGTTCAATCGCCGTGAGATTCTCGATGATCCAGGGCGCATCGAATTTTCCGTAGCTGACTCCGGTAAAAAAGGAATCGCGCTGCAGGTAATCCATTCGATCGGCATCGAGTTCGCCGCTGACCACCTGGCGCAGGATGGGCAGGAGATCGCGGCCTGCGCTCATGAATGGCGCTGGTCCAGGCGGGGCGCGGCCCGCAACGAGCGCGGCGATGTGCGAAGGAGAGATCCCGCGAGGTCCCATCCGGCGCTCAATCTCAGCGGTTAATCCCGAATCGAGCAGTAACTTGAGCGTGTAATCCTCGTGGTCGGCCTGCCGCTCCTCGTTGGCGCGCGACGGCGACTGCACCCAATCGGGCAGCTTGAGCGCCGAAGCACGCGGCATGATCCGCTCGGTCGCGTGCGAGAGCGGCGGATGGCCGAGGTCGTGAAAGAGCACGGCAAGCCGCAGCGTCTGGCGGAAGCGCGCGCGATCGTCCGCGTCCAGCGAGACTTTGCTCGCCAGCGCATCGAATACGCGCGTCGCCACGGCCATCGCGCCGAGGCCGTGCGAATAACGGGTATGCGTCGCGCCCGGAAAAGCCAGATCGGCGAATCCAAGCTGCTTGACGTTGCGCAGCCGCTGGTATTGCGGGCTATCAATCAGCGCGCGCTCATCGGAGCTGACCTCGATGACGCCGTGGATTGGATCGCGGATATGCATAAGTTCCTTGTTCAGCAACCATCGCGCGGCGGCGATTAAAGGGCGTCATTAAAACGCATAAGAGAAGGCGAGCGGCGAGTTCTTCGGGTCGAGCACAAAGGCCGTCGCCTCGATGAGGAAGTCGTACCAGAAGTGGACAGCGATCGACGGCGCCAGCGAGTAATGGCTATCCATATATGTCCAACCGAGATAGCTGCCGACGAGGGTAATAAACGGCACCCCTCTGGTGATGTAATCGACCCGCTGGTTGGGCGCGAGAAAGAGCGCATTGGTGGCGTGGAAGAGGCCGAAGATGAGCGAGCCCGCGATCCAACCGGGGATCTCTCCATATTTGCGCGCCAGCGCCGATTGCAACGTCCCGCGGAAGGCCAACTCCTCGGCGACCGCAACCTGGCTGAAGAGGCCGACGCCAATCAGCGTTGCAGAAGGGTAGGCAATGGCGGAATTGACGTTCTTTCCAAAGAGGCGCGGGCGCTGGCCTGCGCTCTGCGTCGCAAGTCCGCCGTCGAGAAACTGCTCGTAGGCAATGCCGAGACCGACGGTGCCGATGATGCCGGCCCAGACCTCCGGTTGGCGAAGGACGTCGGGACGGAACGGCGCGGAGAAATCCTCGGCGAGCGATTCGGTCGGCGTATAGGGCAGCCGTCGCGCGCGGGCAATGCGCAGGCCGTCGTCGAGTGCCGCGGCTGTCCAGAGATCGGCAAATCCAAGCAGCGGCACAGTCGCGCTCGCCGAGGAGAATCCGTTGTTCAAGCCCATCGCGAGGCCCGTTCCCAATTCGAGCGCACCGGCATTGAGAAGCACCTGTCCTTCGCGCGTGCGACCCGCGCAGTACGACCCGACGCCGGGGAACAGCAGGCCCCAACGCAGATCGCACTCTTCGTTCCGAATCGATTCGAGCGCATCGAGTTCGGCCTGCGTCGGCGGCTCGGCAGCCGTGAGCCGAACGTGCGGAAGTTCAAGATGGGCGCGGCCCGGAGCGATCTGCGGAGCGCTCGACTCGATCGCTTGAGCACTCCCCGCATCCACCGATGAGAGCACGCCAGCAGGCGGCTGCGCAGACGCAGCCCGCTCTGCTTCGATCGTGCCCCCGCCATCGGCCACCGCCTCGCCCGCATGCGTCTCCGCCTGCGCGCGCGCGATTGGAAATGCGAGACAGAAAACGATCGAGGCAATGATTGGAGTTCGCTGAATCATCATGCGCACCGAGGAAACTACCTCGACGCCTCGAAAAGCGACCGACTCAATTCGCGTGAAGATCACGACGCTCGCCCCCCGTCCGGACCAAGCCGCGGTGTTGCCGGTGCGGCTGGCCGCGCGCAGTTCAGGAGCGGCCCCACACCCCCCCGCAGCGAGCACGTTCTGCGTCAGCCGCGGATGCATGTCCGAGCACGGCCAACCGCACCGGCAATACCGCGGCGCTACGCCTTCGCTTCGAGCTCGTCCGCCCGCTGATCGAGCGCCGAATACTTGTCGTTCGGATAAGTCCCGAAGACGTGATCCCAGATGGGCGTGGTGATCCCGTACCGCTCGTGCGGCGTCGAGAAGTGATGAACCATGTGGTAGCGGCGCAGCCATTTCCCGAGGCGGCTCTTGGGGGCCGAGTGGTGGCACCAGTAGTGAAGCAGATCGTAGATGACGTAGCCGACGAGGATGCCGGCAAAGAAGACGACGTTGTAGTGCACGCCGAACGCGAGCCGCATCGGGATCCAGAGCGCCGCGATGATCACCGCGGTGGCCGTCGGCGGCATCACCAGGCGATCGCCGTCCCACGGGAAGTCGTGGTGGATGCCGTGGATGAGCCAGCTGACATCGACCTGAACTTCACTCTGCGGATTGGGCTCGAAGTGGAAGAGATAGCGGTGCAGCACATACTCCAGCAGCGTCCACGAGGCGAGGCCGAGCGCGAAGAGAGAAACCATCCCGACGGCCGTGGTGGCGGGATCGCGCACGCCACGCACCAGGCAGAGGATCGCGATCGGAACCCAGATCGCAATCACGTGCGTCGGCTTGACGCGCGAGAAATATTTCTCGACCCAGTCGATCGTGAACATGCGCGGGCTGCCGCGGCGCGGGCGATCGAGCTTCGGATGCGGAGCGAGGTAGAACATGGTGTCTCCTTGGCGAGCGCGCCTCGTCTAACGGATTGGCCGCAGTGAAGCAAGCGAGGGAACGTGCCTTTGGATGAGCCGCAATTCGTTCCCGCGCAGCCGCGATTGGCGGCGTCCGTGGTGCTCGTGCGACGCGGCACCACTGGCCCCGAGGTCTTCTGGGTGCGGCGCGGGGCGGCCCTGAAATTCGCGGGCGGCTTCTATGCATTCGCCGGTGGACGCGTCGACGAGGCAGATCACGCACTTCCGCTCACGATGCCGCAAGGCCGCGCCCAGCTTGCTCCAGATGAATCTGCCAGCCTTGCAGCCGCCGCGCGCGAGCTGTTCGAGGAGACCGGCGTGCTCGCCGTTCCGAATGCGGCGCGAGTGCCGCTCACCGAGCGCGAGAGCGTACGCACGCAGCTCACCGCGCGGCCCTCCGAGGGAAAGAAGGAATCGAGCGCGCCTCTATTTGCGCAGCTGCTCGCCGCGCACGATCTCCGCGTCGATGCTTCGCTTTTCCACCCGGCCGGCCGCTGGATCACACCGCCTTCTGCGACGACCCGCTTCGACACGCGCTTCTATCTGCTCGAGCTGCCCGAGGGAGAACGTGCCGAAGTCTGGCCGGGCGAGCTCGCCGACGGAGAATGGATTGCGCCCGCGCGCGCTCTCGCCCGCTGGGACAAGGCAACGGCGCTGCTCCATCCTCCTGCGTGGCACACCCTCAGGTCGCTCGCGCACACTGCAGAGCGCTCGACCGATCCGCTCGCGGCCTTGCCGCTCCTGCAGAATCCATCTCGTGCAGGCTGGGCGCTGCCGATCTGCGATTTCGTCGTCGAGCAGGTGGAGTTCCAGCGCGGCGTAATGATGGTGCCGCTCTTGACCCCGACGCTGCCACCCGCGACGCACACCAACTGTCTTCTGCTCGGTGACGATGAGCTGCTCATCGTCGATCCGGGCTCTCCGTGGGCTGGCGAGCAGGCGCTGCTTGCGCGCGCGCTCGATCGCCTCGAGGCCGTGGGCCGGCGTGCCCGCGGAATTCTCCTCACGCACCATCACTTCGATCACGTCGCCGGCGCGATGGCGCTCTCGCACGCACGCGGCCTGCCGATCCTTGCGCATCGCGAGACCGCGACGCGCCTCGAAAGAGACGTGCGCATCGATCGGCTGATCGAGGATGGCGACGAGCTGCCCTATGGCCCGCGCGGCTTTCGCGCGCTGCACCTGCCGGGGCACACGCAGGGAGATCTCTGCCTCGTCGAGAACGAGAGCGGCGCGGTGATCGCGGGAGACCTCGTCGCGGGAGGGAGCACGGTGGTGATCGATCCGCCCGACGGCCACATGGGCGACTACCTGCGCTCGCTCGCCCGCCTGATCGATCAGGCCCCGCAGACGCTCTACCCCGCGCACGGCCAGGTGCTTGCGGGCGGCGAGACGCTGCTGCGCGGCACCATCGCGCATCGTCTAGAGCGGGAGGCGAAGGTGCTCGCGGCCTTGATGGGCGCGGGCGAGCCGTCGCTGCCCTCGCAGCTCGTGCCCGCCGCCTACGCTGAGATTTCGCCCGCGCTCCATCCGCTCGCCGAGCGAAGCCTGCTCGCGCATCTGCTCAAGCTGGTGGAGGAGGGGCGCGCCGCGCAGGACGCCGAGGGGCGATTCCAGATCGTTTGAGTGCCAATGATTGGTGTACCAATGATTGGCATTCCAACCATTTGCGGCGCCGGAAATGAAACGGGCGCCCCGCTTTCGCGAGACGCCCGCCATGAAGACCACCAGCGCGCCAAACCGGCGCCAGGAGCGGTCTTTCGACTACTTCATCCGGTACGTCAACCCGAGCGCGAAGACGTCCGCGAACGTGTTGTACGTGCCCGGGAACGCCTCGGTCCCCGTCGTGGTGACCTGGTCAAACCAGGCGTGCTCGAACGCAGCCGACACCGAGAGCGCCGGGATGATCTGGTACGTCGCTCCGACCGACCAGGCCCAGCGCGACGACTCAGGCAGCGACGGATCGAGCGTCGTCGTCGGCTGCGGCGTCACGTCCCGCAGCGCGCCCGTGCGAACGGTGAGCGCGTCGAAGAAGGGCAACTTGTACTCGCCACCGAGCCGGTAGGTCATCGCGTTGGTGTAGTTGCGCGGCACCGTCACCGAGAGGCCCTCGCTGCCAACAAACTTGTCGTTGGCGTAGACGATGAAGCGCCAGAACGTGACGGCGGCATTCACCGTCAGCCCCGGCATCACGTCGTAGGAGACGCCGGCCTTGAGCTCGTTCGGCAGCACCAGAGTGTGCTTGGCCGATTGGTCGATCAGGCCCTGCGTCTGGAACGCGGTCGGCACGCCCTCGAAGTGCGCGTTGCCGGAGAGGTTGAGCACCGACTGGTGGCGATACTGAACGCCGATGCGCAGCGGCAGGCTCTCGACCGGCGTGAACTCGCCTGAGATGTTCCAGCCGAGCCCCGTCCCCGACGTGCCGAGGAAGACGTTGCCTTCGCTGGTGCCGAAGTTGAGCCCCTGCTGCAGGTTCTCCGTCGCGTAGTAGATCGTGCCGCCGAGCGAGACCTTCACCTGCTTGATCGGCTGAACGGCCCCGACGAGATCGTAGCTGTAGACGCGCCGATCAACGTGGATGACGTTCGCGCTGCCGGCCCAGGTGTAGGGCCAGTAGATCAGGCCGCCGTAGGGAACGCCCATCGCGAAGCCGACGGCCATCGGCATGTCGGCCAGCTTGAGCCCGTACGCGATGTTGAGGTTCACCGGCGTCGCGACCTTCGCGATCATGTCCTGCGACGCGCCCTGGCCCGTGCTGCCACTGAGGTTGGTCCAGGTCGAGCCGAAGTCGATGAGCGCACCCGACGCCGAGATCCCGAGGCCATCCTGGCCCGCGAGTGCTGCGCCGTTGGAGAACGCCGCTTCCGGCCCGGTCTGGTTGGCGACGGCCGACCCGGCCATGCCCTCGTCGCGAGCGTTGGTGTTGGGAACCGCGTAGCCACCTGCGAAAGCTGCCGCGGGGAGGAGGATCGCTGCTGCTGCGAGAATATTGGAGCGCATGTTGGTGTCCTCGCTCTACGGCAACGGAGCGGCCACCACAGAGGGCGGCAGGTTGGTCGGATTGAAGAGGAATGCGGCCGCCTCTTGCTGCGCGATGCCGGTCAGCGTCGCGATGTTCTCGTCCTGCGAGAACGACGGCGCGTTCGGGCTGCCACCACACGAAGTCTCGGTGCACATATTGATGCCCCAATTCGTGATGAAGCCGTGCGGCAAGGCACCCAGCGTCGCCGGCCCAAATGCGCAGGACCCCGCCGAGGCCACGTCCTCGAAGAGCGTCACGTTGCCCTTCGGGTCGCTCGGGTTGAGGAACTTGGTCATGTCGAGAATTCCGATGTCACCGTAGAGAAGCAGGTTGAACGGATTCGGGACCGTCGCATCGCACGCGGCCATCTGGCCGACGACGTTCTTGCCGGCCTGCAGCTTGAGCGAGCCCGAAGCCTCCGACGCGAAGATGTCGGGATAGGTCGGGTGCTTCGTGTCGCCGAGGATGTGCCCCGCGGCGTTGATCGGATCGGCCGGGTCGAGGATCCACTTCGCGAGAATGAGGAACTTCAGATAGCCGGCCGGGTTCGTCGCGGGATCGATCCCGACGCTGTGGAGCAGGCCACCAATGCTGGCCGCGAACGCCGGCGCGTTGGTGATGATGTCGACGAGCGTGCCGCCGCCGACGTTGAGCGCCGCGCGGGAGATGCGCGGGTTCGCCGCCGTGTTGAGCGTGCCGAGGATGGCGCCGAGCGACTGGCCCTCCCAGTAGACCTGCGCGGGGTCGACGATCAGGCCGCCGCTTGCGAGGTGCCCATAGAGCGCAAGGTTCGCGCTGGGCACGGCCGGGAGCGCTGCCGACGTGGGCGGCCGGGCGAGCGCGAGGATGAGCGCCGACTGGTCGATCACGTCTTCACGGATGGTGTCGCGGGTGCGGAAGAAGTTCGCGCTCACGAAGTAGTTCGACGAGGTGAGCGAGAGGCCGTCGGCCGGATCGGTCGGGTGATGCACCGTCCACTGCTCCCAGGCGGCGAGGCAGCCCAGCGAGGCGCAGAGGGTCGGGGCGGTGGCCGGGCCGTTGCTGCAGACGCCGGGCGCCTTGGTGTCACCCTGCGCCGCAGCGCCAGTGATCGCGACGCACGTTCCGGCCGAGCCGTCGGCGTTGAGCGCGCACTGGTTGTCCGCGCTGCACCAGCTGCGCGAGCCGTGCTTGGCCATGTCGATGGCAGCGACGATGAAGCCCTGCTGCACGAGCGCGTTGGCGACGGGCAGCATGTCGGAGCGCGAGCCGCCGAGTCCGTGGTGGAAGACGACGAGCGGCGCGCACTTGGCTCCGTGCGTGTCGCCATAGGCCTGCGGGCAGGCCTGGAGGTTTGCGAACTTCGGCACCGCGATCAGCGCCTTGACCTGCTTGAGGTTCGGGTTGCCCGCGAGCGCCGGATCGAACGCACCGGTCGTGCTCGAGAGGATCTCGGGGACGGTGATCTTCGCGTCGATCACTTCGGCAATCGCATTGTTCGGGACCGCTTCCGCATCGATGCCGTACTTCGACCAGGCCTCGGCCGGCGTGTACGACGTGAAGATCGGATCGACCACCATCGCTTGCGAGAGCGCGGGCGAGCCGTACGGCAGCGCCGCGAGCTGGATGAGGCCGACCGGGCGCCGGCTGGCCGCCGGCACACCCGAGATGGTGTCGATGAAGTTACCCGTGCCACTGATGCTCTGCGTGCGGAACGTGTAGGCCATCGCGAGATCGCTGCGTGGGATGTTCTTGTCCGTCGCGAGCTGCGCGATCGCGGGGTGCAGCTTCTGGCGGATCGCCTCAACCTGCGCGGCCTGCCCGTCCGGCACGCCCTGGAGCAGCGACTTGCCACCCGCGGCGACCGGGTGATCGGGCGCGAAGAGCAGGAGCTGTGCGAGCGTGCTGCGCGAGAGGCCCGCCTGGTTGAGATCCTTGACGCCATTGCTGATGAGCACGGCGTATTCGGTGTTCTCCTTGAGCGGCGGGAGCATCGCGCCCGAGGCCGTCGGGATCGCCGGCTGCAGACCGATTGCCGTCGAGACAGCAACCTGGTGTCCGCCGACCGAGATTGACTGCTCGATCGCCGAAGGCTCGCTCTGGTAGACGCCGCCCGCTTCCGTCGCATCCGGCACGCGCACGGGCGCCGCCGGGTTGCTCAGGTCATAGACGAAGACAGTCTTGTTGGTGACCGTGCCGCCGAGGATCGGCGCGCTCGTCGTCGAGAGGACCATGCCGGTCGTCGAGAAACCATCGAGCGTCGCGAGGCCTCCCGCGAGAGGACCGAAGGCCGCCTGGTTCGCCACCGTGGCGCCGCCCGTCGCGGGATCGAGGAGGAAGTCGCTCGGCAGCGGGATGAGCCCGCGCGTCGGATCGGCCTGCACGTAGGCCGAGCCGTTCGGCGCGATCTGGAACGTGCTCATGACCGCGAGATCGGTCGAGGGGAAGTAGTTCGAAACCTCGACGAACGGCGTGATGTACGAGAGGCGCAGCTGCTCGAGCTGTGCGCCCGCGGCGGCCTTCTCCTCAGCCGTTCCCGGCAGGAGCGTCTGGTTCGCGGGCAGCGCCAGCGAGACGCCGCGCGTAAGGAGGAAGAAGGTCGGGGTCGGGTTGATGCCGACGCCGTCCTTGGTCTTGACGCCGTTCGGGCCGCCGCGCACCGCGACGGCGTAGTGCACACCCGCCGCCCACGGACCGCCGACGAGCGCTGCCGCCGGAGTCTGCGTGTAGTCGAACGCGCTCTTGAGCGTGAGCGTGCCGAAGGGATGCGTCAGGTCCGCAGACTTGACGTAGTTCGCCGACGTGATCGGCGCGAACGGAACCGACGCGCCCGGCAGCTGGATGATCTTCACGGTGTCTGCCGTGACGGTCGCGAGGTCGATGTCGGCCGGGACGGCGGTGATCGCGCCCGTCTTCGGATCGATGTTCTGCGTCTGGAAGTCGATGGTGATGTCGACCTCCTGGTCATTCGGGAAGCCGCCCTGCAGCGCCCACGCGGTCAGCAGATCCTTCTGCGCCGAGGGCGGGAAGTTCGCGATCGAGCTCGAGAGGATCGCCAGATCGTTCGGCAGCGGGAGCTGCGCGTGCGTGGGATCAAAGACGGCGTACGTGACGCTCGCGGGTGGCGGCGTCTGCGGCACCGAGGGCGCGCAAGCGAGCGCCAGGGCGGCGGCAGCGGCGAGCGGAAGTTGGCGGCGAAGCAGCATGACTGCCTCCTGAAGCGAGAGGGGAACGGAAGGAAACTGCAACGAGAGTGCGCATAGAGACCAACGGATCAGTGCCGTCAAGACGCGACGCGGCATCAACGGCAGACAAATCGCCGGGAGGGCAAGACGTGTCAGGATGCGCGCTCGTTGCGGAGGTGCGCGGTGGGCGAACTCGAGAGCGTTGATCCGATCCTGTTGTCGCGCGGAAGCAGCGGCGATCCGCGATTGGGTGAGCTGGTGCAGGTGGGTCCGGTGCGGGCGGCGGAAACAGACGAGGAGCGCGCGCGGGCCACGGTCGCGATCATCGGCATCGCCGACGATCGCGGCGTGACCAACGGCGGTGGACGAGCGGGCGCAGCTCTCGGTCCGCGCGAGCTGCGGCGCTGGCTCTACAAGATGACGACCGGCGGAGGTGGCGAGATGCAGCGCTTGCGCCTCTTCGATCTCGGCGACGTGACGATCACGCGCAGCGCGGGCGAGATGACACAAGCTGCGAGCGGCGATGGAGCGCGGAGCATCGAAGAGGTGCACGCGATCGCGGAAGAGGCGGTCCGGACCGCACTGGGCGCGGGCGCGCGCGTCGTGCTCCTCGGCGGCGGACACGACGGCGCCTACGCGAGCCACGCGGGACTTCTGCAATCGCTCGCGCCCGAGGAGACTCTCTGCGCGATCAACGTCGATGCGCACTGCGATGTCCGGCCGCTGCGCGACGGCTCGATCATCACCAGCGGGACTCCGTTTCGACGCGTCAAGGAGCGTTTCGCGGAGCGCTACTCGCTGGTCGAATTTGGCATCCAGATGCAGCACAACGCGCGTGCGCAGGTCGACTGGGCGCGCGCGCAAGGATGGCCCGTTCTCGAGCTGCGCCGGCTGCGCGAAGACGGCGTGACGGTGCGCTTCGCGCGCCAACTCGTGCACGCGACCGAGGCAGCGAGCGCGGTCGCGGTCAGTCTCGATCTCGACGCGGTCGAGGCAGCGAGCGCTCCCGGCGTCTCCGCGCCCTGCCCCGACGGCTTTTCGCCGCACGAGCTCTTCTCCTTTGCCCGCGCGGCCGGGAGCGATCGCAAGGTCCGCCTGCTCGACGTGATGGAGTGCGCGCCGCCGCTCGACGAAGGTGGCCGCACCGCCCGCCTCGGCGCCGCCGCGATCTGGAATTTCCTCGCCGCCGCCTGCGAAGCCTAGCTCCAGTCGCGCCGCGAACTTCGCCACGCGCAGATCGTTTGAGTGCCAAGCATATTGCTTTGAGTGCAAACTAAATTCTGTTGTACTCAAAGCATCTTCAGCCGAGGCCCGGAAGGTCGAGCTGCTTCTCGCTGAAGAGCGCCGCGGCCTCGAGTCCCCGCTTGCGTAGCTCGGCCGCCAGCTCCGCCGCGTAGCCGTGCACGGTGAGAATCCGCGCGGTGCCGGCGCTCTCGCAGAGCGAAACGAGCTCATCGAAGCCGGCGTGATCCGACAGCGGCAGCACCAGATCAACCGCCGCGCGATCGGCCGCATGCTCCTCGACCGCGCGCCCCGAGAGCAGCACCGCGCGATGGGCCCCGATCGGTCCACGCCGCCCCACGCGCGCGCCATACGGAATGATCACGACCTCACCCGGAGCGGCCGGCCCCTCGAAGATCTCCATGTCCTGAAACGCCACGCCCTGCTTCTCGAAGATGCGCGCCGCGCGATGAATCGCCGGATGCAGGCGCAGCTTGTGCCCGAGCTCGCCGAGGTGGAGCGCGGCCTCCTGCCCGCCGCCGAGAGCTGCGGCCATCACCACCGGAGTCAATCCATCGTCGAGCGTCGAGCGCACGAACTTCGCGAGGAGCGCGAGCACCTCGGCACGCGGCGGGAAGACGTAGCGCGGGTGCCCGTAGGTGGCGCGGAGGATGAGCACGTCGCCCTCGATGCGCGCGCGCGGCTCGGCAGTGCGCGCCGCACGCGCGCCGGAGCCACCGAGATCGCCCGAGTAGATGACGACCTTGCCGTCCTGCTCGATGCGCAGGAACGCCGAGCCGCGCACGTGCCCCGCGGGCAGCAAGGTGAGCTTGAGCGCACCGAGCGTGAACGGGCTGGAATACGTCGCGGGCAGCGCCGCTGTCTCCGCGAGCGCACCCGGATTCGCGGACTCGAGCAGAGCGAGCGTGCCGGCGGTCGCGATGATCCGCTCGGGAAGCAGCGTGCGCGCGACGCGGGCGTGCGCAAGAAAGCCAAGCGGCGGTCGCCCGCGCGGGTCGAGCACGAGGTTCGTTCCGCGAACGGAGAGACCGAACGGCGTGCGCTCCACCTCGAGCGGCGCGAGCGAAACGGGGGGAGGGGTCGGCACGTCTCGAGCTTATGCCCGCGTCTTGAGTCCGTGAAGAAAACGACCGCCGAACTTCCGAGACTCGCCGGCTCCGGTTCGCGCACCCCGCGTTCAAGCTGATACCTTGCGCGGCCATGCCTGCCTTCGCGACCCCGTCGGAGCACCTCACTCTTCTGCGCGATCCGGCGCGGACGCTCGCGTATCGCGCGGCGATCTTTGCGCACGCGCGCGACCGGGTGGTGCTCGACCTCGGCTGCGGCTCCGGCGTGCTCTCGATCTTCGCCGCACAGGCCGGCGCGAGAAAGATCTACGCGGTCGAACGCACGCAGATCGCTTCGCTGGCGCGGATGATGTTCAAGGCCAACTCGGTTTCTGACCGGGTGGTTCTCCTGCGCGGGGAGAGCAGCACCATCGAACTGCCGGAGCAGGCCGATCTGATCATCCACGAGATCTTCGGCACCGACCCTTTGGCCGAGGGCCTGGTTCCCGCGATCGACGACGCGCGCACGCGCCTGCTCAAGCCGGGCGGGCGCTTGCTACCCGGACGCGTTGAGGTGCTCTGCATCGGACTTGAAGCCAGCAATCTTTCACTCGCGGGCGCTCGAATGGCGCGGCAGGCAGCGCAGCTCTCTGCAATGTACGGCGTCGATTTTTCGCCCTTCGAAATGGCGATGAACACCAGCCCGTCTGTGCTCTCGGCTTCCGGGCGACACGCGCAAGAGCAGCTCGAGGGCCTGCTCACCGACGAAGCATTGCTCTTCGATCTCGATCTCGGTCGATCGCTTGCGGAGCAGATCGCACACGCCCATGAGTTCGATCTCGAAGCGCGCACGGATGGCCGGCTCGGGCGGGTGCTGATCTTCTTCCGTGCCCACCTCGACGAGATGACGGCGATCTCAACCTCTCCGTACGCGCCGCGAACGCATTGGAGTTGGACCGTCTACGACCTCGCGCGCGCGATCACCGTCGAGGAGGGACAGCGGGTGCGCCTGCGCGCGCAGGTCCAGACCGTCGATGGCGTGCAGCGGGTCGTCGTCGATCTGATCTGATCGGCCGCTCATACGTTGGCTGCGCGATGCGAACGCAGCGCCGCGCCGAGCTCACCGACGATCACGCCGACGACGATGAGCGCACCGCCGACGAGTTCCCGCTTCGTGAGCCGCTCGTGCAGGAGCAGCGCCGCGAAGATCGCTGCGAAGACCGGCTCGAGCGAGGAGAGCAGCGCGATGCGCACGGGCGGCAACGTGCGCTGCGCCCAGATCTGCACGGAGAAGGCGATCAGCGTGGCGAAGATCGCCAGATAGAGGATCGCGCCCAGGAGCCTGGGGTCGCGCGGGAGCTGCGTGGTCTCGACGAGCGGCCCGACGACGGCCGCGGCGACACCGACGCAGACCAACTGGATGAACAGCAGCGAGAGAATCGAATGCCGCTGCGCCGCGCGTCCGACCGCAAGGATCTGGCCGGCGAAGACAAGCGCGCAGCCGACCGTGAGCCAATCGCCGACGAGCGTGCCGCCGCCATCGAGCGGTCCGGCGAGCAGCGCCATCCCTGTGAACGCGAGCGCGAGCGCCACCAGTGCGGGCGGCGCGGGCTTCTTCCTGAACAGCAAATACTCAAGGAGCGGAACGAAGACGACGAGCAGACCCGTGAGGAATCCGCTGCGCGACGCGGTGGTGCGCGAGAGTCCCTCGGTCTGGAGGAGAAATCCGATCGCGAGCAGGACGCCGCAGAGCAGGCCGTCGCGGAGGAACTCTCTCGTCGCGCCCCCTGCGGCCTTCGGCGCGCCGCGAACGATTCGGCGCGCGAGCAGGAAGAGTCCGAGCAGTGCCGAGGCGAGCCCCATTCGCACCGCGAGCGTGATGAGAGGGGACGCCGCCAGCGCCGGATCGCCACCGCCGCCGAGCAGGAAATAGCGCAGCACGGCGAACGAGCTGCCCCAGACCGCCATCGAGATTGCAAGTGCGAGGTCCGCCATCGGGAGCGGGAGAATCTCACGCGGACGTCGCGCGCGGGGGAGCGATGTTTCCAGCGGCGAGGCTTGCGCTCAACTCGCGCGGGCTGCCCGGAGGTTCGAGACGCGACGCCAGAGGCCGCGCAGCGCACGCACGAGAGGGAGCGCGACGAGCCAGATTCGAGAGAGTGGCCCACCCAGGCGCCAGGCACCGAGCACTTGGGCTCCGCGGCGCTGTGCGACAGCACGCCCGACGATCCGATCCGGAGAGGCAGGAGAGTCCGCCAGCGACGCCTGGATCGGTGCTGCTCCAGATGGTTTGCATACCAATTGTTGGTATACAAACGATCCATCCGGACTCCAGTGAGCGTCTCCTTGAAGCAGCGCCGCCATGCCTGCTCGCTCGCCCGCGCCTTCCTCCTCGAGGCGCACAACCCTGTGCACAAGCAGGCGCCCCATGCAGAGCGCGACCACCACGTCGCCAACGCGCACCGGCCAACCGAGCGGAGCGAGCGTGAGCAGATCGCCATCATGGATGAGCGGGCGCATGCTCATGCCGCGGGCGCGCAGCGTGACGGGGCGCCCCTGTTCGAGCAACTCGGCGGCAAGCGCGGGACCGACGTCGCCCTCTCGATCGCGGGCGCGCACAGGCGCTAGCCTCCCACGACCCGCAGAGCGAACCGCCGAGGCGTTGTGTCATCGCAACCCGGCACGCGCGGCGCCACCCGATCGAGCGTACGGACCTCAGCGCCCTGAGCTGCCCGGGTGCCGTCCTCCGCGAGCCGCTTCTTGATGGCGCCCCAGTACGCCTTGGTCGTCTCGCATGTCTGCTTCGAGTGCCCCTCGAGCTTCCCACTCTCGGCGAACGAGAGCGCCGGGCACTTCGCGCAGACGTGGCGATACTCGCAGCCTTGGCACTCGGTGAACTTCTGCAGCGTCAACTGCCGAAGCGCTCGCACCGGTTCGCTATCGAGCCACATCTCGGAGAACCGCGTCTGGCGCAGATTTCCCAGCGGCCGCGTCGGGATGTGAATGCACGCGAGCACGTCGCCGTTCGGCTGCACCGCGGCGAGCGTCCGCCCTGCGCCGCAAGGATGGCGTTGGTCCACCTCGGCCTCGCTGGGTGGCTCGGACAGCAGCGTACGTGCATTGGCCAGATCGGCGCTCGACATCGTCGAGAATCGTTCGGCGTGATGCTGCTCCATCATCTCGGGCGTCGCTCGCTCGTGCATCACGGACGTTCCATCGTCCTTCGTGAAGAGCGTCGGATCGCTCACGAACTGCACGCGCGGCCGAGCCGCGAAGAGCTTCTGCAACTCGAAGATCTCGTGGATGTTGCACCGCACGATGCTGCTCTTGACGAGCACTGGCACACCTTCGTCATCGAGCAACTCGATCGCGCGCACGGCGCGATCGAACGAGCCCTGGCGGCCGACAAAGCCATCGTGCGTCGCCGCGTGCGAGCCGTGCAGCGAGATCTCCACGCGCATCACGCGCAGTTCGCGAAGCTTGCGTGCAGTCGCCGCGTTGATCGGCCCGCCGTTCGAGAAGAGCGTGACCGCGAACGCCCGCTTCCGCGCCTCGGCCATGAGCGTGAAGATGTCCTTGCGCAGAAGCGCTTCGCCGCCGGTGAAGACGACATCGAGCGTGCCCATCTGCACCAACTCGTCCATCAGCGCGATGAGCTCCTCGGTGGAGAGATCCTCGCTGTCGTGGTTGGCCTGGTAACAGTGCGCGCAAGCGAGCTGGCACTTGTGCGTCACGGTCAGCATCACGACCGCCGGGACGAGAGCGCGTCGAGCGCGATCGACGGCACGCATCATTGGAGAACCTCCGCCAGAGCAGGCTGCGCCGCCGAGACAACGGGCGAGGGGCGCCTGAACAGAGAGAGAACCGCTTCAGTCGCACGCTCATCGTTGGTCAGCGACAGGGAGTAGACGGGGACAGCCTCGCTCAATCGCTCGCAGGACTCGAGGGCCGCAGCGACGAGAGGACCTTCGGCGGGTGGCATGAACACGCGCCGAATCAGCTGCCGCGCGCCCTGCGGTGCTGAAAGCTGCTTGAGACTCACGGGCGCACCCACGGCGGATTGCGCGATCAGCGCGATCCCGGAGAGCTCGACTCCCCTGGCGGGAGCGACTCCATCTCCGAGACGGCGCTGCAGCGGATGACCGAACAGTCTGCTTGCGCGCAAGGCGACGACCTCGTCGCCGATCACGTGCGCGCCCGCAGCACGCAGGCGCCGCGCGATGGTCGTCTTCCCTGCGCCCGAGGGTCCAACCAGCGCAAGCGCTCGACCATTCAGCTCAACGCTCGCGCCATGCAACAGGAGGCCCCCGCTCTGTACGAGCCACATCGCACAGGCTCGGCGCAGAGTCTGGAGCAGATCCAGCGAGCCGCTGTTCTCTGCGTCGATATGGATCGACCGGCTCACCACAAGCGCAGCGGACGAAGATGGATCTGCAAGCAGCGCGATTCGCGATCCGCCCGGACCTTCCTGCCCGGTTGGCGAACCTCGCTCGCTCAAATACGGCCGCAAGCGGTCAAAGAACATCGCGCTCTGGTCTGCATGCACGTCCTCTGCGACGCACACAGAAATGCGCAGACCGCAGAACTCGACTTCTTGCATCCTCATGAAGATGTATAGACGCAACCACGCGCCGGAGGACTCGCGCTTGTCTTCTGGGTGGTACAGGTCAAAGAGCGCCGCTCAAACAGCTCGAACGAAACCAGCTCGGGCTTCCGATACGGCCTTTTGTTTCCCTGGCGAGCGTTGGCTGGCTTGTCTTGCATGTCTAACCTCCGCGCGGATCAGCGCATGATGATGAGCGTGCTCGCCGTGATTGCACCGCCCGGCGTGTCCTGGTTCTTGGAAAGTACCACGACGTCTCGACCGGTCAGCGACGTCACATGGCCGCTCCCGATGGCCTGGCCAACGTAGGCGCTCGACGACACGGGTGACGCGCCGAGCTCCTGTCCGCGTCCAGGGGAGAAGCAGAAGTTGGTCGCCGTGGTCTGGCAGCCGTTCGCTTGAGAGATGAACGGCAGGGAGGGCAACGCGGCGTTGCCTCCGAACCAGACGTACGCGGGAATGTTCGCGCTCTGGGCTGGATCGTTGGCGCCCGCAATCTCCGCGTAGCCGTCGCCATTCAGGTCAGGCAGCAGCGTAGCGCCAGTCGCGATGAGGGGAGTGCCTGCGCCGTACGCAAACGTCGCCGTCGTAGGCTCGCTTGAAACCGAGGGGCCCAGGAGGGAGGTCCCGTCGTAGAGATACTGGATGCCGGTGCTGCTGTCCGTGATGAGCAGGTCCTGGTGACTATCACCCACTGCGTTCTGTCCACCGGCCATGTACGCGCCGTAGGAGTTGATGCCCGCAACGCCAGTCGGCGCCGGCAAGACCGTGCCGGTCGACCAGTCGACGTTGCCGCCGCTCGCGATCTGCGTGGTCGAGAACAATCGTGTCTCGTGCGCAGCAGGGGTCGATCCGTTGTTGAGCAGCGCGAAGGCCACTCCCGCCAGCGACCCGCTCGCGCCCGCATAGGTGAACGGCGCTGACTCAACGGTGGCGTTGTCCGTAGCGGCTGGGCCGACTCCCGCCACGACCGCGGGCAGCGTGATGATCGCAGTCGCCGGGCTTCCGTTGGAGAAGAGCTTCGTGGTGCCCGCGCCCGCTGCCGACCACGCCCCGCCGCGCTGGAGAATGGCGACCTTGAGCGTGCCGCTATACCCATCGTTCGTGTTGAAGTTGTTGATGGCCAGGTCGGAGCCGATCCCGTTCCCTCCCGTGATCTGCCCCACCGCGCGAACGGTGCCGCCGATCAGCTGCGATGGAGAAGAGTCCGTGAGCGTCACGGTCGGCCCGGCGACATGAACGCCGTGCGACTTGAGCTGTGCGATCGCCGCGCCGGTCCAGATCACGACGTCTGACGCACTCACGAAGTCCGTCTCCCCTGCGGCGATATCGGCTTTGCCATCGCCATCGAAGTCGCCGACATCGAAGGCCTGTCCAAGTCCCATCAGACCGCCTGAAATCGTCCCCGTATTCCCCAGGAGCACGAGTGGCGCAGCCGCGTTCGTGACCCCTCCGGAACCGCCGAAGTAGACGATGATCCGGCCATCGCAATTGGTTCCCGAGCTGCAGGCCGCAAAGGGGTAGGCGAGGATGATGTCGTCGTAACCGTCACCATCGACGTCGGCCACGCGCATGGTCACCGGGCCGTAGGACGACGGCGAACCGCTGCTGTCGTCGATCACATTGACCGTGCTTCCGGTCGGCTGCGTGTTGAGTTGGATGACGCTCGAGCCACCGACATCTCCGAGGTTGCCAACCCGATCGACGGCGCGCACGCCGAGATAGAGCTTCGCGCTGCCCGCGGGGAGAACGACCTGGAAGCTCGTCGGGACTCCGCTGGGGAAAGATCCTGAGAGGTTCGCGGTCACGAGTGTGCCGGTTGCGGGCGCACCAAACGTGCACCAGTGGGTCGCGTCCAAGGTCGTGGTCGAGTAGCAGACCTGCCAGCTCGCCGCGCCTCCGCTCCCTGCAATCGCCTGGTCGTCGTCGGGCGTCGCCGCGACGGTGACGTTGAAGACGCCGATCGCACTCTGGCTGCTGCCCACCGCGACCGTCGCAGCCGCAGGCTCGGCGACATCGATCTTCACGCTCTGCGTGGCATTCGTCGCGCTGTTTCCGCTCGCGGCACTGAAGCTCGCCGTGAGCGTGTGAGCGAGCGCCTGGGCGTAGTCGATAGGCAGGAGCAGCTGACCGACGGCCGAACTGGTCGAGCAGGTGGCCGCACCGGTCGCGTAGATGTCGATTGCAGAAGCTCCGGTCGCAGCGACTGCGCAGCTGACGAACTGGGCCGTGGTGCTGCTGTTCTGATTCACGCTCAGCGTCAGTGTGCCACCCGTCGGCGCGTAGACCCTGAGACGCGCCGCGGAGAGGCCGAGCTGCGTGGTGCTCGAGGTGGTGCTCGGCGTCGCGCTGGAGATCTGCGTCTGGCCATTGGCAACAAAGAGTTGATTCAACGTCGGCGAAACCCAGGCAACCGTCGGCGTCGCCAGATCGCATTGGTATGCTTGCGCGACCTGCGAGACATTGCCCGCGCCATCATCGACCTCGGCGCAGAGCTTACCGGCGCTGCCATTGGCCAGAGTGAAGGCCTGCGTGATCGTCGCGTTGTGGCTCGCAACCGCGCCCGTCGCGGCTCCGCCCGGGATGGAAGCTCCGCACGACGCGTTCGATGCGACCGTCCACGCCGAGACGTTGCGCCCGTTGGGCACGTTGGTGGTGGTGAAGCTCAACGTCGGCGTGCAGCTGATGCTCGCGTTGGTGTCGCCGGGCGTGTTGAAGCCGAACCAGAGCGTGCTTCCGACGATGGGGGGGGATGATATCGCGAGCGACGGGCCGGCGTAGTTCTGCGTCAATCTCACCGTCGCGGAGGTCCCCTTGTTCCCGGCCACGTCCGTCGCGGTGGCGACAAGCGTATGCGCGCCGCCGGACGGAATCACGATCGTCACGCTCGCTGAGGTCGAGCCGTCGGCGACGGCGCTGCCGACGACCGCCTGCGTTCCAACGTCGGTGATCGTAATCGTCTGACCGCTCTCGAGCGGGCCCGCTCCCGCGATCGAAACCAGGGCGGTCGTGCTCAGCGTTGAGATGGTCACGGTGCTGCTGGTCGAGGTCCCGTTGATCTGCGTGATCGAGAGCGCGGGCGACACGGTATCGACGCGGGCAGTCAATGCGGCCGAGGTCGCGACGTTGCCGTAGGGATCGGCGATCTTCGCCGAGAGGGTCGCCGAGATGGCATTGGCGATCGGCAGTTCCACGGTGGCGAGGCCGCCGCTCGTCGTCGTCGGGTTCTTCTCGCCCAGTCCGGGCGTCGGCGTGATCGCGCTTCCAAATTCGAAGAACGTGATCGCGCTCGTCAGGCTGACATTCGCAAGCGAGTGGTCAGGCGCATTGGTCGTGGCGGCAAGATTGTAGAAGAGCGGATCGGTACCCGGGCAGACGCCTCCACTGCATCGGACGTCGTTGGACGCGTTGAGATTGGTGGTGCCCAGCACAGGCGCAGTCAGCGCAACCGTCGGCGTCGGTGCGATGACGAACGGCACCGCGCTCGTTCCCAGTGTCGTCGGCGCCACGCCTGCCTCGGTCTTGTTGGGTGTCGAGACGGGGTTGGCCGCGTCATCCACAACGCTCGCGTAGAAGACGTAGCTCTGATACCCGCCGGGATTGAGCTGGGCGAGCGCGACCGGGACGTTGGTGATCGTGCTCCCGTCCCCATTCTGGGTCGCCGTCGCCGACCCGAGCACGGTCGACGAAGCGGTCGAGAGAATCTTGACGGTCTGGCCAGTCACATAGGAGTTGGTACCGAAGACGACGCGGAAATTCACGGTGCCGTTTGCAGCGTCGATCTCCGTCTGGTTGAGCGCCCCATCGGAGCCACTGACAAGGGTCTGGCCCTGGGTGTCCTCGGCGAGCGCGATCGACTTCACCGTGGGCGGCGTATCGCGGGCGACAAGCGCCAGGCTTGGAGTTGCGTCAACACCTTCGTTGGTCACTTCGGCATAGACGGTTTGCGGCCCGTTGGGGATTGTCACCGTGAACTGGGCGAAGCCGGTCGTGCCGCTCGGCACCTGGATGGTGTTTGAACCCGAGACGATGGTGAGTGCTCCAGTTCCCGGGGTTGTGCACCCACCCGGAGTGCCGCTTGCGATCGTCGAGCAGATCCGCACGGGCGAACCCGTCGGTGCCGTCGCCTGCACAGTGGCGCCAACCTGCACACCGGTTGTCGAGTGATCCTGGTCGTCGTCGTAGCCAAACTGGTTCCCGGTCGCGTTGAAAATGAGCGCGACATTGAGCGACGCACAGCGCGCAGTGAACGTCACACTCGAGGAACCCTGGTTTCCAGCCGCGTCGGTCGCAGTGACACCGAGCGTGTTGCTGTTCGCCGCGAGTGCCACGTTGGTCCATGTCCAGACCCCGTTCGCGAACGTCGGCGTCTGGGAGACAGCGGCACCGTTGACGGTCAGCGCGAGCCCGGACGCGAGGACAGTGACGGCCCCCGTCGAGATCTGGACCTGGCTGAGCGTCGGCGTGGAGGGAACCGTGCAGCTCAGCTGGGGAGACGCTGGCGTGAACGCCTGCCCGCTCGTTGGCGCGGTGAAGCTGGGCGCGGGCGGGAGTCGATCGACCGAGATGGTGATCGAGGCGTTGTTGCTGTTGACGCTGGTTGTCGTCGTGGAGAACGCGTTGAGAGTGCAGGTGCTGTTCTGCGACGCGGTTCCCAGCGGGATCTGGAAGGTGACGCCGCCCGAGACGATCGACGTGGGTCCGTAATTCGTGGTCGCGCCGCCGCAGTTCGCGCTCAGCGAGATCGTGCCACCCACCGCGTTGCTCGAGAGTTGAATGCTGGTGTTGCCGTTGCCATCGAACGCGCTCGAGCCGATCGATGCGCCCGTGGTGGGCGAAACGAACGTGATCGAGGGTCGTGTGCAGGAGGCCGAGAAGGTGACGCTCGTGCTGGCCTGGTTTCCCGGCGCGTCCGTCGCCGTGAGCGCAAGCGTGTTGCTGTCGGTGCTCGTCGAGAGCGGCAGATTGGTCCAGCTCCAGACACCACTCGCAACCGTCGGAGTCTTGGCGACAGTGGTGCCGTTGAGCGTGAGTGCGAGACCGGCCGCGACGACCGTGTCGGCGCCCACCGAGGCCTGAACCTGCTTGAGCACCGGCGCAGAGGGAGTGGTGCAGTCGAGCGTCGCAGATGCTGCCGTAAGCGCCACGCCACTGGTCGGCGACGTGAAGACCGGCACGGGCGCGAGACGATCCACGCTGACCGTGATGGTGCTCGTCAGGCTCGTCACTCCGAGCGAGTTCTTCGACTGCGCGGAGAGCGAGCAACTGACATCCTGTGATGCGACGCCCAGCGCGACCTGGAACGTCGCGCCGCCCGACGAGATCACGGCAGGGCCGTAGCTGCTGGTGCCGTTGCCGCAGTTGGTGGTCAGCGAGATCGTGCCGCCAGAGCCGGCGTCGCTTGAGAGCTGGATGGACGTCTTGCCATTCGAATCGAAGGCGTTCGCGAGCACCGTGCCGCTGTTGACCGGCGAGACAAAGCTGATCGATGGGCGTGCGCACGAGGCCGAGAAGGTGACGCTCGTCTGCGCGCTGTTGCCAGCAGGATCGGTCGCTGTGAGCGCGAGTGTATCGGTGCCGGGCGCGATCGCCACGTTGCTCCAGGTCCAGAGACCATTCGCGAACGTCGGCGTCTGGGAGACGGCGCTGCTGTTCACCGCCAGCGCGAGCCCTGATGCGAGCAGCGTGTCGGTACCAACCGAGGCCTGCACCTGACCGAGCACGGGCGACGAAGGGGTGCCGCAGTTGAGCTGCGAGGAGTTGATCGTCAGCGTCTGCCCGCTCGTCGGCGCAGTGAAGCTGGGCGCGGGAAAGAGGCGGGCGACGTTCACCGTGATCAAGCTCGTCGCGCTGCTCACACCGAACGAGTTCTGCGCCTGCGCCGAGAGCGTGCAGCTCCCGTTCTGGCTGGCCGCGAGCAGCGGAATCTGGAAGGTGACCGACCCCGAGACAATCGCACTCGGTCCGTAGTCGACGGTCGCGCCGCCGCACGTCGCGCTCAGCGAGATGGTCCCGCCAGCCCCTGCGTTGGATGAGACCTGCACAGACGTGTTGCCGTGACTGTCGAAGGCGCTCGCAGGAAGCGTGGCGCCGTCGACCGGCGAGACAAAGGCGATCGTCGGGAGAGCGCAGGTGGCGGAGAAGGTCACGCTTGCCTGCGCGCTGTTTCCCGCGGGATCGGTCGCCGTGAGCGCAAGCGTATTGCTCCCCACCACGATCGGCACGCTCGCCCAGATCCATGCGCCGCTGGCGAAGGTCGGCGTCTGCGAAATCGCCTGCGAGCCGTTGAGCACCATCGAGAGGCCCGAGGCATCGACGACGTCGCCGCTCAGGGAGACCTGGATTTGCTTCAGCGCCGGCGCGCTCGGCGTCGTGCAGTCGAGCAGCGCGGAGTTCGCCTGGAGCGACTCGCCGCTGGTCGGCGCGATGAAGCTGGGAGAGGGCGCGAGGCGAGCGACAATGACGTTGATGCTGGCGAGGATGCCCTTGTCACCGGATGCGGTCTGGGCCTGCGCGGTGAGTGTGCAGCTGCCGTCCTGCCCGTCCGCGAGGAGCGGGATCTGGAAGCTCACCGAACCGGAGACGATCGTCGTCGGGCCGTAGGTCGTGGGGCCGCTGCCGCAGTCGGCGCTGAGCGTGATCTCGCCACCTGCTCCTGCGCCCGGCGCGGAGAGCTGCACGGTGGTGTTTCCGTTGACATCGAAGTTGCTGACCGCCAGCGTCGCGCCGTCGAGAGGGGAAACGAACGAGACCGCCGGGCCGTTGGCCGCGTAGGTGATCGTGTTGGTGAGCGATTGGCCGCTCGTCGTGCCAGCGCAGGTCGCCGAGATGTTGTAGGTGCCGTCGTTCGAGAGCGTGACGTCGGCGAACGTCACCGAACGCGCGCTGCCGTCGCCGCCGATGTTGTCGTTGAGCGTGATCGAGGCTCCTCCGGCCTGCGCGATCGTCAGCGAAACCTTGCCGGTCGCGTTGGTCGACACCTTCATGCCGTGCTGGAATCCCGGGATGCTGGCGTTGCTGTCATCGGCGCCGGTCCACGAGATTCCGTCGGCGGGCGTAACCACGTCGCAGAGCGCGTGTCCGGTGTCGACCGTGACATCGATCGAGGCGGTCGCGGAGGGCTGCACTGGCGTAACGGGGTCGGTGACCGAGGCGGTGATCGTGTCCGCGCCCTCGGGCAGCACCACGCCCGCGAAGGTCGCGACGTTGTGCCCGCTAATCGCGACCGTGTTGGCGGTCACCGGCTGGCGCGCCCCGGCTGCGTTGGAGACGAAGAGCTGCACCGCGCTGCCGACGGGCCGGTTGTCGAGCTGAACGGTGACGTCGGTAGTCGCGCTCTGGAGCGTGCCCGGTGCGGGCGAGGTGATCACGATGGCGGGCGCCCCGTCGAGGCGGATGACGTCGACCTCGGTGGTGCTGCTGTTCTGCGCGGCGTCGAGCACCGTCACGTGGAGCGCGTTGAGCCCGACGTTGAGCGGCACGCTGGAGAGATCGACGGCGTTGTTCTGCACCGAGCCGGACCCGACGATGGAGCCGCCATTGTCGACCGTGAAGAGCTGGGCCTCACCCGAGCAGTTGGTGGTCGCGTGCAGCGCAACCGTGCTGCTCGCGGTCTCGCCGGAGAGGGGAGCCGTGATGGTCGCCTTCGGTGCGAACGGGTCGATGGTGAATGTGCTCGGCGCAGAGCTGATCGCGCCACTGTTCGCACTCGCGGTGCACATATAGAGCGCGCCCGCGCACGAGATGACCGGCAACGAGATCGCGAGCGATGCCGCGCCCGTCGCGCCGATGGTTCCGCTCGCGGAGATACCGCTCCCGCAGGTGATCGAGACATCCGCGCCTGCGAGACCCGTGCTCTCGATGCCAATCGAAAGCTGCGCCAAACCCTGCGCGAACGTGACCTGCGAAGATCCGAGCGTCGCGCCGTTGGCGGGCCAGCTGATCGCGAGCGCTGTCGCGTTGGTCACGACGTTGAAGTTGATCGTGCTGCCGATCGTCGTGTTGCCGCTCGCACGCTGCGCCTTGAGGAACATCTTGTGCAAGCCGGGATTGAGCGGGACGTCCGCGGCGAAGAAGCCGGAGGTCGCGTTGGGCGAGACGAGAACCTCCTGCGCCTGATCGGTGCCCTGGTCGATCTCGAGAGCCGCGAACCCTCCGGCGCCAAGAACGTCGACCTCGCCTCGCACGAGCGCGACGAACGCCGAGCCAGTGCCGACACTGTCCTGCGCACCGAGCAGCGCGCCCGTGCGGGGCGAGAGGATCAGCGCTGTCGCTTCGAGGCTGTCGCTTGCGTAGGTCGCCTGGCGGGAGCTGGACGCCGACGACGATGAACCGACGACGCCCTGCGCATCGAAGGCGCCATCGGGGAGCGTCACGGCGAACGAGGCGACGCCTCCGGAGACGGTGCCAGAGGCGGTCGTGAGCGTGGTCGCGTCGCGCGAGAGCACGAGCTGGGCGGGCGAGCCGTCGGCGCAGTCGGTGCGCAGCGAGAGATCGGCCTGGATGCCGGGCGTCGCGGAGTCGAGATCGGCGATCGCGCCTGCGTTTCCCGCGAGATTGAACGTCGCGCCCGAGGGAGGAGCGAGCTCGACGCGGCAGAGGCTCGACGCGAGCGTCACCTCGACCACGTCGTACGGCACGCCCGGCGCGACGACCGCGAGAAGATTCGAACCCGGGATGAGGGCAGCGCTGAACCTCACCGAACCATCGGCGCCCGGATACTGCAGCTGCGTGCGGGCGTGATCGTCGTTCTCGAGCAGGCCGACCTGCACGCCCGGAGCGAGACCGCGGCAGGTTGCTTCCACCACCACGGAGACGAGCGACGAGTCGCCGGGCGCGCCGCTGAACGTCGTCGCGTTCGCCGGCGTGGTGATGCGGCAGCCGTGATCGAAGGAGTCAACTGCGTAGTTGGCGACGGAGCGCCCGCGCTTGTCGCTCTTGCGGTCGACCACCGTGACGGTCACCGAGGTCGCCCCGTCGACGAGCGTGACGTTGGCGAAGTGGAGGTGTCCGCTGTGCACAGTGGCGTGGACTGGTGCACCGCCGCCGGACGCGACGGCGTCGCTGTCGTCGACTGCGCTGGTCGTCGCATCGATGTTGATCTGCAGGCCTGGTGCGACCGGATCGAGATCGTCCGCAGGGCCGAGCGCTGAGCCGGGCGCCGGTGAGAGGATGGCGATATCGGGCACCCCGGAGCAGGCGGAAAGCAGGAGCGCGGTGACGAGCAGGGCACGACCAGAGATGCGATTCATCGGATGACTCTCCTCTTCTTCAAACAGCTGCCGCGGCGACTGCAGGGCGGCCTGGTGCAGACGACCTAGAATTGAATGAGCTTTCGCTGCCAGAGCGACGCAACGAACTCGGCGGCATCGCGTCCGGCAGTCTCTTCATCCACGTCAAACTCTTCGACGAGCGCGCGCGCGATCTCCGCGACAGTGCGTGCTCCATCGCACAGCTCCCAGACGCGGCTGGCGACCGGATTCAAGTCGTGCTCGGCGCCATCTCGCTGCTCAGGCGGAGCGTCAGGATCGTGGCCGCTCGGGGTGAGGATGACCACCTCGCCATCCCAGTTGCGCCAGGCGACGTCGGGATGACGCCGCGGCTGCGCGCGCAGAAGCTCGGGACCTTGGGGCATGAGCAACAAGCTGTGTCCTTTCGCGAGCAGCGCCGCGAGGGACTTCCGGTACGGAAAGAGCGCGACCCCTTGCACTAAGACAGTCAGAGCCGCTGGGTCAACCCGAACCGCGCGAGAATGTCAGACGGGGGGTGCGCCGGTTCGTTCGAAGATGAACTGACCTGCCACCTCACGCCTGGCGACCCGACCCTGCTCCTCGAGGAGCTCGAGGTTGCCGATCACCTCGCTGAGGATGAGGAAGAGCTGGCTGCGCTTCGCGCGCGGGAAGACCAGGGGTGCGAGTGCGGCCGGGGTGAGCGGGCCGTCGCCGAGAAGCTCGACGATGCGGGCCTGGCGGCGGGCGTAGAAGCCAAGCAGCTGGTCGATGAGCTGGACGTGATTCGCGAACGGCGCGCCGTGACCGGGGGCGATGAGCTGCGCGGGAAGCGCACGCACGCGCACCGCCGAGCGAAGGTACTCGACCAGCGCGCGGTGCCTGGGAACTTTCTCCCCCTCGAGGTCGATGAGCGGATTCGGGCTGACCGCTTCGAGGAGGTGGTCGTCGCTGAAGAGCACGCGATGCTCTTCGTCCCAGAGGCAGGAGAGACCCGGCGTGTGTCCGGGCAGATGGAGCACCTCGGCCGAGAAGTTCGCGAACCGTAAGCGCTCGCCGGGAGCCAGGGGCAGCACCTGCTCGACAGGGCGCGCCATCGTGACGAGCAGATCGTGGTGCGCGCGCACGCTCTCGCAGAGCGCCTGATCAGCGCCGAGGCGGACGAGCCATTCGAGGTACTGCTGCAGCCGCTCGTCGGTGCGATCGCGCCAGGTCAGCTTGTCGTGATCGCGCACGTGGCAGAAGACCGGCGCACCGCTCGCGTCCTGCGCGGCGCGCGCGTAGCCGTAGTGATCGATGTGGCCGTGAGAGACGAAGATCCGGCGGATCTCCGAGAGCGAGCGGCCCATCGCCGCGAAGCCCGCCTCGAGGGCTGCGCGGCCCTCGGGCGTGCCGATGCCGGCGTCGAAGAGCGCAAGCCCGCCGCCTTCCTCATCGATCACATAGACGTTGGCCGGGCCGCCTGCCTCGATGAACGGCACCGGAACCGGCACGCGCACGACCCCCATCGTGGCGAGCAGTTCGACGGGCGGTGGCGTGCGCTCACGGTCCATCGGCTCACTTCTTTTCGAGGGGAACGATTCGCAGACCGGGCGCAAGGCGCGATCTGCGAATCGTTTGAGTGCAAAGCAAATTGATTTGAACACCAATCAATTTGCTTTGAGTACAAACTACTTCAGCTTCGCCGCTGCGTCGGTCAACTCGGGCAGCGCCTTGAAGAGATCGGCGACCAGTCCGTAGTCGGCGACCTGGAAGATCGGCGCCTCCGGATCCTTGTTGATCGCGACGATCACCTTGCTGCCCTTCATGCCCGCGAGGTGCTGGATGGCGCCGGAGATGCCGGCCGCAACGTAGAGCTGCGGCGCAACGACCTTGCCGGTCTGGCCCACTTGCAGATCGTTCGGCTGCCAGCCCGCATCGCAGACGGCGCGCGAGGCTCCGACGGCGCCTCCGAGCGTATCGGCGAGCGCTTCGATGGGCTTGAAGTCGCCCTTGGTGCCGCGGCCGCCCGCGATCACCACGCGTGCGTCGGCGAGTTCGGGGCGCGCGCTCTTGACCTCGGCGAAGGAGACGAACTTCGTCTTCGCCGCGCCTGCGTCAGCCGCGAACGCCTGCACGGCTCCTGCTGCCGCGGCCTTCTCTGCCGGAGCGAACTCCGTCGGGCGAACCGTGACGACCTTGATCGGCGTCGTCACTTCGACCGTGGCCACCGCGTTGCCGGCCCACATCGCGCGCTTGAAGTGCACCGTGCCTTCGCCGACCAGCGCGAGGACATCGGACGCGATGCCCGCGCCGAGACGGGCCGCGATGCGGGGCGCGAGATCCTTGCCCCACGTCGTCGCCGCGAGCACGACGTGCGAGGCCGAGGTGGCCTTCGCCGCCGCGACCGCAGCGAGCGCGTTCGTCTCCGCGACCGCATGCTCGAAGGCCGCGCCATCGACCACGTGCACGGTGCCCGCGTACTCCGCGAGCTGTTTGGCCGCCTCGCCGAGATTCGCACCCGCGACCAGCACGTGCAGCTCTGCGCCGCCGAGCCGCTTCGCGAGATCACGACCCGCACCGAGCGCGTGGAACGTCGCCTTCTTCAGCTGCCCCTTCACCTGCTCCGCAATGACAAGAACGGTCGCCATCTCAGATCACCTTCGCGTCGGAGTGAAGCTTCTGGACCAGTGCTGCAACGTCGGGAACCTTGATGCCGGCGGCGCGCGCGGGAGGCGGCTCCACCTTGAGCACCTTCACCTTGGGCGTCACATCGACACCGAGCGCCTTGGGATCGAGCTCCTCAACCGGCTTCTTCTTCGCCTTCATGATGTTCGGCAGCGAGGCGTAGCGCGGGACGTTCAGGCGCAGATCCACCGTCACGATCGCGGGCAGCTTCACCGAGAGCGTCTCGAGGCCGCCGTCGATCTCGCGGATCACCTCGACGCTCGCCTTGTCCGCCGCGAGCTTCACGCCCGGCTTCTTCGCCTTCTCCTCGGCGCTCTCGAGCGACTCGTGCTTGCTCGCGAACGTCGCCTGGCCCCAGCCGAGATACTCGGCAAGCAGCTGGCCCGTGACGTTGTCGTCGACGTCGACCGCCTGCTTGCCCATGAGGACGAGGTCCGGCTTCTCGCGCTCGATGACCTTCTGCAGGCAGCGCGCGACCGCGTCGCTGTCGACCCAGCCGGCCTGCTTGACGAGGATGCCCTTGTCCGCGCCCATCGCGAGCGCCGAGCGGATCTCGTTGACCGAGAGCTCGCTGCCGACGCTGACGGCGATGACCTCGCTCGGCATGTTCGCGTCGCGCAGGCGCAGCGCCTCCTCGACCGCGATCTCGTCGAACGGATTGGCGCGGTAGTTCACGCCGTCCGTGACGATCCAGGTCCCGTCCGGCTTGACCTTGATCTTCGACTCGTAATCTTCGACTCGCTTGATGGTGACCAGGATCTTCACGCTTCACCTCCGGTTGACAGTGCGAACTTGGAAAACTTGGAGCGCGGCACGAGCAGCCCGCGGACGAACAGGGTCGCCACTTCGGTGGCGGCTTTTTTCAGTGAACCTTTGCGGCCCGTCACGAGCCACGCGAGCGCCGATTCGTCGAGAGCGCCGAAGAGCGCGCGCTTGACGGTGCCGGGCGAAACGCCCTCGACGAATGCACCTGCACCCTGCCCCTCGCGCACGATCTCCGCGATCAGATCGAGATAAGCGGCGAGCTTGGCCTTCTCGATCTGCTTGAGCAGCTGCGCGCTCTGGCGCAGCTCGACGATCAGCACCGACGCGAGCTGCGGGCTCTTCTCCACGAGCGAGAAATGGTGATGGATGAACCGCGTCAGCCGCGACGGCGCATCCGGCTCCCGCGCGATCTGCGCCTTCGCCTCGCCGAGGATCGCCGACATCTTCTCGTCGAAGAGAACGGTGAGCAGCTCATCCTTGCTCTTGAAGTAGAGGTAGATCGTCCCGTCCGCGATGCCCGCCTCACGCGCGACCTGCGCGATCGTCGCACTGAAAAATCCGCACTCGGCAAAGACCTTCACGGCAGCATCGAGAATGCGCGCGCGCTTGTCCTGCTTCTGCGTGCCGCGCGCACCGGTGGCCACCGCTTCTCCTCGAGAAACTTGCGCGCGCCTCCCTCGTGGAGAGAGTGACACCGCAGGAATGAATGAACGCTCATTCATTTTCGCGGCGAACATCTAGGAGCGAAGGCGCGTCGCGTCAAGACGGAATGCGCGCGATGCGACTTCTTGCCTCTTTTCGATCGGTCATAGCGGCTGGGCACCGATGGTGCCGGCCGCGCGCAGTTCAGGAGCGGCCCTACGAAGCTTTGGATGAGCACATTCTGCGTCGGCCGCGGATGCATGTCCGAGCACGGCCGGCACCATCGGCACCCAGCCGCGCCCTACGTGAACAGCTGCGCCGCGAGGAGATCCTGCACGTCGAGAAGTCCGACAGGCCGGCCCTTCTCGTCGACCACTGGCACCTGATCGATCTGCTTCTCGCGCAGCAGCTCCGCCGCGCTGAACGCCAGATCGTCGGGCGAAACCGTGCAGGGACCCTTGCCCATCGCGCTCGAGACGGGCCGGGAGAAGTTCACATCTCCGGCCTCAACGAGGCGCCGCAGATCGCCGTCCGTGAAGATGCCGACGAGCTTCCCGCGCGCGTCGACCACGCTGGTGGCGCCCGGGCGGCCTTCGGTGCGCGTCATGACGGCGACCGCTTCGCGCAGCGGCGCATCGGCGCGCACGACCGGATTCGCATCGCCTGAACGCATCAGCTCGCGCACGCGCAGGAGGCGACGCCCGAGCTGTCCGGCCGGATGCAGCTCGGCGAACTGCTCGGCGGAGAAGCCGCGCTGGTTGAGCACGGTCATCGCCAGCGCATCGCCGAGCGCGAGCAGCGCGATGGTGCTCGTCGTCGGGGCGAGGCCGAGCGGACAGGCCTCGGGAGTCGGACCGATCTCGAGGACGACGTCGGCCGCGCGCGCGAGCTGGCTCTTCGGATCACCGGTGAGCGCGATGATCGGCGTCGCCATCCGCTTGAGGGAAGGGAGCAGCCGCACGACCTCGTCGGTCTCGCCGCTGTTGGAGAGCGCGAGCACCAGATCGCCCGGCACGAGACGGCCGAGATCGCCGTGCACGGCCTCCGCGGGATGCAGATAGAGCGAGGGAGTTCCCGTCGAGGCAAACGTCGCGCTGAGCTTCTGCGCGATGAAGCCGGGCTTGCCCATCCCGGTGACGACGACGCGGCCGCGGCAGGAGAGCACGAGCTGCACCGCGGTCGAGAAGGCGCCGTTGAGGCGGGCCTCGAGAGAGGCGATCGCGAGCGCCTCGTTGCGCACGACCGAGCGGGCGTAGTCGAGGCCGTCCTTCGCGAGCTGGCTCTCACTGTGCGCGGACCCGCGCGGGATCGCGGTCGCGCGATGCACAACGCGCAGAGCCGCGCCCAGCAAGGCTTTGCGCGATCGGGTCGCGGGCCTGGATTCGGGTAGCGCGACGCTTGCTGTGGCGCGAGTCGCCGGACTCTTCTTGGCCATGGGGCGCGCGCTCTATCACGAAAGCCGCGCCCCGACGCACGCGGCATGAGGGCGCGCCGTCCATGCCGAAAATGCAGCACAACCCGTCGCGCAGCCGCTTGCCTCTCTCGCCGAAAGCACGCTACACGCGGCGCACCTCATGCTTCCCGAACTCCCCAGCGAACGAGCGCTGCGCGCGCAGATGGTCGAGGTCGGCCGGCGCCTCTACGCGCGCGGCCTGATCAACGGCGGCGAGGGAAATCTCTCCGCGCGACTCGGACCGCGCCGTCTGCTCTGCACGCCCGCGGGAATCAACAAGGGCTTTCTGCGCGAGGAGCAGCTCGTCGTCTGCGAGATGGATGGCGCGCCGCAGAGTGAGCTCCTGCGTCCCTCGAGCGAGCTCCTGCTTCATCTCGCTTGTTATCAAGAGCGGCCCGATTGTCTCGCCGTGGTGCACGCGCATCCCGCGCACGCCGTGGCGCTCACGCTCTCGGGCGAGACGCTCATTGCGTGCATGCCGGAAGCGGTGACGGCGCTCGGCGAGGTTCCCACGGCGGCCTACGCGACGCCGGGCGGGCCAGCGGTTGCAGAGGCGGTGCGGCCGCATCTCGCCGCGCACGACTGCGTTCTGATGGAGCGCCACGGCGCGCTCGCAATGGGCCGCGGTGCGAATGCGATGTTCGACGCGTGCGACAAGATGGAGATGCTCGAAGGTGTCGCGCGCGTGCAGCTCCTCGCGAGCCTGCGGCGTGCGCCGACGCCGCTGCCGGCGAATGAAGTTCGCGAACTTGAAGGGCAGCGCATCCGCAATCTGGCGCGGATGAGCAAGCGCGTGCGCAGGCCTTGGGAGAGCGAATGAAAACAAACTCCACGATCACCGCTCGAGCAGGCGGGGCGCTGCTTTGCGCGCTGCTCGCCTCCTGCGTGTTCGGCCAGAAGCGGCCGACTGTCGACGTGCTTCGCGCGGAGCACAGCTCGTTCATTCAAGGTCCCGTCGGACTGCTCCATGTCTCCGACGGCGGCGACATGGCGAGCACGCTCGCTCCCGTGATCTTCCTGCACGGCCTCGGCGGCGACGTCGAGATCTGGCGAGCGCAGCTCGACCATCTGCGCGAGACGCGCCGTGCGATCGCCTTCGATGCACGCGGCCACGGCCAGTCTGCGCGCGCTCTCCCAGACAGCTACACGATCGAAGGTCTCGCCGAAGACGTCGACGCTGTCGCGCGCGCGCTGCAGTTGACGCGCTTCATTCTCGTCGGCCACAGCATCTCGGGCTGCGCGCTGCAGGCCTACGCGGCCAAGCACAGCGACATGCTCGCGGGCCTCGTTTTCGTCGACGCCATCGGCGACTTCAGTCGCGCCGGAACGCCCGAGGAGATCCTCGAGTTCATCAAGAGCGACATCGCGCTCGGCAACGATCTCGCGAAGGAGTCGGCGCTCTTCGAAGAGATGCTGGGACCGCCTGCCCGCGCGCAGACGAAGGAGCGCGTGCTCAAGTCGTTCGCGAACCTCGATCCGAAAGCCTTCGCGCCGCTGCGCGCAAGCATGGCCCGCTTCATTCCCCCACAGGATCTGGCGAAGAGCCCACTCTCCCTCTTCTCTGTTGAAGCGGCCGACAATCTGTTCGTGGTGCGCTTCTCGTCGCTCGTCCCGACCGCGCCCAGAGCGGGAATCCCGTCCGTCTCGCATTGGCTGATGCTCGACGACGCGGACGCGTTCAACCGCGCACTCGACAGCTTCGTCGCGCCGCTTCCGCCCTCGAGCCCGACCGCGAAGTAGCCGCTCGCGTACCGCTGCATCACTCTGGAGTCCGCATGTCCTCGATGGTCAAGAACCGCGCAGCCCGAATGCAGTCGCTTGCGCGCAATCCGCTCGCGATTCGCGTGGCGCTCTGGAGCCAGTTGCCGCTCGCGGCCTTCGCGGGTCTGCGCATCCGGCGTCTCGAAGAGGCCGGCTGCGATGTCCATCTGCCCGCGGGATGGAAGACACAGAATCCGTTTCGCTCGACCTACTTCGCCGCTCAAGCGATGGCGGCAGAGATGTCGACAGGCGCCCCCGCGCTCTTCTTCATCGAGAAGAGCGGCAAGAAGATCTCGTCTCTTGTGACTGGGCTGACCGCGAAGTTCACCAAGAAGGCGACGCAGGATGCGCTCTTCTCATTCGTCGATGGAGCGGCGATGCAGGAGACGATCGCGCGCGCGGTCGCGACAGGAGAGGCGCAGCTCTTCACGGCGAAGTCGATCGGCACGCAGAAGGACGGCACGGTGATCGCGGAGTTCGAGATCACCTGGTCGTTCAAGCTCAAGAGCAAGCAGTAGAAGTGGGCCCTGGGGGTTGGTTTCTACGCGCTGGGCACTGCCCGATGAATCGTGATTCAGTTTTTGAATCCTGATTCACGGCAAGGAATCTCGACGCCCCAAAGCCCCGCTACTTCAGTTTGCCCAACTCCGCGTCGACACCGTGCGCGGTGGCAAACTTCGCATCGGCGGACTTCACCGCGAGAAACTTTTCCCGCGCACCCGCGACATCTTTGCGAGCCGCGAGCAGCTTGCCCATCTCGTAGAGCGCTCTGGCCTGGTGCGGATCGCCCGCCAGCGCGCGAGAGAGAACGCGCTCTGCCATCTCGAGTTTGCCCAGGCCGGCCATCGCCGCGCCCAGATCGGCCGCCACGCGCGGCTCGTTCGGACGCATCGGCATCACGCGCACCATCTCGTCGCGCGCTTGCTGGTAGCGGCCCGCATCGAGATCGGCCTCGGCCTGCGTGGTGAGCGCGTCGAGACTCTTCTCGAGTTCGGGCGTGCGCTCCGTCTGCGCCGCGGCCTGCGCGACCGCCTGCACCATCTCGGGAGTCGGGCCTCCCGTCACCGCGGGGGCAGGAGCTGAAGGAGCCGCCGGACCGCTCCCCTGGCCTCCCAGCGGTGGATGGCCGGGCGGGAGCTGCGACGGCATCGCAGCGGAAGGAGCAGCTTGCGCGGGCTCCTCGGCCGGCGCGTCGCCCGTGCGCGGCGCAAACATGACGTCGGCCTTGGGCAGACTCTCCTTCACCAGCGCGGCCCGCGGATGATTCGGCGCCACCTCGAGCAGCCGCTTCCAGTAGCGCTTGCCCTCCTCGAGCTGGATCTTGTCGCCGTTGCTCTGCTCGAGCGTGATCGCGCCGACGAAGAAGAGCGACTCGGGCGCATCCTTCACGCGCGCGAGCACGCGCAGATGCTCCTCGCGCGCGGCTTCCGGTTGGCCAATGAGGTAGAGCCCGTCGGCGTGGCGCGAGCGCAGATCGTTGAGGGTCGAGATCGCCTCGAGATCGCAGCGAAGCGCGCGCGCCGGATCGCTCGCCGCGAAGCTTTTCGCCGCTGCCGCGACCTGCGCCTGCGCGACGTCCGGCGTCTTGAGCTTGCACTCCGCGGGCAGCACCGGCGCGGGCTTGACGCCTTTCGCGCGCAGCGCATCGGCCTCGGCCTCGATCGGCTGCGCAAGCGCGAGCGCCTGGCGGAACGAGTCGACCGCCTCGAGATAGCGGTTGTTGTCGTAGTAGAGATTTCCCAGCGCGTAGAGGATCTCGTAGGGCTTGGCGCGATCCTTCAGCGGGCCCGCGAGCGCATCCACCGCGGCGAGCAGCTTCTTCTGATCCGCCGGATCAAGACCGTCCGTCGCGGAATCGGCCGCACGGGGCGCGTTCGCGGAGGCAGCCACGGGTGACGCGGGAGTCGTCGCGGACTTCTCGCAGGAGATGAGCGCGAGAGCCGCAGCCAGCGAAGGGAGGGCGCGAAACCAGGAGCGATTCGAAGATGGATTCATCGACTGCGTTGCTTAGCGCAGGCGCGCCCTGAGTGCACCCATGAGCGCGCTCGACCGCGCCCAGTGCGGGCTTCGCGAGATGCTTGGTGTTCAAACGATCGGTGCGGCGCCCGCCTCTCCTTCGCCTTCGGGGAGCGCTTCGAGATCGCTCTCTGGCCCATCGAGGCGCCTGCGCAACGGCCCGAACACCTGCACACCCGCGCGCGCGTCCGCGCCCAGAGCGGCCAGGAGCGATTCGACCGACTTTCCGTGCAGAGGATGAACCAGCTGCGGCGCGAGCTCGGAGAGAGGCGCGAGGACAAACGCGCGCTCGTGCAACCGGGGATGCGGCAACTCGATCGGACCTGGGCTGACAGCATTTCCGTAGAAGAGCAGATCGAGATCGATCTCGCGCGGGCCCCACTTTTCGCGCCGGATCCGACCGAGCTTCTCCTCGATGTCGAGCAGCCGCTTCAAGGTCGCACGGGCCGAGAGCATCGAGCCAACGCGCGCCACGGCATTGAGATAGCGCGGCTGCGGAGGCCCGACCGGCGCGGTCTCCCAGACGCGCGAGACGCCGCGCAGAGAGAAGCCGTCGGTGTGCGCGACCAACTCGAGCGCCTTCGCGAGCGTCGTCATCCGGTCGCCCAGATTCGCGCCGAGGCCGAAGAAGCAGTCGATCACGCTGCGGTCTCCAACAGGCTCTGTAGAGCGCGATAGGCCGCATAGAGAGCGGCTTCCGAGCAACTCTCTCCCCGCTGGTGCGCCTGCGCCTGCTCACCCGGACCGAAGTTCGCGGCGGGAATTCCCAGAGCAGAAAGGCGCGCCACGTCGGTCCAGGCCTGCTTCGCTTCGAACGGCAAATTGGTTGTCTTCTGCAACTTTCTCAGCCAGCGATTGTCGAGCTCCACACGGCCCGACGGCGCACGATCAGTGACGACGCACTCGGCGCCGAACTCTCTCGCGAGCGCCTGCAGCTCGGCCTCGGCGCTCTCGACGCTCTTGCCGGGCGCGAATCGATAATTGAGATTGAGCGTGCAGCGCGCGGGCACGACGTTGCGGCCGGTGAAGCCGTCGATGCGCGTGCAGCTGAGCACTTCGCGAAAGAGCAGCGGCGCTGTGCCCTCGATGCCGGTCGCGAACGAGATCTCTCTCGGCGCGAGCGAGCCCAGCTGCGTGAGCAGAGCGCCGGCCTTGTGCACGGCGTTCTCTCCCTGCCACGGTCGAGCGCTGTGCGCGGCCCGTCCGTGAAACGTGAAGGTCGCGTGCATCGCTCCGCAGCAGCCGAGCTGGATTGCGAGGTCAGTCGGCTCGAGGCAGAGCGCGAGAGCCACGCGCTGCAGATCGGGCCGCGCCTCGAGCACGGGACCCAGCCCGCTCTCGGCGTAGGGACCTTCTTCGCGATCGTAGAGCACCACGACCGGTGCGCATTTGAGCTGCGCGCGCTGCTGCGGACCCATCCGCTCGAACAGCTCGAGCAGCACCGCGATGCCGCCCTTCATGTCCGAGGCGCCGCGCCCGAAGATCCGTGCCCCCTCGCGCCGCGCCGGGAAATCGCCCTCTTGCAGCGGCACGGTATCGAGGTGTCCGAAGAACGCGATCGCGGGCTTGTCCGCAGAGACAGAGCCGAGCACCAGCGAGTTTCCGATCCGCTGCACCTCGCGCCCCCACGCCTGCTCGCAGTCGCGCTGCAGCGCGGAGCAGAGCGCATCCTCCTCGCCGATCGGGCTTTTGAATTCGCACAGCCGCAGCGTCCGCAGGGAGAGCGCTTCCTGGATCTGCGCGTCGATGCTTTGAGTACCAATCATCTCGCGCCGCCTCGGCAAGAGATCGCGCGCGACCGCGCTGGGAGCGGGCAAGAACGGATCACGCGCTCACCGAAAAATCGCGCAGCGCCGCGTTGAGCGAGGTTTTGCGGTCGGTGCTCTCGCTGCGCTGTCCGATGATCAGCGCGCACGGAAGCAGATATTCGCCTGCGGGGAATCTGCGCGGACGCACGCCCGCGACCACCACGCTGCGCGCTGGCACGCGCCCCTTGTGCACGACTTCGTTCGCGCCCGTGACGTCGATGATCGGAGTCGAGGCGGTGAGCACCACGCCCGCGCCGAGCACTGCCTCTTCCTCGACGAGCACGCCCTCGACGACGACGCAGCGACTGCCGATGAACGCGCCGTCTTCGATGATGACGGGCCGCGCGCCAGCGGGCTCGAGCACGCCGCCGAGGCCGACGCCACCCGAGAGATGCACGCCCTTCCCGACCTGCGCGCACGAGCCGACCGTGGCCCATGTGTCGACCATGCTGCCGGTGCCGACGCGAGCTCCGATGTTGACGTAGCCGGGCATCACCACGCAGCCCTTCTCGACGTGCGCGCCGTAGCGGACGATGCCGGGAGGAACGACGCGGATCCCAGCGCTCGCGAGGTCGCGCTTGGGCGGGATCTTGTCGAAGAACTCGAGTTCGCCCGCGCGATAGGTCTCGAGTTGCGCGAGTGGAAAGTAGAGGTTGATCGCGCTCTGGATCCAGCCGTGCACGAGCCAGCGCTCGGGCGCGATGTGCGTCGCGGAATCGCTCCCGAGCAGATCTGGCGCGGTCGAGAGCGATTCTTGATTTCGCGTTGCGACGCGCAATGTGCCGCGATCGAGCCGGTAGATCACTTCACACACGGCCTGTCCAAGGCGCGGCTCGGTGCGCGCCCAATTGGCCAGCGCGCGGTGGTGGGGAGGAAGCTCGTCAGCCTTCCGAATGGCCTCCTCGACGAGTGCGCGCAGGGAATCGTCGCTCTCGTCAGGCAACCGCAGTTCGATGGCGCTCGGGTCTTGCAACGAATCTCTCCTTCGAAGGAACCGCTCTGCGATGGCCAGCTCTTACCAAATTCCAATTATCGAAAATTATCGATTCGCCGCGCCGGCGAGCTTCGCGCCCAGGCGCGCCTTGTTCTCCGGCCACTCGCGATCGAGCAGCGAGAAGAACGCCGTGTCGCGGATGCCGCCGTCGCTCGCGGGCATGTGCGCGCGCAGGACGCCGTCGAACTGTCCGCCGATGCGCGCGATGGCATTGCGCGAACGCTGGTTGCGCGCGTCGGTCTTGAGCGTCACGCGGCAGACCTTCCACTGTTCGAACGCGTGCGTGAGCATGAGCAGTTTCGCCTCGCTGTTGATGGCGCTTCTCTGCGCGCGCGGCGCAAGCCAGGTCCAGCCGATCTCGACGGCGTCGGGATTTCGCGGCGCTCTCGCTGAAGCGTTTGGCCATTTCCAGAACTCAAGATTTCCAAATCGGGTCGAGCCGACGAGCTGGTTGTCGCGCGCGTCGATCGTCGCGAAGGGAAGCGCAACTCCGCGCCCAGACTGGTCGAGCGCTTCATCGAGCCAACCGCGGAGCGCGTCGCGCGTCCTCGGGACAAACGTGAACGGGAAGGTCTCGGTCTCATGCTGCGCCGCCGCGAGCAGCGCCTCGAAATGCGTTTCTCGCAGCGGTTCGAGCCGCACATGCGCGCCAGAGAGAGTCACCTCGGAAACCGGCGCGCCGTCTCTCGGAATGTCGATGCTCATGCCGTCCCCTCCTCGGGCCAGACCGCGATGGCGCGCGCGCAATCCTCGAGTGTCGGGACCATCGCCAGGCGGACAAATCCGCGGCCGCTTTCGCCGAAGTGCGTGCCGGGCGCGACGAGGACCTGCCGCTGTGCGAGGTGGGCCGCGTACGACTCGCTGGTGAACCGCGCCGGCACGCGGACCCAGATGTAGAAGACTCCGGTCGACGTACAGTCGAGGCCGCGCGCCTGCAGATGCGTAAGCAGGAGAGCGCGCTTCTTCGCGAAGCTCTCCCGTCGTTCGATGACGTGCGCATCGTCGTTCCAGGCCGCCTCGGCAGCGCGTTGGATGAACGACGGGGAGGCGACACCGAAGTTCGCCCGTGCCTCGGCGAGCTTTTCGATCAGCCACGGCTCGCCCGCGATGAAGCCGCTGCGATAGCCGGTCATGCCGCTTCGCTTCGAGAGCGACTGGATGGCGACGACGTTCTCCCGCGCGAGCTGGAGGCCCGAGTGGGGCGCAGCTCCTGCGTAGAGATCGACGTATGGCTCGTCGCAGACGACGAGGAAGCCGTGCTCCCGAGCGAGCGCGAAGAGCTGCTCGTGGTGCGCGCGCGTCGCCTCCGCGCCGGTCGGGTTGTGCGGATAGTTGTCAAATACAACTGATGTGCGCTGCCACTCGTCGCTCGTGATCGCAGCGAGTTCGGGGAGGAAGTTGCGCTCTCTCGAGAGAGGCAGCGGGCGCGGCGTGCCGCCAGCGAAGAGGATTGCGCGCTCGTAGACCGGATAGGACGGGTCAGGAAAGAAGCAGAGCGGACGTTCGGGATGGAGCGCGATGAGAGGGAGGTGGAACAGCGCCTCCTTCGCGCCCGCGCACGGGAGGATCTCGGCGTCGGGATCGAGCGAGAGGGAAAAGCGGCGCGAGAGATACGCCGCGGCGGCGCGGCGCAGCGGAGGCAGACCGCGCACACTCGGGTACTGCGAGACTTCCGGGATCGCCGCGCGCAGAGCATCCCGCAGAAACAGTGGCGTCGGCTCGCGCGGATCGCCGATGCCGAAGTCGAAGACCGGGCCGCGCTGCGTGGCCTCGTCGCGCGCGCGATTGAGCGCCTCCTGCATGTAGCCGGAGAGTTGATTCAGCAGCGGGCGGAGCGGTGGGCGCATCGAGGGGAACCAGAGGCGTGCGCTACTCGCGCGCGCGCACGGGGTTGCGCAGAATTCCCACGCCCTCGACTTCGATCTCGACGACATCGCCCGCGCGGAACGGACCGACGCCCGAGGGCGTGCCGGTCGAGACGATGTCGCCCGGCTCAAGCGTCATGCAGGCGCTGATGAACGCGAGCAGCGTCGGCACGGGGAAGACCTGGTCGCGCGTGCGGCCATCCTGGCGGCTCTCGCCGTTCACGCGGCACTGCACGCGCAGGTCTCGCCAATCGTGGCCGACGCGCACCCACGGACCCACTGGACAGAACGTGTCGAAGCTCTTGGCCCGCGTGAACTGCACCTCGGCCCTCTGGATATCGCGCGCGCTGACGTCGTTGAGACAGGTCACGCCGGCCACGGCCGCTGCGCACTCATCTGCTTGCGCGTCGCGCAGCCGCTTGCCGATCACCACCGCGAGCTCCGCCTCGTGGTGCACTTCCTTCGAGGCGCGCGGCAGCTCGATCGCCTGTCCATGGCCGACCAGCGCACTCGTCGGCTTCATGAAGATGAGCGGCTCTTTCGGCACCTCGTTTCCCAGCTCCTTCGCGTGCGCGCCATAGTTGCGGCCAATCAGCACGATCTTGCGGCCGAGGCCGAACGGGACGAGCTGCACCTCGGAGAGCGGACGCGCGGAGCCGATGCGCCGACCACCGCGCAGCATCGCGTCGAGGCCGCTGACCTCTTGTATCTGGATATTCGAATATCTGGATATATTGATGAAGTCGTCTTCCTCGCCGAGCACGACTCCCTCGAGGATCTCGCCGTCCTGGCCGAGATAGCGGGCGATGCGGACGGGCGCGATTGTCTCGCTCATGGCTGGCTGCGGCGCTCGGCGTGGAAGCCGAGCACGTCCTGCATGTCGTAGAGGCCCGGCTTCTGGCCGGCGAGGAAGCGCGCGGCCCGCACCGCTCCGCGCGCGAAGTTCTCCCGGCTCGTCGCGCGGTGGGTCAACTCGATCCGCTCTCCTTCGCCGAGGAAATAGACGGTGTGCTCGCCGACGACGTCGCCGCCGCGCAGCGTCTGCACGCCGACGGTGCCGCTCTTGCGCGGCCCGACGTCTCCGTGCCGCTCATAGACGAACGTGCTCTCTTTTGCGGGCAGGCCGAGACCCGTCGCGGCTGCCTCGGCGAAGCGCAGCGCGGTTCCCGAGGGCGCATCGCGCTTCTGCCGGTGATGCAGCTCGACCACCTCGCACTCGAACGAGGGCCCAAGCGCCTTCGCGCAGTCGGCGATGAGGCGGAAGAGGACGTTCACACCGACGCTCATATTGGGCGCCATGAGAATGGGAATGCGCGCCGCGTGGCCGGCGATGCGGGCCTTCTGTTCTGCGGTGAAGCCGGTGGTGCCGACGACGAGCGCGACACCTTTTGCGGCGCAGACGTCGGCGTGGTGCAGCGAGGCCTCCGCGCTGGTGAAGTCGATCATCACGTCGGCCGCAGCGCGGGCGAGCGCATCTTCGATCGAGCTGGTGATCGGCACCTCAAGAGGTCCGGCTCCCGTGAGCAGGCCGGCGTCGAGGCCGATGTGCGGACTGCCTGCGCGCTCGGTGGCACCGACGACGATCAGCTCATCATCGGCGCGGGCGGAGTTGAGGATGCGCGAGCCCATGCGGCCGCGGACGCCGGCGACAACGACACGAATTGGTTGGCTCATGAGAGATCTCCGTAGGCCTTCATCGCGGCATCGATCTTCGCGGCGGCATCAGTCGAGACAGCCACCAGCGGCAGCCGCAGCTCGTTGGCCACGCGCCCCATCTTGAACAGCGCGTACTTCACCGGCGCGGGATTGGTCTCGCAGAACATCGCGCGCACGAGCGGCGAGAAGCGCTGCTGCGCGCTCTGCGCCTGGGCAAGGTTTCCCGCCGCGAACGCGTCGACGAGCAGCGCGAGATCAGCGGGCGCGATGTTGCCGACGACGGAGATGACGCCATGGCCGCCGAGCGCGAGCGTCGGCAGCGTGAACATGTCGTCTCCCGCAAAGAGAACGAAGGCCGGCGGGCACTTCTCGCGGATCTCGGAGATGCGCGCGATGTTCCCGCTCGCCTCCTTGATGCCGACGATTCCCTTCACTCTCGACAGCCGCGCCACCGTCTCGGCGGTCATGTCGACGCCGCTGCGCGAGGGGATGTTGTAGAGGACGACCGGCAGTCCGCCGTCGTGCGCGACCGCCTCGAAGTGGCGGAAGAGGCCCTCCTGCGTGGGCTTGTTGTAGTAGGGCACGACCACCAGCGCGGCGTCGGCGCCAGCCTCTTTCGCGCGCTGGACGTTCTCGATCGTGTGCGCGGTGGAGTTGGAGCCGCAGCCGGTGACGACGGGCGCGCGCGCCGTGCCGCTCTTCTTCGCAAAGGCCGCGGACTCCTCGGCGCAGATCCGGGTCGCGAGCTGCGCTTCCTCGGCAGAGAGCGTCGCGCCCTCGCCCGTCGTGCCGCACGGAACGAGGCCGTCGGTGCCTTGCGCCAGCTGCCAGCGCACGAGCGCGCGCAGAGCCGTCTGATCGAGCATGCCGCCGTACCGACGACGGCCGGGCGACTTCTGGCGAAACGGGGTGACGAGAGCGACGAACGAGCCGCGAAGCGCGAGCATCAAGGACCTCCGGGCCGCGCACTGTAGCAGCGGACATTGGACTTTGGACCTTGGACTTTGGGGAAATTGCGGCGCGCGCACGAGGCGGCCAATCAACGCGCCGCAGAGCTCCGCGCAGCTTTCGGCTTCTTCTTCCCTGACACAGAGGAAAGGCTCTCTCCCCAGACGCGAATCGCCTCCTCGACGGCAGAGAAGCCGCGGCCCTGCACCGTCAGCGCATATTCGACATGCACTGGCGGACCAGGGAGCACTCGCCGCTCGATGAGCCCGCGCTCGGTGAGCTCCTTGAGCCGCTGCGCGAGGATCCGATCGCCGATCGGCTCGAGCCGCTCGCTCAGAGCGCCGAAGCGATGCGGCCCCTCGGTGAGCACCGCGATGAGCAGACCGCTCCACGGACGCGAGAGGATCTCCATCGCGACCTGGAACTTCGGGCAGAGCTGTTCGCCGCGCTTCTTCATCGCCTTTGGCCTCGCGAAAACCGTTTGGATGCATCCGCCCGATGGAAGGTTCGGGAAGTTACTTCCAATTGTATAGCCGCTATCCATCGCCCCACGCCAGCCTCCGATCGTGCGCCAACTCACTGCCGTGGTTTGCGTTACAGTCCGCGCCCTCTTCGTCAGGGCGCAGGTCGCTTTCGCGCGCCAGGAAAGGTCTTCATGCTGCTCGCACTCGCACTGCTCCTCAGCGCCCAGACGGCCCCGCCGCTCGCGCTCAGCTCGACATCGCAGACTCTCGACAACGGGCTCACCGTCATTGTCTCGCCCGATCGATCCGTTCCCGGCGTCGCCGTCGATCTCTGGTACCGCGTCGGCAGCCGCAATGAAGAGAAGGGCCGCACGGGCTTCGCGCACCTCTTCGAACACCTGATGTTCATGGGCGCCCGCCACGTTCCGTACCCGCGGTTCGACACTCTGATGGAGGCCGCGGGCGGCGTGAACAACGCCTCGACGAGCATCGATCGGACGAACTACTGGGAGGTCGGACCGAGCAATCTCCTCGAGACGTTCTTCTGGATGGAAGCGGACCGGATGGCGTCGCTCGGCGCGACGATGACGAAGGACAAGCTCGAGACGCAGCGGGCGGTGGTGCTCAACGAGCGGCGCCAGTCGTACGAGAACCGGCCCTACGGGATGGCCGACTACATCATCTCGGAGAATCTCTTTCCCGCGGGCCACCCGTACAGCTGGGACACCATCGGCACCGCGCAGGATCTCGAGGCCGCGACGCTCTCCGACGTGACGGGATTCTTCGCGCGCTGGTATGTGCCCAACGACGCGACGCTGGTGGTGGTCGGCGATGTCGAACCCGCGGCCGTCTTCGCGCTGGCGAAGAAATACTTCTCGTTCATTCCGAAGAAAGAGCTGCCCGCGCTGCAGAAGCCCGCGCCCGTGGTGCTCGCGGCCGAGAAGCGGATCGCGCTCACCGACAAGGTCGAGCTGCCCAAGCTGATGCTCGTCTGGCCGAGCCCGGCTGCGTACCAGCCCGGCGACGCCGACGCGGATCTGCTCGGCACAGTGCTCGCGCGCGGCAAGGCCTCGCGCCTCTACCAGCGGCTGGTGCACCAGGATCAGATCGCGACGTCGGTCGAGGCGGGCCAGGCGAGCGGTGATCTGCAGAGCAGCTTCCGCATCGACGTGCTCGCCCGCCCCGGACACACCACGCAGGAGCTGCTCGCCGCGGTCGATGACGAGCTCAAGAAGATCGTCGCGCAGGGGCCGACGCAGGCAGAGATCGATGCAGCGCGGGCCCGCGCGGAGAGCGACTTTGCGCGATCGCTCGAGGGGCTGCAGCCGCGCGCCGAGCGGCTCGCCGACTATGCGGTTCATTTCGGCGATGCCAATTCGCTGCAGCGCGATCTCGCCCGCTACGCGGCGGTGACACCCGCGTCGATGAAGAAGCTCCTGCCTGCGCTGCTTGCGCCGGGTCGCCTGGTGATCGAGGTGCAGCCGGAAACACATTCAGCAGAGCACGCCGTTGGAGGTGCCAAGTGAAGAGCCAGTTCATGAAGATGGCGGCGCTCGTTCTCATCTGCGCGGCCTGCGCAACCTCGAGCAAAGTCACGAGCAGCGCGCCCACGGCCGCGAAGGCTGCGCCCGCTGCGGGAAGCGAAAATGCTTTGAGTGCAAAGGATTCGCAAGGCCCGTCGCCGAGCGATGCGGGGAGCCTCGCTGCGCCCTCCTCCGCGCAATCCGCCCCGACCGCGCCCGTCGAGGCGCCGCCGCTCCCCGGCGAAGAGCTGCTCAAGGCGCAGCCCGCGCTCGCGCCACTCGCGGATTTTGCAGCGCCCGTGCCGAAGATCGTCACGCTGAAGAACGGCCTGCGCGTCTATCTGGTCGACAAGCCGGGCGCGACCATCGAGACGGTGGCGCTGGTGGTCAAGCGCGGCGCGACGTCCGATCCGGCTGGGCGCGCGGGGCTTGCGTCACTCGCAGCCGCGATGCTCGAGGCGGGCTCGGCGGGAAAGAGCCAGGCAGAGATCGCCGCGGCGGCCGATGCGCTGGGCGCGACGCTGCACACGAATGCCGCGACGGATGCGACCTTCATCTCCATCTCGGGAATGCCCTCGAAAACGGGTGCGATGATCCCGCTGCTCGCCACCGTCGCGCTCAAGCCGACGCTCGATCCGCAGGAGTGGAAGAAGGTCCAGGACAACCGGATCGCGGAGCTGCAGGGAGAGCAGGCAGAGCCGCGCGTGGCGGCCGGTCTCGCCTTCGCGGCAGCGCTCTACGGAGATGCGCCGCTCGGCCATCCTGCGCTCGGCACGCCCGCGAGCGTGCAGGCGTTGACGCTCGATGACGTCAAGCGGTTCATCGCCAGCTACTCGCCGAACGAGAGCGCGCTGGTCGTCGTCGGGAGCACGCCGGAAAAGGTGCTGCTCGCCGCGCTCGCCCGCGCGTTCGAGGGATGGAAGCAGCGCAGCCCTGCGAAGGCGAAGGAGGCCGTGAACACGTCGCCGCCTCCAGAGCAGCGTCCCCGCTTCGTCTTCGTCGAATTCCCTGGGCGGCCGCAGACGGTGATGCGCGTGGGTGCGCCCGCTGTGCCGCGCAGCTCGCCGGACGTGCTCGCGCTGCGCCTGCTCAACAGCGTGCTCGGCGGCTCGTTCACCAGCCGGCTCAACCAGAATCTGCGCGAGCAGCACGGCTACACGTATGGCGCGGGAAGCAACTTCGCGTTCGGACACGGGCCGGGGCCGTTCGCGGCGGTGAGCTCGGTGAAGACCGCCGTCACTGGCGCTGCTCTCTCGGAGATGCTCAAGGAGCTTTCGCGCGCCCCCACAGAGCCGCTCAGCGACGAGGAGCTGCAGAAGGGAAAGGCGCTGCTCGCCTACGAACTGGTCGAGACGCTCCAGCACGGCAGCGGAACGGCGGCGGCGTTGGCGGAGATCTTCCTCGACGACCTGCCCGTCGATGAGTACCGGACGTTCGTGCCGCGGCTGCGCGCCTTGACGACGCAGAGCGTGGAAGCGGCAGCGCAGCGGACGCTCAAGCCGGGCGAGATGACCATCGTGCTCGCGGGCGATCGCGACGCGGTGATTCCGCAGCTCGCCGCCGCGGGCGTGATGTTGCCGGCCCCCGAAGCGCGCAATGCGCTTGGCGAGAAGGTTGCCGAGAAGAAGTAGAGCGCGGGGTGTGGGCGCGATGAATTCCACTCGACTCCTCATTGGAATTCATCGCGCTGCTCTATTGCGCAGGTAACCCGATCAATCCGACAACCGGGAGAGGGCTGAAGGAGAAGGCAAACCCCTGGCTGTCCGGTGGACGTCCAAGTACGTCGTCCAATGTGCCTCCCAAACATTGCATCCCACCGTTGATGATTGCGCAGTTATGCAAGCCGCCGGCAGCGATTCCCTGCACGCCGCTCGTCAGCCCGGTCACCACCACAGGAACTCCGCTGTTGACTTCGTTGTGCGTGCCGAGCTGCGCGAACATATTGAGCCCCCAGCATTCTGCCGCGCCATTGACGACTGCGCACATCGAGCCTTTGCTCGAAATAGCCTGCGCGCCTGCGCTGATTCCATTCACCGCGACTGGGACCGAGCTATTAACCGTCGAGTTGTTGCCCAACGCGCCGCTGGAATTGTCGCCCCAGCAGCGCACGGCGCCATTCAAGATGGCGCAGCTCTGACGATCACCGACGGCGATTGCACTAACGCCGCTGGTTAATCCCGTAACCTGCACCGGCGTCGTGCTGGCATTTGTACTGTTGTTGCCAAGCTGACCTGCAGCGTTGTCGCCCCAGCAGTAGACGCTGCCAGATTGCAACGCGCACGAATGAGCCACCCCGGCCGCAACGTCCTTGACACTGCCCCCGAGCAGCCCGCCGACCTCGGCCGGGATGACGCTATCCACTGTTGAGCCAATTCCGAGCTGCCCGTAATTGTTGTGGCCCCAGCACCACACGTGACCGGAGGCCACCGCGCAGCTGTGTCCGTACCCAGCGGCGACACTCTGCACGCCAGAGATCATCCCGCGCACCTGAACAGGGACCAGGCTGGTTGTATTGTTACCGTCTCCCAGTTCGCCATACCCACCAATCCCCCAGCAAAGCGCGGCTCCGTTTACCACCGCGCAGCCATGGTCCGCGTCAACCGAAAGTTGCTCGACGCCGCTGGTTAATCCAGAAACCTGTTGTGGCACATAAGTCGTCGCCGAAAGCCCGTTCCCAAGCTCGCCATAGTTTCCATATCCCCAGCATTGGGCGCCCCCGTTGACGACCGCGCAGGTCGTATACGAGCCGGCCGCGATCGATTGGATTCCATGAACCAACTGCGAAACCTGCACCGGCGCCGCGCTGTCCTGTGTGGTGCCATTGCCCAGTTGACCGCGTGCATTGCCGCCCCAACATTTCACGGCGCCATTCTCCAGCGCGCAGCTGAAGGCGTCCCCAAGCGTCAACGCCTGGACGCCGGACGGAAGGCCCGTGACTGATATCGCGGCCGGGCTATTGGGCAGCGTGTAGTTGTTCCCAAGCTGTCCGTTGGTATTCAGCCCCCAGCAGCGCGCCGCGCCATTTACCATCGCGCAGGTATGCGCCCATCCGGCAGAGATACCGCGCACACCGCTGGTCAAACCCGCGACAGTCACTGGCGCAATGCTGCCCCCGCCGGTCGTGTTGTTCCCCAATTCGCCGTCGCCATTGTATCCCCAGCATTGAACCGTCCCGTTTGTCACTGCGCAGGAATGATATGAGCCAGTTGCGATTTCCGTTGCCGGTCCGGACAGGCCCTGCACCCTGACCGGCACAAGACTGTCGGTCGTCGCGTTGTTCCCGAGCTCTCCCCATCCATTGGTTCCCCAACACCAGACGTTTCCACTGGCGATCGCGCAGGCATGCGCATTCGACGTTGAAATGGAATCGACTCCGCTCGCGAGACCTGTCACCTGGACAGGCACCGGACTATCAACCGTGGTGTTGTTTCCCAGATGGCCACGCAGGTTCATTCCCCAGCACCAGACTCCGCCATTCGCCAGCGCACAGGTCGCGAACTGCGTCGCTGTGATTGCCTTCACGCCAGCGGTCAGGCCAACCACCGACACCGGCGTTCCCGAGCTAATCGTCGTGTTATTTCCCAATTGGCCGGCGAAGCTATTATCGCCCCAGCAGCGAACCCCACCATTCACCAACGCACACGAATGGAAGAGCCCCGCCGCGACACTTTGGACTCCGCTCGTCAAGCCCGTCACCTGAACCGGGACAGAACTCGACACGGTTGTATTGTTCCCGAGCGCGCCGTACGCGTTACTGCCCCAACACCAGGCACCGCCGTTTGCAACGACACACGCGTGGTCCGAACCGGCAGCGAGAACATCCCGGTCGCCATTGGTTACCAGCGACATCGTTACAGTCACGCCAAGCTTGGTATCCGTGCTGCCGGCGGCATTGCTTGCCGTCACCGTATAATCCCCAACCGAGGCCCCGCCCGTCGCAATGCCACTCAACGCGCCGTTGTTCGGATCCAGCAGAAGCCCTGCCGGCAAAGCGGGATTGATGGAAAAGTGAAGGTCGCTGCCCATACACGCCGGTGCAGCAAAAGCACAACTGATGCCTTTCTCGCAGGACACCGAATTGGGCCAATAGGCAAGACCAGCCGGCGGATCGTCAAACACCAGCTTCTGATCCGAGCTCACCACAGTGACGCTGTGCACCTCATCGTTAATGCTGAACGTGTAGTCATAGCTTCCAGCGGGCTTCGAGATATTCCACGACAAGAGCCCGTTCGCATCCGGTTGTCCCTCGCGTGATCCGTCTGTGGCCTTGATGGAATACCCATAGATATAACCGCCACCGACTCGCGCCACCGGCGTCTCGATGTTTCCATTCTGGTCATACGCGTAGAGCCGCGCCACAACGAGCGTCCCCGCTGCGGCCGGATTCGTGCTGAACCCAGCCGAGAAATCGCCGATCGGCCCAGGCACAAAGGTAACGGCCGTCCTGACCGTGAATGGCCCGGAGGGTCCATCGACCTGGGCAACAACGGACTTAACCTCTGCGACGGCCGACATCACCGTGAATTCGCTAATTCCGTCTGCGCTGGTTTTATCCTCCGGCGGTGTGATGATGTCAGCAACGACTCCCGCGTCGTCTTCAACCGAATATCGGACGTTCCATTGGCCGGCAGGGTTTCCAAACTGGTCCGCAATCACAAATCGCATGCGGGCCTCGGTCACATTATCGGCGATAACCCCCGCGTAATTGGTTTCCCAGACGTCCGAGTAATTCGTGGGGTTGAGCCAGACCAGCGTCGAACCTGTCGGATCTGGCGGGCCAGCTACATAAAGAGCAGTCGCCGTCAGCGTCAGCGACCCAGCCGTAGCGGTATAGGTATCCTCACCCGCCGTCGTGCTCCCCGTTGTCGCCCGCAGTTGGCCATTTGCGTCGGTCGCTCCAAACGTCCCGATATGTCCATCGACATTCGGTGCATAGGACTCCGTCCCGAAAGCACCGGAGATGAACACGAACTGATTCTTGACCATGTTCCCGTTGGAATCCGCGAGCTGTACGGCCAGCAAATAGGACTGTGTGCCATCCGCAACCGGTCCCCCATCCGCGGGATCAATATTCCCGTCCAGTGGCCTCACCTCCAGACTGGAATTCCCCGGATCCGGCGGCCCGGCGATAAACGTCACGACCGTGTTGACGCTCGTCATATCGACCGTCGCGGTAATCACCTTCGCCTCAGCGGTGGTCGACGCGAGCGTAAAGGTCGCCTGGCCGTTCTCGTCTGTCCCGACGCTGCTGGTATTGCTGGAGCCCCCAGTCAACAGGTCATTGCTGCCCGAGACGGCCAGATAGACCGTCTTCTTCCCGAGCGGGTTACCGGCGATATCCGTGACTGTCACGATGATAGAGGCGCTCGAGTTTCCATCGGCGACAATCTCAGACGGAGTTGCGGAGATCGTCACCAGGCGCGAACTGGCGATTGGCGCGAACTGTATCCCTGTCGAAACCAGCGCGGAGCCCGCCCCGGCCAGCGTCGCGGATACCGTCTCGCTCTGCACCTGGCTCGACGACAGGCTGGCAATGAAGATGCCGCCCGCATTCGTCGCGCCTGTCGCATTCGTTCCACCATTCGTGGTGGGCGTGAAGGCATTGCCCGCGCCATCGGCGGCGAGCGTGACCGACTGGCCGCTGATGGGATTGTTGTTCGAATCATTCAGAATCAGCAGCACCACCGCGCTGCCGCCTACCGCGACGCTCGCCGGCGTTGCAATCAACGAAGAGTGGTGCGAATCGGCCGGGCCGGCAATGAACTGCACCGACGTCGACGCATTCACCGTTCCAATGGCCGCATTGATTAACTTCGACTCGGCTTTCGTCGAGGCCAATGCAGCCTTGAACTGCCCATTGGTATCGGTTGTCCCGCTCACGCTCTGCGCATCGCCCGCGACAGTTCCGTTGCCCGCGCCGCGCTTGAAGCTATTCGCAGTGCCCGACGACGTCAGCACGACGGACTGGCCGCTGACGACATTTCCGTTGGCGTCCTGGATCGTCACCACCATGGAAGCCACCGCGCTGCCATCAGCGACGACGCTCGACGGGCTCGCGACAATCTGGGCCGAGAGCACGGGCGCACCGGTGATGAACGAAACGCTGGTGACCACCTGGATGGCATTCCCGCCCGCACCCAGCGTGGCCGTAACGTGCTTCGTCTCGGCAATGGTCGAGGCGAGCGTCGCGCTGTAGAGCCCGCTGGCGGTCGTGCTCCCGTGCGTCGCGCTTAACGTGTTTCCAATATTCGCGCCCACGTCATTGAATACGGTCAACGAGACTGGCTCTCCAGGGATTGCGTTCGCGTAGGCGTCGTTGGCGAATATCCGCAAGTTCGTTGTCGCATGCCCATCGGCCGTCACCGTCTCCGGACTGGCGACGATAAACGAGTTATTCGCGCTCGCCGCTCCCGGAGTCAGCGTAACGGCCGTGGATGCGCTCGCGCTGGCCGCCGTCGCCGTCACGATCTTCGTCTCCGCTTTGCTCGACGCGAGCGTTGCAACGAAGCTCCCGCTTGCGTCTGTCGTTCCGCTGACATTCGCTCCATTGTGCGTAACAACGGCGCCGCTGCTGCTCGACGCGAACGTATTGGCGCTGCCGGTTGCACCCAGCGATACCGCCTGCCCGCTCACGGCGTTTCCATTGGCGTCGCGCACGGAGACCGTCAGCGTGGTCATCGTTACCGCATCGGCCACCAGCGACGTCACGCTCGCCGCCAGTTGAATCGTCGTCGCCGCCGCGGGATTGGTAAACAGCACGGTCGTCGTCAACTGCGCAGCGCCACTCCCACTTCCGAGCGTCGCCGTAATCGTCTTGCTCTCTGCATGCGTCGACGAAAGCGTCGCGGATGCGCTGCCGCTGGCATCGGTGGTGCCAGTCGCGCCCGTGAGCGTATCTCCGCTTCCCGTCGCGCCAAAGCCGATCGGCAGACCGTTGATTGGATTTCCATTCGCGTCGTGCGCAATCACCGTCAGCGTCGTGGTGGCGCTCCCGTCCGCGACGACAAGGCCCGGCGCGGCGACCAGCAGCGACTTCGCCGCACTCGCGGCTCCGGCATTAAACGTGATCGCCTGCGTTGCCGTCAGCGTCCCGCCCGCCGTCACCAGTTGTGCCGTCGCGACCTTGGCCTCTGCACGCGTCGAGCTCCAGGTAAAGACGCACGTCCCTGTCACGTCTGTCGCGGCCGAGAGCGTTCCCGTATTGCTCGATGCAACGCCGTGCGCGAGTTGATTCGCGCTGCCGCTGACGGCCAGCGACACCGTCTGATTCGAGATCGCGTTCCCGTTCTGATCCTGCACCGTCGCGGTCAACGATGTGGTCGTCGTACCGTCGGCGATGAGCTGCGACGAGGAGGCCGCGAGCGCGAGATTGAGCACGACAGGAGGAGAGACAAACGTTACCGGAGCAGTGAGCAGCGCGCTTCCGGCGCCGGTTAATGTCAACAGGACATTCTCGCTCTGCCCGACGCTCGAAGAGAGTTGTGCCTGCGCGAGGCCGCCGCTGCCTGTCGTGAGCGAGAGCGTGCTCCCGCTCGTCGCGCCGCTGGCGCTGAACGTATTCCCGCTTCCGCTCCCGGATAGCCTGAAGGATTGACCAGCAATTGGATTTCCATTCGCGTCCGCGAGCAACACCAACAAGGCAACGCTTGCACCCGTCGCCACGCTCGAGGGCGTTGCACTCAAGGTCGATTGAAGCGCACTTGCCGCCCCCGGATTGAACGTTACCGTCGTCGAGGCCACGAGGGAGCTCGTCGCCGCGGTGATCATCGCCAGACCGGCCTTTGTCGAAGTGAGCGTCGCAACGTATTGCCCATTGCTATCGGTATTCCCCGTTGCCGTTGCCCCGCTCGCCGCAGAACTTGTAAAGACATGCCCGCTCCCACTCGCCGAGAGCGTCACCGGCACACCTGCCACGGCGTGGCCGTTTGCATCCTGAATCACCGCAGTCAGTGTCGTGCTTGATGCACCGTCCGCGACCACCGACGATTGGCTCGCGCCTAAACGCAGCGTCAGTGTCGGCGTGCTGCTCGTAAACGTTACGCTGGTGGTTAATTGCGGCGCACCATTGCCGTTGCCGAGCGTCACGGTCATGGTCTTTGCCTCCGCATAACTCGACGACAGCGTCGCCGTCGCGCTGCCGCTCGCGTCGGTCTGCCCGGTGGCATTCGCCAGCTGATTTCCGCTGCCAGTCGCGCCGAAGCTGATCGCCAATCCTGGAATCGGATTGCCATTGATATCGTGCGCAATCACCAGCAGCGTCGTTGTCGCCACGCCATCGGCCACGAGCACACCCGGCGTCGCCACGAGCACAGACTTTGCCGCGCTCGGAGCACCGGCATTAAACGTCACGGCCTGCGACGCGCTCAGCGTCCCGCTCGACGTCACGAGTTGCGCGGTCGCCACCTTGGCCTCTGCGCGTGTCGAACTCCAGGTGAACACGGCCGTGCCGGCTGCGCTGGTCGCGGCCAGCAGCGTTCCGCTGCTCTGGCTGGTGCTCCCATGCGCGATGGTATTCCCGCTGCCGCCAACACTGAACGCCACGGTCTGATTCGAAACCGCGTTGCCATTCTGATCCCGCACGGTCGCGGTCAACGTCGTCTTCGTCGTGCCATCGGCAACAACCAGCGAACTCGAGGCAGACAGAGCGAGATTCAACACGATCGGCGCGCTCACGAACGTCACTGGCGCGGACAGCAGCGGTTGGGACGCGCCCGCCACGGTCAGCAGGACATTCTCGGTCTGGCCGATTGTGGAGACCAGTTGGGCGAGCGCAATCCCATTGCTGCCGGTGATTGCGCTGAGCGTGGTTCCGCTGGTCGCGCCGCTTGCGCTGAAGCTGTTGCCTGCGCCACTGGCGCTCAGCGTGAATGATTGCCCGCTTAATGGATTCCCATTGGCGTCGGCCAGCAGCACAAGCAGAGACACGCTTCCGCCCAGCGCAACAGTCGCCGGGCTCGTGTTCAGCGATGACTGCGCCGCACTCGCTGCGCCTGCGGTCATCGTGATTGCGGTCGAAGCGGTTAATGCTCCGGAGGTTGCCGTGACCACCTCGGTGCCCGCGTGCGTCGAAGAGAGCGTCGCAACATAACGACCGTTGCTATCGGTCGTGCCGGTCAAGGTGCTGCCGTGATTCAGCCCCTGATTAAACGTATTGCCGCTCCCGCTCGCGGACAGCACGACGGGATATCCAACCGCACCGTTGCCATTGATGTCCTGGATCGAGACGGTCAAGGTTGTCGTCGCGATCCCATCTGCAACCAGCGTCGATTGGCTCGCGCGGATCGTCTCGAACTCCTGCACCACCGCGGGAGGAAGAAATGTGACCGGTGTCGACACAACCACTGGCGCGCTCTGCCCGATCGTCGCTTCAATCGTCTCCGTCTGCGCCTGCGTCGATGTCAGCGTCGTCACCAGCGCGCCGCTCGCATTTGTCCGTCCGCCGCTGCTGGAAAATGTATTGCCGCCCCCGCTCGCGCTGAACACCACGGGAGCCCCCGCGACAGCATTTCCGTTGGCGTCCGTCACCAGCAACTGCAGCGTCGTCGCGGCCAGGCCGTCATCGAGGAGCGTATTCGGGTTGGCAGATAACAACGAGGTGCTCGCACTCGGGACTCCGGGCATGAACGTCACCACCGCGCTCATGCTGACCCGCGCGGGTCCCTCGCCCAGTGTCACGGTGATGATCTTTGTTTCGGCGCGCACAGAGCTGAACTGCGCGCTGAACTGCCCGTTGCTATCCGTTGTTCCGCTCGACCCGCTTCCGCCATCAACGCCCTGGTTGAACACGTTCTCGTTTCCAGACACGTTGATGGTCACTCCCGCTCCGGGAAAGATATTTCCCGTCAGGTCGCGCGTCGTCAGCGTCACCGTCGCAACGGCCAGTCCATCCGCGACAACTTCTGGCGTGACGTCGAGGGTCGAAGTGCTCGCGCTCGGCACACCCGGCGTCAGCGTCACGACGGCCGTCAACACAACGGCCGCGTCTCCGACCCCTATGATCGCGGTAACGGTCTTATCTCCCGCGCTCGTCGAGGTCAGCGTCGCTGCATAGTTCCCACCCGCATTGGTCATCCCTCCGGCATTGCCGAGATGATTTCCTGGCCCGGTCGCGGTCACGCTCACGGGCTCGCCGCTGACGGGATCTCCCGCGCAGTCGCGGACAGCAACTTGAAGCTGGATCTCGGCAATGCCATCGGCCTTCTGCACAACCGGCGCGGCGCTCAACGTCGAAGTGGCGGCGCAGGCTGCACCCGGGTTGATATCGAACGGCGCGCTGAAGGTGCCGGCATATCCCTGTGCGGTGGCGACCAGCGAGCAGCCGCTCGCCGCGCGATCCAGAGAGATATCGTTGAACGACGCCACACCCGCGACGGCTGCCACAGAGAGCGTCCCCGACAGATGCGCAGGCCCGCTCGCATTGCCGCAACCCGACGCCAGTGCGAGAGACACCATCGCCGTCGCGGAGGTATCGAGATTTCCGACGGCGTCCTTTAATTGCACCGCAATCGCCGGCGCGATCGGCGCGTTCATCACCACTCCGCTCGGCTGGGTTGAAAATGTTAATCCCGCCGGCGGTCCAATGGTGACATCAAATGGCGCGCTGATTGCTGAGGCGAGCCCATTGGCAGTCGCACTCAACTGATAACCCTGGCCTGCCTGAAGAATGCTGAGCTGATCGAATCGCGCCGTCCCGTCCACTCCCGCCGGCGCAGTTAATGCCCCCGTTAGTGTCCCCGTTCCCCCATCTTGACCCAGCGCGATCGAAATCTGCTGCCCCGCATCGGTCGGAACGATATTGCCGAACGAATCTTCAATTGCGACCTGCACGGGCGGAGCGATTGCCGTGCCCGCCTGCGCCGTCGAGGGCGGGACGATAAACGCGAGCTTTGCCCCGGGGCCGGAGACGAATTCAATCGACAGCGTATGCGTTATTGTCGAGCCGCCGATCACCCTGGCGACGATTAACTTAACCCCTGCGGCAGAAGAGCTTAATCGAACGATCGACTTGCCATTGGCGTCGGTCACGGGCGCGGTCGTCACCTGCGCGCCATCTCCTGTCGCCGTAATCGCGACATGCACACCACTTAATGCCTGCCCCTGCGCATTCACCAGCGACAGCGTAATGATCGCGTTGTCGGTTCCGTTGGCGAGCAGATCGCTCGTCCGGTCGCTCGTCAGCGTCGACTTCACCGGATCGGGTGATGGGGAGCTGATCTTCCGGGTCGACGAGCAGGATGAAAGCAGAAGAGCGATCGTCAACAGGACACGCAATTGCATCACGGGAGCTGCTCCCTTTGAAATCCCCCCAGCACAAGGGCGAGCGTTGCCTGCAAAGAGCGACGAGTCAAATTGCGCGCCTGCATTTTAAGGAGGGCGCAGCGCGCGGGCGGGCGGCGGAGCAAGCGAGGTGCCGTGCGGCTACGTCGTCTCGCCACGCAGCAGATCTTCGAGCGATTCCCGCTCTCTCACCACGCGCACCCGCGCTCCATCGATCAGCACCTCGGCCGGCCGCGGACGCGCGTTGTAGTTGCTCGCCATCGACATCCCATACGCACCCGCCGAGCGAATCGCGACGAGATCGCCCGATGCAAGCGGCGGCAGCAGGCGCTGCTGGGCGAAGAGATCGGCGCTCTCGCAGACAGGCCCGACGACGTCGACGCGCACACGCGCCGGCCGCTTTTCGTGCTGCGGTTTCGTGGCGGCGCCGTCGCGCAGCGAAACCTTCTCGATCTCGTGGTGCGCGCCGTAGAGCGCCGGCCGGACCAGATCATTCATGCCCGCATCGATCACGACGAATCGGCGCGAACCCGCGCCCAGCTTGGTCAGGATCACGCTCGACAGGAGCACCGCCGCGTTCGCGACGATCAATCGACCGGGCTCGACGAGCAGCCGCACATCGAGTCCGCGAAGCACGCGAGCGAGCGCGCGGCCGTACTTCTCCGGCGACACCGGCGTCGTTCCCTCGCCATAGGAAACACCCAAGCCGCCGCCGAGATCGAGATTGATGAGCTGGTGTCCATCGGCGCGAAGGTCGAGCAGCAGCGCGCGCATCTTGGTCGCCGCTTCGACGAACGGCCGCAGCTCGCCGATCTGCGATCCGATGTGGCAAGCGAGCCCGACCGCGCGCAGGCCAGGAAGGTTTGCACTCAAACGATATGCTTCGCGGGCGCGGGCGGCGGGAATCCCGAACTTGCTCGTCGAGAGTGCGGTGGCGATGTACGGATGGGTCTTCGCGTTGACGTCCGGGTTCACGCGGACCGCCACTGGCGCGGTCTTGCGCATCGACTGCGCGACTCGGGAGAGCTGCACAAGCTCCTCTTCGCTCTCGCAGTTGAACTGGAGAATCCCCGCGGAGAGTGCCGCGCGCAGTTCGTCGTCGCGCTTGCCGACGCCGGAAAAGACGATCGTGTTTGCCTTCGCGCCCGCGCGCAGCGCACGCAGCAGCTCGCCGCCGGAGACGATGTCGAAGCCGTATCCTTCGCGGCGCAGGAGCGAAAGCACCGCGAGATTTCCCGAGGCCTTCACCGCGTAGCAGCAGAGCGGAGCGCGCGTGGAGTCGCTCGCGCCAACGGGAGAGATCGCATCGCGAAACACGCGCGCGTGGCGGCGCAGCGTCGCGGCCGAATAGACATACGCGGGCGTGCCGACGCGGGTTGCGATGCGCGAGAGGGGCACCTCTTCGCACCAGAGTTCGCCGTCCTTGTACGCGAAGTGGTTCATCGAATGCCTCGCGAATCCGAGGGGGGCGTCACGGCCCGCCGTCGCTGCAACCCGCGTCCAGAGCGGGCCAGATCGATTCGGACGAATCGTTGGTGTTCAACAGATCGACCGACAGCGGTGCAGTCGCGCGCGCAGCGGATGATGCCGGTGGCGCGAGTGCCGCGTGCTCCGGAGGCCGCGGCGCACTCTTCACGCCGCAGATCGCGGTCGCGCAGAGAGCGGCGAGGATCAGCGCACGCACGCGGGGCGCGAACTAGAACGGCATCGAGACCATCGCGCGGACCGAGTGCGCGATGCTGCCGGTCTGCGGGGTCTGGTCGCCGCCCGAGTAGCCCGTGCCCGTGTTGCCGAGGCCGTCGAGCGGAATGAGGATGCCGTACATCACGCCGACGTGGAGCTTGTCGGCCGTGTCGTAGGAGACGCCCACGTCGCCCTCGACGCCGAGCGGCAGCGCGAGGCCCGGCGTGTTCTCCGCGTACCAGGCCTGCGAGTAGATGAGTCCGAGGCTGACCTCAAAGCCCGTGTCGTCGCCGCCGCCGCCCTTGCGGCCCGTGGGGCGGTAGCGCGCGTTCGGCTTCACGTACCAGCCCGACGTGACCGACGAGACCAGGTTGCGCCAGAGGATCATGTCGATGTTGAAAGCGCGGTTGAAGACGAAGTTGTTGATGTGCCCGTGCGTGTGCGCCGCGTTCGAGAAGTTGTAGTGCGGGCCGTCGATGTTGCCGGGGCCGGTGGCGTTGAACGGCTGGCCTGCGGCGTCGGTGCCCATCGAGCCGCCCGTGCCCGAGCGCCACGGCCGCGCACCGAATCCGTAGACCCCCTTGTCGCCCGAGGCGCCGCCCGCGTCGATGCCGATGAGCAGCGCGTCGGCCGGCATGAACGCCAGCGCGCTCTGCAGCGCGACGCCGACCTGCCCGAACTGGATCGGCTGCGAGATGGTCGGGTCGGTGATCGCCGCGTCGTTGGTCGCGCGCGTGCCGACGTTGCCGAACGTCGTCGCCACTTCCGTCTCGAAGCTGAACTTGTCTTTGCGCAGCGAAAAGAACGCATCGGGCTGGTAGAGCTTGGCCGCGCGCTGCACCACGTTGGCGCGCAGGGCGGTGTTCCCGTTGATGTTGGTGCCCGTGACCCCGAGCGTCGAGGAGACCTGGCCCGGCGTGTCCCAGCGCTGCGTGCGCAGATCGACGGTGATGCCGTAGTTGATCACCCAGTTGCCCGCGTCGAGCTTGCGCCGCGCCTCTTCCGCGGTGTCGACGCGGAGGATTTCGAGCGCGAAGCGATACCCGTCGTCGAGCGTGTCGATGTCGACCGAGCGGCCGAGGCTTCCGAACTCGCCCGTCGTGCTCGCGCCCTTGTCGAGCAGGTCCATCATGACGGTGAGCCGGTGCCCCTTGAACTCGCGCAGCGAGAACGCGACGCGGTCGTAGGTGTCGCCGTAGTCCTGGTCGAGACCGTTGCCGTCGTTGTGCAGAATGCCGAGGCCGAAGTTGTAGCCCATGCGCCCGACCGTGAACTCGCCGAGCTGCGTGTTGACGCGGCCCCAGACCCGCTTGACGTTGATCGGCACACCCGCGCGGCCAGACGTCAGGAGCGACAGCGGCGTGTACTGGTCGAGGATCGGATCGTTCTGCGGATTCGAACCGAGCAGGACGTTATCGAGCACGTCCGCCGTCATGTGGATCTGGATGTCCTCGCTGATCATGAACGTCGGGTCGAAGCGGAAGCGCATGTTCGCGTCCGAGATCGACTTGTTGTTGCCCGAGTTGATGAAGCCCTGCGGAAAGAGCGTGTTGCCTGACGGGTCGGCGCCGCGGCCGAGATTCATGTCGTTGAAGAACTCGTAGCGAACGCGGAAGTAGCCGTGGGGCTGGAAGAGATTGACGCTGCGCTTGAGACTCTCGACGGCCTCGCTGTCCTGCACGCGCGCGGTCGAGTCGGCCTCGACCCACGAGGTCTCCTGCTTCACCTCGTCCTTCGTCTTCTGCAGCTCCTTGCGGACCTCTTCCATCACCTGCCGACGGAACTCATCGGGATCGAGCACGGCCGCAGCCGGCGCGGCCACGGGAGCGGGCGCGGGCGCCGGAGCGGGAGTCGCCTTCGCGGCATCGGCGGTCGCGGAGTTCGCCTCGGTCGCCGTCTTCGCCTCGGCCTTCGCTGCGGCCTTCGCGTCGGTCTTCGAATCGCTCTTGGCCGCATCTGGCGCGGACTTGGCGCTCTTCTTCTTCGCCGCTGGCTTGGTCGCCGACGCTGCCGGTTCGCTGGGCGCGGCGGGCGCGGCCTGCTGCGCGACGGCAGCTGTCGAGAGGAGAATGCAGGCGGTGAGCGCGAGAAGACGAGACATCAAAGGAGCCTCCCAACAGGGTGGAGCTTTAGGCAGACAAAGCCGCGCCAACTAGCACGGGTGGGCAGAGGGAGCAACGAACGTGCGGAGTTGGCGCGCGCGCTCGACGGTGACGACCGCGTTGACCGGGCCGCGCAAGCTGCTATCGAGGGCCCTCTCGACGCACGACCGCAAAGCAGGAGTTTCGCGTGAACAACGATCTCTTCTCGGTGCAGAACAAGCGGGTCCTCGTCACCGGCGGCTCGCGCGGGATCGGCAAGATGATCGCGCAGGCCTTTGTCCGCGCAGGCGCCAACGTGACCATCTGCTCGCGCAAGCAGGACGAACTCGACGCAGCTCTCGCGGAGATGTCTCCCGAAGGAATCATCACTGGCCTGCGCGCTGATCTCTCGACGTACGCAGGTGTCGATGCATTTTCAGAGGTATTCGCCAAGCGCGGCGAAACGCTCGATGTGCTCGTCAACAACGCGGGCGCCGCCTGGGGCGCGCCGCTCGACGACTATCCGGAGAGCGGCTTCGATCGCGTCTGGGCGATCAACGTGAAGGGCCTCTTCCACCTGACGCAGAAGATGCTGCCGCTCCTGCGCGCGCGCGCCACGATCGAGGAGCCGACGCGCGTGATCAACATCGGCTCGATCGACGGCATCCGCGTCGCCGCCACGGAGAACTACGCCTACGCCGCGAGCAAGGCCGCCGTGCACCAGCTCACGCGCCAGCTCGCGCACCGGCTCATCGGCGAGCACATCAACGTCAACTGCATCGCGCCCGGCCTCTTCCCGAGCAAGATGACCGCGTTCCTCTTCCAGGACGAAGAGACGACCTCGCAGGTGGCCGAGACGATCCCGATGAAGCGCGCGGGAAGAGCCGACGACATCGGCGGGACGGCCATCTATCTCGCCTCGCGCGCGAGCGCATATCTCACGGGCGTCGTGCTGCCGGTCGACGGCGGGATGACGACGCACGGGTAGTCGACAGGCGCGTGCTATACGCCCCGCATATCGACGTCCTATCGACGTCATCGGAGACGGACATGAGCGCAATCGCACTTGGCGCAACATCGAAGGCAGCTGCGCGGAACTCGCTGGCACTGCTCGCCGTGACGCTCGTCGCGTTGGCCGCTTGCTCTTCCAACTCGAAACAGTCTCTCTGCGAGGCCGGATCCGGGAGCGGAGCGTTTACGGTCGGAGGCGTTCTGTATGCCGATGCCTGCACCGCCAGCACGTGGGGCGCGGTCTCATCTGGGAGCGAGTTAGAGGTCATCATCGACGATCAGCACAACGCGTTCGATATCAGTCTGGTGATTCCATATCCTCCCGCCGTCGGCACCTATTCGCTGAATCAGGATGGGACCGGGAATGCGCCTTCGTTCGCAACGGTCGAGGCGTCTGCCGACGGAGGAACTGTCTCGGGAACATGGAGAACCGGAGGCGCAAACACCGGCACCGTCGTGATCACGTCGTTTGACGCGAACTCAAACCGGCTCTCCGGAACGTTCTCCTTCGACGGGGGACCGATCAGTCCGCCCTCGCTCACGACCGCGCTTCAGGTGACTGCGGGCACTTTCACGGTGACTGCCGCTACACCGATTCCCTGATATTCGTTGTTTCTCACCCCGTGACGAATCGCGCTCCACGCCTCGCGTCGCTGCTCGCTGTCTCGCTGCTCTTCGGCGGCGTGGCGCGCGCGCGCGCCGAGGAGACGCCACGAGCAGCGCACGAGCCACATTCCGAGACATCTCGCGCGGCGCCTCGTGCAGGAGCGAAGATGAGCGACGCGAAGGAAGAGTCCCTGCTGCAAGACGCGCTCTCCCGAATCGTCGCGCGCGCGCCTGCCTCGGGTCAGCTCGCTGTGCTCCTCCTCGGCGGCGCGGGTGCATCTGCGAGCTTGCGCGAATCGCTCGAAGCCGCTCTGGGCGCGGACAAGCGCGTCCTCCTCGTCTCTTCAAGCATCGCCCCGGCCGCGCCGATGCCCGACGCGAACACGCCGGGCGGTCACGTCAACGCGATCACCCAGACCTTCTCGCCGCGCCGTCCCGATCTGATCGTGAACGTCTCGGAAGGCAGCGGCACGCTCTGGATCGCGGCGCACACGAACGTCGGCGATCCGCTCGGCGGTCCGGGAAGCGCGGGCTGGCTCTTCGCGCTGAGCACGAAGGACTCGAAGTAGATCGAATCACGGAACGTGCGCGAAGCCCCGCCCAGTGCGGCTTGGCGCGATCCTCTGAAGATCAAGATGGGCGCGTGCGGCTCGGGTCAACGCCCGGCGCGCGTGCCCGCGTAGAACTCTTCGTTCAGGAAACGCGCGTTACTTCTTCGACGCGACCAGCGCCCGCGCCGCCGCGCGCTCGACCTGCGCGCGCATCCGGTCGTAATCGGGATCGTCGCTCTTCATCGAGCCGAACTTCGCCTGGTGCTCCGCGAGCTGCTTCTGCGCGAGCGCCAGATCGATCTCGTCAGCGCGCTGCGCCTCTTCGACGAGCACGCGCACGTGATCTCCGCTGACCTCGGCGAAGCCTTCGCCAAGCGCGTAGGTGTGCGATTCGCTGCCGGTGCGCATGAAGAGCGCGCCCGCCTTGAGCACGGAGAGGATCGACGTGTGGCCCGGCAGAACGCCGAACGAGCCCTCGGCGCCGGGCAGCCGCACCTCGTCGCACTCGGTGGAGAGCGCGCGCTGCATCGGCGTGACGATCTCGAGCTGGAGGGCCATGAGCGTCGCTCCTTACTTCGCCAGCTTCTTCGCCTGCTCGATCGCCATTTCGATCGAACCGACCAGATAGAACGCCTGCTCGGGCAGGTTGTCGTGCTTGCCGTCGAGGATCTCCTCGAACGAGCGGATGGTGTCCTCGAGCTTGACGTACTGGCCCTTGATGCCGGTGAACTGCTCGGCGACCGTGAAGGGCTGCGAGAGGAAGCGCTGGAGCTTGCGGGCGCGCGCGACCGACTGCTTGTCCTCGTCGGAGAGCTCGTCCATGCCGAGGATCGCGATGATGTCCTGGAGCTCCTTGTAGCGCTGGAGCACGGCCTGCACGCGGCGCGCGCACTTGTAGTGACGCTCGCCGACAATGGACGGATCGAGGATGCGCGAGGTCGAGTCGAGAGGATCGACGGCCGGGTAGATGCCGATCTCGGTGAGCGCGCGGGAGAGAACCGTGGTCGCGTCGAGGTGGGCAAACGCCGTCGCGGGCGCGGGGTCGGTCAAGTCGTCGGCGGGGACGTAGATCGCCTGCACAGACGTGATCGCGCCCTTCTTCGTCGAGGTGATGCGCTCTTGCAGACCGCCCATTTCCGTCGCGAGGGTCGGCTGGTAACCGACGGCGCTCGGGATGCGGCCGAGGAGCGCGGAGACTTCCGAGCCGGCCTGCGTGAAGCGGAAGATGTTGTCGACGAAGAGGAGCATGTCGCGCCCTTCCTCATCGCGGAAGTGCTCGGCGATCGTCAGCGCCGTGAGCGCAACGCGGGCGCGCGCACCGGGCGGCTCGTTCATCTGGCCGTACACGAGCACGGCGAGCGACTTCTCGAGGTCGTCGAGCTTGATGACCGCGTTCTCGCCGCCTTCCTGGAACTCCATGTAGAGGTCGTTGCCTTCGCGGGTGCGCTCACCGACGCCGGCGAACACCGAGAATCCGCCGCGCGCCTTCGCGACGTTGTTGATGAGCTCCATGAGGAGAACGGTCTTGCCGACGCCGGCGCCGCCGAAGAGGCCGATCTTTCCGCCGCGCAGGTAGGGCGCGAGGAGGTCGATGACTTTGATGCCCGTCTCGAAGGGCACCATGCGCACGTCCTGCTCGGTGAAGTCCGGCGGCGCGCGGTGGATCGGCATCTTCCTGGTGGCCTTGATCGGGCCCTTCTCGTCGACCGGCATGCCGACGACGTTCAGGATGCGCCCGAGCACTTCCTTGCCGACCGGCACGCAGATGGCCGACCCGGTGTTCGTCACCGACTGGCCGCGCACGAGACCCTCGGTCGAGTCCATCGCGATGCAGCGCACTGTGTTCTCGCCGAGGTGCTGCGCGACCTCGACGGTGAGGTTCCCCTCTTCGTCGTTGATGCTCTTGTTGGTCAGCGTCAGCGCCGTGAGGATCTCCGGCAGCGCGCCTGCGGGAAACTCGACGTCGACGACCGGTCCGATGACCTGCGTGACCTTGCCGTCGCCTGACTTCATTGCCGCGGAGCTCGTGGATGCCATCGTTGAAGCCCTCTGAAAAACCTGGTGACTCGAAAAGTGGTGCTGCTGCGAATCGATTCTCTTGCGACCGCTGGGGAGCTACTTGAGCGCCTCGGCGCCCGAGACAATCTCCATCAGCTCCTTGGTGATCGCCGCCTGGCGCGCGCGGTTGTATTGCAACGTCAGACGCCCGATCATCTCGCCGGCGTTCTTGGTGGCCGCGCCCATCGCCGTCATGCGCGCACCGTGCTCGCTGGCCTCGCTCTCGAGGAGCGCGCGCCAGATCTGCATCGAGAGCTGGCGCGGCACGAGCGCCGAGAGAACGTCCTCGCGCGACGGCTCGAAGATGTGCGGCGCGAGCTTGACCGCGCTCTCCGCGACCGCCTTGGCCTTCGCGGTCGGCGGAACGATCGGCAACAGTTGCACCATCGTCAGCTTCTGCGAGATGGCCGACTTGAACTCGTTGAAGAGCACGAAGACCTGATCGACCTCGCCGCTCTCGAACTGCGCGATCAGATCGTTCGCGATCTCGTTCGCCATCGAGAACTTCAGCTTGCCGAAGAGGCCCGCATAGTCCTTGCGCGTGTTGAGCCCGCGCTTCTTCGCGTAGTCGCGCCCGCGCCGACCGATCGTCGCGAAACGGATCGACTCGTAGTTGCCGCTCTCCTCGGTGACGAAGCGCTGGCCGCGGCGCAGGACGTTCGAGTTGAAGCTGCCGCATGAGCCGCGATCGGAGGTGAGCATCACCACCTCGACCTTCTTCGCCTTGCGCTGCTCGAAGAGCGGATGGGCGGCCTCGCCCGATTCGTCGCGCTCGCTCAGGACCTGCGCGAGCATCTCTTCGATCGCGTGCGCATACGGACGCGCGCGCACGACGGCGTCCTGCGCACGGCGCAGCTTCGACGCGGCGACCATCTTCATCGCCTTGGTGATCTTCTGCATGCTGCGCACGCTCTTGATGCGCGTGCGGATGGAGCGAAGAGTCGCCACGTTCTTGCCTCGTTACTTGCTGGTGGCCTGGAACGTGTCGCGGAACTCGGTCAGCGCCGCATCGATGCCAGCGCGGACGTCGTCGGAGAGCGCCATCTTCTCCTTGAGCAGCTTCATGGTGCCGGCGTGGCGGGCCTCCATGAACTCGAGCAGCTCCTTGATGTAGCGCTGCACATCCGCGACTTCGACGTGCGCGATCCAGCCCTTGCCGCTCTTGTCGCGCTCGGTGCCGGCGTAGATCTGGATGATCTGCTTCTCGACCGGCATCGGCACGTACTGGCCCTGCTTGAGCAGCTCGACGAGGCGCGCACCGCGGGCGAGCGTGTCCTGGGTCGCCTTGTCGAGGTCGCTGCCGAACTGCGCGAAGGCTGCCAGCTCGCGGTACTGCGCAAGCTCGAGACGCAGCGTTCCGGCGATCTTCTTCATCGCCTTGGTCTGCGCCGATCCACCGACGCGCGACACCGAGATGCCGACGTTGATGGCGGGCCGCTGGCCGGCGTTGAAGAGGTCGGTCTCGAGGAAGATCTGTCCGTCGGTGATCGAGATGACGTTGGTCGGGATGTACGCGGAGACGTCGCCGGCCTGCGTCTCGATGATCGGCAGCGCCGTCAGCGAGCCACCGCCGCGCTCCTTTGAGAGCTTCGCGGCGCGCTCGAGCAAGCGGCTGTGGAGGAAGAAGACGTCGCCCGGGTAGGCTTCGCGGCCCGGAGGGCGGCGCAGCAGCAGCGAGAGCTGGCGATACGCGACGGCCTGCTTGGAGAGGTCGTCGTAGATGATGAGCGCGTGCTTGCCACTGTCGCGGAAGTACTCGCCCATCGTCACGCCCGTGTACGGCGCGAGGAACTGGAGCGGCGCCGGATCCGACGCGTTGGCGGCAACGACGGTCGTGTACTCCATCGCGCCGAACGAGTTGAGCTTGTCGACGACGCGGGCCACCGTGCTCTGCTTCTGGCCGATCGCGACGTAGATGCAGAAGACGTTGAGGCCCTTCTGGTTGATGATCGCGTCGATGGCGACGGCAGTCTTGCCCGTCTGGCGGTCGCCGATGATCAGCTCACGCTGGCCGCGGCCGATCGGAATCATGGCGTCGATCGCCTTGATGCCCGTCTGCATCGGCTCCTTCACCGACTCGCGCGCGACGATGCCAGGCGCCTTGATCTCGATCTTGCGGCGCTCCTTGGCGGCGATCGGACCCTTGCCGTCGATGGGATTGCCGAGCGCGTCGACCACGCGACCGACCGTCTCCATTCCAACCGGCGCGTCGGCGATGCGGCCCGTGCGCTTGACGGTGTCGCCTTCGCGAAGGCTGCGCTGGTCACCCATCAGCGCCACGCCGACCGAGTCCTCTTCGAGGTTGAGCACGAGGCCCTGCAGACCGCCGGGGAACTCGACCAGCTCGCCGGCCATCACGTTGGTGAGGCCGTGGACGCGGGCGATGCCGTCACCGGTGCTGAGCACGGTGCCGGTCTCGGAGACTTCAACGGCCTTGCCAAAACTCTGGATCTGCTCGCTGAGGATGCGGCTGATCTCGTCGGCTCGGATCTGCATGGGAGTCTTCTGCTCCGGCGTTGCGTTGAGGCGTGAGAAGGAACGGCGTCTTCAAACTGCTGCTAAGAAATCTGGCTTAAGCCCGAGGGGCCTTGAGGTCGCGGCGGAGCGTCTCGAGCTGCGTCTTCACCGAGCCGTCGAAGAGGAGCCCACCGACTTCGGCGGCGATGCCACCGATGAGGCTCTCGTCGAGCTTGGTGTCGACCGAAATCTGCTTGCCCGTCCGCGCGGAGAGCGCCTTGGCGAGCTCGCGGACCTCTGCGTCGTCGAGCATCTGCGGCGTGCGGATCGTCGCGCGCACCCGGCCGAGCTTCTCATCGACGAGGCGCGAGAAGGCGGCGGAGATCTGGGGCAGCCCATCGAATCGATTGCGCTCCACGAGCAGCCGCAGGAGGTCACCGACCGACTTGTCGAGCTTGGGCGCGAGCGCCTCGACCACGGCGCTCTGCTGCGCCCGCGGCGCACCCGGCGCGAGCAGGCTCTTCGCCTCACTGTCCACAACCCCTTCGGAGACGAGCGCGAGCTGCTCGGCGGTCGCTTCGAGAGTTCCCTGGATGCCGGCCTGCGCGAGCAGTGCGCGGGCGTAGCGGCGGGCGACGTTCGAGTCGATCACGTGGCGTTGCTCCGCAGAGGAAAATCGAGGGGAAGGGCGAAAAGCCGCGGCTCTCTAGCATGGTGAATGCGCGGCGGTCAATCGAGTGAAGGCCCCTTTGTCGGACCCATCGCCGTGACGAATTGCCACGCTGCGTCGAAAAGGCCGCAAGCCCGCTCCCCGCCTGCTCGCGCGCAGCCCTGGGGGACCCGCTCTCTTCCCGTTGCCCGGGCCGCGGAAGAGGCAATTTCGGACTCGCCAATATATATGTAGGCGCGATGCTTCGACCCCAGTCCAACCGCTTCCTCGGATCGACCCGCGCTGAGCGCAGCCGCAACATGCGGCGCGAGCGGGCCCGCGCGGTCGGCAACGTCTTCGACGGCGTGCGCGACACCTTCATGCTGCTCGTCGGCGTGGTGGTCGCGCTCGTGCTCCTCTGGGGAATGCCGTTTCTCTACGCGTCGTCGAGCTTCCTCGTGCTGGTGCTGCCGCTGCGATGGATGACGGGCCATGAGCCACTCACTCTGCTCGGCTTCGCGGAGTTTCTCGGCGCGTTCGCCATCGCCTGCATCGGGATCTTCCGCGCCTGGCAAGGCTCCGAGCCGATCGCGCCCGTGCGCCGGGCCTTCGCGCGCACCATGCTCGGCCTCTGCTGGATCGGCGCGGCGCTGCTCGTCGCGGCGGACATCTGGGGGTAGCGGTGTCCGGAGCTTCCGAGATCGCCAGCAGCGTGGAGCGACACGGCTATGCGATGGGCTTCCATCGAGGAGAACCGTCGCTCGGCCCGCTGCGCGCGCTGCAGATTTTCTGGCCAGACAAGGCAGGCAACTTCCCGTTCGAGCTCGCGTGCGATCCCGAAGTGACGCAGCTGCAGCCGAGGCTCGAGCTCGCGGCGCTGCCCTCTGAACTTCGTGCGTTCGAGCGCGAATTCGGTCAGGGCTGATCGCTACGCCGAGAGTGACTCCGCGACGGCGCGCACCGTCTGATCCAGCTCAGCCGCGCCGTGCATGCTGCACGTGAAGGCGCTCTCGAACTGGCTCGGCGGCAGATAGACGCCGCGCTCGAGCAGGCCGTGGTGCATCCGCTTGAATGCGTCGGTGTTGGCCCGCTTCGCGCTCGCGTAGTCGGTCGCGGGCGCGTCGGTGAGGAAGAGTGTCCACATGGTGCCGATGCGATTCACGCGCGCAGGCACCTTGGCCTTCGCGCAGACCTCTTCAAGACGCGTCGCCAACTCCTCGGTGCGCTGCTCGATGCCCTCGAAGAAGCCAGGCTGCGCGATCAGATCCATCATCGCGCTGCCCGCGGCCATCGCGAGCGGATTCCCCGAGAGCGTGCCCGCTTGATAGATGGGACCGTCCGGCGCGACCTGGCCGAGAATATCTGCGCGACCACCATAGGCGCCGACGGGAAGCCCGCCGCCGATCACCTTGCCGAGGCAGGTCAGGTCGGGCGCGATGCCGAACTTCGCCTGCGCTCCTCCGCGCGCGACGCGGAAGCCCGTCATCACCTCGTCGAAGATCAAGAGCGCGCCGGCCTTCTTCGTCTCCTCGCGCAGCGCCTCGAGGAAGCCCGGGTTGGGCAGCAGAACGCCCATGTTCCCGACCACCGGCTCGATGATCGCGCAGGCCGTCTCGCGCCCGAGCGGACCGCGGAAATAGTCGCGCAGCGCATTCACGTCATTGAAGGGAAGCACGCTCGTGAGCGCGGCCAGAGCGGCCGGGACGCCAGGCGAGTCAGGGAGACCGAGCGTCTCGACGCCCGATCCTGCGCGCACGAGCAGCGAGTCGGAGGCGCCGTGGTAGCAGCCCTCGAACTTGACGATCCGCTCCCGGCCTGTGAAGCCGCGGGCCACGCGCAGCGCGGACGCGGTCGCTTCGGTGCCGCTCGAGACGAAGCGCATTTTCTCGATCGACGGATAGAGCGCCTTGACCTTCTCCGCGAGCTGGGACTCGCGCGGACTCGGCGCGCCAAACGACGTCCCGAGCGCGGCCGCGTCGGCAATCGCGCGCACGATCGCGGGATGCGCATGCCCCGCCACGAGCGGGCCCCACGAGCAGACCCAATCGATGAGTCGATTTCCATCGACGTCGACGAGATACGCCCCTTCGCCGCGCGCGATGAACAGAGGAGATCCGCCGACCGCCTTGAACGCGCGCACCGGGCTGTTCACGCCGCCGGGAAAGTGGGCCTTCGCACGCGCATGCTCCGCTTTGCTGTTCTCGGTATTCATGGTCCGCGCAGATACCAGATCTTGCGACCGGGGATCACCGTTTCCCAACGACCGGCTGCAGGCCACGGGGCGCGTCTCCGGAAATCCAGGAGGCCGCCTTCGCTTTTCTCCGGAGAATCCTCTGCTCACGATCGCGCTGCGGACCGCGCTGGGAGCGGCTGCGCGCGCGCCCGTTATTCGCTGGCGCTGGAGCGGCGCTGCACGCGCGCGAGGCCGCGATCGAACACCTCGGCGACGTTGCCGGGCTTCACCGAACGGACCAGATCGAGGCGGCGCTGGGCCCGCTGCATCGCGAACTGCACCAACTCAGGAGACTCGTGGCGCACCAGTGCGGCGGTGAAGGCCTGGACGGCGCGCGCATCCTCGCCGAGCTCGGTGAGGCAGTTTCCCCTCTCGAACTGGGCCTCGGCCTCGACATCGGTGCGCGGATAGGCGGCCGCAACCTTCGCGTAGGCAGCGATCGCGTCGAGCGAGCGGCCTTCGAGATGGAAGGTCGAGGCGGACAGAAGGAGAGCACGCGGCACGAGAGGCGATGCGGGCCAGCGCGAGGCAAGCTCGGCAGCGGCTGCGCGGGCCTCCTCCAGACGGCCCTGATCGACGAGTGCGCGGGCGATCTTCAGCTCGACTTCATCGGCTCCGGCGCGGTCGGGCGCGGTGGCCACCTGGTCGCGCCAGGCCTCAAGCGCGTCGCGCGGGTCGTCGAGGCGAGAGTAGAGGTCGCCGAGCCGCTCACGCGCTTCGAGGGACTCGGGTGCCGTCGGGAACTGCTTGACCAGCTGGCGATACTCTTCGGCGGCGCAGCGGGCGTCGTCGAGATGGACCGCGCAGAGATCGCCCGCGAGCTTCAGCGCGCCCCGACGCGTCTTCTCGGTGGCCTCGTCGCCACGCGATTCCGGGAGCGCGAAAAGGAGCGTTCGCGTTTCGAGGAGCGCTGCTCGGTAGTGGCCGGCCAGCGCCAGTTCGCGCGCTTCGTCGAGACGACCGCCATGCCCGCCGCAGCCCAGAAGCGAGCAGGCAGCGAGCAGGAGAGCGGAGCGCTCGATGTGGAAGCGATTGGGCACGGGGGCAGTTCGCTACCAGATCCCCGCGCCGCTCCGCAACGGCGAAAGCATGATGCAGGCCGGCATGATTGCGCGCGCGTCAGGCAGCACGCGCGCGCCGGTGAAGGCGGGAAACTACGCGGCGCCGCCACCAGAGCCGTCGTCCGACCCGCCCTTCGGTCCGTCATCGCTCGCGGCCGGCTCGGTACCAGCTGCAGCCGAGCCATCTTCGGCGAGCCCCTCTTCGGCCGCAGCCGCTGCCGCATCGGCCTCGCGATCCTCCGGAGCCACCGTCGCGCCGACGACCTTCTCGCCCTCCTGCTGGAGATCGATGAGCCGCACGCCCTGCGTGTTGCGCCCGATGACGCTGATCTCCGCGATGCGCGTGCGGATGAGCATGCCTTTGTTGGTGATGAGCATCAGCTCGTCGGCATCGGTGACCTGCGCGACGGCGACGACCGGCCCGTTGCGATCGCTGGTCTTGATGTCGATGATCCCCTTGCCGCCGCGATGCGTGCGCCGGTACTCGGCCAGCGCGCTCCGCTTGCCGTAGCCCTTCTCCGTCACCGTCAAGAGCGTCGCGCCTGCGCGGGCGAGCTCAGCAGCGACGACCGTGTCTCCGGCTTCGAGCGTGATCCCCTTGACGCCTGCTGCAGAGCGGCCCATCGCGCGGACCTCCTTCTGCGGGAAGCGGATGGCGATGCCGGTCGCGGTGTTGATGAGCACGTCCTCGTTGCCCTCGCCGAACAGCACGGTGACGAGCGCGTCGTCCTCGCGGATCGAGAGCGCGCGCAGGCCCGACGGGCGTGGGCGCGAGAACGCGGCGAGAGCGGTGCGCTTGACCACGCCCTTCTTCGTCACGAAGAGCAGGAATGGCCCGCCGGCAGGTGCAGCCCCTTCGCTCGCCTGCGCCGGATCGATTCCCGGCGCCTCGGCGTCAACCTGGTCGGCCGGAAGTTCAGCCGCGGCGGCCTCGAGCGCCGGAGCGACATCGTCAGCGGCAAGTTCGCCCGACTCGGCATCGTCATCGACACCCGGACGGCCTTTGAGCTCCTTGACCGGGAGGATGGTCGCGATCTTCTCGTTCTCGGCGAGCTGGACGAGATTGATGATCGCCTTGCCGCGCGCCTGGCGGCCGGCCTGCGGCAGCTCGTGGACCTTGAGCCAGAAGACGCGACCCTGATCGGTGAAGAGCAGCAGGAACGCGTGCGTCGAGGCGACGAAGATCTGCTCGATGAAGTCGTCGTCCTGCGCCTGCGCGCCGGTCTTGCCGCGACCGCCGCGCTTCTGCGCGCGATAGAGCGAGACCGGGTTGCGCTTGACGTAGCCGGTGTGGCTGACCGTCACGACCATGTCCTCGCGCGCGATCAGATCCTCGTCGGAGAGATCGTCCGCCGAGTTGATGATCTCGGTGCGGCGCTTGTCGGCGAACTCGGTCTGCACCTCGCGCAGCTCGTCCTTGATGACCGCGAGCAGCAGAGCCGGATCGCCGAGGATCGCGCGCAGCCGCATGATGGTCGCCTGCACTTCAGTCAGCTCATCGATGATCTTCTGCTTCTCCAGACCGGTGAGGCGCTGGAGCTGCATCTCGAGGATGGCCTTCGCCTGGATCTCCGAGAGGCCGAACATCGACTGCAGCCGCTCGCTCGCGACTTCGCGATCACCCGAGGCCTTGATGACCGCGATGATCTCGTCGATGTGATCGAGCGCGATCTTGTAGCCGAGGAGGATGTGCTCGCGCTCGAGCGCCTTGCGCAGCTCGTAGCGCGACCGGCGCGTGACGACGTCGCGGCGGTGCGCGATGAACGCCTCGAGCATCGACTTGAGCCCGTACGTCTTGGGCTGGCCGCCGTCGATCGAGAGCAGCGTCGCGCCGAACGTGTCCTGGAAGAGTGAGGAGTGGGCGTAGAGATTGTTCAGCACCACCGCCGTGACCGCGTCCCGCTTGGTCTCGACGACGGCGCGGATCCCCTCGCGCGAGGACTCGTCGCGCAGGTCGCTGATCCCCTCGATGCGCTTCTCCTTGACCAGCTCGGCGATCGCCTGGACCGCGCGCGCCTTGTTGACCTGGTAGGGCACCTCGAGAACGACGATGGTGTCGCGGCCGGTCTTCTTGTCGGTCTCGACATCGACCTTGGCGCGCATCTTGAGAATTGCGCGTCCCGTCTCGTAGAGCGCGCGGATCGGGCCGATGCCGAGGAGGAATCCGCCGGTGGGAAAGTCCGGCCCCTGAATTCCGCCGGGCAGCGTGCCGCCAAGCTTCGGGTCGAGCAGCTCGCGCAGGTCCGCGTTCGGATGATCGGCGAGATAGAGCGAGCTCTCGATCACTTCGCCCAGATTGTGCGGCGGAATGTTCGTCGCCATGCCGACCGCGATACCGGCCGAGCCGTTGACGAGCAGGTTGGGAAAGCGGGTCGGCAGGACGAGCGGCTCGGTGGTCGAGTCGTCGAAGTTCGGCCCGAAGTCGACCGTCTCCTTGTCGATGTCGGCAAGCATCAGCTCGGCGAGCTTCGTCAGGCGCGCTTCCGTGTAGCGGTAGGCGGCGGCCGAGTCGCCATCGATCGAGCCGAAGTTGCCCTGCCCGTCGACGAGCAGCGCGCGCAGGTTCCACTCCTGCGCCAAGCGCACGAGCGCGTCGTAGACCGAGGCGTCGCCGTGCGGGTGATACTTCTTGAGCACTTCGCCGACGGTACCGGCGCACTTCGAGTAGCGCCGGTTGTGCAGCATCCCCTGCTCGTACATCGCGTAGAGGATGCGGCGGTGCACGGGCTTGAGGCCATCGCGCACGTCGGGCAGCGCGCGGCCGACGATGACCGACATCGAATAGTCGAGATACGCCTGCCGCATCTCATCTTCGATGGCGACAGGAACGGGAGTGAGGAACGTGGGCTCGGCCATGTGCGGATCGCCTGTTCGCGGCGCGCGAAAAATCGCGTCTCACCGCTGCCAGAATGGGAGCGGTTTTCTACCCTGTGCAGAGGGGGGAAGCCAGCGATTTTGAGAGCCGCGAAGCTGGGGACAGCCTCGCCGGGCCGGAGGAATTAGTTGTATTCGACAACTATTTCGCGTCGAGCTTGTCGAGATAGCGGCGCGCCTCGCGGCCAGACTCCCCGTGAGGATCGCACTGTTCGGCCTGCTCGAACGCGGCCCGGGCCTGCGCCGGATCTCCGCGCAGCTTGAGCGCAACGCCGCGGCCCAGCCAGGCGCCTGCGTGGCGGCGATCCATCTTCAGCGCGAGATCGAATGCAGCCAGAGCCAACGCGAGCTCTCCGTCGGCGAGCTGGGCGCGACCTTCTGCGACGTGCGCGTCGGCGTTGGAGACGAACTCGACATCGAGCACGGCCTTGCCGACGACGTGACCAAGCAGCAGGCGAAGCGGGCCGAACCACCAGATGCTCGCGACCTCGGCGGCCGCGACAGCGGCGATGGGCAGCTCGGCCAGCTGGCGCCCGCGGAACTTGATGCGCACGCGCGTGTGCTCGCCCTTGGCCATCAGATCCTGCGCCTGCTCGCTGATCTTCCCGAACGCTTCGCTCAAGCCACCTTCGAGATCGACAGCGAACTTCTTCGTGCTCTCGGCCGCGCTCTTCGCCGCCGGAGTCGCCTTGGTGCGGACCTCTTCAAACGCAGCCTTGAGCCGCTCGCCCGCCCGCTCGGCCATCTCGCGCAGCGTGGCATCGGGAAGAGCCCCGCCTGCATCGCGAGTCGGCCCGCTCGATGGAGCCGCTGCCGCCGGCAACTTCGCGCGCGCACGCCCGACGCTCTTCTGCGCCTGCGCCACCGCCGCCTTCTTCACGCCGCCCGCCTTCGCCGCGACGCGCCCGATCATCTTCTTCGCCGCCGCCTTCGCCTGACTCGCGCCGCTCGACTTACTCTTTTGGCTCGCCATCGAATCCTCCGAGTACCCGCCTGCAGACCCTACGCACGAACGCCCCACTCCTTGCACCCGACTCGGGAGAACAAGCAAATCGTGACGAAGCACCGAGACGCACCACGCATCACGCATCACGCAACCATGGGCGCAACTCATCACGCGATCAGCGGCACCACCCATCACGCCCGCTTTGTCCCGGACATCAATGCTGCAGCGCCAAGGCGCGGCGGGGAGTCGATCCTCGCGACCGCGCACAGCTCTGGAATTCCCCTCGCGGGAATTCCAGAGCGAGCACCGCGCGAGGATCGATCCACGCCGCGCCGCCCACCACGCACCACCAGTGATACCTTCCCCACCATGAGTATGTTCGCCGAAAGCCTCCGCGCCTTCCTGAAGCCGATCGTGCCGCTGCTCGATGATCAAGACGTCTCGGAGATCCTGATCAACGGCCCGCGTGAGGTCTGGATCGAGAAGGCCGGGCGGCTGTCGCGCACCGACTGCGCGTTCACCGAAGAGGGTCTGCTCGCGGCCGCGCGCAACATGGCCCAGTTCGTCGGACGACCGCTCACCGAGGAGCGGCCGCGGCTCGATGCGCGGCTTCCCGACGGGAGCCGCATCCACGTCGTGCTCGGGCCGGTGGCACGCAAAGGCACGACCATCTCGATCCGGAAGTTCTTCGCCGAGCGGCTGAGCATGGAGAAGCTCGTCGAGTTCGGGTCGGTGACGCCGGAGCTCGTGCAGCTGCTGCGCGCGGCGATCGAGCTGCGGCTCAACATCGTCGTCGCGGGCGGCACCGGCTCGGGAAAGACGTCGCTGCTCAACGCGCTCTCCTCGATGATCGCGCCGCACGAGCGGATCCTCACCATCGAGGATTCGGCCGAGCTGCAGCTGCACCAGCCGCACATCGTCACGCTCGAGAGTCGGCCCGCGGACAAGCTGGGCAAGGGCGAGATCAACATCGGCGATCTGCTCCACTCGGCGCTGCGCCTGCGTCCCGATCGCATCGTGGTCGGCGAAGTGCGCGGGGGCGAGTGCTTCTACTTGCTGCAGGCGATGAATACCGGCCACGGCGGCACTCTCACGACTGCGCACGCCAATACGCCGGTTGATACACTGAGACGTTTAGAGTCACTTTGTCTCTTGTCGGGTGTCGACCTCCCTCTGCGGGCGGTGCGCGCGCAGGTCGCTTCGGCCGTGCATCTGGTCGTCTGCTGCGAGCGGCTCCACGACGGCAAGCGCAAAGTGACGAGCGTCGCCGAGGCGCTGCCGCTCGACGAGGTGGGCGAGTACCGGGTGCAGGAGCTGTTCGTCTTCGAGAACGAGGGGCGCGGGCCGAATGGAGAGGTGCTCGGGCGCCACGTGCCCACGGGAGTCTTGCCGACCTTCTTCCCCAAGCTGAAAGCGAACGGCATCGACCTTCCCGCGTCGTTCTTCGATCCCGAAGCGCAAGGGCTGCCGGCCCCGGCGCTCTTCGCAGCGGGCCTCGGCGCACGCACGCTCTGGGCGAAGGATCTGGCGCGCAAGGAGGAGAGCCTGGCCGCGGCCTCCGCGCCGCCGGTCGCCGAGATGGTTGGTGTACCAATCATTGCTACACCAACGATCGCGACTCCGATCCTTGCGCCACCAGCCGTCGCAGCAGCGGCCGTTGCGCGGCACGAGAGTCCGGCTGCTTCGCCGGCTGCGGAGCCCTCCGCGCCCGTCGCGGCGAGAGCCCCGGGCGAAGCGATCGCGGAAGCACCGGCGTTCGCGACGAGCGACGAGCAGACCGACTCGACGAATCGCGCGCCGAGCTCTGCGCCGAGCTCGACGGGAAAGGTGCGCGCGCCCGGAGCTGTGCGCGCGACCCCCGTGGCCACGCCGCCGCCGCCGCTGCCTGCAGAGAAGAAGCGCGCGCCCGCGCCCAGTGCGGCTTCGCGACCACCTGCGCCGATGACGGCCGCGCCCAACTCCTCGATCCAGCTCGACCCCGAGCTCGCGGCGGAGATGGAAGCGTCGCTGCCCTACGAGAGCACGCTGATCACGCGCAACCCGCTGCTCAAGGCGCAGCCAGCCGTCGACGAAGACGCGACCAATCCCGGCGCGCGTCGCCCTCCGCGCAAGTAGCCGCGCGGCCACACCCCGCTTCAAGCAAGAGAGGTTTTCGTCATGGCCGTGCACCGCGAGCGCGTTGATCCTGTCCGCACGCCGGAGGGGCGCCTGCTCGTCCATCGGCGCTGGATCCTGCCCGACGACCTGTCGCGCGAGATCCCTTTGATGCGCGTCTCTCCTCTCTGGCGCGGACTCTGCGAACTCGATTTCCTCAATCCCGCCGACGAGGTCTCTCTCGAGCGCCTCACGCTCCCGCCCGCGCCAGGCGCGGAGCTCGGGGAGGTGAACGAGCAGGAGCTCCCGGCCATCGCCAGCGCGGGCGCGCTCCTCGGCGGCGCAGGGACGGCGACGCTCGTCACGCAGATGGTCTGGCTCGAACAGGAAGAGCGCCGCGACCCCTACGCGCAGGATGGCGAAAGCGACGTCGGCGGCTGGCGCGACTACACGCTCTACGTTGTCGCGCACGAGCGGTTCCTCCTCATGCCGATGGTCCCCGATGCGCTCGTCTGCGCCCAGTGCGGTCGGGAGAGCACACCGCTCGCGGGAGGGCCGGGCGAGCAAGGGGTCTGGCGCTTCGGCGAGGCAGCCCTGCTCGATCTCTCGCGCCGCTGCCCGCACTGCTCTGCCGCGCTCGATCTCGGCCGCGACCGGGCCCGCCTGCGCAACGGCGCTGTCTTCCTCCTCGAGGAGTGCTGCGCGCGCGCGGCCCTGTCGATCGAGATGCCTTCCGCACCAGAGGCCGACGAGCTGCCCGACGCCGTCGCTGCGCGCCTCTTGATCGAAGCCTTCGGCGGCACCGACGAACTCACCGACGATCGAGTGACAGCTGCGCAATAGGAGCGGCGCTTCACGTCGTGGCCGTGCTCAAACATGCATCCGCGGCTGGCGTCCGTGCTCGCTGCGGGGAGTGGTGCGGCGGCTCCTGACCTGCGCGCGGCCACGACGTGAAGCACCGCTCCTTTGCTTGGACCGGACAAAGAGAGCACAGCGAAAGAGACGCGCAGTCCGGGTTCGAGCGAATCTCGCGCCGCACTTTTTCGTCCGGTCCAAGCCGCAGGGCAGCCGGGTCTTCTGGCCGCGCGCAGTTCAGGAGCGGCCCCTCCCCTCGACGAGCGGAGCGCGCTTCTACGTCGGCCGCGGATGCATGTTTGAGCACGGCCAGAAGACCCGGTGCCCTGCGGCGCTCAAGGGCCTCCGTCGCGCAGGATCTCGCACGTGTATCCAGCAGACGGCGCGCAGTTCTGCCCGATGCGGCAGTAGCCGACATCGCCGAGCCGGGCGTCCGAGGCCTTCACGCAGAAGATCTTGTTGGTCGTCTGGCAGTCGTCCGGGACCGCGCCCACCAGGCACGCCCGCCCGCTGATGGAGCAGGCGTGCGTCGCGCTCTCGCAGACGTCCTGCGGGCAGTCGCTATCCTCGATGCAGGAGCAGAAGGCCTGCACGCCAGCCTCGCCGGTGCCGAGGCACTGCGCGGTGCAGCGATGCGTGTTCGGATCGCACTCCGCGCCGATGAGCGGACCGTCGGGTGTCTGCACGGCGAGGCAATCGTCGTTGACCAGGCCCGGTCCACCTCCGGCAGGAGCGTGCGTCTTCGCCGGATCGCAGGAGGGATTGGTCTCGGGCGGCGTGCAGGCCGAGATCCCCGCGTGCGGGTCGCAGTTGCGCGCCGTCACGATGCGCACGTCGTGGCAGTAGTAGCCGTTCGGACACTCCTGGCCCTGGCTGCAGTCGACGCCGCAGAAGTAGCTCTGGCCGAGAGGAAGGCTTGGATCGATCAGGCAGTAGTTGGCCGGGTTCCCATCGCAGAGCGACGTCGTGCCGGGCCGACCCACGCAGGTGCCGCAGAAGGGACCGCGCGTGTCGCGCTGGCAGATCGAGCCGCCGTCAGGTTCATCGGTTGGCGGAGCGCAGATGTTGCCGTACGGGCAGGTGCTCTGCGTATCGCAGTGACCGGCGACGCAGAGATTCTCGACGGGGCAGACGGCGTGCGGCGTCCCCGGCGCGCAGGGTGTGCAGACGCGAGATAGCGGACAGTCGCCGCTCTGTCGGCAGCCCGGGACGCACGAGAAGTTGCTGCAGACCTCGCCGAGCTTGCACTGCACATCGATGGTGCAGGTCCCGCTCGCGATGCACGATCCCGAGGGCGCGTCGCAGAAGGTGCCCGCGCCGCAGTCCGCACTCGAGACGCAGAGCAGGCGGTCCTGGCAGAAGCCGACCTGGTTGCAGAACTGCGACTGTCCGCAGGAGGAGTCGCTGTCGCACGAGCAGGCGCCCGTCGAGGGGTCGCAGGAGAAACCGGCCGCGCACTGCACCGTCGCAGAGCAGAGATTGACGCCGCTCTTCTTGCATCCGGCAAGCCCAGGAGCGGCGATGGCCACAAGCACCAGCAGCGGCGCGATCAGGCCTGGCGCGGCTTTGCGGTGCGAGAGTGGCCTCTGCTCGCGCATCAGGGCGGCACCGTGAACTGGCCGAATCCGTACGCGTACGTGATCCAGCCGGTGCTGTAGAGATCGTTGTAGTTCCAGAAATCGAAGTTGAAGCCGGGCGCGTAGGAGCAGGTGACGGTCCAGTTCGCGGTGCTGCCGGCGAGGAGCTGCGCGCGCACGGCGTCGGGGATGGTCACGGCGCGGACCGTTCCGGGCAGCACGACGGTCCAGTTGATGTCGGTGCCGTCGGGGAGCGCATTGTCGAGGCGCAGCTGGATGAGATTGGGCGCAAGGCCCTCGCTCATCGTCCATCTGAACGTGCCGTCGAACGCGGGGCCGCCCGCGACCGGCGCCTGCAGGAGCGGGAACGGCAGATACGGTCCGAGCGTCACGCCCTGCCCCACGTCGCTGAAGATGCGCCGCAGATAGATGCTCGTCGCCATGCCGTTGGTGACCTCGTCGATGAAGACGAAGCCTTGCCCCTCGGCGGCCGGAAGCGCGGTGAAGTCGAACGAGCTCGCGGTCGTCTGCGTGCTCGAGAGCGGGATGATGCCAGCGGAGCCGAGATCGAGATCGACGGCGGCCTGGTGCAGGAGCGTATTTCCCGCGCCCGGATCCGGCGGCGAGAGAACCTGCGCGGTCACGGTCTGATCGAGATGTGTATCGAGAATGATGTCGGCGTTGGTGACTGGCGCGTGCGGATTGGGCTGCACGCCGCGCAGCACGCCGAGGAGGAACGGCGCGAACGTGTAGAGATCGGTGCCGGTCGTCGTCTCGACTCCGAGCTCAGCGTAGAGCGCGAAGGGGGAGAGATTGGCGGTCGTAAAGCCGAAGCCGTCTCCATCGTGAGCCACGATCAAGGGCGTGCCCGGCGGCTGGAAGGGCGCGCCGCCGTAGATGCTCCCCGAGGTCTCGCGCACGTAGGCGACGATGCGCTGGTTCGCGTTGAGCGTGATCGTCGGAGGGATCTTGAAGCCGTAGACGTGACCGCTGATGGTCGCGGTTTCCGGAGGCGGAGGGGGGCCGGCGTCGGCGGGCGGGGGTGGAGGAGGCGGCACGACGGGCGCGGGACCGAGCAGGTAGACGGTCAGGTTCTCGACCGCAACCCCCTCGACCGTGATGGTGTTGTAGGTCGGCTTGCTCGCCGTGACCGTGCTGGTGAGCACGAGTCGCGGATCGGCGAAGGTAAACTGGCCATTGCTGTCTGTGGTGGCGTGGAGGTTCGTGCCGTCGCTGAGCGAGACCGCGACGAGGGCGCCCGCAACGCCGCCGGCGCCGCGCTCGTCAAGCACTGTGACATTCAGCGTTCCTTGTAACACCGGGCCCGAGGTGCCTCCGGAGTTGCTGCCGGGATTGAAGTAGGTGAAGCCCGCCGAGAGCGTGTCGGAGGCAGCGCCGAGCGTGGCGGTCACGTTGACCGCGCCAGGTGCGCCCGCGGGGATGGTGCAGGTCGCCTCACTCGATGAGAGGATCTGCACGTTGGTTGCAGCGGCGGAACCGAACTTCGCGGAGAGACCCGCAGTGAAGCCTCTGCCGTAGAGCGAGACGCGCGCGCCGCCACTCCGCGCGCCGCTCGAGGGCGAGACGCTCAGCAGCGAGAGGGGCGCAACGAACGTGAAGGCAGCAGGGAGCAAGGCGTGGCGCTGCCATCCATCGGCGTCGGTCGCGATCACCTCGACGTCGGCGAGGCCCGCAGCTCCTGCTGGCGCGAGCGCCGTCAGCGAATTTCCGTCGCTCGCGATCTGCACATTGGTCGCGTCGAGTGCACCGATGCGCACCACGAGTGGCGCGCCGGGGCTCAGGTTGAACCCGATCCCATTCAGCGTGACGGAGACAGCCGGAGCTGCGCTCGCGGGTGCAGTCGCAGGAGAGACCGAGGCAAGGGACAAGAGCGCGTCGTAGTGGAATGCGCCGGGATCGCTTGCCGGGATCGTGTCGGCGCTGCTCTGCGATGCCGAGGCGACCGACACCGCGATGGCCCCGGCTTGCGCACCAACCGGAAGGTCGAGAGAGAGAAGCTGGTCGCTCGCGATGTGGATGCTGGCCGGGTCAACCACCGTGCCGCCGAGAGCAACGACGAGATCGCCCTGCGTGAAGCCCGCGCCCGCGAGATGAAGGCAGGCTGCCGGGCAGGTGCCACCCGCCAGCGGGCCGTGGGTCGGCCAGAGCGACGAGAGCGCGAGCGGACCCGGCAGCGTCGAGGCAGGATCGCCGTAGACGAGGCCGCGCGCGAGCGTCGCGGAGGGCGTGCCTCCATTGAGCGCGAGTGCACCCGGATCGGTCACCGTCACGTCGACCGCGCCTGCCGCGTGCGCGGGCGAAAGCAGGCCGAGATGCTCCGCGTCGATCCAGTACGAGGCGACCGGCTGGCCGTCGATCGAGAGTGCGGCCTGCGCGGTGAAGCCTTGTCCGGAGAGCGCAAGCGCAGTGCCTCCCGCCGTGGGCACGAGGCGCGGCTGCACATCGGAGAGAGTGAGAGGATCGCGATAGGTGAATGCACCGGGAAGGCTTGCACGGCCATCGCGCGTGATCGCCGCGACCGTGGCGGGGCCGAGAGCGCCGGGCGGCGCAATGCCCGTGGCCGTGTGCGCATCGACGACGGCGAGCTGCACCAGTGGCGCGCCCGCGAACGTGACCGCCAGCTCGGCGTCGAAGCCGCTCCCGTGCACAGTGACGGCCGTTCCGCCCCTCGACGGCCCCGCAGCAGGCTCGACCGAATCGATGACGACGTGCGCGAGGTAGCGGTAGCAGCCGGAGCAGATTCCGGAACCGTTCGGGTTGTCGATCTCGAGATCAGCCGCGCCAGGAGCGCCCGCGGGCGTTGTCGCGAAGAGGCGGTTGTCGTCGATGACATTGACGTTGGTGGCGAGCGCTCCGCCAACCCGGACCTGCGTGCGTGCGCTCACTGCGCCACCGCCGCTGGTGGCGAATCCGTCGACGAATCCCGAGCCGTTGATGAGCAGATTGGTGCCGCCAGCGATCGGGCCTTCCGAGGGGAAGATTGAGTTGATGACGATCGCGACTCCGCCATCGCCTCCGTCGGGCGAGCCGCCATCGGATGGGCCCGCGTCGCTTCCGCCGCCTCCGTCGCCGGCATCGGAACCGCCGTCGCTGCCTGCGTCGACTCCGCCGTCACTCGGCTGTGCGGCGTGGTGGTGGCAGCCCGTAGCAACCGCGAGAGTGAAGCAGAGGAGCGCCGTGCGCAGAGAGAATGAATGCAGTGCGTGGCTCATGGCGCGAGGCTCCGCACGGTCAGGTCGTAGCTGTTGGTCACCGTCGCGCTCGCGCCGCGGACGCGGAGAAAGAAGTTTCCGGCGGTCGCGGAAGCAGCCTGCACGTGAAGCGCGCCGCTGCCGGTTGCGTCCTGCGAAAGCTGCGTCTGCGCGTCGCTGTCGAAGAGCGTGAGCACGAGCGGGCCACCCTGCGTTGGATCGAGGACCGCATCGGCCTGCACGCCCGGCGCGCCTGCATCAGGAGAGCCGCGCAGGACGAACCAGGTCGCCTCTCCTGCGCAGAGAGTGAAGCCGCCGCTGCTTCCCGATGCGAAGGGGACGGCGCCAGCCGGCTGCCCATGCGCGCCCGCCGGACTCTGCACGCAGGCCGTGCCGAGGCGTTCGATGATCTGGAGACCGTAGAGCATCGAGGCATCGTTGCTGCTGGCGCGCACGAAGTAGGTTCCGTCGCTGCCGGCCGTGGCCGAGACGGCGAGCTGCCCCTCCGCGAGCACAGTGCTGTCGGGCGCGAGGAGCTGCAGATCGAACGAGCCAAGAGGGTCGGCGTCGGAGACGACCTGCACCTGCTCGCCTGACTGGAGCGCGAGCGAGAACCAGGAGGCCTGTCCGGCGCCGCAGAGCGTGAGCTGCGGATAGCGGCCAGGAGAGAGCGCCGCTGCCGTCGCCTGCGTGCCGTTCGGAGAGAAGCGGTCGGGCAGGCAGGCGCCAGAGACGCAGGTGCCGCTCGAGGTCGAACAGCGCTCATCGTTCGCGCAGCTCTCGTTCGAGGTGCAGGGAGGGCGCGCAGTGGCGATGCAGGTCCCGGTCGGCACGTCGCACGAATCGAGCACCGGGCAGTCTCGCGCCGACCTGCACTCGGCCGTGCCGGCGCACTGCCCTGTCGCCACGTCGCAGATGAGGCCGGGCCCGCAGTCGCTGTCGTGCGCGCACTGGATGCAGCGCTGATCGATGCAGGAAACGAGCGGGCCGCAGACCTGCTGCTGCGTCGCGACTGTGCAGCCGGGAACGCAGACGCCGTTCGCGGTGTCGCAGACCTTGCCGATCGAGCAGGGGGCGAGGATCGGATCGCAGCCGAGATCCTCCTCGCACACGAACGTCTTCGGGTTGCAGCGCTGGCCGCGGTTGCAGTCGTGATCGGAGCCGCAGAGCAGCACCGCGCAGCCGTGCGCGCTGGCCGCACCGGGCGCAAGGCAGAGCCCCTGCACGCAGTAGTCGCCGAGCGTGCAGTCGCTGTGCTGCGTGCATGCATCGCCGAAGCAGGGCAGGAGCGTGCAGCGCCGCTGGACCGGATCGCACGCTTCGTCGAGGCGGCAGTCGCTCGAGTGGAGACACCCCTGGCACTTGCCGCCCGAGCAGATCAGCCCGGCCGCGATCCCGCCGTCGCAGTCGGCGCGCGTCTCGCACTGCGGCACGACCGGACCCACCGAGCCCTGCTTGTGACAGGCGCTGGCGACGAGCAGCAGCACGACCGCGAGCAGAGATCGTTTGAGTGCCAATAATTGGTATGCAAACGATCTGCGCATCATGGGCCGACTCCGCCATCGTTCGCGACGACCTGCCCGCTCGGCCACGCGATGCTGCCAGCGCGCCACACCTGGCCGGCCGCTGTGAGCGGCGCCGCCATCTCCCCGACGAGCACGCCGAACGCGAAGACACGCACGCGCGCGTTGGTGGTCGCGGGAGAGAGCCCATTGGCAGCTTTGTAGACAACCTCGATCTCGAAGGTTCCCGGCTGCGGCTTCTTCCAGTTGATCAGCTCGGGCCCGTAGCCGACGAGCGCGTCGCCCTGAAAGCGCGGATTGAAATCGACGCCACCGGGGAACCAGGCGGGGTCCGGGTTCGTCCAGCCGCAGTCGCCGGTGCTTCCCTGTTGTGCGCTCGGCGTCTGCATGAGGTGCAGATCGAGATCCGGAGGCACCTCATCCCAGCTCAGCTCAATCTCCATCTCGACCGGCGGCAGCGCCTGAATGGTCAACGTCGCGGGCGCCAGCGAGACCAGACCCGTCGAGTCGGTCACGACCAGTTGCAGCGAGTAGAGGCCCGCGATGTCGAGGGTCACCTGAGTGCTCGCTGCTGTCGCACTGCCGAGTTGCGCCGCGCTGCCCTCGGGCCGAGTGGAGAGAGTCCAGGAATAGGTGAGCGGCAGATCGCCGTCGGGATCGCTCGAGGCGCTGCCGTCGAGGACGACTGTCGAGCCGATCGGTGCGGTCATCGAGGTGGCGAGCGGCGCAGCAGGCAGCAGCTGCCCGGTCGCGACGGGCGAGGGAGCATGATTGACGAGCCCGGTCAGAGGGACAGACAGGCTCGGGTGGATCGGATCGCTCGAGGAGAGAGTCAGCGTCGCGCCCAACGCCTCGGCACCGGGCAGCGGCCCGTAGCGCACGGCAATCTGCGCAGATTGCCCGGCCGGCAGCGTCGCCGGAGTGCTGGTCGCCCCGACGAGCGCGAAGCCGGCGTCAGCGGGCGAGATGATGATGGACGCAAGATAGAGATCGGCAGGACCGCCGCTCTGCAGCGAGAGAGGGAGCACGCGGCTTGCGCCCTCGCCGACGCGGCCGAAGTCGAGCGCGCTCGGAGAAACGGCCAGCGACGCGGTCTCGCCACCGATGCCCGAGAGCGGCACCGAGACGAGCGGCGTGGTCGGATCGTCGCTGGCGATGTGCAGTGTCGCACTCGCGCTGCCCGCGTCGGTGGGTGTGAAGATCACGGACGCGGTGAAGGTCGCTCCAGGCGCGAGCTGCGCGGGTGCCGCGGCGCCGAGCGAGAACATCGCAGCCTGCGGCCCATCGAGGTTCACGCTGGTCAGATGGAGCGGCGCCTGCCCGCCGTTCTCGATCGCGAGCGTCTTCGCCTGGGGCGTGTTCTGCGGCGTCGTGCCGAAGTCGAGCGCGCTGGGCGTGACGAGGATCTCGGGATGGGTCGCGGCGAGTTTCGACTTGCCGCACGCAGCGCCGAGGAGTGCAGCGCCGAGCAGCGCCACCGCGCAAAGCCGCTTCGCCATGCACTCTCCGCGCGCGCTCACGGCACGACTCCGGCGGCGGCTTGCGTGTACGTGACTTCGATCTCCGCTCCGCGCGGAGGCAGCGCAGCGCCAGAGAAGATGATGCTGTTGCTGTTCGGATCGAAGCTCCAGCCATCGGCGGGCGCGGCAGCTTTCGGCGGCGTGCAGACGATCGCGGGGCTCACATCGTTGCAGGCGTTGGTGGTCTGCGCGCAGAAGGCCAGCGCGGCGTGGGGCGTGCTGCAGGTGGCGCGGATACTCACTTGAAGCGTCGCCGGATCGGGCGTGACCGTGAGATGGAACACGCGCTTGAGTCCCGCGGCCTGCGCGCCGAGCGCATCGAAGACGCTGTTGAAGTTCGGCGTGCAGAGACTGTTGAACGTGCCGCCCATCTCCTGCGCGAGGTTGATGAGACGCGGCGCGGGTTCGGCGAAGAAGCTCTGCGACGGATTGTTCGGGTCGAGAATGTAGCAGCCGCTGGGAACATCGCCGGCGAGCACCGAGAGCGTGACGATGCCCGTGTCGCCCGGCCCCTTCGCGCTCTTGAAGGTCCGGTAGTAGTAGAGGTCCGGCGCGGGCGACCAGGGATCGGCGTCGTCGGTGACGATGACGAGAAAGAGCGCCGCGCCGCCGCGCAGGAAGTTCGCCGGTGGCCCGCGCAGAGCGAGATCGAGCTGCTCGAGCACCGCGCCGATCGCCGAGCCGTTTCCTCCGAGCGCGACGACAGCGGCGGGAAGATCCTGCACGTTGCCGCTGGTGAAGTACTGCTGCGAGCCGCCGCCGAGATATTTCCCGGGCGAGGTCGGCACGTCGCTCGAGAGTAGACCGAGGTGGTAGTCGATCTGGTTGTTGTCGAGCCAGCCGAGGAAGCTGCTGAACGAGGCCGCGACCCGCTGCTGGTAGACCGCCATATAGCGGGAATCGTCGACGATGAAGATCGCATCGAGCTGCGCCTGGCTTGCTTGCGGGAAGACGTCGACGCGCGCGCCCGGCGGGAGAATCTGCTGCAGTTGGGCTTTCTGACAGCCGCCCGCGAGCAGCCCTGCCGTGAGTGCGAGCGCAGTGAGCGCGGGGCTGGGCGTGAGTCGGCGCATGATCAAACCCAATCGTACGCGGCGCAGGGGCTCTGTGAAAGCCGCCGTGCGTCCGAGGCGACATTCGCACGGCACACAAGGCCGTGCATCGATCGCGACCGGTGCACGGCGGGAGCGGCCACTTTCTTTCGGCCTGCGTGAGCCCAAGCTAAGAATGCGTTCGCGATGAATGCCGTCTTCATGCTGCTCTTGCTCGGGGCCCTGCTCGCTGGCGCGATCCACGGAGACGTGCGCGCGGTGGGACAGGGCGCGCTCGATGGTGCGCAGCAGGCAGTGACGCTCGCGATCGGACTCGTCGGCGTGCTCTCGCTCTGGCTGGGCCTGCTCAAGATCGCCGAGCGCGCGGGCCTGATCGAGAAGCTCGCGCGCGCGGCCCGGCCGATCTTCCGACCTCTCTTCTCCGAAGTGCCCGACGGACATCCCGCGATCTCGGCGATGCTGCTCAACATCGCCGCGAACGCGCTGGGCCTGGGCAACGCCGCGACGCCGCTGGGCATCAAGGCGATGGAGGAGCTCGAGAAGCTCAATCCGGAAAAGGGCCGCGCGACCAATGCGCAGGCGCTCTTTCTTGCCATCAACACCGCGTCGATCCAGATCGTGCCGACCACGGTGATCGCGCTGCGGGCCTCGGCCCACTCGAGCGATCCGGCGGTGATTCTCGTGCCGACGCTGCTCGCGACAGGCTGCGCCCTGGTTGTCGCGATCGTCTCAGCCAAGCTGCTTGAGCGGTTCGTTCGATGATCGCGCACGCCTCATCGTGGCTGCTCGCGCTGCTCATCGTCGGGATTCCCGCATACGGATATGCGAATGGCGTGAAGGTCTACGAGGCGTTCGTCGAGGGCGCGAAGGAGGGATTCTCGGTCGCGCTGCGCATCCTTCCCTATCTCGTCGCCATTCTCGCGGCGGTCGGTGCCTTCCGCGCTTCGGGCGCGATGGACGCGATCTCGCGCAGCATCGCGCCCGTGACGAACTTCTTCGGTGTCCCGCCCGAGGTCCTGCCACTCGCGCTGGTGCGCCCATTCTCGGGCAGCGGCGCCACCGGAATTCTCGCCGGCATCTTCAGCGATCCGGCCCTGGGCCCCGACTCGTACGCAGGTCGCCTCGGCTCGATGCTGCAGGGATCCACCGAGACGACGTTCTACGTCCTGAGCGTCTACTGCGGCGCGGTCGGCATCACGAAATATCGCCACGCGCTCGCGGCCGGTCTGCTCGCGGATCTCACGGGCTTCATCGCCAGCGTCACCATCGCGCACTACATCGGGCACTACTTCTGGGGATGAGGCGGGGCGCGCGCAGTGCTAGGTTCCGCGCCGCATGAATCTCCCTTTCGAACGCAACGCGCGCGCTGCCCTTCTGCTCGGCGCACTCTGCGGCACCCTCTGCGTGCCGGCCTGCAAGCGCAGCGAAGACCAGGCCGCCAAGGCGCGCATCTTCTCGCCCGAGCAGCCTGTGGGCGCACAGGCCGAGGCGCAGGAGAAGCTCGACGCGCGCAGGCTGGGCGCGGACGGCGTGCTCGCCGAGAGAATCCTGCGCATGCCGCAAGCGGAGATCGCCCACCGGCTTGGCGCGCACAAGACCACGAGCCGCGTCTCGTTCGATTGGCACAGGGGAGCTGCGGCCCATCTCGCCGACGGCGGCGTCGATTCCGATCAGCTCGTGGCGCTGACCGAAGACGTCGCCCTGTCGCAGAGCGCGAACGGAGACTTCTCCGTCGAGCTGAAGAACGATCACAACCGCGGATTCGAGCTGGTCTGGGCTGGCGGCGGAGCCTACGCGCGCAGCCTCTTCGGCGCGTTCCACAAGCGGCGCACCGACCGGACCGATCCGACGATCGCGCGCGAGCAGGCACTGGGCGCGCTCGCGACGTTCGACAGGCTTTCGCGCGGGCTCAAGCTGCGGATGGTCGGCGAGGCGAAGTCGGGCGGGCGCGCCGCGATCGAATATGCAGTCGCGGGATTCGGTGCGATCCCGAAAGAGAAGATCGATGGCGAGCTGCCGCCGCCCGTCTACCCCGAGCCACCGCCGGGACAGGCCGGCAAGGCTCTCGGGCCCGATCCCGACACGGCCCGCCGTCTGGAGATCCGCGAGAAGGAGCAGCCGACATCGGTGAGCGGCTCGCTCTTTGTCGATGCGCAGACGGGCGCGCCCCTCGCGGCCGAGCTGCACGGACAGTTTCGCGTTGCGCCCGCCAGCAAGGAGGCCTCGCCCGCCGAGCTGTCGCTCACCGTCTCGATCAGCACCAGTGAGGTTGGCAAGAGCGTCGTGGTGCACGTGCCGGCATTCGAGCCCGACCCATCTGCGCCGCACGGCGTGAAGGATCCGCTGCGCTTCATGGGCAAGCTCGGGCCCGGCGGCACGCCCTCGAATGAAGAGCCGGTCGAGGACGATGAGCCGGGCACCGAATAGTCCGCTCTCCCAGGCAGGCAATGCGCGCCTCACGCAGCTGCTCCACGAGCGGGTGCGCGCGCTCAACGATGCGCCGGAGAAGCCAGAGAATGGCTTCGTGCTGCTCTGGCTGCAGGGCCAGCGGCGCCTCGGCCAGAACCTCGCGTTCGCCCATGCGCAGCGGCGCGCCAACGAGCTCAACCGTCCGCTCGTCGTCTACGAAGCGCTCAAGTTCAACTACCCGCACGCGAGCGATCGCTTCCATCGCTTCGTGCTCGAGGGAGCGGCCGACAATGCGCGCGAAGCGGCCTCTCGCGGCGTCGCGTATCGCTTCTTCCTCGAGCGTCCAGACTCTCCCCGAGGCGTGCTGCATGCGCTCGCGGCCCGCTCCTGCCTGGCTGTCACCGACTGGCTGCCGACCTTCATTCATCCCGAGCAGACGCGCGCGTTTGCTCGGCGTGCTCCCGTGCGCGTCGAACTGGTGGACGCGGCCGGGATCGCGCCTCTCGCCATCTCCGAGAAGGTCGAGATCGGTGCGCGCACGCTGCGGCCCAAGCTGCACAAGCGTCTCGACGAGCTGCTCTGCGAGATCCCGGAAATCCCCGCTCGCGTGGCGGCACCGCGAAATCTCGATTGGGGATTCGACGAGAGTTCGCTCGAGAGCGACGCACAGCTCGACGCGCTGATCGCGGGCCTGCCCATCGACCACACGGTGGCTCCAGTGCGTGCGCTGCGCGGCGGTCGCGCCAGCGCCCAGCAACGACTCGCGGCGTTTCTCAAGCGCGATCTCAAAGGCTACGCCGAGCGGCGCAACGAACCCTCCCTGTCGCAGACGAGCTGGCTGTCGCCCTTTCTCCACTTCGGCCATCTGGGCGCAATCGAGATCGCGCTCGCCGTCCGCGCTGCGAACGCTCCGGAGGTCGATCGCGCGTCGTTTCTCGAGGAGCTGATCGTGCGGCGCGAGCTGGCGTTCAACTTCTGCACGCGTGAGCCGCGGCACCAGAGCATCGAGGCGCTCCCCGCCTGGGCGCGCGCGACGCTCTCTCTCCACGAGAGCGATCCGCGGCCCGTACTCCTCGACGATCGTGCGCTGGAAAATGCGGAGAGTCCCGATGAGATCTGGAACGCCGCGCAGCGCCAGCTCGTCGCGGAGGGCCGCATCCACGGCTATCTCCGGATGCTCTGGGGCAAGCTGCTCTTGACCTGGAGCCGCGACGCGAACGAGGCGCTGCGGCGGATGCGCACGCTCAACGACAAGTACGCGCTCGATGGTCGCGACGCCTGCAGCGACAGCAATTTTCTCTGGTGCCTCGGCCTGCACGATCGGCCGTTTCCCGAGCGGGCGATCTACGGAACCGTGCGCTCGATGACCAGCCGCTCGACGCGCAGCAAGTTCGATCTCGATGACTATCTGTCGCGCTGGGGAAGCGGCGCACAGAGTGAGAAACGGGCCGCGCAGCTCACGCTCGAGTGATCGAACGAGCGGGCAGAGAAGTCTCGCGGAAGGAAACTGGACAGGCTGCAGCGAGGGGCGCAGCCTCTTCTTCACGAAGGCGCAGGGAAGCGGCAGCAGGATCGGTCGTTCGACGGAGAGTCGAAAAATTGATCTCTCTCGCAGCACGACTAGGCTGAATCCCATCGCAAGGAGATGAGCCCGCATGGCAAGCCAAAAGTCCCCGTCGAGCACCGTCACCACCACCGAAGTGCGCGAACTGCTCCGCACTGCCGCGCAGAACCTGAGCGCCCGCGAAGAGAAGATCGCGCGGATGCGTTCAGGCGCGCAGATCAGCCGGACGCAAGCGCTGCCCCGTCGCGGGCAGGGCAACGTCGAGGCGCGCAGCGAGCTGCTCGCGCTGGAGATCGAGCTGTCGCAGAAGCTCGCGGCCCGGTCGGCAAGCGTGCAGGCCAAGCGCCCGGCTCCCGTGGCGGCCACGCGCGCCAAGGAGAAGGACAAGATCGTCCGCGCGCTGCGCCGTCTGAAGTAGCGCGCCCGCAGTTGGCGCGTCCGTGCCTCGCCTGGCTGTGCGTCGCAGCGCTCCTCTCGAGGGGCGCTGCCGCCGCGGGCGATGAGGCCGCGTCGCACGCTGCGGCGCGGTTCGGTCCCGAGCAGCTTCCGGCTGTCTCTGACGCCGACGATCCCCTCGTCGATGCGTCGCTCGTCGTGCCAGGGCTGCTCGTACAGCTCGCGTACGCGACGTCCCAGAACATCACCGGGCACGCGCTCTACCCTCCCGATGCGCGCTGCCTGTTGCGCAAGAGCATCGCCGAGCGGCTCGCTGGTGTTGCGCACGCGCTCGAACCGCGGGGCTTACGTCTCGTCGCGTGGGACTGCGCCCGTCCGCACGCAGCGCAAGAGGCGCTCTTTCGCGCCCATCCCCATCCTGGCGCTGTCGCCGATCCGAAGCGCGGCAGTCTTCACGAACGCGGCGTCGCGATCGATCTCGCGCTCGCCGATCGCGAAGGCAAGCTGGTGGCGCTCCCGACTGGATTCGATGCGTTCGGCCCTCGAGCCGCGGCCGATGCAGCTCTGCCCGCGGGCAGAGAGAAAGAAAATCGCGATCTGCTGATCACGGCGATGAACAGTGCGGGCTTCAGGCCCAATCCCAAAGAGTGGTGGCACTTCTCGCGCCTCTACGGATTTCGCTGGCCTCCGGTTCGCGAAGCGATGATGTGGACCGCGCCCAGTGCGGCTTTGCGCGCTGCTGAGCCTGCCGCGAAGTAGCCCCACACGCGCTTCTGCGGCACCTGCTGGCTGCGCGACTTTTCGCGCTGTCGACATAGAGTGCGCTCCCTATGTGTGGAATCGCTGGATTCTTACGACTCGACGGTGCGGCTGCCGATCCTGCGCTCCTGCGCGAGATGGAGGCGCGCCTTGCCCATCGCGGCCCGGATGGCGCGGGCATTCTCGCGGAGGGGCCGCTTGGTCTTGCGCATCGGCGGCTCTCGATCATCGATCTCGAGACCGGCGCGCAGCCGATGGAGCGGGCAGATCTCGGGCGCGCGATCGTCTTCAACGGCGAGATCTACAACTACGTCGAGCTGCGCGAAGAGCTGGTGCGTCTCGGGCACTCGTTCCAGACGACGAGTGATACCGAAGTATTACTCGTGGGCCACGCAGTCTGGGGAGACTCGCTCTTCGAGAAATTGCGCGGAATGTTCGCCTTCGCGATCTGGGAGCGCGCCGCGAGACGGCTCACGGTCGTGCGCGATCCGCTCGGGAAGAAGCCCGTGCAGATGGCGATCCTGCCCGGGAGGCTCTTCGCGTTCGCGTCGGAGGCGAAGGCGCTCTTTGCGCTGCCCGAGATCTCGCGCGCCATCGAGCCCGAGGCAATCGCGGCCTATCTCGATTGGATGTACGTGCCCGAGCAGCTGCGGCTGTTTCGCGACATCGAGCGGCTGCAGGCGGGCGAGTTCATCGTCGTCGAGGATGGGCGAACGCGAAGGTCGCTCTATGCGCCCGACTGCGCCCCGCGCGTTCCGGCGAACCTCTCCTTCGATGAGGCCTGCGCGCGCGTCGATGCGGCCGTGCACGAGGCGACGCGGATCCGACTGCGCGCCGATGTGCCGCTCGGCGTCTTTCTGTCAGGCGGCATCGATTCGACGCTGGTGGCTCTCTCGGCCGCGTCCCAGGTTCCGGGCAAGCTGCGCACATTCACCGTCGGCTTTCGCGGCGAGAGTGACGAGCGCCCCTTTGCCGCGCAGGTCGCGCGCGCCATCGGCTCCGAGCATACCGAGCTGGAGATCACGCTCGATGCACCGGGCGTCGCGCAGGAGATCCTCGCGCATTTTGATGAACCATTCGGTGACTCCTCTGCCGTGCCGGTGCTGGCGATGTCGCGCGAGACCGCCAAGAGCGTGAAGGTCGTGCTCGCGGGCGATGGCGGCGACGAGATCTTCGGCGGCTACGGAACGTATCTGCGCCATCTGCAGGCCTCGGATGCTGCCAGCGCTGGTGGGCGCGCGGGGCTCCTGCGCAGCACGTTCGGACGCGCGGTCGGATTTGCGAGAGAGAGCGCAAAGCGGCTCCCAGCGCCACTTTCCGCGCGCATCGCCCAACTCATCAAGCCGCTGCGCAAGGGTCTCGACGCAGCGGCGGATGCTCCGGATGCGCTCGCCGATCCTGCGCTGCGGCAGCTCTTGATGATGCGAATCACGCGGGCCGATCGCTCGCGAGATCAGCTCGCGCCGCTCTTCGGACACGCGACCAGTGCTCCCCGGGATCTCGCGCAGGAGATGCTCGCCCGAGTGCCGCGCGACGGTGCGGCGCTGCGCGCGGCGATGCTCTGCGACCGGCGGGTCTATCTGCCCGGAGACATCCTCAAGAAGGTCGACATCTGCGCGATGCGGGCGGCGCTCGAGGTGCGCGCGCCGCTGCTCGACGACGACGTGATCGCGCTCGCCGATGCACTGCCGCTCGATTTTCTCGTGTCCCGAATCACAGGCGCCGCCGAGGAGACGTTCGGCAAGCGGCCGCTCAAAGCACTCGTCGCGCAGCGGATGGGAGCGCAGTTTGCGTATCGGCCCAAGCAGGGGTTCGGCGCGCCGCTGCAGAGCTGGCTTCACGATCCGAGGTTCGTGTCGATCGTACACGAAGGGTTTGCCAGCCCCACCTCTCCGCTCGCGGACTGGTTCGCGCCGCGGGCCAGAGAGCGAATCTGGAGCGACTTCCGCGCCGGCAAGCAGTGGCTCGCGCAGGAGGTCTGGAATCTGATCGCGCTCGATGCCTGGGCGCGGCAGACGCGACCCACGTAGAGCCGGCGCGTGAGGTAGAAGGCCATCGTGCGTCCAAGCGCCCCACAGGAGCTCTGGCCGACGGCGCGAGGCGAGCCGGGTGATCGGCGACGCCAGACGGCCGAGTGGCTCTGCTACGATCTCGCGGCTCGATGGACGAGCGGCAAGCGCGTGCTCGACTGCTCGTGCAGCACCGGCTACGGCGCGTGGATGCTCGCCGAGCGAGGCGCAGCTCAAGTGATCGGCGTCGACGAAGATCGCGAGGCGATCGACTGGGCGCAGCAGCAGTTCTTCGCGCCGCGACTTTCGTTCCGCCTCGGTGACGGGCGGCTCCTCCCTCTCGGCTCGCGCGAGGTCGACGTGGCCGTGAGCTTCGAGACGATCGAGCGGCTGCGCGATGCGCCCGCGTTCATCGAGGAGCTCCACCGCGTGCTCGCGCCGGGAGGGCTCCTTCTGCTCTCGACGCCGCTCGGCCGTGGCGAGGCGCGCCTGCACCCGCGCGATCCGCTCCACGTCCGCGAATACGACAGCGTCGATCTCGCCGCGCTCTTCTCGCCGCGCTTCTCGATCGCAGAGAGGTTCGGACTGCACTCGCAAGGAGATCTGCGCACGCGCCGCGAAGGCCTGGTGCCTCTGCTGCGCAGTGGCGCGCATCGGGTGGTGCCGCGAAGCCTGCGCGCGATCACCCGCGGGATCTTCGCGCCGCGCGATCCCGAGGCGACGCTGGTCGAGGCGGGCTGGGAAGCCGCGCCCGTCCAGATCGTTCTCGCCCGCCGGGTCGGGTAGCGCCTTCGCTACTTCTTCTTCGTTGCCGGCTTTGCCTTCGTTGCCTTCGTCGCTTTCGCCGCCTTGACCGCTTTGATCTTGGCAGCCGCGACGTGACGACCGACGCGCGAGATGCGCTTCTGGATCTTCTTCGCGACGATCTCGCCGAGCGGCGCATCGGGAATCTTCTTGAAGCCGTGCAGGCGCTGCAGTTTCGCCTCGGCCAGCGCGGTCTCCGCGTCCTCGGCCACTTCGCCGTCGGTCAGCACCGCGAGCTCGGTCAGGTGCATCGCCTGGTGAACCTGGTGCCGCTCAGCGCGATGCGTGCGGGCCTTCGCGCGCGGGATGGCCTTGCGCGCCGCGTGCGTGCTCTCGCCAAACGCGTTGCGCCGGTCGTGCGCGTAGCTCAATTCCTTCTTCTCTGTCGGCTTCTTGATCTTGCTCAAGGACGTGGCTCCCTTTGGTGTTCGCGCACGCTACCCCGGCGATCGCGGACCGCGCACTTATTTGCGCCGAAGACGCGGTGGATTCTGAGAGGGACCACCGCGACCTGGGTGCCCGCTGCATGTGAGTCGCGGCTCCCTCTACGGGAGATTGGCTTCGCCGAACAGATAGGTGCAGCCGTACGTCTCGATCACCTCACCGTAGGAATCGACGGGATCGGCCGTGTTCGGGTCGGGGAGGTAACAACCGTCGACCGATACGACAGCATATCCACCGCCATCGGTCTCGGAGATGACGGGCGCGCTCATGGTGCAGCTGGCGGCTGCGCTGCAGGTCCGCGTGAAGCTGCCCTCACATGTCGTGTAGGTGCCTTGATTTCCGAAGACGCCGTGCACCTCTGCATTGGCACCCGTTTTGTAATCACCGAGCGTGCAACTGCAGCCGTTTCCGCAGGCCACGGAGCCGCCGTCGATCGACCCGATATCCTCGGGAATTGCGAACGGGCCGATCGATGGGCAGGCGCCGCCGTCGGGGTGATAGCCCACGAGCTCGAGCTCAACCGATGCATTCCGGGAGTTGAGTGCCTTGCACTCCGCGGCGAGGGGATCGTTCGAGCTACAGGCGGTGCAGAGTGCGATCAGCGCCGCGAGGGAGAGGTGCAGTCCGAGACGTGGGTGGCTGGCGAGCATGGCGAATCCAAGGTTGGTTCTGCGGAGGGGATGGGAGCTGCTGCGCGTGGAGCCCTTCGCGAGAATGACCTATCAGGCACGCGATGTGACTGCAGCCGGAGTGACTACTAATCCGGCAATCGCGGCCCGCGCAGTTTTTTGCGACCGAGCGGATCGATCGGATTGAGCGGTGTGCGTCGCGGCTCATCGGTGAAGCCATGGCGCGCGAGTTTCGCCCCGCAGCGGACGCAGACGCCCGCCTTGAAGTTGCGGTGCATCCGGCCGCACGAAGCGCAGAAGCGCACTGCGTATAAGTTGCCGATGACAACTAAAATCAGGATGAGCGCCAGCGCCAGATCGAACGGGACGGTGGCGCGCGCAAAGAGGCCACCAGAGCGGCCCGCAGCGCACAGGACGAGTGCGCCGCCGAAGAGAAGTGCGCGGTAGGCGAGCCGCTTGCTCGCTCCGCGCGCACGACCGAGCCACAGCCAGAAGAGCGCGGCAGCGAGGCCCGTGCAGGAGAGCGCAGCGAGAGTGGCGAGTCGGGGATCCACGGGCGTGCCTTGTAACAAAGATCGACGCGGCTCAGCGATGCGACGCGCGCCCTGCGCAGAACGCGATCAGCGCGTCGGCCATCCGCTCGGCCGCGTGTCCATCCCAGCGCTCCGGCACACGGATCGCCCGCTCGCGCCCAGATCCATCGCGCGGCGTCTTCTCCTCGGCGAGCAGCTTGCGCACGGCCGGCGCGATCGCCTTCGGATCGCTGCCGAGCAGCTGGTTCGTCCCTTCGCTGATCGTCACCGGCCGCTCGGTGTTGTCGCGCAGCGTGAGGCACGGCACGCCCAGCGCGGTCGTCTCTTCCTGAATGCCGCCCGAGTCGGTCAGCACCAGACGCGCGCTGTCCATCAGCGCGAGGAAGTCGAGATAGCCGAGCGGCTCGATGAAGCGAAAGCGCTGCACGCCGCCCGCACGGCCGCTCCCAAAGCGGACGCGCATCGTTTCATCGCTCTCGATGCGCGCGCGCGTGCGCGGATGCAGCGGGCAGATCACGGGGAGCATCTGCGCGAGTTCTTCGAGGGCGGCGAGGATTTCCGAGAGAGCGCGCGGCTCATCGACGTTGCTCGGACGGTGGAGCGTGACGAGCGCAAACCCTTGCGGGGCAAGGCCCAGCGCGTTCGGTGTCCCCTGCTCTCTCGCGCGCGGAAGAGCGGCGCGCAGCGAATCGATCATCGCGTTGCCGACGAAGAGGATCCGTTCCTTCTCAATTCCTTCCGCGAGCAGGTTCGCGTCGCCATCGCGCGACGGCGTGAAGCAGAGATCGCTCAGCCGATCGGTGAGAATGCGGTTCACCTCTTCGGGCATCGTCCAGTCGCGCGAGCGCAGGCCCGCCTCGACGTGCGCGACCGCGATGCCGAGCTTCGCCGCGACGAGCGCACACGCGATCGTCGAGTTCACATCTCCCGCGACCAGCAGCACATCGGGCTTCTTCTCGAGGAGCACCGGCTCGATCGCGAGCATCACGCGCGCCGTCTGCTGCGCGTGGCTTCCCGAGCCGACGCCGAGGTGCACATCGGGCGCGGGCATGCCGAGGTCCTGAAAGAAGACGTCGCTCATCTTCGCGTCGTAGTGCTGGCCGGTGTGCACCAGCGTCTGGCGGATGTTCGCCTCGCGCCGCTCGCGCGCACGGAGAGCAAGCGCCTTGAGAATGGGCGCGACCTTCATGAAATTCGGACGGGCGCCGACGACGTGGAGTACGTGCATGGAGAAGGAGCATAGAACAGACGCGGTCCAATCTCGTGATCGCGTGCGCAAGTGCGGCCTGGAGACTTAGTGTCAGATGTACACGAACCAGCCGCGCCGCCTGCGCCAGGCGAGCCGTTTGCGCTCGAGGATCGGCCCGCACGCGTCGAGTTTCTCGTCGAGGAGAACTACGGCGGCTGGACGCTCGCGGACTATGTCGCCGAGAAGATGAAGCGGCCTCCCGAGCGGCAGAAGCTCCTGCGCCTGTTGCGCGGGCGCGCGCTGGTGCACGAAGAGAAGGAGCCGCTGCTTCCTGAAACGCGCATCTGGCCGGGCTTGCGATTCGCGCTGCGGCGGCGCTTTCCGGGTGACGAGGGGGAGCCGCCGCCGATCCCGATCGTGCACGACGACGGTGCGCTCTTGATCGTCGACAAGCCCGCGGGGCTCGCGCTGCATCCGACTGCGCGCTATTTCCGCTCGACGCTGACGTGGGCTCTCGCCGAGCGGCATCGCAATGCAGAGGGCATCAAGCCCGATCCGGCGCACCGGCTCGATCGCGAGACGAGCGGGCTGGTCGCGTGCGGGCGCACTTCGCTCGACGCGCGCGCACTCAAGGCCTCGTTCGCGGCGCGCACGGTGCAGAAGGCCTACGTCGCGCTCTGCGAAGGAAGTCCCGCGCAGGACGAGTTCGAGATTGATCGGCCGCTCCTGGTGGGCGAGGAGACGATCAAGGTGAAGGTCCGCGTCGACGATGCGGGCGCGCCTTCGCAGACGAGCTGCCGCGTGCTCGCGCGCTATCGCGATCGGCAGGGCCTGCCTCTGGCACTCATCCGCTGCGAGCCGCGCACGGGCCGCCAGCACCAGCTGCGCGCGCACCTCGCGTCGGTCGGCTTCCCGATCGTCGGCGACAAACTCTACGGACCGGATGAGAACATCTTCCTCAAGCTGGCCGAGAGCGGTGGCACGCCCGCGCCGCTGTTCACGTTCGATCCGCTGCTCACAGATGACGAGCGCGCCAACTTGCGCCTCTGGCGGCACGCACTGCATGCGAGCGAGCTGACCGTGCCCCATCCGCAGACGCGTGTGCCGACGCGCTTCACGCTGCCGCTGCCGCCCGACATCGCCGCGTTGATCGAGACGCTCGAAAAACTGTAGACGCGCGCGCGGCCGCATGGGCGTTGGGTTTGCGGCACCGCTCTACGGCAGCGTGCCCGGCGGACGACGCTGCGTCTCGCGCAGCTTCTCGATCTCGGCGATCTTCGCATCGAGCGGTGGCCGTGCCTCGAGCGGCGCGCGCAGAGAGAGCGTTCGCAGCGCCGCGAGCGCACCGGGAAGATCGTTGGCACTCTGCAGCCGCTGCACGTAGTCGAGGGCGCGGTACGGATTCTCCGGCGCCAGCAGCGCGGAGAGCCAGCGCTCGTGCAGCGCCTGTGCGCTCTGCCCCTGCGCCTCGAGCAGCTCAGCGCGCCAGAGCGGAACATCGGACGCGAAGGGAAGCTTGCTCTCGCGCAGCGCCGGATCGTCGAGCAGCGCCTGCGCGCCCGCGAAGTCGTGCCGCGCAATCCGACCGTGCACGAGGATCTCGAAGAGCTGCTGCTGGAGCGGGCAGTGCACACGCGCGTCGAGGAGCGGCTGTTCGATCTCCTCGGTCGATCGGTCGAGATTCTGCCGCGCGCGCGACAGCAGCAGCGCCCGCTCACAGCTCTCCTCGGGAAGACGCAGCACGACGCTCTCGACGCCGGCAAAGTCACGATCCGCCTCGCGCAGGATCGCAAGCTCGGTGAGCAGCGACGTGTTGGCCGCTTCGCTCCGCTCGGACTGCGGCAGCGCGAGCTCATGATCGACGAGTTCACGCGCGAGAGCTGCGCGATGGTGCAGACGGAGAAAATAGGAGACCTGCGCGCGCTGCTGCGGATCGTCGGGCGTCGCATCGAGCAGATCATCGAGCGTCTGCGCCATCGCGATCGCAAGCTCGGTCGGCTCGCCATAGGCGCGGCCCGGCGTCGCTTCGAGCGCGAGTCGGGTCTCGACGCGTGCCTGCGACAGGTGGCCCGCGCGCAGGAGAATCGCGGAAGTGACCACATGGGGTCTCCACGCTCTGGGGCCGAGCATCTGGGCCCGACCCGCCCAGGCGAGCGCCTCGGCTGTGCGACGCTGCGCGCGCTGGTGCAGGCCCACAGCGGGCGCGAGCGCGACCTGCCAATCGGCGGGATGGCGCACGATGGTGTCCGCGGCATCCGCGAGCAGCATCTCGCTCGAGGTTTTTGCGTCGCGCGCTTCGAACATGAGTCGCGCGCCCTCGGCCTCGGCGCTCCAGCGCGCAAGCAGGAGCGGCAGCGGCGCAATCAACAGGCCCAGCAGCGCGGCGAACGCCAGCACCGAACGCGGTGCACTTCTCCAACCCGGCAGCGCAGAAGAGACGGAAGCCTGCGTGCGCGAATCGGAGGAGTTTGCCGGCGGCGGGTTGCTTCCGGGCGCGCGCGCCGCAAGCTGCTTGGCGTTCGTGCGCTCGTCCGCCATCGCCGCACCGAGGGCAATCGCGAAGGGCAGGCCGACACCGAGAAACGAGAGGTTGAAGTCGACGAGATTCTGCAGCGCGACCGCCAGCGCACCCGCGAGCACGCCGCGCGTCAGGCCCGTCCGCGCCGCGCGGGCCGCGCGCAACCAGCCGATGATCGTCAGCACCAGCACGAAGAGAGCGACCGGCAGGCCCTCCTCGACGGCGAGCTGGAGCGGCTCGTTCTCGACGAAGATGAACGCCATGTCTCCCGGGACGCTGCGGTGCCGCTCGGCTGCGAATCGCCACGCGCCGCGCCCGACGCCGAAGAGCGGATGATCGAGCGCCACCTCCGCCGCACCGATGAATGAGCGCAGCTTCAGTTCGCTGCTGATGCCGGCCTCCGAGAGCTGCTGGAAGCGGCTGGTCAGCGGATTCGTCGAGAGCAGAAGAGCCGCCACCAGTGCGGTCGAGAGCGGCAGTGCGAGCCAGATGAGACGCCAGCGACTGCGCCGCGCCGCGCGAGCATCGTCGGGCTTGCGTGATTGCGCGCGTTGCGCAAGCCACGCCAGCGTGACGATCCCGACGCCCAGGGAAACCACCGCGCCACGGGAGAGCGTCAGGAGTGCACCCGCAGCGCAGGCCGCAGCGCCGGCGATCCACGGCGCACGCAGCGTCACGAACGACGGCAACTCGCCCGGCTCATCGTCTCGGGGAGGAGAGAGGGCCGCGCCCATCGAGGAGAGCGCGCCGAGCACCAGCAGCGCCGCGAGATGGTTGCGATTGACGAACGTGCCCGCGAAGACGCCTGTTCCGGCGAAGCGGATGAACGCGATCCCCAGCTGCGCGAGCGCGCCCGCGATCGGCGCGACGAGCAGGAGCAGTTGCGCCCGCTTCGAGCGGGCCGCAAGCACAGCGGCCGCGAAGGCCGTCACCAGCGCGAACGCGGGGGCAAGCGCGGCGGCCGTCGCGGGGAGATCAAGCGTCAGCGGCGCGAAGGAAGAGAGCGGCGCCGGCGGGAAGAATCGCAGCAGCGCATTGACCGGGGCGATGAGTGAAAGCAACACCGCGGGGATCGGCAGGCACTGCAGCGCGGCGATCGCGAACACGAGCAGCGGGGCCGCGAGCACCAGAGGGAGCCTCGGCGCGCGACGCCGCGTGTCTCCGAGCAGAACGAGTGCGAGCGCGAACGCCGAGAGGGCCGAGAGCCCAGCCTGGGCGCGGATCGGCACACCACCCGCGTCCAGCGCAGCGCAGGCAGCGAGGCCGAACAGCAGCAGCGCGGAGAGCCGCGCCGCGATCGTCTTATGCAAGGTCACGCGCACTCAGGCATCGCACAAGGCGCGCCGCGGTTGCTACTGCGTCGGGTACGAGAGCCCGCAACTGGCCTTGCCCGCGGCCGTCTTGAGCTGGTTGCAGTCGCAGGCGTTGGTGTCGAGAAGCTTCTGGCAATACGCGGCGTCACTCGCGCTCACCGGGAAGGTGCTCTCATTGGTGGTCGCCTCGGTGTTGCAGGCGGCGCGCGTGCCGTCGTCGGGCAGGCAGAAGCAGATCTGCGCGGCAAGGCTCTCGCACGCGTTGCTGCAGGCGTGCAGCGTGAGCGCGCAGAAGGCGACCGCAGCAGCGAAGAGCACGCGGCGAACATGGGTGCGGACGTTGAACATCGGGCGGGCGATCTACCACAAGCCGTCCGAGTGCGCTTGCAGAAGCCCCTCCTCGTGCGGTTCCCTCGCCCCCATGCCCACGCACCGCTACGTCTGGCTGCACGGATTCGCCAGCTCGCCCGAGTCGAGCAAGGCCCGTTTCGCTCAAGGCCGCTTCCGGGAGCGCGGCGCGGAGCTGCTCGTCCCCGATCTCAACGAGCCAGAGTTTCGCTCGCTCACCGTGACGCGCATGCTCGAGCAGCTCGACGCGATCGCCGACGCGCCTCTTCCTGATGGCTCGCTCCCCAAGCTCGTCCTCTGCGGCTCGTCCCTCGGCGGCTTCACCGCAGCCACCTGGGCCGCATCGCGCGCGGACCGCACGCACGCGCTCGTCCTGCTCGCGCCCGCCTTCGATCTCGCCGCGCGCTGGGAGGCAAGCATGAAACCCGACGCGCTCGCCCAGTGGCGCCGCGACGGCGACTATCCGCTCGAGCACTACGCCCACGGCCGCAAGGAGCGTCTCTCGATCGGCTTTCTCGACGACGCACGCACCCACGCGCCCTTCCCGCTCTCCGGCGCGCCAACTCTTGTGCTCCAGGGAACCCGCGATGAGGTCGTCGCGCCAGAGCTCGCCCGCGAATTCACACGGCGCATGCAGACCGCCCACAACCGCATCAAGCTCGTCGAACTCGACGACGGCCACGAACTCAACAAGGACCTCGCGCGCCTCTGGACAGAGATCGAGAAGCACCTCGACGAAGCTGTTTGCTTTTGATCGGCCACACAGCCGCGGGGCAGCCGAGCAGTCTTGCCGCGCGCAGTTCAGGAGCGGCCGCACCCAACTCCGCAGCGAGCACATTCTGCGTCAGCCGCGGATGCATGTCCGAGCACGGCCAGACTGCTCGGTGCCCCGCGGCGGCTATGCTGCTCGACCAACGCCCTGATACACGAACCCGAGCTCGCGCAGCTTGCTCTGGTTCCAGATGTTGCGCCCATCGAAGATCACCGGCCGCGCCATCGCGCTCTTGATCCGCGCAAAGTCCGGCTGGCGGAACTCGTTCCATTCGGTGACGAGGAAGAGCGCCTCCGCCCCCTCGGCGCACTGGTACGGATTCTGCGCGAACATCACGCGGCCCTTGTAGAGCTTCTCCGCGCCCTCGATGGCGACAGGATCGTGCGCGGTGATGATCGCGCCCTCGGCGAGCAGCTCCTCGATGAGCGCCAGCGCGGGAGCCATGCGCAGATCGTCCGTCTTCGGCTTGAACGCGAGGCCCCAGACGCCGACCTTCTTGCCGCGCAGGCCGCCGAGCGACTCGAAGTAGGCGCGCGCCTTCTGCGCGAGGAGCCGCTTCTGCCGATCGTTCACCGCATCGACCGACGCGAGCAGCGAGAAGTCGAGCCCGTGATTACGCGCAGTGGCGACGAGCGCCTTGACGTCCTTCGGGAAGCAGCTGCCGCCGTAGCCGACGCCGGGGAAGAGGAACGGGTGACCGATCCGCTTGTCCGAGCCCATCGCCTTGCGGACCTGGTCGACATCCGCGCCGACCTTCTCGCAGAGGTTCGCCATGTCGTTCATGAAGCTGATGCGCGTGGCGAGCATCGCGTTCGCCGCGTACTTCGTCAGCTCGGCCGAGCGCGGGTCCATGAAGTAGATCGGGCTCTCGGTGCGCACGAACGGCGCGTAGAGCTCGCCCATGATCGCGCGCGCCTTCTCCGAGTTGGTCCCGATGACGATGCGGTCGGGCCGGAGGAAGTCGTCGATCGCGGCCCCCTCTTTCAGGAACTCGGGGTTCGAGACGACGTCGAGCGTCACCTTGGTGCGCGCATTGATCTCGGCCTGCATGCGGCTCGCGGTGCCGACGGGCACGGTGCTCTTGTTGACCACCACGGTATAGCGCTCGGCCGCATCGGCGACCGCGTGCGCGACCTGGATGGCGATGCGCAAATCGGCGTTCCCGTCGTCGCCCTGCGGCGTGCCGACGGCGATGAAAACCACTTCGGCCGCGCGCACGGACGTGACGAGATCGCTGGTGAAGGAGAGGCGCTCGCCCTTGATGTTGCGCGCGAGGAGCTCTTCGAGGCCGGGCTCGTAGATCGGCGTCTCGCCGCGCCGGAGCATCGCGACCTTCTCGGCATCGACGTCGACGCACGTCACGCTGTGGCCCGATTCGGCGAAGCAGGTCCCCGCGACGAGGCCGACATATCCGGTTCCGACGACTGCGATGCGCACGATGGGCTCCTTGCCTTTCGGGACCTTCGCGGCCCCGCTGGGACCGGCGAAAGGCGCGGGAACCTAGTCTGCGAGAGGCGTCACGCGCAAGCGCGCGTTCGCCGCATCCATCGGTCTGGCGACGGAGCGCGGATCACCTCTTGTAGGGCGGGAAACGACGCAGGAGGATCTCCTTGCTGTTCTCCCAGATCTGCGCCTTCGTCATGCCTGCAATCGTGTCGTCCGGACTCTTGGGCGCCGAGATCTCGACCCAGGTATCGGTGGCTGCTTCGAGCCCTGCGTCCTGGAAGATGTAGCGCCAGACCTCGTTGAGGACCTGCCTCACGTTCCTGCTGCCGCTCACTTCTCCCGGCATGATCCCGAAGTCGACCCAGACCGCGCGCATCCAGGTGAAGTACTGCGCAAGCTGGAAGCCAACGCCGTGCTTCTTCTCCGCCTCCTGGAACTCGCGCACGATCGCCTCGCGGTGCTTCTCGAGGTGATCGGCGAACCCGTTCTCGAAATCCACCGAGGAGAACTTCGAAGCCGCCGGAGACTTCCTCAGCGCGGCGCGCCGATTGTCCCTGAACTGCTGGCCGACGCTCCATCCGGCGTGAATCGCCTGCTTCTCGAGGTCCTGCTCCTGGGGGCGCACCTCGCACGGGTTTCCCGTAAAGACCCCTTCGAGGAATCCGCGGAGCGTCGCAGCCCGCATCGTCGTGAGCACCGGCTGGAAATACTTCTCGGGGTCATCGGCAATCTTCTCCATGTGCTCACCGGACGCGATCGCCCGGTTCAGCGCCCCGATGTCCCTGCTGAGCACGTAGACCATCCCGACGAATCCAACGAGCGCCGCAACCGGCAGCACGACCTCCGCGACGAGCTCAAATGCCGCCTCGCCGAGCGCCTCGGTCCCGCATTTTTCGGCGAGCTGCTCGACGATCTTCTCGCCCAGCTCCTTCCAGCCCGGCTCGACCTCGACCGAGACACCGAAGCTCAGCTCCACGATTGCGCTGCGGAGCACCTTCATCCCCGGGACCTTCGCCTTCTTCCACTCCGCCTTGACGAGCGCAGCGGTGGAGGCCTCGAGCCCCAGACTCGGCCACTTGAACTTGCCGTCCTTGTAGCTGCACAGCACCAGCGTGAGTTCCGCTTCGAAGCCCAGCTTCTCGACTTTGCGCAGCGTGCAGCCGATCTCGTACTCGTTCTCCCCTTCCGCGGAACGCCCCTGCGCGATCTTGATCCCTTCGCCAAAATTCTCCGCCTTGATGTTCTTGTTCTCCCGAAGCGCCGCGAGGAATGGCGAACTCCACTCGCCCCACCAGGCGGCCTTCTCGGGAGCAAATTTCTTCTCCTCCTTGAACTTCTCCAGCAGCGCCTCGCCGATCTTCTGCTTCTCCTCTTCGGTCGGCTCGGTGTTCCAGCCGCACTCGACTGTCGCCTCGAGCTTCACCTCGAGCTTCATCTTCACTTCGATGTATTCCCAGAGCTTGATCGGCTCGCCCTCGGGGAAATCCCTCGAAACATGTTTGATCCCGAGGTCGCTGAAGAGGTCGAGCTTGATGGCGCCGAGCTTCGTTCCCTCCGCCTCCTCGCCCTTCTCTTCGTGCTTGTCGCAGTGGACCTCTTCGGCGGTCACCACCTCGGCGTCGCCGCTCTCCTCGCCTTGCGGCTTCTTCTTGTTCGCCCGATGGAGCGCGGATGTGTTGTGCCCAGCCATGTGACCTCTCGAGAGACGTGCCCGGATGAGCGGGCGAGTGTGCTGATTCGAAACGGCGTCAGACCCAGGCTTCGCGGCCCGGGTGGATACCTAGGTGTCGCTGTCCGCGGCCTTCGCACCATCGTCGGGGGCAGCGCCTGCGTTGGCGAACGCGGTGAACGAGGCGTGGAAGCGGAACGAGCAGGTATGCGCTGCGTCGTCGTCGCCGCCATCGGGCTGTTCGTCAGAATCGTCGAGGAGAACGTGGGTCACGGCCTTTCCATCGCTGACCGTCCCTGTCGCCTGCGGTAGCGGGGTCCACTCGCCGTCGTCCTCCTTGCTCTCCACGAGGAAGTAGACGGTCCGACCGTCTGCGTCCGCGGCATCGACGAGAAGCTCCGCATCCTTCCCATGACGAGCGCCCGACGGCCCCCAGCGCGGGTTCGACAGCTTTCCCGCATTCGGTGAGGTGACGAGCGCAGGCGCGCTGACAAGCTCGTCAGCTCCGTGCGTGCTCACGTGGATCCGCTTCGCCGCCGAGCGCACCGTGCCGGCGATCGCAACGAGCTCGTAGTCCTGCGCCTCGGCCCTGGGCGTGACCGTCGCGCTGCTCGTGCTTGCGTCGAACGACTGTGGATCGGAGCTGCTCGAGTCGGAGAGTTCGACTCCGTCGGGCGCGTTGCTGGCGCTCCAACTCAGCACCACCGCGGACCCAACGACAACCTGCAGCGAGTCCTCGTGCTGCGCGGTGCCGTCATCCGTCGCGAGCGCGCCTGTGAATGAATCGATGCTTGGCTCGGCATCGTCGGTCGACGAACTCTCTGTCTCCTGCGTCGTCGTCGTGGGCGACTCGGACGTGGTGGTCGACGGCTCCTGCGTCGTTGTCGTGGACGGAGCGGTCGTCGTGGTCGCCGGCGCCTGCGTCGTTGTCGTGGACGGAGCGGTCGTCGTGGTCGTCGGCGCCTGCGTCGTCGTCGTGGACGGAGCGGTCGTCGTGGTCGCCGGCGCCTGCGTCGTTGTCGTGGACGGAGCGGTCGTCGTGGTCGTCGGCGCCTGCGTCGTCGTCGTGGACGGAGCGGAAGTGGTGGTCGGGGGATCTGTTGGAGTCATGCCCGGGCAAGTGTTGACGTCGTCGGAGCGACATTGCAACTTCGTCCTCTGCGCCCCTCTGACGCGCCTGTCCCTTCCAGCCCTTTTCCGGAGTTCCGGTCACCGCTGAGAGGCCATCCTTCGCAGACGCCGTTTGAGGTGGCGGGTCGCAAAACGGAGGGCATCGACAGGTCGATCGATGAACAGCGTCTTGCGAATAAGCTGCTGGGCGCGCGACGGCGGCGCGCGGGAGAGATCGTAGCCGGCGGCCGCCGCGTCCAGGATCAGGCGCGTCACGCTTGCCAGCCCCAACAGGTCGAGCAGTTGCTCAAGCTGCGACGGCGAAACAGGAGCGCCACAGAGGAGAAACGTCGCGCGCGGCAGACCGGATTCTCTTCCCTCGTTGCCGGCACGCCTCCCAAGCTGCGCGAGCAGCGACACCGAGACATGCAGCGAGCGCACGAGCCGGACCTCGCGCGCGAACGCCACCAGCCGGTGCAGATCGCAGCGCGCAAGCAGCCGCGCCAGATCGCAGAGCACCACCAGAGGAGAGGTCAACTCATGCAACGCGATCGAGTAGGCACAGACCAGAGCGGCCTCCTCGGCGGGAAGGATGCGCGCAGCCGCTCCCAGTGCGGGCGCGGGCATCCCGGCTGCCACGAGCCTCTCGCCGCAGAGGCCATGCCGCTCAGGCTGCGAGAGCGCGAAGTGCAGATCGAGATGCTGCGCTGGATCGACCGGATCGACGAGAGTCAGTTCATGCCAGTCGGCGTCGTCCTCGCCGGTGCCGCGTGTTGCCGCGTGCTGGACGTAACCGAGCGCCTGCAGCCGCTCGACCGCCAGCTGGCGCTGCACCGGAAGCACCAGCAGATCGAGGTCGACTCTCGGGCGCAGCTCGCCGGACGCGTAGAGCGTGCGCGCGCTCGACGCGCCTTTGAGCAGCAGGACAGGGATGAGCGGCCCGCCCGCCTCTCGTTCGAGCGCGTGCAGCGCACGCACGAGCGATTTCTCCCTGCGCTCCTCGCGCGCCAACTCGGCGATGCGAGCGACTCTCAGCTGCGCACGAACAGACCCGGGAATTGACTGCTTCTGCAGTTGCTCGTGAAGCAGCGGCGCGATCCCGTGGCGCTCAGCGAGCAGCAGCGCCTCGCTCCAGCGCGGATCGGCCTCGCCTGGCAGCGACTCGCCGCAAGCGAGCGCGAGCAGCAACTCCTGCGCGGCCGTCTTCGCCAAGGGCGCGGCAGAGCGAAGCGTGCGCATCGGGACTGCTCTACTTCTTCTCCGGCGGCCCATCCCCATCGCGGTCCAGATAGGCGCCGTACCGTCCGTAGTAGTCGTAGTAGTAGCCAGCGCGCCGACGCGAGAGGTCCACCGAGTTGAGGACCGCGCCGACCAGCCGCGCGCCGACATCGGTGAGAGAGCGGCGGGCTCGCGAAAGCGCTTCCTTGCTCGTCTTGCCGGCCTTGCCGAGCAGCACCACGCCGTCGACGAGCGACGCGAGGATCTGCGCATCCGTCACCGCGGCCACCGGCGGCGAGTCGAAGAGCACGCGATCGAAACGCCGCGCGAGTTCCTGCGTGACGTGGAGGAACCGCTCAGTGTGGAGCAACTCAGCCGGATTGGGCGGGATCGGTCCGCACGGCAGCACCCAGAGATTCGGCACCTCGGTCTGCCGCAGCGCCTCGCCGAGCTTCTTCTCGTCGAGCAACACCGAGGAGAGCCCCAGATCGCTGCCGAGTCCGAAGACCTTGTGCAGACGCGGGCGGCGCATGTCGGTGTCGACGAGCAGCGTCTTCTGCCCGCCCTGCGCAAACGCAATCCCGAGATCGACGACCACCGTCGTCTTGCCCTCCTGCGGCCCGCTCGAGGTGATCATCAACTTCTGCAGCGGGCGATCCGTCGAGAGGAAGAGGAGGTTTGTGCGCACCGTGCGCAGACACTCAGCGACCGAACTGTGCGGCTTGCGGTGGACGTAGAGCTCGACCGGCCCCTTGTTGTCCGGCTCGCGCACCTCCGGGATGATTCCCAAAAACGACGTGCGCGTGACCCGCTCGACATCCTCTTGCGTCTCGATCGCATCGTCGAGCTGCTCGAGGATCACTGCCGCGACGATGCCGAGCCCCAATCCCAGGAGCAGCGAGATCAGCAGCGCGACCTTGAGGTTCGGCGAGCTGGCGGAGCCGGGAACCTCGGCCTGATCGAGCACGCTGACGTTGTTGGTCCGCAGCATCGAGGAGAGATCGACTTCCTTCCAACGGCGCAGCACCATCTCGATGTTCTTGGCGTTGGTCTCCTGCTCGCGCCGCAGCGGGGCATACTTCACCTCTTTGCTGTTGAGCAGATAGGCCTCGCGCTTGGCCCCCTCGAGGAGCTTCTCGAGGTTCTTCTCCGTCTCCTTGACGAGCGCGAGCTCCAGCTCCGAAGCGCGGGCGAGGCGGGACTCCTCGGCGACAACCGTCCCTTGCGCCTGCGCCTGCCGCTCGCGTAGCGCGGCGATCTTCGGGTGCTCTTCGCCATAGCGCGTACGGGCGTCGGCCAGCTCCTGCGCGAGGGTCAGCATCTGGGCCCGCTGGGCCTGCACGACGGGCGAGGCGATCACCTCAGGCAGCGCGGAAAGCGCGTCGATGTCACGCGCGATCTTGACCTGGTTGACCTTGGCCTCGAGCTCCGCGCGCTTCTTGCGCACCTCGGTGAGTGAGTCGGAAACAGCGGCGAGGCGGCGCGCGACGATCGACTGGCTGTCCTCGATGGTGGCGGTGAGGATCTCGTTCTCCCGCTTGAACGTGTAGAGGCGATCCTCGCTGTCGACGAGCTTCTTCTCGAGATCGCCAATGCGATCGTGCAGCCACTCGCTGGCCGCATGCGAGAGGCTGAGCTTCTCGTCGAGGTTGTAGGCGATGTACTCCTCGGCGACGGTGTTGGCGAGCAGCGCCGCCCGCTTCGGGTCCCGGTCCTCGATGAGCACGCGCACGACGTGGCTGTCGCGCACCGGCTCGACGCGAAGCTCGCCGCGCAGCACGACGGTCGCGTCGGCAGTCTTGAGCGCATTCGCCCGCTCCGCCGGATCGGCGATCTTGGTGAGCCCGAGAAAATCCTCGTCTCGATCGAGGCCGAGCTTGCGCACCACGCGCGCCGCGACCGCCTTCGACTTCAAGTAGAGGAACTGCGTCTCGAAGAAGTCCTTCGTCTGCCAGAATGAAGCCTGACCGTCGCTGACGTCCTGCACTTGGTCGCCGAGCACCTTCGGGGCTTGCAGCTCGATCACCAACGAGACGACCGCCGTGTAGAGCTTGGTCTCGCGCAGCGTGCGGATCGCGCCGGCCGCGAAGACGATCGCCGTGACGGCCGCGATGATCCAGGCACGGTGGAGCAGGATCTCCAGCCAGCGACGCACTTCGGCGCGCAGCTCGTCCCCTTCCGTGCGCGTGGTCGCAGGAGAGTTGGGCGGCTCGGTGTCGAGCGGACGCAGCTGGGGAGTCGATGTTGCCATGGGGAACCTTTCGCCTTACTCGACTGTGACGCTCTTGGCGAGATTGCGGGGCTGATCGACGTCGGTGCCGCGGTGATCGGCGACGTGGTAGGCGAACAGCTGCGTCGGCACGACCGAGAGGATCGGCAAGAGCAGCGGGTGGGTCTGCGGGATCTCGATCGATGCGTCGGCGAGGCCGGCCACCATCGTGTCACCTTCGCTGTGGATGGCGATCACCTGGCCTCCGCGCGCCTTCGCTTCCTGGAGGTTGCCGAGAATCTTCTCGTAGGCCGCGCCCGGCTGCGGACCCGGATCGCGCGGCGCGAGCACCAGCACCGGCATGTTCTCGTCGATCAGCGCGATCGGGCCGTGCTTCATCTCGCCCGCCGCGTAGCCCTCGGCGTGGATGTACGAGATCTCCTTGAGCTTGAGCGCCCCCTCGAGCGCCACCGGATATTGCGGGCCGCGTCCGAGGAAAAGGCAGTCGCGCGCGCCCGACCAGCGCTGCGCCGCGAGCTTCACCGACGGCTCGCAGAGGAGCGTCTTCTCGAGGAGCGCGGGCAGCTCGCGCAGATGGGTCAGCAAGCTGCGAGCGGCGTCGGTGGTGAGAGTCTCACGCAGGCGGCCGAGCTTGACCGCGAGCAGGAAGAGCGCCCCGAGCTGCGTCGTGAACGCCTTGGTCGATGCGACGCCGATCTCCGGACCCGCGTGCGTGTAGAGCACGTCGTCCGATTCGCGCGAGAGTGCCGAGCCGAGCACGTTGCAGATGGCGAGGCCGCGCGCGCCGCGGGCTCGCGCCTCGCGGAATGAGCCGAGCGTGTCGAGCGTCTCGCCGCTCTGCGAGACCGCGATGCAGAGCATGCTCTTGTCGATGAGCGGATCCCGATAGCGAAACTCGCTGCCGAGATCGACTTCGACAGGAATGCGCGCGAGCTCCTCAATCATCCGCTTGCCGACGAGAGCTGCGTGCCAGCTCGTCCCGCAGGCGACGATCTGGATGCGCGTGAGCGACTGCACGAAGACCGCATCGAGCGAGCAGCCATCGAGGTGAACGTCCCCGGTCTCGACCGACGCGCGCGCCCGGATGGTGTCGGTGAGCGCGCGCGCCTGCTCGTGGATCTCCTTGTGCATGAAATGCTTGTGGCCGTTCTTCTCGGCCATCACCGCGGACCAGTCGATGTGGCGCACTGGCCGCTCGATCGACTCTCCGCTCGCGTTGGAGAGGGAGACCTTCTCGTTTGTCACTTCGGCGAAGTCCCCCTCCTCGAGGAAGATCACGCTGCGCGTGTGCGCGAGGATCGCCGGCACGTCGGACGCGACGAAGTTCTCGCCCTTGCCGAGGCCCACCACGAGCGGCGAAGCGTTCTTCGCGGCCACCACGGTGCCGGGCGAGCGTTCGGAAAGAACTTCGAGCGCGTACGTCCCGCGCACGCGAGCGACCGCGCGCCGGACCGCGGCCACCAAGGGTCCGCCGCTCTTCTCCTCCTCGGCGATCAGGTGCGCGAAGATCTCGGTGTCGGTCTCCGAGGAGAACTTGTGCCCGCGCCCGGCGAGCTCCGCCTTGAGCTCGAGGTGGTTCTCGATGATGCCGTTGTGCACCACCGCGACGCCTGCGTACTGGTGCGGATGGGCGTTCTCGTCGGAGGGCTTGCCGTGCGTGGCCCAGCGCGTGTGGCCGATCCCGCACGTCCCGCGCGGCTTCTCGGCGCGCAGCTTCTCCTCGAGGTTCTTCAGCTTGCCCTTGGCGCGCACGACCACCAGCGAGCCCTCGAGAAGCGCGACGCCCGCCGAGTCGTAGCCGCGATACTCGAGCTTGCGCAGCCCCTCGATGAGGAGATCTGCGCACTGCTCATTGCCGACGTAACCAACGATGCCGCACATGATGGAACCTCACTTCGCCTTGTTGGAGGCGGGCGCGCGCTTCGCGACCCAGCCCTCGATGTTTCGCTGCTTGCCCGCGCTGACCGCGAGCGCGCCCGCTGGCACGTCTTCGCGAATCGTCGCGCCGGTGCCGACGTAGGCGCCTTTCCCGATCGTCACGGGCGCGACCAACTGCGTATCCGAGCCGATGAAAGCGCCGTCCTCGATGCGCGTCACGTGCTTGTGCACGCCGTCGTAGTTGCAGGTGATGGTGCCCGCGCCGACGTTCACACCCGCGCCGATCTCAGCGTCACCGAGATACGCCAGATGGTTCGCCTTCGAGCCGCGCCCGAGGTGCGTCTTCTTGAGCTCGACGAAATTGCCGACGTGGGACTCCTCGTCGAGCAGCGCGCCCGGACGCAGGCGGGCGTAGGGCCCGACGATGCACCGCGCACCGACGCTCGCCTGCTCGAGGTGACTGTAGGGCAACACGCGCGCACCCGCGGCGACGCTGCTGTCGATGGCGATCGTGCCTTGTCCGAGCAGCGCGCCGCGACCGATGCGCGTCTTGCCGCGCAGCGAAACACACGGCTCGAGGATCGCGTCAACCTCGACCTCCACGTCCGCATCGACCCACGTCGCGCGCGGATCGACGATCGTCACACCACTCTTCATCAGCCCGTCGAGCTTGCGGGCGTTGAGCTCACCACCAGCCCACGCCAACTGCGCGCGATCGTTGACGCCGGAGACCTCGCGCGCGTCGGCCAGGAGCGCGGCCGGAAAACTCGCCGCACCTTTCTGGGCGCGGCTCGCAGCGATCGCGACGATGTCGGTGAGGTAATACTCGCCCTGCGCGTTCTGCGGTGTCAGGAGATTGAGCGCCTCGAAGAGGAAGCTGTGCTCGGCGACATAGAGTGACGCGTTCCCTTCTCGAATCTTGCGCTGCTCGGGCGTCGCATCCTTCTCCTCGATGACGCGCAGCACCTGTGAGTACTCGTCGCGGATGATCCGCCCGTAACCGGTCGGATTCGGCAACTCGGTCGAGAGGAGGGAGAGCTCGACGCCGACGCGGTCCTGGGCCTTCACGAGCTCGGCGAGCGTCTCCGCGCGCAGGAGCGGCACATCTCCAGCGAGGATCATCACGCGGGTTCGAGCCGTCGCGCCGATGCGGGCGAGCGCATCCTTCGCGCAGAGCACAGCATGGCCGGTCCCTTTCTGTTCGGTCTGCAGCGCGAACGAAAGTGGCGCGCCGGGGAGGGCCCGTCGCAGCTCAGCCTCGACCTGCTCGGCGCCGTGGCCGACGACGACCACGACCTCGCGCGCACCCGCGCCCAGTGCGGCCCGGATCGCGAACACGGCCAGGGGCTGCCCGCAGATCGGGTGCAGCACCTTGGGCAGCTCGGACTTCATCCGCGTGCCCTTGCCTGCGGCGAGCACGACCGCGACCAGCTTGCCCTGCATGTCCCGCTCCTTCTTGCCCATCAGAGATGCTTGGTGATCCCGACTGCACGATTCATTCAAATCCCGACGTTCTTCCCTGCGCGGTCTCGTTCTGGACCCGCGTGAGGTCCGGATCGCGACGCCTCAAGCTGCGAAGCGGCGCATTCTGGACCGGCGCGGCCCATTCGAGAAGCATTGTGACGAGCAGTAGCGGGTTTCGTGCCAATCCGATCGGGGAAGATCGCGGCGCGCGAGCCAGACGGCCTCAGCGAATCAGCGCCAGCGTCTGCTGGTTCATCGCGACGGGAGAGCCGCGCTGCCAGAGCTCGCGCAGCTCGAGGAAGTAGCCCGCGTGCTGCGCGACGATGCGGGAGCGGTAGTCGAGCGGCTCCTGCCAGTCGAGCGAAACCGGGTCGCAGAAGATCTCTCCCGCGAAGCTCACCGTCGAGGCAACGCGGGGGCCGGTGGCCATCGAGAGCACGCCGGGCCAGTGGGCGTCGAGCAGCGCGATCAGCGCGGGTGCATCGAGAGGGCCATCCTGGCCAACGAGACGCACGTAGCCGCGCACGTCGGGATTGGGCGCGCCGGAAAAAGGAAGACCCAGCACCGGACGGAACTCGATGTGCTGACCGAACGCGGGCCCTTGCGGGGGGCGGACGCGCGCGATTTCGATGGTCCGCCAATCGGGCGCGGGAGCGGGCACATCGAGAGCGAACTCGGGCATCGTGGGCTTGCGCGCAGAGGCGAGCACGGCCGAGCCCAGCGAGAGCACCTCGCCGTTCTGCGACAGCTCGACCGCGAGATTGCTCTGGCTGTTGCCTCGGCGCAGCGTGCGCGCAATCAGCTGCACCTCGCCCGGCTGCACGGGCGCTGCGATGTCTCCGAGCAGCGTGCGCAGCGAGCGACTCTTGTCGATCTCCGCCGCGATTGCCGCACGCGCGAGCAGGCCCAGCACGAGTCCGCCGAACGCGCCGCGCCCCTGATCCCAGCCGATCGGGACCTGCGCGGTGAAGGCCACCTGCCCGTTGGAGGATGCGGCGAGCTGTTGAACGGCGCTGGCGCGATCGAACGCGGAGGGCATGCGGTTCCCGAGGAGAGTTGCCTGGCGCGCAGGGGGCGCGGCGCAAGAGAGATGCACGAGGAGCGATTCGGTTGTCCAGGCGCGAGCGCCGCGACTCGCCCCGCTTCGACTATGGTTCCGCGCGGGAGGCACCATGTCCGCACTCGAACCGCAGACCGCTCGCGAGGCTCTCGTGCGCGTCTTCTCGCGCCATCGACGCAAGCTCAGAGCAGGCACGGTTGGCGCCGATGAGGACCTCGAGTTCAAGAAGCGCCTCCAGAGCACGAAGGCCGATGACCTGAGTCCGGTGGAACTCCTCTCGGTGCTCTTTGGCTATTGCGCCGATGCGGCCAGCTTCAAGCACTACCTCCCGCGCTTTCTCGAGGTCGCAGTGAGCGACCGACGCAGCGGAGGACCGAGCGTCGCCGACCTCGACATCTTCTTCGAGTCGCATCGATTCGCCGAGTGGCCCGAGGACGAACGCGCCGCGGTCGAGCAGTTCTTCGCGGCGCACGGAATCGCTGCGAGCCCGAGCGGCCGATCGGCGTTAGCCTCGCAGACGTGACCGCGCCGCAGCCGTTCATCGATCTGCATCTGCACGCCGAGGGGATCCGCGACGCCGATCTGGCGACGCTTTCGCTCTTCGGTCTTCGCGCCGCTGTGACATGTGCACACGATCTGTCACATGGGCAGGCGGGCGAGGTGCAGACGCACTGGGACGAGCTGGTGCAGGTCCAGACGGCGCGGCTGCTCTCCGCGGGCATCCGGCCGTTCGTGGCGCTCGCGATCCATCCCGTGCGCATCCCTTGGCACGGCGTCGATGGGCTTCTGCACGCGCTGCCGCGCTACTTCGATGATCCGCGCGTCGTGGCGCTCGGCGAGCTGGGCCTGCAGGAAGGGACTGCGCGCGAAGAGGAGTTGCTCACTCGCCAGTTCGCGCTCTCGCTCTCTCTGCGCCGCCCCGTCATCATCCACACGCCCTCGACGGAGAAGCTCGCGCGCACGCGGCGCCTGCTCGCGCTGCTTCTCGAGGCGAAGATTCCTCCCGAGCGGGCGCTCATCGATCACGTCACGGCTGAGACATTTCCGCTCGTGCGCGGGATGGGCTTCTGGGCGGGGCTGACGCTGCAACCGGGCGGGCTCGAGGCGCGCGAGGCCGCCGCGCTCGTGAAGGCGCACGGTGCAGAGAGGGTCGTGCTCACTTCTGACATCGGGGAAGGAGCGAGCGATCTGCTCGCGCTTCCGCGTGCCGCCGAGGCGCTCCTCTCGGCGGGGCTCTCGAAGTCGCTCGCGCGCCGTGCGCTGTACGATGGGCCGCTTGCGTTTCTCGGTGTGGACGACGAGGCCTGAGCGTCGCAGAGCATCCGGCCTGCAGCGCTGCAGCTATGCCGCTTCACGCGCGAGCAGTGCAGCGCCGACCACGCCCGCGTCATCGCCCAACGCGGGCGCGCCGATCGAGCAGGCTGCGCGCGCCACCTTGCTCGCGTAGAGGTCGACCGCCTCGATCACGAGGCGCGTCATCCGCGGCGAGTTTGCCAAGACGCCGCCACCGAGAAGCACTTTCGTCGGGTTGAGCACGGTCAGAAGATTGCCCAGAGAGAAGCCGATCAGGCGCGCAGCCTCGTCGAGAAGTCTCCGCGACAGCTCGTCGCCCAGGTGGGCCGCGCGTTCCATCGCCGCCGCTGTGATCTTCTCCGGATCGCCGTTGACGAGCTCGAGCAGGCGCTTGCCGGCAGTGACGGGCTGGCCCGCCGCGCGCTGGGCCGCCGCGCCGATGCGCAGATCGTCCCGCGCCCAGGCCGCGAGATTCTGCCCGCCCGCGTAGGCCTCGAGGCAGCCGCGCATCCCGCAGCCGCAGAGGCGTCCCGCCTGCGAGGGCTTGCTCGGATCGAACGCGACCGGATTGATCTTGATGTGCCCGAACTCGCCCGCGACGCCGCTGCCGCCCGTGACGAGCCGGCCGCCCTGCACCATGCCCGAGCCGACGCCCGTGCCGACGAGCACGACGAGCAGATCGTCCACGCCTTTGCCCGCGCCGACCATCCGCTCGCCCCAGACCGCGGCCGATAGATCGTTGGCGATGAAGAGCGGGATCTTCGGCGTGCGGGCCGCGAGCAGCTTGAGGATCGGCACGTCGCGCCAGCCGAGGTTCGGCCCGTTGAGCACCATCCCGGTGCCCTTCTGGATCATCCCGGCGACGCCCACGCCCATCCCGCGCGCTTCGGCGAACGGGATGCCGGCCGCGGCACAGGCCGTCTTGGACGCGCGCACGATCGCCTCGGCCACCTGCGGCGGTTCGCGGCTCTGCAGGCGGTGCCGGTCGGCGCCGAGGATGTGTCCCTGCTCGTCGACGACCGCAGCGCGCACGTTGGTGCCGCCGAGATCGACGCCGATGGTGAATCCGTCCTGACGCATATCGGGCAATCGTAACCGAGCGGGCCTCCGCTCGCCAGACCCCATGCTGCGCGTGATATGCGGCGCCCTGCTTTACCGTGCGATTCGTCTGCCCCGGAGGCGCTGCGTGCCCGCTGCAATCGATGGTTTGAGTCCAAAGCATCCGGGCGCACGCGCCACGCCTGTCGTCGGGACGATGAACTTCGGCAAGCGCACGCCCGAACCCGAGGCGGCCCGCATCGTCTCCCGCGCATTGGAGCGGGGCGTGACCTTCTTCGATACCGCCAATGCCTATGGAGAAGGAGAGTCGGAGCGCATCCTCGGGCGGGCGCTGCTTGGACGCAGAGGCAATGCGCGCATCGCCAGCAAGTGCGGCATCGGCACGCTGCGCGGACCCGCGGAAGGATTGAGGCCGGAGACTGTCCGGACCGCTCTGGACGCGACTTTGCGGCGTTTGAATATCGAACAACTCGATCTCTATTACCTGCATACGCCCGATGCGAAGACGCCGATTGCCGACACGATCGCGGTGCTCGACGAGGCGATGCGCGCCGGAAAGATTGCCGCCTGGGGCGTCTCCAATCACGCGGCCTGGCGCATCGGAGAGATCGTGCATCTGTGCGCTGAACGAGGCACTGCGCGGCCGCGCGTATCGCAGGTGCTCTACAACCTGCTCGTTCGCCAACTCGACCTCGAATACTTCTCCTATGCGCAGCAGGCCGGCCTGCATACGACCGTCTACAATCCGCTCGCGGGAGGACTGCTCGCCGGGAAAGGAATCGGCGCGATCGAGTCCGGGAGTCGATTCGACAAGAATCCGAGATATCAGAAGCGATATCTGACCAATCGAATGCAGGAGCTCTCTGTCGCCTATGCGCAGCTCGCGCAGGATGCGGGAATCGATCGCGTGCAGCTCGCCTATGGATGGATTGCGCAGCAGCCAGGCGTCGATTCCATTCTCCTCGGGCCGGCAACGGTCGGGCAGCTCGACGCGGGCATTGACGGGTGCGCGCAGAGCATTGATGCCGCGCTCCTCGCAAAGATTGACGACATCCACCGCGCATATCTCGGAACCGATGCCTGCTATGCCCGATAGTTCCCTGCTGGAGGTGGACGAAGAGGCGATCGCGCACTATCGCGCCGAGGGTTGGGCGCGCCTGGGAACGACGATCTCCGAGGATAAACTGGCCGCACTGCGCACGCGTGCAGACGAGATCATGCTCGGCAAGGTGAGCTATCCGGCGCTCTTCTTCCAGCTCGACGCAGAGTCAGGGAACTATGACGAACTATCGCGCGGCAAGGGATATCAAGGGGCGTCGCTGAACTATCGGAAGATTGAGAAACTCGAGCACGATCCGCTCTTCCGGGAACTGATTGAGACCCCGCGATTTGGAGATATCGCGCACGCGGTACTGGGACCGACCATCCAACTCTATCGCGCCGTGCTCTTCAGCAAGTCGGCCGCGGGCGGGACTTATCTGCCGTGGCACCAGGACTGCGGGACGTTCTGGGGCATTACCAAAGATCCGCAATTGCAGATCTGGACCGCGCTCGACGATGCGCCCGAGGAGGCCGGTTGCGTCGAGGTGATTCCCCGCACGCATCTCGGTGGAATTGCCACGCCTCTTGGAGGCGTCATCCCCGATTACGTCGCTGGGCCGGCGAATGCCGAATCGCGTGCGATTAAAATCCCGGCGCGCGCGGGCGAGTCGTTGTTAATCCATAATTACGTCTGGCATCGCTCGCGCATCAACACGACCGGAAAGCCGCGCCGGGCGCTGACGATCTGCTTGATGGATGGAGAGACGAAGTGCCGGCGCAAGAAGGGTCCGCGGCAATTTCTAAGGCTGTTTAATGACGAGACGCGCTGATTAGAAATCGTCCGCTGTCATCGTCCGTCGGGGCCATTCGTCGCGCAGCTCGCCGAGGTTAAGCGCCAGCCGATTCTGACCGCGGACTGCAATGCCAAGCTCGGCATTCGCCAGTATCGCGGCCTCGGCCAAGGCAGGCCCATCGACCGCCAGCGTGAAGAATCCCGATTGGCCAGTCAGCCGCTCTTTCGCTGCGCGATCGGTATCGGCATGCAGGAGCCAGACACCGTCGATCAGGATGAGCTCGAGCAGGCGGCTGTGAATCACGACGCATGCAATGTCCTTCTGCTGCGTGAGTTCGGGTATCGCCTGCAGGAGTTCGGGGCGAGCGACGTGGAGATAGAAGACGGTGTCGCGAAACGCTTTCCGCATCGCCTCCATGCGCTCGACCGATCTCTCGAGAATCCACGCCTCGAGCGCATCGGGAAATGATTGGCTCGTCGGCGGGCGGCGCGGGCCCCATTCAATCTCCGCATGGCTGAGCAGCACGGTGGCACCGAGCGGATCGATCGCGAGCGTCGCATCCGCGCGCACGGCGGCCTCCGCAGCAACAGCGCAGGCGATTGGTTCGGCGGCGAATCCGGGAACCTTCGTGCAGAATGAATCGGCGCTCGCGCGAGTGGAAAAGAGGAACAGCTGCAGGCCGAACTCTGGCGTGTCGTTGAAGGTGATGCGACGACCGAGCACTTCGCGGATCTGGAAATGCGGCTCCTTGCCGGTCTGCACGATCTCCGGCCGCGACGGTACGCAGACAAATGCGACCGAGCTCGCCAATGCCTGAATGACGGCCTGCCGATTCGCGCGCGACTCATTCTGTGCCAGACGAGAAACGGCGTCGGAAAGAGGCGAATGGAGATTCGCGTTGGTCATATGAAGCGCACTCCGCTTGTTCATGGGCCGTAAAGACGATCGTCGCCGCTCCGAGCGCATCAATTGGGGACCGCGAGCCTCGTTACCGGCGCGATATATCCATCCACCGTAGCACTGACCCACCAGACACCGGCGGCCAATCCGGCGCTCGAGGCGCCGCATCCGAGCGCGCCGGGATCGCAGATCGTAATGGTCGCGCTTGCGCTGCTGCCAGGACCGCCGCAGAGGAGCGTCGCCGGCTCGAGAGAATCGCCCGCCGCGTCGGTGATCGGCGCGCCGTCGAGGAGGATATTCACCGTCGAGACACCAGCCGCAGCACAACTCTCGCCGCCGATATCGATTTCGATATTGGCGACGCCGACGTCCGCGCAGCTCTTGCCTCCACTCAACGTCCAATCAATGACGAGCTCGCGGCGGGCGCACCGACAGAGCACGGAGTTCAAGAGCAGCGACTCCCGACTGGGCGGCGATCCGCGATGGAGCACGCGAGCGCGGGTCATGAATCAGCCCGAAATCCCGACGTGCTCGATCTTGAATTTCGGCGTGAGTTGAACGTCGACGAAATGGCCGAAGAAGAGATCACCATCATCAAACGAGAGGCCGACACCGCCCTCGCCATCGATATGGATCGATTCCAACGACAATCGCTCCGCGATCCCCTCGTCCGCGACGGCTTCTCGCGTTTCGCGCCATCCATCCTCGTAGAGCTTGCGGACACGCGGAGCGATGTCGCGGCGGATATCCCGCTCCTTGAGCATCGCGAGCAAGCGATGCGCGACCGCAATTCGATCGGCAATCTTCGGATAATCGGCTGTCGCGAAGAGAAACAACTCAACCGACAGACCGTCGAGCTCAAACTCGCCGACATATCCATCTTGTTCCTCGATATATTCCAGCATGCCGAGCGCGTGGTCGGACAACTCTGCAGAGAACCGGACCTCGGGGTTCCTATTCATTGGCATCATCCGGCTCCGTTTCAGCGTCCCAGCCCTCGGGACTATCGACCGGCTGCGGCATGCGTCCGAGCAACCATTCGGCGCAGATGTCCGGCGTAAACGCGGGCTCGCTCGTCTCGATGACCCACGAGAGAAACTCCTCAGGACCACCGTTCATATAGGGCGTCGGCGATACTGGCATGAAGATCGTCGGCCGTCGCTCCGAGAGAGAAAGGTAGTTGAGGATATGCCCGAGCTCTTGAACCACGCGCCATGCGAGCGGGTGTTTGATCTCGATCTGGAATTTCACATACCAGCAGCCGCTTTGTCGGTCCCGGAACCAATTCCGTTGGCAATGGCCGGGACCTTCCGAAGAAACGTTGCAACAGCATTCTCCTTTTCCGCTACCGCGGTCACCCGCCCAGTTCCTCGCGGATCGTCTTGACCGTCCCTTCGATTAAGTCCTGGATCCGCTTTAATCCCTCTTCGCTCGTCGCTTCCCAGCGCAGGACGAGCAGCGGTTGGGTATTGCTGGCGCGAACAAGACCCCAGGCGCCGTCGATGATCACGCGCACACCATCGACCTCGATCGTCTTGCCCGTCTTGCGCAACCGCTCGGTTGCCAGCTTCACCGCAGCGAATTTCTTATCCTCGGCGAAATCGAATCTAATCTCTGGAGAAGCATAGGTCTTCGGGATGCCGTCCAGCATCGCCGACATCCTCCGGCCATCGCGCGCGATCAGCTCGCTCAAGCGCGCGGCCGAGTAGATCCCGTCGTCGAATCCATACCAGCGGTGCCCGAAGAACATATGCCCGCTCATCTCGCCCGCGAGCAGCGCGTGCTCCTCCTTCATCTTCGACTTGATTAATGAGTGACCGGCCTTCCACATGATCGGCCGACCGCCGCGTGCGGCGACATCGTCATAGAGTGTCTGCGAGCATTTGACCTCGCCAACGATCGCCGCGCCGGGAACCTCTTTTAATAAGTCGCGTGCAAAGAGGATGAGCAACTGGTCGCCCCAGAGAATCGTGCCGTTCTCGTCGACGGCGCCGATGCGATCCGAGTCGCCATCCCAGGCGATCCCGAGATCTGCTTTGTGCTGCCTGACCGCCGCCTGCAGGTCGATTAGATTTTTTTCGACGGTCGGATCAGGATGGTGATTGGGAAATGTTCCGTCGAGTTCGCAGAACAGTTCAATGACCTCGTGTCCGAGCGCGCGAAGGAGCGTGGGCCCGATCAAGCCGCCCGTTCCATTCCCCGCGTCGCACACGATCTTGAGTTTGCGTTTCGCAACGCCGAGCGTCTGGGTGATCAGCGACACATAGAAGTCATTGACCGAGAACTTCGTCTCCCGACCCTCTTTCGCGGAAGAGGGAGCCTTGAGTTGCCCGGCGTGCACGGACAGCGCGCGCTGTTTGAGTTCCTGCACTTCGGGACCGGCGAGCGTGCTCTTGCCGACGCCGATCTTGAAGCCATTATATTCGGGCGGATTGTGCGACCCGGTAATCATGCAAAGCCCATCGACGGGCAGCACCTGGGCGGCAAAATAGGTTAATGGCGTCGGGACCACGCCGATGTCGAACGCTTCGAGACCAAACGTGCGCGCGCCGCGCGAGAAGGCCTCGGCCAGAGCAGTCGAGCTTAATCTGTGGTCGCGGCCCAGCGCGAATCCTCGTGCGCCCGAATTCCGCTCCAACAGATAGGCACCATAAGCGCGGCCGAGCGTCTCCGCAAAGGCGGGTGTCAACTCGGTCGCGACGAGGCCGCGCACGTCGTATTCGCGAAACACATGACCGGGAAAGATGTCGCTCATCGATGGCTCCGGAAGATTAAGCACCGTGATCGCTACGAGATGGAATTGATTAAAGCTTGTCGTGACGGCCGGCGGCTTTTAATGCCTCGACAATCGCCCGAACATCCTGGGCCCGGTCGCGCGGAAGCACGAGCAGCGCGTCTCCAGCGTCGACGACGATCAGATCGCGCAAGCCAACGCCGGCCAGCGTGCGGCCATTTTCGCCGAGGAGAATCGTGTTGTCGCAATCGATCGCGAAGGCATCGCCCGCGAGGAGGTTGCCGCGGGCATCGAGCGCCTTGACGTCGCTGAGCGCATCAAATGAGCCGACATCGCTCCAGCCGAAATCGCCGGGCACCTGCGCGAGATGTCCCAATTTCCCTTCGGGCTCCATGACGCCGTAATCAATGCTGATCGCGGGCAGGCGGGGAAAGGCTTCGGCCAGCGTCGCGGCTTCATCGGGCTTACCGATCGACGCGGCCATGGTCATTAATCCGTGATGCAGAACCGGGAGATTGCGCTCGATGGCCTTGAGGATCGCGTCGGCGCGGAAGATGAATATGCCTGCGTTCCAGGAGTAGGCCGGGTCGCTGAAGTACCGCTCGGCCGTCTTTGCGTCTGGCTTCTCGACAAAGGCATCGACGGCATAGAGATCGGCGCCTCGCTCCGAGCCCCGGCGCAGATATCCATAACCGGTCTCGGCCCGAGTCGGTTTAATCCCCAGAGTGATTAACGTGCCATCCTGCGCCGCGGCCGCAGCGCGCGCGACCGCGGTGCGAAACGCCTCCGGATTGGCGATGTGGTGATCGCTCGGCAGCACGCACAGCGTCGCCTGCTGATCCTCATGCAGTGCATAGATGGCAGCGAGGCCAATCGCAGGCGCGGTGTTGCGCGCGGCCGGCTCGACGAGGACCCGTCCTGCAAGCATCGTCGGCAGCTCGCTGCGGACCAGGTCTGCGTGATCCTTCCCGCAGATCACCCAGGCGCGCTCGGGCGGCGCCAGAGCCGCTACGCGCGCGAGCGTCTCGACGATGAGAGAGCGATCGGTGGCAAGCGCGAGAAATTGCTTGGGGCGCTTGGCGCGCGATAGCGGCCAGAAACGGGTGCCGCTGCCGCCGGCGAGAATCACTGCGTGCAAGCTCATGTTGCGCTCCTTGATTTCGCCAGCTCCCACGGCGCTGCGTCGATGGGCCGGCCCAATGCGACGTCGAGCAACTGGTGCACGATGCGCGCGGTCGCGCCCCAGACGACCGTGCCCGCCACCGTGTACCAATAGAGCTCGAATCGCACGCCCTCGTGCTCCCGCTCCTCGATGCGCAGGGCCCCGTCGGCGAGAAATCCAGAGAGCGGCAGCTCGTGGAGCCGCACCACTTCACCCTCACTCGCGCGCCAGGGATAGTGCTGGTCTGCCGCTGCAGAGACGCGCTCAATCAGCGCCACCACCGGCGAGATGACGAAGTTGGTGACGAAGGTCGGGCAATCATCGAGCTCGCCGAGGATCTTCGCGTGGCTGGTATCGAGCCCGACCTCTTCGTGCGCCTCACGCAGAGCGGCAGAGTGCGTGTCGCGATCTCCGGGATCGATCGCGCCACCGGGAAAGCTGATCTGCCCCGCATGCGCTCTGAGCGCGGGAGAGCGCTCGGTGAAGAGCAGATGCAGCCCATCCGGTCGCGCGAGCAGCGGCACCAGCACGGCCGCGGGTCTTCCGAGCGCCGGCGCGCGCCGTGGAACAAATCTGCCGATCCTCTCGGCGAGGAGCGCGAGGTCGATCGATGCGATGGAGGCGGTACTCATCGAGCCGCCTTTTTAATGCGCGACCGTGTGCGCGACAGCGCTGGCGCGAATCAGCCAGAGCGCCGCAATGAAGCAGGCGAACGCGACCCGATAGATTCCGAATAGCAGGTATCCGCGCGTGCGCAGAAAATCGAGCACCCAGCGAATGATCACCGTCCCGACGATGGCCGACGCGAGCATTGCCACGCAGAGCGCCGCAGGCGTAACCAGCGCGGCCTCCTCGCCCTGCCCGCGCAGCGCATGCACGAGCGCTGGCAGCTTGACGAGGCCCGCACCGAAGATGATCGGCGCGCTCATCATGAAGCTGAAGCGCGCGATGCTCTCCCGCGTATATCCAAAGAAGAGGCCGAGTGAGATGGTTGCGCCGCTGCGCGAGACGCCCGGGATCAGCGCGCAGGCCTGCGCGAGTCCAATCGCGAGCGCCTGGCCGAACTTCATCTCCCGCATGTCGACCGTGCGCTTGCCGACCCGATCCGCAATCGCGAGCACGATGCCCATCGCCGCGAGTGTCCCGGCGATCAGCAGCGGAGAGCGAAACGTGTCCTCGGCCTTGTGCTGCAGGAGTTTCCCGACGATTGCTCCCGGCACAGTGGCGACGCAGAGCGCCCAGAACAGATGCCGCTTCGGATCGCCCGCGATCGATCTCTCGCGCACGCTCGCAAGGCCTGCGTTCACCAGCTCAAGCCAGTCGCGCCAGAAGATCACCAGCACGGCAATCAGCGTGCCCCAGTGCAGAGCGACATCGAACGCAAGCCCGGGGTCCTGCCAGTCGAGAACCCAGGGCAATAGCGTCAGGTGCGCGCTCGACGAGATCGGCAGGAACTCTGCGAGTCCCTGCACGATCCCGTAGACGAGCGCCTGGAGAAGAGTGATCGGCACGGCAGCCTTACGTGCCCTCTTCCCACGAGGCGAGATACTTGGCCTGCTGCTTGGTGAGCACGTCGATCGAGACGCCCATCGAGGCGAGCTTGAGGCGCGCGATCTCGCGGTCGATCTCCTGCGGCACCGCGTAGACCTTCTTCTCGAGCTTCTTGTGGTTCTTCATCACGAACTCGGCCGAGAGCGCCTGGTTCGCGAAGCTCATGTCCATCACGCTCGAGGGGTGCCCCTCGGCGGACGCGAGATTGATCAGACGCCCCTCGCCGAGCACGGCGATCCGCTTGCCGTTCTTCATCGTGTACTCATCGACGAAGTCGCGCACCGACGACTTCTTCGCGTTCTTCTCCAGCCACGCGATGTCGATCTCGACGTTGAAGTGGCCGCTGTTGGCGACGATCGCGCCGTCCTTCATCGCGAGGAAATGCTCCTTCGCGAGCACGCTGGTGTTGCCCGTGACGGTGCAGAAGAAGTCGCCGACCTTCGCTGCTTCGTGGCCGCTCATCACGCGGAAGCCGTCCATCGTCGCCTCGAGCGCCTTGAGCGGATCGATCTCGGTGACGATGACGTCGGCGCCCATTCCCTTGGCGCGCATCGCGAGCCCGCGGCCGCACCAGCCGTAGCCGAGAACGACGAAGACCTGTCCGGCGATGAGGCGGTTGGTCGCGCGGATCATGCCGTCGATCGTCGACTGTCCCGTGCCGTAGCGGTTGTCGAACATGTGCTTGGTGAGCGCGTCGTTCACTGAAACGACCGGGAACGCGAGCTTGCCCGCCTCGGCCATCGCGCGCAGACGCACGACGCCCGTGGTGGTCTCCTCGGTGCCGCCGATGATGTTCTTCAAGAGCTCGCGGCGCTCCGTGATGATCGAGGAGACGAGGTCGCAGCCGTCATCCATCGTCATCTGCGGCGCGTGATCGAGCGCGGCCTTGATGTGGCTGAAGTAGGTCGCGCGGTCCTCGCCCTTGATGGCGTAGGTCGAGATGCCCTGGTCGACGAGCGCGGCCGCGACATCATCCTGCGTCGAGAGCGGGTTCGAGGCGCAGAGGACGATGTCCGCGCCGCCGGTCTTGAGCGTCTGCATCAGCGCCGCCGTCTCCGACGTGACGTGGAGGCAGGCCGAGACGCGCACGCCCTTGAGGGGCTGCTCCTTGGCGAACCGCTTCTCGATCGAGGCCAGCACCGGCATCGAGCGGCGGGCCCATTCGATGCGGCCGTGGCCCTTCTGGGCCAGCGAGAGGTCCTTCACGTGGTGCGCGATCTTCATCTTGTTGCGGGCAACGGCCATGGAGGGGTGTCCTTTCAGAGAGGCGCCGCGATTACACCAAACCGGCGTTTTGCGCCAGCGGACGAATTCGCACACCGGCAGAGGTTCGCCGCCGGGCACACACGCGTTTATAGATGCACGAATCGTTTCAGAAATCGTTTCATAGCGCGCCAAGCATAGAGTTGTTTTATTGGTTCTGTTTTTGTGTTGCTGCGAATGATGTTGATTACGGATCGGCGTTGATGGTATCCGATCGACTTATTCACACTTATCGTTTCAAGAATCGTCCACTATGCCAATCTCGAATCTCGTCCAGCAGCTCGGAACCCACGGCCCGCAGGGGGCTGCAGCGCTGCGAAAAGCGCTCGGAGTGAGCGGGGCGACCCTCTCGCGGATGGTCAAAAAAGAGGAGGGAGCGATCCTGCGCCTGGGCAGGGCGCGGGCGACCCGATATGCACTGCGCAGAAAGTGCCCAGGGCTGCCCGCGAGCCTGCCGATCTACAAAATCGACGAAAACGGGGCCGCGAAAAAGGCCGGAGAGCTCACGCCGGTGGTGCCGGGAAGCTGGGTAGAAACCAGTGAAGGCGAAGAGCAGCTCTACGCAGGCCTGCCGCCAGCCCTGGTCGACCTCTCGCCGGCCGGATACCAGGGAAGGCGCTTTGCCGGACAGCACCGAGAGCTCGGATTGCCGGCGGGATTGACCGACTGGAGCGACGATCACCAGCTGATCGCGCTGGCGCGGCGCGGAGAGGACCTGACGGGGAACCTGATCCTCGGCGAAGAGTCGCTCGACCGCTTTTTCGCCGCGCCCGTGCGCAATTCGAGGCGCAGCGATTCGCCTCGGCTCGCGGAGTTTTCAGCCGTGGGCGGCGCGGGACCCTCGACGGCTGGCGAACAGCCGAACTTCGCGGTGCATCGCGATGGACGTCACTTCTGGGTCAAGTTCTCGCCGGGCGATGGCTCTCCCTCGGACGCCCGCTGGCGCGACCTGCTCGTCTGCGAGGAGCTGTCTCTCTCACTGCTCGCCGAGAGCGGCATTGCGGCCGCCCACGCGCGCGCGTACGACGTCGGCAAGCGGCGCTTTCTCGAGGTGGAGCGCAGCGATCGCGTCGGCAGCAAGGGTCGGCGCGGCCTCTGCACGCTCGGGCCACTCGACGACGCGCTCCTCGGGCGCCGCGACAGCTGGAGTGCGGCGGCGGGCCGTCTGCAAGGCGCGGGACTGCTCTCGGCGAACGACGCACGGCGCGTCCGGCTGCTCGAGGCCTACGCGATCTGCATCGGCAACGGCGATCGCCAGTTCGGCAACCTGGCTTTCTTCGGTGATGGCCTCACGCCGACTCCAGCACTCACACTCGCGCCCGCGTACAACCTCTTCCCCACAGACGCCGCTCCACGCGCGGGATTCGTCCCCGCGCTCGAGCGTGGAGAAATCCTGCCTCAGGCGCGGCTGCTCGATGTCTGGGACGAGGCCGCGCAGCTCGCGGATCGCTTCTGGCGGGCTGTGGGCGCGGACGAGCGCATTTCGCGTGCGTTCCGGCGCGAGGCACGAGCTCGATGAATCAGCTCTGTCCCCGTCGCTGAAATGAACAGAGCGCACCGGCCCGCGGAACAGTCCGCACCGGTGCGCTCCGAAAATCGCCGCAGCTACGACCGCTACTTCGCGCCAGCCGCCTCGCGAAGCGCGCCCGCGCGGTCGGTCTTCTCCCAGGTGAACTCCGCCTCGGAGCGGCCGAAGTGGCCATACGCGGCCGTCTGCTCGTAGATGGGCCGGAGCAGCTTGAGCTCCTCGATGATCGCCGCCGGACGCAGATCGAACGTGCGGCGCACTGCCGCCTCGATGCGCGCCTCGTCGACCGTGCTCGTCCCGAACGTCTCGACGAGCACGCTCACCGGCTCCGCGACACCGATCGCATACGCGACCTGCACTTCGCAGCGCTTGGCGAGGCCAGCCGCGACCACAGTCTTCGCAACCCAGCGCGCCGCATAGGCCGCCGAGCGATCGACCTTGCTCGGATCCTTGCCGCTGAACGCGCCGCCGCCGTGACGGCCCATGCCGCCGTAGGTGTCGACGATGATCTTGCGGCCCGTCACGCCCGAGTCGCCCTGCGGTCCGCCGATGACGAAGCGGCCTGTCGCATTGATCCAGCGCTTCATGTCGGGCGCGCGCAACTCGGCCGGCACGACCTGGTCGATAACCGCCTCGTTGAGCAGCTTGCGCAGTGCTTCGGTCTCGATGGCGTCGTCGTGCTGCGCCGCGAGCACCACCGCGTTCACGCGATAGGGTCGGCCATTCTTGTACTCAACCGTGACCTGGCTCTTGCCGTCCGGACGCAGCCACTTCAAGTCGCCGCGGCGCACGTCCGCGAGCCGCTTGGTCAGCTTGTGCGCGAGCGCAATCGGCAGCGGCATCAGCTCGGGCGTCTCGTCGCAGGCGTAGCCGAACATCATTCCTTGATCGCCCGCGCCCTGCTCCTTCTCCTTGCCCTCGTGATTGGTGTTCACGCCCATCGAGATCTCGGGCGACTGCTCCTCGACCGCGACCATCACACCGCATGAGCGGGCGTCGAAGCCCATCTTGCCGTCGTTGAAACCGATGCGCTCGATCGTCTTGCGCACGATCGACGGGTAGTTCACGTGCGCCTTGGTGGTGATCTCGCCGAGCAGCACGACGAGGCCTGTCTTGACGCCCGTCTCAAGCGCAACGCGCGACTTCGGGTCCTGCTTGAGGCACTCGTCGAGGATCGCGTCGGAGACTTGATCGCAGACCTTGTCGGGATGACCTTCAGTGACGGATTCAGACGTGAAGAGCGAGTCGCGCAGCTGCATTGGGGATCCCGGGGTCTGTGGCGCCGTTTTGACGGCGTGGCAAAAGAAGCGCGGGACCATCGACTCGAGCGGCGATTTTGTCAATCGTGCACGAGGGACGCGCGACGCCGCGACGCACGCGCGAGCCACTCGGGAAGCTGCGCGAGTGCTGCGGAGAGTCGACGCTCGTAGGTGTGCTCGGCGAGCGCGCGCGCCTGCGCCCGGGATGCAACCGCCGCTCGTGCCGTCGCATCCGCCGAGTATCTCGCGATCAGTTCGCGCGCCTCCTCCACAGAGGAGAACGTGACGATCTCCGCGCCCGGTTCGAAGAATTTTTCGATCGGCAGAAGCGACTCGGCGAGCTGGAATCCGCCGGCACCGGCGATCTCGAACGCGCGCGGATTGAGCAGATTCTTGCGCGCGTTCCAGTCACCGTTCACCGTCGAGGAGGAGAGATTCAGGTTGATGCGCGAGCCACTGAAGATCTGCGGAAAGAGCTCGTGCTCGACCGTGCGATCGATCGCGATGTTCGCCCGCAGCGACGGCTCGGCCGAAAAGCCAGGACCGAAGATGCGCAGATCCGGGAGCGCGAGTTCACGCAGCAGCGCGAGGCGATTCGGATAGGGCGAGCCCGCGAAGGTGACCCGATCGCTCCAGAGCGGATTGGGCGCGGGCAAGCTCGTCGGCGGCACCGAATCGCAGGCGAGCGGGACATGCGCGAACTGCGTGTCGGAGATGCTCGCGAGCTCATCCGCGAACGTGCCGTCCTGGATTCCCCAGAGCACGTCGAAGCGAGAAGCGGTGCGCTGCCAGTAGGTGAAGACGCGACGATCTTCGACGAGCCAGAAGATGGTGAGGATGCCTGCCTCGCGCAAGGGCGCGGTGTCGTCGTCAGAGAGCACGGGCGCCTGCGCGAGATAGAGCGCGACATCCGGATGAAACGACGCGAGCTGTGTCCGGGTTTCTCGCGCAGCGAGCTTGAACAGCTCCTGCGCCATCGCGTTTTTCATCGCTTCGCTGTCCGGCGCGCGCCGGATGGAATCGAGGTGCGGTGCGAACGAGGCGTTGTCGAGAAAGCGCACCTCGTGACCGAGCCGCTCGAGCGCCACGACTGCGCTCTGCGCGATCGAGCGCGACCCGCCCACGATCGGCCCGACCACTCCGATGCGTAGAGGCTTCATCTGCACAGATCCCGTCGGCGCAGCGGCTTCAGCTCGCCAGCTCGGGGAAGCGACGCGCCATCTCGGCGTGGACGAACTTCTCGATCTCCTCGGTGCTGCCGAAGCTCATCGCCGCGTCGAGCATCGCCTTCGCGTCAGAGAGCGTCGCGCCGCGCAGCACGCGCTTCACCTTCGGGATGTCCGCCGGACTCATCGAGAGCGTGTCGATGCCCAGGCCAAGCAGCACGAGCGCGTAGGCCGGATCGCCCGCCATCTCGCCGCACATCGAGACTTCGATGCCCGCGGCTCTCGCGCCGCCAAGGCAGTGATGCAACAGCCGCAAGACCGCCAGATGCAGCGGCCGATAGAGGTGCGCGACATCGCGATTCTGCCGATCGATCGCGAGCGTGTACTGGATGAGATCGTTGGTGCCGATGGAGAAGAAGTCGCACTCAAGGCCCAGGCGATCGGCGCACATCGCCGCGGCGGGCGTCTCGATCATCACGCCGAGTGGGATCTCGTCGGCGACCGCGACGCCTTCCGCAACAAGCTCCGCGCGCGCCGCCGCCAGCTGCGCCTTCGCTTCGCGCAGCTCGGCGATGAACGTGATCATCGGCAGGAGGATGCGCAGATTGCCGATCCTGGATGCCCGCCAGAGAGCGCGCGCCTGCGTGCGGAAGAGCGCCGGGTGCTTCTGCGTCAGGCGAATCGCGCGCAGCCCCAGCGCCGGATTCGCCTCGTGCGAGCGGTGGCCGATGGGCAGCTTGTCGCCACCGAGATCGAGCGTGCGGATGGTGACGGGCCTGTTGCCCATCGCGGTGAGGATGCTCGAGTAGGCGCGGAAGTGCTCGTCCTCCGAGGGCAGCTCTTCGCGGTTCAGGTAGAGGAACTCGGTGCGGTAGAGGCCGATCCCTTCGCCGCCGTGCGAGAGCACCGACGGAACCTCTTCGGGGAATTCAATGTTGGCGCAGAGAGAGACGGTGCGTCCGTCCTGCGTGCAGGCGGGGAGATCGCGCTGCTCGAGCAGCAGCGCGCCGCGGCTCTCAGCCCGCAACCGTGCGGCCTCCACGCGCTGCAGCTCGTTCTGCTCGGGAGAGATCACGACCTCGCCCGTGTCGCCATCGAGCGCGACCACCACACCGGTCTTGCACTTCTCGACCGCCTGCTCTGTGCCCACCACGCACGGCACCTCGAGCGCGCGTGCGAGGATCGACGTGTGGCTCGTCTTCGAGCCGAACTCGATCACCAGGCCCCGCACGCGGCCGGACGCAAGGAGCACCGCAGCATCCGCAGTCGGCAGATCGTAGGCGACGACGATCGAGCCGTCGGGAACCGGTCCCGCGAGCAGGCTCTGCGCCTCGCCTGCAAGGTTGTGCACGATGCGATCGCAGACCTCTTCGAAGTCGTTGCGCCGCTCGGCGAAGAAGGCGTCCTCGCCGGCGTCACCCTTGCTTGAACCTCCCAGTTTTTCGGAGATGTCGCGGAACGTCCTGCGCACGGCCCATTCCGCGTTGAGCAGCTCTTCCTCGACGAGCGCAGCCGCACCCGCTTGCAGCGTCGGGTCCATCGCCATCATCTTCTGCGCGTCGAGAATCAACCCCTGCTCGCCTTCGCCGAGGCTCTCGCGGATGGCGGTGAGCTGGTCCGCCGCCAGTCGCGTTGCGGCGTTCAGCCGTGCAAGCTCGCGCGCAATCCCCTCGGGCTCGAGGTGATAGCGCGGCACGCGCGCGCGTCGGCGATCGACGACGAACGCCTGCCCGAGTGCGACTCCGGGCGACGCGGGGATGCCTGCAAGACGGATCACAGCCGCAGAACGTAGCACGCCCCTCGCTCGCGGTTGATGCGAACGAGGGGCGCTTGGGTTGCGACGTTCTGCTCGAGGCGATGGTCTACAGCCGGGCCAGCTTGACCTGCAGCCGCTTGAGCTCCTCATCGACCTTGATGAACTGGACCTTGCCCGCCTCGGTCGCGAGCTGCGCGGCCAACTTGCCCGCGGCCTCCTTGAGCTGCGCCTGCGCGGGAGCAGCGCCGAGGAACCACTCGAGCGAGCGGATGGCCGCGAGACGCGCATTGAGATCGTCATCGCTGCAGCCCTTGATCAGCGCCGCGACCGACGACGGCTGCGCGAAACGTCCGAGCTCATAGGCCGCACGCGCGCGCACGAGACCTGACGAATCGGTCATCTTTCCCGACCAGCAGGTGCCCTGCGCAGAGGCATCTCCCGCAGAGCAGGCCTGCGCTGCGGCGAGAGGCGCCTCGAGCGCGACGAAGGCATCCGCGACTTTTCCGCACGCGACCTTCTCGTCGACGTTCGGCGCGCCCGTCACGGCCATCGCGCTCTTCACGCAGTCGGCAACCGCGCCCTTGCGCTCTGCTGCCGCGAGCGCCTCGACGTCCTTGATCAGCGACGCATCGCCGAGCAGTGCTGCGCCCTGCACAAGCGCGAGGCGCGGACGAATCGCACCCTTCTGCGCCTTCTTGATCAGCTCCTTCGCCTGCGTGCGATCGCCGATCCAGACGAGCGCGTTGGCCGCGAAGCTCGCGAGATCCTCGTCGGCCGGCTCCTCCGCCTTGGGCAGCGCAGCGATCTTCGCGGCGGCCTCCTTCACCCGCAGGCGCCCAAGCGCATCGGCCGCAAACTGCCGCACGACGCCCGTCAGCAGGCGCGAGGTGTCGGGAAGCGGATCGGGATCGGTGTAGCTCAGCTTCGCCGTCAGCGCAGGGATCGCGCTCTTGTCGCCGATGTCGCCGAGGACGATCTCCGCCTTCGCATATGTGCCCGAGGCCGCGCGGTTGTTCTCCTTGGCCCACTTGACCCACGCCGCATCGCCATCGGTGAGCAGTTGCAGCATCGGCTGCACTGACGGCGCGCCAAGAAGGAAGAGAGCGAACGAGCTCTCTGAGAGGAAGCTCACGCCCTGCTTCTCGATCACCATCGCGTGCTCGAGAGCCGGGATGGCCGCGGCGTCGCCGATCTGCCCGAGCGAAATGACCGCCTTCTTGATGATGAGCGGCGGCACCGACGCGTCGTCGACCATGCGCGCAAGCTCGCCCACCGACTCCTTGCAGTGCAGCAGACCCAACGACTGCACCGCAGACAGCCGCACCAGATCGTCCTTTGCCCGCGCGAGCCGCAAGACCGCTGCACAGACTTTCGCGTCGTTTGGCGGCGCGATGAGGCCGAGCGCGTCCGCGATCTTCTGGTTCGTCCGATTGGCCGTGCGCGTGACCTGATCGCTGCCCGCGCCCACCGTCGTGTCGAGCGCGTCGAGGAGCGCTGCGGCCTGCTCCGGCCCGCCGATGTCGCCGAGCGCGAGCGCCGCATCTTCACGCAGCTGCGGCTCCTTGAGCAGCGCGGCCACGGGCTCCGCGGCCTCCTTCGCCTTCATCTTGCGCAACTCCTGGATTGCAGCAGCGCGCTTGCGAACCTCCCCTTCGTTGAGGCGCGCGATCCAGGTCTTCGGATCCTTCGGATCGGTCGGCGTGCAGCCGAGCGCAGGGAGGAGGAGCGCGCACGCGGTGAGCGTGGCGAGGCAGGCGAGCGAGCGGTGCGTTGCGGCCATGGTGGCCCTCGAGGTCAAGGCGGGAAAACGGGCGCGAAAGAAGCGAACCCACGCCATGCTGTCAAGTGCGCCGTTGCATCGAGCGCCTCGTTCGCCTCAATCTGCGCGCCCGATATGTCCTTGCCTCCGCCCGTGCCCCGACTCCCGCTCGCAGTCTTCCAGTCACGCCGCGCCGAGGTGCAGGCCCGCATGCGCGCGATGGCTCCTGGTGCGGTCCTGGTGATCCCCGCGACTCCCGTGGCGGTGCGCAATCACGACGTCGATCATCCCTATCGCGCCGACTCCGATCTCTATTGGCTGTCTGGCTTTGAGGAGCCTGAGGCGGTGCTGGTCCTGCGCGCCGAGCCGTCCGCAGATGGCGCATCGTTCGTGCTCTTCGTTCGTCCGCGCGATGCCGAGAAGGAGGTCTGGAACGGCCGCCGCTCGGGCGTCGACGGAGCGAAGGAACAGTTCGGCGCAGACGCGGCCTTTCCCATCGAAGCGCTCGACGCGGAGTTGCCGAAACTTCTCGGCGGCGCGAAGACGCTCTTCTACCGGCTCGGCGGCACAGCTCCCGAGTTCGACGCGCGCATCGCCCGCACGCTCTCATCGCTGCGCGCCCGCGCCAGGCTTGGTCCGGGTGCTCCTTCGCGCATCGAGGAGCCCTCGCAAGTGCTCCATGAAATGCGCCTCTTCAAGCAGCCCGAGGAGCTCGCGGCGATGCGGCGGGCCATCGAACTGACGCGCCGCGGATTTCTCGCCGCGATGCAGGCGGGCCGCGCCGGTGCTCACGAATATTCCGCGCAGGCCGTTCTCGAGGGCGCATTTCGCGGCGGCGGCGGGCGCGGCTGGGGCTACCCTTCGATCGTGGCGGCGGGTGCGAACGCGACCGTGCTCCACTACGTCGAGAACGAGTCGCCCATCGGTGCGAACGATCTGCTGCTCGTCGACGCCGGCGCCGAGGTGGATTTCTATACGGCCGATGTCACGCGCACGTTCCCCGCCTCGGGCCGCTTCACGCCGGTGCAACGCCGCGCCTACGAGATCGTGCTCGCCGCTGCCGATCGCGCGATCGCGGCGGCGAAGCCAGGCGCGACGCTCGATGGTCTCCACGCGATCGCGGTGCGCGCGCTCACCGAGGGAATGATCGAGTTGGGCCTGCTCTCCGGCGACCTCGATGAACTGATCAAGGAGAACAAGTTCCGCGGATACTACATGCACCGGACCAGCCACTGGCTTGGGCTGGACGTTCACGACTGCGGCAGCTATCGCGCTCCCGACGGCTGCGCACGCGCGCTCGAACCGGGCATGCTCTTCACCATCGAGCCCGGCCTCTACATCGCGCCCGACGACGAGAGCGCGCCCGCGGAGTTGCGCGGGCTGGGCATCCGCATCGAGGACGATCTGCTCGTCACCGAAAGTGGCGCCGAGGTGCTCACCGCAAACATCCCGCGCACCGTGGCCGAGGTGGAAGCGGCGTGCGCGCGGTGAAGAAGGCGGCAAAGCGGGCACCGGCGAAATCGTTTGAACACCAATCATTGGCACTCAAACGATCTTCGTCCGATCTCGCGAATCCGCTCCTGGCCTGGTTTTCCCGCGCTCGCCGAGATCTGCCCTGGAGAGAAGAGCCGCGCGATCCCTACCGGACGTGGCTGTCGGAGGTCATGCTGCAACAGACGCGCGTTGACGTGATGGTGCCCTACTTCACGCGCTTCCTCGCCCGCTTCCCCTCTCTCGATTCGCTCGCGCGCGCCCCGCTCGATGACGTGCTCGCGCTCTGGAGCGGACTTGGCTACTACGCGCGCGCGCGCAATCTGCACCGCGCTGCCCGCGAGGCGATTTCACTTCACGGCGAGCTGCCCCGCACCAGCAGCGAGCTGCGCGCGCTCCCCGGATTCGGTCCGTACACCTCGGCCGCGGTCGCGAGCCTCGCGTTCAACGAGGACGTCGCGCTCGTCGATGGAAACGTCGCCCGCGTGCTCGCGCGCGCGCTGGGCCTGGTCGGCGACGTCGACCGCGTGAAGCTGCGCGCGTGGGAGATCGCGCCGTCGCTCCTGCCGAAAGGGCGGGCCGGGCAGTTCAACGAAGCGCTGATGGAGCTTGGCGCGCTGGTCTGCACGCCGCGCTCTCCGCGCTGCAATCTCTGTCCGCTCGCGAACGGGTGCGCAGCGTTCGCGAAGGGCGATCCCGAATCGATCCCCGCGGCGCGCCCTCGCAAGTTCCGCCCCACGGTGCTCCGGGCCGCGCTGCGCTTGACGGCGAGCGATGGCAGCGTGCTGCTTGAGCGCCAGCCGCAGGGCGCTCTCTTCGAGGGACTGTGGGACCTTCCCGCGCTCGTGGTCGAGCCGGTGAACCTCTCCAGCGCCCGCGAACCGGAAGCCGTGCAGGCCGTCGCAAAATCGCTCGCGCGAAGGCTGGGCGCGGGCCGCAAGCTCACGCACCTCGCGCGTGTCGAGCAGACGCTCACCCACCGAGAGATGCGCGTGGAGATCTTCGCGGCGAGCGCTCCGCGAATCGATCCTGCGCGCAAGCGCGACGATCTGCGCTGGACCGCGCAGGGCAAGGCCGCGCTCGCTTCGATCGGGTTGTCATCGCTCGCGCGAAAGTCTCTCCTCGCGAGCGCGCGTGCCCAGGACGCAGACGACAGCTAGAACGCGAAGACCAGCACGGAACCGGCCGCGACCAGCACTGCAGCGCCAATCACGCAGGCCGTCGCTGCGGTTCCTTTCGACGCGACATCGCTCTTCAAGCCCGCGTCCTGGGGCGTCAGCGTGCCCGCCTGGTACTTCTGGTTGAGCGTATCTGCCGAGGAGGCCGCACTCGAATGGAATGCGAGCGCAAGCCCGCCCGCAGCCAGCGCCGCGCCGCCCGCCGCGACCCCCGCGATGTGCAGCCCGCTCCAGAATCCATGCGCTGGCGGAGTTTGCGCGGAACCGCTCTTGGCTGCAGTGGCCACGCTGGGCGCCGCTGCCGGGCTCGCAGGAACCACACTCTGCGCGCTGCCCGCATGCTCAATCGGCGTGCGCACCAACGGCACAGGCGCGACCGACTTCTGCGCATCCTCCTCGTCCATCCGCAGCTTCATCGCGCTGATGAAGCCCTCGACGTCGGTGCGATTGGCCGCGTCTGGCCTGCGCGAGAGATATTGCGAGTAGTAGAAATAGGCGTGCCGGAAGTCGTTCATCTGGCGCATCGCCTGCGCGATGTTGAAGAGGATCGCCGGCTCCGGCAGCAGCCGATAGGCCTCGCGAAACTCGGCCGCCGCCTCGGTGAACTCGCCGAGCGAGTAGTGGGTCTGGCCGCTTGCGAAGTGCTCCTTCGCCTCTTTCGCCTCCTTCGCCCTGGCCTCCTCGGCGACCGGGGCGGCGCGCGCGGAGCTTCCGGCTCCGAGGAGAAGAACCGCGATGGCAAGCGCTCGAGCGGGGTAGAGCATGCGAAGAAACTAGTGCGCGGCGGCACGAGCTGACAAGCAAGGCGACAGCTGCCGCGGGATCTCTCCCTTGACTTCAGCGGGTCGGTCCCTGAATTCTCTCGCGCCCCGCCACAGAGGAGAAACGACTTGACTGCCCGCGCGCTCGCGCATCTCGCATTGGCTCTGCTTGCCGCGACCGCAGCTCGCGCGCAGGGCTCGCTTGAGCTGCCTGAAGCGCCCGTGCTGCCAACCAGCGAGGGTCCGCAGTTGACGCTCGCGGATGCGCTCTCGGCTGCGCGCGAGGCCTCGCCCGATCTGGCCGTCGCCGCCGAGCGGATCGCGCAGGCCGAGAACGCCGTCGCCCGCGCCTATCGTGCATTCCAGCCCACGCTCAGTGCGGGCGCGAGCTACACGCGCAACTCGCAGGAGCAGGGCGTCGCCATCACCGATGCGTCGGGCCACGCCGGTTTTGTCGCCACGCAGAAGTCGAACGCGCTCGCGGCCTCCATCACCGCCAGCTGGTCGCTCTTCAACGCCCGCGCCTTTCCCGCGCTCGCCAATACACAGGATCAGCAGGCAATCAGCGAGCTGTCTCGCGCGCAGACCCAGCGCGATCTGCTGCTCGCGGTCTGCCAGACCTATCTCGCGGGCGTGCAGCAGAAGGAGCTCATCCGCGCGGCGTTCCGCAGAGCGGCAGCGGCGCGCGAGCAGGCACAGCAAGCGATCGCGCGCTACCAGGCGGGGCTTCTGCAGCGGGCCTCGGTGATGAAAGCCAAGCTCGATGTCGTCAACGCGGACGAGGAGGCGCACCGCGATCTCTTCGCTCTGCGCTCGACCAAGAGTTCGCTCGCGACGCTGCTCGCCCGCCACGACACGGCCTTCGAGCTGACCCTGGCAGCGGACCCCGCTCCCGAAGTGAAGGGCGAGGCGCAGGAGCTGTTGCAGCGCGCACTCGCGTCCCGTCCCGAGATGGCCGCGCAGCTTCTCCAGGAGAAGATCACCTCCCGCGTGCGGACCGATGCGTGGGCCCAGTTCTTCCCGTCACTCGCGCTCGATGCCTCTGCACGCACGAGCAACGCAGACGCCTATCCGGGCAACAGCGTCGCCTCGTGGGCCGTCTCGCTCGCCATCTCGATTCCGCTCTACGACGGCGGCTTTCGCTACGTGCAGCTCAAGGACGCCGCAAGCCAGGAGCGTCAGGTTGCTGCGCAGTCGCGCGCGGAGAAGCTGAAAATCGAGGACGAGCTGCGGCGGGCGCTGCTCGATCTCGAGTCGGCGCGGGCCCTGCGCGCGGAGTCCCAGCAGAGCCTCGCGGTCGCGCAGGAGAACGCGCAACTCACGCGCGCGCAGTTCGAGGCCGGCACCGCGACGCAGATCGAAGTCTCCGACGCCGAGGCGAATCTCTTCTTGTCGGAAGCCCAGTTGCTACAGCAGAAACTCAACGTCCAGCTCTCGTCGCTGCAGCTCGCCCGCGCGGTGGGAGCGTTCGATCCGAAATAGTTCGCAGAATACAATGTGACACCAATCGTCACTCTGTAACATTCATGGAGGTCTCATGCTGCAAGAGAAAATCCTCGCGCTGACGCTGGTGGGCTCGACCTGGGTGCTCTATCTGCTCATCGGTCTCTCGGTGATCTCGGTGACGGTGATGCTCGAGCGTGCGGTCTATTTTCTGCGGCGGCAGATGGGCGGACAGTTCGACGCGCTGCTCAAGCTCTGCCTGGCCGGTTCGCTGCCCGAGGCGGCGAAGCTTGCGACGAGCGACGCGATGGAGGCCGAGGTGGTGCGCGTCGCGGCCGAGACCTCTGGCGGCGGACTCGAGGCCGTGGAGAAGGCGATCGCCTCGACCATTGATCGGCGGCGGCTGCAGTACGAGCAGTGGCTCTTCGTGCTCGGCACGCTCGGCAACAACGCACCCTTCATCGGTCTCTTCGGAACCGTGCTCGGCATCATCAAGGCCTTCGCCGATCTCGCGCTCGCCCAGCGCGGCGGCGCGGCAGCGGCAGGAGGAGCGGCCGCAGCGAGCGTGATGACGGGCGTCTCCGAGGCGCTCACCGCGACGGCCGTCGGCCTCTTCGTCGCCATCCCGGCGGTGCTCACCTACAACATCTTCTTGCGCCTCCTCAAGCGCGTCATCGGCCGCTCGAACGCGCTCGCGAACGCCGTGGCCGCGGGTCTGCACGCGCGGGCTGCGAAAGCGAAGGAGTAGGCGATGGCCGGCGGCGCATCCGACGGCGGCGATGACGGGATCAACGAAATCAACGTCACGCCTCTCGTCGACATCATGCTGGTGCTGCTGATCATCTTCATGGTGACGGCGACGTACATCGTCCACGAGTCGATCCAGATCGAGCTGCCGCGCGCGGCCCACGGCGGCGAGACGACCGAGCAGACCTTCGCGGTGATGGTCACGAAAGACGATCAGTCGTTCTTGAACGGCGTGCTGGTCACCGACGCGGCGCTCGTCGCCGAGGTGCAGAAGGCGAAGGCCTCGGGCGCGGACGTGCAGGCGGTGATTGGCGGCGACAAGGCGGCCTCGCACGGCGCGGTCACGCATGTGCTCGACGTGCTCAAGGGCGCGGGCGTGACGAAGTTCGCCATCCAGATCGAGAAAGAGTGAGGCAATGGCGACGTCGCGCGCCAGCGGCTTGCGCAAAGCGGTGCTCGCGATCGCGGGCTCGCTCGCGCTGCACGTGGGCGCCGCGCTCGTGCTCGAGCGGGCCGCGCGTGTGCCGCACGAGAAGCCGGCGCCGCCGTTGACCGTCTCGGTTGTCGAGGTGCAGAAGCCGAAACCGCCTCCGCCGCCGCCACCCAAGCCGCCTGAGCCGAAGCCGGAAACACCGAAGCCTCAGCCGAAGATCGTGCGCGTCAAGACGCCGCCGCCCGCGGTGCCTCCGCCGCCAGCACCGGTTCCGCCGCCAGATGCGCCGCCGCCGCCGAGCGTGGAGGCGAAGACGAACACCACGCCGATCGTGCTGCCTGGCATCACCCTCGAGAGCACGAGCGCGAGCGGCGGGTTCGCGGTGAACACGGGAAATACGCTCTACGGCGATCCGGGCACGAAGGGCCGCGACGCCGCCACGGTCAAGCCCTACAAGGCCGAGCGCTACGTCGCCGCCGCGCGCGTGACCGAGATGCCGCACGTTCTGAATGGCGATTCAGTCGACATCCGCAAGTACTATCCCGACGGCGCGAAGAAGAAGGAGTTCGAGGGCGACGTCGTCTTGAAGCTGCTGATCGACTCGGACGGGAGCATCGCGAAGGTGACGATCGTGACCGATCCGGGCGAGGGCCTCGGCGAGGCTGCGACGCGCGCGGTGCACGAGTTTCACTTCGCGGCCGGCAGCGTGGATGGCGTCGCGGTGGCGACCACTGTCGTGTTCACCGTGCACTTCACGATGAACAACTAGCGCTCGACATCGCCGCTCCGACTCAACAGGCGGCCGTGTTTCACTGTGACAGCTACTGTCTAGATGTCACAAACCCGATGCGCGCATCCACGAACGGGCTTATGCAGGCCGCAGCGCCTCGTGCGTCGCAGCGAGCTCCTCGGCGCTCACCGCGCGCGTCTCGTGGAAGCGCGTGTAGTCCATCGTCCAGCGACCCTCTTCGTCGGTGAGCATGATGTCCTCGAACTGCTCGCCGATGCGCAGGTCGGCGACACTCCAGGCCGCGCGGGCGTTGACGTTCTGCGCGAACGTATCGTCGATGCCGCCGAGCTGCGCCGCGAACTGGACGCTCGCGAGCGTGAGCTGCGCGAGGCTCGCGCCGTAGAGCGGACTCTCCTTGTTGATGCGATGGATCGCCAGCCACGAGAGCGCAAACACTCCCGACTGGCTGCGCTGCAGAGGCAGATCGACCACGCGCCGCACGCGCATCCCCTCTTTCGTCGTCTCCTCGCGAATCATCAGGAAGCGCAGGTTTGCCTCGACGATCTGGTTCTCCCGCTCGTTGGCGACGCGGAACATCAGACACGGCACACCGTCGTGCATCGCGACTGGCAGCACGCGGCTCCAGATCACGCGCGCGGTGGGGCGCGAGAACTTCGCGAACATCAGGCCCGTGATCAGCGCCACGCCGACGACGCCGCAGAGCACTTCGGCTGTGACGATGAGATTCGCCGCCAGAGAGATCGGCACCATCTTCCCGTAGCCGATGGTCGAGAAGGTCTGCACCGAGAAGAAGAAGACATCGATGAAGCTGTGCGGGTGCACGTTCTCGATGCCGTCGCCGCAGAGCCAGTAGGCCGAGGCAAACAGCGTGTTGATGCCGAGGTAGAGCGCGATCACCAGCAGCGCGACCTGGAGCCACGAGGCGGTCAGCCAGCGATGGTAGAGGTCCTGCCCGATGCGTCTGGGCGCGCCGATGCGCGTGATGGTGCTGCGGCCGCGCGCATCGAACCAGCGCGGGCGAAGAGACGAGGCGCGGCTCTTGTCGTGCTTGGTCATGGTGTGCGCAAACCCTTGCTGGGCGCTGGCGAGCGGCGCTTCGTAGAAATTTTCGCGGTCGACTTTCCGCTGTTGCTGGCGCGCGATTCACCGGGACGATTCCAGTCGCCCGAGCGTCCCCCGCTCTTCTGCACAAGCCGCACGCTGCAGATCTCCATCGCGCGATCGTGCCGCTTGCACATGTCGTAGATCGTCAGCGCCGCAGCAGTAGCGGCCGTGAGCGCCTCCATCTCAACGCCCGTGCGATCGAGCGCGCGCACACACGTCTCAATGCGCACAACTCCCGCCTTCGCATCGCAGGCGATCGCGACTTCAATTCCCTGCAGCGCGATCGGGTGACAGAGCGGCAGAAGCATCGGCGTCAGCTTCGCGCCGGTGATCCCGGCGAGGCGGGCCGCAGAGAGCGCGTCTCCTTTTTCGAGGCGCCCCTCGGAGAGCAGCGCCATCACCTCGTCGCTCACGCGCAACTCGGCGCGCGCAATCGCGACGCGCAGCGTGCGCTCTTTTTCAGAGACGTCGATCATCTTCACGGGCGTTCCTTTTCTCTACAGGCCGCGATCGCGCAGCTGCTCATCGTCTTCGCCGTTGAGATGACCGACCTCGTGCAGGAGCGTGTCGCGCACTTCGCGATGCAGCTCCTCGTCGGAGCGAACAGCGCGGGCGAGGTTCTGGCGGAAGATGAGGATCGCCGGCTTCGCGTCGTCGGGCGCAGTCTCCGGCGGAGGACGGAAGAGGCCGAGGATGCCGGGCGAGAGCGGCGGATCGGTCGCGATCAAATCGGAGATGTCGGGGAAATCCTCGACGGAAAATTCACTCTGCGAAAGCCCTTCGCGCACGCCAGCGGGAAGCTTCTCGATCTCCGCCTTGACCACCGCGTCGAACTGCTCGCGCGTCACGCCGGCGAGCGAACGGAACGCGTCGGGCTCAAGCTGCGCGGCCTTCGCGAAGTGGGCGCGCGAGCCAGCATCGTCGTGCGCCCGCTCGGCGATGAGACCCAGATACTGCTCGGCCCACGCGTCCGGCTCCTCGGCAGCAAGCTTCGCCAGCTCGACGCGCGACTGATCGAAGCGGGAGAGTTCGAAGAGCGCGACCCCCTTCTCACGCCGCGCTTCGCGATCCTTCGGATCGAGCTCGGCCGCTCTGGTGGCCGACGCGAGCGCTTGCGCTGGCTTGCCGAGATCGTCGAGCGCCATCGACTGCAGGAGATACAGCTCTTTCTGCAGCTCCTTGTCCTTCGTCTTCTGCGCACGCGGAATTGCGCGGTGGACGTAGTCGAGAGCGAGCTCGAGATCATCCCGCCCGCCCATCCGGCGCACGTAGAGATCGGCCACCGAGCGCAGCGTCTCGGGATCGTCGGGATCGAGCGCGAGCGCGCGGGCAAAGGCAGTGCGCGCCTCATCGAGCTGGCCCAACTCGGCGAACGCAGCGGCGCGGAAGTGGTGGGCCGCGACACTCGCTGGATCGATCCGCGACGCCTCGCGCGCGCACTCGAGCGCCGCGTCGTAGTGACCCGCCTCGTATTGGCGCGAGGACTCGTCGAGCAAGAGCGACACGTCCGGCGCCGCGTCCCCGGACTTCAAGTCCGGCAGAGTCTGGAGGTCGGTCCCGGGCAGCCTGAGGCACGGCGGCGCAGGCGGGCGCGGCTCCTTTGGCGGCGGACGTACCGCCTCGTGCAGGCCGTCGATGTTCTTGACCGGAAGCGGAGCAACCGCCGACGTCTCGTGCACGACCGGAGGAGTCACCGGCTGGGCTGCGCTGGTCGCGGGAGGCGCGGCTTCCTGCTTGCGATGGCAGGCCAGCAGCGCGAACGCGAGCGCATAGGGGGTCGCACCGCGAATCGATGCGGAGGCGCGTAAACGGGCGGCAGACGGCGCGAGGGGATCCATGCGGTGATCGAATTTGTAGAGCTACCACAGCGGCCGCACAGAGAGAGATAGGTTGCGCCCGCCCGCGGGATGACTATGTTCCGCCCGCACGCGCAAATTCCCTGCGCGCCCCCGAAGGAGCCGTTCATGCCCGCCGATCCCTGGACCACGCAAGGCGCATTGGGCGCCGCCGAAAGCACCACCGCCACGTTCATGGCCGCGGTCTATCGCTGGATGGCCGCAGGTCTCGCGCTCACGGGCCTCGTCGCCTACGGCGTCGCGAGCAGCCCGTCGATGATGCACACCATCTTCAGCACGCCCCTGATGTGGGGACTCATCATCGGCCAGCTCGTCCTCGTGATGGCCTTCACGCGCGTCTCGCGCACCGCCACGTTCCCGGTCGCGGCCGCCATGTTCCTCGCCTACTGCGCGTTGAGCGGCGTGACGTTCGCATCGATCATCTACCTCTACACACGCGAGTCGATCGCGACGACGTTCTTCATCACCGGCGGCAGCTTCTTCGCGCTCTCGGCATACGGCACGTTGACCAAGCGCGATCTCTCGGTGGCGCGCCAGTTCCTCATGATGGGCCTCGTCGGCGTGCTCATCGCGTCGCTCGTCAACATCTTCATGCACTCGAGCGCGATGAGCTTCATGATCTCGTTCGCGGGCGTGATCGTCTTCGCCGGCCTCACCGCCTACGACACGCAGAAGATCCGCGCGATGGCCCACGCAGGCGACGAGCGGCTCGCGCTCAACGGCGCGCTTTCGCTCTACCTCGACTTCGTCAACCTCTTCCTCATGCTGTTGCGCTTCTTCGGTCGCCGCCGGTAGGCTGCGCGCCCTTTGACCCAGCCAACGACCCACGCAGCAGCGACGACGCCGCCCGCGCTCCAGCAGTGGGAGCGCGCGGCGTTCTTCGATGTCGACGGCACGCTCGTCAGCACAAACGTCGTCCACGCCTACGCGCACTACGTCTTCAACCGCGGGACGATCTTCGGAACCGCGCTGCGCGTGATGCAGGGCCTCGCGATGGCGCCTGCGTGGGCAGCGACGAACGCGCTCAACCGCAAGCTGTTCAACGAGCTGTTCTACCGCTCGTACGCGGGCCTCTCGCAGGACCGGCTGATCGAACTCGCCGACGAGCTCAGCGAGAAGGTCTTCATCCCTGCGGTCTATCCGGGCGCTCTCGACATCATCAGCGAGGCGCGGCGGGCCGGCTGCAAGATCATCCTCTGCACCGGCGCCATCGACATCACCATGCGGCCGCTCGCGAAACATCTCGGCGCGGACGATCTGATCGCCAACAGCCTGCAGTTCGTCGAGGGGTTCGCGACGGGAAAAGTGGTGCCGCCGATTGTCGAGGGCGCGCACAAGGCGCGGCGCATCCGCGACTACTGCATCGAGAACAAGCTGCGCCTCGATCTCTCGCACGCCTACTCCGACAGCCTCTCTGACTATCCGATGCTCGCGGTCGTCGGGCGGCCCTGCGCGGTCAACCCCGATCGAGCGCTGCGCTCGCATGCGCTCGCGTACGAGTGGCCGATTCTCGATCTGAGGTGACCGTGCGCCTCGCCCGAGCAGCTCTCGCCTGCACCCTGCTTGCGTTTCCTGCACACGCCGATGTCGCAGCACCGGCGGCGCCGGATGCGCCGACCGTCGCGCACGGTGCGCCGGACGATCAGATCGCGCTGATGCAGAAGGCTGTCGCGGCGACGATGTTGCGCGAGAACGTGCAAGGCGCTGCCATCGCGCTCGTCAATGAAGACGGCGTCGTCTGGCTCGGCGGGTTTGGTTTCTCCGATCGCTCGCGCGGCACGCAGACGACGCAGAACACGCCGTTCGCGGCCGCAGCGATCTCTCCGCTGATCGTCGGGCTGCTCGCTGCGCGATACGCCGGCATGGTCGAGGAGCCCGAGAAGGCGGGAGACAAGCCGCGCGCGGCACTCGATGAACCGCTCGATGCTGCAAGCCTCGGGCTGTCGAATCCGTTTCACGCGATCCATCCGATCACGCTCTCCGCGCTGCTCGAGCAGACCGCGGGGCTCGAGGATCTCGCGCCGGTGGAGCTGCTCTACTCGAATGAGCAGACGCCGCTCCTGCCCGACGTGATGCATCTGCGCGCACACGAAACGCGCAATGCGCCGGGGGAGCTCTTCTCGCCCTCGCGGGTGGGCGTCACCGCGGCCGCGCTGCAGCTCGAGCGCTGGACGCGTCGACCGTTCTTCACCATCGCCGACGGCGAGATCTTCCGGCCGCTGGGAATGTCCGCGTCCACGTTCCGCCCCGACCTCGCGCAGCAGGAGGCGCTCGCGCTCGGCCATCGCGGCGGACAGTCGCTTCCCTGGCGGCCGGTGCCGCACTGGCCCGCGCTCGGCTTCATCTCGTCTGCGCAGGACCTCGCGTCGCTGCTCGAAATGCTGACGCACGACGGAGTGGCCAGAAGTGGTCCCGCGCGCGGAAAGCCGCTCCTGGCGCCGTCGGGAATGTCGCGCATCGAACGAGGCACGACGCGCGGCCTTGCGATCGCGGCCGCGGGACTCGGCACGCGCGTCGACGTTGTCGAGGGCCGCCGCCGGGTCGGCGCAAGCGGAGTCTTCTCGGGCAACGCGGCGGAGCTGGCCTTCTATCCAGAGGAGAAACTCGGCTACGCGGTGCTGCTCAACGCGGAGAATCGCGACGCGCTCGCCGAGATCTCCTCAGCGGCGGCGAGTGTGCTTCTGCGGCCGTTCGCGCGGCTCTCACCGCGAGCCGCCCCGCCGACGAGCGCGGCCACGAGCAGCGCGTCACTCGCGGGAGTCTGGCGCAAGGCCTCGCCCCGTCTCGAGGCGATGCGCTTCTTCGAGGAGCTGCTCGGCTTCGCCGTCGTGCGCGGCGGGCCCGAGAGCTTCACCTTCAGCGCCTCTTTCGGCCCGGCACAGACCCTCACACCGACGGGCAATGGCACGTTCGCAACCGGCGCCATGGGACCGGCGACCTTCCAGCTCGTCTCCCGCAATGGCCGAGACGAGTTCGTCACTCCCGATGCCACCTATCTGCGCAGCTCCGCGTTCGTCGCGTACGGCCGGCTCGCGCTGGTGCTCTTCGCGCTGCTCTCGCTGCTCTCGTCTCTGCTTTTCGCCCTGCTCTGGCTGCCAAGCGCCCTCTTCGGCGCGCTGAAGAACTCGCCCACTCTACGGCTGCGCGCCCTGCCCGCGCTCGCTGCTCTGGTGCTGGTCGATCAGGCGGTGCTGCTGGGCCTGTCGCACGCGCCGCTCGGCTCGCCGAACCTCACGACCTATTTGCTCTGCGGGCTCTCCACGCTCTTCCCGGCGCTCTCGCTCGCGGCGCTGCTCGAGTCGCTGCGCGCCCTCTCGGTCATGCACGCAGCCAACGCCGCTCCCCGCGCCGTCCGCGCACACGCGCTTCTCTGCAGCCTCTGCGCTGCCTCGCTTTCGCTTGCGCTCGCGCTGCACGGCCTCTGCTGCTTGCGCACGTGGGCGCTGTAATCGACCTGCTCGCCGCGCGCATCGTTTGAGGTACAACGAGCCGCCATTTGTCAGCAGGGTGTTGAACCTCCCCGAAGGACACCGCATGCGCTCGCTCGACCGTCTCCGCCAGAGCTACGACGATGATTCGCAAGTCGTCATCCAGGACAAGCGCTCGCCGCCGCGCATGCTCTTCTCCGACTCTGAGGTTCTCCTCGAAGAGATCCCGGTCGGCACCCGCGTCATCTTTCCCAACCCACCAATCGCGCCGCTGACGAACTATCGCGCGGCCATCCGCTGGGCAATCAATCACCCCGAAGGCTGCGACCCGCTCCACGCGCAGCTCAAGCCCGGGATGAAGCTGCTCATCGCCATCGACGATATCTCGCTGCCCCTGCCTCCGATGCGCACGCCCGACGTGCGGCAGCTGATGCTCGAGATCATTCTCCAGCTCTGCGCCGACAGTGGCGTCGACGATATCCAACTCTGCATCGCCAATGCGCTCCACCGGCGCATGACCGAAGCGGAAATGAAGCGGATGGTGGGCGAGAAGATTTTTAATGCCTACTATCCGGACAACTATTTTAATCACGACGCAGAGGAGCCGGGCGGCATTACCGAACTCGGCGTCACCGAGAAGGGCGAGCGCGTGCGGGTCAATCGCCGCGCGGTCGAGGCCGATCTCGTCATCTATCTCAATGTGAATTTCGTCCCGATGGACGGCGGGCATAAGAGCGTCGGAACGGGATTAACCGACTATCTCGGCCTGCGCGCGCATCACAACCCGGGCGCCATCCGCGGCAGCAAGAGCTATATGGAGCCGCGCCACTCCAAGCTGCACGAGTCGGTCGATCGCATCGGGAAGATGATCGACGAGCATTGCAACGTCTTTCATATCGAGACGGCGCTCAACAACCAGATGTTCGATGGGCCGCTCGGCTTCCTCGGCAAGCGCGAGGAGGATTTCTCCGACCTCGATCGCGTCGGCCTCGAGGCGCTGCGCTGGACCTTGAAGAAGACCCCGCGCGCGCTGCGCCAGCAGATCTTCAATCGCGTCCCGGCGGCCTATGGATTAATCGCCGTGCACGCCGGCCGCACCGAGCCGACGCATGAGAAGATCCTTGAGGCCTGCCGTCGCCAGTCGTTCATCTCCGTCAAGGGCCAGGCCGATATCCTCATCTGCGGAATTCCCTATATCTCGCCCTATAACGTCGGCGCGGTGCTCAATCCGCTGCTCGTGCAGGTGATGGCGCAGGGATACTTCTTCAATATGACGCGCGGGATCCCGCTGGTGAAGAAGGGCGGGACGCTGATTATCACCCATCCCTGCATGGACGAGTTCGATCCGGTGCAGCACCCGAGCTATATCGAATTCTTCCATCGTTTATTGCCCGAGACGCGCGACGCGATGGAGCTGCACCGCAAGTATGAGAAGGAGTTCGCGCAGAACCCCAGCTATGTGCACTTATATCGAAAGGGGAACGCCTATCACGGCGCCCACCCGTTCTATATGTGGTACTGGGGCGAGAATGGTCGGCAGCATATCGGCCAGGTGATTGCCGTCGGCACCGAGAATACCCACGTACCGGCGCTGCTCGGCTGGGAGCGCGCGGATACGCTCGCGGAAGCGATTGATATGGCGCGCGGCAAGCAGGGACGCAGCGCGGAGATCTCTCTCATGCACCATCCGCCGATGGTCATGACCGACGTGACGCTGACGGCGGAAGAGGAAAAGAAGCAGCTCGCGCAGAGCGCATCCGCGACCCCGGCGCAGGCCAAGCCGTGAGCGAGACGTTGCCGCAAATCGACCTGACCGAGGCCTTTCGCGGGCGCGAGGTTTTAATCACCGGCGTCACAGGCTTTCTCGGCAAGGTCGCGCTGGTCATGCTGCTCGATCGATACCCCGAGATCGGCCGCGTGCATGTGCTGGTGCGCCCGCGCTCGGGGGGTACGGCGGACGAGCGATTCTATAACAAGGTCGTGACCGCGGAGCCTTTTCGCCCTCTGCGCGCGAAGTATGGCGATCAGTTCGACGCCTATATCCGCTCGAAGTGTAATGCGCTTGCCGGAGACGTGACCGATCCGATGTTGGGATTGGACGAACAGACGGTTCAATCGCTGACCGGAAAACTCTCGTGCGTCATCAACTCCGCGGGGCTGGTGACCTTCGACCCCTCCCTTGAATTGGCAGTTTCGGTCAATACCGAAGGCGCCAAGCACGCGGCCGCGCTCTGCAAGCAGACTGGCGCGACGCTGGTGCATATCTCGACCTGCTTTGTCGCGGGCGCGCGGCGCGGGCCGGTCTTCGAGGATGAGCCGGTCGTGGGCAGTTTTCCCAAGCGCCACGACGAGAGCGCGAAGATGGAGGGCGCGCGGTTCTCGGTCGACGCTGAATTAAAAGATGTCGATGCGCTCGTCGCCCGACTGCGCGCACAGGCCGACGATGCGGCGCTCGCGGCTGGATTCCGCGCCGCAGCCGTGCGCAGGCTCGAGGGAGAAGGGCGCAATCCCGAGGATGAAAAGGCGCTGCGCCTCGCGGTCGGAAGAGAACGGAAGTTCTGGTTATCGAAGCAGTTGATTGACGCCGGGATGGCCCGCGCCCAGACGTGGGGTTGGCCGAATACCTATACCTATACAAAGGCAATGGGCGAGCAGGCGATCGCCGAGAGCGGCTGCAACTATTCGCTCGTGCGCCCGGCAATTGTCGAGAGCGCGCTCTCCTATCCGTTCCCCGGTTGGAATGAGGGATTTACCACCAGCGCGCCGCTGGTCTTCATGGCATTAAAAGGCCACCGCGCTTATCCCGCAGGCCACCAGTTAATCCTCGACTTGATCCCCGTTGATATGGTCGCGGCGGCGATGATCGGAATCGCCGGTGCTGCCTGCGTCGGGCGCGCCAAAAGCGTCTATCAACTCTGCTCCGGCGACGTGAATCCGCTCTATGTTCGCCGTGCCGTGGAATTGATGGCGCTTTATAAGCGGCGATATTTCAAGCGCAGCGGCGCGCCAAGCCGCAGCGTGATGGAGAAGTGGTTCGACGAATGGCTTGAGCCCTATTCGATTCCTCCCGCGGTCTATCGCGCGACCTCAGCGCCGCTCTTTCGCAAGCTCGCGGCAGGAGCGCGGACACTTCTCGCGCAGGGCGCCGACGGCGGCCTCTGGGGAATGCCGGTTCTCTCCGCGCTGGCCTCGCGCGCGGACCAGGCGATTGATGGGATTGATCGACAACTCGCGCAGTTGGAAGGCGGCTGGGAACTCTTCATGCCCTTCGTCGCGGGCGAGCGATTCGTCTTCCAGAGCACGCATACGCGCGAACTCTGGAGCGAGCTCTCAGCGGCGGATCGCGAGAAGTTGAACTGGGCGCCAGAGTCGATTGATTGGCGCGTCTATTGGCTCGACGTGCATATGGCCGGTCTCGAGGAATGGGTATTCCCCGGCCTCGAGGAGGAGCGCAGCAAACTCAAGCGGGATGCGCCGCAGAGCAAGGATCTCCTCCAGCTGCTCGCAGCCTCGGTCGAGGCGAATGCGAGCCGCACGGCCTTGCGTTTCTATGCGGGCGAAGACGAACAGCAGGAGCTCTCGCGCACGCGCGATGATCGCGTGACCTATGCGGAGCTGGCCCTCTTCTCCGATCGCGCCGGCCAGCGGCTTCTCTATGCGGGCGCACGCGCGGGCGAGCGGGTTCTTTTAATGAGCGAGAATCGCCCGGAATGGCCAATGGCCTATTTCGGCGCGCTCAAAGCCGGCCTCGCGGTTGCGCCACTCGACGCCAATCTCTCGCTCGCCGAGGTCATGAACTGCGCGAAGGCCGCCGGCGCGAAGCTGCTGCTTGCAAGCCCGCGGGTATTGGAACGGCTCGGGCCATTGGAAGCAGGAATCACCGCAATCCCGCTCGGGGAGCTGCTGCGCGGTATCCCGGCGGACGCGCCGAAGGCTGGGCTTGATATCAACGGCGCGAAGATGCCGCCGCTGCGCACCAGTGCCGCCGCCGACGATCTCGCCTCGCTGCTCTTCACCTCGGGCACGACGGGGACGCCCAAGGGCGTGCTGCTGACGCACCGGAATTTCGCATCGCTCGCGGGCAAGCTCGCCAACCTCTTCGATCTCAACGTCGGCGAGGGCGTGCTCTCGGTGCTGCCGCTGCACCACACGTTTGAGTTCACGTGCGGCCTGCTCGTGCCGCTCTCGCTCGGCGCGGAGATCACCTATCTCGACGAGCTGACGGCGGAGCGCCTCGGAGACGCGCTCGAGAATGGCCGCGTCCACGCGCTCGTCGGTGTTCCCGCGCTCTGGCAGCTCCTGCACCGGCGCCTCACGCAGGAGCTCGCCGCGCAGCCGCGCCTCGTCGAGGCTGCCGTGCAGGCGGCAATGGCGCTGCATGGAGAGCTGCGCAACCGCACGCGGTTCAATCTCGGCAAGCTTCTCTTCTGGCCGATCCACCGCAAGTTCGGCGGCAGCTTGCGGCTGCTCGTCTCCGGTGGCAGCGCGCTGCCCGACGACATCCACGAGGCGTTCCACCAGCTCGGCTTCGATCTCACCGAGGGCTATGGACTCACCGAAGCCGCTCCCGTGCTCGCTGTGACGATTCCAGAGAACGCGCGCAGGCCCGGCACGGTCGGCCCGGCCTTGCCTGGCGTGGAACTGCGGATCGACGGCGCGAACGCAGAGGGCGTTGGCGAAGTGATCGCGCGCGGCCCCAATGTGATGGCCGGATATCTCAATGACGCCGAGGCAACCGCGCGCACGCTGATCGACGGCTGGCTGCATACCGGTGATCTCGGAAAGCTCTCACCCGACGGCGCGCTCACGCTGGTCGGGCGCAAGAAGGACGTCATCCTCGATGCCTCGGGAAAGAACGTCTATCCCGACGAACTCGAGGAGCTCTACGGCGCCTGCCGCGATGACGCGGGACTCATCAGCGAGCTCTGCATCGTCGGGCTTCCCGACGGAAAAGGTCACGAGCGGATCGCCTGTCTGTGTGTCGTGCGCGATCCGAAGCAGATGGTTGGCACTCAAAGCATTTCAGGATCCACTCAGGCGGACGGCGAAACGCGCGAATCGCTGCGCGCCCAGGCTGAGCGCCACTTTGCGGAGATTTCGGCGGCACTTCCTTTTTGGAAGCGGGTCAAGATTCTCCACTTCTGGGACGGCCCGCTGCCAAAGACTGCGACGCGCAAGATCAAGCGGCCGCAGGTTCTTGAGGAGCTGTTGCGGCTCGAGCGCGCGTCGAGTGCAGGGCTGAAGCTCAAGAGCGCGGAGGCGCGCTCGGGAGACGGCTGGCTGTTCGAGTTGCTGGCCGAGTTGTCGCAGAAGCCCCTCGCATCCGTGCACGCCGAGACGCGTCTGGTCGCGGATCTTGGCTTCGATTCTCTGCTCGTCGCCGAGCTGGCGGTCGCGCTGGAGAAGGCCGGCTACAAGCCGCCGGACGAGGCGCGCCTCTCGTCGATCGGCACGGCGCGCGATCTCCTGCAGGCGCTTGGCGAGCGAAAGGGCGACGCGAAGATCACCCGCGGGCGCGACGAGGAATCGACCCAGGCCGCGACGAAGAGCGAGGAGATCGGCATTCCCTCGAGCATCGCCGCTGCGGGTCGGGCTGCAATCGATCTGGCGCAGAGCGCACTCTTCAACGGCCTCTTCGACATCGAGATCACCGGCAAGGGATTGGTGCCCTCGCACGCTGCGTTCCTCGTCGCGGCCAATCACAACAGCCATCTCGATGTTGGCCTCGTGAAGTTGGCGCTCGGCGACGAAGGGGAGAAGCTCGCCTCGCTCGCAGCGCGCGACTACTTCTTCGACAACCCGTGGAAGCGGGCCTGGTTTGGAAACTTCACCAACCTCGTGCCGCTCGATCGCAAGGGCTCGCTCAAGGAGTCGCTGCGAGCGGCCGCGCGCACGCTCGAGCTCGGCCATCACCTGCTCATCTTTCCCGAGGGGACACGCTCGCCCGACGGGAAGCTGCACGAGTTCAAGCCGGCGATTGGCTATCTCTCGCTGACGGCCGGCGCGGACATCCTGCCGGTCTTCATCGACGGCGCGCACGAAGCGATGCCCAAGGGTGCGTTCGCGCCCGATCCGCGCAAGCGCAAGAAGCTCATCGTGCGCGTCGGACCCGCGCTGGGCGTGGCCGCGCTGCGTTTGGCCACGCAAGGGATGTCGCGCTCGGCGGCGCACCGGGAGATCACGCGGCTGGTGCAGAAGGCGGTCGAGGCGCTGCGCGATGGAACGCCGCCGCCGAAGATCGAGCCGCGCGCGCTCGAGGTGAAAGCGCTCGCGCACGCAGAGCACGCGACGGGAGATGAGTCGTGAGCGGGCAGAAGATCCTCGTCACCGGCGCCACCGGATTCCTCGGCACCGCGCTCGTCCCGCTGCTGATCGAGCGCGGACACCGCGTGCGCATCGTCGCGCGCGGAGCCGCACCGGAGGCCGAGGCGCTCGGCTGCGAAATCGTCCGCGGCGATCTGCGCGATCCCGCACTCGCTGCGCGCGCTCTCTCTGGAATCGACGCGCTCTACCACCTCGCCGGGCGCGTCTCGCGCGATCCCGCCGACGCGCGCCTCATGTACGATCTGCACGTCGAGGGCACGCGCCTGCTCTTCGAAGCCGCGCTGCAAGCGAAGGTGACGCGCATCGTGCTCGCCTCGTCGTCGGGAACCATCGGCGTCTCCCGCACGCGCCGCGTCGCGACCGAGGCCGACGACTATCCGATCGAGACCGTGGGCCACTGGCCCTACTACCTCTCGAAGATCTACGAGGAGAAACTCGCGCTCGAGTTTGTGAAGCGCGGGCTGCCCGTCGTCGTGCTCAATCCTTCGCTGCTTCTCGGTCCGGGCGATGCGCGTCTGTCGAGCACGCAGGACATCTTCCGTTTTCTCCAGCAGCGCATCCCCGCAATGCCGCGCGGTGGGATCTCCTTCGTCGATGTCCGCGATGCGGCGCACGCGTTCGCGAATGCGCTGACGATGGGCAGCGTGGGCGAGAGGCATCTGCTCGGCGCGGTCAACTGGGAGTTCTCGGAGTTCTTCGCGCGCCTCTCCCGCATCGCCGACGTGCCTCCGCCGCGGCTGCAGCTGCCGAGCGTGCTCAAGATCGGCGCGGCCCATCTGCTCGAGAAGTGGGCCCACGCGCGCGGCGGCGAGCCGGACATCCCGGCGTCCGATGTCGAGATGGGCGAGTGCTGGTTTTTCGTCGATGCCTCGAAGGCGGAACGCGTCCTCGGCTTTCGCGCGCGCGATCCGTTCGAGACGCTGTCTGAGACCGTGCAGTACGTGCGCGAACATTTTCTGCCCAACCGCTAGTCGTCGCTCGTCCGCTCTGGGCGCGGCCTTGCGCGATCGAAGAGAAAGAGGATCTACGTGCTGCTCTATCTGATCCGCCATGCGCAGACGGCCTCGTCCGCGATCGATTCGTTCAACGGCCAGCGCGAATTGCCGCTCACCGAAACCGGGCGCGCGCAGGCGGCGGCGCTGGGCAAGCGACTCGCGGATGTGAAATTCGCAGCGGTCTATCGCTCGCCGCTCGACCGCACGCGCGAGACAGCCGCGCTCGTCGCGCCTTCGTTTGCCTCGCAGCTCATCACGCTGCCGGGCCTCATCGAGATCAACTACGGCGACTGGGAGGGCCACTCGCCCGCGGAGGCCGAAGCGCGCTCGCCTGTGCTGTTCAAGGCCTGGCACGACGATCCTGTCGCGAACGCGCCGCCCAATGGCGAGACCGCGCAAGATGTGGCGACGCGCGCACTCGCGGCGCTGGAGACCATTCGCGCGAGACACGAAGACGCACAGCGCAGCGACGCCGATCGTTTGCATACCAACGATCCGGTCCTCGTCGTCTCGCACAAGGCGACGCTGCGCATTCTCGCCTGCGCGTTGCTCGGTGCGCGGCTCGCGAACTACCGAAAGCAGATTGCGCAGGACGAGTGCGCGCTCAATCTCGTCGAGTTGCGCGCGGGCAAGCCTCCGTTCATCCGCCTCTGGAACGACACGGCTCATCTCGGCAGCGATCCGGCCGCGACGACGCGCGCAGGCCACTGAACACGCGACAGCTCTACTCGCGCGAAAGCGCCTCGATGTCGCGCTCGGGAATGCCGAGCAGATAGAGCATCGAATCGAGCCCGCCCGCGCTGATGGCCGTGTGCGCCGCTTCGCGCAGCTTGGGCTTGGCGTGAAAGGCGATGCCATGCCCCGCGCGCTGGAGCATCAGGAGATCATTCGCGCCGTCGCCGATCGCGATCACCTGGTCGAGCGGCACGCCCTCGTCGCGGGCGAACTCGACGAGCAGCTCCTCCTTGCGCGCAGCGTTCACGATCGCGCCCACCACGCGTCCGGTCAGCTTTCCATTCTCGATCTCCAGCTCATTGCTCCAGGCGCGATCGATTCCCAGCCGCGCCTGGAGCGCACGCGCGGCGACGGAGAATCCTCCCGAGATGATCGCCGTGCGATAGCCCAGACGCTTGAGCACGCGCACCATCCTCTCCGCGCCTTCGGTGAGCGGCAGCGTGCTCGCGATCTGGTCGAGCACGCGCGCGTCGAGACCTGCAAGCAGCGCGACGCGTTCGCGGAGCGACTGGTCGTAATCCATCTCGCCGAGCATCGCCCGCCGCGTGATCGCCGAGACCGCATCGCCGACACCGTGCGCGCGCGCGAGTTCGTCGATCACCTCGATGCGGATGAGCGTCGAATCCATGTCCATCGCGACGAGCCGCTTGCTACGACGGAGCAGATCCTCCTTCTGCAGCGCGACGTCGAAGCCATCGGCCGAGGCCGCCGCGAGCAGCGCGCGCTTGAGCGGCCCTTCCGAAGAGAGCGGCAGCGACGCGGCGATCTCTACGCAGGCAAGGCCCCGCTCGCTCAAGCGATGGATGCGCTCGATGTTCGCACCGTGATCGGCGAGCAGTTGCGAGACCGTGTGAAGTTGCTGCGGCGAGAGGCTCCTCGCAATCAAGGTCAGCGCATAGCGTGTGCGCTCGGCCGCTCCAGGCGCGGGCAAAACCGTCGCAGGCAGCGGCGCGTGAGCCAGCGCGAGACCCAGCTTCGCGGCCTGCGCGCACAACTCGACGAGAGCTGCATCCTGCTCAGCGACACCGCGAAAGGCGACCACGAAGCCGAGCAACAGCTGCCCATGCACCACCACCTGCTCAAGGTCGCGCAGCTGCGCATCGTGGGCGGCGAGCGACGACGTCAGCGCCGCCGTGATGCCGGGCGCGTCGCGTCCCGAGAAGGTGAGCAGAACTTCGCTGTCGATCATTGGCGGAGCATAGTTGATTCGCGCGTGACGGTGAGAGGGCGTTCGCCGCCGCGGGTGTGCTATTCCACCGTCTGCGCATATGACAGACGCCCCTGACATCTCCGTGGTCATTCCGCTCTTCAATGAAGAGCCGAACGTCGCCCCCATGCTCGCTGAGCTGTTCGATGCGCTTCGCAGACTCGGGCGCACGCACGAGGTGATCTGCGTCGACGACGGCAGCCGCGACGGCACCTTCAAGGAGCTCGCACGCATCAGCGCGAGCGAGCCCAGCCTGCGCGTGATCCGCTTCCGCCTCAACTTCGGCCAGACCGCCGCAATGAGCGCCGGCATCGAGGCCGCGCAGGGCAAGATCATCGTCCCGATGGACGGCGACATGCAGAACGATCCGCGCGACATTGGCGCGCTGGTCGAGAAGCTCGAAAAGGTCGGGTTTGACGTCGTCTCCGGCTGGCGCAAGAACCGGATGGACACCGAGTTCGGCCGCAAGTTCCCCTCGCGCGTCGCCAACCGGCTCATCTCCGCCATCAGCGGCGTGCGCCTGCACGACTACGGCTGCTCGCTCAAGGCCTACAAACGCGACGTGCTGCAGGACGTGAAGCTCTACGGCGAGATGCACCGCTTCATCCCGATCTACGCGAGCTGGCAGGGCGCGAACGTGACGGAGATGGTCGTCAATCACCGCGCGCGCCACGCAGGAAAGAGCAAGTACGGCTTCTCGCGCACAGTGAAGGTCGTGCTCGATCTGATGGTCGTGAAGTTCCTCGCGAGCTACTCGACCAAGCCGATCTACGTCTTCGGCGGCTTCGGCGTCGCGAGCTGGGTCGCCGCGTTCGGCGCGTTCGCGCTGATGCTCTTCTACAAGCTCAGCGGCCAGAAGGATTTCGTCCAGACGCCGCTGCCGCTGGTGGTGGTGATGTTCTCGCTCGTCGGCGCGCTCAGTCTCCTGATGGGCCTGCTCGCGGAGCTCGTCATCCGCACCTATTACGAGTCGCAGGGCAAACGCCCGTACCTCGTCGCCGAGGAGCTCGGCGCGGGTGCGGCGAAGCGGCTCGCGGCGAAGTAGGCAAACGATCAAGGAGCGCCATTCGTGTGCGGCATCGCAGGCGAGATTCGATTCGGCGCGCCGCCAGACGAGGCGGGCGTGCAGCGGGCAACGCGCGCGCTCGCGCACCGCGGGCCAGACGCCGAGGGATTCTTCACCTCCGGACCGGCCGCGCTCGGCCATCGCCGACTTTCGATCCTTGATCTCGCAGGCGGCGTGCAGCCGATGGTGCAGGACGGCGTCGCGCTCGTCTTCAACGGGCAGGCCTACGAGCACGATGCGCTGCGCGAAGAGCTGCGCGCACGCGGGCACACTTTCCACACGCGCTCGGACACCGAGGTGGTGCTGCGCGCCTACTTCGAGTGGGGCGAGGAGTTCGCAGAGCGGGTGCAGGGGATGTTCGCCATCGCGCTCTGGGATTCGCGCACGCGGCGTCTGGTGCTCGCGCGCGATCGCCTCGGCAAGAAGCCGCTGCACTACGCACTCTCTGACGACGCGGGAGGCACGCACTGGCTCTCGGGTGAGCCGCCGCAAATCGGCGAGCGCGTTCCCGCGAAGAGGCTGCTGTTCGGCTCGGAGCTCAAGGCGCTGCTCGCGCATGGCGCGCTGCCTCGCGACGTTGATCAGACTGCGGTCGTGCAGTACCTCGCGAATGAAGCGATCGCAGCGCCCCGCACGATCTTCCGCGCCGCGCGCAAACTGCCGCCGGGATGCACCGCGATCTTCGACGCCGAGGGATTTCGCGTGCGGCGATTCTGGGAGCTGCCCGCGCCGTCGACCGCGAAGATCAATCTTCGCGACGCCGCAGCCGAGCTGCTCAAGCTTCTTGATGGCGCAGTCGCGCGCCGACTCGCGGCCGATGTTCCCGTCGGCGTCTTCCTCTCGGGCGGCGTCGACTCGACCACCATCGCGGCGCTCGCGGCCCGCCACAAGCAGCCGCTCGATACGTTCTCGATCGGCTTCTCGGAGGCCTCGTTCGACGAGACCCCGTTCGCGCTGATGGCCGCCGCGCGCATCGGCTCGCGCCACCAGACGCTCAAGCTCTCCGGCCAGGATTGCCTCGATCTCCTGCCGACGGCCGTCGACACGCTCGACGAGCCGATGGCCGATCCGAGCATGCTGCCGACGCTCTTGCTCTCGCGCTTCACGCGCAAGCACGTCACGGTCGCGCTCGCGGGAGATGGCGGCGACGAGCTCTTTGCCGGCTACGATCCCTTCCTCGCGCACCGCCCGGCCGCGCTGCTGGCGGCTTTCCCGTCCGCGGCCATCTCGCTGATGGAAGCGTGCGCGCGCCTCTTGCCTTCGTCCTCGAAGAACATGAGCTTCGATTTTCGCGTGAAGCAGTTCCTTCGCGGCGCGCGCGGAAACCCGAGCTTGCGCCACGCGCAGTGGCTCGCGGCGCTCCTTCCCAATGAGCTCGCGACGATTCTTTCGCCCGCGCTGCAGCCGCTCGCGACCGAGCAGGTGGCCTTCGCGGCTCTTCTCTCGGACGCTGCGCGCGGGCGCGAACTCGGCGTGCGCGCGGGCTCGATCGACGAGGCGCTGCGCTTCTATCAACAGCGCTATCTCGTCGACGACATCCTGGTGAAGGCCGACCGCGCTTCGATGGCGGCCTCGCTCGAGCTGCGCGCGCCGTTCCTCGACACGCACGTGGTCGAGTTCGCGGCCCGGTTGCCTCCACGTGTGAAGCTCTCGATGACGCGCACGAAGGTCGTGCTCAAACAAGCCGCGCGCGGCCTCATCCCCGACGAGATCCTCGACCGCGCCAAGAAGGGCTTCGGCATCCCCGTCGCCGCCTGGATCCGCGGACCGCTGCGGCCGCTGTTCGAAGATCTCTTCAGCGAATCGAATCTGCGCGAAAGCGGCTTCTTCACTCCTGAACCAACGCGCGCGCTGCTTCATCGCCATCTGCGCGGCGAGGCCGATCTACGCAAACCGCTCTGGACGATCGCCATGCTGCTCTTGTGGCAGCGCCGCTGGGGAGTGAGTCAATGAGCGCACGAAAGACGCTGGTCACGGGTGGTGCGGGCTTCATCGGAAGCCACCTCGGCGCCGCATTGCAGAAGCGCGGCGATGAGCTCGTCATCGTCGACAACTTCGATCCCTTCTATCCGGAGCGGGTCAAGCGGCGCGCGCTCAAACCCTTGCTGGACGCGGGCGCGCGCTTCGTCGAACTCGACATCCGCGACGGCGATGCGCTCTCTGCGGCCTTCGCCGAAACGCGCCCCGACTGCGTCGTCCACCTCGCCGCGCGCGCCGGCGTGCGTCCCTCTCTCGAAGATCCCGCCGGCTACATGGACGTCAACGTGCGAGGAACCGCGAACGTGCTCGAGGCCGCTCGCAAGGCGGGCGCGCGACGCTTCGCGCTCGGCTCGAGCTCCTCCGTGTATGGCGCGCAGGCGACGCCTCCGTTCAAGGAGACTGCGCGCATCGACTCGCCGCAGAGCCCGTACGCGGCGAGCAAAGTCGCCAGCGAAGCGCTCGCGCGCACCTGGCACAACCTCTACGGAATGGAGATCGCGTCCTTACGTTTCTTCACCGTCTACGGCCCGCGCCAGCGGCCCGACCTCGCCATCCACAAGTTCGCGCGCCGCATGCTCGCGGGACAATCGCTCCCCTTCTTCGGCACGGGCGAGACGCGGCGCGACTACACCTACGTCGACGACATCGTGAAGGGGATCCTCGCCTCGCTCACGATTCCGCTCACCTACGACGTCTTCAATCTCGGCGGCGCGCGCACCACCACGCTGCGCGAAATGATCGCGCTGCTCGAGAAATCGCTCGGCGTGACGGCGATCCTCGACCGCCAGCCCGAGCAGCCGGGAGATGTTCCGCTCACCAGCGCGGACGTCACCCACTCGAGCGAGAGGCTCGGCTATTCACCGAGCACGCCGATCGACCAGGGCATCGAGAAGTTCGCCGCGTGGATTCGCGGCGAGGGCGCGGACTGGATCTAGCTCGACGCTCAGAGCAACTCGAGCAGCTCGACCTCGAAGACGAGCGTCGCGTTGCCCGGGATCACGCCGCCAGCGCCGCGTGCGCCGTAACCGAGCTCCGGCGGGATCGTCAGCTTGCGCTTGCCGCCGACCTTCATCGTCAGCACGCCCTCGTCCCAGCCCTTGATCACCTGGCCGACGCCGACGTCGAACTCGAACGGCTGGCGGCGATCAACCGACGAATCGAACTTCTTCCCGTTCGTCAGCCAGCCCGTGTAGTGCACGCTGACGGTCTGTCCAGCCTTGGGCGACGGCCCGGTTCCCACCACCAACTCTTCAATCTGCAGCGCGGCCATCGTCAGCTCTCCTTCAGGGGGCGTTTGCGAACCTTATCGAATTCGCAAACGCGGGTTATCGAATCGTTTGTACTCAAACTATCTCGGCGTACCCACTCCTGGCGCGGGGGTGAGCGGATTTTCGTCGGGGAACGGTGACTCTCCCGGCTCAAGCCGATAGACCTTCACCACGTCGTGGCCGCGGATCTGCTCGACATGCCACGGCGTCTTCTTCGAAAGATTCGCCACCGCGTCCTGGTTGAGGAAGTACCAGCGGCCCGTCTGCACGACGACGTAGCAGACCCGTCCCGCGCGGCAGGCGCGCCCACGGCGATCGAGCGTCTGGAGCAGATCGTCGCGCCCGGCCCAACCCGCATAGAGCTTCGCGGGCCAGTCGATCTCCGTCGAGAGTTCGGCGTTCGGCTCCGCGTGCGCAGACACGTACTGCACAGCCTCGCGGAAGCCCGCGTCGAAGTAGTCGCAGTGAGGGAAGTACCAGTCGACGTTCACGTCGCCGCCACCGAGCGCAGAGATGTAGAGCCGTTCGTGCGGCGCGTGCGTGATGGTGGCCTGCGCTTCGCCGCCCACCGAGACGAGAACAAGCGCGCCCAGCGCGGCCCAGAAGCGTGTCCCCGATTGCGAGCCGCGCGCGAATTTCTCCGCCAGCAGCACCGCTGCGAAGGCTGCGAGGAGGAGAAACGCGGGCAGCACAGAGACGTAGAAGCGACCCCACTTCGACCCGGAGAGCGAGTGGATGAAGAACCAGACGCCCATCCAGGAGAAGAGCAGCTTGTGCGCGGCCTGCCGTTGGAAGAAGGCGATGCCGAGCCCGACGAGCGCGAGCAGGAACGTGCCTGGCGCGAGCTTCACCGCAGTGAAGACAAGGTAGAACCAGGGCGGCGTGCCGTTCCAGCCGTACTCGACGAGGTTGTGGAAGATGCGGCCCATGAAGAAGAGGCTGCCGTGCACCGTCTGCTGGCCGCTCGTGTAGCTCTTGAAATAGACCCACGTGCTGGGAAGAAACGGCGACCAGTTCACGCAGACCCACGCCGCGAAGGCGATCGCGCCCAGCTGCAGCCAGCGCGCAAGCGGTACGCGGAACGACGACTGGCGGCGGATCGACAAGACGAAGATCGGCGCGAGCAGAACGTGCCAGGCGAAGTATTTGCTCGCGAGCATTCCAGCCAGAGAGAGCGCGCCGAAGAGTTCAGCGCGGCGCTGATCGCGCAGGCGCGAAGAGCCATCCGGACCGCTCCCAGCAATGCCCGCAGCATCATCGGCCGCCGCCTTCGCCTCCGCAAGAGTCCAGCACAGCAGCATGATGAAGAGGCCGAGCAGCGTGTCCTCCTTCGCGACGCGCTGGTAGCCGATGAGCGTGCAGCAGACCGAAGAGAGCGCCGCGGCGACAAGGCCGACGGTGTTGCCGAAGAGGCGCCGCCCGAGTTGCGCGATCACCAGCACCGTCACGCCGCCCGCGACCGCATTGGGCAAGCGCGTGATCGTCTCCGGTGCCCAGCCGAGAGGACGGCCGATGAGCAGGCAGAGCGAGATCAGCCACTTCATCAGCATCGGGTGCTCGACGTCGTCGCCGCCGAAATCACCGGCCAGGTAGCGATTGACCGCCAGCCACTTGTGCACCTCGTCGTCGCCGAACCCCTCGGCCGACAGATGCGTCACGCGCAGCGCGAGGCCCAGCGCGAAGAGCGCGAAGAGCAGGAGGCGCGCCTGCGTGTTCCAGCGCTCGGTCTTTCCGGTGAGCGCCGCCGAGGTGAGGTGCGCGTGCGAACTCTGCTCTGACATGGGCGCGCCTTGTAGGGCGGTTCTCGGCGCAAACGCAAGACAGCCTGTCGGCGATCCAGACAGCCGATGTGCGCGCGGCGAGGTCTTTGAGCGCATCAAATTGCTGAGGCCAACGCGACAGCCTGCTAGGGTGCGAAACGGTGCAATCCAAACGACTCGGACTCAATCTCTTGTCGCGCTTCTTCGCGATCGCTGGCTCGGCTGTCTGCGCGCTCACGGCAGTCGCAAGCGCGCGTGCCCTCGCTGAGGATGCGCACGGTCCGGCGTTGCCCGAAGTCGTGCGCGCAGTCGAGCCGAAGCAGTTGCCGGCCGCGCCGGGCCTGGGATTCAAAGAGACCAGGCTGAAGGTCGACGGCTTCAAGGTCGTCGAGAGCTACTCCGGTTCGCAGAGCTACTACCATCTCGTCCAGGATCCGGCCGAGCCGTTCATCCGCGCGACCTATCGTTACCCGCTCGAGACCGTCACGCTCGGCATCGAGGTTCCCGAGAACCTGCGCCAGGCGACCAAGAGGCTGCGCTGGAAGTGGCGCGCGCAGGCGCTGCCCAAGGGCGGCGACGAGTGCCGCGACGGCTACGGTGATTCGGCCGCATCGATCTACGTCTCGTGGAAGCGCGGCCTGAAATGGTACGCGCTCAAGTACGTCTGGAGCGCGGTCGGTGAGAAGGGCAAGGTCTGCGATCAGAAGCGCAACCTCTTCGTCGTGCAGGACACCATCATCCGCGAGTCGGGCGCGCCCACCGGCGTCTGGATCACCGAGGAGATCGATCCGGCCGCGGAGTTCCGCGCCCACTTCGAGAATGGCGACCCGAACGCAGAGGTGCCGGACTTCGTCGGCGTCGGCCTGATGAGCGATGGCGATCAGACCAAGAGCATCAGCGCGGCAGACTTCGCAGGCTTCTCGATCCTCTCGAAGGCCGAGCCAGAGAAGCACTGAGGCTCGGGCGCGCCGAGTCTCACGACTCGCGGTGCATCCTTCGACGCTTGCGGTAGACGAACGCGCCGACGATCCCACCGACGATCATCGCTGGCAGATTGAACAGCAGCAGCAGGAAGACCAGCGTTTCAGATTGGGTGGGCCCTCCCGGTGAATACCCCGCCAGCTACACGAGCCCGGTCAGCTCCGCGAGACGGCGCAGATTGAGCGGCGCCTGCGGCTCCGCGCGGCACGAGTCGAAGCACTTGCTGCAGTTCGGCCCCGCATACGCCGTGGGCACGAACTCCGTGTAGTGCGCGACCGCGGGCAGCTCGGCGCACGGCTGCACCATGCCCTTGGGCGAGACGTGGATCATGATCTTGCCGGCCTGGCAGCCGGTGATCTCGCGCTCCTTGTAGAAGGTCGGGAGCGTGTCGAAGAAGTAGTCCGACGTCATCACGTTGCCGAGCTCGCGCTTGAGCTTCTTGATGTGCTGGCAGACTTTGCGGAACTCCTCGAGCTTCTCCGGCGCGACGAAGTGATTCTGATTTCCGTTCTTCATGTCGTTGTAGCCGCTGAACGCGATGTTGATGCCCCACGAGTGGGCGAGCCGGATGAGCGGCTCCGCGTCGTGCATGTTGTCGACCATCAGCATCGAGGCGAAGGTGAAGACGTTGTAGCCCTGCTTCACCATCTCCGGCACCGTCTTCTCGAGGCGCGCGAAGAGGCCCGGGATGCCGCGCTCCTTGTCCTGGCGCGCGTCGGGATAGTTCATCGAGATGTTGATCTGGTGCACGCCGGCGCCGACGAGCTCCTTGATCTTCGTCTCGCTCAGGAAGCCACCGTGCGTGAGCACCGTGAGGTAGCGAAAGCCCGGGATGTCGCGAATCTGCGTGATGAGCGGGACGAGATCGCGGCGCAGCAGCGGCTCGCCGCCGGTGAAGACGACCACGAGAGGATCGAAGCGGCGGACGACATCGACGTAGTCGGCCATCTCGTCGCGATCGGTGATCTTCCAGTAGTCGCAGAAGTCGCAGCGCGCGTTGCAGCGCTTGGTCACTTCAATCGAGACGCTCAACGGACGCTGGTTGAACTTCACGTCGAGGAACTTGCCCGCAGCGCGGAACTTCTCCATCGGGGTCAGCGCGATCTTCATCTTGGTCTGGCTCCTGCGACGACTTGCGAAGGGCGCTGTCGTTAGCACCCGTGGGTGGGTCTTGCAATGACGAGCGACCGATCGGGCGCCACATCAAACAGCCAGACTTCAGTGCCGCACGGATGTGACCGCTGCGATGAAAAATAGTTCACGCACGCGATCCGCCACCGGCCGCGGCGAGCTTCCCGACCGCGCCCGGAGCGGCTCTGCGACACGTTGTCAGTGTTCGCCAGCAGCGCGCGGGCGCGCATCCATCGCGAGGATCGATTCAGCGCAGCGGCGCCACGAACTCGGGCGCGCAGCATCGTCGACCACCGCGATCAGCCGCGCGCGCTGCCCCGCAGAGATTCTCTTGCCGCGCCAACGGGCGCTCGCCATCTCGAGAGTCAACTCGGTGAGCAGCTTCTCTTCGCCCGAGATCGCCGCGCGCGCCTCAGCCGCCGCGCACAGCCGCTCCACAGCCTCGGGGCGATCCTCGTAGAGCGACTTGAGCCTCGAGGCGAATGGTCCGGAAAGGGGCTGTGCTCGAATGGGCGCGCGCAACTCCGACGCCGGCAGCACCGGGTCCTGCCATTCGAAATCAAACTCGTCCCAGCGATCGACGCGCGGGATGCGCTTGCCCTGGGGATCGAACCGCAGTGGCTCATCACCTTTGTAGAAGCGTCCATCGGGAAGCACGATTCCGCGATCGGCCGCGAGCGCGGCGAGCACGTTCGCGGGAAGCCGCGAGGCGAGCCGCTCGGTCTCGGCGAGCGCTTCCGGTGCGACTCCCGCCTTGGCTGCACGCGCGGCAAGCGCGACCGGATCCATGTCCGGAACCAGCCCTTCGGGAGTCGGCGGGCGACCGACCACCGGCGGCATCGAGCGGGTCTCGTGCACCACCGGCTTTTCTTCGAGTTGCGCGCCTGCCTGCCGCGATCGCTGGCGCTGGATGGGCGCTTCCATCTTGCGCGTGCCGAGGTACTCGGTGGTCGTGCGCCGCTGCGGAGATTCGGGGGCTGCTTTCCCGGCCGTCGTCGGGAAGTCCGCGCCAGGCGCGGCCCGGGACGCTCCTCGCGCAGCTTGCGAACCCGCCGCATTCGACGGCATCGCCGTGGGCGCACCGGCGCGCGTCGGGCCTTTCGCAAGTGCGTCAGTCGTCACCACCGTCGCCGTCTGCTCCTCGGCGAATTTGATCAGGGGCGCGAAGGCGTCGGGCAGAAACGGCGGCCAGGGAACCGCCAGGCCCATCCGCTTTGCCGCAGCGGGCGCCTTGCGATTGGCCGCGCACTGCTCGACGAGCACCTTCTCCCAGCTCTCCTTCGCGCCGGCGGGCAGCTCCTCGCCGATCGCAAAGAGAGCCGCGAGCGCGCCTGAGTGGGCCGGGGGAGCAGCCGCGAGCAACTCCTTGACCCGCGCGGTCCCGAGCACAGAAGCCGCCGCTTGCGCGCCGCGCGCAAAGTCTCCCGCGGGCTGCCCGACCGCGTGCAGATCCTCGCGCTTGGCGAGCGCTGCCGTGAGACCCGTCTCCGCGAGCACTCGCGCCTTGCCGCCGAGCCGCGGATCGGTCAGCAGATCGGCCGCGCAGAGAAAGAGTGTCGCGAGTTTTTCCGGTGGAAGCTGCGCCTCGATGCAGCAGCGGGCCGCAGCCAGACGCGCCCCTTTCTGCTGGCGCAGATCCGCGACCACACCAGTCAGAACCTCGGCGCCTTCGCCGAACGCGAGCTCCTTCTGCTCGCTCGCCTCGAGACCAAGCACCGCCGCGAGCGCCGATAACGCGGCCACATCGCGTGCGCGCAGAGCCGTGAAGAGCTCGTCGTTCGTCTTCCAGACGCCCCACTTCTCTTTGCGGAGCGAATCAAGAATGGTCATCGGGCTCGAACCCTACCGCACCTTGGCTCCGCGTCGCGGCGGCGCTGCACGGATGCTAGAAGCAGCCCCATGCTCGCACGCTGCCCGACCTGCCGCGCCACCTTCAGCACCGAGAAGTCCGGACAACAAGCCTGCCCCTCGTGCGGCAAGCCCCTGTTCGTGCCCGAGCCCGCGCCCGTGCTCGCCTCCGTGAGCGGCCCGCAAAGCGGCGCTGGGAGCGGCTTTCCGCGATTCGGCGAAGCCCCGGCAGACGCCGCAGAGGCGAAGGAGGGCACGCCGTGGGAGCGGCGCCCCGAGTTGTCCGCCTTCGCGGCCTGGCTCGAGACGACGAAGCTCGCCCTCTTCGAACCGCGCAAGCTCTACTCGCGCGCACGCCTCGACCAGCGCGGAGCGCAGACGAGCTACGCGGTGATCACCTTCTCCATCTTCTCAATCGTCGGACAGCTGATCGAGCGGCTCTTCGTCGGGCCGCAGCAGCAGCACATGCTCGAGACGTTCAAGCAGACGATGGGCGATCGCATCCCGCCCGCGCTGCTCAAGCTCCTCGACTCGAGCACGCACCCGACGCCCGCCACCGCCATCATCGCGATGCTCGTCGCGCCGGCCGTCGCCTTCATCTTCCTCTGGGCCAACGCGGGCGTGACCCACCTCTGCGCGATGCTCTTCGGCCAGAATCGCAAGGGCTTCGCGGCGACGTTCGCGGCCTGCGCCTACGCGATGGCACCAATGGTGCTCTCCCCGATCCCCGCCTGCGGCAGCATCATCGGAGTGCTCTGGATCATCGTGCTCACGGGCATCGGCCTCAAAGAGACGCACGGGATCACGCCCGGCGGCGCGACCGCGACCACGCTCGGCCCCTATCTCGTCTTCTGCTGCCTCACCTGCGGCATGCTCATGATGCTCCTCTCCGCCGGGGCGAGCGCGATCCCGCAGTTGCTCTCGAAGTAGCTCAAGAGCTCTGCATGAGCATGACGTTCGAGAGCGTGCCGATCGCGGAGCCGGTGAAGCTCTCCCGACCGCGCCTGGTGCGGTCGGGAGCACCGTCGAGCGTTTCGATCATCGTCGCAGCGGTCGGCCTTCTCTCCTTCGCGATCGCCTCGCGTCTGCAGTTCGATGGAGAGACCGGCCGCTGGCTCTCCCTCTTCGCCTGCCCGTTCCGCGCGGCGACCGGCCTGCCCTGCCTCGGCTGCGGCGCGACCCACGCGTTCGTCCATCTCGCGCACGGCCGCCTCTTCGCCGCGATCGCCGCAAACCCGCTCTGGGCGCTCGTCGCAGCGATCCTCGCGGCTCACACGTTGTTCACGATCGCGCGCGTCGCGGGCCTGCGCTGGACGCTCGGGCTGCCTGAACTCTCGCCTCCTGATCTGCGCCGGGCGCGCTTCATCTTCGCTGCGGCCGCGGCGGCCAACTGGGCCTTCGTCGCGCTCCACAGTTGAACCGCCCCTCCCGCTTCATCAACTCTGGCAATGTTCGCGCGCCGCCCCGCTCAAGGAGCTGTCGATGGTCTCGATTTCGTCCCGGCCCGCTTCGTCTCGAATCGCGCAATCCCGCACCCAGCAATGCCCGGCGCGTTTTCCGCGCGCCACGCTTGTGGCCGCACTCGCGCTGTTCGCCTGCGCGACGACCAGCTCAACGGTGAGCCGCGATGCTGCCGGGAGCGCAAAGACCGCCGAGCCCGCACCTGGCGCTGCGACTCTCCCGGCCGCGCCTGGAGCGGGTGCGCGCGATTCGGCCGCTTCGATCGCCGACGAGTATCGAGCGCTCCAGCGCGTGCAAGCGGTGCTCGGTTGGTACAGCGCGACGCAAGGTGACACCTCGCTGGGCGCGCTGACCTACCTCGGGCACGAGCATCTCTTCACGCCCGCCTCGCTCGCTCTGATCGACGCGGAGATCGGGAAACCCGCGCTGGGCGCGAACGAGCGGCTCGCGTGGCGTTTTCTTCGGCGCGCGCTCGCGGGCGAGTCGGTGGGCCTGGCGACCGCGAAGTTCGACGATGAGTTCTCCGACGTCGAGGCGTCGACGAACGTGGTCGTGCCGTTCATCAAGGATGCGGTGCCCTATCGAAACCTCTTGCTGCTCATCGCCGCCGAGGCCGATCCGGCGAAACGCGCGCAGCTCTATGCCGCAAGCACAAAGGTGCTCGGCGAGAAGCTCAACCCGATCCTCGCGCGCAAGGAGGCCGCCGCGCAGGAGGCCGCGCACGCCGCGGGCTTCACCGACTACGTCGCGCTCTCCGAGGATCTGCGGCAGGTCGATCTGCACACGCTGCTCACCGAGGGAGTTGGCTACCTCAAGGCCACCGATGCGCTCTTCGAGAAGACGCTCGATCGCGTCGCGCGCGAGGAGCTCAACACGCCGCGCGAGAAGCTGCGGACAGCAGACATGGGCCGCATCTGGAAAAGCCCGAAGCTCGCGGCCCTGTTCGATCAGACGCTCGAACTCAAGGCGCTCGATTTCTTCCTCGGCGGGATCGGGCTCGACCTCAAGACAGTCGTGGGCGGCGAGGTGCAGGTCGACGACAGCGTGAATCCGAAGAAGCGTCCGCGCGCCTTTGTGCAGCCGGTTGATCCACCCGGCGACGTGCGCCTCTCGGTCAAGCCTTCGGGCGGCCTCGACGACTACTGGACCCTCTTCCACGAGGCGGGCCACGCGGTGCACTTCGCGTCGAGCACCATCACGCCGTGGGAGAACGTGCTGCTCGGATACGGCGCGCCGACGGAAGGGTTCGGCGAGTTCTTCCGCCACGCCTTCAGCGACGCGCGCTTCCTCGTGCGCTATCGGGAGTTCTTGCGCAAGAGCGGGAAACCCGCGCCCAGCAACGCCGAGCTCGCTTCGGTGCTGCGCCACACAGCGCTCGTCGAGATGAGCTACCTGCGCCGCTATGCGTTTGCGAAGACGGCGTACGAGCTGCGTCTGCACGGTCGTCCCACGAGTGAGATCGAGCCGGCGCTCGCGCTGCTTGCGCACGCCGAGACCGCGCGAGATGGCTCGGAAGCGGGGCTGCGCTCGCTCTTCCAGCAGCTCTTCTCGCGCGCGCTGACGTTCCCGCTCACGGACGAAGAGTCGATGCGCTTCCGCGCTGACGTCGACGACACGTTCTACTCGGCCGACTACACGCGCGCCTTTGTGCTCGCGGGGATGATGCACGAGGGGATGCGGCGCAAGTTCGGAGATGATTGGTACACCAACCATTCGGTCGGGACGTTCCTGCGCGAGCAGCTCTTCTCGCAGGGGATGGCGCTCTCGGTCGATGACGTGGCCGCCCGGCTTGGCTTTGCGCCGCACATGGATTTCCAGCTGGCTGCAGCGCGCGCCGCGAAGCTGTGCGCCGACGCCGACGCGCTCGAGGCGCAGAAGTAGCGCACGCCACCGAACCGCGGCAGCCTGCGCAGGTTCGCCCAGTGCGCACGAACCAACGAAGGAGCAACACCGCCTGTGTCTTCGCTCTTCGCCCTGCTGCTGTTCGCCGCGTTGGTGACGGCGGCCGCCCTCGCTTTCGTGGCCGACGGTCAACGGACGCGGCTGCGCTGGGTGCTTCGCGGTGAGCTGCTGCTTGTCTGGCTGACGTTCGCCTTCTCTCTCCTTCAGATCGGGCAACGCACCGCGCTCACCGTCGTCACGCGCGGCGCGGCCCGCCAGCCGCAGCTTGTCGACGGCGCCGTCGGACAGGTCGGTACGCTGCTCGTTTCGCTCGGAGGCCCGCTGCTCCTGGTCACTGCGCTCTGCCTCTGGGCGCTGCTTGCCTCGAGGGAAAAAGGGGCCGCGCCTGTCGAGAAGAAGCGCAAACGACTCGCGGCGAAGCTCTCGATCGTTCAGGTTCCGGGCCGCGATCTCGATGACGTCAAGCAGCTCTTCGAGGAGTACGCGCGCGCACTCGACTTCGAACTCGGACTGCCGCTCGAGGGATTCCAAGAGGAGATCCGCACGCTGCCCGGAAGCTATTCAGCGCCGCGCGGACGGCTGCTGCTCGCGCGCATCAACGGGCAGCCCGCCGGCTGCGTCGCGCTGCTCGGCGGCGACGGATTCGCCGAGATGAAGCGACTCTTCGTCCGCCCCGATTTCCGTCACGCGGGTCTCGGACGCACGCTTGCCGAAGCCGCGCTCAGCGCCGCGAGCGAGCTCGGGCACCCGCGAACACGCCTCGACACGCTTCCAGCGATGCGCGAAGCGATCGGCCTCTACCGCTCGCTGGGCTTCACCGAGCGCACGCCCGACAGCAGCGCCCCTTCCGCATGCTCGCTGTTCTTCGAGCGCGATTCGGTTCGCGCCGATTCCTGACCGGCGGGTCATTTATTCCTGCAACGGTGAGCTCTGCTACAAGCGCGGGCCATGTCCTTCGAGACTCTCTGCTATCGCGACGGTGCGCTCTACCTCCTCGACCAGCGCAAGCTGCCCGGCGCGCAGGAGATGATGCGCATCGAGACGGCGGCGGCCTGCGCGGACGCGATCCGCGAGATGGTCGTGCGCGGCGCTCCCGCGATCGGGTGCGCGGCGGCCTACGGGCTCGCGCTCGGCGCTCGCGAAGCTGCACGCGAGAGCAGCGCGGCCGCGCAGGAGGCCATCTTCCTGCGCGCGCGGGAGACGCTTCACGCATCGCGCCCGACCGCGGTGAACCTCGCCTGGGCACTCGAGCGGCTCTCGACGCTGCGCGCGGGTCTGGCTGCGCAGCAACGACCTGCCGACGAGATCGCCGCCCACCTTCTCGCAGAGGCCCATGCGGTCACCGCCGAGGATCTCGCAGCGTGCAAAGCGATCGGCGCGCACGGTGCGCCGCTCGTTCCCGAGGGGAAGGGGATCCTCACGCACTGCAACGCTGGCGGCCTCGCGACAGCCGGATATGGAACTGCGCTCGGAGTCATCCGGGCGGCTCTGGGCGCGGGCAAGAAGTGCGACGTCTATGCCGACGAGACCCGTCCCTGGCTGCAGGGCGCGCGCCTGACCGCGTGGGAGCTCATGCAGGACGGCATCCCCGTGACGCTTTTGCCCGACGTCGCCGCGCCGTCGCTTCTCGCCTCGGGGAAGATCGGCTGCGTCATTGTCGGCGCGGATCGGATCGCCGCGAACGGAGACGTCGCGAACAAGGTCGGCACCTATGGCGTCGCGCTCGCGGCCCATGCTGCAGGGGTTCCGCTCTTCGTCGCCGCGCCGATCAGCACGTTCGATCTCCGCGCAGCCGATGGACGCGCCATTCCCATTGAGCAGCGCGCTGCGCACGAGGTCACGCACGTCGGCTCGGTGCGCACCGCGGCAGAGGGCGTCTCTGTCTTCAATCCCGCCTTTGACGTCACGCCCGCAGCGCTCGTCTCCGCGATCATCACCGAGCGAGGAGTCGCGCGCGCGCCGTATGCAGAGACGCTCCGCGCGCTCGCACAGTCCCGCTAGAAACGCCGCAAACCCGCACTGGGTGCGGCCTGGAGAGATCCGATGAAGACGCTTCCTTCGCAGCTCGCGGCGCATCCGTGGCACGGCGTCTCGCCCGGCAAGGCCTGTCCCGAGCTGGTGACGAGCTACATCGAGATCGTCCCCACCGACGCCGTGAAGTACGAGCTCGACAAGGAGAGCGGTCTGCTCAAGGTCGATCGCCCGCAGCTCTTCTCCAACGTCATCCCGTCACTCTACGGATTCGTCCCGCGCACCTGGTGCGGCGAGCGGCTCGCGCGGCGATGCGAGGAGCGCACGGGCAAACAGAACATCCGCGGCGATGGCGACCCGCTCGACATCTGCGTGCTCAGCGAGAAGACGATCACGCACGGCGGGATCCTCATCGAGGCGATCCCGATCGGCGGCCTGCGGATGATCGACAAGGGCGAAGCCGACGACAAGATCATCGCAGTGATGAAGGGCGACGCCGTCTACGGCAGCCTGCGCGAACTCTCCGAGCTGCCCCAGTCGCTGCGCGATCGCCTGCGCCACTACTTCCTCACCTACAAGCAGATCCCCGACGGCAGCGGCGCGCAGCGCATGATCGAGATCCCCGAGCTCTACGATCGCGCCGAGGCCCACGAGGTGATCCGCCGCACGCGCGACGATTACGACGAGAAGTACACGTAGCCGATCACGCGCTCTTGACCTGTCCAATCAGCGGGTGTCTCAAGATCGTGCGTAGCCGCGGCGCAGCCCGTGTCTGCTGGCCGCGCGCAGTTCAGGAGCGGCCCCACCCAACCCCGAACCGAGCAGGCTTTTGCGCCGACCGCGGATGCATGTCCGAGCACGGCCAGCAGACACGAGTGCGCCGCGGCGCCCTCGAATCTTGACACACCCTCCCCGATCCAATAGATCGCCCCTCCCTTTCCGCGCCCGGCGGCGGGTCACCCCTGCTTTGACGGGCATCACAGACGGAAAGAAGTCGAGGTTTCACATGTACGCAGTCATCAAGACAGGCGGGAAGCAGTACCGCGTGAAGTCGGGAGACCGGCTCAAGGTCGAGAAGCTCGAGCAGGCCGTCGGCGCCAAGATCGCGCTCGAAGTTCTCCTCGTCGGCTCAGGTGCAGACGTGAAGGTCGGCGCGCCGATCCTCGCGGGCGCCAAGGTCGAGGCCGAGGTCGTCTCGCACGGTCTGCACAAGAAGCTCTGGCACTTCCGCACGCAGGAAGAGGGCTGGGACCGCATCCGTGGCCACCGCCAGCCGTTCACCGAGCTGAAGATTTCCACCATCTCTGCCTAACCGCGAAGGAGAACTGACATGGCACACAAAAAAGGACAGGGCTCTTCTCGCAACGGTCGTGACTCACCGGGGCAGCACCGCGGGATCAAGATCTACGGCGGCCAGCACGTCATTCCGGGCAACATCATCGTCCGCCAGGTGGGCACCAAGGTGCACCCGGGCACGGGCGTCGGGATGGGGCGCGACTTCACGATCTTCGCGATCGTCGAAGGCCACGTGAAGTACCAGAAGAAGCAGAACGACCGCGTCTTCGTTCACGTCACGCCGATCGCGGCGAAGGCAGAAGCAAAGGCGTAGCGCAGCCGCAGTTCGCTGCTCGCGTTCTGTACGCCGAGCCGGTTCGGGTTTGCCCGGGCCGGCTCGACTCTTTTTTCAGCATCCGATTTTCTCATCGCAGTTGAGGAGCGCCCGATGCAGTTCATCGACGAAGCCGAGGTGTACTTGAAGGCCGGCGATGGCGGCGCTGGAGCGGTCGCGTTCCGGCGCGAGAAGTTCATCCCGCGCGGCGGCCCGTCTGGCGGCGACGGCGGGAACGGCGCGGACATCGTCCTCGAGAGCGACGAGCGACTCACCACGCTGCTCGACTTCCGCTTCAAGCGCGAGTACCGCGCGAAGAACGGAGAGCCGGGGCGCGGGCGAGATCAGAACGGTCACGCTGCGCCCGAGTTGGTGCTGCGCGTTCCACCCGGCACGATGGTGCGCGACGCGAACACGGGCGAGACGCTGATCGACATGCGACTCGCAGGCGAGCGGTTCATCATCGCCAAGGGGGGTCGCGGGGGCCTGGGCAACATGAACTTCGCGACGCCGACGCTGCAGGCGCCGCGCTTCGCGCAGCCGGGGACCGAGGGCGAAGAGAAGACGATCAAGCTCGAGCTGCGGCTGCTCGCGGACGTCGGCCTCGTCGGCTTTCCCAACGCGGGCAAGAGCACGCTTGTGGCCCGCCTTTCGCGCGCGCGCCCGAAGATCGCCGACTATCCGTTCACCACGCTGCAGCCGCACCTGGGCGTCGTTCAGTACAAGGACGGCAAGAGCTTCGTGCTCACCGATCTGCCCGGTCTCATCGAGGGCGCGCACCGCGGGAACGGGCTGGGCGTGCGCTTCCTGCGCCACATGCAGCGCTGCCGCGCGATCGTTCATCTCGTCGATGCCTCTGCTGCTCCCATCGCCGGGCGGGATCTCGTCGCCGATTTTGATGCGATCAACCGCGAGCTCTTCATGTTCGATCGCGAGCTCGCCCAGAAGTCGCAGGTGATCGCGGCGAACAAGATCGACGTCCCCGAGGCCCGCATGGCGGCCGAGGAGTTCGCAGCAAAGCTCGCCAAGCGCGGACTGCACGTGCACCTGCTCTCGGGCGCAACGGGCGAAGGCGTCGAGCGGCTCGTCGACGCGATGATGCGCGCGCTCGAAGGGGCGCCCTTGCCGTCGCCGTTCGATGTCGAAGCGCTCGAGCGAGAGCTGGCCGAAGAGCGTGCGCGTGATCGCGAGAGCGGCGAGATGCTCACGCCCGACGACTTCGACGAGAACGACGACGCGATCCACAGCGACGCAGTGGATGAGCGCGAAGAGGCCGCGGCCGAGAAGGTCAAGCGCGCGCCGGCGCTCACCGGGCGGCGCAAGGACGGCATGTTCAAGGAGAAGGCCGCGCGCTCCGAGCAGCCGCTCGGCAACAAGTTCCGCCCGACGTCCGAAGCTGCCGCGGCCTTGCTGGCAGCGGCCGCGCGCGCCGATGGCAACGAGAAGCGGGTCGTCCCGAAGGTGCGCGAGGTGAAGGAGCCGCTCGCGAAGAAGCGCCGGCCAGCGCGGGGCACAGAGATCGACGAGCCGTCGGTTCTCGCGGGCAAGAAGAAGAAGCCGGTCGACGAGAAGACGCGCCTGCGCAACGAGGCCGACAAGGAGAAGGCGCGCCTCGACAAGATCAAGCGGAGCAAGAAGAACAAGAAGAAGATCCTCCCGCCGAGCAAGCGCCACTCCGCCAAGGCGCGCCGCAAGCCGAACGAATGAGCAAGCAGCCGCGAGCACGCAGGCCGCCGCGCGCATGGATCGGGCCGATCCGTCCGGTCGATCCGGCGGAGTTGCTCGGGCCGCGCGGGCTCACCGAGGAGCTGCTCGCGGAGCCGGAAGATTCGCCAGAGATCGCTGCCGATGGCTCCCAGCAAGGGTTTGCGGCAGCTCCGGCCGAGTCTGCCGAGGATGCGTTTCATCGCTCGCTGATGTCTGAGCAGCGGCTCTCGCGCATCGAATCCGTGATCGCGGCGCGCCTCTCGTCTGTCACCGTGGTGCTCGATCGCCTGCTCGATCCGCACAACGTGGCCGCGATTCTGCGGACCGCGGAAGGGATGGGGATCGGCTCTGCGTCGATTGTCGCGCACGCAGACGGCGACCCGACGACCCACCGGCGCGTGACGCGCGACGCGGACAAGTGGCTCTCGCTCACGCTGCAACCGACGGGCGCTGCGGCCGCTCTGGCTCTGCGCGCGCAAGGGTTCGCCGTCTACGCCGGGCACCTCGGCGAGGATTCGCTGCTCGTCCAGGACCTGCCTGTCGATCGGCCCATCGCGCTGCTCTTTGGAAACGAGCACGAGGGGCCCTCGGCTGAGACGATCTCGGCCTGCACGGGAAGCTTCCGGATCCCCATGGCCGGCTTCACGCAGAGCTTCAACGTCTCGGTGGCTGCCGCGATCGCGCTCTTCGGCGTGGCGCAGCGAAGGCGGGCGCACCTCGGTGCACCAGGAGATCTAGACCTCGCCGCGCGCGCCCGGCTTCGTTCACGGTTCCTGCGCCTCGGCGCCAAGCTCGCCCGCCGAATCCGCAACCTCCCAAAAGCGCTCGCGACCGCACAGGGCGCGGCTCAGACGGATCCCGAACAAAATGAATGAGGGCTCATTCATTGTTCCACGGCTGTTCCACGAAGCGGCCCGCTGAGGCGCTGGAGCAGATCTTCGCAGGCCTGCTAGAAGGCTCTCCTCTCTTCGCACTGCTGCCTTGAATCGGAGTTCCCGGTGCCGCGCCCGACCGCTCATTTTCTTCGTCTCGCAATCGGCGCGCTCGCGCTCAGCCTGCTCGGGAGCACGCTTGCGCAGGCGCAGGCGGCAGCTCCAACTCCGGCGAAGACGGGCCACGCGAAGAGCGCCGCAGCGGAACCGGACGAGGTCGGACGAGGTCGGAAGATCGCCGAGCGGATCCAGCGGTACTACGGCAAGCGCCGCGACTTCTCGGCCACCTTCGCGCAGCGTTACACCTACGCAGCGCTCGGCCGCACAGAGGAGAAGTCGGGCACCGTTCAAGTCAAGCGCCCGGGCCTTCTGCGCTGGGAATATCTCGTGCCCGACAAGAAGCTGCTCATCCTCGACGGCAAGTCGTTCTGGCAATGGGTGCCCGACGACAACCAGGTCACCGTCAAGCGCGACCTTCACGGAGAGCAGCTCTCCGCGGCCTTCACCTTCCTCTGGGGCAAGGGCGATCTGCTCACCGAGTTCACGCCCCGCGCAGTTTCGCTGCCTGATGGCCTTCCCTCCGGCGACGCGATCGAGCTGGTTCCCAAGAAGGACGGCGGCAGCGTGCAGAAGATCCTCTTCTGCGTCGACAAGAGCGGACGCGTGCTCGCATCGCAGGTGACCGACGGGCAGGGAAACGAGAACCGGCTCGTCTTCGGCGACGCGAAGATCGATCAGAAACTCGGCGACGCGCTCTTCCAGTTCACGCCGCCTGCCGGTGCCAACGTTCAGGAGTTGCCATGATTGCGCGCGCGCCGCGGTTTGCCCTGCTCGGATTCTCCTTCGCGCTCACCTCGATGCTCTGCTGCGCAAGCGGCCGCACCGCGATGGTCGATGGCCACGCCGTCCCCTACGATGAGGCCGCGGTCGATTCGTTCTCACGCGCCCGCGCCGCGCTCGCCGCCAGCAACTTCGACGACGCTGCGGAGCTCTTCGCGAAATTCCTCGAGAGCTTTCCTGATCGCGAGGAGTGCGATGAGGCCCGTCTGCGGCGCGGCCAGGCGCTTGAGCGCGCGGGCCGTCTCGACGAGGCGCAGGCCGTGCTGCAGGAGTTCCTCGAACAGTTTCCCACCACGCGCTTCAAGCATCCCGCCGCACTCGAGCTCACGACCGTGCAGGAGCGCCTTCGCAAGCAGAGCGGCCCGGCCGCGGCAGCGAAGGCGCCGACCATCGCGCCGATGACGCAGGCGGAACAGCAGGAAGCAGCGCAGACGCTCTCGGCTGCCTTCACGCCGATCAGCGCCACCGTGCCGAGCGGACTGCACGATGCGGCCAAGGCGATCGAGAGCGCACAGAGTGGAGCTGCGCGCGATGCGCTCGTTCCCAACTACACGCAGCAGCTCTCGCACGCGCCCGTCGCCGACCTCTCTGCCCTGATGACCGAGCTCGATCCGCACAGCCCGGCCTGGCCGCTGGCGGCGCTGCGGCTCGCCACGCTTGAGCTGCACATCGGCGATCGCCTCCACGCGCAGGCGCTCGCGCAGCAGCTCATCGACGCGCAGCCACCGATCAACGTAGCCAACGACGCGCACGCGCTGCTTCAAGCGATGAGCGCGACCGCCGCCGTCAAGCCGCTGCTGATCGGCGTCGCGCTGCCGCTCACGGGAGACCTGAAGCAGTTCGCAGCCCCCACGATGGACGCGATCGCGCTCCTGCTCGATCCCGCTGGCAAGGGGCCGATCACCGTCTCGGTCAAGGATACCAAGAGCGATCCCGATGGTGCCGCGAAGGCAGTCGAGGAGCTCGCCCGCGAAGGCGCGATCGCGATCATCGGCCCGATCGGTCTCGTCGAAGGGCCCGCCGCCGCCGTGCGCGCGCAGCAGCTTGGCGTCCCGATGATCTCGCTCTCCCGCGCAGAGGGCCTCACCGGCATCGGCTCGTTCATCTTCCGCGACATGCTCACCAACAGCGCCCAGGGCCGCGCGGTCGCCGACTACGCGATCAAGAAGTTGAACGCGAAGACCTTCGGCGTCCTGCAGCCCGACTCGAACTACGGCGACGAGATGGTCCGCTACTTCTGGGACACGCTCGATGCAGAGGGCGGCGAGGTGCGCGCCTACGAGCGCTATCCCGTCGAGAGCACCACGTTCAAACCGTTCATCGCGAAGATGGTCGGCAAGTTCAACATGGGCGAGCGCGGCGAATATCTCGAGGAGGAGCGCAAGATCGCTGCCGAGATCACCGACCCGTATCGCAAGCGCAAGGCGCTCTCGCAGTTGAAGAACCAGACCGCGCCGCTCATCGAGTTCGACGCGCTTTTCATCCCCGATGCCGCGCGCAAGATCCGCCTGATCGCGCCAGCCGTGGCTGCGGAAGATGTCATCACCTCGGGCTGCGATACGCGCGAGATCTCGGTGATCAAGAAGACGACAGGGCGCGACGATCTGCGCACGGTGCAGCTCCTGGGAACGAATCTCTGGGACTCCAACGATCTCGTCGATGAGCGGATGGGGGCCGCGCGCTATGTGCAGTGCGCGATCTTCGCCGACGGATTTTTTCCGCAGAGCCAGCGGACGGCGACCAAGGCGTTCGTCGAGGAGTATGACTCCGCGTACCACCGCGTGCCGAGCTACATCGAGGCGCACGCGCACGACGTCGCGGGCATCGTCCGCACCATCGTCGAGAAGAAGCATCCGCAGACGCGAGAGGCGATGCGCGACGCGCTTCTTGGCATGGAGCAGCCGTTTGCGGGAGCCGCGGGAGACACGAAGTTCAGCAGCGATCGCGAAGCGCAGAAGGGCTTCTTCTGGCTCTGGATCAATCGCGGCGTCATCTCCGAGTTCGACCCCGACGGACCGCCGCCAGTGCCTCCGGCAGCAACGCTCCCTGTGGCACCGGCCGCACCCGCGCATTAAGAGCCGAGACGATGCAGCCCTTGCCGCTCCTGATCTTCCCGTTCACTGTGCCGCTCGACGGCGCGGGGAAGATGCGCGATCCGGCGCAGGGGATCTACGCACGCGCGATGGCGCGGGCACTCGCTGATCGCCTGTCGAGCGGCGGCAAAATCAACGGCAACTGCGCCACGCTCACGTCGCAGGGTGCACCCGGAGACGGTGAGAGCGCCGACCAGCACGAGAACGGCTGGGTGGTCGCGAGCCAGCCCTGGACTCTCTCTGAAGCGTGCGCGATCCCGCTGCCCGACGGCACCGAGCATCTCCTGCACGGCAGCGCCGAGTTGACCGATCGCGTTCGCCTGCGACTGCTTCTCGTCGATCAGCCCCGCGAGGCTCTCGCGCTCGATCACATCGTGCTGCGCCCGCGCGGCGAACTGTTCGAGGCGCTCGATGAAGCCGCGGAGGTCGTTTCGCGAGCGCTCGGTCGAGAGCTGCCTGAGCAGGAGTGGCCGACCGCCGATGTCGAGGCCTACGTCGCGTACATGCGCGGGCGAGACATGAGCGCCGCGCACGAAGCGGGCGTGCACGTGCTCGAGCCCGCGCGCAGCTTCGACGGATATCTCGAGGCGGTGCGGCGCGATCCGCTGTTCGCCGAGGCGCAGGAGCGGCTCTTGGCGCTCGCGCTCGACTTCGCACTCGACGGTCGAGGACCACGCAAGGCCGCGCAGGAGGCGTGCGAGCGGCTGCTGGTGCATGCGCCGGGTGCGCATCGGGCCTATGCCGCGCTCGCCGAAATCGCGCTCTCGCAAGGGCTGCCCGCGATCGCGAAGGACCATCTCGAGCACGTGCTCGCTCTGCGTCCCGACTGGACGCCGGCCTTCCCGCGCCTCGGCGCTGCGCTGCTCGCGCTCGGAGATCCGGCGCACGCGCTCGTCTGGCTCGACGCGGCGCTGCGTGAACGGCCGGCGGATGCGAACGCGCTCATCGGCCGTGGGACTGCTCTCGACAAGCTCGCCCGCCGCGAGGAGGCGGTCGAGTCCTGGACCCGCGCTCTCGCACTCGATCCGTCGCGCACGGAGCTGCACGAGCAGCTCGCGCAGGCGCTCACCGCTCTCGGCCGCCACGATGAAGCACGCGCGCACCAGCAGAAGGTCGCGCAACAGACAGGCAAGCCGCGCTTCCTGTTGACCGCCGGGTTGCGCGCGCTCACCGCGTTCGTGCGCCGCCTGACGACGTCGCCGCGCTGACTCGATCGATGACGCCAGATCCGCGTATGGAAGCTCCGCAGGAGGAGACGCCCGGCGACGGCGCGGCGACGGACGAGGCGGCACGCGCGCAGTCCGCCTCGCCTGCGCCTCAGGCACCTGGCACGCTTGGGGCGCCCTTTCCGCCGGCGCTCAACCTCGGTCTCTTCGCGCTGACGTTCGCCTCAACGATCCTCGCGGGTCTTCTGCTCGACGACGTCCAGCGCCCTGCCGCGCCAGCCGTTGTGCAGCTCCTGCAGCGGTTGGGGGTCTCGCCGGAAACCGCCACCAGTGCGGCCCAGCTGATTCCTGCGCTCCCGCGCGCGATCGCGTTTGCAGCATCGCTCCTCGGCATTCTGCTCGCGCACGAGATGGGGCATTTCCTGCTCGCACGCCGTCACCGCGTCGACGCAACCTGGCCGTTCTTTCTGCCCGCGCCGCTCATCTCCTTCATCGGCACGCTCGGCGCGATGATCCAGCTGCGCACGCTGCCGCGCACGAAGAACGCGCTGATCGACATCGGCGCCGCCGGTCCGCTCTGCGGCTTTCTCGTCACGCTGCCGGTGCTCGTCATCGGCCTGCGCCTCTCGCAGGTCGTGCCGCTCACCGAGACGCTTCACCACTGGACGCTCTTCGACGCGCTCAGCATCTGGCAGCGCACCGGCGACTTTCCTGCGCTGCGCGACGGCGTCGATCTCGGCGAACCGCTCCTGTTGCAGCTCCTGGAGTACCTGCGATTCGGCGCTCTCAGCGACACGCAGACGATCCTCTTTCACCCGGTCGCCGTCGCCGGCTGGTTCGGCCTCTTCGTCACCGCACTCAATCTGCTCCCGCTCGGGCAACTCGACGGAGGCCACATCCTCTACGCCGTCTCGCCGCGACTGCACCGGCTGCTCGGCGCGCCGCTCTCCGCACTGCTGCTCGCGCTCGGCGTCTTCACTCCGTTCATCGGCTGGATGATCTGGGGCCTGCTCACGGGCACTGTTCTCTCGCGTCATCCGCCGCTGCGTGAACCGGAAAGCCTGATGGGGCGCGGGCGGGCGCTGATCGTCGCCGCCAGCCTGCTGGTCTTCATCGTCTCATTTTCACCCGTGCCGATCGCGATGCTGACGCCATGAAGACGAGCGATCTGGCCGCGCTGCTGGGGCCCGCGGGAAAGCTCGCGGAGGCGCTGCCCGGCTATGAGGCGCGAGCGCCGCAGCTGGAGATGGCCGAGAAGGTGGGCGAGGCGTTGTCGAAAGGCCAGGCGCTCGTTCTCGAGGCGGGCACCGGCACGGGCAAGACGCTCGCCTATCTCGTGCCGGCGGCGAAGAGCGGCCTGCGCGTGATCATCTCGACGGCGACGAAGAACCTGCAGGAACAGCTGCGCGACAAAGACGTACCGCTCTTGCGCCGCCTGGGCGTCGACGCGAAGTTCGCGTTCCTCAAAGGCCGGCAGAACTATCTCTGCCTCTTGCGTAAGGAGCAGTTCGATCGCGCGCCGATGTTCTCGACGCGCGAGGAGACGTCGCTGCTCGCCAGGCTCGACGCGTGGGCCGAGAGCACCGAGACGGGCGACAAGAGCGAGCTCGAAGATGTGCCGGAGAACACGCCGGTGCTCGCGCAGATCACCTCGACCGCCGAGACCTGCACGGGGCCGAAGTGTCCGCACTACGACCCGTGCTTCGTCTTCAAGATGCGGCGGCGCGCGGCAGATGCGGATGTCGTCGTCGTCAATCACCACCTCTTCTTTGCGGACCTCAAGCTGCGCAGTTCATCGGCGGGCGACTCGGGCGCGGCAGCCGTGCTCCCTCGCTACGACGCGGTGATCTTCGACGAGGCGCATGCGATCGAAGAGGTCGCCATCGAGCATTTCGGCAGCCAGGTCTCGAGCCGGCGCGTGCAGGAGTTGTCGCGCGATCTGCTCGCCGCTCTCGCTTCGCGCAGCGCGATGGCGCCCGCGAAAGATCTCGCCGCGCGCCTCGGCCGCGAAGGTCCGGACTTCTTCCAGGCCGCACTGGCACTGCACGAGAGCGTCGTCGCGCAACTCCCGCCCGATCCCCGCGCGCGCAACTTGCGCCCTGCTTCTCGAGCAGGCGCGACGGCGAAAGCGGCCGGCCCTCGCGCATCGAACACGCGGCCCGAGGGCGAGCGATGGACGGTCACGCATCGCGCGCTGGTTCCCGCCGAGACCGAACGGCTGGGCCTCATCGAGCTGTTGCGTTCCCTCTCGGCGGCGCTCTCGGCAGGTGGCGAAACGCCCGACGAGGAGCTCGGGCTTCTCGAGCGTCGCTGCGTCGATCTGCTCTCTGATGTCGAGCTGTTCGCGCCCGAGGCGGAAGCGAAGGCGAGCGATCCCGATGCGCACGACGATCGCGCAAAGCCGCCCCCAGAGCTGGTCCGCTGGGCCGAACACCGCGGCGGGAACGTCGCGCTTCACGCCTCCCCGCTCGACGTCGCGAAGCTGCTGCAGGACCGGCTCTACGATCGGATCGGCCCGGTGATCTTCACCTCCGCGACGCTCGCGGTCGCGGGTTCGCTCGAGTACTTCGCGCGCGCGGTCGGTCTCGTCGACGCAGACGGCCCGCTCTACCCGACCGGCCAGGCGCTGCTCGCGTCGCCCTTCGATTACGAGACGCGCGCTGCGCTCTACCTGCCGCGCTCGATGCCCGATCCGATCGATCCGCGCTTTCCCGAAGCGGTGGCCGATGAGCTGCGCCGCCTCTTGCCGATCACGGGCGGGCGTGCGTTCGCGCTCTTCACCTCTCTGCGCAACATGCGCGCCGTCCACGGCCTTCTCGAGAAAGAGCTGCGCGCGAGTGGCCTCGGCGTGCTGCTACAGGGCGAGGCCGGCAAGTCGCAACTCCTGCGCGAGTTCAAGGAGCGCCCGTCGGTGCTCTTCGCGAGCCAGAGCTTCTGGGAGGGCGTTGATGTACCGGGCGACGCTCTGAGTTTAGTTGTCATTGATAAGCTTCCCTTCGCGTCGCCGCAGGAGCCGCTCACCGCCGCGCGCATCGAGCGGCTGCGCGCGCAAGGCGAGGATCCCTTCTCGCGCTGGCAGGTCCCGCAGGCAGCTCTCGCGCTCAAGCAGGGGTTCGGTCGGCTCATCCGCTCGGCGCAGGATCGCGGCATCGTCGCACTGCTCGACGCGCGCCTGACCACGCGCAGCTACGGCCGCACCTTCATCGCGACGTTGCCGAAGTGCCGCGTGCTGCGCAGCCCCGAGGAAGTCGCGGCGTTCTGGAGTGGGTCGCATCGGGAAACCACCGAGTAGGCGCGGCGGCAAGGTTGTGCCTATCCTGCCGGCCCTGCGCCGCACGGCATCACTGCGCAACCAGAGGGTCACTTGCAGTTCAACACCGCACAGCGCGAACTGACTCTCAAGTTCGTCTATTACGGCCCTGGTCTGTCGGGGAAGACGACCAACCTGCGCGCGCTCTACCAGCGGGTCCAGCCGACGCTGCGCGAGCAGTTGATGACGCTCGACACCGCCGACGACCGAACACTCTTCTTCGATACGCTGCCGATCGTCTTTCGCGCAGGCAACCTCAAGGTCCGCCTGCGGCTCTTCACCGTTCCGGGGCAGGTCATCCACAACTCCACGCGGCGCATCGTGCTGCAGCACACCGACGCGATCGCCTTCATCGCCGATAGCCAGCCGAGCAAGCGCGAGGAGAATTATCGGTACTGGATGAACATGGTCGAGAACCTGCGGACCAACGGGCTCGCGATCGAGGACCTTCCCCACGTCGTGCAGTGGAACAAGGCCGACCTCGCGGATGAGACAAGCCGCAAGGCGATCGAGACGATGCGGCGCGAGGGGCGCCAGCCGGTGTTCGAGGCGATCGCGGTGCAGGGAATCGGAGTGGTCGAGACGTTCCTCGGGCTCGTCGATCTCACCTTCGCGCGGATCGATCGCGTCTACGGTCTCGCCGACAAGCTCGGGCTGACGCGGCAGGAGTTCATCGAAGAGGTGCGCCGTTGTCTGATCGATCCGCCCGCGCTTGAGCAGGCTGGCAGCAGGCCGGAGACGTAGAGCCGTGGAGAGCCCGCTCGAGCGACGACCGACCATGGGCGAGCTGCTCGACCTCGGCTCGTTCACCAATCTCTGCAAGTCGTTCGTCGACCTCTATCGGATCGGCCTGAAGATCTTCGACGCACAAGGGAACAAGCTCGTCGACCTCAAGATCGCGAGCGGCGATTTCTGCGCGTACATGTTCAGCGGACAGAGCGGCCGCAAGCTCTGCACCGAGACGGTGACGCACCTGCGCACCTCGGCGCTGGCCGCGACGCACCCCGAGACGCGCAACTGCTTCTCGGGCCTGCGCTACGTGATGCTGCCGATCATCTACGAGGGGGACGCGCTGGGAAGAATCGTCTTCGGACCGTTCCTGCCCGACGACGCGCGCACGACCTCCGAGGGGCTGCTGGCGCTCTCGGGCGAGTTCGATCTCGCTCGTGCGCAGGAGCTCATCGATCGCATCTGCCGCGCGCCGGAAAGCTCGGTGCTTCGCGTGATCGAGCATTTCGCGCGAATCGTCGACGTCGTGCTCTTCACGTCGCACCGGGCGCTCTTGTCGTCGCAGCTGCACATCGAGGCGATCACCGAGAGCTCGCGCGAGGTGAACGAGAAGAACCGCAAGCTCGGCGAGGCGCTGCAGCGGCTCCAGGAGCTGGCGCGGCTGAAATCGAACTTCCTCGCCACCGTCAGCCACGAGCTGCGAACACCGCTCACGTCGGTGATCGGCTACAGCGAGATGCTGCTGGCGGGACTCGCCGGCGAGATGAACGGCGAGCAGCAGGAGTATGTGAAGACGATCCTCGAGAAGGGCGAGTCTCTGCTTCGTCTCATCTCGAGCATCCTCGATCTGTCGCGCATCGAGGCGCGGGGCGTACAGCTCGATCGGCAGCCGACCAACATCAGCGATCTGGTGCAGAGCGCGGTCGAGTCGATCGTGCCGCAGAGTTTCAAGAAGCGGCTGCGCCTCACGACGGAGCTCTCACCACACCTCAACAAGGTCGTCGTCGATCCCGACAAGCTGCGGCAGTGCGTGGTGAACCTTCTCTCGAACGCGGTGAAGTTCACGCCCGAAGACGGAACGATCGTCGTGCGCGCGGGGCCTGCCGCGCACGCGCCGCGCGCGGCGGGGCCGTTCGGCGCTGCCGGATATTTCCAGATCGAAGTCGAGGACAGCGGCATCGGTATCGCTGACGAGCTGCAGCCGCGAGTCTTCGAGACCTTCTTCCAGGCCGACTCGAGCGCGGCCCGCGAATACGGCGGCGCGGGCCTGGGGCTCTCGATCGTCAAGAGCTACGTCGAGGCGCACGGCGGCGAAGTCTCGGTCCAGAGCACGCTGGGCAAGGGCAGCCGCTTCACCATGCTCCTGCCGGTCGAGCCGCAGACCTCGCCGCTCGCAATGGAGGCGAAGAGCGGGCTGCCGCGATGAGCAGCACGCGGGCGGGTGAGTTCGCGCTGATCGACGCCTTTCTCGCGCCGTTCGGACTGTCGCGCGAATCGCGGGCGATGGCTCCCGGTGCGGCCGGCGTGATCCTCGGACCGGGAGACGACTGCGCGAGGCTCCTTCCGTCGCGCGGCAAGCAGCTCATCGCCACCACCGACGCCGCTGTCGACGGCGTGCACTTCGACCTTGCGCGCTCGTCCGCAGAGGACGCGGGCTGGAAGGCGCTGGCGATGAACCTGAGCGATCTGGCGGCAGCGGGGGCGGTCCCGCGCTGGTTTCTCTGCGCGCTGTCGGTTCCGAAGCTTGCGCGTGCACAAGCGATCGCGACGGCGCAGGGATTCGCTCGCGGCATGGCCCAGCTCGCGAAGGCAAGCGGCTGCACGCTGGTCGGCGGCAACGTCACGCGCGCGCGCGACTGGTCGATCACGATCACCGCGCTCGGCGAGACAGCACATCCGCTCTCGCGCGCAGGTGGCAAGCCGGGAGATCGGCTGCTGCTCGTCGGTGAGCTTGGCGCGGCAGCGCTCGGATTGATTCTGCTGCGCAAGCGCCGCAAACCCGCGCTGGGTAAGGACGAGCGCGCGGCGGTGCAGGCCCAGCTACGCCCCGTGCCGCAAGCACGCGCCGGCCAGATCGCCGCTCGCCTCGCCTCGGCCGCGATCGATCTCTCCGACGGCCTGCTTCAGGATCTCGGTCATCTCTGCGCACGCAGCGGCTGCACGGCAGAGCTTCAGCTCGCGTCGCTGCCCCGCTCCCCGGCTGTACGCGCGCACGAAGCGAAGGCGGCAACACGCGGCGCCCATCCCTACGCACTCTCGCTCTCCGGCGGCGAGGAGTACGCGCTGCTTCTCGCGGTGCCGCGCAAGCATGTAGCGACCCTTCGCGCCCGACTCGCGCGCGAGCAGATCGACTCGAACGTGATTGGCTCGCTGGCGACACCGAAGCGTTTTTCTCGGACGCCGAACGCGATCACTCTTTGGGATCAGGATCGCGCAATCCCGCTCCCAGAGCGGCTCGGACACGATCACCTCGCGCGCTGACCGCCACATCCGCCCCGCGCCCGATGCCGCAGAGAGAAGCGCGCGGGCGCTCCGAGCATCTCTTCTCGCATGACTCTGCACATCGGCGACCAGGCCCCCGATTTCGAGCTCACCGCCAGCGATGGCCGGACGCTTCATCTTGCAAAGCTCAAGGGGAAGAAGAACGTCGTCCTCTATTTCTATCCGGGCGACTTCACCACCGTGTGCACGCGCGAGACCTGCGGCTTTCGCGACCAGTACGCCGCGCTCGGCACGCTCGACACGGAGGTGATCGGCGTCTCCGTCGACAGCGACGAGACCCACCGCAAGTTCACCGCGGAGTACGGCGTCCCCTTCGCGCTGATCTCCGACTCAGAGAAGAAGCTGGCGACGACCTATGGCGCGACCAGCGGCCTCGTCGCGAAGCTGACGGGGAGCACCTCGCGCATCACCTACGTGATCGACAAGCAGGGAGTGATCGCGGGGATCTTCGACAGCATGCTGCGCGCGGGCGCGCACACCGATGGCGTCAGGCAACTCATCGAGACGCTCGCAGGCAAGAGCGCGTGACGTGGCATGCGGCGGCGCTGCGGCTTGACGGCCGCGCCATCGCTCTCTAAGAGAACGCGCGCTTGTCGTTGAGTGCGCAGTTGCGCGGGGAGCTCCGCGCTGGGGTCTTCTTGCAGCCCGACGCAAAGCTTCCGCCGCCTGCCCTGCCGCGAATCTCTCGCGGAAGCCCGACCGCGATCTCCGAGCTGTGCGCGGCCTTCCCTGCCGGACAGACCGCGCCGCTGCGCGTCCGTGCGCGCGGTCTCTTCGGCGCTGGGCGCGGCTTTGCGCTCTCGCAGCTCAGTCTCGCCAGCGGCCGGCCTCTCGTCTGCGTCGTCGCCGATGAAGAGGCCGCCGAGGGGCTCGAGCGCGATCTGCGCTTCTTCGCGGGACCGAGCACCGAGGGCGCGCCGCGCATTCTCCGACTGCCCGGCGAGGAGCTGCTCCCCTACGACGGCCTGACGCCCGATCGTCTCGTCGGCCAGCAGCGCCTCACTGCGCTCTTTCATCTCCACCTCGGCGATCTGCCGAAGACGGGCGTGCGCGCGATCGTTCTCTCTCTGCGCGCGCTCGCACGGCGCGCCATTCCGCGCGACATCCTCGATGCCCGCTCGCTGATCCTCTCGCGCGAGATGGAGCAGGATCGCGATGCTCTCGCACGCAGCCTGATCGCCGCGGGCTACTCGAAATCTCCTCTCTGCGAAGACCCGGGAACGTTCGCGGTGCGCGGCGGAATCTTCGACGTCTGGAGCCCGCTCTCGGCACTTCCGGCGCGCATCGAGTTCTTTGGCGACCTGATCGAAACCATCAAGCTGTTCGATCCGACCACGCAGCGCTCCTCGACTGACCTTGGCGAGATCGCGCTCTGCCCCGCGCGCGAGATCGTGCTCGACGAGGCGGGGCGCAAGGCCGCGGTGGCCGCGATCCGCACCGCCGCGGATCTCGCCGATCTGCCGACCCGCTCGGTGCGCGCGCGCATCGACGAGCTGCAGGACAAGGGTGTCGACGACGCGCTCTTCGCCGCCTCGCTCGCGCCGCTGTTGCCCGGCTTCTTCGAGAAGGGCCTGAGTCCGCTCACCGACTATCTGCCTCGCGACGCGATCTTCGTGCTCGACGATCCGCTCGAGCTCGAGCGCCGCTGGAGCGAACTCTGGAGCGAGCTGTCGACGTCGTTCGCGTCGGCGCGGGAGAAGGGCGAGCTCGCGCTTCCGCCCGAGCAGCACTATCTGCATGAGCGGGAAGTGCGGCTCGCGATCGAATCGCACTCGCAACTCGCGCTCTCCGGCCTCGCGGTGCTCTCGCCGCAGCTTGCCGGCGAGTTCCTCGAGGATATCCACCACGAGGCACCCGAGCTTTCGATCTTCCAGGCGAAGTCGCGGCCGGACGACGATGCGGGCGACAACGCCGAGGGCACGCTGGCGCCGCAGATCCGCTCTCTGCGCGCGAACGAGACGCGAGATCAATTCGCGCGCCACGAGGGCGACGACCAGACGCGCGGAGAGGTGCAGATCGCGTTTGATCTCACGCCCACGGCCGAGTTGCGTGCGGAGATCGCGGGGCACCAGGGAGAGAGCGGCGCGCTCGAACCGCTCTGTGGCCGGCTCACGTCTCTGCGCGAGCGCGGGATCTCGGCGTTCATCGCCTGCCACAGCTCAGCGCAAGCCGAGCGGCTTCGCCGCCTGCTGCTCGATCGCCGCCTGATGGCGCAGATCGCAGAGCCGCCCGATCCGCAGCTCATCCGCAAGAGTGGAATTGCTGCAGGCAGCGACAATCCAGCTGCGCTGGGCGCGGTCCTCTTCGACGCGAGCGTGCACGCGCATCTCGCCGTCGCCGAGGTCTCGGCCGGCTTCATCGACACCAATTCTCGCATCGCGGTCTTCTCCGACGAGGATGTCTTCGGACCGCGCGCCCGCGTGCGCACCGTCTCGCGACGTCCGAAATCGTTCGGCTCCGACGGCGCCGATTTCCGCGATCTGAAGAACGGCGATCTCGTCATCCACGTCGAGCACGGCATCGCGCGCTACGAGGGACTCACGCGCCTTGCTGTGCGCGGTCACGCCGCCGATTTCATTCTTCTGCAGTTCGCGGGGAAGGACAAACTCTACCTCCCCGTCGGTCGTCTGCGGCAGATGCAGAAGTACGTCGGCGGCGATCCCGCGACGGCGCGCCTCGACTCGCTCAAGAGCCAGACCTTCCTCAAGCGCAAGACGCGCGTCAAAGAGGAGCTGCTCAAGATGGCCGCGGGCCTGCTCGAGCTCTACGCCGCGCGCGAGGCGCACGAGGGCCACGCATTCACGCCGCCCGACGAGATGTACCGGCAGTTCGAAGCGGCGTTCGAGTTTGACGAGACGATCGATCAGGCGAAGGCGATCGAGGACGTCCTCGGCGACATGCAGAAGAAGCGCCCGATGGATCGCCTCGTCTGCGGCGACGTCGGCTACGGCAAGACGGAAGTGGCTCTGCGCGCGGCCTTCAAGGCGGTCGAGGACAAGAAGCAGGTCGCGGTTCTCGTGCCCACGACCGTGCTCGCCGCGCAGCACTACCGGACCTTCGCGAAGCGCTTCTTCGACTATCCGATCACGGTCGAAGTGATCTCGCGCTTCAACGATCCGGCCAAGACTCGCGAGATTCTGCAGCGCACGCGCGAGGGAAAAGTCGACGTGCTCGTCGGAACGCATCGGCTGCTCTCGTCAGACGTCACGTTCAAGGATCTCGGACTCATCGTCGTCGACGAGGAGCAGAGATTTGGCGTGAAGCACAAAGAGGCGCTGAAGAAACTGCGCACGCTCGTCGACGTGCTCACGCTCTCGGCCACGCCCATCCCGCGCACGCTGCACATGGCGATGACCGGCGTGCGCGATCTCTCGATCATCTCGACGCCGCCCGTCGATCGCCGCGCGATCCGCACGTTCGTGTGCAAGTTCGAGGCGCAGACGATCAAGGAGGCGATCGAGCGCGAGCTCTCGCGCGGCGGCCAGGTCTTCTTCCTGCACAACCGCGTGCAGAGCATCGGCGGAGTCTACGAGTACGTGAAGAAGCTCGTGCCCCAGGCGAAGATCGCCGTCGCGCACGGGCAGATGGCCGAGGGGAAACTTGAAGAGGTGATGACCGAGTTCGTCGACAAGAAACACGACGTATTACTTTGTACGACGATCATCGAGAGCGGCCTCGACATCCCCTCTGCGAACACGATCCTCGTCAATCGCGCCGACACGTTTGGACTCGCGCAGCTCTATCAAATCCGCGGACGCGTCGGCCGCTCGCGCGAGCGCGCGTATGCGTATCTGCTCGTGCCGGCGCGCCGCCCGATGACGCGCGATGCTCAGCAGCGGCTCTCGGTGCTGCAGCAGTTCACCGAACTCGGCGCGGGCTTCCAGATCGCGTCGCACGATCTCGAGATGCGCGGCGCGGGAAATCTCCTCGGGCCCGATCAGTCCGGCACCATCGCGTCGGTCGGCTTCGATCTCTACACGCAGATGATGGAAGAGGCCGTCGCAGAGCTCAAAGGCCAGCCGCTCTCCGAGGAGATCGAGCCGGATGTCGAGCTGCCGATCGCCGCGCTCATCCCCGAGGAGTACGTGCCCGAGGTGTCGCAGCGGCTCGTCTTCTACAAGCGGCTCGCGAATGCACAGAGCGAGGACGAGCTCTACGACATCAAGGGCGAGCTGCGCGACCAGTGCGGAGAAGCGCCCGGCGAGGTCGATGCGCTCGTCGAGGTGATGGGCCTGAAGAACCAGCTGCGCGCGATGCGGATGCGCGGCCTCAAGAGCGGGCCGGGCCGCCTCATCGTGCAACTCGGCCACGACGCGCTGCTCTCACCCGAGCGGCTTGCGACGCTGGTTGCGCGCGGGAAGGGGCGCTATCGGCTGACGCCGAACATGGAGCTGATCGAGACGCTGCCCGCGCCGGAGTTCAACGCCAATCGCGCGATGAACGGCCCGACCGTCGCGGAGCAGGTGGCGGAAGGCAGCGCTCTCCTCGACGGCGCGCGCCGGCTCCTGGCTGAACTGCGCAACTGCATGGTGAACCCGTGACGCGCAAACCCGCGCCCAGTGCGGCCGAGCGGTTCGATGCGGCCTACTATCGGCGCTTCTACGGCGAGGCCCGCACGCACACCGCAGAGGAGATCGCCCGCCTCGCGCAGGGGATCGACGGACTCTCCTCGTGGCTCTTCCAGCGGCCGCTCAAGTCGGTGCTCGAGATCGGCTCCGGCCCTGGATTCGTCCGCGACTGGTTCGCCAGAGAGCGCCCGCGCACACGCTTCGTCTCGACGGACGTGAGTGCCCACGCCTGCACGATCTATCGTCACCGCCGCCTCGACGTCGGCGCCACGCGCCTGCGCGGAACGTTCGACCTCATCATCTGCCAGGGCGTTCTGCAGTACCTCGACGACGCGGCATGCTCGCGCGCGCTCGAGAACATCGCCGCGATGTCGTCGGGCCTGCTCTATCTCGAGGTGCTCACTGCGCGCGATCTGCGCACGGTCTGCGACCAGAACGGCACCGATGCCGACGTTCACCTGCGCACGGGCCGCTTCTATCGAACGCGCCTTTCGTCACACTTCACGCAGGTCGGGGCCGGCTTCTGGGTGCGCAAGGACGGCCCCATCGCGCTCTATGAGCTCGAGGGCCCCGCGGACCCGTCGACGCGCCGCCCGCGATCGAGTTGACCTCCTCGCGCGGTCGTGGGCTTCCCCCTCGAACCCGATCTCTGATATCTGCCTCTCCCCGCAGCCGGGGAATGGTGAAGCGGGCATCTGCGTTCTGCACTGCCACGCCCTCTGCGCAAACAACTTCGAACCAGGAAATCCACGATGAAGACAACTTCGCTCTCCATGCTCGCCGTTGCCTCCGTCTGCGCCTTTGTGCTCGGCTGCGGCGGCGGCAAGAAGTCCTCGCACACGGAAACCAAGACGGGTCCGGTGGTCGCCAACGTCGGTGAGGACACGATCACCGCCGACGAGTTCAAGAAGAAGCTCGACGAGACCAGCCCCTTCCTCCGCGCGCGCTACAACACGGTCGAGCGCAAGAAGGAGTTCCTCGAGAACCTGATTCGCAATGAGCTCCTCGTGCAGGAGGCCGAGAAGCGCGGACTGGAGAACTCGCCGGCTGTGCGCGAGCAGGTCAAGCGCGCGCTGGTCACCGAGCTGCTCCGCCAGCAACTCGACGAGCGACTCTCGGGCTCGGACATCGCCGAGGCCGATCTCAAGAAGTTCTACGACACGCACCAGGACGACTTCCTCAAGCCCGAGCGCGCGCGCGTCTTCCGCCTGCTGATCGCGGGCGCGAAGGACGACGCGAAGGCGCACGCCGCCGCGAAGAAGAAGGCCGCTGAGGTTTCGGCGGCGATCGCGGCCGACGCGAAGAAGGGCAACGCCAACGCCTTTCAGGACGCCGCGAAGAAGGAGAGCCAGGACAAGCTCTCGGCGCCGATGGCCGGCGACCTGCGCTTCCTCTCGAAGGATGAGATGACGAAGACCTACTCGGCTGAGCTGGCCGCGGCCTCGTTCGATCTCAAGGCGCCGGGCGACGTCGCCGGCCCCATCGAGACTCCGCAGGGCTTCGAGCTCGTCAAGCTCCAGGTCAAGACGGCCGCGCTCGATCGCAAGTTCGACGAGGCGAAGGAGCAGATCCGTGGCCGCATGGCGCGCGAGCGTCGCAGCAAGGAGTACGACGACTTCATCAAGGGGCTGCGCGAGAAGGCGAACGTGAAGATCGACGAGGCCGCGCTCGACAAGGTCTCCGCATCGGAGGTTCCGGCTGGTGCGCCGGGAATGCCGGGCGCGCCTGGCGCTCCGGGGATGCCGGGAATGCAGATGCCGCGCCCCGCTCCGATCGCGCCGGCGCCCGCTCCGCAGAAGTAGTCTTCAAGCGGCTGTCGCATCACCCGCGGCGAAGCGCGAGAGAGCGTCACTGCTCTCCCCGGGCTTCGCCGCTTCCTTTTTCTCCACCCTTCTCGAGTGAGCTTTCGCTTTGACGCGCACGCGATCCGATCGTCTCGCTCTCGCGCTCGCGCTCGTCGTCTCCGCGTCGTCGTGCAAGCGGCCCGCGCCCACGCAAGCCCCCGCAGCCCCCGCTGTCGCACGCGTCGATGGCGCGCCGATCTCGCTCGCGATGGTGCAGCGAGAGGTCGACCGGCTGCGCCGCGGAGAGCGCGAGAAGGCCGACACCAGCGCGACGCCGCAGGAGCTCGCGCGCGCAGTCCTCGGCTCGCTCGTCGATCGGCAGGTCCTCGCCGCGCAGGCCAAGGCTGATCAGCTCGTCGTCTCGGAGGCAGACATCCAACGCGCCACAGACGCGCTCGCCGATGACACGCAGAAGGCCGGCGAAAGCTTCCCCGAACACCTCGCGCAGGACGGCGAGACCGCCGCGCTCCTCCACGACGAGACGCGCGAGCGCCTCCTGGCCGAGCGGGAACTCGCGCACGCGCTGCATGTTCCGCAGCCGGATCCTGCCGCGATCAAGGAGTACGCCGAGGCCCACCGCAGCGAGTTCACGCTGCCCGACGAAGTGCACGCGCAGCAGATCCTCGTCGCCTCGCCCGAGGAGGCCAAGAGCCTGCTCGATCAGCTCCGCGCGGGCGCCTCGTTCGCAGCGCTCGCCCGCAAGGAGAGCCTCTCGCCCGACGCACGCGCCGGAGGCGATCTCGGCTTCTTCCCGCGCGGCGTGATGCCTGCGCCCTTCGATGAGATCTGCTTCTCGCTCAAGCCCGGCCAACTCTCCGGCATCGTTCGCTCGAGCTACGGCTTCCACATCTTCAAGCTGCTCGAGAGGCGCCCCGCCCATCGGCGCACACTCGAGGAACTCGCGCCCGGCATCGGCTTGCGCCTGCTGCTCGAACAGCGCGCGGAGGCCGAGCGGGCGCTGCTCTCGGCTCTGCGCGCGAAGGCTACGGTCGTCGTCGACGAGTCGCAGCTGGCGATGATTCACTGAGCGCCACGAAACGCGGTGCCGTGGAACAATCGAGTAGAGTGCGCCGCCGCCCGCACTCGATGACTCTGCAAGAAGGAACGCCGCACATGCCGCATTGCACGTCCAGCCATCGCTCCCTCGTTGTCGTCGCAGCCTTTCTCGCCTGCGTGCTCGTTGCTGCGCGCCCCGCACACGCAGAGATCAAGGATCGCATCGGCGCGGTGGTGAACGGCCAGCCGATCACGCTCTCGGAGGTCAACGAGCGGGTCGGCCAGGAGCTGCGGCAGCTGGCTGCGAGCGGACTCGTCGGCGCGGAACTCGAGAAGCAGAGCAACGAATATCGACGCCGCGGACTCGATCAGCTGATCGACGAGCGGCTCGTCGAATCCGAGGCGACGCAGAACGAGATCGACGTCACCGAAGACGAGCTGCAGCGACAGATCGAAGCGCTCGCCAAGCAGAACCACATGGAGGTTCCGCAGTTCAAGGAGGCGGTCGAGTCGCAGGGGACCACCTTCGAGACGCTGCGCGATTCGCTGCGGCGACAGGCGCTCGAGCTGCGTCTGCTTCAGTTCAAGGTCAAGCCGCGCAAGGTGAGCGACGAAGAGGTCCAGGCCGCCTACGCGCAGGACAACGCGAACGCCGAGGTCGAGCTGCGGCTGCGCAACATCTTCATCCCCGAGGGCACGACGCTTGAGGCTCAAGCCCAGTCGAAGGCGCTCGCGGAGAAGGCCGACGCGCGGCTGCGCGCGGGCGAGGAGTTCGCGGTGGTGGCGCGCGATCTCTCGACCGCACCCTCTGCACACGACGGCGGCGACTTGGGTTACCTGCGCCGCGGAACGCTCTGGCCCGAGGCCGATCGCGCGGTCTGGGCGCTCAAGGCGAACGAGCGCACGCCTCTCATCCACGACCAGAGCCACGATCCGGCCGGCTATCACGTCTTCTTCGTCGCCGAACGCCGCCCGATCCCGCCGCGTCCGCTCTCGGAAGTGCAGGAGGAGATCCGCGTGCGGCTCGCCAACGAGTCGATCCTCAAGGAGCGCGAGAACTATCTGCACGCGCTGCGCAAGAACGCGCAGATCGACGTGAAGCTGTAGCGAGCATGCACGCCCTCGCGAACCAGAGAATGCCTGCGGGCCTCACTGGGCGCGGACGAGCGCATCGATGAACAAACGCGGATTGGCGCCAACGGACGACAGCGCGCGTCGGCCGCGCGTCGCAATCTCGCTTGGCGATCCGTGCGGCATCGGGCCCGAGGTGGTCGCGGTTGCGCTCGCCGATCCACGCGTGCGGAGCGCGCTGACGCCGATCCTCTTCGGTGATCGCGAGGCGTTTTCCGCCGCATGCAGCCTGCGCGGGATCGATTCGCCGCTCCGCGCGGAGCAGCTCGTCGCCGTCACGGATCTCCCTCGCGATCTGCGCACGTTCGGTCGCGTGCATGAAGATGGCCGCGCGCAGGGAGCCGCGTCGCTCGCCTATGTCGATGCCGCGATCGACTGCGTGCTCTCCGGAAATGCCGACGCGATCTGCACGGCGCCGCTCTCGAAGCATCGCGTCTCGCTCTCGCACGCAGGCTTCGCCGGACACACCGAGCATCTCGCCGCGCGCTTCCACGCCGACGTCGCGATGATGATGGCCGGGCCTCGCCTGCGCGTAACGCTCGCGACCAATCACGTCGCGCTGTCTGACGTTTCGACGAAGCTCACTCCGGAGAAGATCGCCTTCGTGATTCGGTTAACGAATCGAGAGCTTTCGATCAGATTCGGATTGTCGAAGCCGCGCATCGCCGTCTGCGGGCTCAATCCCCACGCCGGCGACGGCGGGATCTTCGGCGACGAAGAGGGGCGCATTGTCATACCGGCTGTCATACGCGCGCGCGAAGAAGGCATCGACGCGAGCGGGCCGCATCCGGCTGACGGGCTCTTTCCTCGAGCGGCGCGCGGCGACTTCGACGCGGTGATCGCGCTCTATCACGACCAGGGCTTGATCCCGGCCAAGCTGCTCGACTTCCGCGAGACGGTGAACGTCACGCTGGGCCTGCCTTATCCGCGCACGAGCCCCGATCATGGGACGGCGGACGATCTCGCGGGCAAGGGCGTGGCCGACGCGGAGCCGATGATCTCGGCGCTGCTGCTCGCGGCGAAGCTCGTGCGCGGCTGACACGAGCGAGCGGACTCGGTGCGCTCGCGCGCCTGCGAGACGCTCCCGACCATGCTGGGCACGGCTTTGCACGCCCTCGTGAGAAATCCTGCTCGAGAAATTGTCGCGCTACCGATTCTGGCAGCAGGCGAGCGGCTTGACGCTGTTGCAGGGCGCCAAAAATCCCGTGTAGATGCCCAGCGAATTGAGGTCGTAGCCACTGCCGTTCGAGGTCGCCGAGCTCCAGCCCCCGGTGGCGCTTCCACACGAACCCTGGTTGCGTCGTCCGTCGCTGTTTCGGATGAAGTCGATCCATGCGCCATTCGCGCCCGGTATCGCGCCCGTGTTCGCGAGATCGTAGTCGGAGAGCGTGCAGAGGAACGAGCCGGGAAATTCGCTCGCGCACTTTTGATTTGCGCCGGGTGTGCCGCTGAGATTTCCGTTGTAGGTGGCAGCGGTGAAGCCGCGGAAGATCACCGTGGAGCCGCCTCGGCAGCAGGCGAGCGGCTTCATACTGTCGCAGCTCGCCAACGCCCCCGTGTAGGCTCCCAGCGAATTGAGATCGTAGCCACTGTCGTTCGAGCTCGCCGAACTCCAGCCTCCGGTGGCGCTTCCGCATGAACCCTGGTTGCGCCGGCCATCGCTGTTTCGGACATAGTCGATCCACGCTCCGGCGGCAGAGGGCGGCGCGACCGGCGGGTTGGCGAGATCGTAATCGGCGAGCGTGCAGAGATACGCGCCGGGGAACTGGTTCTGGCAGATCTGATTCGCTCCAGCTGCGCCGCCGAGATTTCCATTCGCCGTGACGGTAGTGAACCCGGCGAAGGAGACTGCGTTGCTCGCGATGGCGACGCCGCCGTCGAGGTAGAGCACAGCGCCAGGCACGCCCGGAGGCCCCATCGAGCCGACGAGGCCGGTCGGTCCGGTTGCACCCGTCGCACCGGCGATACCCGCACCGGTTGCTCCTTGCGGGCCGGTCGCTCCCGGACCTCCTGTGGCCCCTTGCGGGCCGACGCCGCCCAGCGGACCGCTCGGCCCTTGCAGACCCGTCGTGCCTTGCGGGCCAGTGGCGCCCTGTGGACCCGTCGCGCCGACCGCGCCATTGCAGACGTTCGAGATGCCTCCATCGGAGAGCTGCGTGACGCGCACGCCGCCCAGAGGACAGATCGCGCCGCCCGCGGTGATCGGCGAGACCACGACCGACGATCCCGGCGGGCCGGACACCACGCCACCATCAAGCACGAGCACCGCGCCCTGCGGCCCCTGAAGACCTTGCGGCCCCTGCACGCCTGGATCACCCTGGTTGCCGGTCGCTCCCTGCGCGCCAGTGGCGCCTGTCGATCCGGTTGCGCCGGCGGGACCAGTGGCTCCCGGCGTGCCGGGCTCCCCCTGCGGACCGGTGGGGCCAGTCGTCCCTCCTGTCTGCGGAACGGTCTGGGTGCAGGCTGCGAGTGCGAGGCCCGCGATTGCCGCAACGATGCGCGCGTTGATCATTGTCGACGCGTATCAACGGAGCAACGGTGTGCCCATCCGCTCTCCGGCGCTGCTACTTCCCCGTCGATGAACCGCTCTGGGAGCCGCCCCCAGCAACGCTTTGCGCGCCGCCCTGCCCGTCGGGCTTCACACCCGTTTGCGTCTCTTTGCGATAGTCGCTCTGCTCCTGCTGCACCGCCTTGCTCACCTCGGCGTTGTGCGCATCGACAGCCGCTTTCGTCTCCTGCGCTTTCGCCTGCGTCTGGGCCTGCGCCTGCTGCGCGTGGGCTGCGATCTGCTGCTGCAGCGTCGGTCCGGAGTGATCATCCTTCGCATTCGCGGAAATGTTCCCGTGCGCATCCAGCGCGGGTCCGAGCGCGTCGTTCTGCTGGCTCTGGTAGCCGCCCTTGTCGGACCCGACGTCGATCCCCGCGAGCGCCCAGACCGCGCCCGGCGGATCGCCCGGCCGATTCCCCTCCTCGTCGACCCAGACCTGCTCGACGCGCGCGCTCTTGCGAACGAGATCGAGGAAGGCCGCATCGGGATCGTCCGAGTGCGAGAAGTCGTCGATCGACATTCCCGTCTTGGTCTGCACGAGCAGCGCGTAGGCCTGCACGTGGCTGCGCAGCGACGCGGCGAGATTCTGCACCGCCGCGTCTCCCGCGTACTGCAGCGAATCGTCGGCGCTGAAGGTCGGACCCGAGTAGCCCGCCGCGTAGATTCGCGACGACGCGGCCGGCAGCCGATCGAGCCAGCCGGGCATCTTGTTTCCGTTCTTCCCGTTCGTCTGATCGACCGCGGAGCCGCTCCCTGCCTGCGTCAGATCGATCACGGCCAGCGCCCAGACCGCTCCCGACTCATCGCGCGTGCCGGCCTCATCCGTCCACGTCGCCTCGATGCGCGAGTTCTGCACGACCAGATCGGTCGCCTCCTTGGTGATGTCGAGCTGCGTGAGCCGCCCCTGGTTTGATTCGGCGAGCTTGGTCAGCGCCTCGACGTGCGACGAGAGCGAAAGCGCAAGCTTGCCGCGCGCGTCCTCCGCGGCATTGGCGAGCGCGTCCTGCGGCCAGAAGGTCGGCTTGCAGAAACCCACCGCGACGTAGCGCGCGCGTGTGCTCTCGGGCGCCGCATCAACCCACCTCGGCACGGGCGTCGCATCTTTCAGCGGCCGTCCGAAGCGATTGAGCTTCTCCTCCTGCTTGACGACGGCGTGCCCGCCGCACGCAACGAGAGACAGCGAGACAGAGATCGCTGCGAGCCTTGCTGGGCGCGGGTTTGCGAACTTCTGGAGAATCACGTTCAGCACCATGATGAGAACCTCACTGACGTCCCTGCCCACAAACAAAAGCGGGTCGGCCCCTGTTCTGGACCGACCCGCAATCGGACTTGATCCAGACTGTTGAACTAGTTGCTCGGGCCCTGGTTGTGCTTGGCCTCTTCGCCGGAGAGCTCATCGAACGCCTTGTCGGCATTCGCGCGAACCGCATCGCGAACCTTGGCGTTGAGCTCCTTCATCTTGCTCATGTTGTCGCTGAACGAAGCCATGTCGAGCTGCGCGAGCGCGTACTCGGTGCCGTCGTTGTCGACCCAGTGATCGACGATGAGGACGCCCGAGAGCTCCATCTGGCTGTAGGTCTTGAGCGCTTCCTGCACGTGCTGCTCTTCCGACGAGGCGCTCATGTCGCCCGCGGTCGTCGACGCCTGGTAGCTCTTGTTGAGCACCGAGACATACGAGTCGAGGATCTTCGAGATTTCCGCGCGTGCACGCGAGTCGGCCGTCGAGCGGCGCAGCGCCGCGTTGTGGACGCCCGAGGTGATTCCGACGCCGTAGAAGACCTTGCCCTTGTCGCCGCCGAATGCGCCCGAGCCCTTGTTCACCCAGTCCGGACCATTCGCATGCAGGACCTGGTTGGACTGCTGCGGCGTGCTGCTGCCACAGGACGCGAGGACCACCACTGCCATCAGACCGATCATTTTCTTCACGTTCACTCCTCCGTTACGCGGTGGCAGCGCCGCCGCAGTTTGTTTGTCCTGCAAATCGTCGGGCCTCTACAGCCCGCTGTTTTCCCTCGCCAGCAACGCCGCTGCGAGATCCGCCCCCGCACCCATTCCTGCGTCCTCTGCACCTGCGCGCTCAGCCGCGTCCGGCGTCCTCCCCACGCCCTTCGCTGCTTTCTGCACTGAAGCCACCAGCGCTCCCGACTGGCTGTCTAACACACGGACATCCAGCGAGACCGTAGCGGCCACTTGAGAAAATACATGCCCTCCCTGGGCCGTGTTGAGCGTGACCTGGATCACATACGGGAGCCCATCATTGCGTGCAGCCGCCAGCGCAGCCTCAGGACCGCTCTGCGGCTGCGTGCGCGCCGAGAAGCCCTTCTTCGAGAGCGCCTGCGTGAGCGGACCGAACGCGAGATCAGAGCCGATGAGCACGGCGCGGCGGGCCTTCTGCTGCACCCGATTGGCCGCGTCCTGCGCGAGCGAGCGCAGCTGGCCCGCATTGGGGATCTGCGCGTCGTCGGTGGCAACCTCGCGCGACACGCCGAGCAGCTGCTTGATGGCGTCGCGATAGCGCACAAGCGCGGCGAGCGCGTTGCCCGACTTCTCCTGCCCGGCTCCCTCGCGATAGCGCGCGAGCATCGCCGCGACCGTGCTCTTCGCCTCGTCGGCCTGCCGCTTGCGCTCCGCCTCGACCTCCGCACGCGGAAGCTTGATGAGCACGGAGACGTCGAACTGATCGATCGTCGTCGCGCCCGCGCTGCGCGAATTCTTCTCCCAATAGACGTCGACGATCTCCGCCGAGCGGATGAGCGCCTGCGCGCGGCTCTGCACGGTGTCCGTCATCGACTGCGACTCGGCGCCCAGATCGCTCGACTGCACGTCGATGTGCTTGCTCGAGACCTCGACGCCGACAAACTTCGACGCCTCGTCGCGCGCGCGATCGGTCGCGGCGTTCTTGCCGTCATCGAGCGTCTCCGCGCCCGCCTTCATCCCGCTGAAGTAGAGCGCATCGGGCGCCTGCGGAGGCTTGATCAGCCACGAGGGCGACTTCGGCGTGCTCGAGGTGTGAATCACCGACGGCACCTCGGCCGCGCAGGAGACGAGACCGCACGCGGCCACAAGCAGCAGCGCCGAGATCGTTGGCATGGCAATATTTGGCATAGCAATCATTGGTACACCAACGATCTTCCCGCGCATGTTCGCTAGCTCCCGCTCGGCGCGGCCGTCTGCGTCTGGACCTTCGCCGCGTCCGACTGGATCTGCTTCACCTGGTCGCGCTCATCCAGATAGCTCTGGTTGTTCGAGAGCAGGTAGGCCTTGTCGAACATCGGATAGGCCTTGTCGTAGGCGCCCGCGAACCCATATGAGAGGCCGAGGTTTCCATAGGCCTTGGCGAGCTGGGCCGACTTGATCTTCGGATTCTTCTCGCATTCGCCGATGGCCGCGGTGAAAGCGTCCTGTGCCTTCTGCCACTCGCCGCGCTCGGCCCAGCCGATGCCGCCCTCGAGTTGCGGGATGTCGCCGTCCTTCTCGAAGCTCGCGTTCTGGTACTCCTGGTGCGGGACGATCGCCTTCAAGAAGCGGCCGACCACCTCGCGGCGCGCGGCGCTGAAGAGCGCTTCGCGATCGATCGCCTGCGGACGCTGCGCGTCGTTGCCGTAGTTGGTATCGCTGCGCTGCTCCTCGTAACGCTTGGCGATGAGCAGCGAGCCCGTCGCCACGTCGACGATCTTGAAGTTGCAGATCACGCGCGCATCTCCGCGCAGACGGTGCTGCGTGTGCGGCTTGCCGTCCTTGTCGTTGGAATGCTCGTCGTTCGCCTGCTCCTGGTAGCGCTCCTCGACGTCGCCGAACACGAGCGCGCCCGCAGTCACCAGCTTGCCCAGCTTGGATGCCGAGTGCGGATCGGCCAGATCGCTCGCGGAGAGCTTGAGTTCGTGCATCACGTCGGCCATCCGCTGCCGATCGATCACCTGGAAGCGCTGGGCTGCGACGAGCTGCTCCTCGACCGCATCGGCGAGCGCGCGCGGAGAGTTGCCGTTACCGCCGTAGTGAAACTCGCCGAGACCGACGCTCGTGTAGGGCGCCATGTTGATCTCGGCGGGGCGCATCACCGGAACCTTCACGGAGACGGTGCCGCAGGCGGTGACGCAAACGAAGAGGGACGCGGCGACGAGCCCGCGGAGAACGATGGTCTGCTGCATGAAGGAAACCCCTGGCGCAGAAGAAGGAGAGACGCGCGCGCGGAACTGGTGCGAATGGCCGCGAACGCAGTGGCGAGATCGCTACCGCGCGCCCGCACCGAGGTCAACAGAACGGACGCGCGAACGGTGCGAGACAAACCGGTGGCCGCTTGCCTCGCAGGATGGCCATGCAGTAACGAGAGGCCATCGTTTCTCTGCCGCGGGGCCTGGATCCATGTCCGAAGCGTTTCGCAAATCGATCGTGTCCGCTCTCCTTCCTGCTCTTTGCTGCACGGCGCTCGCGGCCGCGGCGGCCCCGTCCGCGGATGCAACGCTGGCGATTGCGGCCTTCGATGCGCGCGGCGGTGCCACGGCGGACGACGCCGCACTCTGTGCCGACATCCTCACGGCCACGCTGGTCAACGACGGGAAGGTGCGCGTTGTCGAGCGCACGCAGATCGCCAAGGTGATCAAGGAGCAGTCTCTCGCGACCTCCGGGATGATGAGCGACGCGGTGCAGATCAAGGTTGCGCAGCTCGTCGGCGCGCACTGGGTGCTGGTGGGAAGCATCCAGGAGACCAGCCACGCGTTCGTCATCAGCGGCCGCGCGATCGAATCCTCGACGGGGCAGGTCGCCTTCGCCGACACCGTGCAGCTCAAGCAGAATGGCGAACTCACCGCGGGCGCACGCCAGCTTGCGCACAAGCTGCAGGACGCGCTCGTCGGCAGCAGCACCGCGTCCTCGGCGGTCGATGAGTTCGATGTCCCGCAGCTCAAAGAGGCCGCGCGCCAGCTCGCGCAGCAGATCGCCGTGCGCTTCCCCAAGCTCGAGGGGCGCCTCGGCGAGGTGCTCCCCGACAACACCGCGACCTGCCGCTTCACCGATCCCAAGTCCGCCTTCGTCGGGCAGCACTTCCTCGTCGCCGGTCACGATTCGGTGATGGAGCGCGAGTCGGAGAAAGGGATCTTTCTCGTCACCAGCGTCTCGGAAAAGGGCTGCTCGGGCCGCGTCAAGCGCACAGGCGGCGATGAAGTCTCCAATGGCGATCTGATCCGGTCGATGCCGCTCAAGGTCAGCATGGCTGCGCTCGCCGTGGGCGCCGGGACCGATCCGCAGGTCGGCCAGATCCTCTCGCAGGAGACGCGCGAGTCGCTCAAGAACCAGCCCACCTTCATCGTCGGCGACGACGCGCAGGTCAGCTTCGTCGGACGCATCGGCGGCGCGCGCGGACACCGCGTCATCGAAGTGCAGGCGCTCGACAAGAGCGGCGCGGTGCTGCAGCGCTGGGACCTGACCGGGCTGTTCTAGGTCGGGCGCGCGGCACTTGATGCGCGTCTACTTCCTGATCTTCGCCGCCAACTTCTCGACACTCTTCATCCCGCTGCCCGAGGAGATCACGCTCCTCGGCGCCGGCTACAGCGCACGCAGCGGCGCCGCGAATCTCTGGCTTGCCCTTCTCGTCGCGTGGGCGGCGATCATGCTCGGCGACTGGCTGACCTTCTTCGCCGGCAAGGCCTTCCTGCCGCGGCTGCTCGCGAGCCGGCTTGGGCAGCGGATGATCAAGCCGGACCGCCAGGCCTGGGCCTCGGCGCTCGTGCACAAGTACGGCGCGCGCACGATCGTGATCGGAAGATTTCTCGTCGCACTGCGCGGCCCCGTCTATCTCGCGATCGGCGCCTCGAACTACGGCACCGCGAAGTTCCTCATCATCAACGGACTGGTCGGAATGGCCGAAGTCGGCCTCGTCGTCGGCACCGGCTACCTGCTCGGCCCCTCCGACGCGCACACGCATCGCCTGCGCATCATCGACGGCGTCGTCGTGGCCCTCGTGCTGATCGTGACGATCGCGATCCCTCTGCTCGTCAAGCGGTTCACGAAAGACGCACGCGCAGAAGCGACGACCGCGCAGTAGAGACACCACGCCCGTCGTCAATGCGCGGGAAGATCTCTTTACGCTTGGCTACACAGGTGCGCCCCCCTACACATTGAACATGAAGTGCATCACGTCGCCGTCCTGCACGACGTACTCCTTGCCCTCGATGCGCAGCGCGCCCTTCGCGCGGGCGGCTGCTTCGCTCCCGTACTCGAGCAGCAGGTCCCAGCGAATCACTTCCGCCTTGATGAAGCCGCGCTCGAAGTCGGTGTGGATGACGCCAGCCGCCGCCGGTGCGCGCCAGCCCTTCTGGATCACCCACGCGCGCGTCTCTTCCGGACCGGCGGTGAAGTAGCTCATCAGGCCGAGCAGATCGAAGCCCGCGCGGGCGAGCTTGTGCAGACCGGGCTCGGTGAGCCCGATGGAGCCGAGAAATTCGGTGCGCTCCTCGAGAGGAAGCTCCGAGATCTCCGCCTCGACCTTCGAGCAGATCGCGACCCAGCGGGCGTTCTCGCGCTCGGCGATCGCGACCACTTTCGCGACGGTGGGGTCCTTCTTCGCGTTGGCCGGATCCTCGCCGATGCGCGCCAGCTGGTTCTCATCGACGTTCGCGACATAGAGCACCGGCTTCGCCGAGAGCAGGAACATCTCGCGCACGCGCGGCAGCTCGTCATCCGTGTACTTCAGGCTGCGCGCGGGCTTGCCGGAGTTGAGCGCCTCGCGGATGCGATCGATGATCGCGATGTCGAGCTTCGCCTCTTCGGCCGGCTTGCCCAGGCCCTTGGCGTCTTTCGCCGCGCGCTCGCGCTTCTTGTCGAGCGCCTCGAGATCCTTGAGCATCAGCTCGGTGTCGACGACGTCCTTGTCGCGCTCGGGATCGACCGCGCCATCGACGTGCACGACGTCGCCGTCCTCGAAGCAACGCAGCACGTGCGCGATCGCAGAGGCCTCGCGAATGTTGGCGAGGAACTTGTTCCCGAGCCCTTCACCCTTCGACGCGCCCTTCACGAGGCCCGCGATGTCGACGAACTCCAGCGCGGCCGCGAGGATCTTCTTGCTCTTGTGCACCGTCGCAAGCTTCGCGAGGCGCGCATCGGGCACCGGCACCACGCCGACGTTCGGATCCTTCGTCGCGAACGGATAGTTCGCAGCGAGGACATTCGCGCCCGAGAGCGCGTTGAAGAGGGTGCTCTTGCCCACGTTGGGCAGACCGACAATACCGATGGAGAGACCCAAAGCGTCCTCGAGGGAGAGTGTGGTTGGGGCGCTTGGATTCGAACCAAGATAGCGGGATTCAAAGTCCCGCGTCCTGCCGTTAGACGACGCCCCATCAAGCGGCTTGCAGAGCGCGACCTTGTACTCGAGTTGATGCGCGCCGGGAAGCACGCGGCCATGTTGAACGCCGCGAAACCGTCCCGGGCCCATGTGGCCCCGTCGGGGCCAGACTGAACACACAGCCGCAAAAAGCCGACGCCGTCATCGCGGCGCCAGTTCGCCGTACCAGTAGGAGGCGGTGACGCCACCATCCATCAAGAAGTCGCTCCCGGTGATGAATCCACCGTCCGGACCCATCAAGAGCGCGGCGACCGAGCCAACCTCGTCTGGCGTACCCGCGCGTTTGGCCGGGGAGAGTTCGATCATGCGTCGATAGCCGTCCCCGCGCGGGCCCCTGAGCTCATCATTGGCGAGCGGCGTGATGATGATGCCCGGGCTGATCGTGTTGATCCGCGCGCCCCGCCTGCCCCAACGCACCGCCTCGGCCATCACGCGCAGAGAGTTGCCGCGCTTGGCGAGTTGGTAGGCGTGCAGCGAATCGGTGACCTGATCCGGCTGCAGGAATGCGAGCCCGAGGAGCGCTTCGACCGGCGTCGTCGCGAGAGCCTTGTTCTGCTCGACAGCCAGCGGCGCAAGTCGATGTCCCGACTGCGATGCGATGACGACGCCCGAACCGCCGGGCGCGATGACTTTGCCGAACTCCTCGAGGATGAGCGCAGTGCCGTACAGATCAACCTTGAGAATCGTCGCCGGCGAGGCCTGCGAGGGAGAGACGCCCGCCGCATGGATGAGTCCCGTGATGGGGCCAAGTGCCGAGGCGGTCGCAACCAGCTTCTCCACTGCGGCCCGCGATGACGCATCGACCTCCGCCGTGCTCACCTCGTAGCCGGCGTTCGCCAAGACAGTCGCTGCTGCACTCGCATTCTCCTGGCGCAGATCGGCGAGGACGATCTGCTTGCCAACACCGACCCGCCGCGCGATGGCCTGTCCGATCTGTCCGGCGCCAATGACGACGATGACCTCTTTCATGACGGGAACCTTTCTGACTGCGTGATGCGTTCGCGCCCGCCGTTGCGGCCCCTTCGTGGCAGGAGTGGGTCGAACGGCGACGTCTGCGCGCCGTGTAGCCTGATTCTACAGGGGCATGGGGCGCAGTCTTCGGTTCAAAGTCCCGCGTCCTGCCGTTAGACGACGCCCCAGCAAGCGGCATGCAGAGCGCGACCGTGTACTCGAGATGGAGCGCTCCGGGAAGCGCTCTGCGCGGGTCACCGCTGCGCCCCTGCGGAGCGCGCCCTCGTGGCGCTTTCGTGGACGCACCGACCGCGAAGAGGGCTCGTGCTCGCGATTGTCACTTTCGCGAATTCGTGCGGCGCGATATCCTGCTTCGCGAATATGGCTACCAAGTCTGCTGCCCCCACCGTTGCGCCCCGCCCGACGCCCCCCGCAATCATCGATGCGCTCAGTGCGCTCGCGGACCCGACCCGCGTCCGCATCCTGCATCTGCTTCGCGGGGGCGCGCTCTGCGTCGGCGATCTCGCTGCCGTCCTCAAGGTGCTGCAGCCCAAGGCCTCGCGCCACCTCGCGTATCTGCAGCGCGCACGGCTGATCGACGGCGAGCGGCGCAGCGGCTTCATGTTCTACGCGCTCGCACCAGCCCGTCCCGGCTTTCACCGCAAGCTGCTCGAGTTGCTCGATGCTGCCGCGGAAGAGATCCCCGAGGCGGAACGCGACAGTGCCGCGCTCCGCAAGCTCCAGACCAAGGGCGGTTGCTGCCCCGAGCACACCACGCCGCGCGCGCGCAGGTAACGAACAGGCTGCGCGCCGCGGCAGCATCCAGCGGAGGGCCGCCAGCGGAGTCGGGCCGACACTTCGATGTCACTTGTTATATTTGCCTGAGCGGATATCTTGCTCGGCGAATATGGATTCAGGCCCACGCCATCCGCTTGCAACCACGCGGCGCCTCTCTTTTCTTCATCGCTACCTGACCGGCTGGATCTTTGCCGCGATGGTGGTGGGCGTTCTGCTGGGACGGGCGGTCCCGGGCGTCGTCACCGCCCTGGCGCGACTGAGCATCGGCACCACGTCGTTGCCTCTCGCGCTCGGCCTCATCCTCATGATGTATCCGCCGCTCGCACGGGTTCGCTACGAGGAGCTCGGCCGGGTCTTGCGCAACAGGCGCGTGCTCGTGCTTTCGCTCGTCCTGAACTGGATCATCGGGCCGGTGCTGATGTTCGGCCTCGCCGTGATCTTCCTGCGCGACAAGCCGGAGTACATGGTGGGCCTGATCATGATCGGCCTCGCGCGCTGCATCGCGATGGTGATCGTCTGGAACGAACTCGCAGACGGCGACGCCGAGTATTGCGCGGGTCTCGTCGCGCTCAACTCGATCTTCCAGGTGCTCTTCTTCCCGCTCTACGCCTGGCTCTTCATCACCTGGATTCCTGCGCTGCTCGGGCTGCACGGCGCCACGGTGAACATCGGGATGGGCGAGATCGCCAGGAGCGTCGCCGTCTATCTGGGCATCCCGTTTCTCGCCGGATTCGTCACTCGCTTCCTGCTGCGTCGAGCGATGGGCGACAGCTGGTACCAGACGCGATTTGTTCCACGCACAGCACCGATCACTCTCGTCGCTCTGCTCTTCACCATCGTCGTGATGTTCTCACTCAAGGGCGACGCGATCGTCCGGTTGCCGCTCGATGTCCTTCGCATCGCGGCCCCGCTGCTCGTCTACTTCGTCGCGATGTTCTTCCTCTCCTTCTTCGCCGCAAAGGCCGCGGGGGCGAGCTATCCGGAGGCCGCGACACTCTCGTTCACTGCGGCCTCGAACAATTTCGAGCTGGCGATCGCTGTCGCCGTCGCGACGTTCGGTGTCGCGCATGGCGCGGCCTTCGCGGCGGTCATCGGACCGCTCGTCGAGGTGCCGGCATTGATCGGCCTCGTGAACGTCTCGCTCTGGCTGCGGCGTCGATACTTCGGCACCGAACCGGTCCTGGAGACGCGAATTCCGTGAAGACGATTCTCTTCGCCTGCGTGCACAACGCCGGTCGCTCGCAGATGGCCTGCGCTCTCTTCAACCAGCTCGCGGATCCCGCGATCGCCTGCGCGATCTCTGCGGGCACGAAACCGGGCGAGGCGATCTACCCGGAATTCCGAGCCGCGATGGGCGAAGTCGGGATCGATCTCGGCAGCGCCGCGCCGAGGCTCCTCACGCAGGAGATCGCACAACGCGCGAGCCTGCTCATCACCCTGGGCTGCGGTGAAGCGTGTCCTGTCGTGCCCGGTCTGCGCCGCGACGACTGGCCGCTCGCGGACCCGATGGGCCAATCGCTCGCAGTCGTGCGCACCATTCGCGACGCGGTTCGCGAGCGCGTGCAACAACTCGTCGAGCGCGAAGGCTGGGCGCGAAAGAAGGCACCATGACCACACGCATCGGCATCAACGGATTCGGCCGCATGGGCCGGCTCGCGCTGCGGGCCGCGTGGGGCGCGACCGACCTCGAGTTCGTGCAGATCAACGAGCTCAAGGGTGGCCCGCAGGCCGCCGCGCATCTGCTTGTCTTCGACTCGGTGCACGGCCGCTGGCAGCACGATGTGAAGCCCGAGGAGAACGCTCTCGCGATCGATGGCAAGTCGATCAACTTCTCCTCGCAGCCAACGCCCCGAGAGGTCCCCTGGGACGCGGCCCAGGTCGACATCGTGCTCGAAGCGACGGGCAAGTTCCTCACGCCCGCGACGCTCTCCGGCTACTTCGATCGCGGCGTGAAGAAGGTGATCGTCGCGGCGCCCGTCAAAGAGGAGGCGCTCAATATCGTGATGGGCGTGAACGATCAGCTCTACGACGCAGACAAGCATCGTCTGCTCACTGCGGCCTCGTGCACGACGAACTGCCTCGCGCCTGTCGTGAAGGTGATTCACGAGGGGCTGGGCATCAAGCACGGCGCAATCACGACTGTGCACGATGCGACCGGCACGCAGTTCGTCGTCGATACACCGCACAAGGATCTGCGCCGCGCGCGGGCCGCGGGCGTCTCGCTCATTCCCACGACGACGGGAAGCGCCACGGCGATCGCGCTCATCTATCCCGAGCTCAAGGGCAAGCTGAACGGGATGGCCGTGCGCGTGCCGCTGCTCAACGCCTCCCTGACCGACTGCGTGTTCGAGGTGGCGCGGCCCACATCGGTCGACGAGGTCAACGCGCTCCTGAAGGCCGCGTCCGACGGCGGCCCGCTCAAGGGGATCCTCGGATACGAGGAGAGGCCGCTGGTGTCGGTCGATTACAAGGGCGATCCGCGCAGCGCCATCATCGATGCGCTCTCGACGATGGTCGTCGACGGCACCTGCGTGAAGATCGTCGCCTGGTACGACAACGAGTGGGGCTACGTGAACCGCATGGTCGAGCTCGCGCGCAAGGTCGGGCAGTCGCTGCGATGAGCCAGTTGCGCAACTACGCGCTCGTCACGGCAGCCTACTGGGCCTTCACGCTCACCGATGGCGCGCTGCGCATGCTGGTGCTCCTGCACTTCCACGCGCTCGGCTATTCGCCCGTCTCGCTCGCGTTCCTCTTTCTCTTCTACGAATTCTTCGGGATCGTCACCAACCTCCTCGGCGGCTACCTCGCAGCCCAACTGGGTCTCAAGGTCACGCTCACCGCGGGTCTGCTCGTGCAGGTCGCGGCGCTCGGGGCTCTCTGCGGGCTGCAGCCAGAGTGGAGCGTCGCGCTCTCGGTCGCCTGGGTGATGGCCGCGCAGGCGCTCTCCGGCATCGCGAAAGACCTGACCAAGATGAGCGCAAAGTCGTTCATCAAGGTGCTCATCCCCGAGGACGGCAACGGCGCGCTGTTCAAGTGGGTCGCGCTCCTGACCGGCAGCAAAAACGCGCTCAAAGGGTGCGGCTTCTTTCTCGGCGGACTCCTGCTCACCGTGCTCGGATTCAAGGGCGCGCTGTTCGCGATGGCGATCTCCATCGCGCTGGTCTTCGTCGCCGCGCAGCTCTCCCTGCCAGCTGGCTTGGGGCGCACCAAAGCGAAGGCGAAGTTCAAGGGGATGTTCTCGAAGAACCGCGAGGTGAATCTCCTCTCGGCCGCGCGCTTTTTCCTCTTCGGCGCGCGCGATGTCTGGTTTGTCGTCGGCGTTCCCGTCTTCCTCTACGAACTCGGCTGGTCGTTCACGCAGGTGGGTGCGTTCCTCGCGCTCTGGGTGATTGGCTACGGCGTCGTGCAGTCGTTCGCCCCGCTGCTGATCCGCCGATGGCAGGCGGGCGCAGCGCCAGGCGGAAGCACGCTCGCCGTGCTTGCCTTCGCGCTATCGGGTGCAACGGCCGCGATCGCAATCGGGCTGCACCAGGGCGCCCCGGCGGTGCCCATGATCGTCGGAGGCCTTGCCGCGTTCGGCGCACTCTTCGCGCTGAACTCCTCGGTCCACTCGTACCTGATCCTGGCCTACTCGGACGGAGACAAGGTCGCGATGAACGTCGGCTTCTATTACATGAGCAACGCGGCGGGACGGCTCGTCGGAACGCTGCTCTCCGGTCTTCTCTTCCAGCGCGCCGGAGTGCCCGGCTGCCTCTGGGGCTCGGTGCTCTTCTCTGCGCTCGCAGGCGGTCTCTCGCTGGGGCTTGCGCGAACCGCGACGCCGGTGGCGCTGGAGTCGTTGATCGAATCGGGCGGAGAGTAGTCGCGGCGCCGCGCGCGGGTTATCGGCCAGCGCGCCTGTGTCGATCTTCTCTCTATGAAGCTCGTCGACCGCACCGACCACGCCTTGAGCCTCCTGCTGGTGCCGCTCGCGGCGGCCGTGTTCGTGGTCTGCGTCGAGTGGCTGTTCTCGGCGCGGCAGCGGGGGCGTTCGCCGCAGAGATGAATGCGCGGGCGTTGAGCCGGCACCAAGCAACAACGGCTCAACGAACGGAGTGCGCGCATGATGGTCAGGACAGCTCTCGCTGCTCGGCGTTTCATCCTCTGCGGAGTTGTGTTGTCGCTGCTGCAGGGCGCGCGGGCCGAGGCGGAACCGGCTGCATCGGCGACTGCATTCGATCATCCCGCCGCACTCTCAAGCTACGCGCTCGGCGGCGCTGGGAGCTACGAATCGGCGGGCGTCGGCGGCCGCGTCCGCTGGGAGTTTCTGCCGCAGCGCCTCGGTGTGGACCTCTACATGGACGCGATGGTCGTCGATTGGCCGGGCGCGTTCAGGCACGATCACATCATCGGCTTCAGCCTCTATTCGCCCTTCTCTCTCTCTGCCCGCGTGCGCTTGCGGCCACTCTTCGGCGCCTGCGTGAACTTCAGCTTCATCGCACCCGAGCAGTCGGGAGCACCCTCGTCGAACGACGTCCTCTTCGGCCTGCACGCGGGAGCGGGCCTGGAGGTCGCGGCGATCGGCCCGTTGACCTGGTTCATCGACGCGCAGGCGATCTGGTACGTCGGACACGCGCGAACAGCAGGGGTCTGGAGCGGCGCAGTCAGCGGCTCGCTCGCCTCGACGTTTTCCATCCAGCCGACGACCGGCCTGCAGGTTCACTTCGGATGAGTCGCGCCCGCGCGACCGCCGGTGTTCTCGCGTGCGGCCTCATCGCCGCCTGCGGTGCAGGGGTCGCGACCGGCGGCGCCGCATCGAACGCCGAGGCGTGCGGTGCCTGCCATGTCGTCGAGCACGCAGCGTGGGCCGCCTCGGGACAAGCCAGCAGCACGAGCTCGCCGGTCTTCGTCGCGCTCTCCGCGCGGGCGGGCCTTGCGTGGGGAAGCGCGGCGCAGGCCCGCTGCGTCGCCTGTCACCAGCCAGGATTCGCAGGCGATCACGGCATCGGCTGCGTTGCCTGCCACGCGGCGATGGGAAATCTCGAAACGCGCGATGGGCTGCTCGTCGTCGACACCGATGCGCCACTGAGCGGCTCCTTCGCAAACCCGTCGCCGGACGCGCCGCACGCCACTCGCGTCTACGGCTTCCTCGTCGCGCCGGAACTCTGCGCGACCTGTCACCAGGTCACAGGTCCGGGCCTCCTGCACGAGACGACGTTCGATGAATATCTCTCGTCATCGGCCGGCAAGCAGGGCGCGGGCTGCGTCTCCTGTCACATGCCGGCACTCGCGCCCGGACCGGTCGCGCCACTCGGCGAAGCAGCGCGGCCGCGCGCCGATCACGCGTTCATCGGATTCGATCCGCTCTGGGGCGCGAGCGAAACGGACGCGGCCGCAGCCACCGAGCGCACGCGCCAGCTCCTCGCCAGCGGGCTCACGCTCTCGGTCTCCCGCTCGTCGGCCGGGATCGTCGTCAGCCTCACCAATCTCGCCGGACACGCCGTCCCCACGGGCGCGGCAGCGCTGCGCAGGATCTGGGTCGACGTCGCCTTCGCAGGAGCGGACGGGCAACAGATCGAGCGGACCGCCGTCATCGATCTGCGCGCGCAACCGACTCGCGCAGGCGCCCCTGTCGCGCTCATCACGGACGCCGATGCGGTCGACGTGCGCACGCTGCAGCCCGGCGCAACTCGTTCGATCTCCGTCGACACGCCCGCGCAGCTGACCGCGCCGATTCAAGCGACGGCACGACTGCGCGCGACCGCCATTCGCCCCGAGATTCTCTCCGCGCTCGGCCTCGACGCGCTCTCCGCGCAGGTTCCGCAGCACGAGATCGCGACCGCCAGCACGCAGTGAGCGGCACGCGGACGAGAGGCGCGAATGAATGCGCAGGGGGGCTCGTGGAACAAACCGGATGAACGCACTCGACAGGAGGTCCGCACATGCCGATGCACCAGCGTCCTTGGGTCGTCGCGCTGTTCCTCTCGACCGCGCTGGGCGCGGGCGCGGAGACGATCGCGAGCTCCGCGACCAAGCCCGCAACGCCGCTCCCCGAGGAGAAGCTCTCCCCCGGCGAGCGCACGAGCCGGATCGATCACGCGCTCGAGCAGATGCACGGCCAGATGGCGGCGATGGAGAGGCTTGTGCAGAGAGCCCGCCAGGAGAAGGACATCATCCGCCTCGACTGCGTGAACGCGAAGGTCAACCAGACCAAGGGGCTTCTGCGCATCACCGAGCAGACGGCGGTCGACCTGCGCGAAGCGACTGCGCGCGGCGACGACGACACGAGCCTGCGCCTCTACACCAAGGCTTCGCTGGCCGCGCGCAAGGTCGCGCAGGAGCGCCAGGACGCAGAGCAGTGTGTCGGCCAGCTCGCCTACTTCACGGACGACAAGACCCACGTGGAGGTCGAGGTACCGCCGGGGCTCCCGAGCGGCGACCCGACCTACACCGCGCTGCCGACGGCGATCGACAATCGCCCGTCTCCCGCGAGCGGATTCTAGGAGGTCGCGCGTCCACTCGACCGATGGGTGCGCCCCGCGTCCGATCTATGCTCTGGGACAATGGCCTTCGTCCCGCCCGCGATTGAATGCAGAGAGCGCCAGCAGCGCGGCGCCGCGTCCGAAGAGGGCCAGGCTGTCGTCGAGGCCGCGATCATCCTCCCGGCGATGATCTTCATGATCCTCTGCATCCTGCAGCTCACGCTTCTGCAGCAGGCGCGCCTCTCGGTTGAATACGCCGCGTTCAATGCCGCGCGCGCGGGCATCGTCCACAACATGAACAACGGGAGCCAGAACAACGGCGTCTATGGCGCCGACCCGACCAGCGTGATGCGCAACGCTGCGGTCTATTCAGTCCTCGCTTCTTATGGCCGCGCCGACTCATTGAACGCGATTACAACGACTCTCGCGAAGTATGAGACCGACGACTCCTCGATGCGTGCGCGTGGTGTCCCGACCGTGCAAGTCACTGTGCTCAATCCGCACAAGGCCGACTTCGCCGCGTTCGGCGGCCACTTGAATGGCAAGGAGATCGACTTCGACGATATGCGCCCCGACGCTGCCGCGAAGACTCTCCTCTCCATTCAGGTCCGATATCTCTTCGAGCTGCGCGTGCCGTTTGCCAACAAGATGCTTCAATCGATCTGGCTCGCGTCGCAGGTCGGCCTGCTCAATACCTGGGACGGATTTCTCCTCACGAATATCGGCCCCACCGGCGCGCCCGGCGTCATTCAAGATGGAATGGAGGGCGGATTAAACGTCAGCACGCTGGCCGCTCTGGGCGCGGGCGGGCGCTTCTATATGCCGGTCGACGCCTGGTTCACGATGCGCATGCAGTCAAACCCCTACTTGCAGTGGGCGGCGCCATGATTCTCTGGATGCATCGACTGCGCGACGACGAAGAGGGCCAGACCCTGGTGCTCGGCGCCGTCTTCGGAATCATCCTCGCGCTCTGCGTTCTCGGCACCGTCAATATGGGCCGCGCCGTCTACGAGAAGATGCAGGTGCAGACCGCCTGCGATAACGGAGCCTATAGCCAGGCCGCGGTCGAGGCGCGGGTATTAAACTTAACCGCCTATACCAACCGGGCGATGGTCGTTCATTACGCCTCGATCATGGCGGCCTCGGCTTATCTGACGTGGATTCATTACGCCTATGCCTGGATCAACCTCTTCGCGACGATCCTGGAAGCGATCCCGCCGATCTCTGCGGCGGTCTCCGCGGTCAACCAGGTCCTCTATGATTTAATGTACATCATGGATATCGCGATGGCGCTGATGACGCCGGTGATCTCGGCTGCGAATATCGTTCTCTGGGCATTGCAGGAGGGCGCGTGGCTTGGGCTCTCGCTCAATCGACTCTCGATGATTCCACCAGAGGCCCATTCGGGTGATTCCAATAGCGACGCCTATCGACCGATCTGGCCGAACAAGATTCCCGCGGCCAACCAGATGGTCTTCGCGCAGGCGCGCGGCAACGTGACGCTCGGCCAGAGCACACTTCAGTCGTTGCTCGTGCTCACCAACCTATCGACCAATCCGACCGTTCAAGAAGCGCGGCTGCATATGATCGAGATCGCAAACTCCGCCCGCTCGCCCTGGACGGCCTATGGCGATCGCTACTCCAATCCCAGCTACTCGCCGATCGCGCGCCACTTCGCCTGGCCGGCGAGCTTTGCCTGTAATGCCTCGGTGGGCACCGTCGCGCGCACCGAGCTGGGAACCTGGGCGCCGTTCACGTTGATGGGCGCGGCCAAGATGGGAGGCGAAATCTATACTGGCGATCGCCTGCAGCTCTCCTATCACTGCAGTATTTTCGGCTTCCCGGTTGGCGGCGTGGTCAGTCTTTTCAGCCTGACCACACTCGATCAGATGATTCCCATCGGCGCTCAATCGACCTGGCAGGGCGTGCAGGCAAGCGGCGGTGTCGTCGCGACCGTCCTGGGCTGGATCCTCAGCGGCGCCACCGACACGCTGGTCTCCGACGCGCAGAGCAGCGCACCGGTGCACGGCGTGCGCATCATGTGGATCAGCCCCTATGTCTTCTTCGCACCCAGCACCAAGGCCGGTCCCGCAGGCGGCGTCTCCGCGATCACGACGGGCCTGGGCAACTTCGGCCAACCCGATGTGATCTTCGGCCTCGCTCGACAGCGCGCCGATTTTAATCGCAACCCGCAGGCGTTCGGCGGCCAGTTCAAGAACATCATCGGCGGCGGCACCAACGCTGGCGAGGTTGATTTTTCCTACAACGGAAACGATTGGCCGACCGTTCCGGGATTAAGCGGCCAGCACGAGCTGCACGAGGGGTTTAATGCCCTCTGCGCTGCGCAGACCTACTATCACCGCCCCGGCGACTGGAAGGAGATGCCCAACTTCTTTAATCCCCTCTGGGCTGCCCGGTTAATGCCGGTGATGGAGTCGAACGCCGGCGCCGCTGACGGACTCCAGACGATCCCCGCCCTCAAGCAGTTCCTCCTGCATTAACCCGCGATCGGACGAATCATGACTCGTCTCGGCAAGACCCAGATCGGCGGCGAAGAGGGCTCGGCGATGACCGAGGCGGCCATCCTCATCCCGATTTTAATCCTCATCATGTACTGGTCCTCGGCGATGACCGACGTGATGGTGTTGAAGATCAAGGCGCAGGAGGCTGCGCGCTTCGCGCTCTGGGAGATGACCGTCTTCCGGTCGCCGACAGACATCTCCGCCGACGTGCAGACCCGCTTCGCCGATATGAAGAGCGGATTGAAGACGCACAGCGCGAATACCGGCCTCTTGATGTATCCGCAGTCGTCGCAGATCAGCTGGAAGGCGACGATCGATCCGAATTATGAAGTCGTGAATATGAACGGGCAGATTCACCTGCCCACGACCGGGCAGGGGTTCATCGACGACGCGGCCAATACCATCCTGAATGCCTTCGTCTCAACGGTGAACGGGGCCGTGCACCGCCAACAGTTCAATACCTCCGGCTCAGCCTCGGCGACGGTATCGCTCACGCATTCATCGCACGCCGGATCGATCATCATGAATGGCGGAGATTTCGCCGGGCACCCGAACGGCGGCCAGGATCTCGCCGCGACCAATACCCTGTCGAACTTCATGTTCGAGACGCCGTTCGCCAGCGAGCGCCCGATGCGGCTGGTCTATGACTCGTGGAAGGCGTGGCCCAAGCCCGCGGCCTATACGAAGACGCACCAGACGCCAGCGTCGTTGATGGACCCGTCGATCTCGCCGAGCAATACCTATCCGGTCGTCGAATCAATGGTCTCAAATCAGGTGAACAAGATCGCCTTCTTCGGAATGGGACAGGTTGGCTTCATCAACTCGATCAACCATGTCATGGACGCGATCCTCAGCTCCGGCTTCACGCAGGCGGTGCTCGGAGGAAACCTGCCGAATATCTTCTCGACCGATCCAATGGATCACAAGCTCGGCGATGTCGCGAGCGGCGAGCACACGGGCAATGTGAACTTCTCGCGAGGCCCGATCACGATTCTCCCCGTCAGCCAGCCCGACGCGGCGTTCGTTCCTGGCGGCGGATTGATGTCCAATCGCCTCGGAGACAAGGGCACGAGCACCACCAGCGTCTTCACCGCGGACGACTATTCCGATATGGGCGCCGGTTCGGACAACTCGCGCTACACCGTCCCGTATCGAATCAACACCAAGTATTGGACCAATGACGGCGGGACGAAGGGCACCACCTTCGGCGCGATGGTCGCTCCTCCGCCCGCGAGCCAGACCACCAATAACAAGTATGTCGCGGCCTATGCCTGCCGTGGCCACTACTTCGCAGGTGGAGCCACTGCGCAGGTTGCCGATCCCCACTCGCGTTACCACCTGCTCGGCAACTGCACTTATTAACCAGTTCGATTCGAGACCCGATATGAGCGCACTCACCATTCTCCGCCGCGCAGGCCGCATGCTCCTTGGTTTGGGCGGCGCGACAGGCGTGCTCGCGCTCGGGGCCTTCTTCGGCGGCGCACTCCACCCTGCGCGCGCGACGGGTGGATTCGGCCAGCGAATGCCGCGCGCGACGCAAGATGAGTCGCAGGGATATCCGCATAAGTCGACCGAGCCGCCGCTATCACCCAATGGGAAGCGGCCGCGCGCCGATCCGTCAGCAGATATCAACGGAGAGATCCCGCTCGGCGATGTGCTCGCGGTCAATGGGCAGCCGATGCAGCTCTCGATCTTCACCACCGGCGACGGGCCGCAGCAGGTAATTCAATACTATCGAGACGCCTTCGAAAAGCGCGGCCTCACGCCGATCGCCTATGCGAACGCGTCGGCCGGGCACGTCTCCGTCTTCAGCCCGAAAGATGGAATGCAGCGGTTCATTAATGCCCTCCCGCAGGCGGACGGGCAGACGCTGGTGATGGTGGGCATTACCAATCCACGCAATCTCCCCAAGCTGCTCAATGCGGCCGAGGACGCACCCTTCCCCGTCCCGAAAGAGAATCGGGGATATCTCGGCTATGCTTCGGAAGACGCGGGCGCCCGCGCCCAGAGCGGTCAATATATGAGCTCGTTATCCGTCGCGGAGGTCATCGCGTTCTATCGCAAGGAGCTCACCCCGGCCGGGTTCCAGGAGCAGCCGGGTGGCGGCGCGCTCACGGTCTTCACGCACGGGAAGGTCAGCATTTCGGTTGCGATCCAGCAGCTCGATACCAAGTCCGGCGCGGCGGTATTCGTCAATCGCGTCGAAGGCGGCGCGTAATGACCGCGATTTCAATGCCCGCGAATCGCGCTGCTCTGCACAGGCGCCTGGTGGGTGCGATCGCGCAAATCCGCGCCCAGAGCGGTCAGGCGACAAGTGAGAGCGCTGTCCTTCTCTTCACGGTCTGCGTCGTATCGACCGGCGTCGGCGGCTGGCTGATGAACTCGCATCCGGCCTGGCTGAATGCGCTGAGCATTCATATCCACAGTTTCTATTACCTGCTCTCGCTGCCATTCCCCTGAGCATCGCCGGGCTCGTCGGCCTTCGCACCGCCTGTTGAGCTTCCGGGCGCGCGGCCATTCAGCATCGCCGCGGGGATCCCTTCATCGAGGATCGGCGTTGTCATCAGCGTATGCGCGCCGGTATGGCCGCACGCGGAGAGTTCCGTCACTCGGCCGCCCACCTCGCTCTTGACGAGCCCGAAAAGCGGCACGGCGTCCGAGCGCCAGACGAGATTCGTCTCCTTCCCCTTCGAGAGTTGGATGCGATCGGTGTCGTAGTTGCCTGCCTTGACCCGAATCGCGACGTGATGCTGCGCTTTGAGATCTGCGCCCGACCGCTCTGGGCGCGGTCGCGCGTGCTCTTTCTCCAGCGCCTGCATCGGCAACTCAAAGGCGGTCTGGCCGGCGACGTAGACAATTGCGCGGTCGATCGCGGAGAGCTCGCCGGGATTCCCGTGCACGAGCAGGCGCAGCGCGGTCGGCGCCTCGCCTTCACCTGCGCTGTCGATCTCGAGCCAGAACGAACCGTCCGGCATCGGCGGCGGCAGAACCGAGACGAGGACGCGACTGAGCAGGCGCTTGTTCTGCGAGACGACGTATTCGGCCCACGCGCCGATTTCGGGACGAAATGCGCCGAGCGCGGCGAGCACATCGGGGGACGCGAAATTGATCAGCTTCTGCGGCGGCGGCTGCGCAACCGTCTTCTCGCGGCGATCCTTGACCGCCTGCGGAACGAAGATCCCGCTCGCGTGAATCGTCCCTCCGTCGGGGAACACGCTGGCGGGCGGGTCCACAGGAGCGGCGACCGTGAGCGACGGGGCCGCGAGCAGCGCAGCAAGAGCAAGAACCGAGGAGGCGCGCGCGATCATCGCGGTGAATCTACCTCATCGCCCCCTCCGCTCGGCTCGTGCAGAATGGGCCCGTGACACCACGGCCGGCCCCAGCAGAGACGAGCAACGCCGCAGCGACGCCGCCTGCACGAAAGCCTGCGCGCCCCGCGTTGCGCGCTCTCTCGGCTGTTCTCTTCGGCGCGTTCGCAGTGATCGGATTCGGTCTGGTTGCGCGGCCCGCTCTGCTGGCGTTCGCCGGCCTCGGTCTCTTTGCCCCGACACGCCCCTGGGACGTCCCTCTCGGCCGCCTGTTCATGCTGCTGGCCGCCCTGCTCGCCTTCGAGACGCTTCGCCTCGGCCTCGCGGTCTCGTCCGCGCAGCGACTGCGCGCGCGCAATCGCATCCCGCTTCTTCTGCTCGTGATCGGCGCGTTCGCGTCGCGCACCATCGCCGGAGAGCCGCTTCCGCCAGCTTCTGCTGTGCCGACGTTGGTGACCGCGATGCGCAGCGCCGCCGATGCGCTCGACCGCGCCTATCCTGATCGCGCGCGCTATGCACCCGACGACAAGCTGCTCACCGATACACTCTCGCTCGTCGGCCGGACAGGCTTCGTGTATCGCGGACAGGAACTCCCTCTGCGCGCCCGCCTCATCGAAAACGCCGAGCGCGCCCAAGGCATCCCGCGCCGCAGCGCTGGCGATCTCCCCGGAGATCTCTACGTCGCGATCTCCGCCGATGGCAGCCGCGCATTCATCACCGCGCTCACGCTCGACGAGGCGGGCGCACTGCAGATCCTCCGCACCCCGACCGGCTACCCGCTCATCATTGAATCCCGCTCAGGCACGCACAGCGCGCCCGGCCGCGATCCGCTCGTCCCCGAATACCCGGGAATGCACAGCCCGACCGCACCGAACGCGCGCAAGAGCCATTGACCGGTCTCTCGCATCATCTCGCTTCAATCGTGACGGCGCCGCGCGGCAGCGGGCGTCTTTGGCCGCGCGCAGTTCAGGAGCGGCCGCACCCAACGCGGAGCGGAGCGCGCAGCTACGTCAGCCGCGGATGCATGTCCGAGCACGGCCAACGACGCCCGTGCCGCGCGGCGCACTAGCAGGGTGTTGATTTTCTGATCGACGGGGATCTTCGGCTGTGATCGAGTTGCTGCATGCGCGGACCGGTCGAGCAACAGGCGACGATGTTGAGCACGGTGTCGACGGATTCGCGGGTGCCATCGCGGCATCCGCTGCG